>CAWEVD010000008.1:0-202944 GCA_963812485.1 uncultured Acidobacteriota bacterium
AAATCCTCGGGCGAATCCACATACACGCGCAGCAACATCTTCGCGTGTTGCGTTCCGCAAAACTGGGCGCATTGGCCGACGTAGAGCCCGGTGCTCTGCGGATCGATCCACATCTCGTTGACGCGGTTCGGAAGCAGGTCCGTCTTGCCCGCCAGTTGCGGTACCCAGAAGCTGTGGATCACGTCGGCGGAGGTCAACTTCATAAAGGTGGGGCGGGGAGAAGCCGCACTGCTCACCGGGACATGCAACTCGTTCGCCGTAACGACGTTGTACTGGGGATAGTGAAACTCCCACCAGAACTGGTGGCCCACAACGGTGACATCGACCGCCGAAGCGGGCTTGCGCGCATCCTGCACCGAAAACAGAACCCGCGCGGTTCCAAGGAACAGCATGACAATAATCAGGATGGGAATGATGGTCCACGCCAGTTCGATCTGTACGCTGCCGAATACCTGGGGCGGCTCGGTGGTGTCGCCTGGGCGCGCCCGGTAACGAAACAGCGCATACACCAACAGGACACTGACTCCGAGGAAGATCCCGGCAGAGATCGTCAGCACGAAAAAAGAGAGGTCGTTCACTTCGCGCGCTGGAGTGGACGCGTGGGAGAAGGTCGAGGTCGACGGAGTCGCAGCCCACGCGGCGCAGGAATTCAGGATTCCTGCTGCTGCCACGAGATCACGGAGGGGGACTCGCGATTTCACTTGGACCGCTTTCCAGGTTATGAGTTTCGAACTGAGCCACGCGAAAACGCTTCGAAGTTGAACTACCGACTGGAGAAGGTTACGGCAAAACGAGTGTACCGAGGGCCATGGCCGCCAAGCAAGTTAATCCGCAAACTCTCAACCCTTTTCAGGGATGCCAGGATCAGAAGCCGCCGGTTCTTTCTCCACCAGCGGAATCCAAAAGCGGAAACTGGCGCCCCGGCCCAGTTGGCTCGACACCTCAATTTGGCCGCCGTGCGCTGCCAGAATGGCGCGCGCGATGGGAAGACCCATGCCGGTCCCTTTTCCCAGCGTTGAACCCTTCTTGCCCCGATAAAATTTCTCGAAGATTAACGGAAGATCCGCGGAGTCGATGCCTGGGCCGTTATCCTCCACGGTGAATTCGAGGTGACCGTCCTGCCTCCGGCTGCTAAGAGAAATGAGGCTTCCAGCGGGGGCGTAGCGTGCGGAGTTTTCCAGCAGGTGACGGAAGACGCGGCCGAGAAGAACGGGATCGAACCACGCTGGGCGGTCCGGAGGTTCAACTGTGACCACGACGCGATGCCTGGCCAGGATCGCGTGCGATTCCTCCACAACGTGGTCGAGCAGGGTGCGGGTGTGCTGAGGTGCGGGCCGGACATGGACCACATTGGCGTCGATCTCCGCCATTTCCACCGCCTCGCCGATTAACTTGTCCAGGCGCGCGCTCTCTTCGTCAACCAGGGAGGCGAGGTCGCGGCGGCCAGGCTCATCAAGGCCCTCGGAATGCACCAGGGTAGTGGCCGCGGCCCGGATCGAGGTCAGAGGTGTTCGTAGTTCATGGGTCAACGAATCGATCAATGCGGTGCGCAGGCGCTCGCCCTCGCGTGCCGCTTCCATGCGGGTGTAGGTCTCGATCGCCAACGAGCGGGTGAGCGCGATCGCTACCTGCGCGCTGACCGCCGTGGCCACTTCACGGGAAAGCTTGTCCGGTCGCCAAGCCAGCGCTCCGATCGGATTCAGGCCCAGCATGAGGGCAAACGAAGCGAACCCCTCCGTACTGGCGAGAGCGGGGCCTTGGCCGCGGGTGAGGGCACGCAAACCCTCCTGTACGCCCCCGGGAATTTCACTGATCGATGCATAAAACTGGTCTTGGTCGCGAACGTAAAGAATCACGCTTTCCAGCGCAAGACTGCGTTCGACCAGGCGCGGCATATCGCGGATCAGGCGCGCCGCGTCTTCGTGAAGCATCATCTCCTGGCTGAGAGTGTAGAGTCGCTCTACGTCTTCCCGCCGCTGTTCGGCGCTGCGGGTCTGGCTGCGCGCCCTTTCCGCCAGTCTGCCTACGATCACGCTACTCACGGCGAACGACAACATTTCGATCCACTCTTGCGGCCCCGCCAATCGAAATGTGTGCACCGGCGGCAGAAAGTAGTAATCGAAACAAAGGGCGCAGAGCATCGCGACATACAAGGACCGGCGAATGCCTGCCCGGGTCGCGAACCATACCACCGTGGTCAGGAAGACAAGCCCCGCCGCGGTTTCGTTGACTCGCGCCAGTCTTAGCAGGAATGTAACCGCGGCCACACCCAGTGTGGCCGCGAACCATTGCAGGACTCGGGACCAGCCAAAAAGTCGACTCATCGTTCCTGTCCCAGCCTCATCCATGGTTTGTCTTACTCTGCATGATAGTCGGCGTGAGCGATAATGTAATCTTCCCTCGAAAGAAGGGTCGACGTGCCGGGCAGAATTCTGGTGATTGACGACGAGCCACAGATTACGCGGGCTTTGCGTGCTGCGCTCTCCGCGCAGGCATTCGATGTCCGCACCGCGAACGATCCCGAAGAGGGTTTGCTCGTCTTCAAAGAATGGTTACCCGACATGGTGATCACGGACCTGATGATGCCGGGATTGAGCGGAGTCGAGGTGTGCCGCGCCATCCGATCGCAGGGACACACGCCGGTACTGGTTCTTTCTGTCCGTGACCACGAGCGATCAAAAGTTGAGGCGCTCGATGCCGGCGCCGACGACTACGTGACCAAGCCGTTCAGCATCCAGGAACTGATGGCCCGCGTGCGGGCACATCTGCGGCGGGCGCCGGAACGTACCTCGGCGGCCATAGAGACCGGCGACTTCATCATCGATGAAACGGCCCACACCATCAAGGTACAGGGTAAGGCCATCCATCTCACCCCCAAGGAATTCGATTTGCTTGTGCACCTGGCCCGGAACGCCGGCAAGGTAATGACCCATCGCGCCCTGCTCACGGCGGTCTGGGGCGGCCAATCGGCCCACCAGCCCGAATATTTACGCGTATTTGTGGGCCAATTGCGCAAAAAGCTCGAAAACGAGACCGGCCGCCAGTACATCCAGACCGAGCCATGGGTCGGCTACCGGTTTATCCCCGAAGGCTGGATCGGCAACGCAGAATAAACTCGTCTTTATGTTTTCTTTATATATTCCTTCCGGCGGTCAAACGATTTAGCAGTCAAACTCTTCTTCAGTGCAGTGGTCAGGACGGTTGTGCCGCGGCTTCGCGTGCGGCGCCAGCCCGTCCGGACTCTGCAAATGGAGCGTGATTCCGCGATGCAAGATGTATTGATGCTCTTCTACACAGCGCTTTTCTTCGCCCTTGCCTTTCTCTACGTGAAGGCATGCCAGAAGCTGAGGTAAGCCATGGATCTGATTACGGCAGTTGCACTCATTCTGTCTGTTCTGTTGCTGGGATACCTGACGGCTTCGATGCTGTACCCGGAGAAATTCTGACATGTCAGCCAATGGCTGGTTCCAGTTTGCCCTTTTCAGCCTGATCCTGCTGGCCGTCGCGCGGCCGGTGGGGCTGTATCTGACCCGCGTTCTCGAAGGCCAGCGCACGTGGCTCGATCCGGTTTTCCGCCCGGTGGAGCGACTGCTCTACCGGCTGACAGGCGTCAACGCCGACCATGAAATGAACTGGAGGGAATACGCCTTTGCGATGCTGGGCTTTTCCGCCGTAAGTCTGGTCGTGACGTACGCCATCGAGCGGCTCCAGGCCATGCTGCCGTGGAACCCTCAGCACCTGCCGGCAGTGGGCCCCGATCTGGCCTGGAACACCGCCGCCAGTTTCACCACCAATACCAACTGGCAGTTCTACACGCCCGAATCGACCATGAGCTATCTCACCGAGATGGCGGGCCTGGCGACGCATAACTTCTTTTCGGCCGCGGTTGGCATCGTCGTGGCGGTGGCCATCATTCGCGGCATCAAGCGCACCACTTCGGCGACCATCGGCAATTTCTGGGTGGATACGACCCGCACCCTGCTTTATGTGCTCCTGCCCGCCTGCGTGATCTATGCGCTGCTGCTGGTGGCCCAGGGCGTTCCGCAGAATCTGCATGCCTACACAGCGGCGCACACGCTCGAGGGAGCGACGCAGACCATCGCGCAGGGACCCGTGGCTTCGCAGGAAGCTATCAAGATGCTGGGCACCAACGGCGGCGGATTCTTCAACGCCAACAGCGCCCATCCCTTCGAGAATCCGACGCCACTTTCGAACTTCCTGCAGATCATTTCGATCTTCATCATTCCCGCCGGCCTGACCTATATGCTCGGGCGCATGACCGGCTCGCCGGGCCACGGCTGGGCCGTCTTTGCGGCCATGTATATTCTGTTCGCGGCCGGATTCACTACGGCTTATTGGGCCGAGGCGCACCCCCATCCGCTGATTCATGGAGCGGTACAGACCCGCACCATCACCGCACCCGGCGGCAACATGGAGGGCAAAGAAGTGCGCAACGGCATAGCCGAAAGCGCGCTCTTCGCCACCGTCACCACCGATGCCAGTTGCGGTGCTGTGAACGGCATGCACGACAGCTTTACGCCGCTGGGCGGCCTGGTGCCCCTCACTAACATCATGCTCGGTGAAGTCATCTTTGGCGGAGTCGGCGCTGGTCTCTACGGCATGTTGATCTTCGTCGTGCAGGCGGTATTCATCGCTGGACTGATGGTCGGACGCACTCCCGAATACCTGGGCAAGAAGATCGAGGCTTACGACGTGAAGATGGCCATGCTCTACGTGCTCATCTTTCCGCTCATCATCCTCAGCCTGACGGCTGTGTTCGTGTTGTTGCCCAATGTCGGGCTTGGCACCACCAACAACCCCGGCCCGCACGGCTTCAGCGAAGTCCTTTATGCGTTCACTTCGGGCGCCGGCAACAACGGCTCGGCATTCGCGGGCCTGGGCCCGAACTGGTGGTGGAACGTCGCGATGGGCTGGGACATGCTCATGGGACGATTCCTGATGATGCTGCCCGTGCTCGCGCTGGCCGGCAACCTGGCTATGAAGAAGAGCGTACCGCCTTCACCCGGAACATTCCCTGTGAATACACCCATGTTCACGGTGCTCCTTGTAGGCGTGGTGTTGATTCTGGGCGCACTTACATTCTTCCCGGCATTGAGCCTGGGGCCGATCCTCGAGCACCTGTTGCTGAAGGCCGGTCAACTGTTCTAGCTAAATCAGCGGATCAGTTGTTTCTGAATGATGCGGGCTTTTAACCCGAAAGCTGAACACCGAAGAGACGGACGGTCATGGCAAAAAAGACAAGTCTTTGGAATTCGCAAATCGTCGGACAAGCGGCCATCGATTCAGTGCGCAAGCTTAATCCGCGCTGGATGGTCAAGAACCCGGTGATGTTTGTCGTCGAAGTCGGCAGCGTCCTCACTTCCGCGCTGCTGATCGACAACACCATCCATCATCGCCCCGGCTTCGGGTTCAATCTGCAGATCACGCTCTGGCTGTGGTTCACGGTCCTGTTTGCCAACTTTGCCGAGGCCATGGCGGAAGGCCGCGGCAAGGCACAGGCCGACACGCTGCGAAAAGCCAAGGGCGAGACCATCGCCCAGCGCTATACCGCTTTGGGCGCATTCGAAGAGGTAGCCAGCGGCCTGCTGCGGGCCGGGGACGTGATCTATGTCAAGGCGGGACACTACATCGCCGGCGATGGCGAAGTCATCGAAGGCGTCGCCTCAGTGGACGAGTCGGCGATCACGGGCGAATCGGCTCCCGTGATCCGTGAGGCTGGCGGCGACCGGTCAGCGGTCACCGGAGGCACCAAAGTGCTCTCCGACTGGATCAAGGTAAAAATCACTTCTAACCCCGGCGAGACCTTTCTCGATCGCATGATCGCGCTGGTTGAAGGCGCAACGCGGCAGAAGACGCCCAACGAAATCGCGCTCAGTATCTTGCTCTCTGGCTTGACCATCGTATTTCTATTGGCCGTTGTAACACTGCAGCCCTTCGCGATGTATTCCAAAGCTCCGCAGACCGTCTTCGTTCTGGTCTCGCTGCTCGTATGCCTCATTCCAACTACGATCGGTGGCCTCCTGTCGGCCATCGGTATCGCCGGCATGGATCGCCTGGTGCAATACAACGTGCTGGCGATGAGCGGGCGCGCTGTCGAAGCGGCCGGGGACGTGAACACTTTGCTCCTCGACAAGACTGGCACTATCACCCTGGGCAATCGCCAGGCCACCGAATTCGTCCCCGCGCCCGATGTCACGGCCGAACGCCTGGCCGACGCCGCACAGTTAGCTTCGCTCTCGGATGAGACACCCGAGGGGCGTTCCATCGTCGTGCTCGCAAAGACGAATTACAATCTGCGCGGACGTGATCTGGCCGGTATTCACGCCGAATTCGTTCCGTTCACTGCGCAGACACGCATGAGCGGAGTGAATCTGCCCGGCGTGCGCATCCGCAAGGGATCGGTCGATGCCATTGCGCGGTTTCTCGAGGAGCAGGGCTCATCGTTGCCGAAAAAAGTCCGCGACAGCGTGGAGGAGATTGCGCGCCAGGGCGGAACCCCGCTGGTGGTGGCTGAGAATTCATCGGCTCTTGGCACGATTTATCTCAAAGACATTGTCAAGGGTGGACTGAAAGACCGCCTTGGCCGCCTGCGCGCTATGGGCATCCGCACCATCATGATCACCGGCGACAACCCTCTGACCGCTGCCGTGATCGCGCGCGAAGCGGGTGTGGATGACTTTCTGGCCGAGGCCAAGCCCAAGGACAAGATGGACCTGATCAAGCGCGAACAGGCCAAGGGCAAGCTGGTGGCCATGACCGGCGATGGCACCAACGACGCGCCTGCGCTTGCGCAGGCCGACGTAGGCGTGGCCATGAATTCTGGCACGCAGGCCGCCAAAGAAGCCGGCAACATGGTGGATCTCGATTCCAATCCCACCAAGCTCATTGAGATAGTGGAGATCGGCAAGCAACTGCTCATGACGCGGGGCTCGCTTACTACATTCTCAATAGCCAATGACGTGGCAAAATATTTCGCCATCATCCCGGCCATGTTTGCGGGAGCGTTCCCGGTGCTGAATGCGCTCAATATCATGTACCTCCACTCGCCGCAATCGGCGATTCTGTCGGCTGTAGTATTCAACGCCATCATCATCATCGCCCTCATTCCGTTGGCGCTGAAAGGCGTCAAATACGAACCCCGCCCCGCGGAAGCTTTGTTGCGCCGCAACCTGCTGATTTACGGAGTGGGCGGCGTGATTGTGCCCTTTATCGGCATCAAGGCGATCGATGTGTTGTTGGTCGCCATGCACTTGGGATGAAGAACAGACGGCCGGGTACTTCACCCCCAAGGCGCCATTGATTTTGTCGTCCGGGCGGATTCAAGGCCTGCCGGCCTGAGTTAAGTTATAAGGAGAACGATCGTGCATTCCCTTTCCACGGCCCCTGTACCTGTAATGAACGCTGCGCAAACCAAGTCGACCACCCATTCCGTATGGAGAACTTCCATTCTCTATACGCTCATTGCCACTGTCGTGTTTGGCCTCGGCTATCCGCTGCTGGTCACGGTGCTGGCCGGCGTGTTCTTTCCGCACAAGGCGGATGGGAGCCTGATTATGAAAGATGGCCAGGTGATTGGGTCTGAGCTGCTGGCGCAGAGTTTTACCTCGGACCGGTACTTTCATCCCCGTCCTTCCGCGGCCGGAAACGGTTATGACCCCACGTCGTCGGGCGGGTCGAACCTGGCGCAATCGAATGCCAAACTCGTGCAGCGCATCCAGGGCGATATCGATAAGCTGGCGGCTTCCAACCCCGGTAAGCCCGTGCCTATCGACCTCGTTACCACATCGGGCTCTGGACTGGACCCCGACATCACTCCGGATGCGGCCTTTTACCAGGCGTCCCGCGTTGCGAAGGCGCGCAGCCTCAGCGAAGACCGCGTGCGCACGCTGATCGAGAAGCACGTTACCGGACGGCAACTTGGCTTGCTCGGCGAACCGCGCGTAAATGTGCTGGAACTGAATCTCGATCTCGACACGCTGGGTGTCGTTTCCGATTCGACCGCGAAGTGACGGCCTCGCGCAGCCCGAAGGCTTGCTCCTCCGTAGCTCTTGTTCTCTGAGATCGACTTGTTCCGCACGAGATACTCGCATGCATCAAGGCCAGGAGAGGATTCACATATCACAACCGGTTTGGAGTTGCTCGGCTTATAATCTGTCGCTCCAGCCCACAGAGAACGATGGAGTGGCCGAAGAGTGGTGGCGAGACAGCAAGACTCGGCGTCGGCCCAGCCGAATAACGCGGCAACGCGCCTTGTTGTGTCCAATCGCGCTAGGCAGCCCGCGGCGACAACCAACACCGTCAATCCAGCCACGCGTACAATCGCTTCGACCCTGGGAGTCCTGGTCGGCATCGGTTCCATCGATCATGGAATTCTGGAATGCCTGCAAGGGCCACGGCCCACGCCCGGCCTGATTGTCAACGCGCTTGGGCCGGGTTATTCGTGGACTGTATGGAAGCAGGGAGGCGAGGGCGCATTTACCTTGCTGCCCAATTTCCTGGCCAGCGGAATCGTCGCCAGCCTGCTCGGCGTGGGGATGATCATCTGGGCGCTCAGCCGTATCGAATCGCGCCACGGCCCCATCGTTTTCCTTTTGCTTGGGGTAATGTCATTTTTGTCCGGCGGAGGCGTGGCCCAGATTGTCCTGTTCACCCTGACCTGGGGAGTTGCCACCCGGATCAGGGCGCCGCTCGTATTCTGGCGCCGCCTGATCCCGGCTGCGGCGCGCCCGCCGCTCAGTCCCCTCTGGCCCTGGACTCTGACCGCAGCGACCGCCCTCTTTCTCGCGGCGCTTGAGATTGCGATCTTTGGCTATGTCCCGGGAGTCGTGGATCAGCCACGAATCCTGCACATATGCTGGATCATTCTCGGCGTCGCGTTGGGACTCTACCTGGTATCGATCTGCTCCGGATTTGCAGAGGACATCGAGGCACTGGACTCGACAAGAGGATAAGCACGCGGATTGTTTCCTCAAAGCCTTAAAGCCAGCCTGGCTCCGTTCGCGACGAAATAGCACCAAAATCTGCGAATCGACAGGAATAGACAAAAAATAGAAAGGATTGGACTATCGGCTGAGGGGGGCGTTTCCTTAATCTGTGCATGAGAAGATCATTGCAAGACCCAGGGAGCTTTACTGGATCGTGAATTCATGTTGGGCGGACTGAGCTTCGTCGGTCTTGCACGCATCGCAACTCATGTCAGCGCGACTCCATCCGCGTATCATTCCACCCGAAAAGGTTGAGGAAATTTCATGTACAAAGCGAAAGCTTATGCCGTTTCCAGCGCGACATCGCCGTTTGCTTCCACCACGATTGAGCGGCGCGAACCCACCGAGCACGACGTTCAGATCGAAATCCTGTTCTGCGGCATCTGCCATTCCGATCTCCACCAGGCCCGCAACGAGTGGAGTGGTCTCATGCCGACCGTGTATCCCTGCGTACCCGGACATGAAATCGTCGGCCGTGTCACAAAGGTCGGTTCCGCGGTTACCAAGTTCAAGCCCGGCGACCTCGCCGCGGTCGGCTGCATGGTCGATTCCGACCGCACCTGCCCCGAGTGCATGGCCGGCTTCGAGCAGTTTTGCCCGAACATGACCCTCACCTATAACTTCCCTGACAAGCACACCGGGAGCGTCACGTACGGCGGCTACTCCGACAGCATTGTGGTCAAAGACCACTTTGTTCTCCGCGTTCCCACGAACCTTGATCTTGCCGGAACCGCGCCTCTCCTGTGCGCAGGAATCACCACCTATTCCCCCATGCGCCATTGGGGCGTGACCAAGGGTAAGAAGGTTGGCGTGGTCGGCCTGGGCGGCTTGGGTCACATGGGCGTCAAGTTCGCGCACGCGCTCGGAGCCCACACGGTCGTATTCACGACCTCTCCGGGTAAGAAGGACGACGCCCTCCGCCTCGGTGCCGATGAAGTCGTCCTCTCTCGCGATGCCAATGAAATGGCGAAGCACGCCGGCAGCTTCGACTTTATCCTCGACGCCGTCGCTGCTGAACACGACATCAACGCCTACATCCAGTTGCTCGCTCGCGACGGCAACATCACCATGGTGGGCGCGCCCGAAACCCCGTTGCCGGTCGTCCGTCTTCGGCCTGCTTATCCGGCGCCGCAGTTTCTCCGGGTCCATCATCGGCGGCATCGCCGAGACCCAGGAGATGCTCGACTTCTGCAGCCGGAACCACATCATCTCCGACGTCGAGGTCATCCCCATCCAGAAGGTCAATGAGGCCTACGAGCGGCTCGTCAAGTCCGATGTGAAGTACCGCTTCTCAATAGACATGGCATCGCTCAAGGTCAGAATAACCGCCGATTTTGGATCCAACGCAACGATGCGCGTCTGGAATCAGTCTTCAATTGTCGCAGGAGAATTGAATGCAGCAGCGAAAACTTGGCAAGAGCAATCTGGAAGTCTCGGCGCTTGGCCTCGGATGCATGGGCTTGAGCTTTTCCTATAAGCCGTTCCCGGAAAAGCACGAGGTGATAGCTCTCCTTCGGGGCGCCGTCGAGCGGGGCGTCACGTTTTTCGACACGGCGGAGGTTTACGGCCCGTTCAACAACGAAGAACTCGTTGGAGAGGGCCTCGCTCCCTTCCGCGGGAAGGTGGTGATTGCCACAAAGTTTGGATTCGATATCAATCCCGACGGAACTCACGGCCCGAAGGGTCTTGACAGCAGCCCCGAGCGCATCCGCCAGGTTGCCGAAGCTTCCCTCAAGCGGCTTCAGATTGACGCCATCGATCTCTTCTACCAGCACCGCGTCGACCCGAAGGTGCCGATTGAAGACGTCGCCGGAGCCGTCAAGGACCTCATCCAGCAGGGTAAGGTCAAGCATTTCGGCATGTCGGAAGCGGGCGCAAAGACCATCCGCCGCGCCCACAGCGTGCAGCCGGTGACAGCCTTGCAGAGCGAGTACTCGCTCTGGTATCGGACTCCCGAAGAGGAAATCATTCCCACCCTCGAAGAACTCGGCATCGGCTTCGTCCCCTTCAGCCCCCTCGGCAAAGGCTTCCTGACGGGAAAAATCGACGAGAGCCGGACGTTCGACAAGACCGATATCCGCAGCAGCATCCCGCGCTTTACCCCACAGGCACGCAAGGCCAACCAGGCGCTGGTCGATCTTCTCGGGAAAATCGGAGAACGAAAGAACGGGACTCCGGCGCAGATTGCTCTTGCGTGGCTGCTGGCGCAGAAGCCGTGGATCGTGCCCATTCCAGGCACAACGAAGATCCATCGCCTCGAAGAAAACGTCCGCGCAGTTTCGATCGAGCTTTCTAAAGATGATCTTCAGCAGATCGAAAATGCGGCGTCACATATCAAGGTCGAAGGCGCGCGATATCCCGAGCACATCGAGAAGATGACAGGACTCTGATCGAACGTTGTCCAGATGCGATGTCGCATCAATCGAAGGAGAGAAGAACCAATGGAGATCAAGCGAGTCGGATCCAACCCCTCGGGCAAGGGACCGGCGGATTACTTCACGGGCGCGGTGCGCGTCGACATGCTGTTTGACGCGCCCGATCCGGCCCGCGTGGTGGGCGCCAGCGTCACCTTCGAGCCCGGTGCCCGTACCGCATGGCATACGCATCCGCTCGGGCAAACCCTGATCGTCATCTCAGGATGCGGGCGGGCGCAACGCTGGGGTGGTCCTATCGAGGAGATCCGGCCCGGAGACGTGATCTGGTTTGCACCGGGTGAGAAGCATTGGCACGGTGCGGCGCCAACGACCGGGATGACCCACATCGCAATTCAGGAAAAGCTGAACGGCAAGACGGTCGAGTGGATGGAACAGGTGAACGACGAGCAATATCAGCCTGGCTCCTGAGCAGTGAACCCTCATTATCACGGGTTCATCTTCAGGCATTGATCCAGCGAGGATTCAACCCGCACCTACCCGAAATTGAGCACGAAAGCTTCATCTACCCTGCTGGCTCCATCTCGAAGCACTGATGAATTGCCGCATATAAGATTCACCCATGAATGAGGAGCGCAAGATAAACGTATTTATGCAGAGTGAGCGGGTTTGACATATCGAGAAAAGCCCAGCGCTTTTCGCCCGACATTTACGGCCCAGTTCTGTGAATTTTGCCAGTTGCCGGACTGGAATGCTTTCGTCAAACTTTCCCTGGCGCTACCGATTTCGAACTCCTTGCGAATCAGGCCAATTGCCGAAGGCGAAAGCTGCTTAGAATCCGATCGCCAGCCTGATCAGCGTCCCCGTGCAACGCAACGACAACTTCCGAGTCGGCCCGGGCGACCGCGTTCAGGACAAGCATTGAGAACTGTTCAAGTGATCGACAGAAGGATCCTTCGATGGTGACTGCCCAATCCGTTTGTAGCTTTCTGACCGCCGACCCCGGGACTTGGTCGGCCGACTGGATGTTTGGCGTGCTCTTGGTTTTGCTGACCGTCCTTATCAATGTCTTAGGACTTGGTCTCATGGGCTGGCGAATTGTTCGATTCGCGAAAAAGATATTTGAACGCGATCACCCTTCAGCCGTTTTCTTGACAGTTATCTCTGCAATGACATTATTGGCAACCAGCCTGCACGCGCTCGACGCAGCCATCTGGGCTGCAGCCTACAGGCTGCTTGGAACCATGCCCGACTACCGCTCCGCGATGCTCTATTCCCTGAATGCAATGACTAGCTATGGGCATACAAATCTGGAACTGGAAGACCACTGGCAGCTCATGGGTGCGATGGAGGCTCTCAACGGGGCGCTCCTTTTCGGGTTGAGCACTGCTTTCCTCTTCGGCGTGATTCAAAAAGTTTGGTTTTCCGGCGGGCGCGAGCACTGGTAGGCCGGGGTGCCGGCGGGTACGTTGCATTCAAGGGAGACGACCATGCAGACAATGATCCGGCGATTGACGCCGGCCCTCTTGTTCTCACCCGGGTTCTCCGATTCATTGCCATTGGATTTTCAAGGGTTTAATCTTTTTGAGGCCAACTCCAGACAATCCCATTGAACCCTGCATTAACTACGTTTTTGAATACAGCGAATCTTTTTTGACCAGAACGTGCCCTTCATTGAAGACATCTGGTCTCGGCATTTCCCGCGCCAAGATGGGACAACGCTTCCGGCCCCGGACGGGTGGTCAGGCCATCTCGACGCTACCCGGCAACCCGCCCCTCCGCTGTTGAAACGTCGTGGATCATAAGCTCATCGTTGACCTCGGCCCGAATCCGCCAGGGCCTCGCGCCTCTCCACCTGGATCTCCGGGCTTTGCGCTACGGCGTCCGCTCATCCATTACAACTAGTAGTTTTTCGATTACCTGCCAACCAAAGCCCCGTTGCGCGCCTGGCCCGGACACGGGGACAATGCGGCCCATAAAAGAAAGACAACCAATGGGCTTCGAGCCAGAGTGAAAAAGCCTCTGGCTTTTTTGGGGAAATAGATGAAAGTTTCCAAATCTGCCGAACATCACATCATCCAGCACGGCTTCAGGCAAGCGCCCAGAAGCAAAAGCCCCGAAGTTCTCAACGTGGTTTGTCCCATGTTGCCCTTCCAAAAAAGAGATGTCTGCGTAGTCAGCAGGCCCGCCCGTACGTATATCGCGCGGGGATGGCCGAGGATGCCGTGCTGTGAGGCAACCGGTTTGTCAGCAGCGCATAGCTCCGCCAATTCGGAAGCTCATGTCATGAACGAGGAATTGCCGCAATCAAGGCGGAGGCGGCACAAGACACTCCGCATAGACCGGCGTGCGTTGTCCTGGCGTGAGCCGACGTACTCCTTCGGCGATCAGGTCTGGGACATTATTTCCGGCTCTTTGAATTCAGGGTATCGAGCGTATATAGATGCCGGGTTGGTCGTATCGAAAATGATGTGATCGATCACGTAGTCGTCAGCCGAACCAAAGTCGGCGACCGGGCCTCGACAACCAACCTGGGAGTTGAGCAGGAGGCGTGCGTCCAACTCGCGGTACGCCTCCTGAGTTGACCTACTTGGATGCAGCAGCCCCATGGTGAGCATGATGCCTCTGCGGCAGCGGCTTTCTCTCCTGGGGCTTGACAGCCGTCTCGTCCACCGGCGTGGTGCCTTGCACGTCGGACGAGAAGTTGGCGCCCGCCGGGACCAGGTAGTCTTCCACCTTTTGCCCGTCGGTCGTGCTGGTGGCCACGCTGATGCGCGAAGGATCGACGCCCTTCTCCTTCACCAGGTAGTCCTTGGTGTTGACGGCACGTTGGGCAGCGAAGTCCTCGACCTTGGCTTTCTTGTGCTTCTCCGCGTACTTCTGCTGCTTCTCCATCTTGTCCTTCTCCTTGGCATTCGTCGCGCCGACCACGACGGCCTTGGCGTCAGACTGCCGCTGCAGGTCAAGAGCTACTTCGTCCAGGCAGGCCTTGGCTTCGTTGTCCACGCGAGTCGGACGAGCCTTGTCAGTTTCGAAGTTGATGGAGCAGAGCGCCTGGGTGTGCGGTTGCGGCGGAGGCGGCGGGGCCAGGATCGTGAGGCTGGTATTCGCCGACGCGTTGTGACCCTTGTCATCCGACACACTGCACGTAATCGAAACCGGACCTGTCGGAGCGCCGGTGGACGAGAATGTTCCCGAAGCGCCGCTGGCGTTCACAGAGCCCGCCGATGAGGTGTAGGTGAAGGTGAGTGGCCGGTTCTGCGGGCTGGTCCCCGTGGCCGTGACGGTGGCGCTGTCGCCCGGCTTTATGGTCGTCGGGCTCACCGAGCAGGAAATCGTCGGCGGCTCGAATTCCTTCACCGTGAAGGTGGCCGTCGACTGCGTGGCCACCTGCCAGGGCTTCGCCCCTTCCTTGCCCGGCTTGCCTTCCTTGGCATCGCACCGGACGGTGTGCTGCCCGGGCGTAAGATCGGCGGTATTCGCGGTCGCGCTGGCGCTGCTGTTGGCACCCGTGACGCCGTCACCGGAGATGCTGTAGACCACACCCAGCTTGGGATCCTGCGAGCCCACCGTGGCCGTCACCGCGACCGGCTCGCCGGGGAACACTGATGTCGGGTTGGCCGAGCAGGCCACCGTCAACTGCAGTGGGGGCTTGACACCCATGTTGAATACAACGCCAGCGAGGAATCGGGTGCTATTCTCATTGGCGCTAAGGTGGTTGTTGAACGTGGTATAGAGGTAGCTGGCCTCAAAGGGCCGGATGGAGAAATGCGGACTGACAGCTATATCGAGCCCAGCGCCAAAGTCCATGGCGAACGCATTGCTGGCCGGCGCCGAGCCAAATTGAGTAAAGCCCAAGTTGCTGTATGCCTTGCTATAGACGTCACTATGCGCGCCGCCAAAAAGAGCCTGCCCATACGGCCGGAAGATGCCGCTGCGTTTGCCGAACTGGGGACCAAACATATAGGTGAAGATGTCGCCGTTCACAGCGGCAGAGGCGCCGGCGGGATTAAATGCATTGCCCGGCGGAACAACGACGGTGCGTGTTTCGCTACCATAGCCCTGGAATTCACCCTTAATTCCAATTATGGGGCCGAAGTTGTATACGAACGAACCTCCCCCTCCATTCAGGTTGTAGGCCTGCCCGAATTCATATTTTCCACTGAAGCTCTCGTAGTCAAAGGCCTGGAAGTGAAAAAAGGAGTAATCGACCGAAACTTCCGCTTTGGGGTGCTCCTGAGACCACGCCGGCGGGCCAGTCAGCGTGACAGCGACCACGACAAGTGCAGCTGTGAGCTTCATTAAACTCCTCCGTAACTCGGTATTTTTCTTCGTTTTTCGACAACTGGCCGGACCGTCTAGGAACCACGTGCAGCGACGCTTCTGCGCCGAGGAGACTCATGCGAGCTTGCTCCCGCCAACTTCCACATCAATGCACCGTGAGGACGTTCTGACCAGTGGCCGCTCTTCCGTTTATGCTGTCCGAAGCCTTCACGGTAGCTGTTCCGAACCCCGTAATGCTGGCAGCGCCGAATCCATCTACCACAGCTACTCCAGGTTCCGAAGAAGACCACGTCACCTCATTGGTGAGGTCTTGCGTTGTTAAATCACTAAATCTCCCTGTGGCCGTATATTGCTGTGTTCCGCCGAGAGCAACATCTGCAGGAGCCTTTGGTGTGATCGCGAGACTCGCCATGGTTGCACCCGTGACGGTTAACTGTGCCGTTGCAAATTGGCCACCGATTTCCGCGCCGATGGTGGTTGTGCCTGGTGCGATTCCGCTTGCAAGTCCCGTAGTAGAGATTGTGGCGATGGTCGGCGTCGACGAGACCCATGTGACAGAATCCGTGACATCCTGTGTCGTCCCGTCCGCCAGAGTGGCCGTCGCTTTAAATTGCGACCCGGTCCCTTGCGCGATGGTGACGGGATTTGGGGTGATCGCAACAGAAGTCAGGCTTTGTACGGAGAGCACTGCGGTCTGGGAGACCCCGCCGAGTTTCACTTCAAGCGTTGCTGATCCGGCTGCGACACCGGCCACCGCATACCCGTTGGGATTTCTGTCCTCGAGGGCCGCGATCGAGCCATCATTCGGCGTAATACTCCACGTTGTCGTCAGAGTTATTGGCTGTTTGGTTCCGTCGCTGAAAGTGCCGACCGCCTGGAAACGCTCGATCGATCCGATCCCAGCCCTGCTGATTCCGGGGTAAGCGCGATTGAGTTCAGCGACGCCCCACTAACAGTGAGAGGAGCGGTCCCCATAATGGAACCAAGAGAGGCCTGGATCATGGTTGAGCCTGCGGCGACTCCGTCGGCAAGACCACCAATGACGGTCGCCACAGCGGGTGCTGTGCTCTTCCAATTCACATCATGAGTAATGGTTCTCGTTGTATTGTCGCTGTAATTCTCCCAGCGCCCTAAACAAAACATACGAGTGAGGTGCAATGGTTTGCGCCACTGGCGAAACTACGATGCCGGTCAGGGTCGCGTCGGTCACATTCAGAGTGTCGCTACCGGATACGGAAGTGGCAGAGTCAGTCGCGTTAACGGTGACTGTCCCTGCGCCGAGACCGGTGGCAATGCCTGTGCTGTTGATCGATGCGATCGAATTCGGGTTCGGTGTAACACTCCAGACAGGATTCGTCAGGGCACGCTGGCCACCATCCGAATAGATGCCATAGGCGCGAAGTTGTTGACTCGTACCCTTGGCGATTTTAGCGGTCACTGAACCTTGACCGGCAACGAAAACGGCCTTGTCAGTGATAAAAACTGAAACCAGCGCGGGTGCCGTCACTGTAAGGGTGGCTGTACCAGAGATCAAGCCCCCCGGTGTATTGAACGCTGCAGTAATAATGGATGAGCCCTGTGTATAGGTCTTCGCGAGTCCGCCGGAGGAAATCGTGGCCACCGGCGCCGTCGCGGTCCATGTCACGAGAGTGGTGAGATCTTGCTTCGTTCCATCGTTGTAGGTTCCCTGCGCGGTGAATTGCGCTGTATTTCCTGCTGCTACAGTTGTAACCGCCGATTGCACACTGATTGAAATCAGCACCGGCGCCACCGTCACTGTAAGGGTGGCTGTACCAGAGATCACGCCACTCGGTGTATTGAAAGCCGCAGTAATAACGGATGAGCCCTGGGTGTAGGTCGTCGCGAGTCCGCCGGAGGAAATCGTGGCCACCGGCGCCGTCGCGGTCCAGGTCACGAGAGTGGTGAGATCTTGCGTCGTTCCATCGGCGAAGGTTCCCTGCGCGGTAAATTGCACTGTATTTCCTACTACCACACTTGTAACCGCCGGTTGCACACTGATTGAAACCAGCGCCGGCGCCGTCACTGTAAGGGTGGCTGTACCAGAGATCAAGCCACCCGGTGTATTGAAAGCTGCAGTAATAACGGATGAGCCCTGGGTGTGGGCCGTCGCGAGTCCGCCGGAGGAAATCGTGGCCACCGGCGCCGTCGCGGTCCAGGTCACGAGAGTGGTGAGATCTCGCTTCGTTCCATCGCTGAAGGTTCCCTGCGCGGTAAATTGCACTGTATTTCCTGCTGCTACAGTTGTAACCGCCGATTGCACACTGATAGATGCGAGATAGGAAAGAGTTGCGTCACTGCATCCCGTGAATGCACTTAAGACTGCAAGCCCTGCGACTAATTGGAGTCTCTTCAAGCAGCACCTCGCATTTCAATGGAATGAACGTTGTCGTAATCGGGTCGCAATCAATCAACGATTGCGGCGGACGAATCATACCTGTCATTCGGCAGATGGGCGGGAAAAGGAACGGCATCTAACGGGAATCTGGTTCGGCAATGGAAGGCACCACTTATCGCGCCTTCACGTATTGTCGATCGCGTTCGCGATTACTGGTGACACAAGATCCAGAATCGCGTGCGAAGAAGCTGCGCTCGGCCGCCCTGAGTTCGGCAATCTCCCAGATCAGCCGCTATGTGCCTTCCACGAATCAACCTAGAAGACCTGGATCGTCTCGACAACTGGCAGAATTATCAGTGGGTACCCAATTCCTCCCTCAAACTCTGGCACAGAATCCGAGATTTTCAATGGGTGGTGAAGTTACGCGCTCGCTTTGGTCTGGACCGTGTCATCGTCGGCGTTTCCGCTCCATGCCTCCCGGCTGGTTCTCAGTATCCGTGGCGGCAGGCAGGCGCTTGCTACGCTGAGCCGGCAATGTGGGCGATGATGTCCGACTCGAAGGGCTGCAGAGACATGGGCGGTTCGCCCTCTTGGGCGTTGTTGATCCCTTGCCGCAGCCGAAGATCGTGGTCGCGCTCTTCGGGACCGGAAGAAAGTTCGAGTGAGCAAGGAACATCTGCCGGTCTTTTGCCCCATCTGGCCCGAGGTACTTCATGGCGGTGTCGATGGTGGCCTTGACAACCCTGGTCTGAGATACCGCGCGCATCACGCGGGAGACGTTGCCATTTGTGGGTGAAGGCCTGGACGGCGACTTCGACCAGGAGCTTTGAGAAGTTTAGGCCGGTCGCAGCGCAGAGGTCGGTGCAGGACAGGGCGCGGCGGTCGGGGGGTGAGCGCCCGCCCCAAAGTCCAACCAGGAATTGAAACTCTTCGTCCTCGTGGTAACTGCGAATCCAGCTCAACCCTTCATGTCATGCGTGTCACGAGACAATCGGCATTCTGGGCCAAACGGCCATCAGATTACTTACCCCGCAAGAGACGCAAGTCCTCGCGGTAGGGCCGCAGTTGAGAGAAAAGAATACTCGCCTCGACCCCTATTGCATGATGGAGCGGGATCAGGTCGACTTCCTGGCGGCTCACAGTCGCCCCATACGACCAGGTAGGCTCCTGGACGCCCAGGAACAGACGGCACAGCCATACTTGGGCTACACGGGCAGCAGGCGGCATCGACCTTGTCACTCTGGCGGCCCTTCTGGGCCCTTCCAAAATCCAGATGGTCCTTCGCTAGGCCCACCCCCACCCAGGAGCATCAGGCGCGGTCTGTAGCGCGGCTGGAGCAGGTAAACGCGGAGCGCCAGATGGAAGCACTCACACAAGCGCAGAGATTAAGCTGTGGCCATGGTTCAATGACAGGGGTACCCGTCCGAAACCGGCAGGACTCCCGCAGAGTACATACGTTTTTGAATACAGAACGGCTCAGCGTGAAACAGAAGGAAGAGCTAAGTTGTTGAGGAGTTTGGAGGCGCGGGCCGGGATCGAACCGGCGCATAAAGGTTTTGCAGACCTCTCCCTTACCACTTGGGTACCGCGCCTTGGCAGGGCAGCCTTCAAAAGGATGATTGAATCGCTCCGTAACCACCGTAGCCAACCCGGCTATTGCCGGAGGGCGGTTTGGAGCGGGAGACGAGATTTGAACTCGCGACCCTCGCCTTGGCAAGGCGATGCTCTACCACTGAGCTACTCCCGCGTGTCGCAGAATTGAGTATAACGGGCCAGCCGAAAACCGGTCAAACTGAAGCTCGCCCCTGGTTGGGCAGGGAGGTGCGATCCTTGTCCCGGCCCATTCCAGTTTCAACAGAGATGATTTCCCCGTCCCGCATGTGAAGGATCCGGCCGGCGATGGCCGCCGCTTCAGGATTGTGCGTGATCATCATGGTGGTTTGGCCCAGTTCCCGATTGGAGCGAACCAGCATCTCGAGGACGGCCTCCGAGTTGCGGGTGTCCAGGTTGCCGGTTGGCTCATCGGCCAGCACGATGGCCGGGCGGGTGATAAGCGCGCGTGCGATCGCGACCCGTTGTTGCTCACCCCCGCTCAATTCTGAAGGTCGATGCTGCAGGCGGCCACGAATCGACAACAGATCGCTCAGATGGTCGAGATATGCACGGTCCATGGGCTCCTTTCGCCCGCTTACGGCATAGGCGACCTCGATATTGCCCATGGCGGAGAGCGTGGGCAGCAAATTGAACTTCTGAAACACGAACGCAATGCGATGCTTTCGGAGTCGGGTGCGCTCGCTGTCGCTCAGGGTGGCGAAGTCCACGCCGTCGATGACGATGCGTCCTTCAGTGGCCCGCGTCAAACCTCCCAGAAGATAAAACAGGGTGGATTTGCCTGAGCCAGAGGGACCGACGATAGCCACGAACTCCCCGGGGGCGACGGAAAGCGAGACTCCCCGCACCGCAGGGACAGGAACTCGGCCAGCCATGTAAATCTTGGTTAGCTTTTCGGCAAGAATGATGGGCGACGACGGATCTGCCTGCACCCTCCGATTGTAATTGGCTGGCAAGCCGATCGATGCCCCACGAGAGTTGACTGGACCGATCCGATCGGATTTCATCGGGCCCGCGTTCTTCGAGTCCCACCGTAATGTTTTTCTTTGCTCCTCTGAAATTCGGTTCCGGATTCCCCGTTGGGCGTAGAATCTGCCTATGAAGCGTCTCGCTGCAATTGCGGTGATGGTCGCCTGGTTTGCAATTGTCGCTAGTGCGCAGCGCGGCGGGTCGCACGGTGGCGGCTTCTCCGGCTCGCACGGCGGTTCATCCTCTCCACACGGCGGCTTTTCGGCGCCTCCGGCCGGCTTTTCGGGCCACAGCGCTCCGAGCTTCCACGGCATGCAGGCTGCTGCGCCTCCCAGGTTTGCCGGCCCCTCCCGTTACACCACCAGCACGACTCCATATTCCGCCCGTGTCTTCCGGCCATTGGGATCGGCTTCCGCTGCGCCTCGACAACCCTACAACAGCGCGATGCACAGGATGCCCTATCATTCGCCAAACGGCGGGGATCACCATGGCTGGGATCATCACGACGGTTATCATCATTGGGGCGTCTACGGCGTTTACGGCTGGGGCACGCCTCTTTGGCCCGGTTGGGGCTGGGGATACCCCTACCTCCTCCCCAGCTACCTTGACTATCCGGACGACTACGGTTCGCAGCCTGAGTCGTATACCGGGGCTTCACAGCCTTATGAGGATAACGGGCCGTACGAAGCACCCCCGCCCGATCAATACGGACCCCCTCCTTCCGGGTCCTATACTCCCTGGCCGTATGGTTCCCAGCCTTCCCCCTCCCAGGAGGAGCCCTCTTCTCCGCCGGTTCCCGAGGCACCCGTTACGCTGGTTTTCAAAGACGGCCGTCCTCCCCGGCAGATTCATAATTATCTGCTAACCGCAACCACACTCTCGGTTCTCGATCAGCGCCGACAGGATATTCCGGTGGATCAGATTGACCTGGCCGCAACCGCCAAGGTAAATCGCGACGCCGGAGTCTCGTTCGCGCTTCCCGGCGGTTCGCGGTAGCTGGGGGGCGGTACACCCGCCGGGCCCGCCCGTTGACTGGTTGCCGTGTTCTAAAATGAGGGGGTACTCCAAATGAAACGCAGGATTCCCCACGCATGACCGTTGAATCGAAAGCATCTCTCGTCAAGTCTCTGGAAACGGCCGCGTCCCAGGCCGGCCTGGTTGTGCTCTCCACCACCCAGGGCAGCGACTTTCATGGCCAGCCCACCGCGGTCTTTCAACTTGGGTCGCCTGCCGGAGACGGCCGCTCATTGCGCCTTGAACTGAGCGAAGCGTTCGAGTTCGACAAGCCCCAGCTCCTGCCCGCCATCTCGGCCCATTTGGCCGCAGAGGCCAGGAGGCTCCGTAATCCGCGGCCGGAATGCTACGTCACGCTGGGCGGGCTTCCCATGGCGTTCGGCAAGTTCCAATGGCCATTTCATCGCTCCACCTCGGGATCCGACACTTACATCGTGCACGGGGAAATTCACCTTGCCGACGGGGGACCGCTGAGTCTTCACGCCAAGCTGGCGGCTTCGGTGACGGTAACGTTTGCCGAGATCGTGCCGGCCATGGAACAGCCTTACGCCGAGTCCTTCGTCTACAACGCCATTCGCAAAACGGTCGATTTAGGCCAACTCGAATTTCTCAAATCCGGCAATCGCCAGCCCGTTCCCGTCACGACGCGCTTTTACAGCCGCTGGCAAAAGAAGTTTCTGTTTACCGAAACCAATGACCAGGAACGGCTCGCGTATCTGCTGGCCAAAGTGTATTGGCTCTCGGGCGTTCTGGGCGACGGTAAGCCCGTCTGGATCGCCGATCCGCGCGATGCGCAGTACCTGAATACGACCGAGGCCGAACTGCTGCGGATGGCGGGCGACGAAGCCGGCGAAGGACTCCTGCTCCTGGATGGAGAATTTGCCGCGCCGACACCGCAGTTGATGGAACGCGAACCTCAGTTCCGCGCCGCCCTCGACGCCGCACTGAACTTCACCAAGCCGCAATTCAACGAATCGATGCGCTCCGGCCACGCCAATATGTAGTAGGGCTGTGAGAAATGCGGGCTAGTTCCGCAGCAAAACGATCTTGCCCTCGACCGAACCCAACGCCAGGACTTCGATAGCTTTTCTCGCTTCAAGAAGGGCAAAGGTCTGCGTCACGAGAGGGTCGATTCGCTTCTCTTCGAGGAGGGCGAATATTTTGGGCAGATCCTCTCGAAACGGTTGAGGATTCTTTCGGTACAGCGCGGTAATGCCGTAGAAGTGGCCCCGTCGGCCGCGCAAGCGTGCCCCAACAAAGAGATTGGAAAACATCCTGATTTTGGGAAGAATACCGGGAGCGCCCATGAAACCGAATCCAACCAGTGTCCCGCCGCGTCGAAGCGCGCCGATACATGGGCCGATGTTGCCTCCGCCGATCGCATCGAAAACGTGATCGACCCCGTCTGGTTCGATTCGGCGCATGAGAATATCGAGCCTGCCTTCCCGATAATTGATCGGAGTCGCTCCGCGCGAGCGAACCATGGGATGTTTGCCGGGGGACGCCGCGCCATAGGTCTTCGCTCCCGCTAATCGAAGCAGTTCAAGAACCGCCGCGCCAACTCCGCCACTGGCTCCGGTGACCAGAACGCGCTGTCCCTCCCGCACCTTGGCGACGCGGTGAATCATCTGCCAGGCGGTGATGTAGTTCAGGATGACTGCGGCGGCGTCGCGATCGGAGACGCCATCTGGAACGGGCAGAAAATGCTCAGCCTCACGGACGAGATACTCCGCAAATCCTCCGTAGACCGTCAGAGCCGCCACGCGTTGACCCAATTCGAAGCCCGAAACGCCCGGGCCAATCGCATCGACCACGCCGACAGCCTCGTAACCGGGCACAAACGGAATCCTGGGCGCGAATGGATAATTGCCCGATAACATCATCACATCGGTTGCGCCCACACCTGCCGCCTGCACGCGCACGCGCAGTTGTCCCGGGCCAGGCGGCGCAAGCGGCAACTCCACAATCTGGAGAGCCTCAGGTCCGCCCTTCCTGGTCAACATCACTGCACGATAGGTCGAGGTCACGTGCTTCCTTTTGGGATCTTACCGCTGTGGCGAACAGGAAAATTTGCGCCGTGAAGCGGAAAAAGCCAACCCTCTTTTTGGGATGGCGGGCCACTCTCAGCCTAGAGCGCGGCGCCGCATGCAGAGCAGAACCGCGATCCGGCCACGTTCGTTCGCTGGCAGCGGCCGCAAGTCACTTGCGGACCAGCCAGCGGCAAAGCTGCTGCAGAAACCGGTACCGCGGCGGCGGCGGATGGCGGAACATGGATATTCACATTCACCGGCCAGCCCCAGCCGGCGGGCACATTCATGCCCAGCGCCGCCGCAATACCTGCGGCCTGGATGGCGTTGAACTCCCGCACCCGCGAGGGCATGAAGAAGCATTCGATAAATCCGAGGACAGCCGTGATCCCGGTCCAGAAGAAGCAGCAGTAAAGGATGCCCAGCCCCGTCCTGCGCAGGTAGAAGTGATGAACCCCGAAGGTGCCGAGAAACAACGCCAGCAGGATTCCAACCACTTCGTCGCGACGCACCGCCTCGTATTGCTCGTAGAACATTGCTTGCGTGTTGGGAATCGGAACGCCGCTCATGACTGAAGTTCTCCTTGCCTTCTGTCTCTTTGATACGCTTCTGCGCCGCGCAGAGTTCCAGCCGCTCGTTGCCACTCATCTACGCCGGTCCCAACTGTTCGACCGGCCGCGTTCTGCTCATTGTGCCACATGGGCCGGGAGAGATTAGCATCTCATCTGTGATGACTTCTTCGTCCGCCGCCGCGAGCGGCACATTCCTGATTGGCGGCGATCTGCCCGTGCATCGCATGGGCTACGGCACCATGCGCCTGGTGGGCGATGGCGCCTGGGGAGAACCGGCTGACCCGGCTGAAGCCCGCCGCGTCTTGCGCCGCTCGGTGGATCTCGGCATCAACCTCATCGATACCGCGGACGCCTATGGCCCGGAGATCGCTGAACGCCTGATCGCCGAAGCTCTTTATCCGTATCCTGCCGGCCTCGTCATCGCTACCAAGGGCGGCATCACCCGCCAGGGTCCTGCGAAGACCGAGTACGTGGGCCGGGCCGGCTACCTGATCCAGTGCGTGGAAATGAGCCTCCGGCGTCTCCGGCTCGAACGCATCGAGCTCTATCAACTCCACCGCATCGACCCCCGCACGCCCATCGAAGAGAGCCTCGGTGCCCTGCGCCAGATGCAGGAGCAGGGCAAGATCCGCCACATCGGATTGAGTGAAGTCACGCCCGCCGAGATCGACGCGGCCCGGAAAATCGTCCCCATCGTCAGCGTACAGAACCGTTACTCTCTTGCCGATCGCCGCCATGAAGAAACGCTCACGTGGTGCGAAGCCAGAAACATCGCGTTTTTGCCCTGGTATCCGATGGCCGCGGGCAAGGTTCTCAAACCCGATCAGCCCTTCGCGCAGATGCTGTCCCAGATCGCCGCACGGTACTCCGTGACGCCGGCGCAGCTTTCGCTCGCGTGGCTCCTGCATCGTTCCCCCGTCATCCTTCCCATCCCCGGCACGTCGCGGGTCACCCACCTCGAAGAGAATGTCGCTGCCGCGGGGTTGAAGATCGACTCCGACCAGTGGGACCAACTCGAGGCCGCAGCGAAGGGCTGAACTGGCTGTCGGTTAGGATTACGATGAAGGTGAGACCGGGGAAGGCTGCACAGATGGCGGGGAAGCTCAGATCGTGGGGAGCGCGATGGCATTCGGGAAGATTCGACATCCTTGATTTTGGTCGAGTCGCCCTTGGAATTCTGTTACTGCTTTTCTGGATGTCCGCTGCGGCTGCGCAGCAAGGCCCGGTAATTATCCAGGGCACGGTTCGGGATCGTACCGGGGCTCCCGTGAGCGACGCGTCGGTGCGCCTGGAGCAGGATGGCAACTCTCACCTGCAAACAATGACAAAGGCGGACGGCAGTTTTACCTTTGCCGGACTCGCAAGCGGAGTCTATGTAGTCAGCGCGGAAAAATTGGGGCAGCGCAGCGCCGCAAGGACGCTGAATACCGAGGCTCCGGACAGCAAGGAACAGCTCGCGTTAACGCTCGACCTCGCGGGCTCAACAAAAGATGCCCCGCCCATGGAGTTTGCCGACACTCCCAATTTCACCATCGCCGCAGTGACGGACTGGACCGCGGCCGGCGGTCATGGATCGGACGCCGTTCTGCGCACCAGTGAGGCTCTCAATCGCGAAACGCTCGCGCTCAAGCCGTCGAGTAGTGGAACCGCGAACGGCTCCGGCGAACCAGCGGAATCGGAGAGTGCCCTGAAAGCGGCCGTCGCGCGCAACCCGGCCGACGTCGAAGCCAATCGTAAGCTCGGCGAGTTTTATCTCCGCGCCAATCGGTTTCAAGACGCGATTCCGCCGCTCCGGGCGGCCTCGAAACTCGATCCGAATCACCCCCAGACTGAGTACGATCTTGCCCTCGCTCTCGAAGGAAGCGGTGACCTTGCAGGCGCCCGCGAGCAGGTTGCGAAACTGCAGGCGCGAAACGACAACGCCGATGCGCATCGGCTTGCCGGGGAACTCGATGAGAAACTGGGCGATCCCCTCGCCGCCGTGCACGAGCTTGAGCGCGCCGTGCGCGAAGACCCGAGCGAGCAGAATTACTTTGAATGGGGCTCTGAACTCCTGCTGCATCGCGCCGTGTGGCAGGCGAAAGATGTTTTCTCCGCAGGAGTCAAGGCGTATCCAAAATCGGCGCGGATGTTGACCGCATTGGGCGCGGCGCTCTTTGCGGGCGCTCTCTACGATGAGGCTGCCCAGCGGCTTTGCCAGGCGTCGGACTTGAATCCGGCTGATCCTGAACCATACCTTTTCATGGGCAAGATCGAGATCTCGGCGCCCAATCCGTTGGCCTGCGTGGACCAGAAACTGGCGCGCTTTGTCGAACTGCGTCCCGAAGACCCGCTGGCCAACTACTACTACGCCATGACCGTGTGGAAGCAGAAGGGACAGTCGATCGATCCCGCGACGCTGCAACGTGTGGAAGACACTGCTGACCAAGGCAGTGACCATCGATCCCCAATGTGGCGAGGCTTATCTTCAACTCGGCGTGCTCGAATCAACCAGGCAAGATTATGCCAAGGCGATCGGCTACTATACCAAGGCAATTCAAGCGAACCCCCAATTGAGCAATGCTCATTACCGCCTGGGCGTGGCGTACGATCGCGTTGGCGATAAAGAGAGCGCCAAAAAAGAATTTCAACTTCACGATGAAATCGAGAAGCAGCAGGCTGCCTTGGTCGACAAGCAGCGGCGCGAGGTCAAGCAATTTCTTGTTGTTGTGAATGGGAAGACAGCAGATTCAAGTCCTCAGTAGCTTTGCCGCTACGCTGATTTCGGCTTGGCCGTGGCAACAATTCCCGCACCCTCGCGAATGGTGAGTATCTGGTTCACCTTTACTTGTGCGAATCGCTCGACCTTCTGCGTGGTCGGCCATTTGATTTCGATGGCATCGATGGTTTCGGCGTTCCCGACGCCGAAGTGCAGCCGCAGGTCGCTCTGCGACATGACGCTGGTGCCGCTGTGCACCTCGTCCATCTGAATGTGCTTGCCGGTAATCACCCGTGCGCGCGCGCCGATCGCGGTTCGATTGCACTTGGTCCCGATGAGCTTGAGCTTGATCCAGTTCTGCTTGTTGCCGCCGACATTGTGAAGCAGCGATGGCAGTTCATTCATGTTGAGGATCAGCATGTCCATGCCGCCGTCGTTGTCGTAGTCCCCGAAGGCTGCGCCGCGGCTGGAGAAGTGGGCCGTGATGCCGGGACCCATCTCCGCCGAAACATCCTTGAACTTTCCGTTGCCAAGGTTCTTGTAGACAAGGCGCGGGTTCTTGAAACTCTCTCCGAAATTGTATTTGTCGATTTCAGGATAGACGTGGCCGTTGATCTGGACGATGTCGGCCCAGCCGTCATTGTCGTAGTCGATGAAGCCGCAACCCCACGCAACATACGTGTTATTGATGCCCACGCCGGAATTAAAAGAGAGGTCGCTGAACGTGCCGTCGCCATTGTTGTGGTAGAGATTGCAGGTGTCGTCGGCGAAGTTTGTCTTGAAGATATCGAACCAGCCGTCGCAGTCGTAGTCGGCAACACCGAGGCCCATGCCCGCCTGTTCGTGCCCATCGTCGTTGTAGGCGCATCCGGCCATCACCGCGATATCGGTAAATGTGCCGTCATGATTGTTCTTGAAGAAAATGCTCGGCTCCGAATCGACAGCGACATAAATATCCGGCCACCCGTCATTGTCGAAATCATATGAAACCGACGTGATGGAGTATCGCGGACCAGGCTTGAGAATCCCGGCCTTTTCGGAAACATCGGTAAAGGTGCCGTCGCCGTTGTTGTGGTAGAGGATGTTGGTATCGCCGGGAAGCCCGCGCGGGCCGCACATCGTGGGCACGCCCTTCCACTGGCAGAAGCTTGCGTCGTCAACCGATGGAGGTTTGTCCGGATCGAGCTTGACGAAGTTGCAGACAAACAGATCGAGATGTCCATCGCGGTCGTAATCGAGGAAGCTGCCGCCGGTGCCCCACCGCCCGTGCGCCTGCGCCAGGCCGGCTTTGGCAGTTACATCGGTAAAGGTGCCATTGCCATTGTTACGAAAGAGGATGTTATGTCCCCAGAAAGTGCAGAATAAGTCATCCCATCCGTCGTTATCGTAGTCGCCAACGCACACGCCGGTTTGCCAGCCGCTGCGCCCGATGCCAGACTTCTCCGTCACGTCAGTAAACGTGCCGTCGCGATTGTTCTTGTAGAGGTGGGTTGTCGGCTCCTTGCCGGCGGGCCAATGCGCATCGAGGCGGTTGCCGTTGGTGAGGTAAATGTCGAGCCATCCATCATTGTCGTAGTCGAAGAAGGCCAGGCCGCTTCCCTTGGTCTCGATGATGATGCGCTTCTTGTCGACGCCGCCCCACACGTTGGGAACCTTCAGGCCCGCCTGCTCGGCCACGTCGATGAACTGAACCGGGGAAGATGGCGGCGCCGTCACAGCGGCCTTTACCGTGAATCCATCACCCAGTTTCCATAGCGGAGTCATGAGCGTATCGAGCAGGGTACTGCCGAGCACAAAGAGTGAGGATCCGAGGAATCGCCGCCGTGGAATGATCATAGACTTCCGTCATTATAGAAACTCGATGCTGCTGGTGAAAGCAAAAGACAACATGGGTGCGTGTATTGGCGAACGGGTTCATCGGCCGCGCACCTTGGGAAAAGGATGGGGAACGATGCCCGTGCCTTCCTTCACTGCGATGATTGAATCCACGGGGACGCTGGCCAGTTTGTCCACCTGGCCGCTCGGCCATGTGATCTCGAGGGAATCAATCTTTGTCCTCTTGCCCAATCCGAAGTGAATGCGGGGATCGCTCGCCGACATGTAGCTCGTGCCGCCCTTCGCCTGGTCCACCTGGACCGTCCCCGACGAGGACAGCTTGAGCACTGCGCCAATGCCGTCGCGGTTGGATTTCGTGCCGATCAACAGCACTTCGAGCCAGTGATTTCCGTTCGCTCCGTCATTGCGAAGGAGTTCCGGGTAGTCGCCGCGGCAGTTGACCGCGAAGCCAACCTGGCCGTCATTGAAGAAGTCAGCCGTCGCAAGCCCGCGGCCAACCACGGGGTGATTGAAGTCGGCCCCAAGCGCATCCGAGGACTTTTCAAATTTCCCGTGTCCGAGGTTATGGAACATCAGAAGCGGCTCTTCATAAGAGACCAGGCTGTGATAAAGACGGACATTGTCAACCATGGCGCCGTTTGCCTGTACGATGTCGGGCCAGCCATCGTTGTCGTAGTCGATGAATTTGGCGGCCACTCCGCTCAGCAGCATCGCCTTGTTGCCGATCCCCGAACTGTAAGTGACATCGGTGAAGGTGCCGTCGCCATTGTTGTGGTAAAGGCGATTCAACTCGAAATCGAGATGCGTGATATAGATATCGAGCAGGCCATCCCCATCCACATCGGCGGCATCGATCCCCATCCCCGCTTCATAGCCTCCATCTTCGCTGGCAGCCAGGCCGGACACCAGCGAAACGTCACTAAAAGTCCCATCGTGCTTGTTCTCGAAAAGGAAGTTGGGCCAGGTGTCGTTGGCGATGGCAATGTCGGGCCAGCCGTCGTTGTTCAAGATCGGCAAGAACCAGGCCCATGCCTTTGGATTCGGGCAAACCGACTCCGGACTTGTCGCTGACATCGGTAAAGGTTCCGTCGTGGTTATTATGATAGAGCTTGGTCTTCTGGCCCTTGTAGTTCCCTGGATTGCAATAGGATCGATAACCGGGAGCCCGCTCGCCGCACCACAAGTTATTCTTTGGCGACCAATCGAGATAGTTAGTGACGACTAAGTCAAGCCACCCGTCTTTGTCAAAGTCGAACCATCCCGCGCTCGTCGACCACGCCCCCTCGTCGGCAACCCCTGCCTTGGCCGTGACGTCGGTGAAGGTGCCGTCTCCATTGTTGCGGTACAGGATAGCGCGGCCGTAGCCGGTGACATATAAGTCGGGAAAGCCATCGTTGTTATAGTCTCCGACTGCGACCCCCTGCCCGTAATGGCCTTCGCCGCCAACGCCGGCCTTTTCGGTTACATCGGTGAACGTTCCGTCGCCGTTGTTGCGATATAGAGCCGAACGCAAGGGGTGGGCCGGCTTGTATGCGTCCGTGGCGCCCGACTGAACAAAGTACAGATCCATCAGGCCGTCCTGATCGTAGTCGATCCACGCCACGCCGGTGCCCATGGTTTCAAGGTAGTACTTCTCGTCGGTTTGCGTTGAGTCCTGCTGGAACGTGATGCCGGCAGACTTGCGAATGTCGGTGAAGTGGACGCTGACCGGAGAACTGGTGGGCTTCGCGGTTTGCTGGGCCCGGGCAGCATTAAAACCCGAATGGTCCGACATTGCCAAGCACAGAAGAATGGCAGCAAGCGAGCCGACGCGCACGCTCATAAGGTTCTGTCCGCGAGGGACAGTGCTAATTGCAGCAGCTGCTCCTTGTTCGCCGCGGTCATAACTTTGTCGCCCGCGCCCGCATCTTGCGGTGCCTGCTCGAGAACCTGTTCGATTCGATCGACCTCTAGACTGGAGCCGGCGCTGCTCTCCCTGAATCGATTGAGAACGTCTCGGGCTTTGTCGATCTGCCCGATCTGGAAATAAAAAACACCGAGCGTCGAGTAGCCCCCGCCCCACTCCGGAAGCAAATCGACAGCGCGTTCAAACTGCTGGCCCGCTTCGGACGTATCTCCGCGCATCATGGAGGTAAGGCCCAGGCCCCAGTAAATCTTTCCCGATGCCGGAATGCGCGACTGTCCCTTCGACAGTGTCTGTTGCGCCGCGTCTATGTCATGAGCGCGCAACTGGATCAAAGCCAGCGACAGGTAATTCTGATCATTATCCGGGTTGCGAACGATGGCGTCATGAAAGATATCGGCGGCATGGGCCGTATCGCCAAGATGTGTGTAGATGTCTCCCAGCAGTGTCAGGTAAGCATCGTCCTTGCGCCCCTGTTCGGAAACCTGGTTGGCCGTATCGAGCGCCTGGGCATAGAGATGCTTCCGAAAGTACGCGTTTGCAAGGTCGAACCTGACTTCATCGGAATTGGGATTGACCTGGAGAGCGGCCTGAAAGTGCTGGATGGCGTCGTCGTAGAGGTGATACCGCGCCAGCAGGACGCCGGTTCCCGTAAGGGTGCGGTAATCGGCGGCGCTGATCTTGTCGAGCTGGGCTATGGTGTTTCTTGCCTCGTCTAACTTGCCGGCTTTCAAGTAAGCCTCGGCGAGTAAGTAGAGGTCCTCCGGTTGATCCGGATGCTTGCTGAGCTGGTCGGTGAGCGAAGCCACATCCAACTGGTCGCGCGCGCCGGGGGCGAGCTTCGACCGGTTATCGAGGTAGTCGAACAGGTGCTCGTAGGGCAGCGGCCCGGCCGATGCGTTTTTCGAAAGCGTCTTGAACACGTTCAGATCACGATCGGCGGCGGCCGTCTCATGCAGGCTGCGTTCGACCATCGCCAGCTTGTAGTATCCCGTCGCGGGATCATGACTTACGCGAACATATCGTCTGAGAAGCTCCTCGGCCTCCGCGTATTTCTTTGCCCCGATGCGAATATTGGCGAGTTCAAGAAGGGCATCCGCGAAATCAGGATTGGATTTGAGTGCCTGCTGAAAAAAGGCTTCGGCACTTGCGGCGTCACCCTGGCGCTCGGCAATGAATCCAAGATTGAACAGGCAGGAGCTGTTATGAGGATCGAGCTTGAGCCCTTGCTGAAAGTATTGCTTTGCCTCATCGAAGCGGCCCAGGTTGCGATACGAGAGCCCAAGAAATGCGTAGGAACGAGCGGAGTGCTCAATTTCCAGGAGCTTCTGGAATACTTCAATGGCCTTCTCAACCTTCCCGGCCATGAAGTAACTCTCCCCCAGTGAAGCCAGCAGGTCTACTCGCTTCGGAGCAATCTGCAAACCCGCTTCAAGCAGGGGAATGGCATCCTCAAAATAATTCTGAGACATGCTTACCTGGGCCATGAGGAAGATGATGTCGGTGTTGTCAGGCGCTAACTTGCGGGCTCGCACCAACAGATCCAGCGCATCCAGCGGACGCGACTGGTTTGAATAGGCCTGCGCGAGTAAATACATCGTCTCAGCCGAGTCCGGCTTCATCTTGAGCGCCCGCGTCAGGATGACCTGGGCACTCGAATAATCCCCACTGCGGAGAACGACCTGGCCGAGGTTATAGATGATCTCGAAAGTGTCGGGTCGAAGCGCGTCTGCCTTCTCCAACTCCAGTTGGGCCGCCTTGTACTGCTTTTCCGACGCCAGCATAACCCCGAGCGAAAAATGGACTTGCACGTCATTGCTGCTTTGCTCTGAAAGTTCAGTCGCCGCGCGAAGCCCGTCATTGGTTCGGCCGGTTTCGAAGTATGCGCGAATGAGATTGAAACGCGCTGCCGTGCTCATGGGGCGAACGCGCTCGAAGTGAGGAATCGCATCGGCCGGTGCGCCCTTCATCATCAGAAGGACACCTAAGTTATAGTTGGCTTCGGCATTCGCAGGGTCGAGGCTCAGGACGGTTCGAAACTCCTTCTCGGCCGGAACCGCTTGTTGCTGGGCGACGTAGAAATTGCCAAGATTATTGTGGGTCTTGACGGATCGCGGGCTCAGCTGGAGCGCTTTTTGAAACGATGCCATCGCGGCGGCGTAATCCTGCTGGCTGGTCTCGATAATTCCCAGCAGGTTGTAACCCTCAACGCTGGAGGGATGACGCTTGAGTTGTTCAAGCGCCTCGGTCTTTGCTTCCGCAAAGCGGCGTTGCTGTAAGAGAGTTTCCGTTTGACTGAAGTCCGCGGAAGAGGGCGAGGCCTTCGGCTGGGCGATACTTCCGGATCCGGCGGCGAGAAAAAGCCCAAGGACCAGAATGCCGATCAGCTTTCGGCGCACGATCATCATGACGTCTGCACGGTATGAAAGGATGAAGTCGTTCACCCTCACGGCGCGCTGATGTTGTTCATCCCAGGCGGTCATTGTAGCATCTCCATCGCCTGTTTCGCATTAGCGTTATCGGGTACTACGCGCAAGAGATCGCGCAGGACCGCTTTCGCATTTTCCTTGTCGCCGCGCATGGCATACAGGCGCGCCAGGTTGAGATAAGACTGGTCGAACCTCGGCGCGACACGAATTCCAGATTTGAATTGTTCTTCCGCCTTCGAGTAGTCCTGCTGGCGGACAAAAACAATGCCCATGTTGTTGAATGCTTCGGCGTAGTCGGGCCGCAGTTCCACGGCGCGCTGCAAATAGTCCAGTGCGGGCTGCATCTGGCTTTGCTGGGCATAAAGCATCCCGAGACTGAAATTGGTTTCGGGATCGTCGGGCTGCAGCGCCAACGCACGCGTAAGAGATTCTTGCGCCTTGTCGAAGGCCTTCTGACGTCGATACACATTGCCCAGGTTCAGGTAGGCGGTCGCGTAAGTCGGCCTTTGCGCCAGAGACTGCTGAAAATCCTGAATCGCCTCGTCGGCGCGGCCTTGCTGGGCGGCCATCATACCGAGATTGTTCCACGCTTCAGGATAGTTGGGGCGCAGCTTTAACGTCTGTTCTAGATATTGGCGCGCCTGGTCGTAGTTCTTCCTGCGCAGGTTGAGAGTGCCGAGGTTGTAATAGGCATCGGCATTGTCGGGCTTGGCCGCGATCACCTGTTGAAACGACTCCGCCGCCTGTTCGAAATAGCCGTGTTGGTACATGGCCACGCCGTAAGTGAAGTCATTGCGCAAGAAAGCCGACTGGACCAGGCGGCCCGGGAAGGGAAGCGCCATGCGCATGCGCGCTTCCGCGCTGGCCGGAACGGATTTGAGGTCCGTGAGCAGGCGCTCAGGAACGGCAGTCCCTTCATACACCTTGACGATCATCCCGTCTCCATCGACGAGGAACGAGATGGGGATGGGCATATCGCGTCTTCGGTCGTGAAGGTGCCGATAGATGATGTTGTAGATTCCGGCGACCTCCTCAGTAGCCAGGACTACTGGAAACGAAAGACGCTGCTGATTGACAAACGAGCGCGCGGCTTGAATGGTGTCAGTTTGGTCCAGGTTGATTGCCAGGATGCGCAGCCGGCTTGCGCCCAATGCCGACGAATGCCGATGCAAATCTTTCAATTGATCCAGGCTTCGCGGAGCAATCGTGGACCAAAAAGTCAGAAGGACGTAGCTGTCGCGAAGCGATGCCAGCTTCTGGATGTTGCCATCCATATCCGGCAGCGAAAACTCCGGGGCCTTGAGCGGTTCGATAAGCCATGTCTGAACTTCCGCGGGCCATTCCTGTTGCTCGGTGGGTGTCGGAAGTGGCGCGTCGGCGAGCGGTGCCTTTGCAAAAGCCGTGGCCTGAAAGATAGAACCTTCTTCGATCTCAATGCGATGGTCCACCGGCAGCGAGTCCAGAACCTGAACGAGCCCGGAAGGCCAGCGAACCGTGGCTCTGACGCTTTCTTTATGCTGTCCCACTCCAAAAAAAACGTCCTTCGAATGCTGCGCCAGAAAACCGGAACCTGCCTGCAGATACCGGGTCTGGCGTGTCCCGCCCGCCTCCACCGTGATGCTGGTTCCAATCGCATCGCGATTACTCTTCTTTCCGCGCAGGCGAAAGGAGATCGAGCCGCCGATCTCCTTCATGGCATTGTGGAGGATTCGCAGTTGAGGAGCATTCCGGTTTTTCAGGATCACTTCCAGGCGCCCGTCATGATCCAGGTCAGCCAGCGCGAAGGAACGGCTGTCTTCCAGGAAGTCCAAAGCCACCGCGCCGGAGGCTTCGGTGAATGTTCCATCGCGGTTGTTCACGAACATCACGTTTCGAGCGTAGCCGTGCCATGTGTTATCAGACCGGACGAGTTCGTTTATTGCGTTCCATCCCCGTTCATAGGCCAGCGAAGGCGTCGCATCGTCAGAGGATTTGGCTACCACCTGCCGCCAGAAAAAGCTGGCCAGATCGTTCCGCTCGGGCCCCGAAAGGTATCCGTTGGAAACGTAGAGATCCTGAAAGCCATCGTGGTCGAAGTCCCAGAAGTCCGAGCACCACGACCAGCGGCCCATTTCCACGCCAGCCTCGTGCCCCACATTTTCGAAAGTGCCGTCTCCTGCGTTTCGATACAGGGCATTGCCACGCGCATGGCGCTGGTAGAGTTCGCGAATAGTCTCCGGGGCCTTTTCGTGAAATTGCTTTTGGCCCGACACGCGTTGCCCCGCCGCTTCCCACATGCTTGGCACGTAGATATCCTGATGGCCGTCATTGTTGTAATCGGCCCAGCAGCAACTCATCCCGGCGCCGACGCTCTCGACGTGCGCCTCCTGGGAAACGACGGTGAACGTGCCGTTCCCGTTATTGCGGTACAGCTGCGAGCTGCCGAAATCGTTGGCTATGAACAGATCGGGAAGGCCGTTGCCGTTGGAATCGCCCCAGGCGCAGGCGAAGCTGTAGCGGTTATTGTCGGCGTTCATGCCCGCTCGTTCGGTGATCTCCACAAACGTTCCGTTTCCTTCATTGTGAAACAGGCAGTTGGGGGGACCGTTGCGCGCGTCGTAATAGGGAATCGGATAGTGATACTGATCGAGACCCAGGTAATACATATAGGTGCAGAAGTAGATATCGAGGCGGCCGTCGCGATCGTAATCCGCGATGGCCGCGTGCGTGAAACTGCCCTGCGGCGGCCCCGCAAATCGGAAGGCATCGTGCTTGAGTGTAAACGTGCCGTCGCCCTGGTTTCGGAACAGCAACGGACCGGTGCCGCAAACGACCAGCAGGTCCTGGCGGCCTCGATTTTCGAAATCCGCAAAAAGCGCGCATGCGGTATTGTCGAGTACCCCGACGCCCGCTTTCTCAGTTACGTCCTCGAACGTGCCGTCTCCCCGGTTGCGGTACAGGCGATTGGGTAATCCGGCGGGCTGGCAGATGTAGAGATCGTCAAAGCCGTCGTTGTCGTAATCTCCGGCAGCCACGCCATTGTTGCAATAGACATCCGTGCCGATCGCGCCGTCGAGAACGGTTCGCCAGTAATCGGCGCCGTGCAGCAGTTGTGACCGGTAGGAGTCAACACCACCCAGGGCGCGGGACGTCATGTCTGCAAAGACCGGGCTGTCGGCGCGGCAGATGGTTTCTTGCCCGGCTTCCCACTTTGTCGCTTTCCATGCCTGCGACTCATCGCGGAACCACTCCGTGCGCCACGAACCTATGCGCTCTTCGCGCTGCGCTTGCGCGCGGTAGCCGACGAGGTCATAGCGAATCTCAAGCTGAACGGTAAGCGGGGATTCGACCGTCTCAGTAATCGCGTAGATTTCGAATTCCGCCGTTTCGATGCGCGCGATCTCCCCGAGCCACGCGTCGACGCTCTCGAGGAAACGATCGCGCCCCGGCACGACACCGGTCGGGAACGAGCGTTTGACGATGTCGATGCCGAATTCGGAACGGATCGTCGACTCACGGAGCGGGATCAGAGGAGCAGGCTTGGATAGATGCGCTGAGGGAACTCGCCAGGGTCGAGTGATTGCGAGGCGACGTCTTCAGGTCCTCGCCCCATTTGCTGAAGATTGTCTCGATTTCAAATGCGTATTTCTCCGCGATGTAGTCGTCCGAGCCTGGAGCCACCAGGCGCATGACATCTGCCAACGGCGATGGGGAAGGGTAATGAGGGGTCAGTCGGACGTCAGCGAACGGCAATTCGGGACTCTGGTCGGGGACAGCCAGGGACGACCCATGCAGGAGAACCAAGTCCCATAAAGGGGGCTGCCCGCATAAATAAGGGCGCCGCTGCGATGCTTTTGAGAATCGCCCGTCGGGAAATCGACCGAAGTTCGTTTTGCGGATTCGGCATCATTTACGAGGCGATGGTATGACGGGCGAGATGTTGGCAATGATAGCACCTGGGGATGCGCGGGCCATCGTCGGAATGGAGACGGGCAGACAGCAGTGGAAAACCCGACCTCGTAACAGTCATAAATTCAATTTCGTGAAAGAGGATTCGCCTGGGCCGATGGGTGCAACGACGCGCTGCCGACTGATCCGAATGTTAGCTAATAAATAAAAGAAAATAAATAGCTTATAATTAAGTAACCAGAGAGCATCCGGAGGATCGGGGCTGGCGGCCCGACATCGGGTTCTGAATCAAGGAAACCCCATCTCCACCTTTTGGTTGACAAAGATTGTGCGTATGAACTAGGCTTCGTCCCACGATTTAGTAACCGTTTACAAATTCGCTCAAAAGACAAGAATCAAACCCCGGAAGGGGCCGGAGCGAAGGAAGGACTACGGAGGACACTCGGATGGGCCGTGCGCGCAGAATTCCTCTATCTCAGTTGAAAACAGTTGGCTATGTAACCCTCACTTGTTTGATCTTCCTCCTGGTCCAGAGCCGGTGCGCCTTTGCGCAGGTGGACCAGGGAGCGATCACTGGAACAGTTCTCGACAGCAGTGGCGCAGCGGTACCCGACGCGGACGTGTCCCTCGTGAATACCGACGTGGGCCTGACCCTGGAAACCAAATCGAGCGCCAGCGGCGGCTACACGTTCTCGCCCGTCAGGATTGGGAACTATTCAATCACCGTGACTGCCAAAGGCTTCGCGAAGACGACCCAGAAGAACATCAAGGTCCAGGTCGCGCAGGTTCTGCAGGTGAACATTACGCTCAAGCTGGGCGCGGCGACGGAAACCGTTGAAGTGAACACGGCGCCTCCGCTGCTGCAGACCGAGGAAGCATCGGTCGGCCAGGTGATCGGCGAGCAGCAGGTGAATAACCTTCCCTTGAACGGCCGCAATTTCACCTTCCTTGCCCAACTTGGCGCCGGCATGCAGACGCCGCAGGCTGACACCCGCGGCAATGCCGCGTCGGGCGCCTTCTCTGCGAACGGTCTCCGCCCTGCGCAGAATAACTACCTGCTCGATGGCATCGACAACAACTCGAACGCCGTGGACTTCCTGAACGGCACCAACTTCGTCATCCTTCCTCCGGTCGACGCGATTCAGGAATTCAAGGTGCAGACCGCGGACTTCAGCGCCGAACTGGGACGCTCCGCCGGTGCGGTGATGAACGCGACCATCAAGTCGGGCACCAATAGCCTGCATGGCGCGGCCTGGGAGTTCTTCCGCAACAACGTCCTCGATGCCGCCGACTACTTCGAAAACAACACCGGCATTCCAGAAGGGCAAACTGCACCAGAATCAGTTCGGTGTTTCCGCCGGCGGCCCGATCATCAAGAACAAGATCTTCTTCTTCGGCGACTACGAAGGCTTCCGCCGCGTGCAGGGCTCGGTGGCAAACGGCAACGTTCCGACCAAGAACGAGCGCAGCAGCAACTACACAAATCTGGCCGATATTCTCGCCCTCAACGACGGGACTACGCGTACCGACCTGCTCGGCCGCGCCGTCCAGAAGGGCACCGTCCTGGATCCTGCCACCACGCGTTTGGTCGCCGGCGGGCGCCGCAGATCCGGTTACGGGCTTGGTCAATAGCACGGGCAAAGATGGTTACGTGCGAGACCCCTTCGGTTACACGACGTGTGCATCACCCACAAGCATCACCTCTGCCGGCTGCTCGGGTCTGAACCAACTGCCCCTAAGCCGCATCGACCCGCTCGCCATACCCATCCTGAACCTCTTTCCGGCGCCAAATTCCGGACTTCAGGTCTACGGCGCCAGCCCCAACCTGTTTGAGCACAAAAACTCGTTCGACGCGCGCGGCGACTACAACCCCAACGAGAAGGAACAGATCTTCTTCCGCTACAGCTACTCCGATGACCCCATTTTCATCCCGGGCATCTTTGGCGGCGTGGCCGACGGCGGCGCGTTCCAGCAAGGCGATCAGACCGCAAAATCCAACCAGATGGTCGGCGCCTGGACCCACGTCTTTAACCCGAACACCATCAACCAGGTCCGCGGCGGTTTTGCCCACCTGCACACCACTCGTTTCGGACCCGAAGGCACGACCGCGGCATCCCCGAGAAGTACGGCATAGCGGGTATCCCGCAGCCTCCCACAGGGGCCCGGAGAATGGCGGTCTCCCCGCATTCGGAATCGGCAACCTGGCCCAACTGGGAAGCAATGCCTTCCTGCCCTCGGACGAAGTCAGCCAGACCCTCCAGATCACCGACGACTTCACCAAGATCTACGGCAAGCACAGCTTCAAGATGGGGATCGAGTACCAGACCGTGAAGTTCTCCACGCTGCAGCCGGCATGGTCGCACGGTCAATTCAATTACGGCGGCGGATTCACAGACATTCCCAACGAGGGCAGACCACCGGTGGCATCGCCCAGATGTTGCTGCCGCCAACCACGGCGCAGACGGTGACCGGGATACCCATCACCGCGGCGCAGGGCGGCTTTGATTATTCTGGCGGCTCCGATCGGGGTGTACGCTTCCAACATCAACAAGACCTACGACGCGAAGAAGTACTTCGCCACCTACTTCCAGGACGACTGGAAGATGACTCCCAAGCTGACCGTCAACCTTGGAATTCGCTGGGACTACTTCGGTCCCATCAACGAGACCAACGGCGGCCAGGCAAACTTTGTTCCCGTATCCCATCCCAAACAAGGGCATCGGTGCGCCGACGCTGCTTATCCCCGCCACCGGCAAGGACAATCGGACCCTGTCGACGGGCCATCCGCAGTATACGAATGCCGGTGGGACTGTCGTTCCGGCCGCTCCCGGAACCTGCTCGGGAATCGGTTGTTACGGGTTGCCTGATTTGCTGCAGAAGGATGGAATCACCCTTTGGGAAACCAACAAATACGGTCAGGGGCTGCTGCAAACCCAGAAGAGCAATTTCGCGCCTCGCATCGGTTTCGCGTATCAGGTCAACCCGAAACTGGTGGCACGCGGCGGCTTCGGCCTGTTCTACAACTCGTTCGAGAACCAGGGATACGGACCCAACATCGGTGAGAACTATCCGTTCGTGTTCAACCTGTCGTACTTCCCGACGGTGGCCTCCGGCATTTCGTCGCAGGTGGCGCCGATCAACTACAACTCGCCGTTTTCCGGAAACTGCCCGACAGCGCGGGAGCGGATGCGGGACAGGCATCGCTCTTCGAATCCGGATTCTCCTGCATCCCGCTCACGCCGGCAGCTGTGAATGCATTAGGTCTGGGTCTGCAAGGGCTGCAGTTCGACTATTCGACCCCACGGACCTACAGCGCTAACCTCACCTTCCAGTATTCGATTACCCGTTCCATTTCGGCACAAGCCTCGTATGTTTTCACCGCAGGGAGCGAATCTGCAGGGAGGTGTCCCATTCAAGAACCCCACCCAGATCTTGCCTGCGGGCACCAGTACCCAACCTTATACTCCGTTTCCCGATTTCGGCGGCGGCAGCTACCAGGCCACGTACGGCGAAAGCCAGTACCACGGCCTGCAGACCAAGCTCGAACAGCAGTACGCCAACGGCCTCTCCTTCCTGCTCACCTACACCTGGTCCAAGACCATGTCGGATGCGGGCGACCTGCTGAATGGCGGCAGTACCGGTGGCCTGCGTGCGTACACCATACCCGGACTTGGTCCCAAGTTTGATTAGGCGCCAGCCAATTTCGACCTCCGCAACGTGTTCCACTTCAGCGGAGGATATGAACTGCCCTTCGGCAAAGACAAGAAATACATGAATACCGGGGGCATCGCGAACGCCGTTCTGGGCGGGTGGGCTGTCAACTGGATTGTCACCTTGCAAGGCGGCCAGCCTCTCAACTTCGGCTGCCAACACCGGAACGAATTCCGGAAATGGATGTAACGACGTGACGGTCAGTGGTCAGAGCCAGCAGCGGGGCATCAAGACCAAGGTCATCGACGGCGGACCTAGGCCCTTCTGGCTCAATAACGCCGCGGCCTTCAACCAGCCCTGCCAGCTGGGCGGGACGCCGGGCAATACCGTGCCGATTCCTGATTCACCGACGGGTTGCATTCCTTTGAACGGCTCCGCCGCTATGGGCAGCAAGCCTGGGCAGACCGTTGGGCCGGGATTCCACCGGTTCGACTTCTCCACCTTCAAGAATTTCCCGATCACGGAGCGCTTCTCGCTGCAGTTCCGCGCAGAGTTCTTCAACATCCTCAACCATCCGAACTTCAACGCTCCCAACTTCGGCGGCAACGGCGTCGTCGCGATTGGTGGTTCGGGCAACATCACCGACCCGCACTTCGGCGAAGTCGGATCGACTCGCGACAATCCCTACGATCCGCGACAGATTCAGTTTGCGCTGAAGTTGTACTACTAATTTAAGATGGAAAACACCCCGGTTCGGCACGCCTTCTGGGTGCCGGGCCGGGGTGTTCTTCTGCGTAATGCATTCTGCGCTCGGTGCAGCGTTGCTCACGCGGTGATTTCGGAGGCGACTGTGAGCAAGGGGCAGGCTCTGTTTCGGCTGGCGCTGCTGGCTCTGTTCCTGGCTTGCGGCTTGCCTTCCATCGCCGAGGATGCGCAGAAAGAGAAGCTGGATCGCCAATACCAATCAGCTGTGGCGGACTACCAGTCCGGCCGCTACGCACAGGCCGCGGAGCAGTTGGAAAAGCTGCTGCCCTATGCTCCCCAAAGTTATGAAATTCATGAGCTGTTAGGCATTGTCTATGCCTCCCTCTCCCAGGACGCGAAGGCCATCGAACATCTCAAGACAGCCGTCCAGATCAAGCCGGAGTCTGCGGAAGCCAGGACGAACCTCGGCGCCAGCCTCGTGCATGCAGGTAAAGCTGATTTGGCGGGAGAGCAGTTCCGCAAGGCACTTGCGCTCGAGCCCAAAAGCTACGACGCCAACCACAACCTGGGCGAGTTCTACATCCAGACAGGAAAGGTTGCCGAGGCCCAGCCGCTTCTCGAAGAGGCCGCAGCAGATCAATCCCGGCTCCTATGACAACGGCTACGACCTGGCCATGGCCGATTTCCTTCTCGGCCGGCGCGATGCGGCCCGGCAGGTCATCGCCGATCTTGATCAAGGTGAAAGACACTGGGGAACTGCACAACCTGCTCGGTCAGATCGACGAAAAGGATGGCAAATATGTGGAGGCGGCCAACGACTTTGAGGCCGCTGCGCACCTCGATCCCAGCGAAGACAACATCTTCGACTGGGGAAGCGAAATGCTCCTCCACCGGACTTACGAGCCGGCCATCGCGATTTTCCAGCAGGGCGCGCAGCGGTTTCCAAAATCGCCCCGCATTTTCATCGGCTTGGGACTGGCCTACTACTCTCGAGGCAAATACGACGATGCGATTAAGGCCCTGATTACTGCGGCCGACCTGAATCCCTCCGACCCGCGCTGCTATGTGTTCCTGTCCAAGGCTTACAACAGTTCTCCCTTGCAGGCGGAGGAAGTGATCGAGCGATTTCGCCGCTACGCGGAGTTGCAGCCCGGCAATGCCCTCGCCCAGTATTACTACGCGATCAGTTTGTGGAAGGGGAAGCGGGTCGAAGATTCGGGTACCGACTTGACCACCGTTGAGTCCCTGCTGCAAAAATCGATTGCCCTGGACGACTCACTGGCTGAAGCGCACGTGCAGCTCGGTAACTTGTATGCCGACCAGCACCAGTACGAAAAATCGATTCCCCAATATGAGCGCGCGTTGGCGTTGGATCCGAACCTGTCGGACGCGCACTACCGCCTGGGCACAGATTATGTCCACGTCGGAAACAAGGAGAGCGCCCAGAAAGAATTCGCGGTCTACCAGAAGCTTCGCGCCGAGCACTTGGCCGAAGTGGAGAAGGAACGAGCCGAAGTGCAGCAATTTGTCTATTCCGAAAAGGGTTCTGCGACCTAGCAAACCCTAGTCACACGCCGCGAGCCGAGGCGCGCGGTCAATCTTCCCCATGAGTTGATGCCAATGCCGAGGTCGTCGTACAGCAGAAGATTTGGAACCAGGAGCACACCGTCGGATGCGCTTCGGTTGCTGTGAGGCGGCGCGCGGCCTGAGCCGCAGCCGGCGCGATTTCCTGCGCTCCGCCGCGGGCGTGGCCCTCGGTTCGGCGCTGATGAGCGCCAGTCCTTTCCTCCGCGGAGAAACGGCTCGCAAAAAGCGGAAAGTTATTGTCATCACCTTCGGCGGCGGAGCCCGGGACCAGGAGACATTTGCGCCTGAGGGCCAGGAAAACATCCCCAACATGCTGCACGAACTCGCCCCGCAATCGAGCTTCTTTACCCACGTCACGAACCAGGGAATCCTGGGCCACTACGTCGCGACCGCGAGCCTGGCCACGGGCGTGTACGAAACTCTCAATAACTTTTCCGCCATTCCGCCTGAACACCCGACCGTGTTTGAATATTTCCGCAAAGATCTGAAGCGCCCGTCCTCCGATGCATGGGTCGTCGCGCCCAGCAATGGTTTCAACCGCATCGGCGAGAGCGACTCCCGCTCCTACGGTCCAGGCGAGGGAGCCAGGGTCATCCTCCCCAAACATCTGCTCAGCGCGGCCGCCTCCGGCGGCACCACCGATTACGAACACCTGTTGCGGGATAACTATGAGAACCCCCTCTATACTCCGCAAATTGCCGGTGGCGAAGTTGAAATGCAACAACTGGAGATGATCCTCAAGCTGTCTGTGGATGATTTCATGACCCATGCGCGAACGGTATCGAGCCCGGATGAACTATCGGTCTACATCGCGAAACGCCTGATGCATGAGGAAGCGCCCAGTCTTTTATGGATCACGATGCACGACATCGATGTCGCGCACACCGGAGCCTACTCGCTCTACGTGGATGCGATCCGGCGTACCGATCGTCTCTGCGCAGAGCTCTGGAAGGCGGCGCAGAACGAGCCAGAATATGCCGGCAACACCACCCTCTTTGTCCTCCCCGATTTCGGACGCGACTCCGACTACGACGCCGGCGGCAACGGCTTTCAACACCATCGCACCGGCGACGTCGCCAGCCGCACCACCTGGATGATGGCTCTCGGGGCGGGCGTGCGCCAGGGCGTGGTGTATGACAACCCGGTGCAATCCATCGACCTGGTTCCGAGCCTCGGCGCGATCATGGGGTTCTCGCCCGCTCAGTCTCAAGGCAAGCCCATTCGGGAGTTGTTGTAGATCCTATGCTGCCGCGCGATCTTCAACCCGCAAATTTCGCTGCCTATCCTCCTGAGGCGAGGAAGGTCATCGAGTCGCATCTCGACGTGTTGAGGCAGCTTCCGTTGAGCTTCGTCCCCAGTCTGCTCCGGGAAGCGATCGACTACGACTACAAGTTTCCCGCCGAACGCTCGGCGATCGACAGGGAACTGGCGTACCTCGCTTCGCTGTCGCCGGGGCAGCTCCGTGACCGCTTCCAGGCGTTCTCGCGCGTGTCGCTCTCCGCAACGCTGGAACAGTTCGACTGGATCAACCTTCCCGCCCAGTTCGTGGAAAAAGAATCAGCCTACCTTTGGACCACCCATCAACTCGATGCGTTCAGCAAGGCGGCGACCGATTACGGTGCGCAGCTCGAATCCGCGACGCCCGGCCGAGTCCATCCCAACGCGCAGACTTGGAATCGCCGTCATCGGCCAGGGTGTCGCGTCGTACGACGGCGAATCTGTTCCGCAACTTGCGCCCTCACGGAACCTTTTTCAAGAATGTGAAGCCCGACCGGGGACTGGAGTTGCTGTTGTCCGGCGTCGAGGCTCGCGCCAGGGAGCATCCGGTTCCGTACGGACACTGGTATGTCGATGGGGGCCAACTGGCCGATCACGGTCCGGCGTTGACAGCAGTATCGTACAAGGGACTGGAACCGGCGCGCGCGGCCTTATTGAAGAAAATGCAGGCCGAGATCCAACGGCCAGGCATGGGTCCTGAAGAATTGCGCACCGACATGGCGCGCCTTGTCCCTGCGGATCTCGGCATGGATAAGGCCGGAGACCCGGTCCTCGATCGTTTCAAGGTAAAACTGCTCACCGAAGGTTCCGGAACCCAGATCTTCAGCACCACGTTCGCGCAGTGGACCGCACGCGAGGTGCTGCGGCGCGCCGAGGCTCTCACCCTGCTGGTGCGTTTCGCTCCCCGGCAGCGGCAGCGGCCCATGAACGAGATGCTGTTGAGCCCCAAGGCCAATCCCGAGCTCGACCCGATCGGCTCGCTGGTCGATGCCGATATGGGCGCCTACTATCACTGGATCAATCAGCAGCGTCTTCCCGGCTCCGAGCGCTCATCCTTCCTGGTGTGGTTTGAAGGCCAGAGCCAGGCGCTCGTCATCGCGCCCTCTCTTCCCAAAGGGACAGAATCCAGCTCGCGAATTGGATCTCGGGCAGCTTCTTTCGCTCTGGCCACTCAGTCCTGAACTGGGTACCCTGCCGCGAGCCTGTCATTCTCGTTCTAGACTGAAGCACGTCATTCTGAGGCAATGACAGACCTTTGGTGCGCCTATAATCTTGGTACTTTCATTTCACTGCACCGGCGTGAATCCTGGATTTCCAGGGAGCGTTCCCGGGGAGATTGCTGCTATGGGGATGGGTGTTCGCCAGAACGCTTCGAATCCGTCCGCGTTCGGTCGCGATCCTGAACTCGTTGTCGACCCCTCCAAGCGAACCTTCCTGCGCGCGGCAGGCCTGCTCGTCGCCGGGATGATGCTTCCCCGAGCGCGTGCGGACGAAAAAGTCGACCGCGACGGGCGGATCCGGCCAGAAGATCATCGTCGTCATCGTCGGCGGCGTGCGCCGCGCTGAAACCTTCTCGCGCGAAGGCCTTGAGAACATTCCTCATCTCGCCACCGATCTGTTCCCGAAGTCGCTCTTCTACCCCCACACGCGCAACGAAGGAGTGACCGCGCACTTCAATGCCATCTCCAGTATCCTCACCGGCAACTGGCAGCGCGTCGACGACTGGGGCAAACTCGCCCCCACCACGCCCACGCTGTTTGAACAATTTCGCAAGGAGCAGAAGATTGACCGCAGCGACACCTGGGTCGTGGCCAGCAACAAGGCATTGACGAGCCTGATTGGCGCCAGTTCGGCATCGGACTTCGGGCCCGCCTACGGCGCCAACGTCGTGTTTCCCAAGCAACTGATGCTGACCGCGGTGGCCGATGCCCTGCGCGGCGGGCCGCACCGCCAACATGGCCGATCGCAGCAAAGTAGAAGCGGAACTCGAAAGCGCCATGGAGGGAAGCAATTACGAGGGCCTGGGCTGGAATGTCTTCGACGCGTCCGAACGCCTTGATCCGCGCGCGCGCACCAGTATCGAAGCCGCGATCGCCGGCTTTGTGCACAGCGGCGGGCCCACGTCCGGCGATGAACTTACCTTCTTCATGACCCGGGAGGTGATGCGCAAGTTCTCGCCGCGGGTCCTGGTCGTGGCATTGTCAGATGTTGAAGCCGCGCACTTCGGTTCCTATCGCCATGCATCTTTCCGGAATCAAAACCGCCGACCGTCTTGCCTGGCAACTCTGGCAGGAGGTCGAAGCGAATCCGGACTACAAGGGCAGGACCACCATGCTCATCCTGCCGGAGTTTGGGCGGGATCCGGATGGTTCTTCGACCAATGGTTTTTTCAACCACCGCGCCAATGACGATTCCACGCGGGACACGTGGATGATGGCTCTGGGCGCCGGAATCGACAAGCCTCAGGTAATCGAGCGGCCCATCCGTCATGTCGATGTCTGTCCGACCCTGGCCGGACTTCTCGGATGCAGGCCGATCGAATCGCAAGGCGCAAAGCTGAATGAGTTTCGCGCATAACCAGCGGCGAGCGCTGTGTGACCGCACGATTTGGTGCACGCAATATGGTGGAAGCGGACAGGTATCCACGGCAACTCGAGGAGGCACTGAATCAGGGCGTCCTCAAGCGCCTGCCGCTCACATTTCTTCCCTTCGTCAATCAGCAACTCCATCAATGGAGCTACTTGTTTCCCAACGAACGGCAGTCGGTCGAACGGCTGCTTCTCTACGTCGCGCACCTCAATGCCGAGCAGTCCTCCGCGCTTTTCCGGGATGTCGTGGAACTGGAAAAAAGAATGGGGGTGCGGCAATGGCAGTTTTCCACCACCGAGCAGACCATCCAGAACTCGTCTCAACTGGCGCGGTCCCCCTATTTTCAGGAGTGGCGGCGCGCCGTCCAGGCCGTATTTGATGCTGCCGATCGCAATGCGCGCGGGAGCAATGGAAACGCGGAGAATCCGGCTCACCGCCTGGTTTTGCTCGATATCCCCAAGTCCCTCCCTCTCAACACCGCGACCGCGTGGCGTCGATGGCAGGGTATGGGCAAGCCAATACAACTGGATTTGAGCGCGGCAGAAGCGAAGGCAAGCCCGCTCCAATTGCTTCTTGCCGGAACCCCGGCTGCAGGCGCGCAATTCGTCTCGAGGGAATCCTGCAGGCGGCGCGCAGCCGGCCGGCTGCAGCCCATGCGGATACCTGGGTGATCGAGGCCGGAATTGAACTGATCGATTCTCTTGTGGCGGGCGAGACTTCTGTCGCCGCAGTCTCCAATCCCGTCTTGCTCAGCTATGGGCGCCTGGATACCTGCCGCCAGAACTTCTCTCACGAGATGAACACCATGCGCAAGGATCTCGCCGATGCCGACGCGGTATTCGATCGGCTGCGCCAGGTTGATATTTCTCCCTGGTGTCCTCCTGAAGTAGCCGCGGATCCGGCAGTACGGGAATTTGTTCGGACCCTGTACCTCTCCGGCAATGGCGCCGTCATCTTTGGCAACTCGTTCGTTGAGTGGGCGGCATCTGAGGCATTTCGCCGCGCCCGGCCCTCCCTCGTCGTCGCGCGGTTTGGCGTGCGCAGCAAGCCCAAGCCATTTACCGGCGTGGCTGTGTTTGACAACCCGGACCAGGTGAATCCTCTTCCCAGCCGTCGACGATTTTGAGGGCAGCGCCGTCGACGCGCAGATGCTGGCGCTGTATGTTTGGCTCGCCGCCGGCCGCTACGAAGAGTACCAGCGTTCGACCGTGTGCGTGTGCATTGCGGAGAGCCTTTCCCAGGCTTACGTAGTGGCGCCTCCGGAGTTTACTCTTGAGCAGGAATCGGAGCCGGTTTCTCTGACCCGGCTGGGACATGCCCTTCGCAATTGGATCGGCTGAAAGCAGTTCCTTCACATTAAGAACGGAGATTTGGATGATTCGACGCGACTTTATCAAGACGGCCGGTGCGGTACTGGCTTCGACGGCACTCTCTGCATCGCATCTGCAAGCGGAGGAGCCGGATATGCGGGGACGATCCATTCTCCCCATCAATCGCAACTGGCGTTATCATCCGGCAAAAGTCGCGGGAGCCGAGTCTCCTGATTTTGACGATTCTAAATTTGAGCGCGTCGTCATTCCGCATACCAATATCGAACTGCCCTGGCACAGCTTCGACGACAAGGATTACGAATTTATCTCCACCTATCGGCGCCGCTTTCGATTCCCCAAAGACGCTGAAGGAAAACGCGTCTTTGTCGACTTCGAAGGCGCCATGACCGCGTCGACCGTCTGGATCAACGGCGTAAAGCTGGGCGACTACCGTGGCGGATTTACGCCGTTCTCGTTCGAGTTGACCAAGAACCTGCGCAAGGACGCCGACAACGTGCTGGTCGTGCAGTTGGATTCGACCGAGCGCGCGGATATTCCTCCCTTTGGCTACGAGATCGATTACTTGACCTTCGGCGGGATCTATCGTGAAGTGAGCCTGCGCATTGTCCCCGCGACCTACATCGATAACGTCTTCGCTCAGCCTAAGGATGTGATGAGCGGGAATCCTTCGCTCGATGTCAGTTGCTATCTTGCCGGCGACGTGGCGAGTGGAGGGCCATTGTCAATCGAGGCCGAATTGCGCGATGGCGACAACGTGATCGCCAAAGCCACCCGCCCCTTGGGCAAAGTCGACGCCGCGAGTGGAACCGCCGCTCACGACACATCGCTCGATCCGTACAATGATGCCGCTGTTTACGCCACAACGCAGACACTGAAGGATCCCGCGCGGCATGTCGTTTCGCTCCCTCATCTCGCCAACATCCAGCTCTGGGACTTGCAGAATCCCAGGCTCTATACGGTTTACGTCCGGCTGATCCGTTCGGGCCAGGTCGTCGATGAGGAAACGCGCCGCATCGGGTTTCGCGAAGCGGTCTTTACCGACCACGGCTTCTCCCTGAATGGAAAAATCATCAAGCTGCGCGGACTTGACCGGCACCAGACGTTTCCCTTCGTCGGCCAGGCAATGCCGGCGCGCGCCCAGCGCAAAGACGCCGACATCCTGCGCAAGAATCTGCATTGCAACATCGTGCGTACTTCCCATTACCCGCAGTCACGCCATTTCCTCGATCGGTGCGATGAGATCGGCCTGCTGGTGCTCGAAGAAATTCCCGGCTGGCAGCATATCGGCGACGAGAGTTGGAAGCAGGTGGCCATCGACAACGTGGGCCGCATGATCCGCCGCGATTGGAACCATCCTTCCATCGTGCTCTGGGGCGTGCGCATCAACGAGTCGCCCGATGATCACAATTTCTATACGCGCACCAACGCGCTTGCCCATGCGCTCGATGACTCGCGCCAGACCGGCGGCATTCGAAACTTTCCGGAATCCGAGTTCCTCGAAGACGTCTTCACGGTGAACGATTTCGGCTTCCCGCTCCGACCGCCGAATCATCCTCGCTACCTGAACACCGAATTCGTTGGCCACACATTCCCCACCAAGACCACCGATGATGATGAGCGCCAGCGCGAACACACCCTTCGTCACGCGCGCATCCACAATCAGCTGGCGTCGAATCCTCAGTATGCGGGCGGCATCGGCTGGTGCGCATTCGACTACAACACCCACTCCAATTTCGGAGCCGGCGATCGCATCTGTTATCACGGCGTCACCGACATCTTCCGCGAACCGAAGCCGGCCGCGGGATTCTACAAATCGCAATGCGATCCCGAGGAAGAGATTGTGCTCGAGCCCGCATTTCATTGGGCCCGCAGCGATGAGTCCGTCGGTTTCACGCGAGCGGTCTTCTGTTCCAATTGCGATCACATCAAGATTTCGGCGCGCAATGAAAGCGTCCAGAACAATGCGTGGGTCCACCTGGCGGAGATCGATCCCGAGCGCACCGAGTTCGACCACCTGAAATATCCGCCGTTCGTTCTCGACTTGGAGAAGCTCGATCTGAGCAACTTCAAGATTGGTTGGGGCGATCTGCGCGCCGAAGGATACATCGGCGGAAAGCTCGTGATTACCAAAATGTTTTCGGGCAGAGGAGTCGACAGCAAGTTTGCTTTGCTGCCAGGACGATCACGAATTGGTTGCGGACGGGGCGGACACCACGCGCGTCGTAGTGCGCGTAACCGACGAATTCGGCGCAATCAGGACCTATGCGAATGATCCCATTGCCTTCACGTTGGAAGGCCCGGCGAAGCTGATCGGCGACAATCCGTTCGCATTGATCGGCGGAACCTGTGCCGTGTGGATTCGCGCCGCCGAGTTCGCCGGCACGGTGCGCCTGACTGCCCGCCACCCCAGGCTCGGCGAACAGAGCGTTTCATTCACCATCGGAGCAGTCCCGGAGGAAGCCGTCTAGCGCTCCGCTCGACTATTCTGGTGGAAGCAACAATTCCCGGCTCGCAACGTGAGGTGGCAATGAGTACAGTACTGGTTACCGGCGGATCAGGCTTCATCGGCAGCCACGCCATCCTGCAGCTGATTGAATGCAGGTCATCAGGTACGCACCACGGTGCGAAGCTTGAACCGCGAGCCCGATGTGCGCGCCATGCTCAAGCAAGGCGGCTCCGATCCGGGCGATCGATTGTCATTCGTCGCCGCCGATCTTGAGAAGGATGCCGGATGGCCCGCCGCGGTGGCAGGATGCGATTATGTGCTGCACGTCGCCTCGCCCTTTCCCGCCAGCGTCCCCAAACATGACGATGAACTGATCATTCCCGCGCGTGAGGGCGCGCTGCGGGTTCTTCGTGCCTCGCGTGATGCCGGCGTGAAGCGCGTTGTGCTCACTTCCTCTTTCGCTGCGATCGGCTACGGTCACCCTCCGCAATCGAAGCCCTTCGATGAAACCGACTGGACGAATCCCGAGGAACCAGGGACGACCGCCTACGTCAAATCGAAAACTATCGCCGAGCGCGCCGCATGGGACTTCATCTCTAAAGAAGGCGGCGGACTCGAACTTTCGGTCGTAAATCCGGTGGCAGTCTTCGGTCCGGTACTGGGGCCGGACTACTCCACCTCCGTCCTTATTGTTCAACGTATGCTCGACGGCGCAATACCTGGATGTCCGAAGATTCGACTTGGGGCCGTCGATGTGCGCGACACCGTCGATTTACACATCCGTGCCATGACCCATCCCGCCGCAAAGGGTGAGCGCTTTCTCGCGGTGGCTGGTGATTTCATGTCCATCCTCGATATCGCCAAGGTGCTGAAGGAGCACATGGGCGCATCCGCACGCAGAGTGCCGACCCGCGAGTTGCCTAATTGGCTGGTGCGACTGGCATCGCTTCGCGACCCTGCGGTAAAACAAATCCTTCCCGAACTCGGGAAGACGAAAAACGCAACCAACGCGAAGGCCCGGCGCGTCCTCGGCTGGTCGCCCCGTTCCAATGAGGAGTCAATCCTCTCCACTGCCGAGAGCCTGATAAAACTGGGGCTTGTTAAGGCGAGTTAATGATGCTGGAGTTGTGTCCATTGACGCCGATCGAATAAGCAGGTACGCCCATTCTCACAATCGCAGCTTCGATATTTGCTCTCGCGCCAAAACCTTATGAAATACGACGTGATCGTTCTCGGACTTGGCGCCATGGGCAGCGCGGCTGCGCAACAACTGGCGCAGCGTCAAAAGCGGGTCTTGGGCATCGAACAGTTCGTCTCGCCGCACGATCAAGGGTCGTCCCACGGCGGCACGCGCATGATTCGGCAGGCATACTGGGAGAGCCCTGCCTATCTGCCTCTCGTGCTGCGTGCCTATGAGCTTTGGGAAAAACTCGAAGCAGATGCCGGAACAAAATTGCTCAACATCACCGGAGGCCTCATCCTTGGCTCCGCCGACAGCCAACTCGTGACCGGCGGCATTGCGGCCGCCGACCAGCACTCAATCAAGTACGCAGTGCTGAATCCCCGTCAGGCCCACGAGCGATTCCCGGCCATTACGCCACTCGCAAACGACGTCGCCGTCTATGAAGAGCGCGCCGGATACCTGCTGGCCGAGGAATGCATCCGCGCGCAATTAAGGCTTGCCGCGCAGAGCGGAGCGGAACTGCACTTTGAAGAAAGAGTGCTTGGCTGGAGTGCGGATTCAGGTGGAATCAAGGTATCCACCGACCACAGCATCTATGAGGCGGAACGCCTCGTCATCACCGCCGGACCATGGGCAAATCAGGCGCTGCCAGGGCTTTTCCCGCTGAACGTGACCCGCCAGGTGATGACCTGGATCGAGCCGGTGGGCGGCGTCGAGCCCTTTCTTCCCGATCGCTTCCCGGTCTTCCTGTGCGACTCACCCGACGATGGCTTTCCGGGCTACGGATTTCCCGCCGTCGACGGCGCAAACGGGGGCGTGAAAGCGGCGATTCATGGAAGCCATGTCCTCTGCACGCCCGAAACCGTCGATCGTGAAGTTCATCAGTCGGATCTGGCAGCGGTGATCCGCAATCTCAGCCCCCGCTTTCCTTCGCTCGCCGGCCAAATCCTGAAAGCCACGACGTGTCTCTACACCATGACGCCCGACGAGCACTTCATCATTGGGCTCCATCCGCAGTTCCCGTCGGTGAGCATTGCCTGCGGCTTTTCCGGCCACGGATTCAAATTCGCACCGGTCGTCGGAGAAATACTCGCCCAACTCGCCACTGCAGGTACATCGTCCCATCCTATTGAGATATTTTCGCCCGGGCGCTTTGCCATTGGGCCGCAATAGGCCCATAGAATCGGGCGATTCGTACCACGGCTTACTGCGGCAAAGCCCCGCGATCCGGATACACCTGGATAGTGATCGGTGGAATACTGGCTCCTGCTGCCTCGGCGGTGAGTGAAAACCTCTGTGCCGCTTTGCCCGCGCCTGCCGCAGTCTTCGCCTTGAAGTACAGCGAGACTTCCTGGTGTGCCGGCACAACGTATGGCCCGCCGCCGCTCGTCTCGGTCCATCCGTCAGGGACGTTCGCGTTGATAGTCACGGTGGCGTCAGTATCCAAATCATTGTGGAGCAGAAGCGGGATCTGGATTCGTTCCCCGGGAACTACATTGATTCCAACTTCCGGCAGAAGTCCGCTTAGCTGCGACAAGCCGTGCGCCTGCCAGAATTCGCGATAAAAGTTCCATGGTCCGCCCAGTTCAATCGAAATCCCGGATCGCCGAACCGCCTTGTATCCCGGATGCGGCGAGAAGGGAATCGAACCACCGCGTGATTCCTTCAAAGATGTCTCCGGTGATCGATCCCCCCACAAGCGACTTACCGAGGATCAGCAATACTGGTTGCCGGAAGTAGGTGTAATCACCTTTTCTGATTGCGGCGGCGGCCATTTGCCCCGTGTCATCCTGGGTCAGATGGAAACTCATCTCTTCCGCCGCAATCTTGTAATACGGAGTCTTCCTCGAAGGCGAATCGTCTTCAGTTGAATAATGCGGCCCCTTGCCGGATTGAAATCCAGTGTCAGCGGCGTCGCTGAAGTAATAGATCTTCTTCGTCTGCCAGGGATGAAGACCCTCGGTGAGATTGCCGATATTATTCCGGTCCCGCGGCGCAGCCAGTTGCTCCGGAAAGGCGGTGGGATCGCCGGCCATGTCGAACGCTTCGGTGGCGATAACTCCGGCAGCCTGGTGGTCTCCGTGGTTTTCGCCGGCCACAGAATCGGGCAGCCACGTCAGGATCACCTCGGGCCGCGTGAGGCGAATCAGCCGCACCGCCTGGTCCAGCGCCGCACCGTGATTCCACGTTTCGAGCGAACGCAACACGTCCTGTCCTGGCGTATCCGGCCCACCGAGGAACCAGATATTCGTGACGCCGAGGACATTCAGCGCTTGCCGCGCCTCGATTTCGCGCTCCGCGCCTAATGCCGCGGCTTGTTCCTGTCCCGCGGCATTTCCGCCCCCATCGCCGCGCGTACCGAAAATCACCGCGACCCGCTTGTGCTCGTCGAAGATCGCGCGCGCCAGGTAGCCAGTCACCTCGGTTTCATCGTCCGGGTGGGCAACCACAAGGAGGATATCTGCCTTGAAACGCTCATCCGGGGGAATGGGCTTGATTGCCTGGCCTGGGGCCGCCGGCACTGAGAAAGCAACGATCGCGAGGGTGAAAAACGGGATAAGCCTCATCGTTTCGGAGAGCCATTTCTTCAGCTTGAATCGGGTGCGTTTCACGATCTTATGACCGCAATTTGTGCCTGTCAATTGGGTGTGAAAAGCCGTGCAGATTCGCCTCGAGTGACGCGCATGAGCATGTCCGCCATGCTGCGAAGCAAAAGCAATCTTCAGTCTCCGCGTGCATTCCTGAGCGTACCTCTCTTGCCCAGATCCTCGTGCGTTCGCCCTCCCAAATACCGTTCCGGGAGGCCATCGGGTGTTAAAACTCCCCAAATTGGATCTATATATCGCACCTTTTGAAATGGACGATATGCCAAACCACTCAATTTGCTTATCATTGACAGGGAAAATTATAAGTCATATTCAACAAATTGTAATGAATGTAATACATAAGCAAATTGGATGGCTGGATCAGAACGATTTGTTCCAGAGCAAAAATGATCTACCCCCTACAAACGACTATTGCCCCACATGACCCCGCGGTATCTGCACGCCCCGAGTATGTACGGCGCAGCGCGGAGGAGGAGAGCGCATGACGAAAAGATTCATGAGCACAGGCGTGCTAGCGCTAATCGGGTTTGCAGCAGCAGCAACCGCAAACGCACAGTCGTTCAGAGTCCAATGCCCCACCACCACCATCACTCACACCACCGCATCAAGCACTGAACCCGCATATACCTCCGCGACGGCCATCAATGGCGCCATCAAATGCCAGCAGATTTCCGGCGGCGATGGTTACGCGACCATGGGTGACGGCACCCAGACCTACATGTTCTCGTTCGGACCGTTGTCGGGTCTGGCGAAGATCGCCAGCCGGTCAACCGGGCACGGACTTTCCATCTGAATTCAATGTCCAGTACACCGGCGGCACTACTTGCCCCCGGAGACCCGGCCACTACGGGGCCGTCGTTCAGTTACAACGGCGCGATCGGCCTGGTGCCTGACGCGGACGCGATAGCGAACGGGCTCTGCACCGGATAGCTGCCTCTGACGGCCATGTCGATCCGCGGCAGATCATGGATGTCGGAGTCATGAACGGCAACATCCCCGCACCGCTTATGGCGATCGACGAGGATGACGAGTTCTTCCTCACGCTGACGAACGTGGGCATGATCATGCGGCCCGACCTGTTCGAGCAGCACACGGTCCACTTCCATGGTTATCCCAACGCTTCCTCGTTCTACGACGGTGTTCCGGACGCTTCGGTGGCGATCAACATCGGCGGCAGCTTCACGTACTACTACCTCGCGCCCGATGCGGGCACGTACTTCTATCACTGCCACATCACGCCTCCCGAGCACCTGCAGATGGGCATGGTCGGACAGATCTTTGTGCGCCCGCGTCAGGATCGCGTTCCGGTAGGAACCAGCCTGCACGCTTCGCTGGTGACCCAGCAGGGGAATCTCCGCACGGCTTGCAATTCGGCCACGGATATTCTCTGCACGAACCCGGTACCTCCGACGGACAACGGTGCGACCAGGGCGGCAACGGGCAATTACGCCTACAACGATGGCGACGGCTCGACTTACTACGATGTCGAGTATCCCATCCAGATCCACGGGTTCGATCCCAACTTCCACTTCGTCGGCATGACCTTCAACCCCGAAGGCTTCGCCGACATGAAGGACAAGTACTTCCTCCTGAACGGCCGCAGCTATCCCGACACGGTGACCGCCGGACCGATGCAGACCCAGTCAACCGACGGCGCCAATCACTTCTCGCAGCCTCTGCCATCGATCATCAACATCACAGCACGGGCAGAAGGCGCTTCTCCGCATCTCCGATCTGGACGTCACGGAATATCAGACCCTGGCCTCGCTGGGGATTCCGATGAAGGTCGTCGGCTACAACGCCAAGCTGCTGCGTGACCAGGCCGGCAACAACATGTACTACAACACCAACTCGATCACACTGGGCGGCGGCGAGTCGCTGGACGTGATTCTGGATGCGAGCGATCCGACAGTACGTAGCGGGGCAGGTGTTCTATCTCTACACGCCCAACCTCGACCACCTTGCCAACGACGCCGAGAACTTCGGCGGGTTGATGACCGAAGTCCACATCAATTAGGAGAGCAACGATGAAGCCGATGACAATGAAAATCGCGTTCTTGAAGACAAGACTGCTCCTGCCCGTTCTGGTTGCAGTGGCGTCGCTCGCGGCGACGGCTCATGCTGCTGCTCCGGGCATCACAGGGCCTGCGTTCAACCTGACTGCACAACCGGCGTACCTCACCCAGCCGGATGGGCAGGCGATCTACTCGTGGGGATATGGATGCACCACCACGCCCTCGGGATTTACACCCACGATGCCTAACCAGACATGCAACACCATGCAGGTTCCAGGCCCCACGCTGATCGTTACGGAAGGCCAGGCGGTCACGGTCACGCTGACCAATAATCTTCCCGCCGCGGCGGGCAACACCTCGATCCTCTTTCCGGGATTCAATGTGACAGCTACGGGCGGCGTCGCCGGCTTGCTGACAAAAGAGGCTGCTCCGGGCAGCACCGGTGACCTATACCTTCACGGCCAGCTCGCCGGGAACGCGCTCCTATTACAGCGGCACGCAGGGCGACCTGCAGGTAGAGATGGGCCTCTATGGCGCCATCATTGTGATGCCGGCGGCTACTCGCGCAGCCTGCACAGGCGGCCTGCATGCAGCCAACCTTGTTGCCGAATCGACATGGGGCGAAACGGATTTCCGGCTGGCGTCATCTGCTTACGACAATGACAAGACCTGCTACGACCGGGAGTACCTCTTCCAGTTCTCCGAGATGGACCCCCGCGTTCACAGCCAGGCTCTCGCCCAGGTCACGGCTAAAGCCGGCTGCGTGGCGGGAGCGGCTGGATGCAGTCTCGAGGTTCCCACCGAGCCCTACCACCCGGCGTACTTCATGATCAACGGCCGCTCCATGCCCGATGACATGGATCCCAACTATGCGTCGGAGTACCCGCACCAGCCCTATAACGGCAACCCGCACCTTCATCCCGGCGAGGAGGTCCTGCTCCGCATCATTGGCCAGGGCCGGTGGCAGCATCCGTTCCATGAACACGCCAACCACGTTCGTATCCTGGCGCGCGACGGAAACCTGATTCTTAGCGCAACCGATGCAACTCAACTGGCCGGTCCCGCGCTGTTCACGACCACAACCACTCCCGGGCCAGGCCATGGACGGGATCTTCTACTACACGGGCAGGGGCCTGAACTGGGATATGTACGGACACACTAGCCACCTCGAACGATCCTTTGGCCAAGTTGCCTTGCACGCCGGATGCGAATGGATATAACACCGGCGCACCGACGGCGATCAATTTCTGGGAATGGTGCGCGGACCACAACAAGCCGATACAGGCGCTGCCTAACGGCGACGTAGGGGGCGGCGGTCCGGTAACTCTTCCCGATCCGAACATCCTCACCAATGGCGCATGGTATGGCGGGAGCCCCTACCTGGGACCGAACGCCACCCAGCGTGCCACCGGTTGCATGCCCGGCAATGCGCTTCAAACCAATTCGCCCAACTGCGGCGCCACGGGTTCTACTCCTCCCTCGGGCACGATCGCCAATTCGCCATCGGGCGAGGCAGGCTTCGCGTTCATGTGGCACTCCCACAATGAGCGTGAGATCACTACCAACAATGCATTTCCCGGCGGAATGATGATGATGATGCTCGTCGATTCCCGGGAATATCCGATTGACGAATCCAACTAGGCAAGGAGAACAGAAATGCGACTCAACTCTCTCAAAGCGATAGTCAAAACAGCACTGCGGGGAGCGGCTGTTCTCCTTCTTGGAGCGGGCGTGGCGCCCGCCCAGCAGACGATCAATCTGTCTGCCGGGCCGACCACCGCGACTCTTCCCGATGGAAATGCCGTTCCGATGTGGGGCTATGCTTGCGGCGCCGTCGTCTCGACGGCAACCGCAACCTGCGCGAAGCTGAATCCTGCAGCTACGGGCTGGTCTCCGGTGGTGATCACCGTGCCCGTGGCCACAACAGGCTCGACGAGCCTTACCATCAGCCTCACCAACAATCTCACCTTTGGCGCCAACAGTGTCCCAACTTCGCTCACCATCGTGGGCCAGTTGGGCGGCGGTCTCGGCACCACGGCGACGAGCACCCCGAGCCCGGCTCACGGTGCGCAATCGGTCACGTGGCCGATTGTGGACCCGACCACCACAAACACGCCTCCGCCCCAGGGCAACCGCGTGCAGTCGTTCTCCACCGAAGTAGCGGCGGGAGCAACGACGGCGCTGACCTGGGCCTCTCTGCGGCCGGGCACGTACCTGATTGAATCCGGCACCCACCCCTCGATTCAGGGACCATGGGACTGTATGGAGTCCTGGTGGTCACCACCGCGCCGGTGGGAACCACGGCGGGCACCGCCTATCCAGCGGCAGGAACAGCGCCGGCTGTTACCTACAACGCCGAAATTCCGATGCTCTTCGGTGAAATCGACCCGGTGCAGAACAACGCTGTGAGCGCTGCGGTCAACACCACGGGCTTCAGCGAGACCATGGTTTGGTCGGGACTGCCAGGCGGGTGCGGCAATCCCGCTTCGGCGACCTACCATCAATGCTATCCCCCCACCGTGAACTACACGCCCCTCTACTACACGATCAATGGCGTGGCGTTCAACAAGACCAACCCCAACCGGCTCGCTTTTCCCAGCCACGACGGTCACAGCCACTGCGGGCACTGGACAAAGTCCTGGTGCGCCTGGTCAATGCCGGTTCGCGCATGCACATTCCTTCGATCGTTGGATCGCAAACCCAGCAACTGGCAGCAGGGAGCACAACCGGTACGACGGTTAACGGATTCTCGCTGATCGCCGAAGACGGCAATCCGCTGCCCGGCCTTCCCCGCGTGCAGAGCGAAGTCTTCATGGCCGCGGGCAAAACCTATGACGTGATGATCAACGCCCCGGCTGTTGGGGCGGCGGCGCTGCCGATCTTCGACCGCGAGCTGAGCTTGTCGGCCAATGCAACCGGCCACGATGCCGGCATGCTCGCTTACCTCAACATCAATGGCGCGCTTCTGACGGGTTTACCTGCGTCGGGCCGCCGTAGCCCGCCCGGATACCTACGATTCCGTGGTTTCGGGCCAAACGCTCACCGTCTCCGATCCATCCAAGGGCGTCATCGCCAACGACACCAACGTCTACGGTGTTCAGTTGGTAGGCACGGTCGCAGGACTAACCCTCAACCCCGACGGCACCTTCACCTACACGGGTGCTCCGACTACCTTCACCTATTGCGCCAACGGCACTGTCTCGGGGACAACATGCTCCTCGGGAATAACCGCCACAGTCACTCTTGGTGCAGCGACGATCGAGGCATCCGGGGGCATCGTATGCTCCGGTTCTTCATTCTCGTCCAACGTGGCCACCTACCTCTCGGTGCAGACCCCGGGCGTGCTGGCAAACTGCCACGACGCGGCGGGCTATCCTCTGACAGTTGACACCACGAGCATTGTGGCGACAGGTGTATCGGTCGTTGGAGCTGCAGACGGCGGCTTTATTGCCAATGCTCCCACGACGACGTCGCCTACCTTCACATTCAAGGCCAAGAACTCGCAGGGCACTTTGAGCGCGCCCGTGACTGTGAGCCTCAACTTCCTTCCCGGAAGCGGTCTTAAGGTCACGGTAGTGGACGGCAAGACGCTCGCTCCCATCTCCGGACAGGATTACCGGTGGATCATTGAAGAGGATCGAACCTTCTACATCGATCCCACCAAGACGACCAATACCGGAACCTCAATCGTTCCGACGTTCGGGACCAACTTCCACACCAGCTACATGCCGATTGTGGCCACCGGTTGCACAGGAGCGTTGTCCTGCGAATCCGGCCAGACTTTGCTTGGCAGCCCCGTGGTTTGCGATGTAGGCAACGGAGTTTGCAGGGCCGGCACGCAACAGATCGCTGTCGATCCGTCGCAGGTCCACCTCGACCCCACCAAGCGCTACTACATCTCGGTTCTTCCGGGCGATGCAGCGGACTCTTTCGAGGACGTTAGCGGCTGCCTGGAACAGACAACCCCGGTTTGCGGCCACGGCATGGGCGGCGCTCCCATCACCATCGATCCAGTCACCCACGCTCAGGCGACGGCCGTAACCGTGTTGGTGCAGTCGAACCCCTTCCCACCGTCCAAGCTCTCGGTATTCGTCTTCGAAGACGACTTCCCGCTCAACGGTGAAAACGACGCAGGCGGCCAGGTTGCCGACAATCAGCTGGGAACGCAGGAACCCGGTCTGGGCAGTTTCAACATCACCCTCTTCGACGATGCCGGTGGCCCCGGCGATGCCACTGGGCAGATGACCTACGACATGTTCAACATGCCGTTGTCGAACAGCCTGGATGGAACCATCGATCCTGCCAGCGGTCACAATGCGTGCCCCATCTCCAAGGCGGTGGCTTCTCCGAGCAGCGGCCTCAAAACCTCGGGAATCACCGGCACGATCGTGACCTGCCCCACGTATGAGGATGACGGCGTAACGCAGTCTCCTCTTGCTGGCCAGGCCATCGTCTGCCAACCTGATGCCCGGACGGTACGGCGTAGTTGCCACCCCCGCGGCCGACAGGATTGGCAGGGGTGAAGAGTGGCTTCAGACCAATACGCTTGACGGTCAGAAGGCCCACGATTCATTCCTCCGCGTGGGTGAGCCGAGCTTCTTCCAGGAGTATGGGCCGGCTTCGTACCACGTGGTCATCGGCTTCGCCAATCCGGCGATCATCAACGCCCGCAAAGCGGCGATCTGCGCTGGCGGCGACCCGAACACGGGCCTCTCGGGCTCCAACTGCACCAATACAATCATCGGCACCGTCACCACCGAGCGCATGAGCCGGACGCCCGATGAAAGGCTCTACAGCAGCGGCGACAACACCAGCTTCTCCTTCACCCAGTGCTACGTGAGCTTTGGCGATCCGGACGGCGAAGACTTCGCGTTCACCAAGTGCAATGCCGATGGAAGCTTCAGCCTCTCAGGTCTGCCCGACGGCGACTGGAGAGTCACCGTATTTGACCAGTGGAACGACATGCTGGTTGACGGTCTGTCCACGCCTGTCCGGCTGGCCGGCGGCGCGACCATGAATCTGGGCGACCTCGCCACCAACCAGTGGCAGTCCAACATCTACACCACCACCTTCTTTGACAAGAACGGCAATGGCGTTCGCGATCCGGGTGAAGAAGGGCTGGCGCTGGCGGCGACCAACAATCGCTTCCGCGACGGCAGCTACTCCAACTTCAACAACACCGACCTGAACGGCTACGCCGGCTTCAACGAAATCTTCCCGCTGTTCAGCTGGTACGTCATCGAAACGGATTCCACACGGTACAAGAACACCGGTACCCACGTGGTCTACGACGCAGGCGGCCCGGCCGACGGCACCACCGGCGGCGGCACCTCCGGCATCGCGGCCAACCTCGCCAACACGCATCGAAGCCATCCCGGTTCCCACCGCTTTGCGTGTACCGGGTGCGTTCTATTGCGCAACAGCGGACTGCACAGACGCGCCGGCTCCTCTTTCGGTCGCGGCTGGCTCCGGAACGGGCGGCTCTACCGGCCGCGTCGATCCTCCGTGGGTTTGGACCGAAGGCTGGCAGGGATTCTCCGGCCAGAACAACATCATCGAATTCGGTAAGAAGCCCTACGCGGTTGGCGAAAACGGCGGTATCCACGGCGAAGTGATCTACGCCTCAACCCGGCCATTCGACGATCCCGCGTTGCTCATCCACACCAGTTGGACGCCGGACGTCCCGAACGTCACGATCAACCTCTACAAGGAAGGAACTGCGCCGGATGGCAGCACCTCCCTCACCCTGGTTGACACCACCAAGACCAGCAGCTTTGACGATTGGGCTCAGGGCTTCCGGACCGACGGCGTTCCCAACATGAACTGCCCCGGACAAGACCACGACCGATACTGTTCTTCTTCTCGCTGTACAACCAGCCTGCAGTACCTGGACTCGTACAACAACGGAGGAACGCCGGTTCATACCCTTCCCAACAACTCCCAGTTCAAGTGCTACGACGGCATGCACAACTGGAACCAGGTACAGCCCGCTCCGTATGACGGCATGTACATCTTCCCGAGCGTCACGGGCCGCAACCCGGTGACCGGCAACACCACCGGCACCCACTGCACCATCTGCGTGAAGGATACCGACCCGTCCGATCCATTCCGGTTCGGCAAGGAAGACATGCTTCCCGCAGGCAAGTACGTTGTGGAAGTGGTCGTTCCTCCGGGCTATGAACTGGTCAAGGAAGAGGACAAGAACATCCTGATCGGCGATAACTACATTGCGCCGGTAAGCCAGGAGTTCGCTGGTCTGGGCAATATCTTCATTCTTCCCGACCAGGCCTCAGTCGCTGCCTCCTACAACGCCAACAACGCTCAGAATTCGACCAGCGACCTCGGCCGGACCACTCTGCCCAGCACCGAAGCCGACACCGGTTCGGTGGAGCAAACCTGGCCCTGCGTCGGTCAAATGCGTGTCGTTCCCGACTTCATCAGCCTCTTCCCGCAGTCCGGGGAAGTGGCGCCGTTCGCCGGAGCAACGCGCCCGCTTTGCGATCGCAAGGAAGTTAACCTCGTTGACCAGGCAGCCGCGCTGGCGAAGTTCTGGGTCTTCACCTCCGCCCACGCCGCAGCTCACTTCACCGGTGTCATCACCGATGACTTCACTTCGGAATTCGATCCGTTCTCGCCGCAGTTCGGTGAGAAGTTCGCTCCGCCCGATCTGCCCATCTCCATCAAGGATTGGACCGGCGCCGAAATCGCCCGCACCTACGCCGACCATTGGGGCGCGTACAACGGCTTGACTTACTCCACCTGGGAAGTCAATCCGCCGAACCCCACGGGTTATGCCCCGACCATGATGATCACGTGCATGAACGACCCGGGCACGGGGGCGACTCCCGATCCGCTGTACAACCCGCAATACAGCAACTTCTGCTACGAGATTCCGTTCATGCCTGGGCAGACCCAGTACATGGACACGCCTGTAACCCCGACGTCCGCCTTTGCTGGCGCCGGCTACAACAACCCCGACTGCGCCTACCCCGATGCAACACCGGCGGTCAGCGAAGTCGACGGCGATGGAATCGGACCCTGGGTTAGCGCCAGCGGACAAAACACTCACCATCACTGCGCTGGGTGACACCGACAGTGCCCAACAATGCATACTCCGGACCTTCGGCGACGATTGCTCCGTTCAACGCAAAGACGGTTACGCGGCACTACGGCTTCGGCGCCACGGCCGGTACTGTCGCCCTCGTCGGCACCGATGGGGTAGCTCATCCCCTCACCGGCGTGAGCTGGAGCGATGGCCAGATCACCGGCGTCGTGCCTGCCCTCACCTCGGCAGCTTCGACCTGCCCCATCCAGCAGCAGGCTCAATACAGGCCTGCGGGAACCACGCAATGCGCTTTGCGCCGAATTGGTCATCACCGCTGCCAATGGCAAGTCGTCCATTGACACCGTCACCGTCACTGTCGGCGGCAAGGCGCCAACCCACGTAGCCGCGTCCGCCAGCGTCCAGGCTGCAATCGACGCAGCCAAGCCGGGCGACCTCCTCATGATCGACCCGACCGGTCAGCCAACCTGCACCACCGCGGCGGGTGCTGCGGCCGCCTGCAACACTGCCGGCGCCGTCATCCACACCAACCTCGCGGCTCACTCGGAACTGCTGCTGATGTGGAAGCCTGTCCGCCTGCAAGGTGTCGGCGCTGCTTCCAGCATCATCGACGGAAACACTCACCCCGCCGGCAAGCTGGATGCCTGGCGCGCCAGGGTTAACTGCCTGTTCGGCCTGACACTCGACGGCGTCCACACCAACTGGTCGTCGACCTGCGGATCCACCGCGTGGCCCGGCTGGAAACCCACTGCCAACAATCCACAAGTCGATCGCATTCCGCTGGAACCGATCGTCGGGTGGGATGCCAATTACAACGGCAACCTGGCTCAATTGCTCCAGGAGCCCAGCTTGATGGGCGCGCTGGAAGGCGCGGCGATCACGGTGCTCTCGAAGGGCGTCAACTTCCCCTCGAATCCGTTCTTGGCAGATACGTTCCCGACCGGAACCGCTCTGCTCACGAGCAGCACCAGCACCAGGACCGGCTGCGGTTCCAACAATGCAACCTCCGTTAACCCGTTCCCGAGCAACTTCTGGTGCAACCCGTCCAGCATTGACGGTCTCGGCATCCGCAACAGCTCGCAGGGCGGCGGCGGTATCTTCGTCCACGCCTGGGGCCATAACCTGCAAATCGCCAACAACCACATCGCCAACAACTCCGGTACGCTCTCGGGCGGCATCAACGTCGGCCAGGGCGAATTCCCGGAACCGTACCTTGGCGGCGCCGCGGCAGTCAACGCAGCTCCGGGTTCCTGCCAGAGCAGCAATGTTGCCAACCTCGAGTTGCCGTATTGCCACGACATGAACGTCAACGTGAACCACAACTACATCGGCCAGAACTCCTCCACGGGTGACGAATTGTTCTCCGCCACCCCGGCTGGAGCGGGCGGTGTGACCTTCTGCACCGGCGCTGACTTCTACAAGTTCCAGTACAACTGGGTTTGCGGAAATCTCAGCACGGGTGACGGAGGCGGCTTCGGTCACATTGGCTTCAGTTACAACGGTGACATCGAGCACAACAGCTTCCTCTTCAACCAGAGCACCAACCCGACGATCCCAACCAACGGTGGCGGATTGATCATCATGGGCGCGCCGGATGCGGATCCCGTTTGCACCGCCCTGGCCGACACGGATTGCCTTGTCGTACCAGGAGCTGTTGCACCGAGTGACGGCGTCGGACCGACCCTGACCATCAACGCTAACCTGATCATGGGCAACTCGGCCGATAGCGGAAGCGGCGGCGGCATCGCCTTGCAGAACGTCAACGGCACCGACGTGGTGAGCTTCCCGACCACGCCGTCACGGTGGAATCACGTGATTCTCACCAACAACATCATCACCAACAACGTAGCCGGATGGGATGGCGGTGGAATTTCCCTTCTGGATGCCCTGAACACGGACATCATCAACAACACCATCGCGTCGAACGATACGACCGCTTCGTCGGGCGTACTGTTCAACACCCTCGGTGCTCCGCTGGCCAGCAGCCCCGGGCCATGCGGTACCAACCCAAGCACCGGTAACCAGGGCTCAACACCCTGCTGGACAACCTCGGAACCGCATCCCGCCGGCATCGTCAGCATTCAAAACAGCGCCGTGCTGACTGCGAATGTTCCCGCGACCCAGAACCTTACCTGCCCGGCAGGACACTATGCCGGAACCACTGCCAGCAATGGGACGTGCAGAAAGACCTCGTACCCGCTGTTGGACAACGACGTGCTCTACCAGAACCGCGTCTTCTACATCGGAGTTGGCGGTCCTGGTGCGGGTGCTCTGAGCCAGCAAAACCTCGTGACCCTGTATAACGGGTTCACCACCACCGCGGCTCCGTCGCAGACCGCCACGGGATCGTGCCCCACCGCTTCGTACTGGGACATCGGTGTACGCGGTGACACGAGCCCAACCACTCATGAATCGACGGTTACGTTGAATCCGACGTACTCGTTCCTGACCAACGCCACCGGCTACGCCGCCATCAAACAGCGCGGCCAACCCCACCTTCGTGAGCAAATACTGCAACGGCTCGCGCATCCCGCCGGAGTTTGGCGGAACCGGATTCCAGGTGCCTCCGGGCATTTCGGACGCCACCGTGCCCAACCCGGTCTTCAGCCTCACACCGGCCGCCACAGTGGACGAAGGCAACAACTGGATCAACCTCAGCTGGGGTCCGCTGGCGGTTGCCAATCCGCTAACCAACGCAACCCTCGGCAACTATGCGCAGTCGGCAGGTTCGCCGGTCAACAGCTTCATTCCGTCAACTGCCACCGCGAACTATGCGGCGGCGCCGGCGACGGACTTCTTCGGTAACCCGAGGAAGACCAACAACGCAGTGGATGCCGGTGCGGTCGAGTTTGTAGCGACTGGCGCCGCGGTTGTCAGCGTCACTCCAACGTCACTGGTTCTACCCAACACCGTTGCGGGCACGACCAGCGCCTCCAGTGCAACTTACCAGGTCACGGTAACTAACAATGGCGGGGCGGCCTTCACCGGCCTTACCGCAACGTTTACGGGACCGTTCTCGCGCGGTACCGGTGACTCTTGCACAGCAACCCTGGCCGGTGGCGCAAGCTGCACGATCCGGGTGCTCTTCCACCCGACAGTCGCGGGTCCGGCAACAGGAACGCTGGCCATCACCGGCAACGTGACTGTGACCGGTTCGCCGGTGGCGCTATCCGGAACGGGCACTGCGGCAGTCATCGCGGCAACCCTGACGCCAACCTCGCATAACTACGGAACGGTAGCCCGCGGCACGACCACTGCGGGTCCCATTCAAATATTCACACTCACCAACACCGGCAACGTGCCCTTGACTGGCATAGCTCAGGGAGTACTTGGCGGCACAAATCCGACTGAGTGGTTCGTCAACCGGCTTCTGTCGACTTGCGGACCAGCGGGCGGCGGACAACTCCTGGGTCAGACAACCCTGGCTCCTGGAGCGGCCTGCATGGTAACCGTGCAATTCAGGCCGTCCACCACACAAACAACCGGCGCGAAGTCCGCGACCGTCTCGGTCTCTGACCTGGCCGGTACGCAAACCTCAACCCTAACCGGAACGGCGAATTGATTCCAGACAACCCGCTGGAATGGAATGCTGCCCGCGGCTTTTGCCGCGGGCAGCATTGCCGCAAAGATCGATAGCAGTTAGAGCAGCACCAGCAAGACCAGTTTTATCGCCAGGCACCGATAGACGTGCAGGCTGCAATTCATTGATCCATATGAACATACGGGGAGAAAGATATGCGCCTTGGGTTCTCAGCCCTGATTACGGGAACAGTTTTGGCTGTTTCCTCGCTCGCACACGCAACCCCGCCGCCGAAGTCGGCAAGCGTAAAACCCACTCCCGCACCGATCCAGTCCACAACGGGTCCCATCAAGACCTCGGGGCATTCCACAGCTCCATCCAACCCGGCGGCGCCGATCACTGTTGATGGTTTGGCCCAGGTGACGGGCATCCTCAATTATTGCTCTCAGGTGGATCGACCCGACACCGGAAGCTATGCCCGGGCGCTGGCCAACATCCTCTCCGGACATGCCTCCTCGGAAATGAAGGTCGACCAATCCACCGTCGGCTATGGGGCTGGGGTAAGATCGATCAACCTGCAACTTGCAAGCCTCCCAGTCGGCACCGTTGTGAGCGAGTGCAAGAATTTTGTCGCCGGGAAGTAGGCGAGGAATGCAACATTCGCTGGTCGGCCTCGCAGTTTCGGCCAGCCGGCAAAAGTGGCGCTCCCGCGAAGAGCGCCACAGCGCACGTCTGGACCCCGAACCGGGCCCTGGACGGCAAGAAGGAGCTAAAGTGATGTTCCGAGTTATCTTCGATCGAAAAGTGAACGCCTTGCTGTTGGCCTGCGCCCTTCTCGGCGGCGCAGCCGCTTCTCCGTCCAGCGCCCAGTCGGCTCCGGAGAACACCGCCAAAACCGTAGATGCCAGCGTTCCCACGCACTACAAGCCGAACCAGCCCTCGAAGAGAGCCGGAGGAATACTTCGGCTTGATTTGGGGCGTTGAGGGCCTCAGCGTAAAAGCCGTCGAATCCGGCGCCTTGATTCGCTTTTCCTATCGCATCCTCGATCCGGGCAAGGCCGGAATCCTCAACGACAAAAAGGTTGACGCCTTCCTTGTTGCCCCGGCCCTCGGTGTAAGGCTTTCCATACCCTCGCTGGAAAAGGTCGGCCAACTGCGTCAAGGCGCCACCGAAGAAGCAGGAAAGTCCTACTGGATGGCCTTCTCCAACCCGCGCCGGACAGTCAAACGTGGGGATCATGTGAATATTGTCATCGGCCAGTTTCATGCCGACGGCCTGGTGGTCGAATAGCGCTCCTCGAACGGGGAGTTCATCCGACCCGGCTAGCCTGTCGAAGCGCGACGCAGGAATTTCAGACATGAAGCACTGTGCCGGCTAAACAAGTCTTTGATTCTTGACAGCTGTGTTACAGCATACGAGAATACGGCCAACTGGCACAGAATGGTAAAAGTTGTCCCGAAAACCGGGCAATACACCTCTTATCTGCCAGCGAATCCGCTCCAGCACGATTGCAAGGGGTCGGTGGTCGAGTGACCGGGGTGTCGTTTGCGGCTATACACAACGCGGCAGTCAGGCCCTAAGATCTCTCAACCTCGCCGGTTCAACACCGTTCTCGGGTTTTGGCTCATCGTTCTTTCCGGCATGGTTGCGCTGCTGGCGACTGTCGCTGTGCTCCAGTACCGCTGGACGACTGAGGCGAGCAGCGCCGACGAAATGCGCATCGGGGCCGAGCTCGAATCCCTCATGACCAAATGGCACGGCGATCTCTATGGCGAATTTTCGGCCATTTGCATTGCCATGCAGGTCGGCCCCGATGCCGGCGCGCGAGATACATGGAACGACTACCTGGAACGATACGTGGAATGGAATTACGCCCTTCCGCACGAGTCCCTGCCGTATGTCTACCGAAATCCCGATTTGGTCGGGGAAATCTATATCTGGGAGACCAACCAGCAAACCAAACCCCGATTGTTCTGGCTCAACCTGGATACGAGGAAAATCGAACCATACGATGTGCCTCGGGAATTCGTGACATTGCTCGACCGGCTGCAGGCCAACTCCGCAAGCCTTTCCACCGCCCTCCGCGCATGGCAATTGCCCGGCCAGGCTGCTCGGTCAAATCCCGGACTTGAAGCAACACCGCCCGCGACTACATCGGGGACCAACCCGATCGCCGGCTGGCAGTTCGATGAGGATATTCCCGCCATTGTCCACCCGATCTTCCATCACGGTGCTGACAAATCGCTGAGCAGCCGCAGTCCTGTAGACTGGATCATTATCACCCTTGATGTGAACGTTCTCCGCAAACGGGTTCTGCCCGAGCTCTCGACGCGATATTTCGGAGGCCTGGAGGGATTGGACTACAAGGTAGCTGTGGTTGCCAATGGATCATCGCCCCGGACCATCTACTCGTCTGATCCAGGATTTGACGTCAGCCAGCTGGGCACTGTCGACTCCACGATGAACATCTTCGGCGTCCAGACGCCACTGGACTCGGGAGGCTTCAGGCGGCCCGCCAGGAATGGCGGGTCTTTGCGCAGTACAGAATGGCGCAGTTTTTCCGGCCCGTTCTGGTTCCCGGTGATTCAATACGGATCGCGACCCGCAGCCGTGGTTCCTGGAAATCCAACATCGTGCCGGTCCCCTTGCAGTCCATGGTCACCGGTGTAAGAAGAAACAATCTCGCTATCAGCGCCTTCGTCCTGTTCTTGCTCGCCTTGAACATTACGGTTTTAGGCTTCGCCGGCTTCCGGTCTCACAACTTCGCCAAGCTACAGATGGATTTTGTCGCCTCCGTCTCTCACGAGTTGCGTACTCCTCTCACCGCAATCTTCTCTGCCGGTGAGAACATTCGAGACGGCATTGTCTCGAAAAAGTCGGATCTGGCCGAGTATGGAGGCATCGTGATGGCCCAGAGCCGGCAACTGATGAATCACGTCGATCGCATTTTGCTTTTCGCGTCCATTCGGAGCGGTAAGGATCGGTACACCCTGCGGCCACTTCAAGTGTCGGAGATCTTCGCGTGTGTCACCAAGACTATGGCTCCCCTGATTGTGGAAGAATCATGTGTACTTGAAAAACGGGTAGAACCAGGCCTTCCGCTCGATACTTGGTGATATGCTCGCGCTCTGCGGCTGCTTGGAGAACCTGATTACGAATGCTGTCAAATATTGCGGCAATGATCGCCGTATTTGGATGTATGCGGGTCTGAACCAGTCACATGACGGTCGCGAGGAAGTCACGATCTCCGTGGAAGATCACGGCATCGGCATCGCGGCTTCGGAATTGAAGCAGATTTTCGAGCCTTTCTATCGCAGTCCCGAAGCAACAGAAGCCCAAATCCATGGCACCGGTTTGGGACTATCCCTGGCCAAGCACCTTGCCGAAGCGATGGGTGGCAGGTTATCCGTCACCAGCGAAATCGGCGTCGGGAGTGTTTTCACTTTGCACTTGCAACTCGCACACGCGGAAGATCACGAACTCTTAACCGTCGATTCGACGGCCTAGGTAGGTGAAGGGGAAATGAACGAAAGTATTCTGCTGGTTGAAGATGAGAAGGCCCTGCGAACGACTCTGAGCGATCGCCTGCGCATGGAAGGATATGTCGTGGAAACGGCATCCGATGGACTGGAAGGCGTCGAGATGGCCACCAACCAGCCCTTCGACCTCATTATCCTTGATCTGCTGCTGCCGCGTCGCGGTGGCCTCGATGTCTGCCGCGACATTCGAGCGGCCGGAATGGCAATCCCCATTCTGATCCTGACCGTCCGCAACGATACCGTCGACAAGGTTGTCGGGCTCAAGCTGGGCGCCGACGATTATGTCACCAAACCATTCGAAGCGTCCGAACTCCTGGCCCGCATCGAGGTCTTATTGCGACGCGTGCCCATCCATTCCGGCCATGGCAGTTTCAAGTTTGGTGCCATCCGCGTCGACGTCCGCCAGGCCGAAGTTACTCGCGATTCCAAACCCGTGTATCTCACTGCGCGCGAGTTTCAACTGCTTCGCTATCTCATCGAGCGCACGGGAAAGACGGTTCCGCGCCACGAACTCCTGCGAGCGGTGTGGGGATATGAATCCGACACATTGACCCGCACCGTCGATACTCACGTAGCGAGTCTGCGTCAAAAGCTGGAAGAAAATGCCAAAAAGCCGGAATTCATCCTTACCGTATCTGGTGTCGGCTATAAATTCGTTGGGCAGGATAACAAACAATAACGAACAGCTTCCGTGCCCCATTCTTGCTGACTTTATCACTGGAGCAAGAAGTGGGCCACGACGTCAATCGTATCCCTGGTGTATTGATCAAGCCGAAGACTTACTCCTGTTTCCGAGCCACCATTTCAAAATAGAATTTAACCTCATCCTTCAACTTCAGCGCGCCGCCCGCAACCGACACGGGTTTGATCTGATAGTCCGATTGCCGCAACGTGAAGTCACCTGACGTCCGCAACAAGTCACCAAACGTGGCGATTCGGACGCTGATGGGCTGGCCGCGAGTCACTCCATGAAGGCTGAGATTGCCGTTCAGCGTTGCCGAGTAGAGGGAGCCGTCAACCCGGGAAACCGCAATCGTCGCAGCCTCGTACCGTATCTCCGGATACCTGGCAACTTCCAGAACGTCTTCCTTCATCAACCGCTCTATCTCCCGGCGATCCTTATCGCTGATGTCGTCCTGCACAGCCAGTGACGCAGATTGGACCGTCAGGCGAAATGCGCCTCCCTCGAGTGTCTCCGGGTTGAAGTCCACTGCACCGCTGAACGTACGGATCCCAATCTTCGGATTGTGACCCATGGCGGAAAGAATTCCCGATGCAAACGCCTGCACCGTGAACCTGCTTGCCTTTGCGTCGATAATGAAATGCGCGAGACCGGCCTTTGCCGGCTCATTGACGTCGATCGTCATTAATCTTCTGTCCCTTTTCTTTGCCGGGCGATTTGGATCGGCGAGTCCTGGCATCACATCGCGCGAAGCTTGAAATAGCGCTCCACATCGGGCATTACCGTTTCGGCAATGTTGCCGACTCCAAATTGGGAGAGGTACCGCCGTATGGTGGGGTTTGAAAGCACCAGCCCCGTCCCAAATACAATCAGGGCAACCCCGCCCAGCATGTAGAAGGTGTCTTTCCCGTTGGCTGCTCCATTTGCAGTTGACTCCATCAATTCCATTGCCATTTTCGTTCTCCTTTCGATGCGAAACTCGCCTAAATCTTCTTCCGATCCAGAATCTGATTCACCAGGACTTCGATCCTGTTTACAGCCTCGTCCAGTGCCGCTTCAACCGCCTCGCTCAATCCCATGTGTCCTTCGTCTCCACCCAGATCGGCCGGCTCGCAGCCGACGAGAAGAATTCCCTTCAGCGGTCCATTCATGGCCGCTGCCATGCGCAGCACGTTCATCGGGTGCATGGCATGCGGCTGGACGAAGTCTCCGGAAGACGTCGACAAATCATTCAAGTCCGGCTCAACAATCGACACCGTTCCGGGCGTTTGTCCATGCGGAAAGGCGTCAACGAGGATCGTGTTCTCATATCCGTCCTGCAAGGCGTAAGCGAGATCGAGACCGCGAATGCCAAAATCGACAACCCGTACCGCGTCGGGACGAGGCCGGGAGAGCAGCCGGCGCGCGACCTCTACTCCGAAACCATCGTCGCCAAGAAAGATGTTTCCGATTCCCGCAACCAGGACTCGGGGCTTTTGTGCCTTGGGCGCCGATCCGGGCTCCTGCCCAATGGGCTCCACTTCTCCAGGCGTGAAGAAGAAACGGTGTCCTGGCTGGCGCATCATCCCCAGGTCGCGTCCCGGATCATCGTCCAGAACCACGCAAATGTGCTGCGCGCCTTCGTAGTCTTCTTCAATGCTCTCGATGGTTGCAATTTGACCGCGCAAGGCGATGTCGAGGATGTCGCCTCCGCCCTTCGGGTGCAGACGAACGCGATCCCCACGCCTGACCAGGATTCCCCCGATCTCGACATGATCCAGAGATGCCTTGTCCTCAAGGAGGTTCCATTCCCATTCGTTCAATTCGGTTTCTCCTTCAACGGTGTCAGTCCGCGCAGTACTCCGTGGAGCTTGAGGAACTGCTCGTCCGGCATGCTCTCGGTCCGTTCCAGCAGCTCGCGCGCGCGGTCGTCGGAATCCCGCATCTCCCGCTTTTCCTGCTCGGTGAGCGTAAGAATTCGCAGGGAGAGAATCTCGTCGATCTCCGTTCCATCAAACAAATTGCCCGCGCTCTCCGGGGCGATTGCGGGATCGTCATAAAGGATGATGGGCGATGCCAGCATGGCCGTTGCATCGCCTCCAGCGAGTACCGGCCACGCGCCCTTGTTTTCGCACTGAGCCGCGAGATCTTCCAATCCTGCCGGAGGATCGAGCAGGGAAAGGAATTCGCCATTCTCCACGCCCAGGATGGCGTGCGCAGAAACCAGCGAAGAAGAGAAGCGCAGCCTCGCGGGCGTGAAAAATCATCCGTTACCGCCGGGTTAAAATGACTCCTATTATCGACGCGCACAGTGAGCTTGACAATATCGTCGCGGCAGATTCTTGCTTGTATCTGCACCGTTCCCGTCAGAGATGCCACTGCCGTATGATCGCGCCCTGCCGCCGCTGCAACGTCTTGCAGATCCTCCGCGCGAGCTACCCTCCGAAAAACTGAACTCCAGCGAACGGTCCGGATCCAAGCGGTCCGGGATCGAGGCTCGTCATAGAGCAGCTGCTCGTTCGACCGCCTCCTGCCACGGCTGATAAACGCGCCCATCGAGTTCCAGGCGATCGCACAAATTCCATTTCCTGATCGTCAGATTCATGTCCGTCGCTGCCCGCCGTTTGCAGTCTCCCAATCAAACGCTGCACAATCTGCAGGAACCGGACCTTCACCGTCAGCCGCGTACTCGCATCCGCCCTCAGAAGATACTCGGTCTGCATGAACGATGTTTCCGAACCCGGCTGTAACTCGCAATACGACGGCGGGCACAGCACGCCGAAATTCCATCGCCGCTGGTTCTTCACCGACGAAGGCCGGTAAGGGATACAGCATGTACCCTTCGTAAAGAACGGCGTCTGCAATCTGTTCCACCCGCTCCAGGTTCACGGCTTCACCCCCGCCTCGCAGGAGAGCACGCGTTCAAGCGCCTGTTCCCATGTCGGAATACCGTGCTCAACTTTGTATTGGTACAAGCGCTCGAATGCATCGCGATGCAAATTGATCCACACGCTGTTGGGGTAATACGTGTCCATCATCTCGCGCCACATCTGAACCGGCACCTTGTATCTTGCCTCCTGTTCCCACGAAATCGGCGCCACTTGCAGAGGACTCTCCAAAGACCCATAAAAGATTGTTCCGCTGAAGAGCATGAGCAGTGGAATCTCCCCGCCTGCGAGACCTTCAAAGTACTTGGTCGAGGCAACCGTGAAGTCGAACGTGCAAGGAACGTTCATGTCAGCGACGGTGCTCGAGCCCTCAAACGCCGGAACGATGACACTCGTGTGCGTCCACAGCAGATTGCGCAGCGTCTTCCCCCAGCGCTCCGGATGACCAAACAGATCGAGCAGGCGCTTCTGCTCCTGCGGCGCGTAACTGCGCCGGGTAACTTCGATCTGGATCTGGCAACGCAATGCGATGGTGTGAATATCTTCATCGGGCGCGGCATTCCCGATCTGCAATTGAAACGCGAGCGTCGGAACGGCGGCGAACGGAACCACCCTTGCGTTCGCGATTTGGATGTTCAATTCAGGCATCGAATCCTCGGGACCGCTCCGACCTTGCGCTCAGGTCGGCAAAAAACTGCTCTATCTCCGCCCACACCTCCGCGCCCCCGGAGAGTCCTTTCCAGCGACTCCGCAGGATGCCGACAAGTTTGTAGCACTCGTCAATCGGCGCGATGTAGTACTGCGCGGGAACCCCCTCCTCTCTCCGGTCGATGCGATTGATCAGAAGGGCCTCGATATCCGATTGGAGGTGTCCCAACGCGGGATTCTTCGCCACGATCGCGGTCCACGAGTCGAGCGGCAGCAAGGATTCAACAGCGCCCGCCGGACTCGGATAGAGGGCCACCATTCGCCCCTCGATGCTGGAATGAAAGAAAAATGCCAGGTTGATGGGAATAACCAGGCTGTTCCACTCGGCATCGGTCATCTCAAACTCGGGAAGGAACTCGAATGCTTCGAGAAACCCTTTTGAATTTCGACCGCTCGGTGCCGTCGAAAAGCAGCGCGCATGCATCGCACGCGCACAGAATCTGGCGGGACACCAGCTCAACCAGGTGAGGATGATCGTCGATCAGCTCGGCGCTGCATAACTCGCAGCGTTCGGCGCGCGAGGCCGAACGGCGCGGGCCGCGAAATTGTCGCAGCACTCCGAGTGCCTGCTCAAAGGCCAGAGCCGGCTGATCAGGCATACTGATTCCGTTCCGCACGCAGCTTCGGCGGCCTCAGCGGGCACCTCCCCTGTGCTGGTACTGCGCCGACCAGTGTGTTGACGAGCAGGCTATCCAGGGCAACAAAGCCTGTCGAAGAAGGCTCTTCCAGTCCAAGAATTTCGAGTGAGATGATATCAGGCGCAATCTCGTACAAGCCGTTTTCCACCAGTCCCCGCAATTCCTTTGTTGAAGAGCCGCAACTGTGCCCGCTCTTCGTAAGACGCACTCGGACCGCGCCCTCATCGATGCTGACAAGATCGATTGCGCAGGAGAGTTTGCGCAATCGAGGACGAATCCTTTCCAGCGCCGTGTGCACCCGCGTTTCCAGGGCATCCGGATGCAATGAATACAGCAGCAGCAGGCCGCCGGCAATCTCATCCTTGCCAAGCTGGTCAATCAGACGTGCTCCCCGCCTCACCGCTCTCGAAGATGATTTCCATCACTCTCTCGAGCCCTTGGGCGTGCACATCCATCAGGAGTTGGATCAGCTCCTTGCCCGCCATCTTCTGTGGGCCGTCGGGCATTTGATCAAACTGGCCCACCAATTCGCCGAGATGCTTGACCTGCTCCTGAAATCCGCCGCTGTTCGCCACGAGTCTCCTTCTGTGAGCGCACAAGTTTCAAATTTCTGAATGCTGAAAGGGAGCAACAGCTCCGTGCCCCATCCTTGCGCCTTTTCATTGGCGCAAGGGTGGGAAACCACAGAGGCTAACATCTCAAAGGTGCAGGCCGAACATGGGCGAATGGTGCGTTTCCAGAACCTTGCCATTGCCCAGGTACATGTGGACGCCGCACGGCAGGCACGGATCAAAGCTGCGTACCGCGCGCATGATATCAATTCCCTTGAACTTATCGGGGCCATTCTCCTCAAAGATCGGCGTATTCTGCACCGCATCTTCATACGGTCCCGGCGTGCCATACGAGTCGCGCGGATTTGCGTTCCACGGAGTCGGCGGATAGGGATGGTAATTCGCGATCTTGTGCCCGCGAATCACGACGTGGTGCGACAAGACACCCCGCACCGCTTCGTGGAAGCCGCATCCAATGGCTTCTTCGGGAACTTTGAAATCGTTCCAGGTGCGCGTACGTCCGGCATGCAACTCCGCCAGGGCCTGTTCTGCAAAGTAGAGAGCCGCTGCCGCCGCATACGCCTGGAAGTAAGTGCGCGCGCGATCACGTTCGATCGCGTTGCTCCACTTGGGAATCTTCCATTCGAATTCGACTTCCGGCATCGACACGGTCTTGGGCAAATAGATCTTCACGCTGTGGCCGGTCGCCTTGATGTACCCGATGTCCACGATGCCGGCGAGCGCGGTTGCCCAGAAGCGCGCGATCGGACCGCCGCCGGTATCGAGCGCGAGATAATCGCCGGTGCGCTGGTCATACCAGCGCGGCGACATGACCCACGTGTATTTGCCCTTGAAATCGCGCTTCTGCGGCTTGGGGTAAGTGCTCTGATTCCACGGGTGGCGCTGATCGACCTTGTTCCCCAGAGGATCGGTCTGCACAAACGTCTGCGAGTTCTGCCAATCCTCGTAAAACGAACTGCCCAGCAGGATGCGAATGTTCAGGTTGATATCCACCAGGTCGTTGGTGACAAGCTTTCCGTCGACTACCACCCCGGGCGTAACATACATGCCGCGGCCCCACTCGCTCATATTGGCGTAGGTGTAGTCGCAGACGTCGGGGTTGTTGAATGAACCCCAGCAACCGAGAAGAATCCGTCGGCGTCCCACTTCTTCATAACCGGGGAGGGCTTCGTAGAAGAAGTCGAAGAGGTCGTCGTGCAGCGGCACCACTTTCTTCATGAACTCCACGTACTTCATCAATCGCACGATGTAGTCAGTGAATAGTTGCACAGTGGGCACGGTTCCGACGCCGCCGGGGTAAAGAGTCGATGGATGCACATGGCGGCCTTCCATCAGGCAGAACATCTCGCGCGTCATGCGGCTGACCTGCAAAGCCTCGAGATAGAAAGCGCCCGTGAAGGGATTCAGCGCCTTCATGATGTCGCCGATAGTTTTATAGCCATGCAATTCGGCGTGAGGCGCGGCCGTCTTCTCCGCCTTCTCCCAGACACCGGGATTGGTCTCCTTCACCATCGTTTCGCAAAAATCCACGCCCACCAGGTTGTCCTGGAAGATGTTGTGGTCGAACATGTATTCGGCCGCTTCGCCAAGGTTGACAATCCACTCCGCCATCGCCGGCGGCCGGACACCAAACGCCATATTTTGCGCGTAGGTGGCGCAGGTGGCGTGGTTATCACCGCAGATTCCGCAGATGCGGCTGGTGATGAAGTGCGCATCGCGCGGATCTTTGCCCTTCATGAAAATGCTGTAGCCGCGGAATATCGATGAGGTGCTGTGACACTCGGCAACTTTGCGCTTGCCGAAGTCGATTTTCGTGAAGATGCCAAGGCTGCCCACGATCCTCGTAATCGGATCCCAGTTCATCTCAACTAACTGGCTCTTGTCGGCATCTGTCTCGGAACGCGTCGCGGTAATCGTCGCCATCGAATCCTCTCCTTGTTAGTAAGAACTGGGGTGATAGCCAGTGGTGAGTTCGGCGCGAGCGTGGCGCCACTTGGGCTCCTTGTTCACCGTCGCTTGGGTCAGGCTGCGCAGACCGCGGATGGCTTTGCCCCAGCCCTGCACCGCGGTCGTTGACATCCTGGCGCCGGGTGGCTCATCCATGAACGGCATGAACTTGTCGGGGAATCCAGGCATGGTGCACCCGATGCAGATGCCGCCCACATTGGGGCACCCGCCGATTCCCGCCATCCATCCGCGCTTGGGCACGTTGCAATTCACAACCGGGCCCCAGCATCCCAGCTTCACAATGCACTTCGGAGAACTGTAAGACGTGGCGAAGTCGCCCTGTTCGTAGTACCCCGCGCGATCGCATCCTTCATGCACGGTCTTGCCGAACAGCCAGGTGGGTCGCAACTGGTCATCCAGAGGAATCATCGGCGCCAGGCCGGCAACCTGGTACAGAAGGTAGAGAACAGTTTCCATGAAGTTATCCGGCTGCACCGGGCAGCCCGGAACATTCACGATGGGCAGGCCCGCTTTCGACTTCCAATCCCAACCCAGATAGTCAGCCAGCCCCATGCAGCCGGTGGGATTGCCCTCCATGGCATGGATTCCGCCGTAGGTTGCGCATGTCCCGCACGCGATTGCTGCGATGGCCTTGGGAGCCAGGCGATCGATCCACTCGCACGTAGTGATCGGCTGGCCGGTATGCGGATCGGTTCCCACCGCGGCCCAGTAGCCTTCTTTCTTGATCTTTTCGTTGGGAATGGAACCTTCCACAACCATCACGAATGGATCCAGTTTTCCCGATGCCGCTTTGTAGTAGAAGTCGAGAAAGGCATCGCCGTTTTCGTACGCCAGCACCGGATTGTGCAGGTGAACCTTGGGAAGTCCGGGAATGGCGCCCAGCAAAACGTCTTCAATGCTCGGCTGCGTCGCAGCCGTTATGGAAACCGAGTCTCCGTCACATCCCAGACCCGCAGTGATCCACACAATGTGCAATTCAGCCACGGCAGGTTTCTTCTGAGTCACTCGACCGTGAGGTACCGCTTGTGCGCTCATGACCTGGATACTCCTTTCGGTGCCGCTGTTTCATCTCAATGCCGAACTATTCCGTCGGCATTGGCCGCGCGACCACGTTCGATGCAGCGATCAACGCAAAAAATGCGCACAACTACACCCGCGCTCGAACATGTCGGCGCCGCCGTTCTCAAGATTCGGATTTCGACCTCTGTCGAACGTTCAACTCGGCGAATTGTCTTTCTGCGCCCAGGCGGACGTAGAAAGACGGGGAAGACGCCGTCAACACCCGCTATCCAAACAGGCATTGCAAGTGGCGGGCAAGCGGGACCAGCCTTATTCTCACCTCATACTTTTGCTGAGGGACGCATCAGGGTTTCCCCGATAGATATCGGATCGTCAGTTTGCTTTCTCGTTGATCTTCCATTGAATCGCGTGCTGGATCAATTCCCGCCCGCTGCGCAGGGACAGCTTCTCTTTGATATGAGCCTGGTACGTCTCGACCGTCTTGATACTCAGATGAAGTTGTTCGGCGATCTCACGTGTGCCACGGCCTTCCCCGATCCCGCGAAAAACCTCCAACTCCCTGTCCGATAGCGCTGCGATCCGCGATTGAACAATCGATGGAGCTCCGTCGATATACTGCTGCAGCATCTTCTTTGACATGCTGTCGCTCAGATACACATCGCCGTTGAGAATTCGGCGCACCGCGACCAGGACTTTTTCAGTCGCCTCTTGCTTCATGATGTAACCATTGGCCCGGGCGCGAAGCGCGCGTTCCGCATAGATAGCTTCATCGTGCATGGAGAGAACCAGCACCGGTAAATCGGGATCGAGGGCGCGGATGCTTTTGAGTAACTCAAGTCCGTCCGGCCCCTTGAGTGAGATATCCAGGATCATGATGTCGGGTTTCTTTTGCGCAATGCACTGCAGAGCCGCATGCGCCTCCTCCGCCTCGCCGCAAACCTGCATGTCCTGCTGCTGGTTGATCAACAGGGCCAATCCCTGCCGCAGAAGCGGGTGGTCGTCCACAATGAGTACTGTCTTCCTGGTCTGCTGCGCAGTCTGTTCGGGGATAGAAAGTGTCGCCATGTGCGTGTATCCTTATTTTTCCGGGCCCATCGGAAACGTGCACGAAACCAGCGGTTCCGCGAGGCCGGTTTGGCTTCACCTCGAGCCTGCCGCCAATCATCGCGGCTCGATAGTTCATGATGTGCAGCCCCATGCCCTGGCTGTTCCCGCGATCCTCCGGAATGCCGGTGCCGTCATCCACCACGAGCAGCGTGCCGCAATCGTTCGCGGTTGTCAGGCGAAGCACGAGGTTGCGCGCGTTTCCATGTTTCAGCGCGTTATTCACTGCTTCCTGGGCAATGTGGTAGAGATGCGTTGCGATCCCATCGTCATGGATCAGGACCGGGGCTTCGCACTCAAATCTGCATGAAACTCCATAGATGTCTTCAACCTCTTCGGCCCACAATTGCAAGGCTGACATCAGTCCTTGCGCGTCCGACATCACGGGCAGCAGTCCGCGCGCCAGCTCCCGCGTCTTGTGGACCGCTTCATTTACCAGCCGCACAATTTTGGCCGCATCCGCGGCATCGGCGATTTTTCTCTCCGCCAGTTTCTCTTCGTGCACCTTGGCCATGAAGGCAATTCCCGTCAGGTGCTGCCCCAGGCCGTCGTGCAGATCCTGTCCGATCCGCCGCTGCTCCCTGGCGCTGATGTTCAGCAGCGCTCTCTCCAACTGTTCGCGTTCCGTGATATCAATTCCGGTGGCAATAATGTAATCAGGCGCGCCGTCGCCGCCGGGCAGCAGGGAACTGGACCACGCAATCAATCGATTCGTGCCGTGCCGCGTCACCCAATGGCTTTGATAATCCTGCGGAAGCAGATCGGCGCTCAGCTGTTCGATCACGGACCGGGATCGAGCCACCTCCTCCGGCAGCATAAAGAAATCCCAGATGCATTTGCCCCGGACCTCGTCGAACGAGTAGCCGGTGGTCAGTTCGCAGGCCCGATTGAAGCGCACGATGCGCCCGTCGTGGTCGAGGACCGTAATCAGCGCCCCAACCGTATCCAGTATTCCGGAGACGAAGTTCCTCTCCTGCTTGAGAGCTCGCTCGGTGTGTTTCAGATCGGAGATATCGAATGCCACGCCATGGATGAACCATGGCTGGCCATCGGGGCGGCGCACCATCCGCGCATCGCAGTGAAACCAGACCACGTGTCCATCGCGCGCGATCACGCGATACGAAGATCGCAGCGCCTTGCCCGACAGAAACATCTCCGCCGCTTCCAGGCTCCAGCGCTGCTTGTCGTCCGGATGGATGTGCTCGATACCAGCGGACCGGGTCTTCCAGCCACTCCTCGCGAGAGTAGCCCAATGCGGCTTCAATCTCCGGACTGACATATGCCTCGCTGACTCCACGATCCACGTATGCCATGAAGACCACTGCTGGAATCTGTTCCAGCAGCGCACGATACTTTGCTTCAACATTCGATGGATGCACATCGTCCATTGACGGCCGCGCGGGAGAGCCGATTGGGTCCTGCGGCAAAGCTGCCGAAAACACCAGCCAACTCCAGCAGCACCGATTCAGCCTGCTCCAGATCCGCGAGCGCGCCAGGCTCTTCACCTTCTTGCTCTCGCCCTCGCTTGCGGGCATCCCATTCGGCTTGTGCAAGTAACGCCATCCGTGACTCGACCTGGGAAATTGCGTCAGTTACGCTGGTCGTTCGATATTCGGTCGGGCACAGACCGGTTTCGGCGCCAGCTGGGTACCTTGTTCAGAGACGCCTGGGTAAACTTGCGCAGAGAGTGAATGGCCCGTCCGTACGTCTGAACCGCGGCAGACGAAAGCAGAGACCCAGGCGGCTGGTTCATGAAGGGCATAAATTTATCGGGGAATCCCGGCATCGTGCATCCGATACAGATCCCGCCCACATTGGGGCACCCGCCGATTCCTCCCATCCAGCCGCGCTTCCCGACATTACACTGCACGACAGGCCCCCAGCATCCCAGCTTCACAATGCAGAGGGGTGAACCATACTCCTCCGCAAACTGGGCCTGTTCGTAATAGCCTCCCCGGTCGCATCCCTCGTGGACCGTACTGCCGAACAACCATGTTGGACGCAGCGCCTCGTCGAGGGGAATCATAGGCGCATGACCGGTCGCCATGTAAAGCAGGTAGAGTAGCGTTTCCGTGAAATTGTCCGGCTGCACCGGACAGCCCGGAATGCAGACGATCGGAATTCCGGCTTTCGTCTTCCAATCCCAGCCCAGATAATCAGGGAGTCCCATGCATCCGGTCGGATTCCCCTCCATTGCATGGATGCCCCCATACGTGGCGCAGGTGCCGACAGCGATTACCGCCCAGGCCTGCGGAGCGAGCCGATCGATCCATTCGCATGTGGTGATCGGCTGTCCCGTCGCCGCATCCGTGCCGAACGAGGCCCAGTACCCTTCCGGTTTATTGGTTTCATCAGGAATAGAACCTTCGATCACCAGGATGAAATTCTCGACTTTGCCCTCCGCCGCCTGGTGGAAGCGGAGCAAAAACTCATCCCCGTTCTCGGCCGAGAGAAACGGATTGTGCAGGTGCACCTTGGGCGTCCATGGAATGCCGCCTCTCACTAAATCTTCGATGCTCGGTTGCGTAGCCGCGGTCATCGCAATCGTGTCCCCGTCGCAGCCAAGTCCCGCCGTAATCCACAGAACATCGATCTCTTCGATCTTTCGAGAAGGTTGGTTCGGGACTCCCACGAGGTGGCCTCTTTCCGCATCCGATTGGCAAATGACGCAGGGACCATATTCTGCCTGAATCGGGGATCTGCGCAAGCAAAGAATGCTGGCGTCACTGGCGTGGGTCGTCTCCAGAAGCCGGCAACTCCCGGCCGTGTCGCGACAAGGCCATTGCGCATCAAAGGCAGAAGAGCGGGACTGGTCTTTTGCAAACCGGCCAGTCTCGCCGACTGAAGGAAATGGGGCAACCGGATGAAGCGGACAATCTATGCAGTAACGGCGATTAGCCTGGCTTGGCTCATGTTGCGGATGGCTCCCGATATTCGCCGCTATATGAGAATGAGGGCCATGTAATTCCGGCCGACGGAATGTTCAAGAACGTTCAGGACCTGCTGATGAGGAGCAATTGCTCCGTGCCCCATCCTTTCGCGCTTTTGCGAAAGGGTGGGAAAGCACGACTCCCGCGGATGCTGTGAACCGGCCTAGAACGGCTGCGACCTCGCCTCACTTGCCCGGTACCCGGCATTCGAAGTTCTCCGCCGCATTCGTATCGCCCTGGCCCTTATATCGGGCCACCGCCGGATACACGCACAAAGGCCGCGTCAATCGCACCCCTTCGGACCCGCTCTTGGCATCCACGCCGATTCTCCCCGTGGCAATAATCTTTTCCGGAGCCACGCCCTGCGTAACCCAGCGATCGAGAGCCAGGAGAATGTCGTGGTCGGCGTCATCCGGGGTCGATTTCAGCGCCCCGATGTCGTCGTTCCCAAAGCTCGTTGCGCCCTGGCCACCCGTGCAATGCTGCATGCCAGGCACCATGAACAATCGGTAAAACCCCTGGATATCCGTCGGATTGGTCGATCGCGGATCCGGGTACTGTCCGAGAAATGCCCGAACATCCTCGTAAAAGTTGATGGAATCGCGAGGCGCGATGGCTGCGTCGCTCCAGCCGTGGTACTGGATCAGTTTTCCTCCGTGGTCCCGGAAGCTGCGCAGATCCGGGTTATACGAATTCAGGATCGCTCCCGTCTTTTCATCGGCCAGGCGCACGTCGCGGTCGAAATCCATCGTCCGCCAATCCCAGTGCGGGTCTTCGTGTACCGCCTGCCCGTAGAAGCTGTTTCCAAAAAGACTCTGCGCCGACGGCCCCAGGATCCATAGCGACCATGCCCCAGGCTCGGCCTCGGTGCCGGGCTCATACCCCGGATAGATTTGCTCTCCGGTGCGCGGATTTTTCGGGCCCGCATAGATCTTCTCGAGCGCCTCGACTTGCGGCTGCGTCAGGCAGTCCGCGCTCGCCGCACCGTGGCAGAGCAGGACAGACGGATCGAAGTGACATGCGCGGGGATCTTCGATCAGCCCATCTTTGACTCCATCCAGCGCATCGCACGCGGCCAGTGCCGCCTTCTGAATCGCCGGCAAGCTGTTCGACGGCAATCTTGCTCTCCGGTTTCCCGTTCAACGCGATCTCATTCCAGACGAAGCCGGCAAAGTGATGCGTCCAGTGATTCGCCGGCGCTCCGGCGATAATGCCGTCGAAATCCTCGGGATACCGCTCCGCCTCCATCAGCGCTTCCCGTCCTCCGTCCGAGCATCCTGAAAAATACGCCTTCCCCGCGGCCTTGCCGTAGTAAGCCTGCAGGATCTCTTTCGAAAGAATCGCTGTTTCATGCAGGGATCGATAGCCGAAATCAATCAGTTTTTCAGGGTGTCCGATAGCCCACTTCGCATCCGGCATGATGCCCTGGCCTTCATGTCCGTCGTCCGTCGCCGCAACCGCATAACCGCGCGCCAGCGGCGCCACCAGGCCGGCCGGCTGGATGGATCCGGCCCAGCCCCCATTGCCGCGCTGCATGTATTTGCCGTTCCAGGCCTCCCGGGGCGGCAGCCATAAAGTGAAATCGATTTCGGAATCCGACGTGGGACGCGCCACCCCGCTCACTTCGCAATGCCGCGGAACGGTGACATCCGGCACCTTGAATGGAATCCCCGGGGGCTGCTTCAAAGGCGCAGGTTCCTGCGATACCGCCGAGACCACCGTTGCGTGATCGAGCTTGATGTCTTTGAGAGCCTCACAGGCTTGTTGTGCGATGGCGAAGCTGGGGCTCGCAATCATCAACGCGCTCAACCCTGTTACAAGGCCGTTCCGTAGTCGCATAAGTTCGCTTCTCCCCGTCATGCTCTTGATTGCCGGGACCTATTGTTCCATAGGTTGATGGGAGCCGGAACGGATTCGGCCGATCAAATCCCGGGATGGCTCACGCTGTTTGTATGAGGCACAAGGCTCATGTAGACGTCGCGGGGAATGTTTGTCTGCCAGTGGTTCGTGGTCCGCGCCAGCAGGACAGCTCCAAAAAAGATGTAAGCCAGAATAGCCGTGACCGCGACTGGCCCCAGTCTGCGTCGATACCACCGCTGCGGCGCCGCCGCTGCCTTTTGCGCGGGCAGCGCAAATTGCAGCGCGTTCTCCGCCGAACATGCGGCCACGCACACCATGCACGCGCTGCATTCAGCGGAACGGATTTGTACCAGCCGATCTACGGCAAGACCCGCCGGGCAAGCGTGCGCGCACTTTCCGCAATCGATGCAAGCCTCGGCATCGCGGCGGATCTTTGCCGGACTCAAAATGGACATCAGTCCAAGCAGCGCTCCGTAAGGGCAAAGATACCGGCACCAGAAATTCTGGACAACCATGGAGAGGATCACCAGCAGACCGACGACGATCGCGGCAGTCATTCCCATGTGCCGGAAGAAGTCCAGCATCTTCACATCGGCAATGATCCCGTAGGGCGTCGACATGAATCCGTCCAGGACTTCAACCGACATGCCCCCGATGATCCAGGTGAAAAATCCGAGCAGCAGGTACTTGAGTCCGCGCAGAGGCAAGTCCGCCCATTTCGGCAGCCGAAAGTTGCGCCCCAAAATCCGGCGCCCCATCTTCCACAGGTTCTCCGAGAAAGTTCCGACCGGACACAACCAGGAGCAGAACGCTTTCTTGAGCAGAACACTCATCAGGACAAAGCCGAGAAACAAGTACATCGCTGCCGGATGAATCGCCGGAACACGCCCGGTGAGCAGGAAGTATTTGGAATTCATCAACCCCGCAATGGGAAGCCAGCCTTCCACTCCGGCCGGGCGGGCCACATACAGAGCGTTTCCGCCACGCTCGAAGTATCGTACCCACAGGAAAAACTGAAGTCCGATCCACGCATTCAAGGCAATGAAGAGCCACTGAACCGTGCGCCGGACCCGTTGGGATCGATCCGGGGAAGAGCGCCGCGTCCATTTCTTCTTCGGTTCATGCGATGGAATCTTGTCAGCGACCGCGCTTGCCATCTTGGAATCCCCTCCATCCGAAGGCTATCGGAAGACCCGACGGGGCTTCAGCGACTTTGGTCACACCACCAGGCGGGACGATAAAGAACCTCCCGAGGCGAACGCCGGGAATTTTGAAAAGGCGCGGCTGGTTATGTCCTGTGTAAGAGAAGGGCTGAATTAACAAAAAATCTTGTTTTCAGTCGAAAAACCTGCTGTAAACCATTTAGATTCAGTTCAATTACTCCAACGAACGAAAAGCCCAACGAGGACATCACCTCGTTGGGCGCATTTGCCGGCCGACGGCCGTTAGTTGAAGAGGTCTTTCATTTTCTCAATCAGGGTTGGCGACGTGGGCTTGTTGTCGACGTTCATCAGCTCTGCCAGTTTCGACACCAGCTCCCGTTGGGCGCGCGAAAGCTTCCGCGGCACCTGCACCAGAACCTTGACGACCAGGTCGCCGTTGCCCTTTTCGTTCAGGAACGGCACCCCGCGGCCGCGCACGCGCAACTCCTTGCCGCTCTGCGTGCCCTCGGGAATCTTGAGATTGATGGGCCCGTCGATGCCCGGAATCTCGATCTCCGCGCCCAGCGCTGCCTGCGGAAAGCTGATCGGAACCACGCAGTGAAGATCCTGCCCGTTGCGCTCGAAGAAGTCGTGCGGCCGGATCGAAAGCACCACGTAGAGATCGCCCTTGGGACCGCCGGAGCGTCCGGCATCGCCTTCGCCGGCATAGCGTATGCGCGTTCCGTCCTCCACCCCCGGAGGCACCTTCACGTTCAGCTTCAGTTCCTTGGCCACCCGCGTTTCGCCGCGGCACGTCTGGCAGGGATCGCCGATGATCGATCCCGCTCCACCGCACGCGCCGCAGGTGCGAGCTACGGAGAAGAATCCCTGCTGATAGCGGATCTGGCCGCGTCCCTGGCACTGCGCGCATACAGATCGGACCCCGTCCCGATGCGCTGCCGCGCCCGCTGCACGTCGGGCACATCTCCAGGCGGCGGATCTTGATCTCCGTCTCGGCGCCGAAGATGGCGTCTTCAAAATCGATGGTCAGGTCAAAGCGCAGATCGTCGCCGCGCTGCTGCCGGGAGCCCCGCTGCGGGCCGCCGCCCACATTGAACATCTCGCCGAACAGATCGCCGAAAATGTCCCCGATGTCGACTCCGCCTGCAAATCCGCCAAAGCCGCCCGGCCCCGACGCACCAACGCCGGCATGCCCGTACCGGTCGTATGCGGCGCGCTTGTCGGCATCGCACAGTACCTGGTAGGCCTCGCTCGCCTGTTTGAATTTCTCTTCTGCGGCGTGGTCGCCGGGATTGCGATCAGGATGATACTTCAACGCCATCTTGCGATAGGCGCTCTTCAACTCCTGGTCACTGGCTTCCCGCGATACGCCCAGTACCTCGTAGTAATCTGCTTTGCTCACGCTCAATGTTTATTCTTTCTGCTGTTTAGGGTTGGAAACCACGCGCACCAGCGCCGGCCGCACCAGACGGTCACGCAGCTTGTAGCCGCGGCGAATCTCTTCGGCGACCGTGTGGTCGGGCAGATCGTCCCGCTCCACAGACCCAGGGCCTCATGGTAGCGCGGATCGAATTCCTCGCCCATCGTCGCCACCGGTATCACCTGCAACTGCCGCAGGGCATCTTCCATCTGCTTGACGATCAACTCCACGCCGGAGCGCAACTGGTCCGCCGAACCCTTTGCCTTGAGCGCCAGCTCGAAATTGTCCAGCACGGGAAGAAACTGTTCGACAACATTCCCCGTGGCATAGTCGCGAAACTCGGCCTTTTCCCGCTCGGCCCGTTTGCGCGCATTATCAAACTCCGCCTGCAGCCGCGCCACCCGGTCCTTGAGGTGGTCGCGTTCCGCTTTCACCTGTTCGTACTCGGCCTGGCTGACGGTCGCGCCGGTCTCGGGAGGCGCGGCGGCCGGAACGGTTTCTGCCTCGGGCGCTGCCGAATCGATCTCAGCCGCCTGTCGCGGTGTCGGCTCGACCTCGCCCTTTTCCATTACGCTCAACTCTGATTCATGTTTTGGCATACTTCTATGAATTCTCCGAAGGATCTTCCTCAGCTGTTTCAATGATAAATTCCGATCCCGAAGGTCGGCCTTTTCGCGCCTCTGCTGGATACTAGATGCGCAAAGGGCCCGTTCGTCTCGCCGGCCCATGTTGGCCGCGGCTTCAGTCGGTTGGAATTTCCAGGATTCGCTCCGAAAGCTTCGCGATGTATCGCACCGCGTGGATCATCTCCTGATATTGGATACGGGTTGGAGCGATCACCGCGACGGTGCCGAAGTTGGCATCGCCCAGCCGCGCGGGCGCACCGATCAGCACCAGGTCCTGCATGGCCGGCGAGGCCTGATCCAGCCCGACCACGACGCGCACCTCCTGCTGGCGGCCGTCCACATAGGCGGTCAGCAATTCCACCAGCCGCTGCTTGGCTTCAAGCGCCAGCAGCATCTGCCGCAACCGTTCGCGGTCCAATTCCGCTGCGATCAGGTTCGCCATGCCGTCCACGAAAATCGCCGGGCCGCTCAGGTCTCCTGACAGCGCGCCCTTGCGGCAGAGCTCTTCGACCGCCTCAAGCATTTGATGGTACGCGGCGCGTTCCACTTCCATGCGCCGCGCCACTTCGGCGCGAATTCGCTCGATGGCCCAGCCGCGAAAGCTTTCGTTCAGGTAGCGCGCCGCTGTCTCCAACTCCACGTGGCGTCAGTTCGCGATCGAGGATCAGCACCCGGTCGTGCACCGCGCCCGTCTGCGTAACCAGCACGGCCAACACCCGACCCGTCGTCAGCCGCGAAAAATGGATGTGTTCGAGCACCTGCGCCTGGGTCGCCGCGGCCAGGGCCACGCCCAGCCCGCTCGACAGCAGCGCCAGCACCTGCGACGTGCGCTCCAGGTACTCATTGGTGCTGGAGACGCCTGAAAAGCTTCGTTCGATCTGGTCCCGCCGCTCTTCGCTCAGCGACGACAGCAGCGAAGTGCTCTGCGCCATCGAGTTGGGCGCGCCGGACTGCGCTCCCGAGGCCAATCGTCCGGACTGCGTGATCTGATCTACGTAATAGCGAAAAGCCGCGGCGGTCGGCACGCGCCCGGCCGAGGTGTGCGGCTGCTCCAGCATGCCGGCCTCTCCCAGGTTGGCCATCACGTTGCGGATCGTCGCAGAGCTCAAGCCTTCGCGATTCTCAAAAAAGCGAGACACGGCTTGGGATGCCACGGGTTCGCCGGTGGCGATGTATAGCTCGATGATGGCCGTGAGCACCAGCCGCTCCCGATCCGACATCTTCCGTGTTCTCCCTTGCGCCCGTCTTCATCGCCGGCAGAGACAGAAATCCTCTTCGCCGACGGCCCGGAAGAGTCTCAACCGGCTCAAATCACTGAATAGACTAGGGGTTCTTCGCAAATCCGGGACGCAATTACCCTGTTTAATTCTAGGTGGACTTAAACAAAACAGTCAAGTTGGCCTTGCGCAGGCTCACAGTCGATTGCCTGGGCGGTGCTTTGGCCGGGATTCGTTCTTCCAGCAAAACGTCGACGGTTTCGCCGACGTCCTTGCCGATGATGCGGCACAGGTCTGCCTTGACGGGCAATTTATGGGTGCCGTCGCCCAGAGCCATAAATGAACTCTGAAATGGAACTCCATCGATCTTGCCACGCACCTTCACCAGGCCGCGGGTTCCGAAAAATTGAACCGATTCAGGCCAGACCACGTAAGTCCAGCCACCTTTCTTCGAACTTCTTTGCAGCTTGGCCGTGAAAGATTGATTCACCATGGGCACACCTTTCGACGCCGGTCTCTCTCGTGAAGCGTGGCCTGCTCGCGAAGCCGTCATGGCTGGCCGTAACAGCAGGTGTTCGCCTGGTGCCCGAAGGTCGCCGTCGACATCAAAAATGAAAGCGCCGCCAGGGCACGAATTGCCGGCCTCATCTTATTCCGCTCCCCGAACCAATCCCTGAGTCTCAGATTCTACCGTTCATCCACCGAAGGCATAATAAAGAGAGTGCCCCATTCCTTATGGGGAGGTCAGCTCCAGGATGAATCACATTCGAAGGCACGTCTTACTCGCATTGGCTGTGTTGTTGCTCTGTCACCTGGCTCTGCCGGCTCAGAGCGCGCCTTCAATTGAGTCCGGCGGCGCCATCGCATCTGCCGACGAGGCAGGGTGGCGTCAAGAGCTCGATGCCTGGCGATCGCAGCGCGAACACGAACTCTCCGCTCCCGATGGCTGGCTTACGCTGGTCGGGCTTGAGTGGTTGAAGCCGGGAGTCAACTCGTTCGGCGCCGCCGACGATAATCAAATCAAAATTCGCGCCCAGGCGCCGCCGCATATCGGCTTGCTCACCGTATCGGGGACGACGGTGCAACTCCTCGCGCCATCGGGAGGTTTTCCCGCCGGCCTTCAGATCGATGGCAAACCCCCGCGCGAGGGCGTCCTCAGCGCTGACGATGCCAAACCCTCCACGCTGACCTGGCACGGGCTCACCCTGGTGGTCCTTCCCCGCGGTGGCCGTTATGCGCTGCGCGTCAAAGACGCCGACTCGCCGACACGCACCGAATTCCGCGGCCTGCATTGGTACGCGCCCGACCCAACCTATCGCGTTACCGCCCGCTGGATTCCCTACAAGCCGCCCCAGATCGAAAAGATTGCCACCATCATTGGCACCACCCTCAACATGACGGCGCCCGGGGCCGCTGAATTTCTTCTCAAAGGCAAAATCTACCTCCTTGAGCCTGTGATTGAAGGCGGTGAAAAGGACAAGCTCTTTTTTATCCTGCGCGACACGACGAGCCAGACCACTACGTACCAGGCCGCACGCTTCCTGCATACAGGTCTGCCCAGTAATGGATTGACTCAGCCCGGGGCCCTCACACTCGATTTCAACGAGCTCTATAACCCGCCCTGCGCCTATACTCCCTACGCGACTTGTCCCCTGCCCCCGGAGAAGAACCGGCTGGCCGTCGCCATCGAAGCCGGAGAGCAGCGATACTCGCATTAGACTCAGCGAGGAAGCCCAGCATCCACATCCGTATGGCCAAAGGCTTGTTTGAGAATCGGAGACAGCCGATAAACGCGGCGCGGCTCTGCGCGAAGCTCATTTCTCTGCTCTTCTTCGCGCTGGCGGCTTCACGCCTGCAGGCGCAAGCCGGTCCCCCGTTTCAGACCGACGACCCCACCCCGGTCGACTACGGTCATTACGAGTTCTATGTCTTTGGCATGGTCGACGGCACTCCGGTGGAACTCGACCCCACCGGTCCCGCCTTCGAATTCAACTGGGGCGCCGTTCCCACCGTGCAGTTGCACGCGATTCTTCCCCTGGGCGCGGCAATTCCGCTGAATAATCCCGTCTACGCTCCCGCCGGCACCGGGCCGAGTGCCTATGGGCTCACCGATATGGAACTCGGCTTGAAGTGGGGCTTCCTCAAACAGACCAGCCATCGTCCGCAGATCGGCACATTCACCATGCTCGAGTTGCCCACCGGCAATTCCGACAAGGGTCTCGGCGTAGGCCGCGTGTGGTACAAGCTTCCGCTTTGGATCGAAAAGGAGTTCGGTCCGTGGAGCCTCGTCGGCGGAGCGGGCTACACGCTCATCCATCAGACCCAATACCGCAGCTATCCCTACGGCGGATTCCTGGTCAAGCGCGTCCTCGGCGAACGGCTCGAGCTGTCCATCGAATCCTTCTCCCACGCCCGCGAAGGCCTCGCCGCCGCGCAGACCGAGGCCTCCTCCATGATCGATGCCGGAGGCTATTACCACTTCAAGTCGCCCGGCCTGCAGTTGCTCTTCGCTTATGGGCACTCCATCGCCGGCCAGACCGAGAACTATGGATACCTGGGCCTCTACAAGACCTGGGGAAAAGACAAAGACAAAGGCGCAGACACCGGTCAGGACAAGGACGCGCCGAAGGACAAATCCGGGCAGGTGAATCTCGATTGCATCACGAGCTCTCCTGGCAGCCTGCTGAAAGGCTTATTTCGAACCGTGCTTTGACGCAGGGCACGCCTTCAGTCGTGCCGAAAATGCTCAAAACACGTGAGGGTTTAGCCCCTGAGGCATGCGTTCGAACCGCGTCACTTCTTCGTCGATGCTTTTCCGCAGCGGCTAGGCCGGTTGGGATCGCGCAGGGCAGGCTGATAGATTCTAAGTGGGTCTCCACCCACATACTCCGCCGTGGCTGTGTTGCGGGTCCACGATCCAACCCGGCGCGGAACATCCCTGGCAGGAAGAAGTCATGTCGCACCCCACCGAAGACCTTCGCATCAAATGGACAAAAGTCGTTCTGCCTCCAGTCTTTCTTGAAGAAGAACGTCCCACGTCCGAAGCGGCGATTGCGACCATCTTCAACTCCCGCCTCGAAATCACCCGCATCCTCGCCAAGAGAGACACGCGCCTGCTCGTCCTCGTGGGTCCCTGTTCCATTCACGACCCCAACGCCGCGCGCGATTATGCCGACCTGCTCCAGGGCGCCATCGGCGAATTCTCCAGCGATCTGCGTATTGTCATGCGCGTCTATTTCGAGAAGCCCCGCACCATCCTCGGATGGAAAGGCCTGATCAACGATCCCTATCTCGACGAATCCTTCAAGATCAATGACGGGCTCCGCATGGCCCGCCATCTGCTCCTCGATCTTGCCGAGATGGGGGTTCCCGCGGGCACCGAATTCCTCGACATGATTTCGCCCCAGTACATTGCCGGCCTGGCCAGCTGGGGAGCCATCGGCGCGCGCACCACCGAGAGCCAGGTCCACCGCCAACTCGTCTCCGGTGTCTCCTGCCCGGTGGGATTCAAGAATGCCACCTCGGGCGATGTGCAGGTGGCCATCGACGCCATCCTCTCGGCCGCCCACTCGCACACCTTTCTCGGCCACACCCACCACGGCCAGTCCGCCATCTTTGTGACCGCGGGCAATCCCGATTGCCACATCATTCTCCGCGGTGGCCGTAACTTGACTAACTACGATGCCCAGAGCGTGGCCGACACCACGGCGCAATTGGAGAAGGCCGGCCTTGCGCCTCGCATCATGATCGACTTCAGCCACGCCAACAGCAGCAAGGACTACACCCGCCAGGCGCTTGTGTGTCACGACGTCGCCGCCCAGATTGCCGCGGGCAATCGCAATATCATCGGGGTGATGATGGAGAGCAATCTGGTCGCGGGCGCGCAGAAGATCGTTCCCGGCAAGCCCCTCGTCTACGGCCAGAGCGTCACTGATGCCTGTATCGCATGGCCTGAGACCCATGCCTTGCTGAGCGAACTTGCCGCTGCAGTCCGAACCCGCCGGCAGCGCGCCGACTGAACTCGGCGTCAGCAAATCAATCTTGAATTCTGCTCGAGCTACAACCCTTTTCTTCCTCCCGCATCCTAGGTAACATACCGGACATAGGTAGTCGCTCCGCCGGCGTACGCCCGAGTGCAGAAGTGAAGGAACTGGCCCGTTGGAGGCGCTTCCCTCCAGGTACCAGATGCCGAGTTGATGGCATCCTCTCCAGTGATTTCTGTGGGGGGCATGTCATGATCGAGGCAGCGCAAAACGGCGATAAGTGGCAGGAAATTGAAGAAATCGTGCATCGCTATCGGAGCTTTGCGGTAGCCGGTCAGTTTGCCGCTGTCGTCATGCACGAGATCAACGGCCCTCTTGAAGCCGTCACCAACCTCAACTACCTCATCCAGCAGGACGCGGATAACGCGGACCTCGTGCGCCAATACAGCCAGCTCATCGAAGAACAAGTCATCAACCTCATCAAGCTCTCGCGGCAGACCCTCAGTTTTTACCGGTCGGAGGAAACGCGGGAAGTCGTCGCCATGTCCACTCTGGCTGAAGCCGCCCTGCGCGTCCACCAGAAGAACATCTTCGCCAAGCAGATCCGGATTCGCAGAAGCCTGCCGTCCGACGTTACCGCGGAAGTGAATCCGGGCGACATGCTGCAGGTGATCTCCAACCTTGTTGCCAACGCCATCGATGCTTTGCCGGAAGAAGGTGTCCTCCAGGTGCGTGTGAAGCGCTGCACCCGGGAAGTGCGCATCATCGTAGCCGACAATGGCCACGGCATCCCCGACCCCATCCGGGCCAGGATCTTCGATCCTTTCTTTACCACCAAACGGGAACGCGGCACCGGGCTCGGGCTTGCCATCTCCAAGTCCATCGTCGAGAAGCATCAAGGCAGAATACGGACTCGAAGCAGCACCCGCACCCCCAGAAGCGGCACGATCTTCCGTATCTCGCTGCCTTCAGCCGAACGGGCCTCCGCCCAGCGTTGATTCCACGAATCCTGAGCAGGGAGAAACGTTTGTTGACTCATTTCAGCTCCAATTCCCATTCCTGACAATCAGGTCGTGGCCGAAGCTACGGTGAGGCTCTTCCTTTATCAGACGGAATCCAGCGCTCATAAATCCGGTGGGCAGCACAAGCATACTTTGCGTCGCAGAGAACGACCTTCCTGTATCCGGCCGTATGTGCGAAGCGCAGGCACTCTGTGACCAGTGCGCACCCAGACCCATCCCTCGCGCGCCGGCTCTACAAACAGCAGGCGCAACTTGGCGGTCCGCGGCTCGTCGGGATGCTTGACCAGGAAGATGTGTCCCACGTGTTCTCCATCGATCTCCGCGATCCAGCACCGTTCTTTGTGGGGATCATAATTGGTGATGAACTCACCCGCGATCTTCGCAACCAGGGCCTCAAACGTCCCGTCCCAGCCATATTGCGCCGCGTAGCCGACCGCCTCGCTGTACACCACCCATCCCATATCCCCGATGCGGTGCGGCCGCAACACAAAACGGCTGCGCTCCCCGGGGCGGGTAAGAATACTCTCGATCGACTGCATCGAACGAAGCAGTTCTTTCCGCGATGGCGGCGCAAGCCCCGCGAGAATCTTCCCCGCCTGCTCTTCCGACGACGCGTTGAGTTTCCTGAACGCAGCCGTTCCTCGGGCCGTCAGTTTCAGCGTCGCCGACCGGCCGTCCTGCTGCGAGGCTCTCCGGCTCAGAAGTCCTCGCTGCTCGAATTTGCGCAGCACGCGACTGAGGTATCCGGCATCCAGTCCGAGTTCCTCTGCAATCTCGCTCGCCGCAGGCTGGGTTCGATTGGCCAGTTCGTAAAGAATCCGTCCCTCTGCCAGGCTGAATTCGCTGTTCAGAAAACCTTCATTCAAGGTTCCGATGTACCGGGTGTACATCCGGTTGAAGCGGCGGAACCGGGAAGTGTCGCTGAGAGATTCGCGAGGAAGCGGGCGAGGAAGCCGGCATGCTTCCAGTTTTGGCCCATTTATTTGACTTGTCGACCAATTTAGTTGCGTTTACGAGCCTGCTTCGCCCCAACCCGCCTCTGCTACAGTTCTTGGCGATGAAGACTTCTACCACCGGCCGCACTCTGACGCTCACCGGCGCCTTTTCGTGCGCCCTGGCTGTCTGCATAGCCTCGCTGCTCAACGCACAATCACCCACCCCCCAGGTCCCTGACTGGGCGCAGCCGGGCTCCGCCACCCACACCCAGGTGCCACCGCCGGCCGACTTCCATCGCCCCAGCACAAATTTCGATAAGCCCATCGGCATCTTCGAGGGCCAATCGGATATCGGCAGCGCCGTTGTCCCCGGCAGCGCCGCATTCGATCCCGCGACGGATCAGTACACCATTCATTCCGCCGGCTATAACATCTGGTACACCCGCGATGAATTCCGATTCCTCTGGAAGAAGATGTCGGGAGACGTCTCGCTTGCCGCGGACGCCGCCTTTCCCGATCCCAAAGGATACGGCGACCGCAAAGCCGTTCTCATCATCCGCCAGAACCTCGACGACGATTCCAAAGAAGCCATGATCGGCGAGCACGGCACAGGCATGATCCACCTGGCGCAACGCCCGGAGAAGGGGGCCAGCATCAACGACATGCAGTATCGATTCGGAGGCGGGCTAAACGGCGTGCTGGCCAGGCGCATCGGCATCGAGAAACACGGCGATTCAATTGCCATCTTCGTCAGCCTGAAGGACGAGCCCATGCACCAGTTCGGTCCTCCGATTACGCTCCACTTCGATGAGCCCTTTTACGTGGGCATCGGCTTCTGCTCACATCTGCCCGCCACCGTCGACACCGCGGTGCTGTCCAACGTCCTGCTCGAAAACTCCGCCGGCAAGGTCCGCTAGGCTTGCCCGATCCAGCCCCCAATCCCGATATCGAGAGACTCGCATGAAGATCACCGAAGTGCGCACGCGCGTCGTCCAGTGGGAAGGAAAGACCGTTCCTCTGCCTCCTCACTTCTGCACCAACCCCATGGACCTGGTCGCGTTTCGCGAGCCATCGATGGGCAACTTCGCCTTCCATGGCTGGGTTCTGGTCGAGATCTTTTCCGATTCGGGACTCGTGGGACTTGGAAACGCCGCACTGTCGCCGCTGGTGACCAAGACTCTCATCGATACCTACCTCAAGCCGATCCTCATCGGCGCCGACCCCTGGGATACCGAGTATCTCTGGCAGCAGATGTATCGCCGCACCATGGCCTTCGGGCGCAAGGGCGTGGCGATGGTCGCGATTTCCGCGGTCGACATCGCCCTCTGGGATCTCATCGGCAAAGACGCGAAGCAGGCGGTGTTCCGGCTGCTCGGCGGACGCACGAAGGAAAAAATTCCCGTCTACGCCAGCCGTCTTTATGCCCTGCCGATCCCGGCACTCGAGGCCGAAGCGCAGCGCTACAAGGACGAGGGCTACAAGGCGATGAAACTCCGCTTTGGATGGGGCCCTGTGGACGGCGCCGAAGGCATGCAGAAGAACATTGAACTGGTTCGAGCCGTGCGCGAGGTCGTGGGCGACGGAGTCGACCTGATGGCCGACGCCTATATGGGCTGGACTCTCGATTACGCCAAGCGCATGCTGCCGTTATTGGAACCGTTTCACCTCCGCTGGCTCGAAGAGCCGGTCATTCCCGATGACACGCGCGGCTACAAGGAACTCAAGAGCCACGGCCGCGTCCCCATCTCCGGCGGAGAGCACGAATTCACCATCTTCGGCTTTCGCGATCTGCTCGAGAACAATGCTCTCGATTACATTCAATTCGACACCAATCGCGTCGGCGGCATCAGCCAGGCGCGCAAAATCTCCGCGTTGGCCGAGTCGTTCCAGGTGCCCGTCGTGCCCCACGCCGGGCAAATGCACAACTATCACGTCGTAATGGCCAGCCTCAATTCCCCCATCGCCGAATTCTTCCCCAAGACCGATGTCGAAGTCGGCAACGAACTTTTCTGGTACATCTTTGACGGCGAACCGGAACCGGTCGACGGATTCATCGACCTTGACGAATCGAAACCCGGTCTTGGGTTGACGGTGAACGAAGACTCACTGGCGCGATTCAAGGTCATCGGATAAGCCGCACGTAGGTCAAAATCGCGGGGTGCCCCAGGTCCCGACTCTTGGGACCTGGGAGACAGTCTCACAAGCCGCTATCATTGAATGCAAGTGCACAGTGCGTCCATGGCGCCAACCATCTTCATCTCGGCGGGCGAGGCGAGCGGCGAAAAGTACGGCGCGCTGCTCATCGAAGCCCTCAGGAAGCGCCTCGCCGCGACCGGCCACCGCGCGCAATTCGTGGGGATGGGCGGGCCTCACATGGCGGCCGCGGGGCTCGAGCGCGTGGTCCGCGCTGAAGACGTGGCGGTCATGGGCATCACCGAAGTCGTCCGCCATCTGCCCCGGATCTACCGCGAGTTTCGCAAGCTCAAGCACTCCATTCGCGCGCACCCTCCCGACGTCGCCATCCTTATCGATTTCCCCGACATTCATTTCAAGCTTGCGGAAGAGCTGCACCGCCTTCAGGTCCCGGTCATTTTCTTCGTGAGCCCCCAACTCTGGGCCTGGAAAAAGCACCGCATCAAGCTGGTCCAGAAGTATGTCGACCGGATGCTTGTGATCTTCCCGTTTGAAGAGCCGTTCTACCGGGAACGCGGTGTCATGGCTGAGTTCGTCGGTCATCCCCTCGCCGACCTCGCACCGCCGACCGTCACCCGCGAGCAGTTCGCCGCAGAAACCGGCCTCGACCCCGGCAAGACCTGGATCGCGCTTCTTCCCGGCAGCCGCGCCAAGGAGATCCGCGACAACTTGCCCGCGATGCTGCAGGCGGCCCGTGAGCTCGCCGGCCGCCACGATCGCGGCAGGCTCGAATTCGTCCTGCCTCTGGCCGCGACATTGAATCCCGCCCAACGCGATTTCGTCCGCCGGCTGATCGAAGCGAAGGCTCCGGGTCTCGCCGTGCGGCTGGCGGACGATGCCCGCGCAGCTCTTCTGCACGCCCGCGCGTCGGTAGTCGCCAGCGGCACGGCCACTGTCGAAGCGGCCCTCATCGGGAATCCATTCGTCGTGGTATACCGCGTCTCGCCGATCACATACTCCATCGCCAAGCGAGTGGTAACGGTGCCGCACGTGGCCATGGCCAACCTGATTGCCGGCAAACGCGTCGTTCCGGAGTTGATCCAGGACGACTTCACCGCATCCAATATCGTCAGGCAGTTGCAGCCGTTGCTACCCGACGGGCCCCGGCGACAGTCCATGATGCAGGAACTGGCGGCCATTCGAAGCCTGCTGTACTCCCAGGCAAAGGGCGACCAGAAGGCGGATGGGGGAGCCATCGGGCGGGTGGCCGATGTTGCGCTTGACCTGCTCGGAGCAAGGCTTTCGGCCGGGATGGAAGAGACTGTCCATTCTTGAACCGAGGCCGGCTTTCCCGGGAACGGCCCCCGCAACAGGCACTGCGCGGTGGCTACAATGACTAAAGCAATTCGGGGCTAAGGCAATCAGGGCATGAGTGCAAATCCAGGCACAAGAGCAAAATGATGAGATTTGAAGTGAATCTTCGGCGAATCGACGATCGGTGCACTCGGCCTTTTCGCCTCGGTCCTCTTTCTGGCCGGAACAGCAGCGGCGCAGCGGCCGGAACGGGCCGCGCTCAGTATTACCGGATACGTGATCGATGCGGAGCTGAACACCGAGGCCCACCATCTCTCCGCCAAGGCGGTGGTGACATTTACGCCTCCGGAAAACGCTGACATGGTGAGCTTCGGTTTTCATCCCGCCCTCAAGCTGACCAAGGTCTCGGACGAATCAGGCAAGCTCCTCACCGGGGAACGCTCCGCCGACGGAACCATCCGGATCAGCCCCTCCACGCCCTTCGTCAAGGGGCAGACCTATCGCTGGACCTTCCAATACGAAGGTGTGATCACCGGCAACGAGGACGGCCCGATCGAAGGGCTGAAGCTGGCCTCCATCCAGGAGCCGATTACCTACCTGCTCTACGCCGCGCGCTGGTTCCCCACCACAGGGTTCATGACCGACCGCTTCACCGCGGAGATGCACATCCGCGTCCCGCAGGGGATGCGCGTCTTTGCCAGCGGCCAGCAGGGAGTATCGCATCCGGCCAAGCTCGAAGGCGGCAAGCCCGGCGACCAGTATGACTTCAATTGGACCCGGCCCGGCTTCCCCGGCACCATCATCGCCGGCCGTTACGTGAACGCCGCCACCGCCGGCCCGGGCAACGTGAAGGTCTACATGACCGTGGCCCACCAGCAGGCTGCCAATGAACTGGCGCAAACGGCCACCAAGGAATACGACTTCTTTACTGACAGCTTCGGAGCGATCGAGTCGCCGCACCTCAATGTCGTCGAAATACCCGACGACACGCTCCCTTCCGTCTGGGCTCCGGAACTGGCGGGCATCATGGGCTCGCGCGCGGGCGACAAGTCCGGCATCCGTCTGCTGGCCAATACCATTGCCCACCAGTGGTGGGGCTCCGAGATCAGCCCGCGCACGCTCAACGATGCCTGGATCACCAATGGCATGGCCCGCTACGGCGAGTTGATGTTCGTCGAGGACGAGAATGGCAAGAGCGCGCTGCACGCAGGGCTGCAGGACGTGGAGGCGGGAGCCCTGGCCTACGACACCATTCCCCTTTCCAGCGCCAGCCACCTCAGCCCCTTCTCGCCCGAATTCCAGTCCATGACCCTCGAAAAGGGCGCCATGGTCTTCCACATGCTCCGCTGGGAAGTCGGCGACAAGGCCTTTCTGGCCACGCTCAAGGGAGCATTGAGCCAGTACGCCGACCACAGCATCCGCTCCGCCGACTTCGTGAAGGTGGCCGAATCGCAGAGCCAGCAGCAGCTCACGCCCTTCTTTGCGCAGTGGGTCGATGGCACCGGGGCGCCCCAGTTCACCAACAAGTACGCCGTCTACCGCCTGGGAAACAACAAGGGCTTCCGCACCATCGGCGAAATCAACCAGGACCTCGACCTGTTTCGCATGCCCGTGGAACTGCGCGTTGAGACCGACGGCAAGACCGTCGATCAGAAGATCGATGTCGTGGGCATGGACTCCCAATACGTCGTCGACACCTTCGGGCGCCCGCGCCGGATCAGCATCGATCCCGGAAACTGGCTCCTGAAAGCCACGCCCGACCTGCAGGTGCGCATCGCCATTCTGAAGGGCCAGCAACTCGTCGCGCAGGGCGACCTGACCGGCGCCCTGGCCGAATATCAGAAGGCTCTTGAGGCCAACTCGCAGAGTTCGCTGGCCAACTATCGGATCGGCGAAGTGCTGTTTTCGCAGCGCAACTACCAGGCCGCGGTGAACGCATACCGCGATGCGCTGCGCGGCGACGATGATCCGCGCTGGACGGAGGTCTGGAGCCACATCCGGCTGGGCAACATCTTCGACATCACCGGCCAGCGGGATCGCGCGGTCAACGAGTACCGTCTCGCCATCCAGACCAACGACAACACCCAGGGCGCGGTCAACGAAGCGCGGCAGGCCCTGCAGAAGCCATACACCCGGCCCGCCGACCAGTAGACCGTGCGAAATGGCTCTTGCGCCGAGGACCGCGGACGCAGCCACGAACCGCCGTGCCCCATCTTTTCCGCTTTGTTCTGCGGAAAGGGTGGGAGACCACGAATCCAGGACGTCCGCCTCATGAGGCGTGACATTTGGCGGGAATTGCATCGACAGAATTGACTCCGCAGCTCTGCTGGAGCTAAATCTCTTCAGCCACCGGCCGCTTCAGCTCCCGAGAAACCCCGCACTCAACCAATTGGTCGATGACGGCAGTGCTCGCGCCGACGACACTTATACCGAAACCGTCGCGCTACCCCGGCGGTGTGCCTGCTTCCGAGGCTCATGAAATTCAATCATGCTTTTTAGCCGCGCCCGCAACCTCCCGCGCGTAGGTCGCACCGCCCCGATCAGAGGACCGAAGGTCCCGAAGTCCAGCCTCGCTGTTTTGTTATTAAGGAGAGCCATGTTTCGCAGATTCATCTTCGCCCTTGCTGCGTTTGCACTCACCCTCCTCTCGGCCCACGCTCAGAGCAACTACGCGGTGGTGCGCGGATCCATCCTCGATCCCCAACGCCGCCCGGTCGCCGGGGCGCACGTCCACATCACGGCGGATGGAACGGGAGCCAAGCGCGAGGTCACCGCCAACGCCACCGGACTGTATGAGATTGCCGGCCTGCTGCCGGGCTCCTACACCGTCACCGTGGATGAGACCGGATATACGCAGGCAACCCAGGCCCTTGTTCTCGAAGTGGGTCAGGAAGCCACGCTCGACGTCCAGTTGCACCTCGCCACGCGACACCCAGACTGTCACCGTGCGGGCCGCCAGTGAGCTGCTCAAGACGCAGGACGCCAGCGTGGGCGCGGTCGTCGATCAGCGCTCCGTCGAGTCGCTCCCCCTCAACGGCCGCATGCTCATCGATCTCGTCCTCACCGTGCCCGGGGCTCACGTCAGCCACGGCGCCGCGACTGGCGACATGAACCCGCTCTACTGGCGTCCCGGGCAGCGCTCAGCGGTCTCGATCGGCGGCAGCCGCCCCAACGCCAACTACTTTCTGCTCGACGGCGCCACCAACACCGACCCCACCTTCAGCACCCAGAACCTGAGCGCCTCGCCAGACGCGGTGCAGGAGTTCCAGGTGCAGACCGGCAGCTATTCCGCCGAAATGGGCGGCGCCGGCGGCGGCCAGATCAACATCGTCACCCGCTCGGGCACCAGCGCCTTCCACGGCACCGCCTACGAGTTCCTGCGCAACGGCGCGCTCGACGCCCATTCCTTCAACCAGATGGGCGGCTCGAATTTCCTGGTGCAGAACAACTTCGGCGCCTCCATCGGAGGCCCTCTCCCGCACCTCGGCAAGACGTTCTTCTTCGTCAATTACGAGGGGCTGACCAACGTCGAAACCATGTCCATGGTCGACACCGTGCCCACCGCGGCTGAGTCCTCGGGCGACTTCAGCCAGAGCGGCGTGAACATCTACGACCCCACCACCACCAAGCCCAACCCCGGCTACAATCCCAGCCTGCCTGCCAGCAAGGCCAACCCCCAATACATCCGCCAGCAGTTCGAGTACAACGGCGTCCTCAACGTCATCCCGCCCGGACGGCTCACCCAGGCCGCGTCCATCATGCTCAACCAATACACGCCCCAGCCCAACACCATGGACATGGGCAGCATGACCATGATGGGCCAGCCCACCGTCGTCGGCGCCGGTAACGATGCCAACAACTACCTCGACATGCGCAAGCAGCGCATGAACAACAACCAGGGCACTGTCCGCATCGACCACAGCTTCTCCAGCGGCGACACGGCCTTCTTCCGCTACTCCGGCGCCGGCGAATATGGCTTCATGCCCGAAGGCCTGCCGGGTTTCGGCTTCTATCACGATGACCTCTCCCAGCAGGGCATGCTGGCCTGGAATCACGTCTTCAACTCGCGGCTTTTGAATGAGGCTTCCGGGGCGATTTCGCGGCTGAGCATGATGCACACCACCGAGAGCGCCAACAAGAACGACATCGTGAGCCAGCTGGGCATCACTGGCACCGGCTTCGGCGGTCCCGCCGCATGGGGTGCGCCCTATTTCACCGTGCAGGGCTACTCACCCATGGGCGACAACTACATCGCCACCCCCATGCACGCGTGGGACACCGTCGTCGAAGGCCGCGACACGCTTAACTGGCAGATCGGCCGCCACAGCGCCAAGTTCGGCGGCGCCTATCAGCGCTTCATCTGGCCCATGTGGGGCTTCTTCCAGAACCGCGGCTACTACCAGTTCACCAACGGCTTCACCACCCAGTACGCTCTCAACGACGGCGCATCAGGATCGGCTCTGGCCAGCTTCCTCCTCGGCCTGCCCGCCGCCCGCCAGGGACAGGCCGGCGTGCCCCAGATGGACCTCCGCCAGTGGTACGCCGACGGCTACGCGCAGGATGCGTGGCGCCTCACGTCCACCACCACCCTCACCTACGGCCTGCGCTACGAGTACATGAGCCCCCTGGTCGACATCCGCTACACCAACAGCAATCTTGACCTGAGCTCCGGTGCGCCCCAGATCTTTATCGGCGGCCAGAACGGCTACCCCCGGGGCCTCATGTACCCTAACCGCACCAACTTCGCGCCGCGTCTCGGCCTGGCGCAAAGCTTTCCCCACCTCGGCCTCGTGGCTCACGCCGCCTACGGCATCTTCTATACGCCCGTGGACATGAACACCTGGTGCAATCAGCGCCACAACGTACCCTACGTATTTCCGCTGACGTCGCAGAGCGATCCGTTCCTTCCCAGCATTCCCACGCTGAACTTTCCAGCCCCCGTCCTGGGCACATCGGTGGTCAGCTTCACCAGCGTCCAACTCCATGCCACCGCGCAATACATCCAGCAATGGAGCGCCTCCCTCGAAAAGCAGATTGGCTCTGAAACCACCGTCGAACTCGGCTACCTCGGCGCCGGCGGATTCCACCTCCAGCGCTCGCACCTGATCAACAACGCCCAGCCCGGGCCCGGCCTCATTCAGCCGCGCCGCCCGCATCCCAAGATCAGCTTTGTCCCCAACACGGTTCTCCCGTCCTACGTCACCGTCGGCCCCACCTTCGAGGAGGACCAGCTCACGCCGGTCAGCACCATCAACCTGCTCGAGAACACCGCGCAGAGCTGGTATGACGCCGGCTACGTCAACGTTCGCCGCCGCTACGCGAACGGCCTCAGTTTCCTCGCCAACTACACCTACGCCAAGGCGCTCGAGAACGCGCCCGACTTCCGCTCTCCCATGTTTGAAGCCGCCACGCCGCAGAACAACGACGACCTCAACGCCGAGAAAGGCCTGGGCTGCGATATCCGCCATCGCTTCGCGCTCAGCGGCGTCTACAACTCCCAGGCGATCGGCAGCAACTCCTTCATCCGCATCCTCACCCGCGACTGGCGCGGCTCCATCGTGTACCAGGTGCAAACCGGCTTCCCGCTCACCATCTCCGTCTTCGGCGACACCGCCAACGCCGGAACCGTGGTCGGCGAAAATCCCATCCGCGCCAATCTCACCGGCAAGCCCATCTTCGGATCCGGCACCAAAAATTCAACCACCTGGTTCAACCCCGCGGCCTTCGCCACGCCGCCCGCGTACACCTATGGCAACGTGGGCCGCAACACCGTCTACGGCCCCAACCAGCAGACCATGGACCTTGGCGTGGTGCGGCAGTTCGCCATCCGGGAAAAGGCGCTTTTTGAAGCCCGCGCCGAGTTCTTCAACGCCCTCAACCACACCAACTACGGCACTCCCAACCGCTTCGTCAACACCGCCAGCTTCGGCAGCATCACTGAAGTCTCGACGCCGGGCCGCGAAATCCAGCTCAGCGCCCGGATCAGCTTCTGAGATCGCCGCTCCTTGTTGGCTAAACTTAGGTTGGTTAAACGTAGAGCGCACCCTCCGATTCGGCAGGGCGCGCTCTACGTGTGGTCATCGCGAAGAGTGTTCGTCCATTACTTCACGGAGTAGCCTCGCGAATCAATACAGGCAGAGAATGCCCGCTTGTAGCTCCCCATCTGCTGGTCATAAGCGGCCTTTTGCTGATTGTATTGATTCTGAACCTGTGCGCCCGCCTGGCTGGCACCTGCCTCCTTTGAGGCGGCGTTCGCCTGACGTTGTTGTCTTCCGCCACGCACCGTTCCCACCGTAGCGCCAATCGCGGCGCCCTTTCCGGCGTCCCCCGCGATCGCGCCGACCACTGCGCCTCCGGCTGCGCCCTTGGCTGCACCTTTCGCCCGGCCGCCTTTCGCTTGCTCTGCAGATTCGGCGCCCTGCGCCTGTGCCGCCTGAATTTCGGCAGAACTCGGCGGTTGTGGCGGCGCCATATCGGGATTCACGCCCGACTGCTGCTGCGCAAGGTCGTAGCATTCCGATTCGTCGATGAGTTGCTGGTCGTGAGTCTGATTCTTGGCCGGGAAGACATAGACGCCTACCTTCTGAGCCGCGGAGAAGGAGGGAACCGGCTTTGTGGGACCGGCGGGTGCGGCCGGTTGTGCGCTCGCTGCAGGTGCGGCGGCTGGTTGTCCGCCGTCTGCGGGCGTCGCTGCGGCCGGCTCAGGCTTCTTGTTGCAACCCGCCACGCACAGAAGGAACAGACAGATTCCTGCCACCATTGGGGACAAAGAGAACTTTCCGTGTGCTTTCATCACCATCGCGACCCTCATTGCTTTCTTGATCTAGTGGCGATCGCGCTCAGCGCGTGCCATTAGGTCGCCATTAGAAGAGATCGCAAGACCTTTGGAAACTGGCACAATTACTAGACCTGCGGCCAAGCATGTGGAGGCGAATGCAGGGGATAATTGACCAGGATTGCAAACGCGCTCATCGAGGCCAGGCCGTGATCGCCTGGGTTCTTCGATTCTGATCCGTGAGGCAGGCACAAAGCAAAACGGCCAGCTCCTCAGGCTGGCCGTTCACTTGATACCCGCGATGGTTGGTGTTTTGCCGTTAAGGGCGGCCCTGGGAAATGACTTCAAGCCTCACAGGAGCAAGCCCAGCCTCGGTCATCGCCAACTTTTCCGCGGCGCCATAGGAGAGGTCGATGATGCGCCCCTCGGCCAGATCGCCGCGATCGGTAATGCGAACAACGACCGAGCGCTTGTTAATCAGGTTCACCACCTTTACCAAAGACCCGAACGGCAGCGTGGGATGACACGCAGTCATCGCATACATGTCGAAGGTCTCGCCGTTAGCGGTTTTGCGGCCATTGAACACCGTGCCGTACCAGGTGGCGATGCCGCGAAGCATGGCCGCCCGCTGGGCAGCGAGAGTTCTCTTGGGCGTCAGCGCCGGCGCAGCATTTGAAACCGCCGGTACTGAAGGTGGCACACTGGCTGCTGGCGGAGAAATCAGCGCATCGGCTTGTACTGTCCGGGTGGTCACCATCACCACCAGGGTGGCCAAAACTAGAGAGGCCAGCACAATTGAGGAAACGCTTGCCAATAGCCAAATTCGGAGCGGAGCATTCAGGCTGGGGAAGCCTGACCTTCGACGAATAACCATCTTCCTATCCTATTGAGAAATCATCCCTTTGTGAACACTTTTCGAGGCCATTTTGGACTGAAACAGTCCCGAATTGGCACGCCAAAAAATAGCGTCTTTAAGCCCTTTTAAAACTTGGAGTTAAGGGAAGGGAATTGGAGGGAAACAGGCCTGTCCCGAAGATGAAGTTTGCTTGGCATCGTTTCCACTTTTGTCGTTTCATCGCCAGAATGGCGACTCTTAAAAAGCAAACTTCGCCGATGCTGCGTGGTCAGCGGGGAATTTCAGCGATCTCCAGCCGCTCGCCGGGCTTGAGATATCCCTTGCGGCGAAACCAGTCCTCCATCGCCGGCTGCAGGCGCTCGAGGGGCACGCGATAGCCCGCCTCCAGCAACCCGTCGCCGGCCGGCAGCGTGTCGTCGAAGATGGCATCGTTGGTGAAGTTGCGCATGGCGAAGTTGTCGATCCAGCGAATCGGGCATGGATGCCGATCACCGGCCGCATCGATTCGTTCGACAGAGAGCCTGCGCGCAAACACAATCTCACTCTAACGGATGTATGTTGCGAATCCCCCTCGGGCGCAAAGGCAGAAATGGCGAGAGCGCCCCGTTCGCGAGCCGGTTATTTCAGATCCCAGACATGCAATCGAAAGCGGCACGCGACGGCTTCTCCCCCGCGAAAGGCGGGGATGAACTGCCAGCCTTTGGTTGCCGCGATCAGTGCCTGGTCGTCTCCCGCGAGCAGCTTGGCGTTGTGTACTTTTCCGGCGATATCCACGACGACTTCCAGCGTTTCATTGGTATTCAGAGCCGATTCCGCGCCTTCCGGCTGGGGCGGCCGCCGCAGCAGGATGGATTTCGGCTCGATGATCGCTTCGGCGGGTTTGGCGGCGGGGGCCGGGCCGACCGAGATGGACGAGCCCAGCCGGTTAATGGTGGATGGCGCGGCGCTGTTGATGTCGTAGATCTCGGCGTGCGACTTGAAATGCCACGAAGCCTTGCGGCCGGAACCTTCGGCCTGCGCGAGGATACCACGGCTGCGGATGGTGGAAAGCGCGGCGCGGATGCGGTCGAGATCTTTTGCGGGCCAGAGATCCGCCAGCGTTCGCCATGCATCCTGCTCACGGCCGCTGTAGAGATAGCTCCACACGATTTCGAGCGCCTGCGCTTTCACTTTGAGGAGCCGGCGCAATCGATCCGGCGAGTGCATGGCGGATATGGTCAGAACACCGTCCGTGCTGCGGAAATCAGCCACGTCGGCGGCGTCCAGGCGACCACGCACATCGGCGATCTGGCGATCGTAGTAGGACTGAAAGTCGGCGCTGACATCGAGCAGGCGTTGTTTCTGAAAGCGGAGAACCACGGTGGGGGCAAAATCGAGATCCACCGCCGGTATCTCTTCAAAGCCGTCGACGGCCTTGGTATCGTCGGTCCAGATCTCGATGTGGTCTTCGAGATTTGTGTCGGCGGCGCGATAGCTTGAACCCCCCGACACAGTGCGGAGCAGTGCCGGCGTGCCCTTCAGCGAGTAGATGCGATATTCACTTTGCGCATCCCGTTCGGCGTTTCTCACCTGAAACGCGACGACCGGCGTTCCGAAGCCTAAGTCAGAGCCAAGAAGATCGATGGTCACCTGGGCGGCCTGCGAGGCGACCTGCAGTTCCTGCGAATTCCAACGGAGCCTGGCCTCGCATGCCCGCGTGGCGAAGGCGCCATTCTTTACCGGCTGCACGCTGACGGTCACGCCGGTGAAGAAAGTGGCGAAGTAGGAACCGTTGCCCCGCTCGCAGGTGATGTCGGACGGCTGCGCAAAGCAAGGGCCGAATACTGCCACGAGGAAGGCAGGCACCGCTAGGAGCATACGGGAGTGTCTACGCCGAAGGCTGTTCGAAGCAAAGCTGTTTGAGGAAGGCTGAGAGGATACCATTGGGCGCGATCGTTGGTGGGGCCTGCAATTTGGCTGTCGCAGACCGAAGCGATTATATCCTGCAGGCCGGGACATCCGGTCCGTTCGCGACCCACCCCGCGAGAGATCCTAACCGATGAATTGCGGGTAGAGGAAACCTGAGCGCAGTTGTATTGAGCCACTCCGTTTGCTAGTTTGGCCTAGATGCCGATGTCGCAGCCGCCGCCTGTGCCCGAACCGCTCAGCAGGACCATCGAGACTCTCTACCGGTCGGAATCGGGTCGGGTTCTGGCGACGCTCGTGCGCCTCCTCGGAGACCTGGACCTGGCCGAAGAGTCGATGCACGAGGCGTTCGCCGCCGCATTGGACACATGGCCGAAGACCGGCATTCCGGACAAGCCGCGCCCGTGGCTCATTTCAACAGCACGCTTCAAGGCCATAGACGCTATGCGCCGGCGCGCGCGCTTCGATGGAGCCCAGAGAGATCTGGTCGCCCATATGGAATCTCTCAGCGGGAAGGGAGAGATTGGAAATCAAGAGGGCTGGGATGGGGAGATTGAGGACGATCGCCTCCGTCTGATTTTCACCTGCTGCCATCCCGCTCTGCCTCCGGAAGGACAGGTGGCGCTCACTCTTCGCGAAATCTGCGGCCTGACCACGGAGGAGATTGCCCGCGCATTTCTGGTTACGCCGGCAACGCTCGCCCAACGCATCGTGCGCGCCAAGGCAAAGATTCGAGAGACACCGATTCCGTACGAGGTGCCGTCGCCGCAGGAATTGCCGGAGCGGCTGGACGCGGTGCTTCGGGTCATCTATCTCGTCTTTAACGAGGGTTACTCGGCTGCGGCGGGAGCGGAGGTAACGCGGGCCGAGCTGACCGGCGAGGCGATTCGATTGGGCCGCTTGCTGACAGACCTCCAGCCAGAACCGGAAGGTAATTGGGCTGCTTGCCCTGATGTTGCTCCAGGAATCCCGTCGCGCCGCGAGAACCTCTCCGACCGGAGAGCTGATTTTGCTGGACAATCAAGACCGCTCGCTCTGGAACCGGGAGCAGATCGCGGAGGGAGTGGCACTGGTGGAGAAAGCCCTGAACTCCCGCCGCTTCGGTGCTTACACACTGCAGGCCGCGATCGCGGCCGTTCATGCGGAGGCGGAATCGCCCGCCGCAACCGACTGGCGGCAGATTGTTGCGCTTTACAACCAATTGGTACGAATTCACCCTTCGCCCGTAGCACATCTCAATCGTGCCGTGGCCATTGCCATGCGCGATGGTCCAGAGGCCGGTCTGAAGCATATCGACGCGATCTTGGAACATGGCGAATTGGCAGATTACTACCTGGCGCATTCAGCCCGTGCCGATTTGTGCCGCAGGCTCGGCAGGACCGCCGAGGCCCGTTCCTCGTATGAGAAAGCTCTGGCCCTGACCCAACAGGAACCAGAGCGCCAATTCCTGCAGGAGCGGATTCGGCAGTTGAAATAAGAATGTCCGGTGGCAAATCGGTGCCTAGGGAAGAAGCGGAGTCCGTCCCGTCTGTGCCCACATTCCATCCAAGGACCCGCTCATCGCGATAACGCCGCGATGAACGGGGCCAGCTCCCGACACCAGGATGAGTGGGCCACCTGCCAACTCGATTCCTTCAGTCGCGAATGGAGTACAAATGGAGTACACGCGACGGCGCAACTCTGCCATCGTACAAGGCATAATGCCTCTTCGATCACTCGCTGGTGTCGGACGGCCATAAAGAGTCAGACCTTCGACAATCTGGCCGCAATCAGATACTAGCGAGCCATTTCGGCGACCATCGCCTGACTTGGATCAGGTCGGGCTGCTCGAATGGTTCCACGTCTTTGCATGAACTGCATCACACTATCTTCCAACCGATGCAGGCCTGCCAGCATAGAGTCGAAAATACACCTCACTGGCTGCATCCGTAAGCAGAATCCATCGTCATCGCCTGCTCTGTCTGCACCTTCATCGCCCTTCACAAACAAAGGCATCTCGGAAGTGACCAGCGGGATTGAGCGGGTCAAAGATCGTTCGTATCTAGCCACGTGAAAATCCGCCATCCAAGCCGCGCCTTTGGCTGAACTCTGCGCGCATGCTTTGTCAATGTTGGATCGTGGACTTCATCCTGGTGAGAGGCTGGCTGTTATCGTAGGTAATGTTCGTGGTCTCGTCTATGCTTGCGATCCTTCCGAGGAAGGAATTGCACAGCCTGTCCCTGCTCCACGAAAAACATGTGGCGACGCACCCGGATCATTTGCATGTCACGGTAGCAGCGAAATTCCGGTGTGCTCCTGACACCCCTCAAAGCTCCGATGCTGAAGATCATCCCGAATCGCCAGTGTGCTCCATAGTCTTGAAGTCGACTTGCATGCTCGGCTTCGATAGCGTCTCGGAGATCATACTGCCGCGGCAGTGGCAATCGCTTGGGCGGATTTCTGCATTAATTACGCCTTTGTCTAAGTACCTTCAATGGACGATCATTTTGGCAGTACAATCCACGCAGATGCCGGGTGGCTTCGCTCGATACGACTAGAGAATTGTGACAGGTGGCCCACATGACCGATCCAGCCACCCGCCGAGCTTCGCAAAGAGGGAAGTCTGTGCCCCATTCATCGCAGCTTTATCGCGATGAGTGGGCCGCATATTCTTGCCGTCCACTCTGACTCGATTTCAACGACTCCTCGGTTCCGGTAGCGTAGTGGTTGAAGCTCGGCTCGCTCGGACTATTAACCAGGCTTCCAGCCGTGCTTTTCGACGACGGCAAGGAGCTTGAGCGCCATGCCACTCGGTCGCTTCGCGCCTGTCTCCCATTTCTCAATCGTGGATTCGCTGGTGTTGAGGTAACGCGCAAAGATCGGCTGGCTGACACGAAGACGCTGCCGTAGCTTTTTAATCTGCTGGGGTTTGAGCGGAGGAGGAGTGGCAAGACAGGAAGCGTCGAAACTCCGCATTGTCGCCTTGTCAATCGCTCCCACCTTGAGCATCGACGTGGCCGAGGAGTGGATCGCCTCAAATGCATCGCTCTTGAATTTAGGCTTGGTTGCCATTGCAAATCTCCATCCAGTGGTTCTCTCTGATTTCTCAGAGTCGCTCGACGTTCCATGGAGTGTAGCACCTGGTGCAACCCATCTCTGATGGGCCAGCAAAGAGGAAGGTTTTTTGGCAAGAAGGCCTCTAGACAATTTTTGGGGCAGAGCCCGGTAGCTGAAATAAAAATCAGGATAGCTGTCGATTTCCCGTCTCCCCAACGACTATAGGACAAAAGAACGATGATCCACGGTTCCTGAGTGAACAGGAAACGAGTCATCGGAAACAAGCCAACGGAACCAAGGAGAAAAAGTCATGCCACAGTATCTGGTTTGTAATTACATGCCCGACGACTTCGACCCGTCCACCGTAACCGAAGCGATGATCGAACAGATCCACGCGCTCAACCGCGAAATGATTGCTGCCGGCGTGAGGAAGTTCGCCTGCGGCATCGCCCCGCCCGCCAGCGCGAAGACGCTGCGGGCCCAGCCCGACGGCAAGGTGCTCGTCACCGACGGGCCGTACACCGAGACCAAGGAGCACATGGGCGGATTTTGGATACTGGAATGCGCGGATATCGACGAGGCGCTGGCATGGGCGAAGAAGGGCGCCATCTTCTGCGATGTGCCCGGCGAGGTGCGCGAGCTTCTTTTCTACCCCGCTCCGGAGGAAGGAGAAGAACAGTGAAATACCTCTGTTTTGGCTACTACGACAAAGACAAATTCGAGGGCATGACGGAGAGCGAGCGAAACGCCATGTTCGACGCATGCTTTGAATACGACGACCATCTTCGCGCCAACGGGCACTGGGCCGGTGGAGAAGCGCTTCAGGGGCCGGAGACCGCCCTGACCCTGTCCTGGAAGAACGGCAAGGTGGCAACGACCGACGGCCCCTATGCCGAAACCAAAGAACAACTCGGCGGCCTTCTCGTCCTTGAGGCGAGGGACATGAATCAGGCTGTACAACTCATGGCGCAGCATCCGGCGATGACGTACGGCAACATTTTCGAAATTCGGCCGGCCGGCGGACATGAGCGACGTCATCAAGGCAAGCGAGCAGCGACGGAGACAGGTCGTCGCCCCCTGAAGGCGGTTCTGGTTTGCCACGGACCGAATCGGCAAAGCGCTGGCACGCGCAAAGAAAACCGCGGCCAGCGCTGTTAGAGGAGAATCGACCAGTCGATCCCGCGATCTATTGCTTTTCCGCCGAGACCACTTTTGCGTCCTTGGCCTCCTGTGTCTCCACCTTGAAGCGCTTGTAGTCGTAGTCGCGCTCGGTAAAGTGTTCGCGCATGTTCTTCAGCAGCAGAACGCGCGCCTGCATCATCCCCTCGCCACCGGTGGGAAGCCAGAACTGATCCTCCACCGGAGCCTGGTCGAAATGGAAGTTCGATCCCTTCTGGACATTGGCGAGCAAGCCGCCGGCCACGTGGAAGTTGTCGATGAAACTGACGTCCGCGTGGGCCACTTCGCGGTCCGCCTCATCCACCCAGATCGTTCCTTTGAGTTTTTTTGACGCATCCTCGGCCAGGCCGTGGGTCTTTGCGTCCTTGCGGCCCACGAAGTCGAAGACGATCGCCGGCCGCCCGCGATACATCTCGCGCCGCGCATTGGTGATGTCCATGATCTCCAGGATCCGGCTGATGCGGATCGACGGACCTTCGAGCGACTGGTCGGAAGGAGTCTTCTCCGCTTTCTCGACCAGCTTGGTCACCCGTTCCGTCTCCTTCTGCTGCTCGTGCTCGTTCAGCGGCTGCCCGTTCTTCTTCACGGTTCGCTCGATCACGTGCCCGTTGACGAAAAAGTCCTCATTCTCGGTAGTCTCGGTCTTGGTCACACGGCCGTTGCCGTCAACGTCCTGGACAGTCTGGGAGGAGCTGTAAGTGTAGTTTTCGCGAATCTTCTCGAGCCGTTTCTGATGGTCCATGACCTCCTGCATCAATTGGCGGATATCGGGAAGCGGGGCGTTCGCGGGGGTCTGCGCCGAAACGCAAAGGGCGGACAGAGTTCCACGCCAGACCGGCGGCGAGAGCGACGTTACGGATATGCATAAAAAGGCGATCTCCCGGCGAAATGCGCGCACTGTACTGACGTGCCAGTTCACCCAAGGTTACGTGTGTGCAGCGGCGGGAGTTCCGGTTCGCGGGCCTTCATGGGCCTCGAACGCCACCGCATCCAGTCCGGTGAGTTACATTCAATTACGAGCACGTAAGGAGGTCGACTATGCTCAAGCTTCTCCTGCACTGGCTGTTAAGCGCCCTGTCCCTGATCATCGTTTCCAAGCTGGTTCCGGGCTTTGTGGTTCGCGGACTAGGCCCGGCGCTGATCGCGGCGCTGGTGATCGGCCTGCTGAATGCCACCGTCGGTCTGTTGCTGAAAATCATAACCTTTCCCATCAGCATCCTCACCTTGGGCCTGTTCCTTCTCGTCATCAACGCGATCATGATCCTGGTCGCGTCGTCGATCGTGGGCGGCTTCAGCGTCTCAGGCATGGTTCCGGCGTTCTGGGGAGCCCTGGCGCTGGCGATCCTGGGAATGATCTTCCGCGCCTTGACGCGCGAAGCCCAGTAGCTACGGCATCGGAATCGCGACGGGTCGAGCCGCCGAAGGTCGAGCCGTCGACTTCTTCGCCGGCGCCGGTCTGCCCGGAGCGGGCCGCGAAGAGCCCGGCGCCTTGTCGACAACTTTCTGTTCCGTGTTGCCGGCCACTGGATGGGTCAGCACCGGACCGTCCAGCGTCTGCGGAACGCGCTTTGCCCCCGCCGGGGAGAATCCGCCGCCGGCCGGCGCCACCCGCGGAGGCATCGCCAGCACTTTGGCCGCGGGTACCGGCTGCACGTGCGAATAGATCCGCCATCCCCCTCCGGCCACGACACACACAATGGCCGCCGCGGCCGCCCCGCGAGCCATCGTGCTCTGCATCCAGCCGCCGGATGGCCGCAGGGGCCCACGCCAATCCAAAACCCGGGCGGTTGGGGGAGCGTGGCGCAGGCCGTCCTGCACCCGATCCGCGAGACCCTCAGGAGCGGGCAGACTGGCGATCAGCCGCAGAGTGTCTTCGCCGGATTGGGATAGATCCCGATCCGGGGTATGGGAAAAAGCGCCGTTCCTGGGGGAGGAACTCATCGCAGACTCCTTGGGTACTGGAGCAGGTCAGCCATCAAATTGCGCGCCCGAAACAGGCGAGAGCGCACGCTGGATTCGGTAATGCCGAGAACCGAGGCGATCTCGACGCTGGAGAGCTCTTCGAATGCCGAAAGCATCAGCACCTCGCGTTCCTTGGCGGGTAATTGTTCCACGCACGCCAGCACATGGGCGTGGTGCTGGGCGGCCGCCGCATGCTGCTCCGCGCTCAGCCCATCCGCGGGAAGCACCCGCGCCAGTTCCTCCACATCGTCGGTTTCGGGACGCGTCTTGGCCCGGCGCTTGCGGTCGAGCACGATGTTCCAGACAATGCGGATGAGCCAGACGCGGTGGTCGCGGACTTCGCCCAGGCTGTCGCGGTGGCGCAGCACGCGCAGGAATGCCTCCTGCACGGCGTCTTCAGCATCGGAGGGATTGCGCATCACGGAAAATGCCACGCGGTAGAGCGTCGAAGCATACTGCTCGACTAGGGCCGCGAGCGCTTCGTCCTTCGCGTGCCGGCGGGTTTCGTCTTGCACGGTGCGATCGGCGATCTCCATCCAAAACGGATTCAGGGTCTGGCTGGCGCTCATATGCCCACCAGACGCAGGCTGCCGCCAAAGTGCTCAGGCGGACGAGGCGCGGCGGAGAGGTCCCCGCGCGACCCCAGTGCCAGGGAATTTACTGCTTGCCGGCCAGCTTTTGCGAGGCGATCGAACCCGCCATTCCGTCCTTGTCGGCGTCCTTGACCTTGGCCCACAGCGCGCGGGCCTGGTCCTGCTTGCCGGTCGTAGCGTACAAGTCCGCCAGGTCGAGCTGGGCCACACTCGCCGATACAGTGAGGGACGGCTTTTTGGCCAGATCGTTATAGACGTCGATGGCCTGCGCGCGTGCGCCCCGTCTGTTGATAAAGCCCGGCGAGAGCCAGCTTGGCCAGGTTGGAAAGGTTCCGGTCCCACGATCCGGCGGCGGTTTTCAACTCGCTTTCCGCGGATCCCGTCTGCCCCAGTTCCTGGTATGTGACGCCTGCAAAATAGTGTGCCTTTGCGCCCGCCGGCGCCCACCCGAAGTCCTTGGCAATGGCGACGAACTGGCGGTTCGCCTCCCGCGCACGGTCGGCGGCATTGGTATAGGCGTTCTTGTCCGGAGGGGCTCCCGGCACGGCCAGGGGCGTCGAGTAAAGGTCCAGGGCAGTTCCGAGCGCCTTGTCGGCAGCGCCGGTCTTCATCATCCAGAAAACAAGGGCGCCAACCACCACAGCGAGAAGCACGACAGCACTGACCACCCAGCGCAGGATTCCGGTGCGGTGACCGCTCACCCAGCTCATGCTGCTGGCGGTTGCCACTGCGAACTTATCCTGCTTGAGGGCGTGACGGGTTTGAGTATCCACGGGGTTTCTATGTCCTTCTTGGTAGACTTGCAGGCGGGTCCGTTGGGGTGGAGGGCACTACGACTGCAACCCTACTAGTCTATCAGCGCACCAAACCAGCGTCCACATAAAGCAATCTTCGGTCATCAATCCTGGGTATGGGTGCCCCAGCTCCGGGGCCCCAGGGACAAGTCTTCGTCCCAGGGTGGAGATCCGGATTTTCGGACCTGGGATGAATTGCCGCATCCTGGTTTTCGCGGCTGAAACGAAACAAAGACTCCGTGCCCCGTCCTTTCGCCTTTTTGCGGTCGAAAGGGTGGGAGTACCACGAAGTCAGACCATTCCTTTCATCCACCGCGGGTCGGCAACACCATGTGAGACTAAGCTTGGACCGGTCCAAATCTTGCCCCCGCCCTCCCCGAACCATTACGCTGGTTCCATGTACGAAGACTTTCATGTCGCCGATCGCTGGACAGCCGAAGACCTGCACTGCACGTGGAAGGCGAACATCGTGGCCATTGCAACTCGCCATGCCGACGCCGTCGACGTGCGCTTCGACGTCAACGGCCGCCCCATGTGGATCGCCCTGCCGGCCGTCGCCTGGGTGGCGCAGAAGGAACGTTCCGGCAAAGTGATCACCGACCAGCTCGCGGCGCAGATCGCCGGCCGCTACCTCAAGCAACTGGTCGAAGAAGGCTACGACACCCAGCGCGAGGTCTACACCATGACGGTGGACGAAGTGCTCTCTCATCTCGACGCCGTGGTGACCGAGGCGAAAGCACAAGGCAGCATGCCCAGCCTCCCCGTCGGCATCGACGCCGCCGGCTAGGCGAGGCCGGGGATTATCCCCGGCACCAAGCATTCCAAATCGATTTCCACGATCAGGCCGGGCAACGTCTGGTCACGAGGAAAGAATTCGTGGTGCTCGTGGATACGTGAAGATTCTCCGGTGATGCAAAAATCGCCGGGTCACGCGCCCAGTCTGCTCTAAGCTATCTTTATGGCAGATCGGGCACCATACACGGCAAACACACGAGGAATAGCGGTAAGCGTTGAGCCGGCCTACTCTGATGCGAGATCATCGCCGGAAATCTCGCAGTATTTCTGGACATATCGAGTGACCATCGAGAACCAGGGACTGGAAACGGTGCAGTTGCTGAGCCGGCACTGGATGATCTCGAATGCACGTGGCGAACTGACCGAGGTCAAGGGGCCGGGGGTTGTTGGGGAACAACCGGTGCTCGAGCCGGGCGAGAGCTATCAATATACAAGCGGCGCGCCCCTCGACACGCCCTCAGGGATGATGGGCGGGGCCTACCAGATGGAGACCGGGAGTGGGGAGCGGTTTGATATTGAGATACCGACGTTCTCGCTGGATCGTCCAAATCAGGGTGTATTGCTGAATTAAAGATCAGAGGCGGCTGGCCCACATCACCAAAGGATGATTGGTGAAGTTGGGTGGCCCAAGTCTCGATCTTGAGACCTGGGAAAGCACAAAAGCTTCCGCGGAGGGGTGACCTCCCGAGGGCTCGACCCGTTGAAACATCACAATGAGTCCCTACGTCCCTAGTCCCTAGTCCCTACTTCTTTCCTCCCTCCCTTTGCAGAAAATTACCCCCTCCCGCCGCACACTGGAAATGACGAGTGGCGACTGTAACTCCCTGCGCCCTCCGGAGTGCGAGAATGCGAAACGTCAAAAACATCACCGTAGCTGTCTCCGTAGACCTCTATCGCCAGACCCGAAAGCTCGCAGCCGAATACGACACCACGGTGACCGCCATGGTGGCGTATTTGCTCCAGAGATTGCCCGACGCTCTCAAGCGCGCCCAATTTCCCGGTGGGCGGCCCCAAATGGGCTCCCGCCACTCGGCCAAACTCGCCCGCAACCCAGACCGCCGCCGCTTCGCCCGACCCCGCCAACCCATCCTCGGTGAGCGCACCCACACTCTTCCCCAACATTGCCTGTAAAACTGTACGTCCCCATCTAAGTCATTTTCTTTCAATGATTTCAGACCCAATTCTCCAGGCCCATACAGCGGCTGTATTCCAGTACGCCGACGCTAACCGACACAGGAACAATGACTTACCGGAATCGGATATCGACGCTGAAGAGCAGTAAACACAGTATTGCGCGCCTTAAATGCACTTCTGAAGACCCACCAATAGCCGCGTGTTAGTCTGCCGCTGTGGGGACCAACCCAACTCCTGTTCTTGAAGCAGACACCGCGGCGCCCAGGCCCCGCTCCGTTTTTGCGGGCTGGCATGGGGCGACCATTGCCCTGCTGGCGCTGGGCTACTCGGGCTACTACTTCTGCCGCTCCAATCTCTCCGTGGTTTTGCCCGATCTGATTCACGACCTCGCGCAGCACGGCGTAACCCCGAGCCAGGCGCAGGTGAGATTGGGGTTCATCGCCTCGGCGGGTACGGTGGCCTACGCAGTGGGCAAATTCGTCTGGGGTTCGATTGCGGACCTGGTGGGCGGGAGGCGGAATTTCCTGGCCGGCATGGCGGGGTCGATTCTTTTCACCATTGTGTTTGCCGCCGGCGGCGGCTTCCCGTTGTTCACGCTGGCGTGGATCGGCAACCGGCTGTTTCAATCCGCGGGATGGAGCGGCCTGGTAAAAGTTGCGTCTCGCTGGTTTTCCTATTCAACCTATGGAACCGTGATGGCCGTGCTGAGTCTCAGTTTTCTGTTTGGAGACGCGGCCTGCCGATGGGTAATGAGCAGACTGATGGCCCACGGCGTCGGCTGGCGGGGCGTGTTCTTCGCCGGAGCCGGATCGTTGGCCATCCTGCTGCTGGCCAATCTGCTGTTGATGAAGGAGTCACCGGAGGAGCGCGGTCTTCCGGCGCCGGAAACGAACCCGCTGAATGTATATGCCGCAGAGGAGCGTGCGGACGACCAGCGAGCAGGATTGGGAGCCATTCTGCGCCCGCTGCTGACCAGCTTTCCGTTCTGGCTGGTGTGCCTGCTTTCGCTGGGAACGACGCTGCTGCGCGAGACGTTCAACTTCTGGACGCCGACTTACTTTGTCCAGTACGTGGGTCTTTCGAGCAGCGACGCCGCGAGCCGCAGCGCGCTGTTTCCATTGTTGGGCGGAGTGTCGGTCCTGGTCGCTGGAGTGCTGAGCGACAAGCTGGGATTGAACGGCCGCAACGTGGTGCTGGTGGGCGGTATGGGCGCCTGCACGGTATGCCTGCTGATGCTGGCCCGCACCCCGGGGCACGCGAGTCAATTCGTGCCGGTTGCGCTGGTGGCGTTGGTCGGATTTCTATTGCTGGGGCCGTATTCGTATCTTGCGGGGGCCATGAGCCTGGATTTCGGCGGCAAGCGCGGCAGCGCCACGGCGTCCGGCATAATCGACGGAGTGGGATACATGGCGGGTTGGCTCTCGGGAGACACAGTGGCGCGCATCACGGTGCGCTACGGGTGGAAGAATGCCTTCCTTGTTCTGGCTATGGCGGCGTTGATGACTGCATTGGTAGCGTTGGTTCTCGTGTGGCATGGATCCCGCAGTGCACGGGCGGCGGAGGTTAGGGCAGGATGACAACGTTGTCCTCGGTCGATCAAGTCATGCAATTGCTCGCGACGGGCGGCGGCGCCGCTTACTTTGGCGAGCCGGTGACCGTACTGGAGCACTGCCTGCAGGCGGCGCATTTCCTTCAGAAGGGTGGCGGCGCGGGTACCCTGGTGGCGGCAGGGCTGCTGCACGACCTCGGACACCTGATGCATGCCGAAGGAGAGGACGCGGCGCAACGCGGCTTGGATACCCGGCATGAAGAACTGGCGGTCACAGCGCTCGCCGGCCATTTTCCCGCTGCGGTTCTCGATCCGATTCGAATGCACGTGGCGGCGAAACGATATCTCTGCCTGGCGGAGCCGAGATATCTTGCGCAGCTTTCGCCGGCTTCTGTGGAGAGCCTGGCCTTGCAGGGCGGCCCGATGAAGGCGGCAGAGGCGGAGATATTTCTCGCATCGCCGTATGCCCGCGAAGCTGTCCGGCTGCGGCGCGCCGACGATGCCGCCAAAGTGCAGGGACTCGCCGTGCCCGCTCTGGAGACATATCGTTCTCTTCTCGCTTCTCTCTGGGCCTGACAAAGAAGCGAGCCCGCGTCGGAAGTCCCAACATCACGTTTTCGATTTGCAAGGCGCGGGCGAAAGTGTTTCAATCTTGTTATTGAAACAGGGGTGCTCCGATAGCCGGGGCTGAGAAATACCCTCGAACCCGATCCGGATAATACCGGCGTGGGAAGTTTCCGAGTGAACCGGCCTTCTTGAATCCCACAGCGGGCTCTCTTGTTTCAACTGGAAGCAAGAGGAGTGTATGCCCGCAGTTCCCGGCGACAATCGATATGAACGGCTTGCGCTAGCACCTGGGGGGCGTTGTGTGCACCGGCGCGGCCGCATGGTTGGGCAACCGTGGTCCCGCACTGGTTTTGCTGCAATTGCTTTGTTGGCCTTTGGAATTCTCCTTCAGGGCAAGGCGTTTTCGCAGAGCGCTTCGGGGCCCGCGCAAAGTGCGGCACAAACTGGAGTGCCGCAAAACCCCGGCGGGGCGGGACAAGCCGTTCCCCCGGTCACAACGACGGTGGTGGTTCATGGAGATGTCAAGGACGATTATCTTCCCCAGACTGTGACGGCGGGAACTCTCGATGGCTCTCCTCTTAGCGAGACACCGCTCTCGGTGACCGTCGTGACCCGCGACCTGCTTACGGACCAGGTTGCGCGCGTGCTTTCCGACGTGGTGAAGAACGATGCCTCGATCGGAGAGGATTATGCGCCGGTCGGCTATTATGGCGATTTTCAGATTCGCGGATTTCCTATCGATCTTGCCACCGGCCTCGACATCAATGGCATAACCATCGCAGGAGAACAGGATGTGCCGCTGGAAAACAAGGAGCGCGTCGAATTCCTCAAAGGCATCGCGGGCGTGGAAAGCGGAGTGGCTTCGGCCGGAGGCCTGATCAACTACACCACGAAAAGACCGGCAGCGATCCAGGCTGTGGACCTGGCTACCGATCAGCGCGGCAGTGCGTACGGAAACGTCGACCTGGGACGGATGTTTGGCGCCGACAAGAAATTCGGAGTGCGCGTGAACATGGCCGGCGAAAATATCCAGAGCTATGTCAACGACGCGGATGGCTGGCGGGCCGCCGGCACCGCCGCTGCCGATTGGAAGATCAATACGAGAGCGATACTCAAAACCGATTTCGAATATCAACACAAGGTGGAGCGATCGGTGTGCGGGTACCAGTTGCTGGGGGGCGCGACAGTCCCCGACCTGGACAGCGTGTATCCATCCACGATGCTGGGCGAACAGTCGTGGTCAAAGCCGAACACGTTCGACACGCTGAATGCGAGTGCGCGCCTGGACTACTCGATTCATGGCAGTTGGCGGGCATTCGTTGAGGGCGGCTACAGTCATTCGTTGATCGATGACAATGTTGTGTATGCGTACGGTTGCTACTATGAGCCCGAATGCAATGTCGCGGGAGGACCGCCGCCATGGTTCTTTGCCCCCGACGGAACCTATGACATCTACGACTATCGCGATCCGGGGGAATTGCGCGTGGATGCGGTGGGTGAGGCGTTGGCGATGGGCTCGGTAAAGACAGGCGTGTTGACCCACGATCTTGCGTTTGGTGGCGAAGTTTTTCATCGCAATGTGGACCTGCCCGGTGCCCCGCCGCCGGACGCGCCGCCGACCGTGCAGGATGGCGCGGTATACACGTACGTTGGTTCTGAGAATATCTATCAGCCGAATATTCCATTCCCTATCGAAGACCCGGTGCAGTCCGCAGGGCCGGTGCAACTGGCGGACTTCGATCACCAGACCTCGGCAATCGTGCAGGATCGCATCAGCGTTGCTGACCGAGTGCGGCTGACAGCCGGCGGGCGATACACTTCGCTGCGCGATTTCAATGTGACCGGAACCAAAGGCGTGTGGCTGCCGCAGTATTCGGCCACGTGGAATCCTTCGCAACCACTGATGCTGTACGGGAGTTACAGCGTGCTGCTCTCGCTGGGTCCGCAAGGTCCATTCTGGGCAGGCGGGCAATATCTTGCGCCCTATTTCACCCGGCAGGTGGAGGTTGGGGCCAAGTATGACCGAGGTGGGCGCATTCTTCTTTCCACGGCATTCTTCCGCATGACGGCGCCGTTTTTCTATCCCAAAACCATCGACGATGCAGGCGATCTAAGTTTTGTTTCCGAGGGCCGCGAGACGCACGACGGCGTCGAGTTGAGCGCGGAGGGCAAGGCTGCGAACTGGCTGCGGTTAAGCGCATCGGCCGCGGCGATTCGGGCTGTTTCCAACGATACCGGGACACCTGCGTTCGACAACAAACAGGTAATCAACGTGCCGCGCTTGCGTACCGCGCTATTCTCCGATGTGACGGTGCCGCATGCGCGCGGGCTGCACGTAATGCCGGGCTGGAGTTACACCGGGCGTAAGGAAGCGACGAGCGACGATGCCGTCAGTGTTGCGGGTTACAACATTTTCAACCTGGGGGCGCGCTACACCGTTGGCGGGGAGCAGGGACGCATGACACTGCGGCTCTATGCCGATAACATCACCAACAAGCGATATTGGAAAGATACAGGCGCCAACTACGGCGACACGTTCATTCATCTCGGAGCACCAACTACGGTAAGGCTATCGGCGCACTATACCTTTTAAAGGTGCCTGGGTTCTGGAAGGAGCAAACGCAAGTGCAAGTAAACCGCGCAGCGATGGCGCATGGCCTGGATGGCACGCTGGTCGAACCTGATTGGCCGCCGTTAACACTGGACGAGATGCGTGCCCTATTGCGTGAATACCCCGCGCTCGGCCCGCCAAAGAGAGTTCTGATGATAAGCCCGCGTCCGTTTTCGGCGGCGAGCGTTGTGGCTACGCAGAGCCAGAATGTTTTTATCAAGCGCCATCACATGACAGTGCGCGATACGGCAGGACTGCGCGAAGAGCATCGGTTCATGGCCCATCTGCGCAACAACGGAGCGATGGTGCCCCGCGTGTTCAGGACAGCGTCAGGCGAAACTTCCATCATGGCAGGGGAATGGGTTTACGAAGTGCACGAAACGCCGCGGGGCATCGACGTATATGAAGACGCGCTTTCATGGACGCCGTTCCGATCCCTGGGCCATGCACGGTCCGCAGGGCAGGCAATGGCGCGGCTCCACATCGCATCTCGCGGCTTTGATGCGCCGCCGCGCAAATCAAGGCCGCTGGTAGCGGGCTTTACTATCTTCGCGTCACCCGATCCAGGCGCGGAGTTCAGCCGCTACGTGGCGGCACGACCCGCGCTGAGCGACTATCTGCGCCAACGTAATTGCCGTGAGGAAGCATTGACCCTCCTGGCGCCCTTTCACGCGGAACTTCTCCCGCTGTTGCCGTGCCTGACGCCGCTGTGGACGCACAATGATCTGCATGCCTCCAACCTGCTGTGGAGCGATACAGGTGCAGATGCAGAGGTCGTTGCGGTCATCGACTTCGGGCTGGCCGATCGGACGAATGCGGTGCACGACCTGGCGCAGGCCATTGAGCGCAGCATCGTTGGCTGGCTGGCGCTGGTGGATCGCCCCAATCAACCCGAAGACGTCCGCGTGCATTACGACCATCTGTTTGCCTTGCTCGACGGTTATGAGTCGGTGAGACCGCTTTCGCGCGAGGAGCGACTGGCGCTCGCGCCGATGACGGCGCTGTGCCATGCGGAATTCGCTTTGGCGGAGACAGATTATTTTCTCACCGCGCTCCAGGACAGGGAAAAGGCCAGCATGGCCTGCGAGGGTTATCTCGTCTCGCATGCAAAATGGTTCGGCGGACCGGGACGCAAGCTTCTCGACGCATTGCGCGAGTGGGCGAGGAGACCCGACCGGCCGGCGACTGTGAGTACGGCACGATGACCGCCACGACGATTGCGGCTTTCTTTCAAGAGCACTGGCTCGAATTGGCCGGCACGCTGACGACAGGCCTGGGAATCTGGCTGACGGCGCGGCGAACGCTGCTTTGCTGGCCCGTGACGCTGGCTGCCGACGTTCTCTACCTGGTGGTCTTCTACCAGGCGCGGCTGCTTTCGGACTCTCTTCTGCAAATGTTTTTTGTCGGTTTCACGCTGTATGGGTGGTGGCACTGGTGGCGCGGCGTCCGCGAAGAAGGGGAAGTACGCGTCGTCCCACTGGCCATGCGAAGCCTGCTGCTGGCGTTGGCCGCGGGGGTTGCCGGTAGCGTTCTTCTGGGGATTATGGCCAAGCGACTGCATGCGTCTCTGCCCTATCTCGACGCGACATTGACCAGCTACAGCCTGGTCGGCAGTTGGTGGCAGGCGCGCAAACACATCGCCAACTGGTGGCTCTGGATCGTGGTGGACCTGGTCTACATCGGCGAGTACATCTACAAGAATCTGTGGCTCACCGCGGTGTTGTACGCAGGGCTCGTGGTGCTCGCGGTGATAGGGCTTCGCGATTGGCAGAGGGCGCCGGTCGCGGTTCAGACAGCGGCCTGAACGACGTTTCTAAGCGGTTCGCCTACCATGTAGCGGCGCAGTTCATCGGCTGCAATTTTCAGGGCTCGGGGAGCGAATTGCGGGCTCGATCCGCCCACGTGCGGAGTGATGAGCAGATTGGGACATTGCCAAAGAGGGTGTCCTTCGGGCAGCGGTTCAGGATCGGTAACATCGATGGCGGCCCGGATTCTGCCCGCGTTCAGCGCGTCGACCAGCGCATCGGTCTGCACCACGCCTCCGCGTGCGGCATTGACAAGCAGGGCACCCTGCCGCATGAGGTCAAGCTGCTTTGGGCCGATCAGACCTCTGGACTCATCGGTCAACGGCAGAATCATGACCACAACGTCGGCTTGCGGCAACAACGCATCGAGCTCGCTCACGGGATGAACAAGCGGCGCCGTGCGCGCGCTCCGCGCGACGCGCAGTATCTCCACATGGAACGGCTCGAGCATGCGCTCGATTTCTTTGCCGATCGAACCATAACCCACCAGCAATACGGTTTTGCCCGTGAGTTCTTCGAGCTTGACGGGCGGATGCAGTTGACGTCGATCGTGCGTCAGTTGCTCGTAGATCCGAGTGACATCGGAGCGGCGCCGCCAATCGCCGGAGCGCTGAATATCGAAATAGACGGGCAAAAACTTGAGCATGCGCGAGAATGGCGGAGAGGGTCCATTCCGCGGTGGAGATGTTGTGCGCCCCGCGAGCATTGCAGATGGTGACGTGGGGACCCACGGTGCCGGGAATCCATTCCGTGCCGGCCATGAGCGAAAGTACCAGGCGCACCCCGCGCAGGTGCGGCCAGACGCGCTGGGCGCGAGTGGGGTACGGATCCGGAATCCACACGTCGATGTCGACGTGGCCATCGAGACCATCCGCCAGAGGGACCAGATCGACACCTTCCGGCATGACACTTAGCAGTTTGGAGTCTAAGACTGAGGGATAACCCACTCGTAGCATAGCGGCCTTGCCCCTATGCTACACGCTGGTCAAAGCCGATTCCCAAATTCTGGTGGGTAGGCAAAGTAGCATTTGTCTCGCATGAAAGAATGGTGTAATCGCATGCGCCTGACAGCTAACAAAACCTGGTCCCAACAAGAGCTCGCAATCAAGCTTCACATTGCGGACACGGCCAGCCGTGGCCTTTTGTCGTGGGAGCGTCGCAGGCTGCTCATTCATGCGGCGAAGACGGCCCTGGCGGCGGGCCTGTGCTGGTGGCTGGCGTCACGCCTGGGACTGCACGACGGCTATTGGGGAGCCATCAGCGCCATCATCGTGCTGCAGTCGAACTTTGGCGCTACCATCACCGCGTCGCGCGATCGCGTTCTGGGAACGTTGATCGGCGCACTGTTTGGGTTTTCGTTTTCGCTGCTGGGTACTGTCCCATGGAACTACATCCTCGCGGTCTTCGCGGCGATCGTTATTTGCGGACTACTCGGATTCCGCAGCAGCTCGCGCCTGGCGGGAGTGACGATCACAATCATCATGCTGGTGCAGTCCAGTTCTCACTGGACGCTTGCGCTGACCCGCGTGGGACAGGTGCTTTTCGGCATCCTGGTGGCGGTTGCGGTGAGCACGCTTGTCTTTCCGGATCGCGCCCGCCTGCACCTGCGCGACGGGTTAGCGCAGGAGTTCCTCGTCCTGGGCGCATTTTTCGAAGGAATCCTGGAAGGCTTTCGTGGGGCCCCTGCTGAGGATATCGCCCAGTTGCGCGAAGATGCCAGGGTCGCGCTGGCAAGTAACGACCAGCTGCTCGATGCTTCCCGCCACGAGCCTTCGGGCGGCCCGGGCTGGCGCGAAGGGTTAGGTATGCTGGTGCAATCCGGCCACGCACTCTTCGACGCCCTGGCGGCGCTGCAACTGGCGGTGAAAGACAGCTGTCGAAGATCGTTATGCGGAGCAACTGGAGCCGGAATTGGGGAAGCTGGCGCAGGACGTTCGAACCGGGTTTCATCACGTGGCGCGCTGCATACACAACTGGCGTTTCGACGTGCCACCGCCTGGGCTACATCTCGAAGAGGATATCGCCCGATTGGAAGAGCGCATGTCTGCCCTGCGGCCCAAGGGAATCGGATTCCCGCAGGCGGAGATTCTGCGGGCGTATGCAGTGCAGTTACACCTGAAGCAGGTTGCCCGGATGTTGCGCGCATCGCGCGTGGAGACGAGCCGGGCGGTCGGAGAAGCACAAAAGACCGAGTCTCCGGTTTGAAAATACTCAGGCGCTAAACCCGCGCAGGGCTTCCACGCAATCCTCGATCTCCTTGATGGTGATGGCATAGCCAAAGCGCAAATGTCCTTCGCCCTGCGCGCCAAAGACAGAACCGGGGATAGTTGCTATGTGCGCTTTTTCCAGGAGGATTTGAGCGGCGGTGCGGCTGTTCTTGTGTATCTTCTCGACGTTGGGAAATGCGTAGAAGGCTCCGGCGGGCGGTTCGCACGTCGAGGCCCACTTCATTGAGCCCGGCAACGAGCAGGTCGCGGCGCCGGCGATATTCCTCGCGGCGCGCCGCAATCTGCGACTCGGGCGTGGTGAGCGCCTGAATCATCGCGTACTGCACGGGAGTGGTGACGCCATTGGTGGAGTAGAGAACGATCTTGCGCAGGGCGGTCATGAACGGTTCTTTGGCAACAGCGTATCCGGCGCGCCAGCCGGTCATGGCATAGGTCTTGGAAAACGTGAATGCGGTGATGGTGCGCTCCGCCATCCCGGGCAGCGACGCGATGGAGACATGCTCGCCCTCGTAGACCAGGTCTTCGTAGGCCTCATCGGCGATGACGATCAGATCGCGTTCGATGGCGAAGGCAGCAACTTCTTCCGCCTCGGCACGCGTGAAGACCAGGCCGCTGGGGTTTTGCGGAGTGTTGTAGTAGATGGCGCGCGTCCGATTCGTGGAAAACTGCTCGAGCGTTTTGCGAATTCCGTTGCGGCGCGCGGTGATGGTGGGTACCAGCAAGGGGCGCGCCTGGGCCCCCGTCACGAGATCGCCGATGGGGGTCCAGTAAGGCGAGAAGACGAGCGCGTCGTCTCCCGGGTCAAGCACGCTCTGGAAGGCGGCGTACAGACCCTGCGAGCCGCCGACCGTGGCGATCACTTCATCAGTCGAGACATGGATGCCGTTTTTTCTTGCAAGCTTTTCGACCAGCGCTTTGCGCAGCGGGAGCAGGCCGGAGGATGGCGCATAGTGGGTCTGGTTTTCGACCAGCGCCCGGACCGCGGAAAATTTGATGTCGTCCGGGGTCTCGAAGAACGGCTCGCCGCCATGCAGCGAATGCACCTGGAGACCTTCCGCGCGCATCGCCATGACCTTATTGCGGATCTGAACAATGTCGGAAAAACCTACCTCATCGAGCCGTTTGGCTAGTCGAATCCCGCTCACCCTGGTGGCAGCCATTCCTTTTCCTTTCGTTGAGAGTTCTTCTCCAGCATAGCTGAAGCGATCTAAGGGCCGCGTGAGTATCGCCGTTCGCAACTGCCGGTGTGCTTTGGCTAAACCGCCAGCATCTCGGTGTAGACCGCCATGCCGACGACCGCATCGGCGCCGATGGCTTGCAACGCGTCGATCTCCTGCTGGCTGCGAATTCCGCCGGCCACGATGAGCTGCCGCTGGGTAAGCGTGCGGAGGCGCGCTGCAGTCGCGATGGGAAAGCCCTGCATCAGGCCTTCGCCATCAACGTGCGTGTACAGAAACGCCGCCGCGTAGGGTTCGAGTTGAGGAATCGCCTCGTCGGGCGTGAGGGCGACTTGCGCCTTCCAGCCTTTGACGGCGATGTGGCCGTTCTTGGTGTCGATGCCGGCGACCACGTGTTCCAGTCCGAGCGTGCCGGCCAGTTCCGCGGCGAACGCCGTGTTCACGCTGGCGCGCCCTTCCTGTTCGGAAAAAAGAGCCGACCCGATGATGACGCGCTTCGCGCCGGCATCGAGCATGCGCTGCGCCCGTTCAATGGAGTGGATGCCGCCGCCAACCTGGCAGGGCAGGCGTTTTGCGATCTGCTGCGACCAGCGCGGAGTTGTCGCCCTGGCGCATGGCGGCGTCGAGGTCGATCAACTGAACGAGCGGATAGCGCGCAAACTTCTCGATCCAGTATTCGAAGTCGTCGAAGGCCAGGCGCAGCTTTTCGCCCTGCACGAGCTGCACGATGCGGCCGCCCAGCAAATCGATGGAAGGTATCAGCATGGGAGCCTCACGGGAACACCGGCGGCCGCCAATTCCTGTTTGAGGGAGCGGGCGCTGGAGACACCGAAGTGGAAGATGCTTGCGGCCAGTGCGGCGTCGGCTTTGCCGGCCGCGAACACATCGGCGAAATGCTGCGACAGTGCCTGCGCCGCCGGACGCGATGACGGGAATGCTCACGGCCTGGCTTACGGCCGCAGTCAGCTCGCAATCGAAGCCGGCGCGGGTTCCATCGGAGTCCATCGAGGTGAGCAGTATTTCGCCGGCGCCGCGGGCCTCGGCCTCGCGAGCCCACTCGACAACGCGGCGTCCGGTTGGCTTGCGGCCGCCCTGGACGAAGACCTGCGCATCGCGGACGGGATCGGCGGCCTGCGGATCGCGGCGGGCGTCGATAGCAACGACGACGGCCTGCGCTCCGAAGTTGCGGCCGATGGCGTCGATGAGCGTCGGGTCGGCGAGTGCGGCGGAGTTGACGCTGACCTTGTCGGCGCCGGCGTCGAAGACGTTCTCGGCATCACGCGCGGTGCGGATGCCGCCGCCGACGGCGAAGGGAACAAAGAGCTCGCGGGCGGTGCGGCGTACGGTGTCGAGCAGCGTCTGGCGGCCCTCGTGGGTGGCGGTGATATCGAGGAGGACGATTTCGTCGGCGCCTTCGCGCGCGTGACGCGCGGCCTGGGTGGCAGGATCGCCGGCATCGATGAGGTCGACGAACTGGACGCCTTTGACGACGCGGCCGTCGTGGACATCGAGACAGGCGATGATGCGTTTGGTCAGCATTGAGCAGCTCCAGAGAAATTGCGGAGAATCTTCAGGCCGGTTTCGCCGGATTTTTCGGGATGGAATTGCACGCCCATGACGTTGCCGCGCTCGACGGCCGCGGCGAAGGGCTCGATGTAGTGCGTGATGGCGGCCGTGTCGGGCGTGACCGGCGCCTTGTAGGAATGCGTGAAGTAGACAAATTCGCCGGCTTCGATTCCGGCCAGCAGGCGCGAGGCCGTGCGCACGTCGAGCGAATTCCAGCCTACATGGGGAATCTTTTCGTTGCTTTCGGGGAAGCGGGTGCATTGATCCGCAAAATGCGCCAGCCCGGGTTGATCGGGTGCTTCAGTCGAACCCGCATAGAGCCACTGCATGCCGACGCAGATGCCGAGGAACGGAACGCCGCGCGCGATGGCGGCGCGGATCGCCGCGGTGAGGCCGGATTCGTCGAGGCGCTGGGTCGCGGCGAAATGGCCGACGCCGGGCAGGACGAGGCGCTCGGCGGATTCGACGAGCGACAGATCTCTGTCGGTGACTTCGACTCGGCGCCGAGATGGCGCAAGGCCTTGAGCACCGAGGTGAGATTGCCGGCCTTGTAGTCGATGACGGTGACGCGCATCAGAGCAGTCCCTTGGTGCTGGGCAGCATTTCGCCCAGTTGTTTGTCGCGGGAGCAGGCCACGCGCAGCGCCCGAGCGAAGGCTTTGAAGATGGCTTCGATCTTGTGATGATTGGAGCGGCCATACATGGTCTTGACGTGGACGTTGGCGCGGGCGCCGCGTGCGAAGCCTTCGAAGAAATCGGTGACGAGTTCGGTTTGCAGGTCGCCGACGAGGCGGGTGCGCACCTTGGTGTCGACGGCGAATGCGGCGCGGCCGCTCAGGTCGACGGCGGCGATGGCGAGGGTTTCGTCCATGGGCATGAGGAAGTAGCCGGCGCGCAGGATGCCGCGCTTGTCGCCGAGGGCGCGATCGAAGGCTTCGCCCAGCGCGATGCCGACATCTTCGACGGTGTGATGCTGGTCGACGTCGAGATCGCCGTCGCAGTTGAGATCGAGATCGAAGGCGCCGTGGCGGGTGAAGAGTTCGAGCATGTGATCGAAGAAGCGAATGCCGGTGGAGACTTTGTATTGGCCTTTGCCTTCGATGGTGAGCTTGATGGCGATGCGGGTTTCAGTGGTGTTGCGGTCGAGACTGGCGGTGCGCGAAGGCGTATTGGAAGCCCAGGTCTCAGAATCGAGATCTGGGGCACCCAGTTTCGTGGAACTCGCCATTTTCTTGCTTGTCATCGAGAGCTGTCCTTACTCCGAATGAGCGTCAGGGCTTCATTCATGGCCACGACCGCCTTTCTCATCTGCTCGCGGGTGCCGATGGTGATGCGGACGCGGCCGTCGCAGCCGGGATCGTTGGAGCGGTCGCGCACCAGCACGCCGGCGACATGCATGTGGCGGACGAAGTCCTTATGGCGGGGGCCGATGTCGACCAGGATGAAGTTGGCGCGGCTGGGCCAGTAGCGAACTTTGGCTGCGATCGAGCGCGGCTTCGAATTCGCGACGCGCCGCAAGCACTTCGGCGACGTACCAGTGCGAGATAGGCCGTGTCTTCGAGTGCGGCCGGAAGGCAGGCGAGCGCGACCGAGTTCACGCTGTAGGGCGAGAGCACGCGGCGTACCCATTGCATTGACTCGAGCGGCCCGGCGAGCACGCCGACGCGCAGTCCGGCGAGTCCGTAGGCCTTGGAAAACGTGCGCGCCACGATGAGATTGGATGATTTGCCGATCAGGTCGATTACGGTTTCGCCGTAGAAATGGAAATAGGCTTCATCGACAAGGATGATGGCGTGCGGAGCGCGGCGCGCGAGTTCGAGGATTTGCTCACGAGTGGCGACGGTTCCGGATGGGCTGTTGGGGTTGGCGATGGCGATGATCTTGGTGCGAGGGGTGATTGACGGACGCAGGTCGCTCGAATGGGAATTGCAGGTCATCCGCGGCCTGAACGGCGATGACGCGGGCGTCCGTCGCCGAGGCATAGACTTCGTACATCGTGTAGGTCGGCACGGGCAGGAGCAGTTCATCTCCCGCATCGAGGAAGGCTTCGAAGAGGACATGAATCGCTTCGTCGACGCCGTTGGTAAGCGCAACCTGGGCGGAGGCGAGCCCGAGATGCGCGGCGACCATGGCTTCGACAGACTCGCGCTCGGGATAGCGGGTGAGGTCTCCGGCGGAGATGCCGGCGAGCACATTGCGCACCGCCGGCGAACAGGCCAGGGTGTTCTCGTTGAAATCGAGGCGAAGGGCGTCGCGGCAGCCCAGCGGCGGATGATATTCCTTCATCGCACGCACGCGGGCGCGCGGAGCGGGCTGGACCAGGGTCACGAGGTAGAGTCAAGGGTCTCAGTCACGGGCCGGCCTCCGGTTCAAGCGGGTGCGAATGGCTTCGGCATGGCCGATGAGGCCTTCCGCTTCGGCGAGCAGCTCGGCGTGAGGGCCGAATTCGCGTACGGCCTGCGCTGAATACTCCTGCACAGTGATGAGCTTGACGAAATCGTTCACGCTGAGGCCGCCGCGCACGCGCGCCATGCCGCCGGTGGGCAAAGTGTGATTGGGGCCGGAGATGTAATCGCCCATGGGCTGCGCGGACCAGCGGCCGATGAAGACGGAGCCGGCGTTCTGCACCCAGTCGAGATCGTTGGCGGTATCGACAGTGAGATGTTCGGGGGCGATTCGATTGGTGATCTGGCGGGCTTCGTCCGTGCTGCCCGCAAGAATCACCAGGCCGTTGCGGTTAAGGGAATTCTGCGCGACGGGATTGCCGCGGCTGCGCGCCTTTGCCTCTGCGATGACTTGCCGGGCAAGTTCAGAGCGCGTGGTGATGAAGATGGCGAGTGCTTCGGGATCATGTTCGGCCTGGGCGACGAGGTCGGAGGCGATGTCCTCGGCGCGTCCGCGTTCGCTGGTGACGACGATTTCTGTCGGCCCCGCGAGCATGTCGATGGCGCAATCGAAGGCGACGAGGCGCTTGGCGGCGGTGACGTACAGATTGCCGGGGCCGACGATCTTATCGACGCGGCGCGATGGATTCGGTTCCATACGCGAGCGCGGCTACGGCATGCGCGCCGCCGAGGCGATAGAACTCGGTGATGCCCAGGAGATGCGCCGCGGCCAGAGTTTCCTTCACGGGCCTGGGAGAGACGACGACGATGCGCTCCACGCCCGCAACCTGCGCGGGGATCACGGTCATCAGCAGAGTGGAGGGTAAGGGGTGGCGGCCGCTGGGCACATAGCAGCCGACCGAGCCGAGCGGCCGCACGAGTTGTCCGGTGGTGAGGCCTTGCGCAGATGGTCTTGGTCCATGATGCGGGAAGTTGGCGCTGAGCGAATCTTCGGATCTGCGCGGCGGCGGTTGATAGTGCCTTGCGCAGCGCGGGATCGGTTTCGTCCCATGCGGCGGCCATTTCTTCTGCCGTAACGCGGAGAGCATCGGGGCCGGTAAGGCCGATCGAATTTGGAGGCGTAAGCGCAAGAGAGCGCGATCCCCTTGCGGCGCACATCGGCAACAATGCGCGTGACGGCGGGGAGCACGCCGTCAAGAGCCGCGCCGCCGCGTTGTTCAAGTGCGGCAAGAATCGTTGCGGCATTTGTTGCGCCTCGCCCGTTGGTGCGGATCAGTTTCATGGTTCGCCTCCGGGCTACAGCACGACCTTGTTCAGCGGGTATTCGACGATGCCGGTGGCGTTGGCTGCTTTGAGCCGAGGAATGACTTCGCGGGCGGTGCGCTCTTCGACGATGGTGTTCACGGCGACCCACTCGGCATCGCTTAACTGCGAAATGGTGGGCGAATTGAGCGCGGGCAATACGGCAAGAACCGCGTCAAGATCGGCACGGCGCACATTGAGCATGAGCCCGACCTGCGACTGGGCATCGATGGCGCCGCGCAGCATCAGCGCCAGCGACTCGATCTTCTCGCGCTTCCATGGATCGGCGAGAGCGTCCCTTTCCGGCGATGAGGTGGGTCTCGCTCTCCATCACGGTATCAATGATTTTCAGGTGATTGGCCTTGAGCGAGCTGCCCGTCTCGGTGACTTCGACGATGGCGTCGGCCAAGCGGGGAGGCTTGACTTCGGTGGCGCCCCAGCTGAACTCCACCTTGACGTTCACGCCCCGATCGGCGAAATAACGCTTGCTGACCTCGACCAGTTCGGTGGCGATGATTTTGCCTTCGAGGTCTTCCGCTTTTTCGAAGCCGCTGGATTCGGGCACGGCGAGCACCCAGCGCACTTTGCGGCGGCTCTGCTTGGCGTAGGTGAGGGTTGTAACGCTGGCGACATCCAGGCCGCTTTCGACAACCCAATCGATGCCGGTAAGTCCGGCGTCGAGAACGCCGTGATCGACATAGCGTGCCATCTCCTGCGCGCGGATCAGCATGCACTCGACTTCACTGTCGTCGATGGAAGGAAAGTAGGAACGGCCATCGGCATAGATGTTCCATCCCGCGCGCTTGAACAGGGCGATGGTCGCTTCCTGGAGGCTGCCCTTGGGAATGCCGAGCCTAAGCTTGTTCGCCATTGGTAGCCTCCGCTTTCTGTCCAGCCAGGTCGATCGGGCGCGTGAAGCAGCTCACGGTTCCCTCGTGGCATACAAGTCCGTCGCCTTCCACTTCCACGCGAAACAACAGCGTGTCGTGGTCGCAGTCGGTGGAAGCGGAGATGACGCGCAAGCGGTTTCCGCTGGTCTCCCCTTTCATCCATAGCTTCTGGCGTGTCCGGCTCCAGAAGGTGACGAAGCCTGTCTCCAGGGTCTTGGCGTAGCTGGCGGGGTTGAGAAACCCGAGCATCAGCACTTCGCCGGTGCGCGCGTCCTGGACAATACCGGGTGCGAGTCCATCCATCTTTTCGAAATCGATCATTTTGTGGGTCTCGGTCATCTTTTGGTTGCGGTTGAGGTCTGTCTTTTTGATCTTGTCAGAAATGATTGTCGCAAATGAAAAAGCCCACCAGCGTCATCGCCGGCGGGCTTTGGATTCTTGATCTCTCTGGCCGATCTACATCAGGCCATGACAGTCCGCCGGCATGGAATCACCATGATGGTGGTGATGGCCGTGATGGTGGCGGAGCTGCATTGTTTTCACCCTAAGGGAAAAGCCTCAGGCTGTCAACAGCAAGATGGCGCCGCCGGAAGGATTGATTGCGCCTTTGAGCCGGCTAGACCGGGGATAAGGGTTCCGATTGCGTCTGCGTCGGCGGCTCATGGAGCATGTCGAATACCTGTTGATACAAGCGGTTTCGCATCTCGAACCGTTCCGAGGCGCGGGTAACGTACCGGACCTCCAGGTCGATGCCGGAGGCGGAGGGCCGCAGATTGACAGCGGGGTCGGTGCGAAACCTGCTGAGTCCGCCGCCGTGCGTGCCACGTTTCCATTCCTGCTCCGCGATGCGACTGTTCTCGCGCGTTTCGTGCTGGACGGCGTGAAGAATGCGGTCCACGGCGGCGGGCGCATCCACCGATGCCGGAACCGCGACCGTAATCTCATCCCACGTCCATTGGCCGCTGGTGGAGAAATTGAAGAACTGGCCGCGAATGGCGAAGCCATTCATAAAGCTGATGCTGCGGCCGGTGGGATACCCCCGATCGGCGAGATTGCCGGTCTCAAGCAGCGTGGTTGTCATGAGGCCGACTTCGGTGACTTCGCCGCCGACGCCATTGATCTCGACCCAGTCTCCAACCCGGATGCCTCGCTTGCCGACGAGACGAAACCATCCGAAAAATGCGAGCACGAAATCCTGCAGGGCGATGGTGAGTGCGGCTGTAGCGAGGCCCAGCATAGTCGATGTCTGCTGGGGCGCTCCAAAGATGACGAGCAGGATGAGGATCACCCCGACAACCTGGATGGCCAGTTGGAGAATCATGCGCAGCGTCTGCATCTCACGCCGACCGAGCGAAGGATGCGAGGTCAAGTGGCGCACAAGCCTATCGCCCAGAAGCATGGAGATGAGGATGACGAGAATCCACGCCGAGGATTGCAGGATGAGGTGCAACACGATTCGATGCTGGCGAAGTCACCTGGGCCGACCAGTTCGAGTAAACCCCGGCGAGTTGCTGCGTCGGTCTGGATTCGGTCGTCGTAGATGCCGAGAAGCTGGCGTTCCGCGCTGCGGTTCTTGATGGCGGCGAGCTTGGTGGTGCGATCCTGGGAATTGTCCGAAGCAGCCGAATCGCTTGCATTGGCCTGAGCTTCGAGAGCGTTGTGTTGTTCGGTGAGACTGCGGATGTCGTTCTGCGTCTGCGCGATTGCCTGCTCGATCAAGGCCTGCCGGGATCGTTGCCGGTTCCAGGCTCCGAGCCGGCCAGCCAGTGTTCCATTGTGGGCGACCGAAAGAATTGCGATTTGACCGTCGCCGCCGGATTGGCTGTCATATTTAGTCATCGCGGCTTCACGCGCGGCGAGTTCACTCTGGATCTGAGCACGTTGATCACCGGATGCGCGGGCAAGGTCCTGCTGCGCGTCGTCCAATTCATCGGAGTCAAGCTGCAGTTGCGCCTTGGCGATATCGAGATCATCATCGTCGGTTGACGGCTCCGAAGGCGCTTTCGCTCCGGCGGCGGAACTGCTGGTCAGCTGACGCACCTGCTCCTGATCCTGATTGACCAGTTGCTGCAGTTGGTCGATTCGCTTGGAGAGCGCAAGCGCGTCGCCGGTGAGTTTGCGATTTTGAGCCTGAATCGTGGCCTGGCGAAGCGCGGCAGCGAAGGCCTGATCGACTTCGTGATCGGCCAGCCGTTCGGCGTCGCGCGCGTATTCATTTTCCTCGGCCGTAACCGCGAGAGCAGCGAGCGCCTGTGCCGTTTGCCAGGGGCTAAGGTCGACGATCGTTTTCTTTGCACCCGCGGGAGTACGATTCTGCCCGCGCGCCGGAAGATGCGTCATGGCATCCCGCGTGGTCCACGCGAAAACGAGACACAAAATCAGCAGAGTGAACAGGACCAGCAGGGCTGAGTAAGTGGTCCGCCGCAAGAATCGTTCGCGGATGTTCCGCAAGGCACCGGGAACAAGTGGGGGAGGAGCCATAAAACTATTGTCACAGCCCGACTGGGGCGGTGGGAATAAAACTTATGCATTCGACACATTACGTCCGGCTTGCAGGCAGCCCACGAGAGGGAGAGAATGAACCCGTGCAAGCGCGATCACGAATCACGGTGCTGCTGATGACGATCCTCGGCGCGTGGATGATGTGCGGTTTCCTGCCAGGCTGGTCCCAGACTACATCTCTTCCGCATGCCCCTCCGGAAGAGATGCGTGTGGATATAAATCATGCCAGCGTAGAAGAGTTGATGAAGGTTCCGGGAATGACGAGGAGTTGGGCCGGGCGCATCGTGCGCTTCCGGCCCTATCGAACCAAGCAGGACCTGGTGGAGCATGGGATTGTGAACAGCGACGTTTACGAGCGAATCAAGGACTACATCATCGCTCACCGACAGAAGCAGTAGCGAGTTCCTCGCAGTCTGCCGGGACTCTCCGCTCGCGATGCGTGCGCGAGAGAATCGTGCTCACAATCACATAGAGCGTGGGAATAAAGAACAGGTTCAAAACTGTGGACAATAACATGCCGCCCACGATGGTGGTTCCGACCGAACGCCGTCCGAGAGCGCCCGCACCGGTAGCAAAGACCAGCGGAGTAATGCCAAGGATGAACGCAAATGAGGTCATCAGAATGGGGCGGAGGCGAAGTTCAGCGGCCTCGATGGCGGCTTCGACGATCGATCGTCCTTTGCGGCGCAGCTGCTCGGCGAATTCGACGATCAGAATGGCGTTCTTTGCGGAAAGGCCGATCAGCATGACCAGTCCGATCTGGCAATAAACATCGTTGGACATGCCGCGCAGCGAGATAGCACCCAATGCTCCAAGCACAGCCATGGGGACAGCCAGAAGAATGATGAACGGAAGCACAAAGCTTTCGTACTGGGCCGCGAGGGTGAGGTACACGACCAGAATGCCGAGTCCGAAGATGATAATGGCCTTGCCGCCGGACTCGATTTCGTCGAGAGTGAGGCCGGTCCACTGGTAGGTCATGCCGGGCATCATCACCTGCTTCGCCAGCTCTTCCATGGCGGTGATGCCCTGGCCGGAACTGTAGCCTGGCCCGGCCGAGCCATCGATCTCAACCGAGCGGAACAGGTTGTAGTGGTTGATGACCGGAGGGCCGGAACTGTTGGCAACCGTGACCAGATTATCGAGCGGTACCATCTGCGCCGAATCTGACCGTACGTAGAAATTGTGCAGGTCCTTGGCAGTCATGCGGAAGGGCTGGTCGGCCTGCACGAAGACCCGATAGGTACGATTGTTGAAGTCGAAGTCGTTGACGTATTGCGATCCCATGAACACTCCCAGCGTGGTTGTGACCTGGGAGAGCGGGATGTTCAAGGCCTTCGCTTTCTCGCGATCTATGTTCACCAGCACCTGGGGATCGTTGGCGGAGAAAGTCGTGAGCAGGCCGCTGAGATCCTTGCGGGCGCGGCTGGCGCCGACGATCTGGTGCGCCACCCGATCGAGATCGGTGATGGTGTTTCGGCCCTGGTCCTGGAGTTCGAACTGGAAGCCGCCGAAGCTGCCGACGCCCTGCACGGCGGGGGGTTGGAACAACGCCACGAGACCACCGTCGGGCGCAAACATGAGCATCTGCAGTTTGGGCGCAAGGCGGGCGACGATGTCGGCGGCGGCGTGGCCTTTGCCGCGCCGTTGATCAGCGGGCTTGGTGGCCACAAACATCAGGCCGGCATTCGAAGCGCCTCCGCTGAAGCTGAAGCCCATCACCGAGAATGCGCCGACGATATCCGAGTCTTGACCGATGATGGCTGTGGCGCGGTCGGCGAGGGCACCGGTGTATCCCAGAGAAGAGCCGGGAGGCGCTTGCACAATGGCGATGAGATAGCCCTGATCTTCCTGGGGAATGAAGCCGGTAGGTACGTGCAAATACATCCACCCCGTAGCAGCAAGCCCCGCGAAGAACAGCACCAGCAGCACATAGCGAATGCGAAGGGCGACGTGAATCGTTCGCGCGTAAGTACGAGACGTCCAACTGACGGCGGCGTCGGCGCCATGAATGAACGCCGCGAAAGCACGGGAAATGGGCCGGATGTGCAGGAAGTCCAATTGCCGTGGGCGTTCTTCCTCGCCGCGGAGAAACAGGGCAGAGAGCGCGGGAGAAAGGGTGAGCGCGTTGAAAGCGGAGATTGCGATGGAGAACGCGATGGTCAGCGAAAACTGCCGATAGAGGATGCCGGTGGTGCCGGGGAAGAACGACACCGGAATGAACACGGCGATCAGTACCAGCGAGGTGGCGATGACGGCGCTGGTGACCTCGCCCATGGCCTCGGAGGTAGCTTTGTGCGGGTCGCAATGTTCCGCCGCAATATGCCGCTGCACGTTTTCGATGACCACGATGGCGTCATCGACAACGAGGCCGGTGGCCAGCGTGATGCCGAACAGCGTGAGCGAGTTGATGGAGAAGCCGAAGACCTTGGTAAACGCGAAGGTGCCGATCAACGACACCGGGATGGTAACAGCGGGAATGATGGTGGCGCGCCAATCAAGCAAGAACAGGAAGATGACCACGATCACGATGGCGATGGCCTCGCCCAGAGTGACCAGGACTTCGCGGATCGAGTCTCCAACTATGGTTGTCGAATCAAAAGCGATGGCGTACTCGAGTCCCGGGGGAAAGGTTTTAGATAGCTCTCTCAGTACTGCTTTGCCCTGGGCGTCCACATCGAGAGAATTGGCAGTCGAGAGTTGTTGGACGCCAATGCCCATGGCGACCTGGCCGTTGTATTTGAGAACTGAACTGTAGTCTTCAGCGCCGACCACCGCGTGGCCAACGTCCTTCAATTGGACCAGGCCGTTGGGGCTGTTCTTGATGATGATGTTGTCGAACTGGACCGGGTCACTGAGGCGGCCGACAACGCGCACCGGGACCTGGAAGGCCTGCGTGGAGTTCGCGGGCGGCTGGCCGAGTTGGCCGGCGGGAATCTCCACGTTCTGTTCCTGAAGGGCATTCACGACGTCGGTGGCGGTGAGATTGCGGGTGGCGAGACGGAGCGGATCGAGCCAGATGCGCATGGCGTATTTGCGCTCGCCGAAGATAGTGACGTCGCCCACACCGGGCACGCGCTTGATGGCGTCTTTGACATAGACGTCGAGGTAATTGGAGATGAACTCGTTGGAGTAGCGGCCATCGCGAGTGAAAAAACCGGCGGCAAAAACGAATTGGTTGCTGACCTTGGTGATGCTGATTCCGGTCTGGTTGACGGCCGCGGGAAGGCGGCCCTGGACGCTGGCGACGCGGTTCTGAACGTCGACGGCAGCGATGTCAAGATCGTATCCGGTCCGGAAGGTCGTGGAAATCTCGCTCGTGCCGCTGTTGGTGCTGGAGGAACTGATGTAGCGCATCCCCTCGACACCGTTGATGGATTCTTCGAGAGGAATGGTGACGGCCTTTTCCACTGTGTCGGCATTGGCGCCGATGTAGTTGGTGGCCACAGAAACCGTCGGCGGTGTCAGCTGGGGATACAGCGAAATTGGCAGGGTGGGGATACAAACGGCCCCGGCCAGAATGATCAGGAGCGCGCACACCGTGGCGAATACCGGTCGGTGAATGAAGAAATCGACAAACAAGGTATGCCTTCCTTCCTCGGGCGTGTTTCAGAATCGGGACTTCCGTTCGCGTTTCTGACCCAACTAAAGGGCTGGGTAGCCAGGCTCCGGGCAAAGAAGCCGGCAAGATGAAAGCCTGAAACGTGCGGTCGTTCGCGGCAGATACTATCGTTCTGCGGCGCCTTCGCAGCCGAAGAACTTGCAAGGCGCCTCAGGCGCCCAGCGGCTGCACCGGCATATTGTTCACAAGGAATTGAGTGCTCGACACGATCACGCGATCGCCCGCATTCAATCCTGAAGTGACGGAGTAAGTGTTGCCCACCGTGTCTCCCAGGGTGACCGGCGTTTGTGTCGCGATAAAATGCCCATCCTGCTGTTTGGCTGCGACGAACACAAAGCTCTGGCCACCCTGCCGGGTGACGGCCAGGACCGGAACCACCGCCATGGGCGCCGTGCTCCAGACGATCCTTGCTTTGACCAGTTGCAGATTGCGCAACACCTCCGGAGCGATGTGAACCGGAGCTTTGACGAGAATCCCCTGCAGCGTGTTGTCGACCTGCGAGGAAACGAAATCGATCTTCGACTTTTCCAGCATCCTGCCGCTGGTATCCATCAAATCGACTTCGAGCCCCTGCCGGACCTGCATCGCGCGTTCCGTCGGAACGTAGACGTACGCTTCCAAATCCTTGTTCTCGTCCACGGTAGTCAAAATGGTGGAGGATGAAACGTAGTCGCCCACGTGCACCGGAATGTCTCCGACTACCCCATCATAGGGGGCGCGGACGGAGTAATAGGCCAGTTGCGCTTCCTGGGTCTTGCGGGAGGCCACCGCCGACTCATAGTCCGCCTTGGAGTTGTCGTAGGCCTGCTGGGCCTGTTCGAAGACATCGCGGCTGACGACTCCCGCCTCGAAGAGCTTCTTCTGGCGGTCAATTTGCAGCGTGTTGTAGTCGAGAACCGCCTTTTTCTGCCGCTCCGTGGCGCGTTGCGAGTCGACCTGCTCCTGCTGGTGCAGCGGATCGATCGACATGAGTAAGTCGCCTGCCTTCACATGATCGCCGGACCGCACAGCGATCTCCGTCAGCCGTCCGTCCACCTGCGGCTGCATGGTGGCGGAACGACGCGACTTGATGGTGGCAACGTATTCGCTGCTTTGGGGAACAGGGGCGAGCGACACCGCCACTGTCTGCACCGGCATGGCTTGCATTCCGGCAGCCGCAGCGGCCGGAGGAGCGGCGTTCTTCTGGCAGCCGCAAATCGCCAGCCCCAAAACAATACAAGTAGAAGCAATAATGCGTTTCAAAACGGTAACCCTCGCTTGCTCTGTACGTTCCCCTGCGCTGTCCGGTTCGCGCCGGGTGTTGATGGATGAAAGATCGCGGGACTGATCTTACAGCGCGGCGGCCATTTCTGCGTGTGAGCACGCGGCGAAAGGCCCAAGGTCAACTATCGAAAGTTGAACCTCTCCATCTGACGACGGGCGCTCTCTCATTGTCGCAAAAAATTCGCCTGCGCTAGAAGTCATGTTGCAAGCCGGTCATTCGGGCAGTCAGGCGCTCTCCCTCTGCAAGGCGAACGGGTTGAAGTCGGTATGGCGGTCGAACGCGTCCACTCCCTCTGAGGACTTGAGCCTGCCGACGACCAGGTACGTGACCGGAGTAGCCAGCACTTCGACTGCGACTTTGATGAGGTAGGATGACAGGATCATGCGCAAAATGAGCGACATAGGCTGTGTGCCGCCAAACGCCACCACCACGACCACGGCCGTATCCACCGCCTGTCCGGTCACCGTAGATCCCACGGTGCGGGTCCACAACCAGCGTCCTCCGGTCAGCAATTTGAGCTTGGCCAAGGTGTAGCTGTTGGTGAATTCGCCCGCCCAGTAGGCAACAAGGCTGGCCAGCGCGAAGCGCGGGACGATGCCAAAGACGGTCGCGTACGCATCCTGCCCGTGCCACTCCGGGGCGGGCGGCAACGCGACCGCCATTTGGCCCATGGCCGCCAGGAGCGCCATGGAGAAAAAGCCGAGCCAGATGGCGCGGCGCGAGGCCCCGTATCCGTAGACCTCAGTAAACACGTCGCCACATATATAGGTCAGGGGAAAGAGGAACTCTGCGGCGCTGGGACGAAGCCATCCGATCTGGCAGATTTTGGGCCCGATCAGGTTCGAGATCATCAGAACCACCACGAACCCAAGGGTCAGCAGATCCAGATAGCGATAAGGGCGTGTCACTCTTTGAGAATATCGCAGAGCGGCTGAGCGCCCGTGGCCCGTTTTTTGACACGCCCTGCTCGAGTTGATAGCCTTCAAAAGGGGGCGTTTCGGCCAGCCGGTTCGCTCTCAGCGGCATAGAGTCGCATCTCATCCGCCGTCATCGCGTCCCCGTCGTCTAGCCCGGCCTAGGACACCGCCCTTTCACGGCGATAACACGGGTTCAAATCCCGTCGGGGACGCCAATAAAGAATCAACAAGATACGATCACTTTCGCTGAAACTTCGTAGGCACAAAAAGGCACAACTTTTACCCGGCGCTCGGCCTCCTTCACCGCCTCAGATTTGGGCCGAAACGCTTCAGGATCATTGCTGGCGTTGTGCGTCTGTGAGTTCGATGGACACACTCTGGACCAATACCGCGTACCAGGCTAGCGACTCTGTTTTGTGCGGCCCTTTTGTGTTCGGTGATGGCCTGCGTGTAGGTATCGAGAGTGACACGACAGGAGGCATGCCGGAGCAACTCCTGGGCGACTTTGATGTCTGCGCCGCTGGCCCGCAATAACGTTGCGCAGGTGTGGCGGAATGTATGCCAGCCCATCTTCTTGGCGATGCCAACACCGCGTGCCGCCTCACGAATCCGATTCCTCATCAGCGACTGGTACCAGTACGGCTTTCGGCCCTTGCTGTAGGGACTCGCGAAGACCCAGTCGCTTGCAGCCTTGTACTTCGTGTGAGCCCGCCAGGTGCGGAGCGTTCTCGCGAGGAGCGGATCGAGCGGAACTGGTTTCTGCGACGCCTCGGTCTTGCACGGGCCGACAACTTGCAGGACGATAGAGCGAGTCACGCGGATCTCGTTCTTGATGAAGTCGATATCCGTCCATTTGAGTCCGAACAGTTCACTTGCCCTCAGACCGGTAACGACATCAAGCAGGACCATAGTCCGCTCGCGGACATCGAGGGCGCCGAGGAGCATTTGAACTTCTTCGATTTCGAGTAACGCCGGGATCTTCTTCCGCTTGGCGCTTTGGCGCACCCATTGAACAGGGTTGCGATCGAGCAACTCATGGCGCAAACCGTGATTGAAGAGGACGCTCATCACGTTGCGGATCTTAGCGCACGTGGAGCGGGCCAAAGGTAAGGACCGCAGCCAGAGCTCGATCTCGCCTGCTCGAATGTGAGCCAACGTGTAGCCGCCCCATCGTGGAATGATCCACTTGCGCAGGTAGCCTCGATACCCCAACTTGGTGGAGTGCGTTTTCCATCGACAGCTGGGTGAAAGCTCACGCTGAGAGTAGTGATCGGCCAACTGCGAGAGAGTGAGGGGTTTCCCTTTGCTGCGAGCGTTCTCCATGTTGATGTCCCGGCGCAATGCGCTGATTGCGCGTACGGCTGCATCTTTGTCCCTAAAATGGATGGACCATCCGCTACCGGCCTAACTATTTCCTGCTCGCCTTAGAGGCGACGTTCACTTGCGGGAGTCCGATTTCTTAACAGAGTGCGCCGCTTGCTGCGACTCGGCGATAAGGTGTCTTGCTTCGATGAGGTCGAATGTCCCGGCGCCCTCCGTGAACCAGTCGTAGGCCGTAATGAGAATCCGGAACCCGTCACGCGCCTGCCACGCGCCTGCGGGAGTCCGCACAGACTCACAGCGGCGCGCCGTTCGAGGGTCGATTCGCAAGCGTATGTGGCAGCCACCGGCTCGAGTTCGAATTCGACCCCCGCGAAGCTCAGAGTAGTGCCTACCATGAAAACAAAGAAGATAACAAAACAGCTGCGCAAATTAAGCAGCCGTATTTAGACGAATGATGTGGAGACGATGACAAAATATCGTCATGTGACTAGATATAGACATATGACGCCCGCCAAATTACGCCGAAGTATGTGTGCAAAATGGACGGATCGCGGTCGAGAATTCTTCCTCGCGACCACCGGCGTCCCGGCGGTTCGCTTAGCGAGTACCTGGTCCACTGCGGATTGCCACAACGAGGCGTTTCTGCCGCGAAACTGCTTCACTTCCTTCATTACGTCTCCGTGAGTCCTGCTACCTGGCGAAGCGCTAGTAAACATTGCGGACCATTGGAGAGGAGCTTGCTCCGATGCAGGATCGAGCGGTCCTGTTCTTTCCGCCGCCGCTCTAAAGCGTTTTCATGAATTCGATCAGATCGTTCTTTTCCTTATCGGTGAGGTTAACGCCGTAACTGTGCCCTTGATTGCTGTTTCCGAGAACCTTGGTGTCCACCAGGAAACCCACCTTTTGCGCATCCGGCCCATCCGAGACGAATCCCATCTGGGCGGGGTCGTAGACATCGTAGCCGCGATAGAAAGTCGACGGCCGCTCACTGTCTGGCTGAAGCAGCGCATGAAGATTGGGAACCGAACCATTGTGCAGGTAGGGAGCTCGAACCCAGATGCCGTCGAGAGGAACATTCGCGTAGCCATTGGTTTTTCGATAAGCATCAAACACGAACGGCGGGCTGTCGATGGCGTGCAACCTGTCTACAAGCCCCTGCGTGAAGGAGTCCAGCCGATGGCGGTCAGTGCCTACGGCCGCAATATCGGTAACCTGGCCGGTATTGTTGCCGCCAAACGCATGGCACGCCTCGCAGTGCGCCGCAAAAATCGGCCGCCCGCGCTCCACCGCCGCGCTGTCAATTGGATACGGATAGGGCTTCGGCTGCAATGCGAGCAGGAAGTCGGTCACGCGCGTGAAGCTGGACTGAATGACTGACTGGGGCGTAGCGCCGATGGCCATAGCTGCTGCGTAATTTCTCTCCGTAATGTTGTTGTTATTTCCGTCCCAGTGCAGGTACATGCGAACGCGTGGCTTCTGATTCCATACCTGGGGAAGATCGACGGTCCCGATGGTGCCGTCGTCGGGCATGTGAAAGACATTGATCTTGGTTGGGTTAAAGGTGTCGGTCCGGCCACGGCCCTGATCCGGGCGAGTGTCCTGCCAGGAATAGGCCACCTTTTGTTCGAGCAGCCCCTCTTTGGTCGCTGGAATAATCAGGGTGCGATAAATGATCGATTCGATAAATCCCAGTTTGTGAATCTTATTGATCGCTGCAATCACGTTATCGGGCGTAAATCGAGGATCTGCGGCACAGCCGTAGAGAAAACGCTGCATCCCCTGCAGGTCGAGCGTGTGAGCCGGGCCCCCAAGGGCGATCTCGGGCTTGCTGTCTGGCGTGCGGCGAAACTGCGCCGTATGGCACAACGAGCAGTTGGCCTCTACCGATTCATATCCAATCTTCCGCTTGGCAAAACCCACCGGCAAGTCCGCGCCATCCGGAACAATCAGACCAAGCGACGCCCATCCGTTTGGGCCTGGCAGCTTCTCCGGAAACATATCCGGAAGCACCTTCCAAACCCAGTAGGGGACACGGTTTGCCGAGCTGAGGCCGATGGCTCCGTGCATAAAGTGATCTTCCACGGAGGCGTAGTAGGTGTCCGGCGATGGGCGGAGCAGGTTATCCCAGAGTATGTATCCCACTATGGCCGCGAGCAAGACCAGCACTACAACCCCAATCCTCACGGACGCAAGGGCCAGGCTCCCGGAAAGCCAGTGCCAGAACGCTGCGATGCCACGCCCGATACTCTGGAAGCCGATGCGGCTCTCTTGCGGCAGCGCAAGTTGGAGCAGGATAGCCTCGGCCACGGCAAATGTTCCGTCGGCAATCAGGCACTGGAGGAATCCCGGAGTCGAGGGCATAAGGCTGGCCCACAGGACCACGGCGAGAAATCGTGAGACGACGATCATCCAGCTGTAGGCGGGAAACCGCAGCGGTGCGATCGCCGCCGGAATATAGAGCAGTGTCAGCCCCAACACCATCGCGGCATGTGCGATGTTCCACACGGTAACCGCGGTGACCGGCACGCCGAAGTTCACGTTCACCAGGTTTGGCGCAAGGATTTCAGTCGCGACAAATGCGAGATTGAAAAGAATCCCGATCCACACAACCCGGCTGAACCATCGGGAGAAGGCGTTGGGCAGTGCGATAGTTTCCGTCGTCATGTTGACCTCTTTCGTGGGGCTACTTATCTGTCGCCGTCATTTCCAGATGCGCCAGCATGTATGGATAAACATCCTGCGCCGCGGACTGGCCAAAGATGCAGTCGATATGGCCGTAGCCCGGAATGACATGTCGCTCATACAGGCCCGGACCATTGGTTTCGACGAGGCTGTTGAAAGTGAGTTCAGTGCTGATCGGCAGGTAACAATCGTTCAGCTCGCCGTGAATGAAGCAAATGGGAATCTTCAGACGGTCAAGGTGCTGCATGTAGACCTCTTCGCCTTTGGCACTGACCAGGTGCTTGGTGCGGACCAGAAGCGAGAGATGCTCCAGTGAGGCGATGTTGGCGATACCGAAGAGTTCATGCATGGCGTCGTGGGTGGACGTGTTCAATTTCGCATGTTCGTAGAGCAGTGAATAGAGGAAGGTAATGCGGTGGCATACCGGGTTGGTACAGAGTTCCTTAAACTGAATCGGATTGAGTCGAAGAGCGTCATCGAAGAGCTTGGCCTTCCAATCACTGTTGGAAGCAACGTACGCAGTAAGCGATTCGAAGCCGAGTTCCTTGAACACATTGGGTGTGTGAAGGCCGGCCTTAAATCGCGTGAGTGGAACGGCAATCACGTCGCTTGCAATCTGTGAACACACGATGGACCGTACGTGCTGCTGGCCGGCAAGCATCGCCATGAAGAAGGTTGTGGAGCCGTAGCAATGAACCAGCATCTGAACGGACTCGGCGCCGGTCGCGCGCCTCACAGTGTCAATGGCCGCCGGGTAGTCGAGTGTTGCCACCTGGTCCCCCGTAGACTCTTGCTGCGAAGCCGGGAGCGCAATGCTGTCCCGGTAATCGAGCAGCCATACATCGTACCCCTGCGCCACCAGGAACTCGACCAGATTGGTATCGATAGTATCTGTAGAAAATATTCTGCTGGAGACCCCGAGCCCGTGTGAAAGAATCACTGGCCCCTTGGTGCCGCCCTGGTAGCGGGTTAGTAAAAGCGGGACGCCATCGAGCGCCGCAAACGGATGCAATTCCGGGATTGGAGCTCGCAGGGGCCGCTTCTTGCGTGGAGGCGCATTGGGATTGAAAAGACTATCGGGCCGCAGCACGCCGCCGTAGGTGTCGAAGATCGTCTTGCCAAAAAAGTCCCCGAACTTGACCAGACCTTCCAGCCGCTGGGCCTCGCTGGTCGCATTCGTGACCTTCATGGTGGTCATCTGTTTGGCGAAGTCCGCCGGAAGAATGTGCAGAATCCCCTTGCCAAGCACAGGGCCGGTGGCGTCACTCCCCTCGTAAAGAGTCACGTAGAGGGTGGAGTTATCGCCCCAGATTTGGAGGCCTGTATTACTGTGAGTTTCCTTGAAGCCATGCAAAAAGAAATGGCGCCCATCGTTGGTCACCATGGGCATGTCGTAGGTCATCAATCGCTGTCCAACGATGTTCGGGTCGTCGATAAATAAATGAAACACGCCGTCGGTCACAGTCAACGGCTCAGGAGACACGCATGGAGCACTCAGCGTTCCAACGATGGCTCCAGGGTGAGTCTGCTCCGTCAGCATCGCAGCCAGATCGTCCGACATCACCGCAACTGTAAACGACATTGTTGAACCATCGGCCAAGCCCTGCGCTGCGCTTCTCGCAAAGTCTGTCGTCTGTTGCAGCGAGAAAAAGCCCGACATTGTCTCAGTGAACTGCATACCGGCTTTGAGTGGTGCCGGCACTCCCCTGGGTACTGACGGCAATGTGTAATCGATGGCCCATCCGCGATCCGCGGCGGCGATTGCGCAAGAACGCTCTGCCATGGCCGAGATGGTCAGCAGCGGGTTGACGCCGAGGGACGAAGGGATGACGGCGCCGTCATTCACGTACAGGCCCTCATACACAGCGGTGCCGCTTACGCCTGAGAAGACCTGCCCTTTGTGGTTCACCACGCCCCCCGTCGCATCCGCGCCCATCACGCAGCCGCCGAGTGGGTGCACCGTCATTAACTGGTCCCCGAATAGCCTGGTCCACAGCGGATCTCTCACGAAGCGGCCGCCGAGCGCCTTGCCGGCTTCGAACAGATTTTCATTGGCCTTGGCGAAGATGGGCTCGGTTCCCACGCCTGGCCACTCGACGCGGAGCGCATCATCGGCGAGGTACATGCGGCCATTGCCGCTATCGTGCGACATGATGAGATAGGTCTGTGTATTATGGACCGCTCCGTGATAAGGTCCTGCAACCAGGCTCTCTTGCTCGCGCAACATCTGCCTCTCGCGCTCCAGGAATCCGGGCTGCTCTTCTTTGCCGCCGATCAGCGATGCATCTATCAGGGCAGAGGCCATAGCCGGGCCCAGCGCACCCGGGATCGACCCTTCTTCGATGACCATGCCGTCAGTCATCACCGGGGTGGCCCGCAAGTCAATGATGCCGGTGATGCAGGGTCCAACCGGTTCCATGGCGCCTGGCGACTGGTGTCCAAAACCGATTCCGTTAATGACCCGATCTCCGTTGTAGCCGAAGGCGAGTACGTCGCCGTTGCCGGTCAGGTGCCGGCCCAGCTCATCGCTGATCGTCAGGCCGTTGGCCCGCGACCGCAACAGGATCTCCGTCGATCCCAGGGTTCCCGCGGAGATGAAAACGATGTCCGCGGCCACTGTCAATGTCGGTGCATCGAACGTTTCCCGGCCAGAGTCCAGCAACTGGTAATGCACCAGCCACTTGCCATCCACGCGCTCCACGAACCGTACTTCGGTACGCGTAAAAATCTCTGCGCCATGATTCACCGCATCTGGCAGGTAGTTCATGATCACAGTGTTCTTGGCGCCGTAGTTGCAGCCCGAACAACAATCTCCACACAGAGTGCATGCCTTCTGCTGCACGCCGGCATGATTGACCTTGTCCTCGAAGGTCACATTGATGGGTGGGCGATAGAACTTCCCGATGGGATTCCCCAGCGCCTTGAATGACGCTTGCAGTGCGTTGAGCTTCGGCAGTTCCGGCCACTTACCCACCTTGGGATCGGGATGCGGCTCGCCCATCGGATACGGCGTCGGCTTCAGCATTTCGCGTGCGCGTTCGTACCCCTGCTGCACCAGGGTCGGAATGTCCTTCACCACTTCGGCTGGCCAGCGCGGATCGTCAAAGACCCGTGGGTCGGCTTCGAGCGAGACGTTCGCATTCAGCTGCGAGGTGCCGCCCAGCCCGCACCCTACCATCACGTTCAGTTGCTGATTGCAGTGCAGGTCATAGAGACTGGTTCGGTCGCCGAGGTGCGAACCATCGGGGAGATGCGTCTGCATCTCCGCCAATGCTTCCATCTCGGTATTGGGATACTCCCCGGGCTGGAACTCTTTGCCTCGCTCAAGCACACAAACCCTGCGGCCCGCTCGAGACATCCGAGACGCGGCGATGCCCCCACCGTATCCCGACCCTATTACGACTACATCGTAGTCGCTCTGAATCGCGTCGATAGACAGCGACAGCCTGGACATAGTTATCCTCACAGAAGCCTTGCAGGGGACGATCAGGAATCAGATACAAGTATGCGCATGTATAGACCAAACCTACTTCTGGAGTCAAGAGGATTATCCAGGTTGAACATCAGTCTTTGGCAAGAATCGGGGCCGGCGACGAATGACCCGGACCAGACTGGAAATACAGTATCCTGGGGCATTTAGGCTGACCGTTCCCACCTGACAGTTCAAGACTTCCCTGTCAGCTATCTGCCTTTAGCTTGTCATCAAAATCCGTCTCAGCGAACGGACTACCCCCAAGCGAGCATTGAATTGGATGTCGCTGTCTTCGTATAGGGCGCATCGATGCTCGTGGCCAAAGAACCAGCCGAAGATCGTATCCGGACTGACGCCTTCCGTGGCCAGAATTGCGGCGACGTCATCGCGGAGAACGCACGGACTTCATCGCCAACGGGAACTCCAAAATTCTGTTCCAAGCGTCCAACTCCGCACCTGCGCCGGACGTGTTTGTTGTTGAAACCTCCCTATGGGAAAAGGCTATAGAAAAACAAACGTATATCGACGTACCTCCGCTCCTGGTGGTCGAAGTTCTGTCACCGTCAGAGGACGTGAGCGAGAAGATCGGCATTTATCTGGACGCCGGTGTGGTGTCGATATGGGTTGTCGATCCCAAAAGACGCATCGCGTTGGTTTACGGCGGCTCAGAAAAGCGTCAATACGGCGAGCGCACAGAAATCAACCTTCCCTTTCGTCTCAACGGTTCTGTCGGAATAGACGACATCTTTTTCGGACTCCCGGAATCTATTTTCTACAACGATTAAGCAGACATTCTTCTGATCAAGGTACGGTTCAACCAATACAGATGCAAAGCGGCCTAAGCGGCTTTAATGTCGCGCCCCACGCGGGCGCGTGGGTTGAAACTCATGGTCTTGCTCCTTATTGTGCTGGTTCCACACTGTGCGTCCCCACGTCCGAAGGTCTATAGCACCCTAGTAGATGGAGCGAGGGCCTTGGGGAGCGCGAAAAGCTTTATGCTTTGCAGCGCGAAGGACAATGAACTCTCCGGTGTCAGATACCTAATGATAAGTCTTCGGGCTGTATCTGGAGCGCCCACATGACAAACTGGTCGCGCACCGATGGTTGCGAGGTGGGCGCTTTAGATACAGCGACATGAAGGAAGCCGCTGCGGCGGCGGACGCTTATGTGATTTGAATGAGCCGATGCCGCGGGCGGTTGAGGCAATGCAGCCGATCTTCTCTCCCTGTCGGTGAGATGAGTGGCTGAGGATGGAGATGGTCCGTCGTTAGTAAGGGGGAGCAAAGAGCGGTTTCAGCGGCGGCCAGTTGCTGCAGGCAGAATGGGACGGTGTTTCCGTGTGCGTGCTGGTGCACGCGGAAGCGTCGAGATAGGAAATAGCGGTTCATGTCGCACACCTTAGAGCCTGAGGCGGAGAACGGGGCAACAGTTGGGCTGCGGAGATTCGTTCGACAATGCGCATGGATCCGCCGCAAAGAGGGCAGCGCCAGGTCGAATCCTGTTGAGTTGGGGAGACGGCCTTTGCTGGGGGGCGCTTGTTCTCTGGCAAGAGTTAATAGTTGGAAGCAGATGGGCAGCAGGCTGGCGCGGCGGCGGTTGGCGAGGAAGCCGAAGTGGCGGATGCGTACGAAGCCGCGTGGGAGCAGATGCAGCAGAAAGCGCCGCAGGAACTCGTCGACGGGCAACTTCATCAGCTTCTTCTTGTTGCCGTGAGCGGAGTCGCGCCAGCGGAAGGTGACGTTGCCGTCTTCGACGGCGACGAGTCTGTGGTTGGAGATGGCAACGCGATGGGTGTAGGCACCGAGATAACGCAAGGCGTGTTCGGGGCCTCCAAAAGGTCGCTTGGCGTAGACGACCCAGTCTTGTCGGAAGAAGGTTCGCAGCCATGATGCATATACGCGCGGTTCGGCCAGATGCCGCAGACTACCGTGGAACTGAAGTGTCCCGGCGTGAAAGGCGGCCTTGAGCCCGGCGTTCGCCCTCCCGGTTTCCTGAGGGTGCAAGCGCATCCAGAGGACTGGCCGTTGCGCTGAGATGCTTGCTGGACAGATGCAGATAGATGGTGGTCTCTTCGAGATCCTGGTGACCGAGCAGGACTGAATCGTGCGCAGGTCAGCGCCTGCCTCCAGCAAGTGGGTCGCGAAACAGTGTCGAAGGGTATGCGGGTGAATATGGCGATCTGCAACTCCGGCGCGTTCGGCGGCGCTTTGGCAGGCCGTCCACAGGACCTTGGTCGTGACAGGTCGATTCCATGTGTGCCAGGCGTTTCCGGGAAACAGCCAGACTCTTGGCTTGCGCCTGAGGGTGCGCCCGTAATCGCGCAGCCCATCGAGTAGCCTGGGGCTGAGCATTACATCGCGATCCCTGTTGCCCTTGCCGCCGTGAATGTGAACCACCATGCAACGGCTGTCGATATCCTCGATCTTCAGATGGGCTGCTTCCGCCCGCCGAGCGCCCGTACCGTAGAGAGTCATCAACATCGCGCGGTGAAACGGGCTGTCGGCCGCATCGATAAGGCGCTCGACCTCTTCCGGACTGAGAATCTCCGGCAGCCGGATGATCTTCCTCGGATATGGTGTCTCGGCAATACTCCAGTTTTTCTTCAACACCTTGATATAGAAGAAGCGAAGAGCAGCGAGACGCTGAATGACCGTGTTGGGCTCTAGCTTCAGCTTGCTGAACAGCATCGCCTGATACTGCCGGATATGCTCCGGACGAAGCCGATCCGGACGACGATGAAAGTACTCGCTGAAGTGCTCGACTCCATGGACGTAGGCACGAATAGTGCCTGGGGCAAAGTTGCGGCGCTGCAACTCCTCGATCATGAGCTGACGTAAATGGGTCACAAAGAGAACCTCCTTCTCTGTGACCCAAACTAGTCGGCAGCCTTCACTGTCGGTTTATGAACACGCGTAAGCGTCCGCCGCCGCAGCGGCTTCGTTCATGTCGGCATAGCGTCCAGCGATTCCTGGCCGTCTCGACGCACTGATCGTTTCAGAATATTCGCCAAAAGTGATAAGAGCGCAGCGGTCAGCATAGAGAGTCGAATCCGCGGAGAGACGCGCCCCCTCTCCCCGCACCCCTCTACCCCACCTTCCCCGGTTCAATGGATTGAGGCCATATCGCTTGTCGTCTGGTCACGATCAGTAAAAAGAAATGTCCTAGGCTGTTGAGACGATAGGTTCATCTCGCACGAACGAACCCAAAAGATGAAAACTTGCCTACACCCCGCACAAGGGGCAGGAGGCTCAAATGCAACAAGGAAGCGTGATTCTGACTAGTCGCAAATTCGGACCAGACGTATGGCAATTTCGGTGGTCTGAAAAAGACCGGAGCGGTCGCCGGATCTACCGCAAGCGAGTGATCGGAACGGTTCAGCAATATCCAGACGCCCAAGCAGCGCGCGAAGTGACAACAGCACTCGTGGGCCATATCAATGCAGGCACCAGCGGGTGTAACGTCACTGTCGAGCAAATCTGCGAGCATTTTGAACACAGAGAATTGCGATCCGGCGATTCCTTCGGGAGCTTCGCCACGATCAAAACTTATCGGGGCTATATTCGCAATATGGATTAAGCCGCGCTGGGGTTCTCGCTACTTGGACGAAATTAAGGCTGTGGACGTCGAAGCATGGTTGCGACGCCTCCCCATGGCCTGATCCTCACGTGCAAAGATTCGAAGCATTTTATCCATCCTGTTTAATCATGCCTGCCGGTACGAAATCTTTGACCGCAACCCGATGCGGTTTGTCCGTCAGGGCGCAAAACGCCGGAGTGCCCCAAACGTGCTGACGGCCGCTGAAATCAAGGCGTTGGTGGATCACCTACCCCTGCGCGAACGGACCCTTGTACTCCTGGCAGCGGCGACCGGGTTGAGGCAGAGCGAATTGTTCGGGCTCAAGTGGCGTGATGTTGACTTGCAACATGGGGAACTCAGCGTGATCCGTTCGATTGTTTTCGGCGTCGTCGGCCGATGCAAAACTGAATCTTCCCAGAAGCCGGTTCCATTGCATCCACTTCTCGGAGAAGCTCTCTTGACCTGGAAAAAGACTTGCAAATTCACCGGAGCCGACGACTGGATATTTGCGAGTCGATTGCACAAAGGCCGGCAGACCGTACTGGGGTGCCTCGATCCTTCGCAATTACATCCGGCCCGTTGCCACGACTCTCAATATTAAGAAGCGCATCGGCTGGCATACCTTTCGGCACACCTATTCGACGCTTCTCAGAAGCGTGGGAGCCGAATTCAAAGTAATGCAGGAATTGATGAGACATTCCACCCTGCGGACGACGATGGATGTCGATACGCAGGCGGTTGCGCCCGCCAAGCATGCCGCGCAAGCCGCCGTGCTGGCTTTGTTTATTCCGATGACTGAACCCGCGGACGATGATTCCATCGTCGGGACGGCGTAGCACGGTTTACTCGAGGGTGCAAAAGGGACACAGAAATGTGGCTTTTTGCACCTTCGAATGTCAGGCGAAAATCGCGGCAAACTTCTGATTCTATTTGGCGTCCCCGACGGGATTTGAACCCGTGTTATCGCCGTGAAAGTAACGAACGGCTTAAGTGCTCCGCAACTGTCCGCAAGATCTTCTCGGCTGCACGCGGTTTTCTGGCTCGTCGGGGTAGCCAAGTGTCATTTTGACTATTGCGCGTATTGCGAGTGTTTCGAGTATGTGTTAGTCTAGAGTGGTATGGCTATCGCAGCGAAGAAACCGACCCCACTCCCGAAGTCAGAACGGCAGCAGGTGCAGGACCTGGAGAAACTGTTACGCCGAGGCGTGCCTGCTCTGATCAGTCCCGCAGGGGAGCGGATCGAGCTTCCCGGCACTGTAGTCGAGGTGCTCAGAACGGCGGTGGAGTTCATGTCTCACGGCCAGACCGTCACGCTGATTCCCGATAATCAAGCAATTACGACACAACGGGCTGCCGACATCCTCGGAATGTCGCGTCCATTCTTCATCAAGCAGCTTGAGAGCGGGATAATGGCCCACCATCGAATTGGCAACCAGCGCCGCGTTTATCTTCGTGATGTTCTGGAATTCGCCAAGAGACGGGACAAGGAGCGTCTTGCGGCGCTGGACCTGCTCGCGCGCGATGCGTTCGAAGATGGCTTATACGAGCGGAATGTATTCCCCAAAGGCGGCACCGACGAGTGAGGAGCGCTCTTCCCGTAGTCTTGGATGCCTGCGTCCTAATCCCAATGCCCTTGGCTGACACCCTGCTCAGGCTCGCCGCTGGTCCACGTCTCTTTCTGCCGAAATGGTCTAATCAAATCATGGTGGAAGTTACCCGCACCCTTCGGGAGACCTTTGGCCTCTCGGCTCAAAAGGCCATGTACCGCGAGAGCGAAATCAGGTGACATTTTCCAGAAGCGTGGATCGAAGACTATGAAAAGCTAATTCCCACGATGACAAACCACCCGAAGGACCGCCATGTCTTGGCGGCCGCAGCGCACGGCGGTGCCAAATTGATCGTGGCCTATAACATCAAAGATTTCCCGCCTTCCTCGCTCGCGCCATATTCGATAACGGTACAAGGGCCATCTGGCTTTCTCAAGGATCTCTATGTCGCCGCGCCTGCTATGGTGATGCAGGCATTGGAAGATCAAGCCGCCGCTATCGGCAAGTCGATGCCATATTTACTTTCGAGGCTGCAGATCAACGCCCCAGCATTCGTCGAAATGATCGAGCGAAAGCTTTAGAGCAGAGCGATGAGATTAATCAAAGTGCCCGAAGCGATTGGCTCGATACCACTGATCAATCGAACCCACTTCATCAAGAAGTTTGCATTGCGCCTAAGCGTCCGCGGGAGTTCAGAGCTAACGACTAAAAAACTCGACCACTTTCGGCCCGATCTGACCGGAGCACTGCATCGGAGACAGGTGGCCGCAGCCGGCGATGACTTCGAACTGAGATTGAGGAATAAGCTGACGCATCTTCTCGCCTTGGTGAAGCGGCATGATGTGGTCCTCGGCGCCCCATACGATGAGCACGGGCATCTTTAACTGCGGCAGCAGGTTATCGGTGGACGTCGTTTCCCATCAGCATCGATGCGACAGCGCGGCGAATTACCCATCCGTTTCGCTCGGTGAGCCGTACGATATCGCGTGCCACAAATCCAGGAACTGCCATGGGATGGGGATAGAGCAACCCGTTGAGTTGTTGTACCTCGGCAGGTGTCGTGGGCGTGAACAAGCGCGTGTCCCAGACGGGCCGCTCACTGATACCGGCACTATCAAAAAGCATCAGGTGTCGCACTCGCTCAGGATGCTCGGCGGCGATCCTTTGCACAATCCAACCGCCCATGGACAAGCCTCCCAAGTCCACCTTCTTGAGTCCCACTACATCCATAAAGCGAACTACGACTTCGGACTCGTCGGGAACCGAGTAGGAGAAGTTAGCAGGCTTTTCGCTGCGTCCGTAGCCGGGCAAATCGGGTAGGTAGACGCGGTACCCGGCTTTGACCAGATAGCGAGCCAAGTTCAGCCACTCTTCTGCACGGCCGCCCAGTCCATGGACCAATACAACCGGCGACCCGTCCGCAGGACCGAGAACGTCGTAATGAAGGTGTAGGCCAGCGACCTCGGCGGATCGGCTGCTGCCTCCTTGCAGAAAGAGTTGCAGCGGAACAACTCCTTTGAAATAGACAAGGCTAATTGGGCGCTCCCAGATTGTGAATGCAAGCAGCACGAGGAATGTCGCTATCGTGCCCCAAATGATCCTCTTAGCCTTCATCGTTCTCCTCGGGCTTTATCTCTTGATCGCTGCTGGGTTGATCCGTTTCACTTAGGCCTCGTGAGCATCTCGGCCAGGGAGCCGTAATCGATCTTGGCATTGTGACGTTTGTCCATGGGAATGAGTGAAAGTACTCGAACCTCATCTAAATGTGCCCAATTCATGGCTCGTTCCACTGCGCCAGGCGCTTCCGTGTGGTTCACTTCAACGGCGAGCACGCGTCGACCATCGACCTGAAGAATTGCTGCGCGCCTCACTCCCTGCACCTGCATCGCAGCGCACTCGGCCGCAAACGGGTATAGAACGCCATGACCGTCACGGACCGCTGCCGAGGCTCGTCCCATCAACCAGACTCTCCCCCTTGAATCAAGCCAGCCAAGATCGCCGGTCCTATGCCATCGAGCGCCTTCCACATCAAACTTCGTCTCGGCATCGCCGATGCCCATTAGATAGCCTGGCAACACATGAGGTCCGGAAACGACGATTTCACCTACTTCGTCCTGAGCGAGCACGAGCGCATCGAATTGCGACTTTGTCATGGAGGTCATCGGCGTGCCCCACACATCGCGAACGATGCGTAAGGAAATAGATGAGACCGGAAGGCCGGCGAGAAGTCCGGAACCTCGCTCCATCTCCAGGAGATCCTCTTCGGCGATCTCGGACAGATCCACTTCGGCCATGGGTTCCGCTTCTGTGGAACCATACACCGCCGTGACTTCAGCATTGGGGAAGATAGTGCGTGCTTGTCGCAGGTCGGATGGAAATACCGGTGCGCCGCCCATGAACACCCGTCTCAGTTGGGGAATGCTCTTGTTGGTGCACGCGCACTGTGCCGCAAGGCGCCGGATAAAGGCAGGAGACGCGGCTGTGGTTGCAATTGAGTGACGCTCGATCTGATCGAGAACGGGACGCGCATCGATCCTGGCCGGGGATCTCATATCGGCGTTCGGGAGGACGCTTGTTACGCCCGATGCGAGATTTGCCAACACGAAAATCGGCAGCGTCGTGAGATCGATCGTACCCGGGGCAAGGGATAGGCTCTCCTGCAAAGCGCGGTGTTGAGCCAGGAGAAATCCGTGCGTGCGCAAAGCGGCTTTGGGCTGGCCGGTGCTGCCGCTCGTAAACGTGATCAGCGCCGGAGCCGAGTCAGCGACCGTAGCAATTTCATGACTTGACTCGGCTCTCTCCCGAATAGAAATGAGGCGGGTTGCCGGGAATGGCGACGTGCAGAAGGAGGGCGAGGTCTTGCGGAGTGACCTCACCCACAGGCGCAAAATCTGGGCCTTCCAACTACCGAGGAAGGCCCGCGGGGTATAGATGCTCATGCAGTGATCGATGTACTTCCGACCCGCAGATGGATCGAGAAACATGGCTACCGCGCCGATCCGGAATAAGGCGATCAGGAAAATGTAGAGTTCGATCGCCATCGGATGCAGGATTAAGACCACGTCTCCCGGCCGAATACCCTGCGATGCGATTTGGTTTGTGACGCATGCGGAGATCGCGTCTAGTTCGCTAAAGCTCACCGTCCGATCGTGACCGTGGTTACTGTCAATCAACGCAATGGCATCGCCCTGCTGCCGCGCTCGGTCGCAGAGCATGGACGCGATGTTCATGATGAAATCTCCCGGCCATAGATCGCATAGCGCCGCATGGTTGTTGCAAAGTGGCCGCTAATGTTACGCGATATGTTGCTCTCATGCATCAGGGCATGAATGCAGCGGCAGTACCCAATTCCCAGACCTTGTTCATGAGCATGCGCCACAAGCACACTGCCTAGGCCGCGCAGCTCTGCGTCCGGCAGGATGGCTACCGTCTTAATGAGGAAGGTATCAATTGCTGCACCATGAGCGGCCTGCGTCAAGTCAGGGATCGCGAAGAGATAGCCAACGAGTTTCGAGTCTCGCTCGGCGAGAAGAACGAGTTCCGGGCGGACATAGGGAAGAATCTTCGCATATTGCGCCCGAAATGCGTCCTCAGGGAGTTCCGTGTAAAGAAAGTTCTGAGTAAATGAGATGCAACTCATGTTGTAGATTCGACCGAGTAGCTGTTGAAGATCTTCGCCTTCCGCAGTACGAATCCTCACTCCGCGATCGGCAAGCCTCACTGCGTGTCGAATGGCGCGCTCGTCTCTCAACGCGAGATTGGTGTTGAGCGCGGAAAAATACTCGGCAAGCGCTGTGAAGCCGGCTCGCTCAAATTGGACAGGCCACTCGGGAGGATTCGAGGGTTCAAGGAAGAAGGGTTCTTCCACACCTCTCTCCGTGACGAAACGATAGTGCCGCCAGGTATTGCCATCCATCGGCCCTATCGCAATTGTGCAGGCTTGCCGGCGAAGAAAGCTCACTGCCTCATTCATCAAGACGCTTGCGGAATCATCGTCGGTACTAGCATAGTGCCCGATTACGCCCACTTTGTGAGCTCCGAATGCTGGAACCGCGTTCCACCACAGCGAACAATGCGCATGAACTTCTCCGGATTCCTTAATGGCGCAAAGATGAACGTCCACGCCGTACTCATCCATCTGGTTGGCAGAGAACGAAGGCAGGCTCACTGCGTTCGCCAGCTTCTGCCGTTCAGCGGATGTGTGCAGACTAACGATCTTCATCGCAACTCCTGAACGCACGCAATGAGTCCGGACGCAAGAACTACAAGCAATCCCTGACGAAGCCATCGCATCGGTTGGATCGAGTATCCATCGAGCGAGCGGGGTTCGATCATGCAGAATGCCGCAAAGGCCAATGCGCAGACAACCAATGCTATTCCTGTCTGTTCAAAGGACACGATAGTGAACCCTTGAGAGACCACGAAGGGCAGGAATATCAGCAGCCAACACTGCGTGACCAGAAGGGGCCCAACCCTCCAGATCGAACGGGCGGGGAACCGTGCGCACACCAGTGTCCACGCCAGCATGGTCAGGTGGACCGAATAACCTACGGTGTAGGGGAAAAGTAGTTCAGGCTTGCCGTTTACCTTCGCCAGAAAGATCCACAGCAGGCCGGCAAAAGCAACGCTGGCGACCGCATAGACATTGTGCTTGTGTTCGATCTCCTTTGCCTTTCCCGGAAAGAACCACGAGTACGACGCGAATAATACTGCGGGAGCAAGCAGCCAAGGCCAACCGCCTAATGCCCATGAAGCGTAAAGCACCAGAACGGACGCGAGGAGCGCACTTCCCTCCAACGTGGTGCGGGAGCGATAGAGGAGGACGAAGATGAGCAGGAAGACGGCTACCACAACCCGGACTAGCAGCAGTTTGATCGACATATCCGAGTAAATGTGAAGCAGCAGAAACACACCGAGCGGGATAAGAATATTGTCCAGGCCACGCCAGGCTACCGCTTCAAGCAGAGTCACTATAAGAGCTATATCGATGGCGACCAGCAGAGTCTGCGGCCGTCCCATCTCAGTGAGGAGCAACAACGGAACATGCACGGCGAGGAACGCCACGGTGAAGAAGGCAACCGAACCTTCGAGGCTCTTGGCGCTTCCCATTCCGTGATAACCGTATTTTCCGTATTCCGTCCCTAGCAACGCTCCGACGGCATCCGCAAAAGTGAGTACCAGAAGGGGAATGATATAGAGGAGCTTGTCCCCGCGTGCGAGACCAAAGAGAATTGCAACGGAGATTGGAAAATAGAATTCCCCCCAGGAATTGCGATCGACCGCGTTGAGCACTCCGGAGAATTGTGCCCGCATTGGTCGAACGACGCGAATGCTGACAAGTAAGAGAACTGACAAACCGCAGACAAGGTACACAGGCAACGAAGAAGAAAAGATCCAAGGGAAGCAGATGGCCAGTCCGCCTGTTGAAATATGGGCCAGCTTGCGAATCCATTCCGGGCTTGAGGTCGCCAGCCCTTTATAGAGCTTCAAAAGCAAGAGCATGACTATGGCTGCGCCGAGGACGGCGCCGATCCGCAACAGGTCCGAAAGCGTCATCGCACACGCTCCACAATGAAGGCGCTGTAGAAGAATGCTTTGTCCTGAACGAAAAGAGCATGGCTGACTTTGTCAAGCGGCTCCAAAACTGCGGCCATTGTTTCCGGGCGACTACGCGGCGCCAGCATGTTCCAGTACGCCAATCGAGCTCCGCGATTGGAGCGCGCAACTATGGATCGTAACAACTGCTCGTAGCTTTCCGGAGACATGTATTCAAAGATGTCGCTGAGGTTGAAGCAATCGAAACTCCCGTTTTGGCTTAACGCGTCTTCGACGGAACTGCATTGCCATTCCAACCTACTCAGATTGCGGCGTATGGGCTCGAAGTTCTCTTCTCGTAGTGCGAATGGAAGCACCCGGTTGTGTGTACCATTCAATATCCATTGCATATATGGATTGTCTGCTGGCTCAAGCTCTGTGAGAGCGAAGCGAGTACGATCGAGAATGCGCGTTGCCACGTTGCACTGAACATACCGAAAGAATGCTGGAGAACGGCCGAGAGCCCCCATGAGGCGCCGCGAAAAAAAGATGCGAAAGAGTGCCTGCCAACGCCAATTGTTCCACTCCTTCTCATAGAATGCTATGCGCTGGTCTTTCGATTTATCTTGAAGAAGCCTGGCAATACGGGCGCGAGTATGAATGAGCGGCAACACCCAGGTGCGAAACATGCGGAAATAGTCTTCGAACTTGCCAATCGCTCCAATGCCACGCTCGATGACCTCGCTGCGCGCATCCCAGAAATTCAAGACGCTCGGCGAGAGTCGCTGGCGGCAGCGGCGGTAGAGGTGAGCACGATCGTCACAAGGAACCGAGCCGATCAACTGGAGCAGTTCGTGATGTTGAAGCTCACGATACGCCGACACGCGCAGTTCAAGACACGCTAACTGAGCGGGACTCAAATCGACGGCCAGCACGTAGTCGGGACTGCCGGCCAGCAGGGCGAGCGTATTGTCGCCGGCGCTCGCGATCGAGAGGCATCTCTTCCCCGGCTCCGGTTCGAGCGCGGCGACAAGAATGTCCGCGTCTTCCCAACATTGCGCGTACCGAATTGCGGAGAAGTCCGCACGCCCTGCCACTTCGCTACGCATCGGCCGTCCCCACCGCAGAGATGCGCCGCACCGTGCCGCGCGCGCCGTCGAGCTCTACCTCGTCGCCGTCCTGCAACCAAGCGGTGAGACCTGGAATGGATACGACGGCGGGAATACCCAGCTCTCGGGAGACGATCGCCGAATGAGAGAGCAGGCTGCCCCGCTCCACCAGCAAACCTTTGGCGGAGGGAAACAGCATGATCCAGCCGGGGTCTGTGTGATCGGCAACGAGGATCGATCCAGCGGGCAATTGCGCGTTGCGTGGATCACGCACGACGCGAACAATGCCGCGCACTATGCCAGGACAGCATCCAAGGCCGTGACGTTCGTTACCCTCCGAAGGGCTGCTCGTGGCCGCTGGCTTGGCTCGATCAGTTTGCGGGTCGTAAACGGCGCCGACCGTTTCAAAGCGTGCGGGCGGAGAAGGAGCCTCGCGGTATCGCTGAAACTCCGCTTGACGCAAAGCTGCGAGGGGCTTAAAGTCGGCGGTCACGCTATTGCCGGCAACGTAGCCGCGAATCTCCTCGACCTGGAGATAGAAGATATCGTTCGCATGGTCCAAGACTCCATTCGCATGCAGTCTCTTGCCTGCCTCACGAAATATGCGGCGCACGCGTCCGAAGAGGCGAGTCCGTTCGAAGCGAAGATTTTCGCGTTGTTTGACGGTGATGCTGGCCTTGCGCAGCACCCACATCAGCAACCAGAGGCGTACAGGCGATCGACGCAGGCGGGCGCGCATCTGCCTTACCGCATCGGACGCACTGTCGGCGTGAGCTGCCGCTTTGCGCGCGGGCATCGGCGCGCGCGCCAGCTCGCCTACGCTTCGCAATAATACGAGCGGATTTTCGTGTAGCGTCTCACTCTCCAGCTTCAACTCTTCCAGGCAGCGGTCGCCGAATTTTGCTAGGTAGTCTTCATAGCGCGCTTGAAATTGTGGATGGATCCGCACAGCGCGCAGGATCTCTGCCAGCGGTGCATGGCAAAGAGTTTCTGTGAATGCTTTATCCTCGGCGGCGATCAAAGCCATCTCGCTCACGCGCGCCGCAGGCTCTGCACTGATCATGCCGCCCTGGCCCCGTATCGCATCATTGGCGAGCATTCCATCTGTGTCGCCGCACCATTGCTGTGTGAGCTTGCGCAGCGTGCCGTGGAAGATCATGGCGAAGAAATCATTGACCGGTGGCGCATCCCAATGAGCAAGCAGGTCGGCTTCAAGTTCGGAGTAGTGCGCCATCAGTTCGTCAAGACGCATCTCGACAAGCGGCGGATCGGGTTCCCGCAAAGCTCGGTGCAGGCGAGCGTAGAAATGCGGAACCCGGTTATCGAGAGTGACCAGGTTCTTGATCAAAGCCAGGATCATGCCCGCCAAGCTGAACATGTCTAGGAAGCGTTGTTGCGCGGTTGCCTGGTCGAGACTCGCTACAATCTCAGCGGGCAGGCTCTCGCGAACACCCATCATCTGTTCCATGAAGCGGCGATTTACGGTGAACCCGGGCAGCAATGCCAATACGCGGTACCAGTTAAGCAGGTTGTAATAAATGCGGCCCTGAATCAATCCCAACATGCAACGAAAGGTCAGATCGCTGGCTTCAATCTTGCGCTCGGGGACGCGGAGAATCCGGCAAAACTGTCGGTACACGCCCTCGTAAACGGAACGTGCAAACGAGAACGTCAGCGGCGATGTGACCCCGTTGTAGCTCTCGGTAATGTTGCTGTTATCCCAGATGTTCAGAGCTCCATCGGGATCGGGAAGGTTGCGGAGAGTCGTAATAGGTCGCGACTGAAGCAGATAAAGCTTGCCCTCCTCGATGGCCCATTCAATGTCCTGCGGCTGGCCGAATTCCTCCGCTGCTTGCCGCGCCAGGTCTGCAACGGCTGCCGCCTGTTCCGCGGAAAGTGCTGGCCGATCCATTTCGTCGTCATGCACTGCGTGCGCCCTCACGCCTTCTTCCGCGCCTGAGTCGAAACCATGCCGCATCTGCTTGTGCGCGATGATCTGCCGCTCGATTTGCCCTTTGCGATCGATCTCGTACACATCGGCATCGGCTTCGCCGCCGACCAGTGCTGTTCCAATGCCGAGCACCGCGGAGACAACCGAGAGACCACGCCGTCCGCTTACGGGATCGGCGCTGAAGGCAACACCGGAAACCTGCGCGTCGATCATGCGTTGCACCAGCACGGCGGGAGCGCTAGGCAGAGTCGCCGACATTCCTCGCTGCCGGCGATACTCAAGAATGCGCTCGCTGAAACCCGAGCGCCATACATCTGCAACGCGCCGCGCGACGGAGTCCGCATCCACAAATAGATAACTTGCAAGCTGCCCGGCAAAGGAGTTCTCGGCTCCGTCCTCATCCACTGCGGACGAGCGCACGGCAAACCGAATGCCGGGGGACGTTGTGAGGACGCGCACGGCTTCGGCTATTTCAGCCCTTTCAGCTTCAGCGACTTCGAGACCGGTCAATGTAACGAGCACGGATTCATATTGCCCTGATGCAAGAACGGCCCGCTGTTCACTTGTGATGCTGCGAGTAAAGGCCTTGGGCGTCACGGCAAACCACGCGGGTATAGGTAACTCCGCAGCATCAAGGCGCGCCAACGCAAAGGCCTTGCCGCCAAGATCCTGAATCGGGGCATAACGCGCCACGCAGCTCACTGCCCCCTCCACGCGCGAAGCGTCAGCGGGATGATACCGAGCGTCAAGTAGAGAACCAGACTCCAGACTCCGGCCATCGATTCAAGGTATTTTCCCTGACCGGTCTTCTGCTGTTTGAGGAATACCATCCCCAGCACTACCGCCAGTGTGATCCAGACGCCGAGGCCGATCGCTGTCGGCTCTTGAAATGCAATGCGCCGCGCAGCCATAACGGCCAAAGACCCGGTCACGATCATGATCGCAAGCCATACGGCAACGGCTCTTGCGCGACCCCACAGAAAGCTGTAGGTCTCCACGCCATTCTCTTCATCTCGCGGCGAGCGAATCTTCCGGCCGATCTCAACAACCATGCCGTTGAAAAGGCTTACCAACAGGAACCACAGCAGTCCGCGCGGAGGCCGCGCATTTCCAAGCGGCGCCCAGTCGCATGCTGTGGCGTACAAATCGACGAGCGGCATGATAGCCATATGCGACACCATGTAAAGAGTTGGTCTCTCTTTCAACCAGCGCTTCACGAAGAACTCTTTGCTCATTAAGCCGAGGTAAACCCATGTGGCAACGAGCAAAAACATCAGCCGCGGCGTAAGCCACCATGCGAGGGCGAGCTGGATCGCCATACAGCCGGCCCAGAGCCAGCCGAGCTCTCGCAAACGGATAAGTCCGCGAGGCACGGGACGGTAGGGACGAAACTGAGAGTCCTCCTCGAAGTCCTTGAACTCATCTGCGAGCCTAAGCTGCAAGAAGATAAGAAACGAGGTGGCGAAGGCAACTGCGCATGGCTTCCAACCGGGGAGCGATGAGGCTCCGCGCAGCAATGAAGAAAAGCTCACTGCGGAAAGACTGAACGCGAGGATTAGGGGAGAGTGAGCCATGACCGGGAATCGCTCGCGTTGATAGGTCCACCAGCGATTAGTCATGGCCCTCCTTATTCTGTGCTGTTCGGCCCCGCGCCAGCCTCTTATGTGCGCGTGTGAATTCTCCTGCGCACATTGCTCCGGTGATCGAGAGTTCGCCGGCCAATGCCAGAGCACCGCATACTTCGGCAAGTGCGTGGGCATTCCCTTCCCCTGCCAAACCCAATATTTCGAGACATGCGCGCTGGCCCGGCAACGCGGTTCCTCCGCCTACCGTCCCTACGACGATGCTGGGCAGAGTGACTGCTGCATAAAGATCGCCCTCGTCGGTTACTTCGAAACGCGTAACGCCCACCGCGGACTCGGCGACGCATGCTGGGTCCTGTCCACACGCAATGTAGAACGCCGCCAGAGCGTTGGCATAGTGCGCCTGGATGCCGATACTGCCGCTCTGGATTGCACCGATCGCCGACATCTTCCAATAGCGCTCGAGTTGTTGCGGGGTGGTGTGCAGGCGCGCCCGGACAAGCGCCGCGGGCAGCGTAACCTCCGCTGAAACCTTCTTGCCGCGAACCGTGACAAAGGAGTGCGCTGTAGCTTTTTTGTCTCCTGAAAGGTTGGCTTCAACAAAGTGATACTTGGGTGTGATAGTGGAATGAGCGACGATGTGCTCGCAAATCGCCTGCGTTGCGATGGTCACCATGTTCTGACCCGATGCGTCGCCGGTCACGAACTCTAGGATCAGGTAGACGTGGTTGCCTTCTATCGCGATGCCAAGGTCGGTCAGTTCGCCGTGGCGCGTGGTGGCGCTTGCAGCGGCATGCAATGCATCGCGGTTCTCCATGCACCAGATGGCAAACAGGCCTGCTTCCGTGATGGACCTGAAGGCAAATCCGGGCGTTCGACGCATGCCTTCGTGGAGCAGAATGCTGACGCACCCTCCCGCCTCGGTAATGGCCTGCGCTCCGCGGGAATACGAAGCCACCAGCGCCGCCTCGGTGGTGGCCAGCGGCACATAGAAATCTCCCGTCGCAAACATACCCCGCACGCGCAACGGCCCTGCCAGGCCTACCGGTACTTGTACTGTCCCTATGCAGTTCTCAATGTTCTTTTCATATGGCTCAAGCGAGACCAATGGATCGTAAAGCGCGCGGCGGCTGGTTTCAGCAATACTGACTAGCTTCCAACGTTGTTCCAGGGATGCGGGCGAAACAGAACTCCCGCCGGGAACACGGGGCGGTGAGGCCTTGTCATCCCGAGCAAGCGTCTGCGCGATCTCCAATGCCGATCTGCGTAGCAAAAGCCGACGCAGGAATTTCCCCACTCTGTCTTCATTGCTCGCCATAGATGCCCGGTCCGACTGGTGGATTCAGTTTTGGAACTGCGATCATTCTAACCGCCTGGCAGCCGCTATTCGAGATCCTCAAGCAATTGGGAGTTGCGGTTGAATGCAGCCTGGCTGATGCCAAGGTAGAAGGCCGAAGGATGGAATCGTCAGTTTCGATGCAATATCGCGCTGATTGCGGCCACTTCCGCAGGAAAGCGATAACCCTGTTTATGCGGCGTTAAGCGGGCGAAAATGCTCCTTCAGGACAGTCATGAATGAATTTACGGTCCGAGAGGAGAAAATCATGCAAAAAAGGAAGCTTGGTACGAAGAGCACGGCATAGTCAATCCGAAGTTTGGGAGTACAGATGGCGCGAGCCGGGACCAACCGGTACGCGGCGCCACCGTCGAATCGTCGTTGGTTCAACAGACCAAATCGCCGACGAGTCCGCGGCACGACAAGCCGTCGCTGCTCTCCAAATCGAAATCAACCAGAACCGGAAATCAACCCAGCCAGCAATTACGATCGGAAATCTCGTGCAGCATTTCCAGCAACGCGAGCTCAGACCTGAGTTTGCCTGGCGCACCTTTTCTACACGAAGCAGCTATGAAGGCAACCTGCGGAAATGGATCGTGCCGCGCTGGAGTGAACACCCGGTCGATACGCTTAATGCTGGAGAGGTCGAACTTTGGCTCCGATCCCTACCTCTTGCCAGGGCGAGCTGTGCCAAGATTCGAAATCTGATGAGCATGCTGTTCAATCATGGGGTTCGTCACGGGATCTGCGGCAAAAATCCAATCGAGCTGGTGCGGCAAGGCGCAAAACGCAAGAAGATTCCGATTGTCTTGACCTCCGACGAAGTACGAAGGTTGATCGAGGCGCTCCCGCTCAGAGAGAGGACCCTCGTGTTGCTGGCTGCGGGCTCCGGCCTGCGAATGAGTGAACTTTTTGCCCTCAAATGGAGCGACGTTCACTTCGATCGACATGAGATCAGCGTGATCCGCTCAATCGTGATGCAGGTCGTCGGGCCGTGCAAAACAGAGGCTTCGCAAAGGTCGATACCGATGGACTCTTGTCTTGCGGAAGCTCTTGAAGTATGGCGCGCCCAATCACACTACCACGCGGAAGGCGATTGGGTTTTCGCCAGTGGGAAGTCATGCGGCCGTTGGCCATATTGGGGACAGCCAATCATGCGGAAGTCAATCCGCCCTATCGCAATCAAGCTCGGGATCAGCAGCCGCTTAGGATGGCACACATTTCGGCATACATATGCGACGTTGCTGCGCGCCACCGGCGCTGATATCAAGGTGATGCAGGAACTGCTCCGGCATGCTTCCGCCAGAGTGACCCTGGACACATACACCCAAGCCGTAACCGACAAAAAGCGCAAGGCTCAGACGAAGGTTGTGCGGCTCTTCACCAGCGGGGAGAGGAGAAAGCAATAGCCCATTGGCTACGGGTTTTGTGCCCATTTGTGCCCACCGAATTCGCGCGCATAGATGCACAAACACAGTGTTCAGCTTGCTCCGCGGCGCAAGTTGCGGGGCATTTTTGTGCCCATTTGTGCCCACGCTAAATCAGAAGGATGGGTGTAAGTCTCAGATTCTGATTGGCGTCCCCGACGGGATTTGAACCCGTGTTATCGCCGTGAAAGGCGACCAAGTCACAACATTAAGGCACTGCTGAGAGCCAGAACGCATCGGAACGAATCGTAGCAACATTAACGAACAGCTTAAGTGCTCCGCAAGTGTCCGCAATCAAAATACACAGAAATGTGTGTCTCGACTTTCGTGCAGCCTCAGTTCTACGCAAACCGAGCGGTAGTGTTGACCCACACGCCATTGCATTCGTCCCCGGCAAGGTGTACTCTTATGTGTACACATGGAGGTGTCTGTGCCTGCAATCAAGGTTGGCGTGCGGGAGTTTCGCGAGCAAATCGCCCGGTTTCTAGAGTCTGATAAGCCCGTCGCGGTGACCCGGCGCGGTGAGACTCTTGGGGTGTACGTCCCGACTCCACGCAAGTCCGTTAAATCGGCCGACATGACCGAACTGCGGGCTGCGGCAGACCGCCTCGCAGCCGCCCTCTCCGATGTAGACGAGGAGGAGATCGTGGCAGAGTTCAAGCAGACGCGCCGTGCTAAAAAGGCTGCCGGTCGTTGAAATGATCGTTCTGGATGCCAATATCCTGATTCGTGCAGTCCTCGGGAAGCGCGTGCGCCAGCTCCTTGAGACCTATACAACATTCCGCTTTCGGTTTTATGCTCCGGAAGTCGCGTATGCGGATGCAGCAAAGTACCTGCCGTCTCTCCTGATCAAACGTGGGAAGTCAGGCGCAGATGTCCCCGCAGCGCTCGCCTACCTGCAAACCCTTGTCGAGCCGATAAGCCAGGAGTCATACGGCGTGTTCGAGGACGAAGCCCGGCAGCGCCTGCGGGGCCGAGACGAAGATGACTGGCCTGTGCTGGCAGCGGCGCTTTCTCTGTCGTGTGCGATCTGGACGGAGGACACAGACTTCTTCGGAACAGGAGTTGCGGTCTGGACGTCAGATCGGGTCGAAATCTTTCTGAAAGAGCAGTCTGACCACGACAATCTGGGAGAGCTCTAGCGATTCGTTCCATTCGAGACATGGGCCTTGCAAGACAGATCGAGCGGGGTACATTTGCGGTGTGGAGTTGGTCTAGGCCTACTGAGGAGCCGAAAAGAGTCTGTACCGGGCAAGCTGATCGCCTATTTGGGCAATAAAGGCAGGGTCCGCCTGTCCTGATCGGCGATCGAGCCCACAGTATGGTGACTACGCGCTGATTTCAGAAGCTAATCGCGGAATCGGCATTTTTACGCGCTGTTCCAGCGATGGAGATCGCTTGGTTAGGTCAAGTTCCGGCTGCACATAGGGCATGCGACCGTACTTCACGACGAAACGGCGAAATTCTTTTGGTGTCATGTGGCGCGCATCCCGGAACTGCCGGTTGAAATTCGATAGATTGGAGAATCCGGTTTCAGCCGCGATCATGCTGATGGGATAGTCTGTTTCCACCAGAAGCATACAGGCCCGCCCAATCCGCAATCTTCCTAAATACTCGCTGACATTCTCTCCCAGATGACGCGTAAATAACCGATGAAGCGACCGCGCCGAGATGTTCGCCGCCGCGCATAGATCCTCGATCCGGATCGGCTTTGCAAAGCGCTTGTGAAGCAGGTCCAGGATGCGCACCAGTTGTCCCGACTCGTCGGTAGATTTTGGACTGGTCGCGATCTGGGTCGCGAGCGCGGTAGCTTTCATATCTGCCAACTCGCACAACAACTCCTGGACTGTATGTAGTCGCTTGAGTGGCGAGTGCGATAACAAATCCGGCAGGCATGATTCCATCCTCTGGCCGGCCGAGGTTGGAAAGCTGAGGCCAGCATTGGCCCTGATGATCAGTTTGCGGAGCGGTGACAACTCCGGGCACGAATCAGCCAAGCGGAGAGCCCACTCTCTGGTGAACCAGACCACGAGGGCCGTGTGTGGGAGAGATTCATCGACGGTAACAGTCGATGCCCAGGTGTGGGGCATGTCCGACGGCACAAGGACCAGGTCCTGCGGTTCGTACTGGCCGATGTGATCGCCGACAAATCTCCAGCCACGGCTGTTAAGAGTCAGCGTCAATTCGTATACCGGGTGGTGGTGCCATTCAAAAGGGATGGAAGGAATTTGTCGGTGATAGATGCGAATCGAGCAGCCTTTGGCGAAGGTCACGTGTTCAAACTGGCATTTCATCGGTACTCCCGATTCGGACAAGACATCAAGGAACTGTGGCCGAATTGTATCAGTAATTGGCCAACGTCTGTCATTCGCTTTGCTCGGGCGTCCGTAGACTCCTTTTATCGGTTGCTCAGAAGAGCATGCGCTGTTCGAGCTATTTCCCGCCGATGTTGTTAGGAGCACAGCCCAATGTCACTGGAGATCAAGAATCTGCCTGACGCTATTCGCAGCGTCAAGGCCAACCTCAGGAAAACCCTGCCCAATTATGCCGAGGTCTTCCGCGAGGTCGAAACTGAGATGCGTCGCAAGGTAGCACTGATCGTCGAGGAGCGCGAGGCCGGCGAGTCGGTTATCCCCATCGTGCAGTATGAAGAGATCGCCAGCGGAGCGGTTTCGCCTGAGGTCGTCGCAAGCATCAAAGAGCGCGGAGCCTGCGTCATCCGCAACGTTTACTCCGTTGAACAGGCCAAGGCATGGGATGACGAAATCGGCAGATATGTCGAAGAGAACCACCTGGATGCAAAGCTGGCCAATGCCGCCGAGGATAAATACTTCGGAACGCTGGCTTCGGCCAAGCCCCAAATCTACGGTATCTATTGGTCTCGTCCACAAGTGCAGGCACGACAGGGCGAGTCGCTCACTCGCGTGCGTGTATTTATGAACCGGCTGTGGAAGTTTGAGAGTGAAGGCAGAGTTCATTTTGACCCCGACCAAGTTCCGGTCTATGCCGACCGCATCCGCAGGCGTCCGCCGGGTTCTGCTTCGCTGGGGCTCTCTCCTCACGTTGACGGCGGATCCGTGGAACGTTGGCTGGACGAAAACTTTCGTAAAGTTTATCGGCATGTACTCTCAGGCAATTGGCGCGACTACGATCCTTATGACGCCGCCTACCGGCCCGAGGTCCAAGAGATTCCATCGCCAGCTGTCTGCTCAATGTTCCGTACCTATCAGGGCTGGACTGCACTCACTCGGCAGGGTAAGGGAGATGGGACACTGCAATTGATCCCAATCGCCAATGCGATGGTCTACATTATCCTGCGCGCTTTGCAGGACGATGTCCCTGAGACCGACCTGTGCGGCGCTCAGCCCGCGCGCGCTCTCAAGGTCAGCCCTGAGTGGCATGCTCCGCTACTGGACGCTCGCACTTCCATACCCACCATGGAGCCTGGCGATGCGGTCTTCTGGCACTCAGACGTAACGCACGCTGTCGAAGATCAACACAACGGCAAAGGGTACAGCAATGTGATCTACATCGGCAGCACGGTTGGATGCCCCAAAAATGAGGCGTATCTTCCGGGGCAGGCCGCGTCATTTCTCGCTGGCAAGACTCCACCCGACTTCGCTCCCGACAACTTTGAAGTCGACTTCCGCGGCCGCGGTACAGAGGCGGATCTAACTCCGCTTGGCCGCAGTCAGCTGGGGCTTCCAGTGCTCGTGGGTGCATCAACCAGTCGATAGCTTCAGCGGTACACAGCATTACCGAACACCTTAAGTGCTCCGCAAGTGTCCGCAATCGTGATATGCCCCATTGCGTGTCTTCAGTAACTGAGGCCAAATCCAAACGGGTAGAGCGGGTTCGCTGAGTCATGTGGGACATCGCTCTTCTGCGCTTTGACTGCTTCAACAGAAGAAGGCAGCTCGAAGGGAAGATGGCCTTCTGGGCGGGCTTTGCCGGTGAGGACGTCGAGCAGGGCTGTGTCGTCTATCCCGAAGTTGGCAATCAATGCTGCGGTCTTATCTTTCAAATTGGTTAATATGGCCGGACGATCGAGCTTGACGGTCAGGATGACGGGCACGTGGACGCTGGCCTTCAGGATGGCGGCGTAAGCTGGATCGCTGTCGCGGAATTCAAGGCGTCCCTCGCCCTGGCGCTGGCCGAAGATGTAGCCGGGGTGTTCGCTTTCGGAGGGAGAATCGGCGCGGATGATGGCGAGATCGGCCTGACCCGGGGAGTCGACGACGGTGAAGCCGTACCTGGTCACCTCCGCGGGGTCGAGGCCGAAGATCCAGACCTTGTGTTGGGCGTCCTTAAGAGGCAGCAGGTGATGTTTGTTCTCAAGCAGCACGAGCGCCCGCTGCTGGGCGCCACGGGCTTGGGCAACAAAGTCGGGGTTGCCGACAATGGCGGTGGCGGCGTCGGGGTTGGCATAGGGGTTTTCGAATAGGCCGATGGCGAATTTTTGCTCGAGAATGCGGACGGCGGACTCGCGCACACGGGCTTCGGAGATTTTGCCTGCGCGGACGGCAGCGGTAATAAACTCAGGCTCTTCGGAGTCGCCGATCTGGTCGACGCCGGCATTGATGGCTTTGACAAAGCGCTCGGAGCGGGTGAGGTCTTCAACGCCCCACGGCATGCCGTACTTCCTCTCCTGCATCTCGCGGAAGTCGGGTTTTTGGCCGGCAGGGAAACCGTTGCGACAGTGCTCCTGGCAATCGTTCGTTATTCCCCAGTCGCTCACGACCACGCCCTTGAAACCATACTTCTTCCGCAGCAGGTCCTGTAGGAGCTGGGCGTTAAAGCCGCCGGCGACCTGCTCGAGGGGCTTGCCGTCGATTGTGACGCCCTGAAGGATGGAGTAGACAGGCATGACGCCGCCCACCTGGGCCTCAAAGGCGCCGAGGTAGGGCGTGATGTGGTATTCGAAATTGTTGCCGGGGAAGGTAGCGAAGCGGCCGTAGTAGTTGTGGCTGTCCCAACCGTCTTCTTGAGCGCCGTAACCCACCCAGTGCTTGACGACGGCAATCACGGAACCGGGATTCAGACCGTCGCCGCCGTTCTGGAAGCCCTCGATGTAGGCCTTCACAAGGCGACGCGCGAGATCAGCGTCCTCACCGAAGGTACCGTTGATGCGGGCCCAGCGAGGCTCGGTTGCGAGGTCTGCCTGAGGCGAAAGGGTCTCGCGGATGCCGACAGCGATGTGTTCCTGGCGGGCGATGTCGGCGAACCTGCGGACGAGGGCAGGGTCGCCAATGGCTGCGAGGCCTGTGGTCTCAGGCCATCGGGAGAAGGCACCGGGTTGGACGGAGGCGCCCTGCACATAGCGGAAATGGTTGCGGGGATCGGTGGAGATAGTGACGGGGACGCCGAGGCGGGTAGACTCGGCCAACTCCTGGATGCGGTTGTTTTCTGTGGCGAGGAAGGCAGGCGCGCCAGACAGGCGTGTGATGAAGGAGCTGACCAGGGACTGGGTGAGAATGGGGGTAGCGCGGGTGAGGTCGTAGCCGGCGGTGCCCGCGCCTGGTGCGCTGGAACCGGAGGCGCCGGTGGCTGTGGGCAGGGTGCCGTGGACCATGAGCCCAGCCATCTCCTCAAGGCTCATGCGGGAAACCAGGTCACGGGCGCGCTCGGCGGCGGGCAATCGCCAGTCTTCGTAGGAGTCGAGCTTGCCGTTACGGTTGAGGTCTTTGAACTGGAGACCGCCGATGCTGATGACCGGAGCCGAGCGGTGGCCAATTACGGGCTGCCGCGGTGTTGGCGTGGATTGTGCGAGAAGGACGGGGGCTGTGAGAACGAAGGCAAAAAGGACAATGCGGTTCATAGAACTCCGGTTTGCGGCGAGAATGCGGGCGAGCGCCTTGAGCGCCTGGGACCAAGGTGATGGCTGGACAAGCAAGAATAGCAGGATGCTGGGTGGTTGCAGGAGCAATGCACTGGGCTCCTGAAGACGGGGAGAATTGGCGGGATTCGGGCTTTAGCCCAACGTAACTATGGCAGTCCTGCCGGGGCAGAATGACATTGATCAACTACGGCGACCCGGGAGAGAACTCGCTATTCGTTCCCTTCAGAAATATGTGGGTAAAAACGGGGGTCGAACGGACGCTCCCTCGCCGACTGTCCGGACTCTGTCTGGACAATCACAGACCATGAATTCGGCATCAAGTACCACCAGCAGCACGGGCACCTTGTTCCCTGAGGCACGTCCGGCAGGTAGACGAGGACCTAGCGCTTTTCCCCCGTGACCTTGGACTCGAGATACTCCTTGTGTCCGTAAGAGACGGCGGGTTCAGTCTCCGAGGCAGATACACAGGTTTCCGAAACCAAGCTGACAACCAAGGCGAGCGAAACGGCTTTCAAATTTCTCATGGCGGCTTCATTCTGTCGGCACAGTCTAGGCTCGCCAGTTCGCTACGACTCAGGAAAAGTCACTCTTGAGCGTGGTTCGACGGCTTCAACGAAAATGGCTCTCCAGAAACGCGCCTGGGTTCTGCGACCGCTTGCCGGTCGTAGATGAGCGCAAAATCTCTAGAGATGCCTTTGGGGTGGGGCGGTTTCCTAGAGGTGCCTAACGATCAAGAAGGTTCCTTCTTGTAATTGCATTTCGAGCATAGGACGATTGCAAGGACGAATAGCAGTCGTGTAGCCGGTCCCCTGCATTCAACCCAAATTTGCAATTGGAGGAAACGATATGTACCGAAAGATTTCTCTTGCGACGCTCATAGCCGCGCTTGCGTGCACAATGGCTTTCGCGGCAAGTGTCGAAGGTAAGTGGAAGGCGACATTTGACACCCAAATGGGTACTCAAAACTACACATATGAATTTCATGTGGATGGGAGCAAAGTGACTGGTACCGCTACCAATGATCGGGGTCCGACACCGATTACGGAAGGCAAGTTGGACGGTGACACGATTACCTTTGTCGAGCCCCTCAGTTTCAACGGCAACGACATCCGAATCGAATACACCGGCAAGATCGACGGCGACCAAATCAAGTTCACGCGAAAGGTCGGAGAATTTGCCACCGAAAAACTTGTTGCCGAACGCTCGAAATAGTGCTCTATGCACAGCGGCAGCGAGGCAATCTCAACGCCAATACCAAAATCAGAATCTCTGGTTATGAATGGAGCTTGGGGCAGGTTATGGAGACTATTTTGAAAAAATTGAAACTTTCAATCGTCGCGGTGCTTGTCTCGACCTTCTTGCCCGGCGTATTGGCCATGGCACAAGTGCAGAGTGCCGCTGTCACCGGAGGGCGGGTGGAAGGCGTGCTCGCAGACGGCGTTGCCTCATTCAAGGGTATTCCCTTTGCCGCGCCCCCGGTCGGCGACCTGCGCTGGAAGGCTCCCCAATCTCTCACACCATGGAGCGGCGTGAAGAAGGCGGATTCGTTTGGCGCGATGTGCATGCAGGACGCCAATATGAGCAGAATATTTGGGGGACCTCCAGAGGCGGGCGAAGACTGCCTCTACCTTAATGTCTGGACTCCTGCCAAGTCCGCTGCAGAAAAACTCCCGGTTATGGTGTGGATCTACGGCGGCGGTTTCTTCGGCGGACAAACCGGAAGTCCCGCCTATGACGGCTTCAACTTCGCAAAAAAGGGTGTCGTGATGGTCAGCATCGCCTATCGGGTGGGCGTGTTTGGCTTCCTTGCGCATCCGGAGCTTAGCCGCGAGAGCGGCAACGGTTCCGGAGATTACGGCCTCGAGGACCAAATTGCAGGCCTGAAATGGGTCAAACAAAATATCGCCAGCTTTGGCGGCGATCCCTCGCGCGTGACGATCTTCGGCGAGTCGGCCGGCGGCATCTCGGTCAGCATGCTTGCCGCCTCACCGGTCGCGAAGGGTCTGTTCCAGCAGGCCATCTCCGAGAGCGGCGGCAGCTTTGCTCCACCGCGTTATGCCGACGAAGGAGGGCAGACCGTTTTTGCGCTGAAGGTAGCCGAGGCCCGCGGCGAAGACTATCTGAAACGGCTTGGCGTCAAAGACATCAATGCGGCCCGGGCGCAGTCTGCGGAGGCAGTGCAGAAGGCTATGGGGCCCCCGATGGGTCAGGGTTTCTGGCCGGTGCTTGACGGTAACGTTATTGTTGGCGATCAGTATGAGCTGTACCAGGCTGGCCGCTTCAATGACACGCCGGTTCTCATTGGCACGAATTCCGACGAAGGGGCGCTCTTCTCGCGCGGGTCTGTATCCCCGGCACAGTTCGAATCGCAGATCCGCAAGGGATACGGCGCGCGCGCCGACACGATTCTCGCGGCATATCCGCACGCCACCGATGCGGAAGCGACCCGCTCGATGAAAAATATATTCCGCGAATCGACATTTGCCTGGCACACCTGGACATGGGCGAGATTGCAGTCGCGAAAGGGTAAGGGCAAAGTCTATTTGTACTACTTTGACTATCACCAGGCGGATGAGCCGGAGGGCGCGAGCCATGGCACCGAAATGGGGTACGTCTTTGGCCATCTGGACGGTGTAGGCGCCATGTTGTCCCATCTGAAAGGTCCGGCGAAGCCGGAAGACCTCGCTATGTCCGACTTGATTAGCAACTACTGGGTAAGTTTCGCCAAGACCGGCGATCCCAACGCTCCCGGCATGCCCACTTGGCCGGTCTTCACAACTTCGGCGCAGCAAGCCATGTTTCTGGATTCGCAATCCAGCCCCCACCCGGTCCCAAACATGACTGAGTTGAAGGCATTCGATGACTACTACGCCTGGCGGCGCGATGAGTTGAAAAAGCATTGAGCGCAGCTTCCTCATCCGGAAGGGAGCTGGTGAATGAATACCGAAACCGTAAGCGTTTCGTGTGTTCGATTGGCGCCTGGGCCCTATCTGTCCGGTTGAATAGCCAAGCGGATACAGGGTTCAGATTCTTCCAACGCACTATGCAACTGATACAACCTGGCAAAGTCCTTTTTTGGGTGGTCCTATTCAATGGACTCTTCGCCTTTACCCAGTCTCGCCTCGCCGCGCGCAGCGGCGATCATTCAGGCAACATCCAATACGGGCCGCCGATTCCCATCGGGAGCGGCTTCGCGCAGGCCTACATCAAGTACGCCGATTCTCAGCTGGTTGAGGTGGGTGTCAGCCTCACTCCCGGCGTTATGGAAGGGCTTCCCAACGAACTCATGGGGCACATGCACGAATACTTGGCCCATTTCCCCCCTCACAATCCGACCGTCTATACGCACATCACCATGCATTGGAACTACAAGGGACACAGACCGACTCCGTATCTAATTCCTCATTTTGATTTTCACTTCAATATGATCTCGGAAACGGAGAGAAAGGCTATCACGTCAGACGAGGTGCAAGGAATGCACTATCCGCCGCCGCTGTATCTCCCGAGAAGTTACGCTCCAGCGCCGCCAATTTCCACACCCGAGATGGGAGTCCACTGGGCCAATTCGGCGGCTGACGAACTTCATGACATCCGATTCACCCAGACCCTCCTCTACGGCACTTGGGATGGTCGCGTGGTGTTCGTCGAACCAATGATCACACGCGAATTTCTGATGTCGAAGCCGGACGTGACGATTCCAATTGCGATGCCGCAAAAGTATGCGGCCGCTGGCATCTACGCAACCGCATTCACTATCCGTTGGAACAAAGAGTTGAGCGAGTATCAGGTCGCACTGACGAGTTTTGTTCGGAAGCCTGCTGCAGACGGTATTTTGTCTGATATATCCCCTCCTTTGCCGCTGGCCGGGACGACCAACCCTGCTCCAAAACTGAGTCATTCCAATAGAGAGCATGAAGAAAAATAACAATCACGAACAGAAGGCTAACCTGTCGCGCCGCAAATTTCTGATGACTGGGGCGCTTGGCGCCGCTGGGGTTTCGGCTCTAGGGTCTGTCAGTTTTGTCCAGGCAGCCGAGTCGCAGTCGCTTGGGACGAGCGGAGATTTTGGGGGGACGCCAACAGACTTGGTATTCGTCAATGGCCGCATCCACACCATGGATGACGGGAAACGGGTCGTCACCTCCGTGGCGATTCGCAATGGGCGTTTTGCCCAAGTCGGAAGCGCCACCCATTCCAAACAGGATACTGTCATCGACCTCAAGGGACGAACTGTAATTCCCGGCCTGCTTGAGAGCCACACGCACTTCGTAAGTTTGGCAAATCGTCCCGGCTACCATGTGGCCACGCTTGAACTCGCCTCCAGTATCGCGGAAGTGCAGGAGATGCTGGCGCAGCGGAGACCTGACGTACCATCGGGAGCTTTCATAACCGCGATGGGCGGATTTAATCCAAGGCAATGGGTCGAGCAGCGCCTGCCGACGCTGGCAGAACTCGATGCCGCCGTCTCCGACCGGCCCGTTTTCGTGTTTCAAGGCTTTAACGGGCCCGCACGCACAAACACCCTTGGCAAGGCGTTCTTTGAATCGGTCACCTCGCCGCTTGCCGGTCCTGTCACAGTCGGCGCTGACGGGTCAATCGACAACGGCAAGCCGAATCAGGCCCTCATCGCTCTTTACCACCTTCGCGTCCGCCAGACGTTTGAGGACAAGAAGCGAAGCGCTCTCGACGCGATGGCCTTTACGGCCAAGGTCGGGCTCACCACGCTACTTGATCAAACTCTGATCACGCTCGCTCACGGCCCGCTCGATCCTCAGCCGCAACATCCCCTTTTTGCTCTGGATCACTACCGCATGTACGACGCGTGGCTTGCGCTGCACGCGGAAAAAAGAGCATTCGTGCGGCTGCAGATGAACTTCACGCACAATCAGGGATACAATCCGGCGTACGGGGGCATCGAGAACCAGTTGCCCGAGTTGAAGGAACGGCTCAGGGTGCAGTTCCCATTTTTCGGCGACGATATGATGCGCACCGGCGGAATCGGAGAATACGGGGCCCCATTCCCTCAGCCCGACGATGCTGATGGATATGCTGTCTGGTTCGAGGCACAGCGCCTTATCGCAAAAGCGGGTTGGCGCAACGAGAATGCCCAACCGACAACCGCCGGAATTCAACTGGTCGTCGAAGCCTATGAGAAGGTTGAGGCAGAATTCGGGATTAACAAGCTGCGCTGGGGACTCCAGCATGCAGACTTTGCCACTCCCCAACAGTTGCAGCGATTGAAAGATCTCAATTGTGCCGTTTCGATGTCCGGGTTCCGCTGGCTCAATGGCAACCCCAAGCCCGACGGAAGTCCTGTGGGACCTCTCTTTCCACAGATTATCGCCAGCGGCATTCCGGCCGGTATGCACGAGGACGGTATACACATCGCCCCCCACAATCCGTGGTTCGCGATGCACTACGCCACCACCGGACTAAATGCCTTGGGCCAGCCGATCAACCCATACCAGCAAATTACGCGGGAACAGGCGCTGTACGCCTACACGCGTGCGAATGCCTGGTTTCTAAACCGGGAAAATGACCTCGGATCGATCGAGAATGGCAAATTCGGTGACTTGCTGGTACTGGATCGCGATTACTTTTCAGTCAGTGACGCTGATATGCGAAGGACGCAACCGGTTATGTCCGTGGTCGCCGGCAAGATCGTTCACGGTACCGGAGCTTTAGATAGACCCAAAGCCGGTTAGCAGGAAGAGTTGGTGGAATACCGCTATGTGTGCCAAAGAAACCGATTCACCACATGTCAACGACATGAGCCTTCCCATGACCATAGGCGACCAACCTTTTCTCTACCACGCTCTGCCCACTCGAGTGATTTTCGGATTCGGTACCAGGACCCGGACGGGAGATGAAATTCGTAGCCTCGGAAGCAAGCGGCCGTTGGTGCTTTCGACGCCTGGACATCGAACAGAGGCGGAGGCGCTGGGCGCGCAACTCGGAATGGAATTTGCCGGTGTGTTTGCCGAGGCGACCATGCACACGCCGATTGAAGTTACAGAGCGGGGTATCGCGGCCGTACAAGAGACACACGCGGACGGACTAATAGCGCTTGGCGGAGGCTCCACGACCGGGCTGGCGAAGGCTATTGCCCTTCGTACAGATCTACCGCAGGTTATCTTGCCCACCACCTACGCGGGATCGGAGATGACCAACATTCTTGGTGAAACCAGCGAGGGGAAGAAGACGACCCTTCGTTCGACCAAAGTGCAGCCCGAAAGCGTGATCTACGACGTCGATCTCACGTACACTTTACCGCCTCGCGCATCGGCGACCAGCGGGATGAACGCCATTGCTCACGCGGTGGAGGGTCTCTGCGCAAAGGATAACAATCCGATTGTGTCGCTGTTGGCCCTTGAGGCGATCCGCACAATGGCCGAAGGCTTGCCGGCAGTCGTCAATCAGCCGCAGAATCGCGCCGCCCGAGCTAAAGTGCTTTACGGTGCCTGGTTATGTGGCACGGTGCTGGGTTCGGTCGGTATGGCTCTTCATCATAAGCTCTGTCACGTGTTGGGTGGCTCGTTTGGCCTGCCGCACGCTGACGTTCACACCGTTATTCTTCCGCATGTCGTAAGTTTTAATGCCGGAGCGGTATCGGAGAAACTGGCGCCCGTCGCTGAAATTCTTCGCAGCCCCGGTCGTCCAGGTCAGGGACTTTACGATTTGGCCAAGTGCATGGGGGCTCCCCTTGCCTTAAAGGATATTGGCATGCCGCGCGAGGGGCTCGACCAGGCGGCGGGACTGGCGACAGAGAGTCCTTACTATAACCCGCGCCAGCCCACTCGCCCCGAGATCCGAGAGTTACTCGAGCAGGCATTTAACGGATGCCGGCCCGAGTGTAAAGGGATATGAAGCGAGTTGTCTGCGGACGCTGCGCCATCGTCCGCTTACATCGGGACGAGAAGGTGATCAATGAAGATTTCGAATCAGGAACAAACGCTCTATTTTACCGAGGAGAACTCTACCGAAGCCGTGCTGGCGCGAATGAACAATTGCTCCGACCCGCGGTTCCGCCAGATCATGACCTCGGTGATTACGCACCTCCACGCCGCGGTAAAGGAAATTGAGCCCACAATGGAAGAGTGGTTTGACGCAATTCGATTCCTGACATGGGCTGGGCAGATATGCACCGACCGCCGTCAAGAATGGATCCTACTATCCGACGTCCTGGGTGTGTCCATGCTGGTTGACGCGATTAACAACAGAAAGCCCTCTGGCGCGACTCAATCGACCGTGCTCGGCCCATTCCATGTGTCCTCGGTGCCCGAGCGTGCCCTCGGCGACAATATTTCTCTGGATGGCAAGGGAATGCCGCTTGCGGTTTCGGGACGCGTCACTGACACCAATGGCGGCCCCATCGCCGGCGCCACCCTTGATGTCTGGATGACGAACGAGGACGGCTTCTATGATATTCAGCAGCCGGAAATCCAGCCAGAAATGAACTTGCGGGGCATGTTTCATACCAATGACGACGGCCGCTACTGGTTCCGCTCGGCCCGACCCCGCTATTACCCGATCCCAAAAGACGGCCCGGTCGGGCGCCTTCTCGACTTATCGGGCCGCCACAATTTCCGGCCAGCGCACCTTCACTTCATCGTAAGCGCCGCCGGGCATGCGAGCGTAACCACCCATTATTTTGACCGACAGAGTCCTTATCTTGATTCCGATACTGTTTTTGGCGTCAAAGAATCCCTGATTCTCGACTTCGAGGACCATGACGACCCCAAGCGGGCTGCTGAACTCGGTGTCGGCAATCCCTTTCGCCATGGCTACCATGGATTTCGTCCTTGTACCAACGCGTTAAAGCGAATTTACCTGCCCGCCACGCATGGCTCAACGCACAACACCGTAGGATCTAGAATGACCATCGCTGGCGCATCTCAGTCCCGAACACAACTGAAATTCGACAAATCATCAACTGATGCCCCAGGCGTTCCTGTGAATTTAGGAAAGGCTGGATAGACGCACATGGGGCGTGAGCGATGTGAACCCGCGTTTCCATCAATTGTGACGAGCGCTCCTGGAGCTTTTCCGCCATCAACCCAGGAATCCAGAACGCCGAGGGCATCGTACGTGCCAGTGAAGACCCCGCGGCCATGACCCATTCCCGGCACCATATAGAAGCGGAAGAATGAATCCAGAGCGGATTGACCAAAGATAGCGACTTGACGATTGTAGTACTCGATCGAGTTATACGGGCTGATCAAGTCGTCAATCGTTCCGTGTACCAGAAGCATCTTTCCGCCCTTGTCCTTGAAGGGCCGGAGGCTAGCGCTCGATATATCGACCTCTTCCGCCGAACGCTGGACTTGGGACTTCCACGCCGAAGCATCGAAGGTAAGCGGATCGAAATTCGGATCTCGCGTGATGAAGTATCTAGTCACCCCCGATGCGACCAGGTACTGAAATGCTTCTTTGCCGGACGGCGGCGAAGACGGTTGCGGCGCAGCGCCAAAAGAAGCCATTTTGAATAACGCTCCTTCAAGGACAGGCCAGCGTGGAAAAGAATCGAGGCCTCCAACGGAGTACCCCGGACGATAAGGGGAATCGATAGTCTCTATGGTAGCGATCTGTGCGTCCGAGAGACAGCTATCGCCCGTGTCCGTTCCTCCGGTACATCGCAGCGTCGAGCGGACAGTATCAAGAGTGAAAGCGCGATTGCACGCTGCAATGTCGCTGATAATGCCGTCCTCGGCGCCGTCGAGTTTGTCGCAAGCCGCATAGACGGCATCAGTCAGTAGCTTGACTTTCGCCGGGTTTAGCCAGCCCTTTCCACCATTGCCGTAAAGTGCCTTTGCAATCGGAACTCCTGATAATTGCAAGAGCGTGAGATCGTAGGCCGGAAAGTTAGCCACTACCCCGTCATAGTCTGCGGGGTAGAGAGCGGCAGCTATAAGAGCCTCATGACCTCCTTGCGACCCTCCGATGAAGTAGGACCGCTTCGGTGTGCGTTTGTAATAGGAGTGCACCAGGAACATCGCGGCATCATGTGTTTTCTTTACAGAAAGCTGGCCGAAGTTCAGTCGTGACTCGTCATTCAGCGCAAACGATCCATCGAATCCCATTGCGCTCTTATGCCCGCTATCGCTGCCTAGGGTGACATATCCGACGGCCAATGGCGTGGGCTGCCCGGCAGGCTCACTCGGATAGGGTGTGAGCCCTGTGACCAGGTTGCCATCATATGCTCCGCCACCGAATTGCAGCATCCGCCCATTCCAGTCAGAAGGCAAATTCACTTCAAATTCAATATCGGGTGCCTTCTGGTCCATGGGTTTAATTAGACCGATAGCCTTACAAAACTCTCCGTTTTTATTCCCGGGAGCATCCTTGGCGATAAACGCAGCGGATTCAATGACAGCACCTTTCGTTCGCTTGCCAATGTCAGACGCAGGAATTGTCAATGTACTGAGTGCCGAGCATTGCGCGGCGCTGGCGGGAGCGACGTCGGACGCAGCGGTTCGAAGCGTCGATCCCAAGAAAGCCGCCAACAATGCGATTGCGAAGAGGGTGTTTTTCAAGGCTTCATATCTCCGAATTGCCACATGGGGCCAACTTTCTCCATAACTCCGAATCTCAGGGGTTGGCTCGTGCCCGAGGCGCACTTCACGGCTTGCGGTTGGGAAAAACAATATCAATTCGAAAAATCGATTCGAAAATCGAGTGAAGGTCGCGATATCTCGAGTGTCATTCATGAGCCATCCGCACAACGGGCTTAACGACCGCCCCCGACTCGGAATCCTCAATCGCTTGATTGATGTCCTTTATGTCGTAGAACTTGAGCATTCGGTCGTAGGGGAATCTACCCTGCTTCTGGAGTTCAATCAGTTGTGGGATGAAGATCTCTGGGTCACTGTCCCCTTCCACAATACCCCGCACTTTGCGGCCCGCGGTCATGAGATGCATCACGTCGAGGCAAATCTCAGACCCTGGACTCGAAGCCCCTACAAGTCCACACTGGCCCCGCAAGGTCAGCGAGTCAACGGCCTGCCGGATGACCTTGGGACTGGCCGTAGTGTCCAGAGCATAGTGAGCACCCGTCCCAGTGATTCGCATAATGCTGTCGACAACATTTTCCTCAGCAGCATTGATGGTGTGAGTGGCCCCGAGTTCGCGCGCGAACTCGAGCCGCTTTGCGTTGAGATCAACGCCAATAATGGTTGTCGCCCCCACTACACGAGCCGCCATGACGGCCGCCAATCCAACCGATCCGGCGCCGAAGGCTGCAAAAGACTTTCCCACGCGCACCTTCAAGCTGTTAATCACGGCGCCCGCCCCCGTCTGAATTCCACAGGCCAGCGGGCCCAAACTCTCCAGGGGAGCCCCCGACGGCACCTTCACGACATTGCGTTCGGTGCATAAAGCGTAATTAGCGAACGACGACTGCCCGAAGAAGTTGCCGTGAATCCTTTCTTTGCCTTTGGAAAGCGGCGAGGTGCCATCGGCCCGGCTGCCCGCGAAATTGCGGCCAAAGAAATCGTGGCAGTAAGTGGGTTCATCCTCGTAGCAACTCTCGCACACCCCACATGAGTTGTAGGTCATCACCACGTGGTCGCCGGGTTTGACCTTGGATACTCCGCGTCCCACTCTCACCACAATTCCTGCACCTTCATGGCCCAGCACGATCGGTTGCGGCACCGGAAACGTCTGGTCGCGCATGGCGATATCGGTGTGGCAAATCCCGGTGCCGACAACTCTAACGAGGATCTCGTTGTCCCGTGGTTCCGCCAAGTCAATGGTTTCGAGCGATTGTGGCGCGTGCGGCGCGCGCGTGACGGCTGCCCTTATCTCCACGGTGATCTCCGGTTGAAATGAATTGCTAAACGCTGTTAACAGCGATCTGCGATTCGTGCTTTCTTAACTGCCAGAATTGAAGGAACTCAGCGTAAAAAATCAAGAATGGGAAAGTGACGCCGAGTAACGCAGACGCGAGCCATATCTCGAAGTCATTTGTCGGTGGACCTGACCTGAGCGGGCCGCTGATGGACCGGCAAAGAGCTCCATAGAGCAGCGCGAGCACGGTGCCTATTACGGCTGAGGTAAGGGCATTAAGAACGCCTCTCGCCGGCTGTGCGAACTTGCTGAACAGAGTTCCATGCAGCATGTTCATGACGATAATGGTCCCGAAGATGAACGGGATGGGCACGCGGACCATGAATCGGAGCGGGTCCATCCCCAAAACGAAGATTCCGAAATAGAAAATGACTGCAGCTAGCACGAGGCATAGAAGAGTCCAGACCAGACCTAGCACCGGCTGTCTCATCATGCTCGCGGACAAGGTAAAAGGCCAAAGGTCAAAATTAAGCTCAAGAAACATGATTGAGTTAAAAGTGATGTAGAAGACCAAAGCAAGGTTTGCATTAAAGAGCCCGTGGGGATCGAGGGAAGGAACGTAGACAGGCGCGTCCTGCATGAAGGAGTAATTGAAAAACAGGTGGAACAAGAGATAGTTCATGACATAACAGGTTGCAAGCATGATGAAGCCGGCAGCGACGGGATTCTTGATGAATGAGCCGAAGGGCCAGCCGCCAAACATGATGGTCGCCGTGAAAGTCACCACCACCATTGCGATCGTGCACGCCATGAGCATTGGCACCGGAGGATTGACGTTGCCGCCTACAATAGCCAGCGATGCAGTTCCGCCGACCGCTCCAACCAGAAGTGTCGTTAAGATGAGCAATAATCCCCTGACCGGCTGGCGGCGGGACGCCGCGAATTCTGGCTTCTTGCATCCCCACGTAACGCCGATAACGATCTCCATCGGGATAACGGAGATGAGGCAAAAAGAAACCCAGCCCATAAACTTCGGAGCATCAAAGAGCGAGATGAAACCAAGTGAAACCGCGACGACTAGGGCGGAAGCGGCGATGCCGGCGAACGGTTGTTTGAGGTTTAGCATATAGTTGTCTCACTAAATGGAACAGCCATTTGTTCTCGTGGCTTCTGTGTTTCGCTTCCTCACAACCGCAGTAACGACCCCGGCCTGCGCCGCTTAAATCGGGAAATGCCCTTCCGTAGTTTGAATCGTGACCCAGCGGAGATTGGTGAATTCGGCAATTCCAGCTTTCCCTCCGAAGCGCCCATATCCGCTGGCCTTCACGCCGCCGAAAGGCATTTGCGCTTCGTCCTGAACCGTCGGGCCATTGATATGGCAGATTCCAGACTCAATCCGCTTCGCGACTTTCAGAGCGCGGTTGACATTGCGGCTGAACACAGCGGCGGAGAGACCATACTCGGTGTCGTTGGCGATACGAACCGCGTCAGATTCGTTCGTAGCTCGAATAACAGCGACAACCGGACCGAACGATTCGTCGGAATAGAGCTTCATCCCTGCAGTGACGTGATCGATCACGGAAGCAGACATGAGCACGCCGGAGCCCTCGCTCCCCACGACGCGACTGGCGCCCTTGGCCAGGGCATCCTCTATTAAGGCATTGACAGTTTCAATGGTCTTACGGTCTATGACTGCGCCTAGCGGGGTTTTGCCTTCTCGCGGGTCGCTCGCCACCAAGCTGGCGGCTTTGGCAGTCAGCTTAGCGACGAATGCGTCGGCGATGGCTTCCACCACGATAATGCGCTCGGTGGACATGCAAATCTGCCCCTGGTGCATGAACGCTCCGAAAGCCGCGGCTTTGACGGCTTCATCGATGTCAGCGTCTTCCAGCACAAGCAGCGGCGCCTTGCCACCGAGTTCTAGAAGTACCGGCTTGAGGTGACGCGCAGCGCGCTCAGCGACGATGCGGCCGACTCGCGTTGAGCCCGTGAAGTTGATCCGCTTAACCGCTCGATGGTCAATTAGCGCTTCAACAACGGCAGCCGCATCCGGCGGAGCGTTAGTGACAACATTGACTACGCCGTCGGGGAAGCCGGCGTCACGGAACGCCTGCCCGATCAAGATATGAACTCGAGGACAAAGCTCAGATGCCTTCAATACGACAGTGTTGCCGCACGCAAGAGGCATGGCAATTGCACGCACCCCTAAAATTAGCGGAGCATTCCACGGTGCAATGCCCAGGACTACGCCAACCGGCTGGCGAATTGACAAGCGCGAGAAGTCCTGGTTTGTCAGATGGGATCACTTCGCCAGTGATCTGGGTGGTCATCGCCGCAGCTTCGCGAACCATACCGGAGGCAAGCGCCACATTAAATGCCGCCCAGGCGGCGGTAGCGCCGGTCTCTTCCATCATCGCCGAGGTGAAGTCTTCACCTCTTGAGTGGATGATGTCAGCAGCTTTGTTTAAGAGAGTGCGGCGAGCGCCGGGCCCTGATTCCGCCCACTCAGGAAATGCTGTCGCTGCTGCGTCTGCTGCGAATATCGCATCTTCAACGGAAGCGGCGGCAGCTCTGGTCGCGCATTCACCTGACATAGGATTGAGGCGATCGAAGGTCTTCCCGCCGCTGGCCGGGATTTCTTGAGCGCCGATTAATAATTGCGTATTCATTCCTTCAACTCCCAGCCTCAGACATATGATGATGTCACGACGATTCTCATGTTCGAGCAATCGTCGCCTGTCGACTTATACCCTACTTGAAAAAAAGATGACCCTCTCGGAGGGCAACCCACTATTCGGGTAAGTCTGTCCCCGAGAGCCAATTCGCCCCTCGCATGTAGAGTGCTTCAATTTCTGGTCCTGTATGACCCGGCATATCCAGCTTGGGATTAAAACCAATTTGAGCTTGTAGATAAGCGAGGTGCCGATAGCCTTCGGGATACTTAGTGAGAACCTTCGGGTCGAGGCGCAGCTTGGCCTCGGGATCGACCGGATCTATTCGGTCTTTCTCGTAAATCGGCTGTCGCAAAACTATGCCCCAGCGGCCCTCTCGCTTTTCCAGGAAATCGTAAAATCGCCCGATGCATGTGACGTCACATAATATGCCGTGAACTGGCGCGCGCTGGAGAATTGTCATCTTCGTCTGTGCGATTGCGCGCTTGCCCCGAACCTCGATCGAGCTGCCGCCCAGCAGGTGCATGACGCGCATTCCATTGGCGAACGACTTCTTGCTGTTCTCGATGAATTCTTCAGCAGTTCCCTGAGCCCAGGTAGCCATCATGCGGCCATCATCGTGCCAAACTGTGCGGAACTTATCCCACATGCGCGCGTCCCGCCACAAAACCCAATTCTCGATCAGCTCACGGATAAGCAATCGATCCTGTAGTTCCTCATTCACCTCGCGCTCTCCCTATGATCCGACTTTCGAGCTTCAGCGACCAATCGAGGTTGTGTCACTAGAATGCATTTACCGCGAGCCTCGTCAGGCTTGCTTCACTTCTCTGTCGAATAATCCTTGTATCCGGCGGTGAAAAGAGTGTGGCGGAGTCTATATCCACCCGCGCCGGATTCGCCATTGACAACAACCTCCGAGTTAATAACGGTGCGGACCGGAAGTATATTCACCCTACCCCCCACAGGTACGGGACCATAGTCAATCCTGATGCTCTGCTGATGAACAACGTCGGTTTTCGCTGTTTCGGCCTCGACAACCATACGGACAACAATGCCGGAGGCTGGGTCGATGAAGAGCTCACCGTGATAGGGAACAATTGCCTTGTAGCTTATCCACTCCACAGTCGTCTGAAGATCCCCCTCCACGCCGCCCGACGCTGCACCCGTCGATAGCGGCCGATTGGGAGCGAAGATAGGCTCGGTGATGGCCGTGTAGAAACTGGCTGTCCCAAGCTGCTTGACGCCTGGGAAGCAGCATATGTTGAGTTCCAAGCGGGAGTCCTTCTGCGGTACCGAAAGGGTGAATACGGCAGCGGCCTTGCCGTACACGTTCTGCCACCGGGCCCAGCGCAGCGAGCCGGAGATCTTCGCCTCTTTGAAGATCGATGCCAGCGAAGGGGGTTGCTGCTGGATATCAATCATTCCGTTCGCTCCCCACGCGGTGTTGACCTTGTCGCCCTGGAACTGCTCGACACCGCCTTGGAAGACCACCCGCTTCTCGGTGGAGTTGATGTAGTGCATGAAGGTGGCGGGCTTGGAGAATCCGGACGAAGTGACGACCTCTTGAGCTCCGCCCTGCAGACCGCCTGCTCCAGCAATGGCCTCCACGTTGTCCTGAAAGCGAAGAGTCGTAAGACTTGCGGAAAGTGGCGGCAGCTTGTCATATGTTCCCGCAATCCATGCGTCGGCCTTGCCCAGCATGCCCTGCTGCAGATCAGGGCTGGGTTGGGGCAGGTTCGGCAACTCAGACGGCGGCGGGATGAGGTCGGCGGCGCGGCCCTCCAGGATGAAGATCTGAGCCGTAGACTGCGCGCCGGGGACACGGGAAATCAAATCGTTCATGCGAACTAAGGTAAGTTGCTCCGAAAGCTCGACCTGCTTAAGGGCGTTGGCCACTTCGACATCCGGCTTTCCTGCCTGTTGGAGAGACCGAACCATATCCTCAAGTTGGCCGACACTGATCGCCTTGGCGCACCAGGCTGGCATGGTGGTCAGAATAATTGCGAGTGCTCCGCAGAGCACTATTCGAGCCCTTAACACTGCGATCATAAGGGGCCCCGGACGTAGAGAGCTGCACATTGACTTCCCTCTCTTTGGCACTCCAATTCGCTTGCAACAAGGGTCTCTACTGAAGCGCAAGCTATCAATACTATGGCTGAAACCCTATCGAGAACAGGCGAGATCGTGGATCGATCGATGCGGTCCCGATGCACCCGCATCGATCTTTGAATTTGCTTCCGCGCGATTGCGGACTCGCTGACGCACGGCGAGTCCGGCATCCACCGCTGCCTTTACGTTCGCTGTCCCCGAGCAATAGTCGGATGCTCGAGATATTTGTACAAGTAGGCACCTTTATGAGCGTAAGTCACCTTTTGGAAACCACCCCGGCTTGTGATGTGTTCGAGAGCAACCGTCACGCCCGGAACAGTCCTACATGCGCCCGCGCATCGCTGTGGATGGAGGCACTATTCCCTTGAGGCGGAGATAGACCACCATCTGGCCGTACATCTCATTGTTGTGTGCGGTGTTCTTCTGGATGTTCCCGAGCTTCGAGCCGCGCATGAATCCCTGGCCGGAGACGTCCGTGGCATTCGCGTCTGTTACGGTCGCGAACGCCGCATCGCACGCATCAAAGGACTTCTTCAACACCGCAATGACTTCATCCTTGGTGGTTGCAGTAGATGGAGGTTTGCGTTCAAACGGTGCACCACTGACCACGGCGCAAATCCCCGTTTGGACCTGCGCGACATGGGTGAAGAGCTCCGCATAGCTGCGAATCTCCGGAGTTGGCTTGAATGAGAAGTTCTCGGCCGGCATGGTCTCGGCGGCTGCGACGATGATCTTCTTGGTCTGGTTGTAGCCGGCAAGTGCTTCGGCCACAAGTGACGGCTTTGCTGAATCTGGCGCCGGTGGTGGTGCCGGTTGCTGGGCACTGCCTATGCTGGCCGATCCGGCAATCAGAGCCGCAGAAGCCAAGACAAGATGGAGTGTGCGTTTCATCGATTTACCCTCCGTAGTTGACAAAATCTGAAGTAGTCCCGCATTCGTCCCAGCGGTCATTTTGTGAATCCTGACGTTGTGATTCCCTCTTCCATCAGCCCGATGTTGTCCACCATGCGAATACGTCCATCCAGAATTTTGAAGACTTCGTTGATCTGCATCCTGCGCGGGTTGTCGCCGTAGTAAAGAATGGCGTAGCCGACCACGATTCCTCGTTCCGGATCGATCAGTCCAATGCGAACCTCGGTTGCCGGACCCCACGGCTTCGGCCCCAGGTTGCTCTCATAACAGCCAACATCGCCGCTTTCCTCCACACCATTGCGGGGGTTGTGCGTAACGCGGTTCCCGCTGTGGTAGCGATCGCAACGCGGGTCATAGTCGGCCTGGATGGGCTGGTGGTCCGTCAGTCCCTTGAAGTAGGAAGTGATAATGCGTTCCAACTCTTCGCGGCCGGATCGGTCCTCAGGCGGCACAACGGTGTTGAAAATCGGATCGTATGGCACCAGGTTTTTGACGTTGACTCTTGGGCCATCGTCAAAGTTGATCTCAACTTCCCTGATCTTGCCATCGACGACCTTGAGCCGCGTACCGACGTAGACTGTCTTCCCGGCCGCCGTCTCCGCCGCCACGTGTTCAATCACACTTCCCAGAATCGGGTCAGCGAACACCCCTTCTGACACAATCTTAGTTACCTCAATCCACTTGCTTCGCCAAGCGCGATGGCCTTGGTGTTCTCGCGGATTTGTGCACCGGGTGCAACTTGGATTTTCTCTGGAGTGTGGCCCAGCATTGCCACGTTGAACTGCTTGGCCTGCTTAAGAAGGCAAGCGCGGTCGCAGGTGGCGCCGAACGATTGTCGACTCACGGCAAGCAACGCAAGGATGAAAAGCGCCAACCGTCTAGTTCTTTGTGCGATTCGTCCGGTCATCTGCGCTCCTTTTTCCAATCAGCTACCTGGTCAGCGAAACCCTCGAAAGTCAGAGGCTTTCTCCCCCGGACAAAATCTGGATACGGCGCAACTCCTGCGGCAAAGCCAGCACGCACGACCGAGTAGAGCATCCCCAGGTAAACGACGATCGGTTCCGGCATCCCCTGTGACGGGCTCCCTCAAGCATTTGGTCTTCCGTTAGAGAGTGATACACAATCGTGCGGCCGGAGACTTCGCTGATGATCTTCGCGACCTCAGAGTGGTCGAGTGCAGCCGGGCCGGTGAGGTCAAGTTCCTTTCCGGTCAGCGACTGCTGCAAAGCAGCTGCGACACTGCTGCGATATCCTCGACCGAAATGAAGCTGGTCTTGCCGTCTCCCGCCGCGAGATAGATTGCGTGCTGTTTGCGAATGCTGGACGCCAGGAAGCCCGCGGAGAAGTTCTCCATAAAGAAGTTCGGCCGCAGGATCGTGTACGGCAGGCCGGAGTCAATAACGAGGTGCTCAACGATACGCATCGGCGCCTGCTCGTTATGGTTCACACCGAAGGCGGAGATTAGAACGATGTGCCGGACGCCTGCTAGCTTCGCTGCGGTGACAACTGGACCAAGCAAGGCTGGAGCATTCGCTTCGAGCGGCGGTGCCATCAATACCACCGCCGCCATGCACCTTCGAGCGCCGGCGAAATCGTCGAGGGATCGGCGTAATCGAAATGCACCGCTTCTGCTTTCGGATTTGCCTTCGAAGGATTGCGAACTCCCTGACGCACTGCAAGTCCCGCACCCATTGCTGACTTGACGATTGCCCTGCCCAGAACTCCTGTAGCGCCCGTGATCAAAACCTTTTGCATTGAATCTCTCCCCAGGAGTATCTTCAGATCGTTGGGATACTAGGACAAGTAGGCACCTTTATGAGCGATAGTCACCTTTTGGAAACCATGCCCACCCTGGAACGTCTTTGATAGCCACTGTCCAACGCGCCAGGTACTTGATCTTATTGCAGATAAATGGACAGTCTTGATTATCCGGCGGCTCGCTGACGGAACTCTACGCTTTGCTCAGTTGCGGCGATCGGTGGACGGGATCTCGCAGAAAGTACTGACCAACATACTCCGCAGCCTGGAGCGGGACGGAATCGTGACGCGCCGGATCTATGCCAGCGTTCCACCCAAGGTGGAGTACTCTCTGACCAATCTGGGACGGTCCTTGTGCAATTTGGTTGAAGGTATTTGCTGCTGGGCCGAAGCCAACATTGAGCGGGTGCAGGCGGCGCGCGAGGTGTACTCCCGTACGCCTTGCGAAGATTCGATCCCGCAATACACGCTGCAGTTAACTGCCAAAAAGAACGAAAGTGAAGAATTTCTACCGCACCAAGGACGGCGCGCGCTGGGCGAATCAGTTCCTTGAACTAAATTTCTCAGACGGGCGCGGCAACGGATTAAGGAAGGTGATTGGATTCGTGATGAAGCAAAGGTCGGAAAGCGCATTGCCTGCTCAGCCGCATTCATTGTCGCTTTTTTTTCATTTACCTGCGCGCAGGCTCAGTTCCCGGGAATGACGCAGCCAAAGCACTATCCGTGGTCGGACACGAGTCTCTCGCCGGATCGCGGGCTGATCATGGTGATCAAAGAATTGACACTGGACGAGAAGATTCAGCTGCTGCACGGACTGGGCTGGCAGGCGCATCTTCGCGCAGCCGGAATCGGGGCCGGCTGACGCGCGCTATTTCGACACTGGGTTTCATTCCGGGCGTTCCGCGCCTCGGCATTCCCGATCTGCAAATGACGGATTCCGTGGAGGGGGTCTCCGGAGCCGGCACCAAGGGCCGTTATGCCACAGCCTTGCCTTCCGCGGAAGCGATGGCGGCGGCGTGGGATCCTTCGCTCTCGTATGAAATCGGCACGATGCTCGGGCACGAGATGCGGGCCATGGGATTCAACATGTCGCTGGGCTCGGGCATCAACATGATCCGCGAACCGCGCAATGGCCGCACATTCGAATACAAGGGTGAGGACCCGCTGCTCGCGGGCACGCTGGCGGGACAGGAATTGAAGGCGGAGAAGGCTCTGCACATCATCACCGACGTGAAACACTATGCAGTCAACGATCAGGATGCGGGCCGCATCGTCGTCAACTCAATCATCAGCAAGCGCGCCATGCGCGAAAGCGACCTGCTGGCCTTTCAAATTGCGCTGAAGGATTCGGGCGCGGGCGCGGTCATGTGCTCGTACAACCGCATCAATGGCACCTATGCCTGCGAGAACCCATACACCCTGACCGATGTGCTGAAGAAGGACTTCGGCTTCAAAGGATTCGTGGTCTCGGACTGGGGCGGCACGCAAAGCACCGTGAAGGCGGCGATGGCGGGTCTCGACGTAGAGATGCCGGGCAACGACTCCTTTGGCGAGCCGTTGAAGAAGGCTGTCGAAGCCGGCGAAGTGCCAATGGAACGGCTCGAACGACATGGTGCACCGCATTCTGCGCACGGAGTTCGATGCAGGCATCGTTGACGATCCGCCGCAACCGGATTCACCGGATGTGATGCGCGGCTTCGAGGTCGCGCAGAAGACAGAAGAGAGAGGCGCAGTGCTCTTGAGGAATGAGGGCAAGCTGTTGCCATTGAGCGCGCGCATCCATCAAGTCGATTGCAGTGATTGGAGGCCATGCCGATGTTGGCGTCATGTCAGGCGGCGGATCGTCGCAGGTGTCTCCCGCGGGTGGCAACCCGGTTCCGCCTCCGCCGGAGCTGCTGAAGAACCCGCTGGCCAGCTTCATGCTGAGGTTGCAGGTCTACCAGCGTTCGGCGCCACTGAAAGGAATTGAAGAGAAGGCGACCCAGTCAGCGGTCGAATTCGATCCCGGCACCGACCCTGCATCTGCCGCTGCACTCGCCAAAAAGTCGCAGGTGGCGATTGTGTTCGCAGTGCAACATGCATCGGAGGGCATGGACCTCAAGAATCTCTCGTTACCCGACAATCAGGACGCATTGATTGAAGCCGTAGCAGCGGCCAATCCTCATACGATTGTTGTGCTCGAAACCGGCGGCGCCGTTCTGATGCCGTGGCTCGACAAGGTTGACGGAGTGCTTGAGGCCTGGTATCCGGGAATTCGCGGATCCAGGCAATTGCCAATCTTCTATTTGGCGATGTGAATCCTTCCGGAAAGCTTCCGCTCACATTCCCCAGGAGCGAAGCCGATCTGCCACACCCGATTCATACCGGTCCGCCAACACCGGATTCGGACCACCCGGTACCAAAGCTTGCTGGCGCTCCCGGGATGATCGGGATGGTGATGGGCATTGGCCCGTTCTTCGACGTGCATTACGACGAAGGACTGAAGGTTGGTTACAAGTGGTATGACGCGGAGAAGAAGCCCGTTCTCTTTCCGTTCGGATTCGGCCTCTCGTATACGACGTATGCCTACTCCGGTCTCTCCGTGAAGCCAGGCGATTCAACCATCATATCGTTCACGGTGAAGAACACCGGCAAACACGCAGGCGCTGAGATTGCGCAAGTCTACGCTTCTCTGCCTGACGCAGCCGGAGAACCGCCCAAGCGCCTGGTCGGCTGGATGCGGGTAGAACTGATGCCCGGCGAGTCCAGGCAGCTCTCGATTCCCGTCAGCCGCGACCGGCTCACAATCTACGATGAGGCTTCAGACTCGTGGAAGCTCGTTCCCGGCAACTACGTCATTCGAGTCGGAAGCTCTTCGCAGGATCTCCCGCTGCAACAGGCGATCTCGTTTTAACAAATTGGGGCCTCGTTTCTAATTAGCCTTCTGGTGCTCTTGCTTTTCGTCGCACTCGCAGTCCCGCTGATCATTTCGTGACTACCCCACTTTGACACACACAATTCCGGCAGGTGCCCATTGTCTTTTCTCGGCGCAGCGGACAAATATCTTCACAGTCCGGTGTCCGGCGATCGCAGCGAAGCTGCGGGCGCCGATAGCCCCTTAGAGGTCAACGCACTCGCCGACCTCGATGCCACTGGCGTCGCGTTCGTCTCCACGCGTGACAACCTTGACATCAGCACCCCTTCGGAGAAGCTGATGTTTCAGGTCGTGCGCGCAATGGCAGAGTTCGAACGGGCACAAATCCGCCCGTCCCGCCCCATTCAACTCCACTTAGATTCCATCCTCAATCAGCCGATGTATAACGCCTGCCCAGCGATAGAACACACCGCGACGACTTTGATCGCAAGCCGAATCATGCGCTGTAGCTCCTGAACATGCGCGGGGGGCTGTGCAGTGGTCTCAGGACCTGATAGGCTTTGACGGCAACATCGTCGGCCCCACTTCCCGACAACGGACCGACGCGAGCAACCCGAACGGACAAAAACCAATGGCGATTCCAATCAGTGGCACTGCGACTCATTCCTCTCCGCATGCGCACCACACTAATTACAGCGCCATGGCCATGGTAACGACGCTGTTCTTTGCATGGGGCTTCTGTACTGTCTTGAACGATGCTGTCATTCCGCATCTTCAGTCCATCTTTGAATTGAGCTATGTTCAGGCGTCTATGATTCAACTCGCCTTCTTTAGCTCCTATTTCCTTTTTGCGCTGCCGGCCGGCAAACTCGTAGAGAGTATTGGCTATAAGCTCACCATGGTTGTCGGCCTCCTGATGATGGCAGCGGGCGCATTGCTCTTCGTGCCTGCTGCGTCCTTCGCCACTTACGGATTCTTCCTGGGGGCCGAGGTGGTTTTGGCGGCTGGAGTAACAATTCTGCAGGTCGCAGCAAATCCCTACGTCACTATCCTGGGGCCGCCGGAGACAGCGTCGAGCCGCCTGAATCTGACCCAGGCTTTCAACACACTGGGGGATAGTGTGGCGCCTTATGTCGGAGGAGTGCTGATTCTTGGAGGCTCCGTCGCAGCCACACACAGTTCCGCGCTGCAAGGCGCAGCTCTCAACGCTTTTCGCATTCAGCAGGCCGCTAACATCAAACTGCCATTTGTTGCGATTGCCAGTGCGGCGACCGTTCTCGCGTTGGCGGTGGCTATGTATCGTTTTCCTCACCTTGCAGTGACGCAGGACTTTCGTCCCGCCAGTCTCGACGTCCGCAAGGAAAGCATGTGGGATCATCCGCACCTATATCTTGGTGCGATCGCCATCTTTGTTTACGTTGGCGCGGAGGTCTCCATCGGCAGTTTTCTCGTCAAGTACTTTGCCGACCCCCAGATTGCCGCCTTACCTCTGGAAAGAGGAGCGAAGTTCGTCACGTTCTACTGGTTAGGAATGATGGTGGGGCGGTTTATCGGCTCTGCGGCCATGCAGCGCGTGGCGGCCAACCGGATGCTAGTTGGAAGTGGGGTTGGCGCCTGCCTTCTTGTGTTGGCATCGCTGCTTGGTTCAGGTTACTTCGCCATGGTGACGATTCTGGCCGTGGGCCTCTTCAACTCGATTCTGTTTCCCACCATTTTCACTCTCGCCGTGACCGAGCTGGGACCTCTTACAGGACGAGGATCAGGTTTGCTGGTCCAGGCGATTGTCGGCGGAGCGGTGTTTCCGGTGATGATGGGATTTCTGGCTGACAGATACGGTATCCATCGTTCGCTCTTGATGCCTTTGCTCTGCTATCTGTTTGTGATTTATTACGGATGGAGAGGTTATCGGATTGTGCCGGCAGAGCCACAAGCGCATTTCGAAATAGTAGACGACTAGCTAGGGAATCAATCAGCCGGAGTTCTCTGACTCTGCAGGGCATGCGGCCGGAGCATGTTGCAGCCGCTCGGCATAAGAGTCCGGATTCGCGGGGAGACGTGCCCCCTCTCCCCGAACCCCTCTACCCCACCTTTCCCGGTTAGTTTTTATGGCACCGGGGTACGGCGAATTGTTCGCACGGCTCGTAACATCTTTTTGCCGCAGGAAAGCAGTAAGACAGGCGAAAAGGCCTGAATTCATTGGCTATTTGCGAACATGGGCTCAGGATTTTGTGCCTGGATTGTGCCTGCGCGGCTCAAATCGGCCCGTATTCCAAGCCAGAATGGAGTCGGAGGTAGAGCCCATGCAAAACGGTAGCATCATGCGAAGCGAGCGTCGGCGCGGTGCAGACGTTTGGGAGTACCGATGGCGAGAGCCGGGTGCCGACGGCAAGCGCAAACACCGCAGAATGGTAGTCGGATCGGTCATCCATTTTAGGGACAAAGATGCAGCCGTACGCGCAACTAGCGCGTTGCGCCGGGACATCAACATGGCGAACGTTCGCAGCAAAGGGAAACCCCTCACTCTCTCGCAGTTGGCCGATCACTACTCTCAGCGTGAGCTTTCACCCAGCTGTCGATGGAAAACGCACTCCACCAAGTTGGGGTATCGAGGCTACTTGCGCAAGTGGATCATTCCGCGATGGGGCGGCTACACCTTGACACACATTCGAGCAGGCGAGATCGAGCTCTGGCTGCGGTCCTTACCTTTGGCCCGCTCCACGTGCGCTAAGATCCGCAACGTGATGAGCGTCCTCTTCAATCACGGTTTGCGCCATGAGTTGCTCGATCGCAACCCAGTTCAATGGGTGCGCCAGAGCGCCAAGCGGAAGAGGATCCCGGCGTTCCTCGAAATCGAAGAAGTTCAAATGCTCCTCGGCGCCCTCGATGTCCGCGAGCGGACTATGGTCCTGCTTGATGTCGTTACCGGTCTGAGGGCAAGTGAACTGTTCGGACTCAAATGGACGGATATCGATTTCATCAGGAACGAGATCCGCGTGACTCGCTCCATCGTCCTGCAAGTTGTCGGCCCGTGCAAGACCGAGGCTTCGCAGAAACCAGTTCCGCTCGATCCGCTCCTCGCGAGAACGCTCCGCACCTGGCGGGCTCACACGAAGTACAAGGCTGCAAGCGACTGGGTCTTCGCGAGTCCCTACAGCAAGGGCCGAAAGCCGTACTGGTACCAGTCGCTGATGAGGAATCGGATTCGTGAGGCGGCACGCGGTGTTGGCATCGCCAAGAAGATGGGCTGGCATACATTCCGCCACACCTGCGCGACGTTATTGCGGGCCAGCGGCGCAGACATCAAAGTCGCCCAGGAGTTGCTCCGGCATGCCTCCTGTCGTGTCACTCTCGATACCTACACGCAGGCCATCACAGAACACAAAAGGGCCGCACAAAACAGAGTCGCTAGCCTCGTACGCGGTATTGGTCCAGAGTCTGTCCATCGAACTCACAGACGTACAACGCCAGCAATGATCCTGCAGCGTTTCGGCCCAAATCTGAGGCGGTGAAGGAGGCCGAGCGCCGGGTAAAAGTTGTGCCTTTTTGTGCCTACGAAGTTTCAGCGAAAGTGATCGTATCTTGCTGATTCTTAATTGGCGTCCCCGACGGGATTTGAACCCGTGTTATCGCCGTGAAAGTAAGAATCGTGGCAACATTAACGAACAGCTTATTTGCTCCCCAACTGCTCCGCGGCCCGGTTCTCAAACTGGCGCTCACAAGCAGTCGTCTTACTCCTCGGATTGTGTCATGTCAGCTTCCGCACGCGACCTCGAACACGCCGCTCAGGTCAGTTTGCACTCGCAGGAACAAGCGATCAAGGAAGAGCCCCCTACGGCAAAGCCGTTCCTAATCAAGGGCGATACAGGTCAGAATGGATCACGATTCTCTTTACTTTTGTTAGAATGTAAAGAGCGGAGGATTTCGCCCTTATGGAAGCCACTCTCAGTAGTAAAGGACAAGCCACCATCCCCAAAGCCGTACGCGAGCGTTTGCACCTTAAACCGGGGGACCGGTTTAAGTTCTTCTTCCACCCGGATGGCGTGATCATTCTGCCGAAAATTCCAACCTCACGGTTGAAAGGGATCATTCCAAAACCGGCCAAGCCAGTGTCCCTCGAGGAGATCGACGCAGCCATTGAAGCTGGCGCCACGCAGAGATTCAGGCAGAAGAAATGATCGGGCTAGACACGAACGTCCTTCTGCGCTATTTGGTCCAAGACGATCCAGCGCAATCTCCACGCGCGACCGAGATCATTACCCGCCGGCTCACCGAAGAGGAACCTGGGTTCGTCAGCCTGGTCACGATCCTCGAAGTGGTCTGGGTACTGAAGAGCCTCTATAAGCGATCGCGTCAGGAAATCGCAAACGACATTGAGATGGTACTGGCGGCGGATACGCTCGAAGTTCAAAACGAGCAAGAGGTTTACCATGCCGTCGTGGCTTTCCGGAATGGAACCGGGGCCTTTGAAGACGCACTCATCGGCTCACTGGGAATTTGGAGGGGGTGTTCCGTCACTCTTACGTTCGATGAGAAGGCTGCACAGAGATTGCACGGTTTCGCATTAGCTTGATCATGTTCTGCTGAATCACAAAAACAGGATAGTCCCCAGCGGGACCGGCTCGGACCTTAGATTGACGTTGCCAATTGACCGGCCTTACCAAACCTGCTCCCGCCACGTTCGGGTATCCCCTTGTGGTTTACTACGTACGGTCACTTCACTGCTTCACTGCCACGAAACCTGGCGACATCCCCGTTTCTGGGGACCAATCCCGCCATCGACGTTTAAACCGAGGCCCATGAGCCGCTTGGAAAGATCCGAGGCATCTAGCATCAAAACCGGTTCTGCTGCCGAAAACTCTAGACACTCCGCATCTCACAAGGAAAAGGTCATAGACCCGGACCAGAATAGAAGCAAATTCGAGCCTCAATCAATCCGACGTAATTCCTTCTGCTTCAGAAGAGCCATGAACTTGTCACCGAGATCCCATTGGTCGGACCTCCCCGCCACGGCCATTCCATAAGGTATCGATTCGAAAGCGCCGTAGCGCTCTTTGGTGTGAGAACAAGGATGACCGATCCGACAACCATTCTACGGTGTTTGCGCCTGCCGTCCGGACCCGGCTCTCGCCATCTGTATTCCCAAACGTCGGGGCCGCGCCGACGCTCGCTTCGCATGATGCTGCCGTTCTGCATGGGCTCTACCTCCGACTCCATTTTGGCTTGGAATACGGGCCGATATGCGCCGCGCAGGCACAATCCAGGCACAAAATCTCAAGCCCATGGTCGCAAATAGCCAGTGAATTGAGGCCCTTTCACCTGTCTTACTGCTTTCCTGCGGCGGAATGATGCTCACGGGCCGTAAGGAAAGTTTGGTATGACGCGGAAATCTGAACCGGAAAGGGTGGGGTAGAGGGGTGTGGGGAGAGGGGGCACGTCTCCCCGCGGGTTCTACGAACTCGCCCTGACGTTGAACATGCGATGCGGCCATTACACCAATGTGCCGATTACAAATGCCCTGCGCTTGGTATGGATTGCTGGATACAGGCCGACATTTTGAGGACCTACCCGCCTCCTTACAGCGGGTAGTGAATTAGAGATGGTTCGCATTGCCGGCCAGAGCATTAGACCGTTATGGGCAGTGTAACGGGGATTTTGTTCTCGTTACGCTAGCGTCAAGCGGCTTTGAGACCGACAGCATGGATGAGTTTGTCGAGGTCGTCGATGACGCGCTGATATAAGCGGTCGAGTTGAGAGCGCTTGGTCTGTTGTAGTTTGCTGATCGCCGGAAAGAGGGCACAGTAGCCCGGCGGTGAGTGGCGCGTAGATGCGCTCGAAGAGCTTGAGGAAGATGAGGCACACCGAATAGCCGCTGGGCGGCAATCGGTAGCGTCGGGAGCGAGGCAGCTTTTCGACCAGGTTCTTGGCGCGGAGCTTGGACAGGTCGTAACGCAAGGATGCCAGGCTGTAGCTGGAGGTGGAACCGCCGAGTGCTTCGGCCACATAGGGATGGATCTCCGCCGTGGTGAAGGTTGATCCGGCGGCCACATGCGCAAAGCGGACCAAGGCGTGCATGAGAGCCAGTTGGCGCGGGTGATCCAGCTTCAGGCCGGGGATGCGCTTGCCGTTGGGCAGGACGGTGGGCGCGGCGAGTTGGCGCAACTGTCCGCGGTCAACGAAGGTTTCCAGGATGTCCTGCTGGATGTTCTGATAGTTGTCGTTGATGGCGGAGAGCTTCTGGCGCAGTTGCGGCAGGTTCTCCACCGATTTCTTCACGCCATAATCGTTGACGTTGTTGGTCGCCGTCTCGGTGCGCAGCATCAGATGGTCGCGAACGTACTGCTTGATGAAGCCGTTGGCGTAGTGGCTGCGGATGACAGGGTTGGGCAGGTGCATGTCTTCGATTTCGGTCTGCAGCTTTCCCCGATGGCGGCTGGTGATCTTGCGGCCGAAGATAACGGTGATCTTGTCGGGTTGGCCGATGGTCCGGTTGGCATCCAGTAGCCGCTCGCCCAGCGCATCCAGCGCCGCCCGGCGACGGAAGATCAGGTTGTCGCAGTATTCGACCTGAGCGAAGAACAGCCGGTGCTGGCATCCGGCCTGTTTGCGTTCCTGTTCCTTGAAGAAAGGCGTGAATGCAGCCAGCCACTTGCGCCCGCAGGTCAGCAGATCTCGGGCGGTAAGCGAATCGGCCAGTTCCTGCAAGCGTGCGAAGTTGCCGCATTTCAGAAAGGCGTTGGAGGTCTTGCGGAAGTCGATGTTTTCTTCCCGCAGGCGGTTGGCCAGCCAGTGATGCTGATTCAGGCATACCCGGGCAGAGAAGGGCAGGTACGGACACATGCGCACAAACATCCGACCCCAGCGGGCGTCGTTCACGTAGAAGTTGTACTGAACCACCCATCGTTGTGCGATCTGCAAGTGCCAGCGGTTGTCCTTCGCTGTGCCGATGGCAGTCATAATCCTTGCCGGTTCCCGGGCCTTGATGATGGCAACCACCTGATCAGGTTTGGCGCCGCGGAAGTAGGGCTCGACGAACTCATCCCGCCGGCCGGTGGGAGCCTCGAGGATCGGCGCACCCCATTTCTGTGACTTGTCCTTCACCCAGTTCTGGAACCGGTCCGCGATATCGGTCAGGACCTTGCGTGTCACAGGAAACAGCTTTCGGTAGAAGCTAAAGAAACCAACCACCCGCTCGGGTTGTTGAAACGGCTGGATCAGCCCGTTCAGCAGAATGCGGTCGAAGCACCGATATCCAGCTCGAATGCTATGCTCGTGATGCTCGTAGAAGGCGTTCATGGCTGCCTCCAGAGTGGTCAGATACTCCGAAGGTTATTCCACCCCCGCCTTCCACGGGCGAGAAAGGGATATCAAGGGCGAAGCCCTTGGCTAGTTAGACCAAAGCCCGTTTTGCGGCAACTTGCCAACTGGCCCAGACGCGAACACATCCGACTCGCGTGCGTGGCGTTGCGGCTCTCAATTTCAAAACCAAAATGCCGGGCAGGTGAAAAGGGGCGGCGTGCTGCTGTCCGGCCTTGTGCCGGCCCTCATCAGGTTCACTCTTCTGAGCCAGACTTCTGAGCACCAAAACCCATACGATCACAAGGAGCCGTACTACAGTGGGCTACGCCTCCTGTGCTCAAGGTAGGGATTTTGCTCTGCAACGAGGCAAAACGCTAGTAAATTACGATCGGCAATTCATACTTGTTGCGCCGACGCCATTCGTGCCTTTCTGCTGGCAACTTCCGCAGGCCATCGGGCGCGATTAATACTCCCGACGGGCGTGGTGTCGTGTGTGGAGTTCCCGGTCACATCAAAATACACGGCATTGGAGGCATCGGTCTGAAGGTGCGACTTCGGAAGCAGCGTGAGCCTTGCAATGATGTGAAAGGGCGCTTCCGATTCGTTCCACTCCACGCTCGCGTTTTCGATCCAGAAGTCGGCGTCGTAATGCTTGCCCCAATAGGTCATCTTCTCGGTATCTAGAAATTGAATTCCAAAGTCGAATGCGCTCATCGCGCTATCTTCCTCAACGTGCCGGATCAGCTCGTCCTGAAGACCGTTGGGGTTATCTCTATGCAGGGGGCCTGCCAGGTTGGTAGGGGATGGTGCGGCAGAAAACTTCACGACATCGACTGGTCCGTGACGAAACGGAACGTTGCTCCCATAGCGCAACTGCTGGTATGGCTTGATGGCCTGGTGCATCTGAACTTGCACCAGGGTAAGGGTCCTCAGCACTCTCAACTTATCCTTGAATGGCAAGGACCACAGGCCGGCGGCGGGGTTCGATGCCGTAAGTAATTTCATGATCGCCAAAAATGCAGGCGAGTCGTTTATGGGCAGAGTCGTCGTGTTTTGCAATGAGAAATCTTGCCGGTCAACTTCATCGTAGCCGTCACGATTTAGCTCGACCGAAAAGGACAACGATCTGACGTCCGCCTTGAAATCGGAATTCTTATTGGGATC
>CAWEVD010000009.1:0-194289 GCA_963812485.1 uncultured Acidobacteriota bacterium
GTGGTGCGTATAGATTCGGCCCGACCCTTTGGAATCGACACAGCCGAGAACAAGCTTGTCCTGCGCATACTTCCCCACCAGTCGCAAGCGTCTGCCAATGGAGAGAAACGCGATGTTGAGTCTCCGGACAAGGTTCTCGTGAATGGCGCGAACCCAGCGGCCGCGATCACGGGAAAACAGATTGCAGCATTCACCGCCGCAACAACACTGGAGGTCGAGCGCATGCCTCTCGCTTCCAGAATCGACGACACACAGGATGATGAATCTCCAGCCACAGTACGCCATCAATTCAGGATCAAGTTCATTTCTGGAAATACAGCCTACATCGATGGCGGTTCCAATGCAGGTCTGCGCGTGGGAATGAACTTCGACCTTCGCAATGTGGATGCGAACTCCGGGGAGGAGGAACAGAAGCAGGCCCCGATCGGCGCGGCCCGGATCGTCGGTGTCGCGAGGACGTCCGCCATCCTGGAAGTCGGCACATCAACCGGCGATCTTAAGATCGGGGACTGGGCGGACCTGCTCCTCGCGATGCCGATGCTGCGCGTAGAAACGTGTTGACGTTGTCGGCAAACACTCTCAGCGCAAGAGCAAGGTCAGTTGATGATGATGATTCTTTAAGTCCGGGAAAAGGCCTCCGATCGACTCCGGCGTCCGAGGACGAAACAAGGCCGCGCACTGCTGGACGCATCGGTCTCGATTACAGCGGCATTTCCAGCGCAGGGTCGACTCCGGGCACCAGCGCACAACTCGGCATGTCGTTCCAAAGCGATATCCGGCACATCCTTGGCACGCATTGGAACCTGGAGGGATATTGGCGGGGACGCATCAATCGGCATTCCCAGTTTCTGGAGCCGACGATCGAGGATTCGCTGAACAAGACCTACACGATGCAGTTGTACTACGACAATCCGAATTCCAAGTGGGTTGCAGGCGCAGGGCGGCTGTACCTTCCGTGGGCAGTGAGTCTCGACACGGTCGATGGCGGCTATTTTGGGCGCAAGTTCCCCTTGCGAAACACGACTGGCGTGTTCGCGGGTTCAACCCCCGATCTGAGTTCGTGGCACTACCGTCCCGATCAGAGAATTGGCGGTGTTTTTACGAACTTCGAAGGTGGCGACTACGACAGGTTCCATTACTCGAGCACGACCGGGGCGGCGCTCAGCTCGATCAAATGGAAGCTCGATCGCCCATTCTTATTCTTTGAAAACGAGGCCTCGTACAAGGGGCAACTGTCGGCGTACCATTCGCTGATTTTCGATTCGCCACAAGGCGTCTCAACGAACGGCATCCGTCCAGGCGCCGGCGTGAGCCACAGCTATTTCACGCTCCACTATCGGCCAATGTCAGTGGTGTCTTTCGATCTCTACCATAACTTCTTCCGGGATGTGCCCACAGCGGTAACCAGCATCGTCGGCACAGGACTGGTTGACAAACTGCTGTTTCAGGGAATCAGCGCAGGAACGCACGTGCGACCAAACCGATACTTCACCTTGTACACCACGCTGGGGGCGAGCGATAAGACAGGCGATGCGCATCGCTCGCTGAACGAGATGTTTGGCGCGACCTGGAACGAAGTTCCACGCACCGGGATCCGCGCCGACTTTCACTATTCCAAATTTGACAGCAACTTCGGGTACGGGCACTATGCCGTTCTTTCGCTTTCGCGACAGGTAACCAACCGGATGTTCTGGAATGTGCAGTTGGGGAAACAGGATGTGGTGTCGTCGCATACGCTTGATTGCTTCTCCAACTTTGTGGACGATTCGCTGGATATCAATGTTGGGCGCCACTCGTATCTACAAAGCGGTTACACGTATGTCAAAGGAGACACGATGGACTATCGCCAGTGGTATATGAGCTGGGGATATCGCTTTGACGAGGGCAAGAGTAACCCGCAATTCGTGAAAACAATGATGCCGCGTTGATCTATGACGGGTTGTCGAGGCCTGAGCACAAAGCATATGGGCGATCGGCTAAAAAATGAGTCCGGTCCTAATGATTGCGCCAAATTTTCATATTGATTGAGGAGAATTTCCATGTTGAGCATTCGAGATCTACACCCTTTTGATGCAGCGGTTGCAGAAGCGGAAAGCTGCCGAGTGGAAGCGAAAGCAACCGTCAAGGAAAACCAGGAGAAATACGCAGACTTGAGCAAAGAGCCTTCGGGCTGGTGCGTGGTCACTCAGAAAGGACTCTGGTCGCGCGTCTACCATAACGGTTACGGAGAAGCCAAACTTAGAGAACACCTTGATCGCGGCCACAAGGTTCTTATGACGGTAGGTCTGGTTGCGAAACCAGATTCACCTCTCACGGCCAACACACATGTGGCGTCGATAAGAGTCGCCGATCCAGGAAGACTGTCGGACTACAAACTGCAACTGGTTTCAGTCCGAGCCAAGCTCCACGCTGCGCGGGCGCTGATCAAATGAGCGTCATCGACGGTTGTGCAGAACATTCGCCAACGTGGTCGCTCCACGGTTTTCGGACACTTGCTGAAGACATTGTTTGATCTGAACAACTCGATGAGGAGGTTGGCCTTGAAGGCGCCGATCGAGAGCCGATTCGATGTACATGATTTAGTCTTCACTTCGGGTCAGGTTGTCTACTGAGTGTCCGTGTGCCTCGTTGTGATGCCGGGGAGTTTGCAAGACTTGTTGATCCAGAGTGAACTTCTCGGCATTTGGCGGGCTTAGGAGGGAAGCAGGGAGAGAAACTGGAGATTTTGCCCTTGCGTCTACAACCTGGCCTTTTTTACGATCAATCTTTGGGTTGAATAGTCGATTTCATCGCGACCTCCGAAGCCTCGCCTCCCAGAAGCAATGCTGGGGTTTTCGGTTTTCAGACGCCACTCTGACAGTTTGCGGGCTTATCTAGGTTCCCAGTGCTTTTGCAGGAGTGGCGAGTTCGAGTCATACACTATGCTTTTCCCGACCGTCGAATACGCGCTCTTTTTCCTCGCCGTTCTTACGATCGCGTGGAGCCTCTATCGGCTGCCGTGGGCGCACAAGGGCTTTCTTCTGCTGGCGAGCTATGCCTTCTACGCCTTCTGGAACTGGACGTATCTTCTGCTGCTGATCGGGATTTCCGTTTTCGCTGGTGTCGTTGCCAAACTTATCCAGAGCAGTACTTCACCTGGCGCGCGCAAAGCGTGGCTGGTCGTTGGCGTCATCGTGTGCCTGGCGGCGCTGGCATACTTCAAGTACGCCAGCTTTCTACTGTCCAACCTGTTCGTGCTCTGGGGTTGGCTGGCGCCGTCGTCGCGGATTCCGATCACTTCGCCGCTCCTGCCGCTGGGCATTTCGTTTTTCGTGTTCCACGCGATCTCGCTGTTAGCCGATTGCTACCGCGGCAAAGTAACGGAGCCGGTGCGGCTTGGTGATGCCCTTCTGTACGTCGCGTTCTTTCCGCAGCTGATCGCCGGCCCCATCCTGCGAGCATCACGCTTTCTGCCGCAACTCGCCGTGCCCCGCAAGCCGCACGCAATCCGCATCAACCGGGCGTTCCTGCTGATCGTCGTTGGGTTGTTCAAGAAGGTCGTGATCTCCAACATGCTAGCCACGCGCCTGGTCGAGCCGGTCTTTTCGGTGCCCCAATCGTTTAGCGCGGGGGATACGCTGCTGGCCATCTACGGCTATGCGGCGCAGATCTACTGCGACTTCTCCGGCTACACCGATATTGCCATAGGCTGCGCGCTGTTGCTCGGCTTTCGCTTCCCACGCAACTTCAACGCGCCCTACAAGGCGGCCACCCCCCAGGAATTCTGGCGCCGCTGGCACATTTCTCTCTCAACTTGGATGCGCGACTATCTTTATTTTCCGCTGGGCGGCTCCCGAAAAGGCCGCATGCGCACCTTCGTCAACCTAATGCTGACAATGCTGCTAGGCGGCCTATGGCACGGGGCGGCTTGGACGTTCGTGGCCTGGGGAGGCCTGCATGGCTTGCTATTGGTGGGCTACCAGATCTGGTCTCGCACCACCTGGCATGAACTGATTGCGCTCCACAACTCGACGGCCTGGCGCTGGATCGCGCGCATTCTGCTGTTTCAGGCCGTATGCGTCGGATGGGTGTTCTTCCGGGCATCCAGCTTTAAGATCGCCTTCGACGTGTTTGGACGTCTGGCGGTCCCCGGTGCGGTCACTCTGGCCTCGATCCCGGTCTGCGTCGTCTTGTTCCTAGGCCTTGCAGGACAGTACATGCCGTCGCGCTGGCGCAACTCGTTTGAAATCGAACTGGGCCGCTGGCCCGCCCTAGCGCGCGGCGCCGCACTGGCTGCCGCCATCGCCCTGATCGAAGTCCTGGGGCCCAGTGGAGTGGCTCCCTTCATTTATTTTCAATTCTGAGCGCCCATGGGTAAGCTTCCGTTGAATCACTCAATTCGGCAAATGTTCCTGACTCTTGGCGGGTTCGTGGTCGTCATCCTCCTCGTCGAGTCGAATGGCCTTGACAACTGGGCCAACCGCCTGGAGCCGGGTCCACTGCGCACAGTCGCCCAGCCGGCTGCCTCCGCGCTGAACCGGACCCTGCGGCCCCTTGGGGTCGCCGGCGCCCGCGATCAGGTCCTGGACGAAGCTGCACGCTTGGGATGGTCTGATGATGCCGTTCGCGTGGCCCGCATGACTCCTCCAGCGACCGAACAGGCTGTAACGCAGCCTCAGAGCAGCGACGAATCGTCGGCGCCAGGATAGAGCCGCCGGCCGAAATCCAAGTCCGTTCTGACCGCGGCCGCTGGGGCACCAATCGTTGGGAGCGTCCCACACAATGTGAGTCTCGCCCCGCTGGCACCGATCGAACAGGGCAGGCCGCGCATGGTGGTGCTTACGGGCGACTCCATGATGGCCGTGGGCCTGGGCGCGGGCCTGATGCGGAAGGCTAACGACGACAAGAACCTGCGCATCATGCGAGCCTTCAAATCCGGTACAGGATTGGCGCGCCCTGACGTGTTCAACTGGATCGACCAGTATCCGGCAATGCTCGGTTCCGAAAAGCCCGACGTGGTGATCGTCGCGATCGGCGCCAATGACGGCCAGAGTTTCGTCGTTGACGGCAAAGTCGTGTTATTCGGCACCGAGGAATGGCGCAAAGTGTACCAGTCGCGGGTGGCCGACTTTCTGACGACGGTGGAGAGCACCGGGGCCCGGGTGCTCTGGGTAGGCCTGCCTCCAATGCGCTCTGAGCCCTTCAACCAGAGAATCTCCATCGTCAACCGCATCGCCTATACAGTGGTATCTGAGGACCCTAAGGCCGCGTGGTGGAGTACGGCCTCGTTCGTCGGGGACGCCACCGGCTCATTTCGAGAATTCGCGGAATTGCCGAACGGCAGGCTGGTGCGCCTGCGCGCGCAAGACGGCGTCCATCTCACGGAGGAAGGCGCATCCACAATGACGGGGGCCCTGATGAAGTGGCTGGACCCGTCGTCGGAGAGCGCTCAGGGAATGCGCGAACTGCCACCCGCCAAGCCTGCCGCCCCGCTGAGTGAGACGGAGCCTTTGCGCTGGCGGGCGACCATCGCTGATGCCCGTCCCGAATCGTCCCGCCATTAATAGTGGATCTCTGCGCTATCGCTGAGCGCACCGGCGTTTGTAGCTCCGAAAGGTGGCTGATTACTGATCACTGCTCGCCACCTACTTCCGGTTCTGCACCCGGATCGTTGGCTGCGACCCGTCGAGAGCGAAGACGACCTCGATAGTCGTTTCAACCTCGACGGGCTGTCCGTTCATCGAGAACGGCCGGTATTGCCACTGCTTCACCGCTTCGACCGCGGCCGACTCGAGCAGCGGCGGGCCGCTGAGAGCGAACACAGAAGAGACTTCGCCGGTTTTGTCGATGACGGTTCGCAAAACCACCGTGCCCTCGAGGCGCAGGATCTTGGCATCGAGCGGGTATTCAGGCGCGACCTTCTTGACCAGCAGCCCATCGGCCGATGAAATCTTGACCGGCCTCCCTTTCGAGGCTCTGATCACCAGGGGGGCAGAGGCTTTCGTAGCTGCTGGGTTCGCGGTACCATCAGCCTTCGGGGGAGCGAAACTCACCACCGGCGAAACTTCCGCAGGCGCTGCGCTCGACGTCTTTTGCTCCGGCGATGGGCGGGGTGCCGCCGAGGCAGCGACGCTGGCCGGCTGATTGCGTGACAGCGAATCGGCGGGGGCGCCTTTACTGAGGCGATAAGTCGTTCTCCAGCCGGACTCGAACTGCGAAAGCGTCTCGCCCAGCAGAGCGAACTCACGCTCGAGAAGCACAGCGTTTGAAGCGGGGGGAACGGGCGTGCCTGGCGCGCAAGTCGGGCATATTTTGCTGAACCCGAAGTTGACGACAACGTCTTTGCTGCGCAGCGACGCATCAGGCTCTCCGGGGGAGTGCTTAAACTCGACCTCGCCGCGTGGAAAATCCAGGTATTCATCGGCGGCCTCGGGATTGCGCGGCATGAAACGGACGTGGTGCGGGGAAACGACAATCCTCCCGTCGACCTCGGACGAAGCGGCGGTCGGGCGCGTCACCGTTGCCGTCACGTACCAGCCGATGCCGAATTCGATCTTGTCGAGCGGCAGTCCGGATTTAGGAATTTGTGCCGAGAATTCCTTGGGAGTCCGGCAAAAAGCGGCATAGTTGAAGTATCCGGGGCTTTGTTCGAATCGAACAGCTGGCTGGCTGTCGATCATCGCCGGCTCCTGGGCCAGAAGAATTGGCCCATCATGAACCACCCCGCAGAGGAGCAATGCAAAAGGCAAAGAGATCCGAAGCATTCGAGACATGGCTTCGCTCCAATCACTTGAGCTTGCGGTTCACCAGGGCATCTAGGGGCCGGCGAAGTCCCAAGGGGAGCGTCCTGAGCAGGGGACAAGGCCCGAGTGTGAAACTGATGTCCCAATTTGCCTATTCGGGGTAGGCATCCGCCCGAACGATCGGGAATCAGGCATGATCGGTATGCGTATTATAGACCTTTCAATTATCAATAACTCTGGGCCGAAGCAGGGATAGTAATGATCAGTAGTATTTGATGTCAAGTCAGACACTCATTGGTGTTACGCGCCAACATGGGGGAATGTTGGACATGGGAAGCCGCGACGGGTTCAAGCCGGCCCGACTGACGCCGCTTACCCGGCACATCTGCTCAATACTCAGGCTGCCTCGAGGTGCGCCATCTGAGTCTCGATATGCTCATGAATGTGACCGCACTCATGGAGAATCGTGGACGCGACGCCCCTAAACCCGTGGCCTGTCATAACGTCTTTGTAGCCCATCCTTTGCAGCACCATTCGAATCGTTCCATCTCGTGGTGCTTCTTTGCCTGCTTTGCTGTTGCGGTGTCTGTGCCTTGGCGCTTAAGGTTCCGTGCCTGTTCATGCAAACCCCTAGCCTGAGCGACAGTAACAGCGGGGTAGGGTCCATAAGACAGCAGCTTTCCTTGCCGTTGAATTCATAAGACCAGCGCCACAGCTTTCCACCACTTAGGCGTCACGACCAGATAGAGCCCAGCGCCGTCGTTTGGCCGATAATCTTTGTCATGCGGCTGGGCCGAATTCACTTGCTTGTCGTTAAGTTTATTGATCTCCATAGCTTACTTTTAACCAGATACCCCCGCTTTCTCTGAGGACGTCAATGATGATCCCCTCGCTATCCCCCCGATCAAATCCGGACGCACGTAGAGGCGCCCGGGCAGGCGCGGAGGATATTTAAGTGTTTTTTAGGGGTTACGATCGGGGAGCGGAGCTGAATGGACAGAAATGGACGAGCATGGAGAAGAATTGGCGGAGGGAGAGGGATTCGAACCCCCGGTACCCTTTCAGGCACAACGGTTTTCAAGACCGCCGGTATCAACCGCTCACCCATCCCTCCGCGGGAGAGAACTCCACCGGTTTCACCAGTTTACTGCAATTCGATAGAACGAGCCCCAGTCCCGGATCCAGTAAGCCGCGGCTTTGGGCTCACGATGCTTCGGGTCTTGTACCGCTACTTGCAGGTTGACGGGCCCGCTTGATGCGGCGAACGAAAATGCGATTCGCCTTGAAGCCTTTGAAATCACAACGGATATTGGCAAAGAATGTTACAAAAGGAGTGCATGCCCAAGCGACAACAACCGTCGGCGACGATGCAGCCCGGTCAGCCGATCAGCCTGCGCACTCTTGGCGAGTATCTGAATCTTTCCCCCGCCACCATCTCACTGGTTCTGAACAATGCCCCAGGAGTACGCTCGATCCCGCAGGAAACGCGCGATCGGGTTACAGAGGCTGCGGCCAAATTCGATTACCGGCCCAGTTTCTATGCGCGCTCGCTTCGCAAACGTCAATCTTTCTCGGTAGGCGTCCTGGTTCCCGAACTGAGCGATAGCTACGCCACGCAGGTCTTGGCGGGTGTCGAGGAATTCCTCATCGAAGAGGGCTATTTTTATCTCACTGCCAGCCATCGCCGCAAGCCCGACCTCATCGAGGAATATCCCCGCCTGCTGATGGAGCGTTCGGTCGAGGGCTTCATCGTTATCGATACCATTCTGGAAAAGAGCCTCAGTCTGCCGGTGGTCGTTGTCGCCGGCCATCGCAAGATCGAGGGGGTTACAAACGTGGTCCTCGATCAGAAACGGGCCGCGGAGCTTGCCCTTCGGCACCTCTATCAGCTTGGTCATCGCAAGATCGCATTCATGCGGGGAGGCAGCCACAGTTCCGACGCCGATGATCGCTGGAACTGCCTGATGGCGGTGGCCCGGGACATGAAGATCCCGGTGCTGTCCGAGTTGATTGTCCAACTGGAACTCCGCGTCTCGACGCCGGAACTGGGGTTTGCGCCCACCAATGAACTGATCGATCGCGGAGGGGATTTCACCGCTGTGGTCTGTTACAACGACATCGCGGCAATCGGTGCCATTCGCGCTCTCATGAACCACCGGCTGCGTGTTCCCGAGGATGTGTCGGTCGTGGGCTTTGACGATATCCAGGGAGCAGCCTTCCACAATCCAAGCCTTACAACCATCCGGCAGCCATTGCACGAGATGGGCATGGTCGCTGCCCGTATCCTGCTACAGCGCATACGAGGCCAGGCGACGTTTCCTGATGTCGTGCCCATTCACCCGGAACTCGTGATTCGCGAATCCACATGTCCGCCGCGGCGCGGGCGTGCCCGGAAGGGCTGATTTTCCCCATGGCCCCACCGGCCCCAGGCTTTCTCCGCGGGCCTTCCGATCCCAGGCGGTCTGCGAGGCAAACGCTTGCCGTGTTGCATCCGGTCTTCGCTCTCACCGGAGTTCTTCATTCCATCGGGGGGCCGCTGCTTCCCTCGCTGGCCGCGACGTTCTATCTGTCCGACAGCCAATCAGGTTTTCTGTTCCTTGCCTACTTCGCCGGCACTTCACTCGGCGCGCTGCTCTGCGGACGCAACCACGCCCGCTCCATTACCATCGGTTTTCTTGGGCTGACCTGCGTGTGCCTGTTGATTGCGGTTACCAACCGCCCCTTCTTGTACCCGCTATTTCTGTTGCTGGGTATTTCGGTCGGGCTGCCGATGACTGCCGTCAGCATGCTGGCGGGGCGCATGTTCGGCGTGCGCAGCGCCGCTCCGCTTGCGTTTCTCAACTTCAGTTGGAGCGCGGGCGCGCTCATGGCTCCGTTGCTGGCGGCGCGCCTGCTCTTCAGTCACACCTATCGCGCCGCCTATCTCATTTTGGCATTCTTGGCTGCCGTTGCCGCGCTTGCGAGTTGGCTCCGACTTGAAGATGTCTCCGAACCTGCCCCATTGCACGATTCAACTGCCCGGGCACTGAACCTGCGCATCATCATCCTGTTTGCTCTTCTAACCTTCCTCGAAGTGGGCATCGAGAACACCACCGGATCGTGGCTGGCGACATATGCGCTGCGAACGACTGGTGGCGGCGGGTCCCTGGCTGCGGCTTCCACCTCGTTCTACTGGGCCGGATTCCTTGCGTCGCGTGGATTGTCATCGTTGTTGCTCCTGCGCGTAGATCCGAAGAGCCTGCTTCGTCTCGCGGTCGGCTTCGCGTTCGTGGCCGCAATCGTCCTTGTCGGTTTTTCGGGAACAGCGGACCATGCTGCTGCCATGGTCGTTCTCGGGGCAGCATTGGCCCCGATCTTTCCTCTGTTGCTGGCCAGGTTTTTTGCTACCGCTCGAAGTTCGTCCGATTCGCGATGGGTTCTGGCGGTTTGCGGATTCGGCGGTTCGGTTCTGCCGTGGCTTACAGGCTGGCTATCGGCTCGCTCAGGCAGTCTGCGAATGGGGTTGATCACAGTCCCCGCCGCCCTTTTCCTTATCCTGTGCCTTCTTCCGCTGATTGGCACTCAGCGGTTTTCGGCTACCGCTGAATAACTCGGGAGAGAAACTGCAAGGGGAGCCAGTTACAGCTCCCCTTGCATATGTCAGGCAACAACCGGGCTACCGTTTGCCGTCTAACTCGTCGGCAAGCGCATTCGCGCCATACAACTTCCGCAGGCCTTCCATCATGCCCGCCGAGTGCACCGCGACGGCGCGGTTCTTCTCCCCTTCGTAGACAAAATCGCCGGCCAGCGATTCGATATTGCCATCGAAAATCAGCCCAACCAGCTCACCTTCGCGATTTACCACTGGCGAGCCCGAGTTGCCGCCGATGATATCGCCCGTCGAAACAAAGTCAAACGGCGTGGCAAGGTCAAGCTTGTCCCGTCCCGCCGCTTCTTTGGGTGTCAGGTCGAAAGGCGGTTGATTGCTGAAGCTGGCGGCGCGGTCATAGAGCCCATAAAACGTCGTAAATGGCGGAGCGATGGTGCCGTTATACGGATAGCCCTTCACCGTGCCGTAGCTCAACCGCAGCGTAAATGTCGCATCGGGGTATACGTCCTTGCCATACACCAGGAAGCGCGCTTTGCCGAGTTGTTCGCCGGCCCGCGTCAATACGCTCGCAAGCTCGTCGTGTTGCCAGCGATAAGTATTCGCGCGCCAGGGGGTCACTCCGTCGCGCTGCCACGATCATGGGATCGGTTGAGGCCGCAACCGCCGCTTCGCCCCCTTCGACAAGAGCCTTGCGCACGCTCACGTCATACAGCTTGGTGCCATCGACGACCGAGTCCACAAAGCCGTCTACAGACTTGCCCATGGTCAGCGACTGAAGGTATTCGTCATCTTTCCCCAGCTTCTCCGCCGCAAGGTTAAGGGCCGTCTTCATCCACAGCTTTTCAGTGGAAGGATAGATCTTCGCTGGCGAGAACAACTGGAATTTCAATGTTTCGAGTTGTGCGTCGTGATAGCCGGGAAGGCGTTCCCCATCGGGCTTTTTCTGTTCCACGACCAATTGCACAATCTGGCGCGCAATAGCGAACAGACGGCTGTCGGTCCGCCGGAAGATCATCGCCTTCGTCCGCGGTGCCGCTTTCTTTTCTGTTGCGGCGATCGTATCCCAGGCGCTTCCATATTCCTTCTCCCACTCGGGATTGGCTGCCACCTTGTTCCGAAAATCGTCCTCTTCAGACTGCTTCTTCGCCGTGATCGCTTTGTCCATCAGGGCGTCCGCGCGTCCGATGTACACTTTGAGGCTGTTCTGCAGCCCGAAGATGGTCGTACTCACCAGCCGGGCCTGCTCCGGGCCTTGCGCGGCAAACTCCTCGGCGGCGGCGATACGGCGCTTGAGATACTCGATCAGGGAGGGCTCGATCAGTTCGCGTTCGTAGGTCAACTGAGCCACAGTATCCTGGCGCTGCGTTGACCCAGGATGACCGGGGATAAAGATCAGCTCGCCCGGCGCGGCTCCCTTCGCACTCCACTTCAGGTAGTTGTCGGTGCGCAGGGGTTTTCCGTCCTTGTCGTAGACGCGAAACAAGGCCATATCGAGGTCATAGCGGGGATAGGTGAAATTATCCGGATCGCCGCCGTAAAAGGCGGCCTGCTGCTCCGGCGCAAATACCAGCCGCACATCGGTGTAGGCCTTGTACTGATAGAGCCAATACTCGCCCCCGTCGTACAAAGACACGATGTCGGAGCGAAAACCTGTCTTATCCTTACTCTCTTTTTCGATGGCCGCGATCTCGGTATCGCGTGCTTTGAGGGCCTTCGCTTCATCCGCGATGCCTTTGGCCGCACCCTGCACGCGCGTGGTCACATTTTGCATGGCCACCAACACGTTGACCTCGAGATCGGGAGACTTCATCTCCTTATCGGAGTTGTCGGCATAGAACCCGTCGCGCACGTAATCATGCTCGGCCGTCGAGTTTTTTTGAAGCTGACCTCTCGCCACGTGGTGGTTCGTCAGCAGCAGCCCGTTGGGGCTGACGAACGAACCCGATCCGCCATCGTTGAGGCGCACGCTTGACAGCCGGATATGGTCAAGCCATTCCTGTGTGGGCGTAAAGCCATACTTTTCCTTGAGAAGCTTTACGGGCGGATTGTCAAAGGTCCACATCCCCTCTTCGGCATGGAGGGCGGGGTGTGTCGCGACCAACAACGCAACGGCTGACAGTGCTGCAGAGCGAAGTATTCTTGCAATCATCGATTCCTCATCATTTGTTTGAGTCGGCAAGTATCGAACCTTACCAGCGTTCCATGCCTTTAGCAAGGTCTGAGGGATAAGACGTGCAAACTTTGTGGTGAGTCACATACTCAACCCTGATCGCTGTTTCTCCGTACCTTGTTCCGTGCCTCTACGGCATCACCATCACTTCCACGCCGCTGGCCGCATCTTTCTGGTGAAACACTTGTTCGGTCGCGCTCCGGAACTCTTCGGGCCGCGCGTTCGGAATGTCGGTAAACGTCTGCGGATTGCGATCTGTCAGAGGGAACCACGAACTCTGCACCTGGACCATGATGCGGTGCCCGCGGCGGAACGTGTGATAGAGATCCGGCATGGTGAAGTTGATGTCCGTTTCCTTGCCGGGGACCAGTGGTTCCGGCTTCTCCCAGCTGTTGCGGAACTTGGCGCGGAACGGCTCCCCGCGCAACAACTCCTCGTAGCCGCCCATGTGCAGCGGCGGCGCATCGGTGATGCGCTTGTTGCCGGCCGCCGTTCCCTCCGCATCGGGATAGTTCTCCGGATACACATCGATCAGCTTCACCACGAAATCCGAATCTGTGCCGGAACTTGCAATCTTCAGCTTTGGAGAGATCGGACCGGCGATCGTGACATCTTCGTCGAGCGGATCGGTTTGATACACCAGCACGTCGGGGCGATAGCTTGCGAAGCGTTGATCGTCCACCATGTAGCGCTGGGGCACGGTGTCTGTGGTGTAACCCACAAACGGCACGGGATGATTGGGATCGCTGACATATTCATCCACTCCCCTGGCTTCCGCCGGCGGATCGAAGCTCAGCTTCCCGCCCGCATGGAAGTAGAGCGTCTTCGCGGCGGCCGGTTTGGGTGGCCAGTCGTCCAGTGCGCGCCACACATTCGTTCCCGTCTCAAACACCACCGCCTTCGGCTGCGCCGCGCCTTTGCCCTTCAGGTAGTGCTCGAAGAAAGGGAACTGAATGTTGGCGCGAAAGTATTCAGCCGTCTTCGAATTGAACTGCACATCGCCCAGGTGGCTGCCATCGGTGCGCGCCCAGCCGCCGTGCACCCATGGCCCTTCTACGAGCGTGGTCGGCGTGTCCGGGTTGAACTTGTTGATCGCATAGAACGTCTTGAAGGGTCCGCTGAGGTCTTCGGCGTCATACCAGCCGCCCACCACCAGCACCGCGCACTTCACGTTTTTCATGTGCCGCGACAAATCGCGCGCCTGCCAATAGGCGTCGTAGGTGTTGTGCTTCACCTGGTCGTTGAAAAGCCAGTTGGACCCCTTCAGGTACAGCTTGTCGAGATTCGCAACATTCCCCGCCTGCAGATAGAACTTGTAGCTGTCCGGAGTGCCGAAACTGAAGGGCGTCGTCGGTTGTGGCGTCTGCGGCTCGGTCTGGGGGCGAAAGGAAACGTAGAAGCCGAAGTTGGCCGAAAGCATGAACGCTCCGCCGTGATAACCGTCGTCGCCCATAAACAGGTCCGTCATCGGGGCCTGCGGGCTGGCCGCCACCAGCGCCGGATGCGAGTCGATGATCGAAGCGGAAGTGTAGAAGCCCGGATACGAGATACCCCAGATCCCCACTTTTCCGTTATTGTTCGGCACATGCTTCAATAGGAAATCGATGGTGTCGTAGGTGTCCGAAGCATCGTCCACATCCTGCGGCGACTTCTTGTTGTCGATGTGCGGCCGCATCTCCTGAAAATCGCCTTCGCTCATCCACCGCCCGCGCACGTCCTGGTAGACGAAAATATACCCGGCCTTTTCGAACTCCTCTGACGGCCCCAGGCGCTGCGGATACCGGTCTTCTCCGTAAGGTCCCACGTTATAAGGAGTCCGATCCATCAAGAACGGATATGGACCACCGGCCGCATCCTTGGGGACATACACCGCTGTGAACAGGCGCTTCCCGTCCCGCACGGGAATGCGGTATTCGTACTTGGTGTAATGCGTGCGGACATATTCATCGGTGGGCTGAGCCGCAGGCTGCTGCGCACTCGAAATTGTGATCAGACAAACAATCAGGCCCGGAACAGCGCAAAAACGACGAAGCAATTTAAGCATCGTAAAGTCGTATTCTCCCCACACTCCAGAATATTCCATCGAAATCGTGTGGGTCAGGCGAACAGGCGGTAACATCGAACTTACTCAAACTCCCGACGGTTTTTCCTCATCCCACCCCTCTCCAACCATTTACCCTGTCTACATAGCCCTGAGACAGCCCTGAGTGCGCACATCCTGGTACGCCGGAGCTGTACCTTTATTGCCGGAAGGAGAGCCATGTCGACCGAATACCGCAATTTCCTTGCCCTCTCGTATGAAGAGCTCGAGGAACTCAATCTGCAGGCCAAGAGAGAACGCGTCAGCCGTGTTTCCATCGACGAGATCCGCGAAAAGCGCCTCAAATACCTGAGGGACGAAAAGCGCATCAAGGCCGTGACGGTTCTGTTCTCCGATCTCGAAGGCCGTCTCCACCTGCTCGATTACGACAAGAAGTTTCTGCTGGGCGCTTACGAGAATCTCACCTTCGACGGTTCCTCCATCCGCGGCTTCACCGCGCAAAAGGAGAGCGACCTGCGCCTCGGCATCGATTGGAGTGCGTTCTACTGGGTTCCTGCCGATGTCTTCGGCAATGGCAAGGTCCTCGTCTTCGGGATCGTCATCGACAAGGATGGCACCCCGTATTCCGGCGACCTGCGCGGTGTCTTGAAGAACTACGCCGACAAACTCCATGCCGAAAAGCAGTTCACGCTCAATGCGGCAACTGAAATCGAGGGCTTCCTCTTCGCCGGCAGAGATGCGGAGAAGACGTACCACGAGACAGGCAGATTCGATTTCGTCTCCACAGGCGGCTACTATCATTCGCTGCCTCTCGATCCGCTGCGCCAGTTCATCGACACGGCGGCTGAAGTGCAGCGCGCCATGGGCTTCGAGAACGAAAAGGACCATCCCGAAGTGGCGCCCGCGCAGTTTGAAATCAACTTCGGCTACAGCGAGGTTGTCGCCGCCGCCGATCAGATTCAGCTCTACAAGCTGCTCTGCCGCCAGATCGCCAACAACTACGGCTTCACCGCCTGCTTCCTTCCCAAGCCGATCGTGGGCGTCAACGGCAGCGGCATGCACACCAACGTCTCCGTCTCCCAGGGCAAGACCAATCTCTTCTGGGACGAGAAGGGCGAAGAACAGCTTTCGAAATTCGGATGGGAATTCCTCGATCGCATTCTCACCCGCGCGCTCGATCTGTGCCTCATCTTCAATTCCAGCGTGAACGCATATCGCCGTCTTGATCCGCACTTCGAAGCGCCCAACCAGATCCGCGCCTCTGCCACCGACCGCGGCGCCATGATCCGCGTGCCCATCGGCAATCACCGCTCCATGCGCACCGAAGTTCGCGCGGTAGCTCCCGACGCCAATCCCTACCTGTCGATGTACTCCATCTTCAAGACCGGCATCGACGGCGAAATCTCGGGCGCGGAAGGTCTTCGCGCCGGCGGCCGGTATCTGCCCGACAACATTTACAAGGCAATCGCCGACTTCCGCTCCTCCGATTGGATCGCCAAAATTCTTGGCGCCGATGTCCAGGGACGGTATGCCGATCTGAAAGAAGCTGCCGCCGATCGTTGCCCCAAACAGCTGGGAACCATCGTCAAAGGATCCGAAGTGCAGTTCCACCACGCTGTCTACAACCAGTCGCTCTGGAACTTGTTCTAGATATTCGCAAGGAAAGATCGGTCCCCCATTCTAATGGCGTCGTCAGACGTCGTTAGGGTGGGGTGCCACTTCCTTGCATTGCACGGGTTCGAACGGATCTCAGGACGATTCCCAACTCTGTGCCACAATGACGGCATACGTGTGTGTTCGGCTTACGCACACTTTTGTCTGAGCGTGCAGCCGGGGCACTATAAAGTCACTGCCACCAGTGGCGGGTTTCGGCAAAGTTGAGGCGACCGGGTTGAACCTTCTTGTCGGCCAGACCTTGACCGTCGATCTCACTCTCACTGTTCAGTCCGCCACCGCGACCGTCGAGGTCACCAGCACTACTCCGCTTCTCGACGTCGAACGCACGGAAGTCTCGCAGGTCGTCGATCAGCAATTCATCCAGAATCTCCCCGGCAATCGCCCGTAATTGGAGCACGTTCGTTCTGCTCACCCCAAACGTCACCCAGGACGGCGGCAGCGGCCTTTCAGCGTTCATGGCATCAGCGGCCTCTACAACCAGAACTACGTCGACGGCGCCAACAACAACCAGATGCTGTTTTCTGAAGCGCGCGGCCGCGCCTCCGGTGCGCCCTACGTTTATTCGCTTGACTCGATCAAGGAGTTCCAGGCAGAAACCTCCAACTACTCGGTCGAGTTCGGCCAGGCTGCCGGCGGCCAGGTCAACGCCATTACCAAGTCCGGCACTGACGCCTTGCACGGCGACTTGTTCTACTACCTGCGCTGCCCCAGCTTCAACGCTCTCGATCCGTACGGCAAATACCAGGCGCTGCACAACAACGGTAACCCATTCCTGCTGACTCAGCCGATTCACCAGCAGCAGCAGTTCGGCGGCTCGTGGGTGGTCCCTTCATCAAGGACAAGCTTTTCTACTTCTTCACCTACGATGGATTCCGCCGCGTAGGCCGGGTGCTCTACTCCGACACCAACAACATCAGCTTGACACCCACCGCGGGCAATACCGGTGGAACCGTCATTTCGCCGACCCAGTGCCCCTCCACGATCACCTCGCAGATGTGCAACGCGGGCATCACCTTCCTGATGCAGGTGGCCAACATCGAGCCCGGCCAGGCGAGCCCCTCTCGCTACGCCAAGCAGGACCTGTTGTTTCCTCGTATCGACTACCACATCAATAGTAAGAACGACGCCTTTGTCGACTTCAACTTCGCAAACTTTTCCAGCACCAACGGCTACAGCCCCGCGCCGACATTCACCAACAGGTCTCCCAGCCGGATCGGGCACATTGGATACTTGCCGAGATGGCTGGGTCGAAGGGAGCGGAATGTCCAATCGAGGCAAAGGGAACCTGGGCGAGGGCTGATCGTCTGTCCCTGGGCGCTTGGCTGCTCGATCACTATCTCAAGCCGCGTGTGTCGCAAGGCGCCTACAACAGCCGCACGGGAATTTGTTGGTTGAACAATTCGGATGCTGGCATGCCGAACGGGGAGGACGCGCGACCGGGGTGCATACGCGCACTGGTACGCTGTTACCAACCGGTAATCGGCCCACGAAGGAAGCGATCCAGGGATCGACCGCAATCCGAGTCTCATTGTTGATGAAAACAATGTCGATGCACGCGTCCGGCTTCACTCTGTGTTGATAAGCGCCCTGCCACCAGTAATCGTCTGACTCCAGAAACACAGGAAGTGGGCAGCGAGCGGCGCAGGAGGGAGGAACTCCCGTAGTTCCGAGCGGGGTTTGGAAGGTTGGTCGTCAAGACGCATAGTACCCCTGAAATGCCCTGCCGTTCGGTGCGGGTCGGGTGCCCTGTTCACCGGTCTTGACTCATATCGCGCGGGGCGCGATTTGCAAGGCGGGTCTAACTTCAGTCCGGTGAGAACTGCTCAAAGCGCAACTTACTTCGACGGCCAGGGCGTCATGCCTCCGCGATGGTATGCCAGGTTTCCAATATGGCCCGCCCGGGCTGCGGCGATTCCTGCTTCGACGGGCGCATTCGGATCCTTGCGCGTCTTGATGCAGTCGAAGAAGTTCCTCATGTGGGGCGTTGTCCCGTCTTCGAAGCTCTCTTCTTTCAGCACGGGATTTCGATCGCCCTTCACATTCTCGTGAAAGATACTCATTGCCGCACGGTTGATTTTGAGCGTCGCTTCCGTACCACGGAATTCGAGGCCACCGTCGTCGATCGACGAACTCATCATACCTTCGTAGACCACATCAAAACCTGGATAGCGGAAGGCCGCCTGGATGGTGTCCGGGCACTCCCATTCCTTGAACACGTATTTGTCGCCCAGCATGAAGGCCATCGTCGGCTGGTCCGCTTTCATCGCCCATTGCGCGACGTCGATCCAGTGACTGAACAAGTCCGTCATGGCCCCACCACCGAAGTTCCAGAACCACCGCCAGCGGTTGTACTTCTCAAGGCTGAAAGGCTGGTCTGGCGCTCCGCCGAGCCACTGTTTCCAGTCAAGCTGTGCCGCATCCACCGGCTTGGGCACCCAGTTCGAGCCGTAATTCTGCCACCAATATGTGCGCACCTGTGTCACCTGCCCGAGCGAGCCGCCCTGGATGAGGTCGACCGCATTGCGGAAGTGGGGCCAACTCCTCTGCTGCATTCCGCACTGCAGGATCTGCCGGGTTGATCGAACGCCCTTCTGCAGTACCTCGCCCTCTTCGAGGGTATGCGTCACCGGCTTCTCGAGGTACACATCTTTGCCGGCGGCCAGCGCCGCTGCCGCGATCCGAACATGCCAATGGTCCGGGGTCGCGATGATCACTGCATCGATGGTCTTGTCGTCCAGCACGTTGCGGTAATCCCCGCACGTCGTTGCGGCCGTGGCGGTCGGTCGCGTCTTCACCTCCTCGCACCGCGGTGCGTACACATCGCACACCGACACTATCTCGAAGGGAACACCCGAATTCTCGGCCGAATTGAGCAGTTGTCGCATGCGACCCCCGGGGCCGATCACACCGATCCGGAGTTTGTCATTGGCTCCGAAGGCTCTTGTGGCGGCGAGGACGGTGAGCCCCCCTGCGATGAGGAAGCTGCGGCGATTGGGCGTGTAGGTCATGGCACTCCTGTGGATCCTGCAGTGAGTCTCGAGGATGGTAACAAAGGCTGGTCAAGGTTTGGTCCGGAAAGACTGAAGCCGGACCTTCTACTTCTTCGGATCACGATCCCACTTCACGGCCGGTCCTTCGCCGGGGAAAGGCCAGTTCTTGTCGAGTAAGAGCTCCTTCTCGCGCTCGGCCTTCGGCACGCTATCAATCCGGAGATTCTCATAAAAGTGCACGCCGGTCTTGCCCGCCGTGGCAATGTCGAGGTCGCCGTCGCCATCGAGATCCTCCACCACGAACTGCGTTCCAGCGGCGGCGGTCCCATTCATTGAGATCGGATAGCGGGTGAAGGTCCCCGTCTTGCGATCGATCTTGTAGTAGTACACGACCAGGGGATCGTAGGATCCGGGATCGTCTCCCGAATGCCCGCGGTAGCGCTTGCCGGCGAGCAACTCCAACTCGCCGTCGCCATCGATGTCGGCCATCTTGAGCGCGTGTACCTGCGAGAACGATTCGTCGATGGTGTGTTTGACCCATGCGCGGCCGGCGCCACTGGCCTGCTGTTCAAGCCAGTAGATCCCGTAGCTGTGTCCCTGGCCGTAGATCACATCCATCTTGCCGTCGTTGTTCACGTCGTAGCCGACGATCGGAAAGCCCGCGTCCTCCATTTTCCATTCGCCACGCCACTCCCACTGATCCTTGTCGGCGTCGATCTGCTTGAACCACCCGTTCGGCGTAAGAATATCCGCCTTGCTATCGCCGTCGATATCGGCCACCCCAATGCCGTGCCCATCCTCGGTGCGTCCGCCCACGTGATGCACCTTGGGCTCAGGCCCGGCGAAGTCGATCCACAGGACCCCCATGTGGCCGTAATGCCCGAAGATCAGGTCGGGCTTGCCGTCGCCGTTGATGTCGGCCATCCAGCCGCCTTCCGTCTCGTAGCTGTCGGTGATAAAGTGCCGCTTCCACTCCGCGCCCAGCTTGCCCGGATTCTCCCACCAGAAGATCCCGTTGGTCATCCAGCCGGCGGTCACCACATCCGGTCGCCCGTCGTGATTCACGTCGACTGTCCACTCGCCGCAGTCCGAGACGAACTCATTCAACGCCTCCACTTCCCGATACTGGTGCCGCGTCCATTCGCCACCCTGCGGTCCGGGATTCTCATACCAATAAGCCCCGCTCAAAATATCAGGCCGCCCGTCGCCGTTCATGTCCAGCGTAGTAATGCCTTCGGCATGATCGGTGCCGAGACGATGAATAAAGAACGTCGCCTGCTCCACGCCGCCCGGTGCAGGTCCACGCTTGAGGTTGTGCTGGTAATGGGCTTGCGCCGGCGGTTGCGCCGCGGCGGTGCATGTGAAGATCGCCGCCGCAAAAGCGAAGGCCGCCCCGGTGCGGCCCAACCGAAATAAAGATTGGCGCCTAGAACGCAATTTCATCTGATAGATTCCTCGCCGCGCCATTCTCAAATACCGGGGCCAGCGTCCACAAGGCAAATCAAGGGACGCTTTCGATTGTGCTCACAGACGACGTTGTATCTCAGACGCCCGCTGGCATGGAAGAATGATGTGATCGCTGGTCATCACGGAAATGAAGGGGAACGGTGAACGACTCAGTCACTCATAAAATCGCGCTCGTTACCGGCGCCGGCAGCGGGATAGGCCGCGCGGTCGCACTCAGCCTGCATTCGGCCGGCTATTTTGTGGCAGCAGCGGGACGCCGCGTGGCAGAACTCGAGCGGACCGCAGCCCTGGGCGTCCCGGGTGCCGGCCGCATCGTTCCCACACCAACCGATGTCTGCAATCCTGATTCAGTTCGAGCGTTGTTCGCAGAGATCCGGCGCATGTTCGGCCGGTTGGATGTTCTCTTCAACAATGCCGGAATCTCGGCCCCCGGTGTTCCTTTCGAGGACATCTCCTTTGAGCAGTGGAGCGCGGTGGTGAATGTCAACCTGACCGGCGCATTTCTCTGCGCCCAGGAGGCGTTCCGATTGATGAAGGAGCAGTCTCCTCGCGGTGGACGGATCATCAACAACGGATCGATCTCGGCGCACGCTCCGCGGCCGAACTCGGCGCCGTACACGGCGACCAAGCACGCCATCACCGGCCTGACCAAGAGCGTGTCGCTCGACGGGCGCAAGTATGACATTGCCTGCGGTCAGATCGACATTGGCAATGCCGTGACGGAGATGAGCGAACCGATGGCATCTGGCGTGCTCCAGGCGAACGGGACCATAATGCCGGAACCGCGCATGGATGTGCAGCACGTTGCCGATGCGGTGTTGTACATGGCCGGGTTGCCGCTCAATGCCAATGTTCAATTCATCACATTAATGGCCACCAAAATGCCGTTCGTGGGACGCGGCTGAACGGGTGAAGGCCCCGCTTGTACGGGCAAGTGAGGGATGATGCCTTGCCCTACGATTCGCTTCCCTGTTTCCCTTGCAAGAAAAGTGTTATTCGTTGTACGTGATTGACTTTGGACGGACCGACCGCGCTGTCTCACGAATTTTACTTGACTCGATTTTGACCGACTGGCTACAATCCGGGTTCGTTCAAAGATAGAGTTTGTCGCGTTTTCTTTGAGATCGTCGGCGCTCGTTCCTCGATCTACGAAATTCCTCGGGTCATCAGGGCTTCAAAATCTGCGCCCAGTTCCCATTGCCATCTCCAGGCGGGAGGACACCCATGTCCAGTACGTACACGTACCCCGGTGTGTATATCCAAGAACTGCCCAGTGCGGTACACACGATTACCGGCGTAGCCACGTCGATTGCGGCGTTTGTGGGCTACACGGCGCGCGGCATCGATAACCGCGCGCAGGCGGTCTACAGCTTTTCCGATTTTGAGAGGCTGTATGGCGGGCTGGCTTCGAACAGCGAAGTGAGCTACGCGGTGCAGCAGTTCTTCAACAACGGCGGAACGCAGGCCTACGTGGTGCGGACGCCGATGCATTATCCGACGTCGGGCACCCCAGTGCCGTATGCAGAAGTGGCGATCGCCAGCGGCGAGCTGACCTTTGCCGCGTTGAGCAGCGGGCAATGGGCCAACAATCAACTGCTGGTGGACGTGGATGTGCAGGGACTGGACCTGTCGGTGGCGACTGGTGACCCACTGGCGTTCAACCTCACCATTACGGATCTGATGGATAGCACGTCGGAATACTTTCCGTCGGTCACGCTGAACTCGGCGGCGCAGAATTTTGTGGCCGCGGTTGTGAACGATCCTGACAACGGATCGCAGCTTGTGAGCGTGAAGACAAATTTATCGTCGACGCCGACGGCGCTGGCAGTAACGGGGATTCTGGGCACAGCGCTCACGATCACGGGCGCGGCCAGCGTGGACGCTGACCTGGGCGGCGGGACCGCTACGGCTACTGCCGATTGCAACCTGGTGCTGACGCTGCCGCACATTTCGTCGACGCCGGTGACGATCAAAGTCATCGGGAACGGCAACTCGATTTCGCAGACCGTGTCGGGACTTGCGGCCCAGTTGCAGCAGGCGATCGCCAACTGGCTGATGGTGAATGTGTCGGGGGCGAGCGTAAGTTGTACGGCGGCGCCGAGCGGAACAGGCACGGGGATTCGCGTGAATGTGCTGTTGCCGAACCAGCCGGACGCGGTGATTACATTTGGTTCGCCGGCAACCGGGCATGACGCGGCAACCGCTCTGGGTTTGAAGACTCCGGGCAACATAAATGTGGCGCACTATGCCCTGGGCGGAAGCACACAACATCCCCTGGCCAGTATTACGTGCACGCCGGCGACTGCGCCCTCGGGCCTGCCACAGTCGGCAGAGCTGATTGGCGATCCGCTGGCGTTTTCGGGCATTTATGCGCTGACCAAAGTGGACTTGTTCAACCTGCTGAGCATCCCCGAAGCGGCACGTTCGCTGCCGGGAAATCCAAACGCGGCGGATCCGAATATCAACGCGGTGGAGATTTATACGGCCGCGATTGCGCTGTGCGATCTGCGACGGGCGATGCTGCTGATCGATCCGCCGCCGAACGTGACGACGGTCGCGGGTGCCGTGGACTGGAAGTCGAGCGGCATCGGGGTGGTGGATGCGAATGGCGCGGCGTTCTGGCCGCGGCTGCGGCTTGCGGACGCGCTGAACAATGGGCAACTGCGCACGTTTGCGCCTTCGGGTGTCGTGGCGGGCGTGTATGCGAGGACAGATGCCACGCGCGGCGTGTGGAAGGCCCCGGCCGGGATTGAAGCCACACTGAACGGCGTACAGAGCATGACGTACAACCTCAGCGACCAGGAGAACGGCTCGCTGAATCCGCTGGGCCTGAATTGCTTCAGGACATTCCCGCTGTATGGGCCGCTGCTGTGGGGAGCGCGCACGCTCAGGGGTGCGGACGCGCTGACCGACCAATGGAAGTATGTGCCGGTGCGGCGCACGGCGCTGTTCCTCGAAGAGAGCTTGTATCGGGGCACGAAGTGGGTGGTGTTCGAGCCCAATGACGAACCGCTCTGGGCCGCGATCCGGCTGAACGTGGGATCGTTCATGGACTCGCTGTTCAAGAAAGGCGCGTTCCAGGGAGTGACTGCCACGCAGGCCTATTTTGTGAAGTGCGACAGTGAGACAACGACCCAGCAGGACATCGACAGCGGGATCGTCAACATCCTGGTGGGATTTGCGCCGTTGAAGCCGGCGGAGTTTGTGGTGATCCAGATCGAGCAACTGACGGGGCAGGCTTCGGCGTAGCGGAACGATACGTCGTTCGCAACCTGATCGAGAACGAGACAGACAGATGAGGAGTGGAGCATGGCCGAGTTTGTGGTGAATGCGCAGCGGTTCGATCCGTATAAGAACTTCAAATTCCGGCTCAAGTGGGATGGGCAGTATGTGGCGGGGTTGAGCAAGTGTTCGCCATTGAAGCGCACCACGGAGGTGGTGAAGCATCGCGAGGGCGGCGACCCCAGCACCAGCCGCAAATCGCCGGGGCGGAGCGAATTTGCGCCGATTACATTGGAGCGCGGCGTGACCCACGATCTCGCTTTCGAGGCGTGGGCGGCGAAGGTGTGGCAGATCGGTGCGGGACTGGGAGCAGAGGTTTCGCTCAAGGATTTTCGCAAGGACGTGATTCTCGATTTCTACAACGAGGCCGGACAATTGGCGATCAGCTACAAGATTTATCGCGCATGGGTCTCGGAGTACCAGGCGCTGCCGGACCTGGACGCCAACGCGAATGCCGTCGCGATCCAGCACATCATTCTCGAGAACGAAGGGTGGGAGCGAGATACGTCCGTTACAGAGCCGACCGAAGTGAGCTTCAGCTCGACAAGGGCATAACTTTTCCGCGGCCGTCGAGTGAGCAATGCAGGCTCGACATTCCTTCCGTCGCGAAGAATTCATGGGACGACCGGGAACCGCAGATCCTTCGACTGCGTCCGCCGCGGCGGACTTCGCTCAGGATGACAGGGCTGAGTGATCTTTCATCACAGTTTCAAAAACACAGGCTATGCACTCATTGAGCGGAGAACGGATTCTCACCGCATGGGAGCGGGGACAGGCGAGCCGGGAGCCGTGGCGCGCGCTGGCTCTGCTGGCTGTGGCGATGCCGGAGCGGGAGATGACGGAGCTTGCCGCCTTGCCGCTGGCGGAGCGAAATGCGACGCTGCTGCGGCTGCATGCGATGACGTTCGGGCCCAGGGTTGAAGGATTTGCCGTGTGCGCGGAGTGCGGTGAGCAACTGGAGTTCGCGATGGATGCCGAGGACATGGCGCGGACGCTGCGTGCGGCGGAGCCGGAGACATGGGTCGAAGCTGACCGCCAGATGGGCATGCGCCCCGCGAACTCGAACGATCTGGCAGCGTCAATGGAAGCGGCGAGCGAGGAGGATGCGCGGGCGCTGCTGCTGGCGAGGACATTGGGCATCGAGGGTACGGACCTGGTTCGAGCGATGCGGACCGATTGGGTGGATCGGTTCGACCGGCTGAACGCTTCGGCAGAGATACGGTGCGTTTTGCCTTGTGCGCATTGTGGAGCGCGGGCGGCGCTGGACTTCGACGTAGCCGGTTTTGTGTGGCGCGAGATTCAAGTGGCGGCGCGAAGGCTGATGGCGGAGATACATCGACTGGCCTCGGCCTATGGATGGAGCGAGAAAGCGGTTGTGCGCATGAGTGCGGCGCGCCGCGCGGCTTACCTGGAGATGCTGAACGCATGAGCGGAGTGCTGGACAGGATGGTGCAGCGGTCGCGCGGACAGTTGCCGGCGATTGAGCCGTTGGTGCGTGCGCAGCAAACGGCGGCAGCGGCACTGCCGTTGGTGGTGGAGGAGAATGCAGCGACGGTATCGCGCGGGCGGAACGCGGCTTTGGCAGGAGGAGAGCGTGCCTTGCGCGAGGAATCCGCGGGGCCGGTGCAGGACGACGTGAGACGTGATGCTGCGCAAGCGAGGGATGCGACTCGGAAGGGTTCCCGGCGATCCGAGGCTCTTGAGGTTGCTCGTGTCAAAGGGGCTGCGGAGAGTGATGGAACAGTTGCGGCGAAAGATGCCGATGACGATGGATCGAAGAGGGCGCAGCTGGAACGGGCGATAGAACTGCGGGAGGTTGCGCGGGAGAGCGAAGAGCCGCACGAATCGTCAATCGAGATGCGCGCAGAGAAGGTGCCCGCGAAGCCTGAGGAGACCGCGGGCGAGAGCATTCGAACAAGAGCGAAAGTGGAGCCGCGGGCTGCAACGCAGGACACACCTGCGGTACGAGATGAAGCGGGCGACGCTGCTTCGGCAATGGATTCGGCCGAGCACACCGAGATTCACATCACGATCGGCAGCGTGGAGTTGCGCGCGCCGCGGGTCGCACCAGCGCCGCCGAAGGCTCCGCCTTTCAGGCCGCGGGTGACGCTGGATGAGTTTCTGAAGCGCGGGGCTGGATCCGGCGGCTGGGGAGCGAGGTCATGAGCGACTACCTGGCTGTCGGCGGCGTGAGCGCGGTGTTGATGTCGCTGCTGGGAACCGCATTAACGGACGGCGGCCCGATAACGATTCTCGGCTCGGCGTCGGCGATTACCAACAAGGCTCCCGATTTGGTTACGACCGGCAAAGACGAGACGGCGGGAGTGAATCTGTTTCTTTACTACGCCAGCATCAATCCCGCACTGCGCAACCTGAACCTGCCCTCGATGAGCGCGGGCGGAGGGAGGCTGAGCAATCCGCCGCTGGCAATCAATCTGCATTACCTGGTGACGGCGTACGGAAGCCATGCGTTCGATGCGGAGATTCTGCTGGCGTGGGCGATGAAGGTGTTTCATGATACGCCGGTGGTGCCGCGGGACACGATTCAGCAGGCGCTGGCGGATTTGCTGTCAGTGATGCCCGCGCCGCCGGAGAACCAGTTGATTGCGGCGAGCACTCTGGCAAGCCAGGTGGAGCACATTCGCATCACGCCGGAAACGCTGACCACGGAAGAGATCTATCGGCTGTGGACGGCGTTTCAGGCGGCCTACAGGCCGACGACTTCCTACCAGGTGTCGGTGGTGGTGATTCAGGATACCCAGAGCTACGCGTCGAACTTGCCCGTGCAGCAGCGCGCGGTGCTGGCGCTGCCGCTCATCAGTCCCATGATCGATACCGTAACGCCAACGATGGTGGCCGGCGGGCAGACGATGACGATCAACGGCAGCAATTTTCTCGGCGATACGGCAGCAGGCACGCTGGTTTCGTTCGATAACGCGGCGGGAATCGCGGCGGCGACGGTGCAGGGCGCGTGTGTGCGCGTGGTGGTGCCGACCACGCTGACCGCGGGCACGCACACTGTGCGCGTGACAAGGACGGTGACGTTCCCATCGTCGACGCGGCCGCATTCAGGATTTTCGTCGAACCCGGTGCCGTTTCAGTTGATCCCGGTGATTACGCCGGCGGTGACGCCGCCCTTCAAAGCCAAGCTGGGCACGGCGTTCACGCTGACGTTGACGCCCGCGGTGGGTGCGATCCAGCAGGTGGTGTTCTATTTCGGCGACCAGGCAGTGCCGGTGCCGGCGCGCTCATTGACGGGACCGCCGTTCCAGACACAGATCACCGTAACGGTGCCGCCAACGCTGACTACCGGCACCTACCCGATACGGGTTGAGGTCGATGGAGCGCAGAGCAAACTCACGCTGGATACGAATTCGGGCAGCCCGACGTTCGGGCAGTACCTGCCGCAGGTGGAGGTGAGCGCGTGATCCTGCTGCAGCAATCCTCGTCATCGGCGCTGTGGGATGAACTGGAGCGCGTGCTGACGCGGCTGCGGGCGCATGCGCGGCAGCAGGTCGAACGCACGGAGTTCGAAGCGAGCGGGCTTGGGGGCGTTTCCGATGGTCTGGGGCGCAGCGGTTTTTCCCAGAGGCCGGAACAGGAAACCTCTCCGGAGCGATGGAATCCCGCGGCGCAGTTGCAGGACCTTGTTCGGGCTGAGCAGCTTCGAAGTGGATACGGTGCTGCTGTGCGCAGGGTTTCGCGCTGGACCGGCGGTTTGAAATGGCCTGCGCGGAGTTGAATGCAGGCGCGCCGCTGCAGACAAAGTATTCGCCCAGTTTCGGACTGGCGGCGAGCGTGCTGGAGGAACCGCACTGGAGCGCGATGAGCCGAACACGACCGCTGCTGTATTGGCGGCTGCTGGAGTTGGGTCAAGGGCCGCTGCTGCAGGCGCCGCTGGAGATCGATGAGCGCGTGCTGCAATATCTGCTCGGCGTGGCGGCCATCGATTCGCAATTGGACATGGTGTTTCACTCACTCCAGGGAGGCGAGGAGGATCGCGCCACAGGATTGCGAGAAGCGACGCTGCGCGGCGTGGCGCATTGGCGGGGCGGAGGCAGGAATCCGCAGCCGCTGCTGATCAGCGGGGCAAGCGCGGATCAAAGAGAAGCGCTCTTTCTCAGCCTGTGCAAAGAGGCCGGGGTGAGAGCGATAACGCTTGACGCGGCGGATCTGCCCGCGGATCCAGGAGAGCGGGAGCGGCTGGCGCGCATGTTTACGCGCGAGGCAGCGCTGTGGCCCGCTGCGCTGTGGGTAAGAACGACGCGCGTGGAGAATGCGTTGCTGCTGCAGGCGTGGCTGGATCGCGTACATGCCCCGCTGGCGGTGGAAGTGGAAGCAGGATCGGCGGCGGAGCGCCTGGCGGGCATGCGGCTGGATACGCCGGCGCTGAGCCACGCAGAACGCAAGGCGCTTTGGGAGAAGCATCTTGGCGGGCAGGCTGCGGAGATGAACGGCGCGCTGGACACGATGGTGGATGTATTCGGGCTCGATGCGGCCGAGATTCGCGCGACCGCTGAGGCAGTCAAGGAAGAAGTGGAACTGGGACTGGCGCACGAAGGTGCGGCGGCAAGCGCGTGGCGTCTGTCGCGGACCGCGGCGCGAAAGTCGCTGGATGATCTCGCAGCACGCGCGGAATCGTACTCCACATGGGACGACCTGGTCTTGCCCGAGGAGCAGGTGGAAGTGTTGCGGCAGATTGCGGCGCATGCGCGGCAGACATTTGTGGTGCTGCGCGACTGGGGATTTGCGGCTCGCTATGCGCGGGGCCTGGGATTGTCGGTGTTGTTCGCAGGCGCCAGCGGCACCGGCAAGACGATGGCGGCGGGAGTGCTGGCGCGGGAACTGAATCGCGATTTGTACCAGATCGATCTGGCCACGGTGGTGAGCAAATACATCGGCGAGACGGAAAAACACCTGCGGCGCATTTTTGACGCAGCGGAACGAAGCGGCGCGATTCTGCTGTTCGATGAGGCCGATGCGCTGTTTGGCAAGCGCAGCCAGGTGAAGGACAGTCACGACCGCTACGCGAATCTCGAAATCAGCTATCTGCTGCAGCGGATGGAGGCGTATCGCGGGATCGCGATTCTGACCACCAACATGCAGAACTCGCTGGACCCGGCGTTCCAGCGCAGGCTGCGGTTCATGGTGCAGTTTCCATTTCCTGACGCGGCGAGCCGGGAGCGGATCTGGCGGGGCGTGTTTCCCGCGGATGCGCCGGTGGCCAATTTGGAGTATGCGCGGCTGGCGCAACTGAATGTGACCGGCGGTGTAATTCGCAACATCGCGCTGCTTGCGGCGTTTCTGGCTGCCGATGAGAAGGCGGCAATCACGATGCGCCATGTGCATGCCGCGGCGCGCACGGAATACGCCAAGCTCGAGAAGCCGCTGGTGGGCGCGGAGACGCGAGGATGGGAATGAGCAAGACGGACGGTGCACATTCATATCGAACGGCTGGTAGTGGACGGGATCGATGCGCGGGGACAGCAACGGTTCGTCAGGGCTCTCGAAGCGCAACTGGCGGAAGCTGCTCGCGGGGCTGCTGCCGCCGGAGCGTTCGGGGGAAATGGATTAGCGCGGCGGATTGGACGAGTGGACGCGGGCGAGATGCGAGCGGGAGCTACGCCGGAGCGCGCGGCAGGACAGGTGGCGAAGGCGGTCGGCACTGCGATCGAGGGAACAGGGAGGGGCCGTGGCTAACGTATCGCCGCTGCTGCAGAAGGGCGCGATCCTGGTGCTGGAACCGAACACCGGGGTTCCGCTGAACACGATCAAGCTGCAGTACAACCCGGAGACAATTCGGCGCCATTTGCAGCCGCAGAGCGTGGGCGATCAGCCGGACCGCACCGAAGTGCTGCGGTTGAAGGGACCGCCGATCGAGACGATTTCCTGCGACGTGGAGATTGATGCAACCGATCAACTGGCGGCGTCGGATGCGACGGCCATGAGCCTGGGGATACAGCCGCAATTGGCGGTGCTGGAACTGCTGGTGTATCCCTCAAGCGCGATTTTAATTGCGAATGAAGTGCTGTCGCTGGTGGGCACGATCGAGATTCTGCCCATGAGCTCGAATCTGACCTTGTTTGCGTGGGGTCCGAACCGCGTAACGCCGGTGCGTTTGACGAGTATCGAAATTATGGAACAGGCGTTCGATCCGAAGCTGAATCCGATCCAGGCGAAGGTGTCGTTGTCGATGCGCGTGCTGAATGTGAACGATGTCGGATTCCTGACGCCCGCGGGTGCGATGTATATGGCCTACCAGTTGAGCAAAGAGGCGCTGGCGGGAAGGGCATGAATCTCGGTCAGTGGTCAGGAGGGCGAAATGGATAACGCGTTGGCGGCGATGGTGCAAGCGGCCGCGGGGACGGGCGCTCCGGCGAATCCCAACAGCCGCTACTACGGATTCGCGGTAGAGCAGACGACACTGCCCGATGGAACCCAGGTGGCTTACCTGGCGCGGCGCATCATTCCGCAGGCGAGTATCTACGGGCAGACGCAGAACTATAGTGTCGTGGCTGGCGACCGGCTGGACAACCTGGCGGCGCGGTTTATCGGCGATCCAATTCTGTTCTGGATGATCGCGGATGCGAACACCGCGTTTGAGCCGGACGATCTGACGTCGGAGGCGGGCAGGGGGATCGTGATTCCACTGGTGTCGAGCATTCCCGCGGGGGCGCGCAATGGTTAGTCCGCTGTACCTGACGTTGCTGGTGGGGCCGATGGAGCCGTTGCCGGCCCCCAAGCCGCTGGTGGACGCGCTGGTGTCGGTGGAGGTGACCGAGAGCGCGACAGGACGCAGCGGCTTCCAGTTAACGTTCACGTTGTCGGACAAAGGAATACTGGAGACGTTCTTTCTGCTGGCGGGAAGTTCGCCGCTCCCGGTTTTGCGCGTGGTGCTGCTGGTGACATTTCCGGGGATTCCGCAGGTGTTGATTGATGGCGTAGTGCTGCACACGGAGGTGCAGCCGGATGCGATGAGCGGGTCTTCGAAGCTGGTCGTCACGGGCAAGGACCTGGCCGCGATGATGGACCTCATCGATTTCAGCGGACTGCCGTATCCGGGTATGAGCCCCGACATTCGCGTGCTGACCATCCTCGCCAAGTATGCGGTGTTCGGCGTGGTGCCGGAGGTGATTCCGGTGCCGGCTCCGGACATTCCGATCCCGATGCTGCAGATTCCGACGCAGAAGAAGACCGATCTGCAGTACATCGAGGCGCTGGCGCAGGAGGTCGGGTACGTGTTCTACATGGTGCCGGGGCCGCTGCCGGGTATGAGCCAGGCGTATTGGGGCCCGCAGATCCGGTTGGGGCTTCCGCAGACGGCGCTCAACGTGAACCTCGACACGTGGACGAATGTAGAGAGCCTGAACTTTCGCTATGAGCCGCAGAATTCCGTGTTGCCCATCGTGTTCATCCAGGAACCATTTTCGAAGATGACGATTCCCATTCCGATTCCGCCGGTAACGCCGTTCAATCCGCCGCTGGGCGCGTTTGTGCCGGTGCCGCAGAAGATCGAACAGTTGACCGAGACGGCGAAACTGAATCCTGCTCAGGCGCTGATGAAGGGCTTTGCGCGGAGTGTGGCGACGGCCGATGTGATGACGGGCGAAGGCACGCTGGACGTGATGCGGTATGGACAACCACTGCGGGCGCGGAGCCTGGTGGGCGTTCGTGGAGCGGGGCTGCCGTGGGATGGGATGCACTACGTCGATTCGGCAACGCATCGAATCAAGCCGGGTGAGTACAAGCAGAGTTTTGTGTTGAAGCGGAATGCGCTGGTGACGAACACGCCGGTGGTGCCTTCGTTGGCGTTCTAAAGAGAGGAACGACCCCAGTGGCGGAGAAGTATTACGGCAAGTATCGAGGAACGGTGCTGCAGAACGTCGATCCGATGAATATCGGGCGGATCATGGTGCAAGTGCCGGATGTGTCGAACGTGATTCCTTCAACGTGGGCGACGCCGTGCTTCCCGTTTGCCGGAATACAGAATGGATTCTTTGCAGTGCCGGCGATCGGGTCGGGGGTGTGGGTCGAATTTGAGCAGGGGAATCCGGATTATCCCATCTGGTCGGGATGCTTTTTCGGTTCGGCCGCGGAGGTGCCGGCCCTGGCGTTGGCCACGCCGCCGGGGCTGCAGGGAGTGGTGATTCAAACCGTGGGGCAAAATACGCTGATGATCAGCGATACGCCAGGACCTACAGGCGGAATTCTGCTGAAGACAACGGCGGGCGCGATGATCTCGATTTCAGACACGGGGATCATCATTTCAAACGGGCAAGGCGCAACGATCATGATGAACGGCCCGGCGGTGACGGTAAACCAGGGCGCGCTGGAGGTGATCTAGGTGGCGGGATTTCTGTTGCACCAGGGAGCGGTGGTGATGTGCCTTCATGGCGGGCAGGCGATGCCCGCGGCTCCGAACGCGCGGGTGCTGGTGAGCGGCATGCCCACCGCAACGATTGCGGCGCCCTGGACGATCGCGGGTTGTCCGGGCGTTCCGAGTGCGGTGCCGCCGTGTGTAACGGGGCAATGGGTCGTGGGCACCATGCGGGTGTTGTCGAACGGGCAGCCGCTGGTGGTGCAGTCGGGAGTTGCAATCACGGCTCCCGGCGGAGTGACGCTGATGCCAGTGACCATGCAGACGCGCGTGCAGGCGATGTGAGGAAGAGATGAACCTGGCTTTCCCCTATGCATTCGATTCGACAGGCCACACGGCGCAGGCGACAACCGTGGCGAGGCACGTGGAGGACATGATCGAGCTGATCCTGTTCACGTCTCCCGGCGAGCGCGTGAACCGGCCGACATTTGGGAGCGGAACGGCGCAGCTGGTGTTTGCTCCCAACAGCGATGTGCTGGCGGCGGCGCAGCAGCAGGCGATCCAGTCGGGGCTGCAGCAGTACCTGTCGGATTTGATTCGCGTGAACTCCGTAACGGTCGAGGCCAATGACGCCACGCTGCAGGTGACCGTGGTGTATACGCTGGTGGCGAACCAGCAACAGCAGTCACAACAGTTCTTGTATGGAGGGCCAACGCAATGATCGCCTTCTGCCAGGACAAGCGGCGCCGCGACCTGGTGCTCCAGACGCAGGATCTGAACGGCATCGATTACATCGAAGTCCTGGGCGCGTCGGGTTGCGGAAAACAGTTGGCGGTGACGTTCCTGAAGGATCCGCGGACGCTGCAACTAGGGACGGCAAATTTTGTCGTGACCGGAGATACAACACCGCAGGTGCTGACCGTGGATGGGCCTGCAGCGGGCGATCCGCTCACGCTGACGGTGACGCTGGATGCGACGGGAGATTTTTCGCCTTATATGCTGACACTGATCACGGGCGGGGCGAACACCGATCCGCCGCCTGGAGTGGACCGGCAACTGGCAAGCGTGGATTTTTCATTCAAGGCGGGGTGCGTGTCGCCCGTGGATTGCCTGCAGCCAGACTGCTGCCCTTCTCCGTCGGTGCCCGCGCCGGACATTCACTATCTCGCGCGGGATTATGACGGATTCCGGCAGGCGATGCTGGACCGAATTGCGACCCTGATTCCGGATTGGACGGAAGCGCACTCGGCGGACCCCGGCATCACGATGGTGGAAGCGCTGGCGTACGCGGCGGACCGCGTGAGCTATCTGCAGGACGCGGTGAACACGGAGGCGTATATCGGCACGGCGCGCAGCCGCATTTCCTTGCGGCGGCATGCGCGGTTAGTCGACTACCACGTACAGGAGGGAGCCAACGCGCGGGCATGGGTTTGCCTGGCGGCGGAGCGTGACGGGATCACCGTGCCGGCCGGGACCCAGATCTATCCGCTGGTGCCGGGGTTGGCCGCGTCGGTAGAGCCGCTGAGCTACGCATCGACAGTGCTGGCCGCGAGCCCGGGACCGATGTTTGAGAGCCTGGCGCCGGTGACGATTTACATCGCCCACAACCAGATGGACTTCTACACCTGGGGCGATGGGCAGTGTTGCCTGCCGGCGGGAACTACGGAGGCCTGGCTGAACGGAGTGTTTCCGAATCTGAATGCCGGCGATGTGCTGATTTTTGAAGAGGCGATGGGGCCGCTTACGGGAGAGCTAGGCGACGCCGATCCGGCGCATCGCTGGGCCGTGCGGCTGACGAAGCGCGACGTCGGTGGACCAGAGCGGGCATCCCCTGGTGGATCCGGTGAACACGCCGCCAACGCCGCTGACTTACATCACGTGGCGGAGCGAGGATGCGCTGCCGTTTCCGCTTTGTATCTCGTCGGTGACGGACGCGGATCATGGATCGCTGCCGCTCGCCGGAGTTTCGGTGGCACACGGAAACGTGTTGCCCGCTGACCAGGGAGTGTGGATTCCGAATGAGGCGCTGGGGACAGTGCCGCCACCGCCGCCAGCGCCACTCGCGGGAGCAGGGTGTAACTGCACGGGTTTGGGATCGACGGTGCCGGGAGCGGCGGTGGTGCAACCATACTTCCGACCTGTGCTTACGAATAGCCCGCTGACGTTTGCGGTTCCGTTCGATGCTAACGCGGCGGCTTCGACGTTCCTGGCGCCGGATATCTCGACGGTGGTTCCGCAGATCACGCTGAAGAGCAATGACGGCATCGGCTGGTCGCCGGTGGAGGACTTGCTCGAAGAAGATGGCGAGTTCGCAGGGTTTATTCCCGAGATCGAGTTCGACAACACGGCGCATCTGCGCTTTGGGGATGGCACGTATGGCGCGGCTCCCAAGATGGGGCTGACGTTTACGGCGACGTATCGCGTGGGCAATGGCACGGCGGGCAACGTGGGACGCGAAGCGCTGGCGCACGTTCTGTTCAACGGGCCGGGGATCAAGGGCGTGCGAAATCCGCTCGCTGCTGCTGGCGGAACGGACCCGGAGACGATGGAGCACATACGACAGGTGGCGCCGTTCCAGTTCCAGAGCCAGTTGCGCTGCGTGACGGCGCAGGATTATGGCGTGATGGCCGCGGCGCTGCCGGGCGTGGCCGAGGCCAAGGGAACGATGCGATGGACGGGTTCGTGGTACACGGCGTTTGTCTCGGTTGAGCCAAAGGCGGGACAGGGCGCGGCGTTGACGACCGCGCTGACCACCAGCGTGACAACAAGCCTGAACACGCTGCGCATGATGGGTGTCGACCTTGGCGTGGAAGCGGCGGTGCTTGTGGGCCTGCGGATCGGGCTCGAAATCTGCGTGGCGCCGGAATACTTCCAGGGCGATGTGTACGAAGCGGTCTGGAAGGTGCTGGTGACGGGCGATGCGTGTACCGGCGTTTTGGGAGTGCTCGATCCGGCCAACTTCCAATTCGGCGAGACGGTGTACGCGAGCCCGATTGTCGCGGCGGCGCAGGCAGTGACGGGCGTAGTGGCGGTAAGCGTAGTGACGTTTGAGCGCATGGGCAGCCCGACTCCGGCTGGCCAGGCGCCGCCTCCGCTGTTGACGATGGGCAGGCTGGAGATTCCGCGCTGCGATAACGATCCGAACCATGCGGACCGGGGATTGCTGGTGCTGACGATGGATGGTGGTAAATGAGCTGCTCATGCCAGGACACGGGCGCGACCTTGTGCGGCTGCTGCGCGGGCGTGACGGATGCGACTCCGGCGACGATCTCGAACCGGCCGGGGCTGCCCGCGATCCAGTATCGCGTGGGCAGGTACGCGACGTTTATTGAGACCATGCAAGCGGCGCTGTCGAGTTCAAATGCGCCGGCACTGGCGGGACTGCGCACGCGGTCGCCGCAGGATTTTTCACTCGCGCTGGTGGATGCGTGGTCCGAGGTTCTGGACATATTGACGTTCTACACGGAGCGGCTGGCGAATGAGGCCTACCTGGGCACGGCGATCGAACCGCGCAGTGTGTTTGAGCTGGCGCGGCTGGTGGGCTACAAGCCGTCGCCCGGGGTGAGCGCGTCGACGGTGCTGGCGTTCACGCTGGCTTCGGCAGTGGGAGCGCCCGCGGTGGTGCCGATTGCCGCGGGAACGCGGGTGCAGAGCGTGCCGGGGCCGGGACAGACGCCGCAGGTGTTCGAGACCTCTTCCGCGCTGACGGCGACGATCGCAGCGAATGCAATTCCGGCATTGACCACGCAGCCGTGGCAACTGACCGGCGGCGATACATCGACGTGGATTGCAGGCACCGCGAATAATGTGCGCGCTGGCGATGCGCTGCTGTTTGTCAGCGCGCCCGGCGGGATTCCTTCGCAGAGCGGGCCGGCCGCGGTGGTGTACGTGACGGCAGTGACGGTGGATGCGGTGGGCGGCAATACACAGATCGCATGGGACCAGGCGCTGCCCGCGAGCCTGGCGGGATCGGACGTGTGTATCTACATCTTCCGCACCAAGGGGGCGCTGTACGGGGCGAATTCGCCGAAGCCGGGGATGTTTGCGACATCGGTGCTGGCGAACATTCCGGGATGGCCTTCGGGCGCAACAGTGGGGCCGAATTCAGACTGGGGATGGGCAATACGGCGAGAGCCCAGACCGTCAATCTCGACAACGCGTATGCGGGGTTGAATCCGGCGGCGAGCGGGGCGAGCGCGGCGGCGAACCAGTCGCAGTGGATGATTCTGACTGGGCCGCAATACACATCGTTCTTCCAGATCAAGAGCGCGTCGGAGTCGAATCCGGGGCTGTATGCGTTGTCGGCGAAGACTTCGCAGGTGACGCTGGCAAGCGGCACGGTGCTGGCGGGGTGGGCGGCGCTGAGCCAGCATCTGGATGAATTGCTATACCTGTTTGTGCAGGAAACGCGGGTAACCACCGCATACGTGAATAGCCAGTTACTCGCGGGCGCAAGTGTGCCGTTGACGGATTGGGCGCTGAGCGGAACTTATCCGCGGGCAAGCGGAATGCTGGCGCCGGTTGAGGGTGTGTCGCTGGTGTTGCAGGGGCTGCAGGCGCTGGCGGTGAAGACACCGGTGGCAGTAAACGGCAAGCGCGTGCGCGTCGCTGCGACTACATCGCTGGCTTCGCCACAGGGCGGATTTACGCCGGCGGGCGCGACGGGAATATTGGCGGTGAGTGCGAACCAGGCGTTCCTGGTGGATGCGTTTCCGCCGCAGACGGATTCAGCAGGAAACCTGCTATGGAGTGTTTTGACGGTTACCGGCCAGGCGGGCACGTTGATGACGCCGCCGGGGTCGTTTGAGTTGCGGCCTTCGGCATCGGCGGACGCGGCGACGGGCGAGGCGGTGGTGCTTTCGGACGTGACAGTGAAGAGCGTGAGTGGTGGAGTGACCGCGCTGAGCTTCAATGCCCCGCTGACACGCATCTATGACGCGGCCACGGTCACAGTGAATGCGAATTCCGTGGAGGCCACGCACGGCGAGACGGTGAAGGAGATCATGGGCTCGGGCGATGCGACCAACGCCGGTCTCAAACTGCAACTGAAGCAGTCGCCGCTGACGTATGTATCCGCGGCGACCGGCAACGGAGTGCAATCGACGCTGGCGGTGCGGGTGAACAACCTGCTGTGGAGCGAGGTGAACAACTTCCTGAACTCGGCGCCCGCGGATCGCGCCTACATCACGGTGCCGAATTCGAGCGGCGGGCCGGTGGTGCAGTTTGGAGATGGAGTGCGCGGATCGCGCACGCCGACGGGGCAGTCGAACATTGTCGCGACCTATCGCAAAGGGATTGGGGCAGCGGGCAACGTGGCTCCGGGACAACTGACGCAGCCTCTGGACCGGCCGCAAGGATTGCAGGCGGTGACCAATCCCAGCGCGGGTACGGGCGGTGCGGACCCCGCTACGCCGGCGAGCGCGAGGTTGTCGGCGCCGCTGCCTACGCTGACGCTGGGGCGTGTGGTGTCGCTCGAGGATTACCAGAACTTCGCCCTGAACTTCGGCGGCATCGCGCTGGCGCTGGCGAGCTGGACGTGGTTTGGAGCAACGCGAGGCGTGTTTTTGACCGTGGCGGGCGAAGGGGGCACGGTGCTGAATGCGAACGACGCGGTGGTGGTGAATCTGCTTGGCGCGTTGCAAAACTTCGGGCTGCCGTATGTGCCGGTGCAGGTGGTGTCGTATACGCCGGTGCTGTTTGAGATTGCGCTTCAGGTGAAAGTGGACACGCCCACGTACGATCCCGGCGTGGTGCTGGGGCAGGTGTGGCAGAGCCTCGCGGCAGCATTTGCCTTCGGAAAGATGCAGCCGGGCCAAAGCGTGGCGGCGAGTTACGTGATTCAACTGGCGCAGCAAGTCGGGGGCGTGATGGGCGTGAACATGATCTCGCTGAATCGCAGCGGCGACCCTGCGGTTGTGCAGAGTATCTTGTGCGCGGCTGGACCATTGCCGACGCAGACTCCGCCGGCCGGGGCTGAGATTCTGCTGCTCGATCCCGCGGCGCAGGGGAATGTGGGGGTGTGGGCATGAGCACGAACCCGCAATCGCCAGGCCCCATCTACTCGCTGCTGCCGGCGGTGTTCCGCACGCGCGATGCGCAGCAGGGCGGGCAACTGGAAGCGTTCTTCCAGGTGCTGGAGGCGCAGGCCGCGATCGTGCGGCAAAACGTGTGGCAGCTCTACAACGACCAGTTCATCGAGACGTGCGCGCCGTGGGTGATTCCTTATATCGGAGAGCTGATCGGGTTCGACCCGGTGTACACGGTGGCCCTGGTGAGCGCGGACAGCCGCGCAGAGGTGGCCAACACCATCGGCTACCGAAGGCGCAAGGGCACGCTGCTGGCCATGGAGCAGGTGACGCACGATGTTTCGGGGCGCACCACGATTGCGGTGGAGGAGTTCAAGCGGCTGATCACGACGTTGAGTTTGCGCGATGTGCGGCCGCATCACGCCGATACCGCCGATATTCGCGACGGGAACGATTTGCGCGATCAGCAGGGGCCATTCACGCGGCTGAATCGCAGCGTGGATGTGCGGCGGATCGGGCCGCGGAATCGTGTGGCGCCGCCGGCTCCGCTGCCGGATGCGACGCCGCTGGAAATTGCGCTGCACGGGCCGGGACGCTTCAACGTTCCCGACATCGCGGTGTGGATGTGGCGGTGGAAGAGCCGGCAGATTACCGAAGCGCCGCTGTTCGCGCTGGGTCGGGGCGGATTCTTTTTCAGCCCGGTGGGTGGGCCGATGCCGCTGTTTCAGCAGCCGCCACCGCCGCCGGCGCCCTTTGCGCGATTGATGACGGAACTGGATGCGCCGGAGCCGATTTCGCGAAGGGATTTCGCGCTGCGCATGGCGGATTTCTACCCGTCAAGCGTGGAACTGTTTGAGAACGGCGAGCCGGTAGATGTGAGCAGGATTGTTTGCGCAAATCTGGCGGAGACGCCGAAGGGATTGTGCCGGGTTCCGAACGGAAAGATTGCGATCGATCCGGAACTGGGGCGGATCCAATATGCGGCCGATGTGAAGGTGCCGGATGATTTGCGCGCGACGTATAGCTACGGTGCGGCCGCGGCGATGGGCGGCGGTCCCTATGATCGCACCGCGTATGTGACGCCACCGGCGAATCCGGTGTTGACGGCAGTGGTGGGGACGGCGGCTTATCCCACGCTGCAGGCGGCGGTGGCGAAGTGGAACTCGCTGCCGGCAGGGTCGGCGGGGATCATTGTGCTGCCGAATTATGAGTCATACGCAGTCGACCTGACCGGGCCGCATGCGATTCAGGTTTCGTCGCAGTGCCAACTACTGATCGCGGCGGCAGACGTGACGCAACAGGGCGCACCACCGGAGTGGAACCAGTCGCGGGTGACGCTGCGCGGCGATATCGAAGTGCTGGGACTGCCGCTGCCGCACTTGAAGGATGGACTCGCGGCGCCGGTGGGGCAGGTGCAGTTCAGCGGGATTGTGTTCGCAGGGGAGATGCGGATCCTGGGCGATTCGCCGTGCGTGCAGATTGCCGATTGCACGCTGACGCCGGGGCGGCTGCGCACGAATCTGGGTGAGGCGAGTTTTCCGGGCGAGTCGAGCCTGAGCGGATCGGCGATCGGGGCGTGCGTGGGCATGACGCGCGTGATTACGGGGCCGGTCGCTCTTCCTGCCAACTGCTCAGTGCGGATTGTGGACAGCATCGTGGATGCGGGCTCGCCATTCTGTCCGGCGATTGCGGGAACGGATCTGGCATCGGCTGGGGCGGTGTTGCACATCGAGGACTCGACGGTGATCGGGCGGGTGTGGACGGAGCAGATGAGCCTGGCGTCGAACACGATCTTTCAATCGCGGCTGGGGCGGCGCGATCCCTGGAAGGCGGCGGTGTGGGCGAACCGGAGGCAGACGGGCTGCGTGCGGTTTTCGTCTCTGCCATTCGCATCCATCGTGCCGCGAAGATATGAGTGCCTGCCGCCGGATGCGGCGAGCGAGGGCGCGTTGTTAGCCGCAGTTCATTTCGTTGCGGTTTGGAGAGCCGGGCTACTGCATGCTGTCGGGCGATGTGCCGCTTGCGATTTGGAAGGGCGCGGACAACGGCTCGCAAATGGGAGTCTTTCAGCAGATCCAGGAGACGGAGGCGGTAACCAATATCCAGATCCGGTCAGCGGAGTATCTGCCGGCAAACCTGGAACGCGGGGTGTTTCTGATCCCGTCGCGACCGCGTGTGGAAGTGTTGCCGGTGACAACGCCGTATGGGTACGCGACGCGGAACGTGCCGCGATGCTCCGCAGAAGGCGAAGAGTTGGATGAGGCTCCGGGGATTGGAGCGGGGTTGTTGTGAGGGTTCGGCGGATATCGGGTTCGTGCTTTCCCACCCTGGCGACAAAAGCAAAGACGTCGCGAGGATGGGGCACCCAGGGGTTGTGCCAGGATCGGCGAAAGACAAAAGCGGGTCTTCGCTGCGTTCAGGATGAGAAAAACTTTTTGATACTCAACACGAGACTGATTTACAGGCAGGGCACGGTATGAGAGGCGATTTCAGCAGAATCCGGTTTAACCCCGCGAAGCACTACTCGGCGGTTCTGGAGCAGCAGGGGCGGGTAGCGGTGGACGCGGACGGCAATGAGCAGAGCGCGATTGATGCCCATTTGCGCGATACCACCAACGTGGATGTGATTGGCCCCTATGGCGGGCCGGCGAACGATGCGGGCTTCGAGATCGACGTGGTGGGCAACGAGATTCGCATTGGGGCAGGCCGCTATTACGTCGAAGGGCTGCTGGTGGAGAACGAGGCCCCGGTGCTGTTCGACAACCAGCCATTCTTTATCAATCCGCCGTACACGTCGCAGCAGATTCTCAATCAGATTGCGGCGGGAAAAGGCAGCGTGACGGCGCACCTGGAACTCGAGGTGTGGCAGCGGCTGGTGACGCAACTGGACGACGCATGCCTGCGCGAGCCGGCGCTGGGGCAGGCGGATACGACGGCGCGCCTGCAGACGGTGTGGCGGGTCGTGGCGACGATGGACCAGGGAACGAAGCCCTTCCCGGGGCAGAAGGACGCTGCTGCGGGCAGCGCTTCGTTCGTGGACCCGGTGACGCAGTTGTCGCAATGCTGCCAGGGCATGTACCGGGAGTTTCTGCAACTGCGGACGGGCGCGATGGGCGCCGACAGCGGACAGGGCAACAACACGTGCGGATGCCAGCCGATTCCTTCGGCCGGCTACCAGGGGCTGGAGAATCAGCTCTACCGGGTGGAGATTCATACCGGGGGGACGCTCGATACCGCCACGTTCAAGTGGTCGCGGGAGAACGGGTCGGTGGTCACGGCGATCACGACCTACAGCGGGCCGGTGGTGACGGTGTCGAGCCTGGGACCGGATGCGAACCTGGGATATCAGGCCGGGCAGTGGGTCGAGATCAGCGATGACAGCAATCTTTTTGGTGATCCGCCGAATCAGCCGGGCAGTTTGTACCAGATCCAGTCGATAGGACCGGGGCCGCTGCAAGTGACGCTGACGTCGCCGCTGGTGGGCGTCGACAAAACCCGGAATGCGCGCATGCGGCGCTGGGACCAGGGCGGCGCGGGAGCGACTGCTGCCGGCGTCAATCTGAGCGGCAATGCAATTCCGCTGGAGAACGGGATCGAGGTGACGTTCCAGCCGGGCAGCTATGTGGCCGGGGACTACTGGACGATTCCCGCGCGGACTTCCGATGGCTCGATCGAGTGGCCGCCGTGCGGAGGCGACGGCGATTTCTTCCAGGCGGCGAAGTTCATCCCGGTGTATTCGGCGCCGCTGGCGTGCATTCACGTGCGGAGCATTCACTTCGCAGTTGGAGTGAAGGCAATCAATCTGCCCCCGTTCCTGGTCGATGATTGCCGGCTCACGTTTCCGCCGCTGACGGCGCTCAACCAGGAGCAGATTCCGGCGGCTCTGCATGTCTCGGCGATCAGCTGGAACAACGACGACGTGATGACGGTGGATACGCTGCTCCAGAACGGGCTTTCTATCTCGCTGGACCAGGTGCCGACCTGTCCGTGGGGCGGAGGGAACTTCAAGGTGACGCTGGAGCCGCCGCTGGCCAACGATGCTTTTGCGGGAGCGGCGGAGGCGCTGAAGGCGATGGCCGCGGCGGGCAAGATACCCGACCGGACCGACGTGTTCATGCGTACCGTGGTTGCGCTCGATCCGCCGGGCGGAATCACTGTGAAAGGAAACCAGGTGATCTGGCTGCCTCCGCCAGTGACGCAGGGATTCGCTTTGTACTCGACCTACTGGCTCGATGTCGTGTTGAACACGGCGCTGGTGAATGCGGGCACGGGCGGATTTGGCCGGGTAAGGGTACAACTCATCGGGTCCAGCGTGTATTCAGACTCGGGGAACGAGACACTGTATCTCGACGGAGAAAGCTTCGGAGCCACGGCCACGCGGTCGAGCGACGGGGCGCAGTGCGTGAGCCTGCAGATGCCGAGCGGCGGATCGGCCAAGGCGAGCGATTTCGAGGGCTGGTTCTATCTTGCGCCCACGGTGCTGATTGCCAACGTGCAGATCCAGGGCATTGAGAATGGCGTGGCGCAGGCGTTGAATGCGGTAACGGTGAATGTGAACGTTCAAGGAGTCATGACCGGGCTGCAGACAGGCCCGGCGACGGCGGCGACCCCGGTGACGGCGGTGCAGGCGCTGATCACCCTGACCTATCTGCCGATTGCGCCGACCGTGGTGACGTTGTCGCTGACAGGAAACGGCGTAGGCACGGTGGTCAATATCCAGGGAACAGTGACGGTGCCGGCGGGGCAGTTGTCGGTGACCGTGCCGATCAACATCACAACCAGCCCGGGAGTGGACGCGCAAGGAGTGGGCATCACCGATACGGTGACGCTGAGCGCGTCGGTTTCATCGGTGGTGGGCAACCGGAGCTTTACTCCGGCTCCGACGCTGGCGATTACCGGCGGTGCAATTCCGATCATCTTTACATAGGGCGGCGAAGGCATGCGGGCGGTGTGGTCATTCTGGAGCAGGCCGTACGAAGAGCGCGCGGGGCGAAGCTGGCGCGAGCCGAAGCATCATCTTCTGGCCTGGGGATTGTCGCTGCGGCTGGCGCAACAGCATTTTGACGAGACCATGCTGGTAACGGACTCGGAAGGCAAGGCGCTGCTGGTGGACCGGCTGGGCCTGAAGTTCGGCGAGGTATCCACGGAGCTTGACCGGTTGAAAGATGCCGATGCGGGGTGGTGGGCGCTGGGCAAGCTGGTGGCTTACAGCATCCAGGACCGGCCTTTTGTGCATTTGGATACCGACGTATTTCTTTGGAAGCCGCTGTCTGCGGCACTGAAGTCGGCGGCGGTGCTGGCGCAGTGCCCGGAGTGGCATGCGTTTGACCAGGGGCGTTGCCAGCCGCGGCAGGTGGAGGAATTGTTCGCGCGGCACGGGCTGAGCCTTCCGGCGGAATGGGAGTGGGCCCTGTCGCGCGATTGGACGCTGTTCCGCGAGGAAAGCTGCGGGATCATGGGAGGGAACCGGGTGGATTTCATCCGTCACTACGCGGAGACGAGCATCCGCATGATCATGGATCCTGACACATGCAGAGGCGTGGCGCGAGGTGGCGCATAAAGACGGGTACAACATGTTGATGGAGCAATACGCTCTCGCGGCCTGCGTTGATTTTCACCGCTTTCACCCGGACTCTCCTTATCGCGGGGTGGCGATGCGGTATGTGTTTCCGAGCATGGAGGAGGCGTTCAGCCCGCAGTCCGCGGCACAGGCGGGGTTCACGCATCTTCTGGGAGACGCAAAGGCGCATCCCGAGGTGGCGTCGCGGATGGAGCGGCGCATGGCAATGATCGATCCGGGATTCTCCCGGCATTGCGAGCGGGTCGCGCAACACCGATGGGGAGCGAGAGTCTGACATGGCATCGATGGCTTCCAAAGTAGGTGTCCGCACCAAGAGCGCATCGCCGGCCGAGAAGGGGCGTTCGAAGGCGATCGCAGGGAAGGAGCGGAGGCAATTCAGAGCCGGGATCCGGGTGGGCTCTGCCTGATCATCCCGAGTCGATTCCCTCAGACCATGAGAAGGGTAGAGCGGGATTTCAGTTGCGAGACGATGCGGCGCAGGGTGCAGAACAGGCAACGGGAGGCGATACTGGCGCGACGGGGCAGACTAACCAGCAAACGGGCGGCCAGCAGTTACAGCAGCCGACGGGCGGTGTCCCGCGGGCGGGCAAGGTGACGGCGGTGACGCTGATTGACTCGCCGACCGGGGCCCTCAGCGGGTTTCCTTCGATCGCCAATGTGCCTGACCTGAACACGCCGGGGCCGTTCAACGATACGACGACGGGAGCCTGCCAGAACGTGCAGCAGATCCGGTTCGACCTGACTGGTATTCCGAATAACGAAGTGGATTTGTTGCGGACCAAGGATGGAGTTGCGGGACCCGTGGGGCAGGAGCAGCCGCGCAAGGGTCCGGATGGGCCGTCGGATCCCACCAAGCTGCGCCAGAAGAGCCTGATTGCGGTGGCGGACACCCCGGGAATTTCGAGAGCGACGTCTGGGTTTCCCGCTGCGGTACGCGATGAACTTCCAACTCTTCGCATTCGATATTGTCAGCCACGCGATCATGGCCAAGGCGACATACAAAGTGAACATTCTTGAAACAGTCGGTGGGAGATACGAAGCCGGTGAATGAGCTGGTGAACTTCCAGTCGACGATACTTTAGGCGTCGCCAGGAACGAGGGGACTTATGACATTGAGTCGAATACAGGCACAGAGCCGCAATGCCACGACGGCGACACCCACGCGACCGATGCTTGTTACCGCCAGGCCGCGCGGAGAGTTTGCCGCGGCCACGCGTGCGTTGCCGGGCGAGCCCAGCGCTATTCCCGTGAACGCCAACGAGCGGTTAGGGGACGGGTCATTCGCGCTGCCCCTGCAAAGAAAGCTGGCGGTGGGGTCGGCGCGGGATCCGCATGAGCTGGAAGCGGACGCGATGGCGGCGCGGGTGTCGGGTGGCGGTGATGGCCGGACAGCCGCGGACGCGGGCCGCAGCGGATGGGATGGAGCGGACGGAGGCGCCTCACATCGTGCACGAGGTGCTGCATGGCGCGGGTCGGCCGCTCGATGGAGGGACGCGGGCGTTGCTGGAGCCGCGGTTCGGACGCGATTTAAGCGGAGTGCGCGTGCACACCGGTGCCCAGGCGGATGAGTCGGCGCGTGCGGTGGGCGCGCGGGCCTACGCGGTAGGACAGGATGCGGTGTTTGCGGCCGGGCAGTACAACCCGGGATCGCGCGAGGGTCTGCGATTGCTGGCGCATGAGGTGAGCCACACTGTGCAACAGACCGGCGGCGGAGGGGCGGGCGGGGGCCTTTCGAGCGCGGCGCCCGCGGTGGCGCGTGAGCCCACGCCGCAGGATGCGCCGAAGAAGGATGATGCCAAGAAGAAGCCGGACCCGGTGACGGTGACCGCGCCGGCGGAGGAATTGCTGAATCCTTCGGGGCCTATCGCTCCCGTGAAGGGGAGCGGGCAGGCTTCCGGCGGCGGGACCGGGCAGACGCCGACCGCCACACCAACGGTTCCAGCGCCGCAGCAATACACGCCATCGCAGCCGCCGCTGGTGCCGCCGGGATACACGCCGCTTCCGCCGCTCCCGAGCCAGGCGGGAGGATCGGCGGCGGGAGCGGGATCGGCTGCACCATCGCGACTCTCGCTGCACGACTTTGGACGATTGAGCCTGGGCCTGCGGCTGGGGTTTCCTGAGTTGGAGAAGAATCAGGACCCGAATGCGCCGCCTTCGGCGCTTCAGGAGTCGATCAAGAGGGGAGAGATTCTGAATTTCCAGCTGACCGGTCAACTGCCCTCGGAGTACAAGCTGGATCCGGGCAAGCTGGTGGGGGCGGCGTGGGGAATCTTCTCGCAGAGGATCGCTCCGGATATCGCCGCCAAGATTGCCGCGGGCATGTCGAGCAAGCCGCAGGGGGGCGGAGTTTCCCTTCAACTGGACACGGTGCTCATTATCGATTCGAGCGCGACGAAGAAGGGTGGCGGAGGGGGAGTCTCTCTGACACTGACGTTTTAAGTCAATGCGAGTAACGTGGCGCGAACGGAGCGGCGCTAACGCTCACAAGGCCTGAGTGACGGGCACTTCTCTCATTTTGTTATGATTTACGTCTGGCAAGCGAGGCCCCACACAGATTCTGCGTGGACTCGGAGGTGCGATATGGGTTGCAGGGCGCGAACGATGTTTTGCTGCATGACAATGCTAGCCACGGTCATCCTCTTCAATGCCGCGTACGCTCAAACAAATCCGTTCACAAAGGCACAGGTTGGCGACCGCATCCGAAAAGTCGAAGATGGAACGGACGAGTTTCAGAAGTATCTCGAAAATCGCGGAGATGACGCCAAGAACCGCGCCGACTCGGCTAAGAGCAGTGGTGCGACAACGCGACGCCAGGGTTCGAATTCAGCGAACACAGACGCCAGGCAAAACCAAGCCAGGCAAACGAAAGACGACCTCGAAGACGCCATGGACGATTTGAACCGCACGACGAACCGCCTTCGTCGCAAGTTCGACCCTACATCGAATTATCTCGAAACAAAGGCGCAGATGGAGCAGGTCATGGACAGCGCGCGGCGCGTCAATCAGGTCATGACAAAAGGGAATTACGGTTCTCAGCCAGAAAAATACTGGGCCGCTTTGCGCGCGAATATCAATGACCTCGCGCGATGCTACAACCTGACCCCCATGGGCACATAGATTCATCCGGTTCCGATGACACGATCGGCCGCGTTCGTCCGGTATCATTCACAACGCAGCGCACTCATGGGATCGACCGCAGAGGCTCGCCGTGCAGGAAGCAGGCAGGCCAGGGCAGCCACCATGAGCAGCACAAGAGAGACTGCGAGGAGAATGAGCGGGCTCGCCGAAGCATTCTCAACCCAACGTCCGATGAACCGATTGAGTGCGAAGCTCAGACCGAGGCCCGCGACGATACCCGCGCCGACACTGATTCCCGCGGACGCGAAGACGATTTTGAGCACATGCCCGCTCCGTGCCCCGAGCGCCATGCGGATACCGAATTCATTGGTGCGCTGGGCGACTGAATACGAAACGACGCTGTACAGGCCGACAGCGGCCAGGATCAGCGCGAGTGCGGAGAAAGCGCCGAACAGGACGGAGACAAACCGGCCTCGAGCGTATACCGTTTGACTCCTGATCCAGGTTTCGAGCAGGCCATCGTTCCACATATTCGCCTGCTGGTCAGGATTGATGGCGACAATCTGCTGCCTGACGCTGTGCGCGATGTCGCGCGGATCGACGCGGCTGCGCACCAGTATCTGCGTCCACACCCACATATTGACAGTGTAAGGAAGATAAATCGCCGGTTTAACGGGCTTGTCCAGGCCATCATCGAGAGCGTCTTTGGTCACGCCGATGATCTGCACCCAACCGTCGCTGCCAGGCACGACGAGAGTCTGCGGAGAATCGCTTTTCATCGCGGGGATCTTCAAGGAGTGACCCAGCACGTCGCCATCGGGGTAGTAATGCTTCACGAATGTTTCATTCACCACCGCCATCAAGGCGCCGCGGTTGAGTTCCGACTGGTCCCATAACCTGCCCGTCCTGAGCGGGATGCCGAGCGTGCTGAAATAGCGCGTATCGACGAAGTTGACGCTGGCCTTCTGGTCTTCTGCCGCGGTCTTGCCCTGGAGCTCAAAGGGCTGGTTCCAGCCGCTGTCGGGCGGCGTCGCGTTGGTTGAAATTCCGGTAGAAACGACATCGGGCAGGGCCGCGATCTTGTCTCGAAGCTGAGTGAAGTAGGTCGCTCGTTCGCTCCACGTCTTAAATGCATTCTCATGAACTGGAATGCCAACCGACATGACGTAGTGCGGGTCGTATCCGAGATTCACGTGCATGATGCGCACGAATCGTTCAATCGTCGCTCCCGCAGCGGTCAGCAATAGAAGGGTCAGCGCGATTTGCCCGGCGATCAGGACACGGTGAAGTTGCTTTCCGCGGACGCTGCCGGCAACTTTTCGCGTACCGGATTGCATGACCTGACTGATTTCCGGGCGCGCACATTGCAGCGCTGGAAACAGTCCGAAGAGTATTCCTGTGAACAGGGCAATGCCGACGCTGAACAAGAGCACGGGCACATGGAGGTGAAAGTCGGCCTCGTTGGGGAACGAGTCTTGAGGCAAGCGGGCCACGATAAATCCAAGGCTCTGGTAGGCGAGAAGCACGCCGAGACCCGCGCCTGTGAGCGCCAGGATCAGCGATTCGGTGAGAAGCTGGCGGACAATGCGAACCGCGCTGGCTCCCACCGCGGAGCGGACCGCAAATTCATGCTTCCGTGCGGTGCCTCGCGCCAGCAGCAGAATGGAAACATTCCCGCAGCCGATCGCCAACAGCAAACCCACCGCGCCAAAGAGCAGATAAAGAGTCGATCTGATGCTGCGTAGAACCCAGTAGCTGAGATTCTGAATATCGAGTTTCTTGTATTCCTTGGGAAAGTGATCGGGCGTTTGTTTGGCGAATTCCTTGAAGTATGGTTGCAGTTCGGCCGCGGCAGCTTCCGGCTTGACTCCGGGCTTGAGCTTGATGAACGTGCCGTATTGTTCGCTGGCAGCGCCAGACATTTTCAGCGGGAGATAGACATCCGGGCCCAGAAATCCGAAATGAGGCGGCATGACGCCGATCACGGTGTAGGTCTTGTGCACGAGCTGAATGGTCTTGCCGACAATCGACTTGTCCCCGTGATAGTGGCGCATCCAGAACTTGAAGTTCAACACAACCACCGGCTGGGGATCCTGGCCGTCGGGCGCGTCCGTAGGCACAAAGTATCGGCCCAGCATGGCCGGGACACCCAGCATCTGAAATACGTTGCCCGTGAAATAGCCCGCTTCGACATTTTCGGGCACATCGCTTCCGGTTACAGTCAGCGACCACTCGTTGATAGCCACAACGTATTCGAGTGATTGGGCCTTGGCCAGTTCACGCGTCTGGGGACCATTGAGGCCGTAGCCCTGCCCATTACCAGACTTGTCGAGCAGGGCGACACTGGCGATGCGGTCAGCTCCCTGGTAGGGCCAGGGGTTCATCAGCACCGCGTAAATAATGCTGAAAACCGAAACCGTTGCGCCGATGCCCAGTGCCAGCGAGAGCACCGCCGTGAGAGAAACGCCGGGGTTCTTGTAGATCTGCCGCCAGGCGTAACGGAAATCCTGAATAAGCGTTGACATCATTGATCCTCGCGGGGAGACGGGATTCATTCATGATTGCACGGGGTTGATACTCCGCCCAGGTGGACAGGGAAACATCCCGAGCGAGCATCATGAGCCTCGTACAGCAATTCCAGTTCCGATTAACCCGCCGGCAAATGGCCTCATAATCAATGGTTTGGCAAATCATGCGTCTTCGAACATTGCGCGGAATTGGGGACAGGCGTTCGAAACCGGACGCTCCGCCAACCGAATCGTACGTGATCGTCAATGCACGTTTCCCCGATTCTCATAGGTTGGGAGCGACGGTCTATTTAGTTTTCAAGGCAGTGACCAGTTCAGCTTTCCACCCTGCTACATCGATCTTCCAGCAAATCTCGGTCTTCTGTCCGCTCCGCAAGACCTCGCCCCAGACAAGGGAGTTCCTGGAGATCGGGCGTCACATCGAGACGGCTCACTACTGTCATTCCTCGCGTCAGGTCGCTGAACGCAACCGCGTCGTCGGATGCCGTGTCCGTGTCATCGGGAATAGGGCCGCGATGAGAGTCCATCTCAAGTAATTCACCCATGATAGTCGGCCAGGGAAACTCCGCATTTCCGCCGGCTTACATTGCATGTGGCTGGCAGCGGAGTCCTTGCTATACAATCCCATGCCATCGGACGGGAAGGCACAGTTGCGAATCCCTCCGCCATGGAGGGACTCGTGTCAGCTCCCGACATCGTCTGGAAAGACGGCAAATTTGGCCAAACATCGCGGCGCGACGCCTGGTGGGTTTCTCCGGCGGCAATCTTCCTGGGGTTCGGCGCGTTTCTGGTCTATGCGAACTGGGCGGCGTTCCAGAACAGCCATTACACCTACGGGCCCTATATCTCGCCGTTCTATTCGCCCGAACTCTTCGGCAGTTCTCCCCACGCTCTGTTTGGCCCGAAACCTGGCTGGTACCCGAATTTTCTGCCCTTCTCTCCGGCCCTGCTGATTCTCTGGATCCCCGGACTGTTCCGCCTGACCTGTTACTACTACCGCGGCGCCTATTACAAATCGTTCTGGGCCGATCCTCCGGCGTGCGCGGTGAGCGAGCCGCGCAAGAGTTACCTGGGGGAACGAACCTTTCCGCTCATCATGCAGAACTTTCATCGCTACTTTTTGAGGTTCTCCTACATTGTCTGGGGCTTTCTGGTCTATGACGCGGTAAGGTCGTTCTTTTTTCCGGAGGGATTCGGGATCGGGATTGGAAGCCTGGTCCTGGTCGTCAATGTCGTGCTTATCGGTGGGTATGTCTTCGGGTGTCACGCCTTCCGGCACATGATCGGGGGGACGTTCGACCAGATCTCCCATCACCCCGTACGGCAAAAGATATACAACTTTGTAAGTCGCCTCAACGCGGGACACAAGAAGTGGGCCTGGGCCAGCCTGCTCTGGGTTGCGTTTTCCGATATCTATGTCCGCCTTTGTTCCATGGGCATCTGGCATGACTGGAGAATTCTCTAGATGCCGGAATTCCAACGGTTCTCCTACGATGTACTGGTGATCGGAGCAGGCGGAGCAGGTCTGCGCGCCGCTATTGAAGCCGGGGCCGCCGGCGCGAAGGTGGGGGTCGTTTGCAAATCCCTTCTCGGCAAGGCTCACACCGTCATGGCCGAAGGCGGCATTGCGGCGGCACTTGCCAATGTCGACGATCGCGATAGCTGGCGAGTTCACTTTGCCGATACGATGCGCGGCGGCCAGTATCTCAACAACTGGCGCATGGCCGAATTGCACGCCAAGGAAGCCCCCGAATGCGTGCGCGAACTCGAGGCATGGGGCGCGCTTTTCGATCGCACCAAAGACGGCAAGATTCTGCAACGAAACTTCGGCGGACACAGGTATCCCCGGCTGGCGCACGTCGGCGACCGCACTGGCCTGGAGATGATACGCACCCTTCAGGATCACGGCATTCACACGGGGATGGAAGTGCACATGGAGTGCACGGTGCTCAGCCTGCTGCTCGACGGAAACCGGATTGCCGGAGCCTGCGGATACGACCGCGAGAGGGGCCGGTTCCAACTGTGGGAGGCGAAGGCAGTGGTGCTGGCCACCGGCGGCATCGGGCGCGCCTTCAAAATCACCAGTAATAGTTGGGAGTACACCGGCGACGGCCTGGCGTTGGCGTATCGCGCCGGGGCCGAACTCCAGGACATGGAATTCGTTCAGTTCCATCCTACCGGGATGGTGTGGCCGATCAGCGTGCGCGGCATCCTGGTCACCGAGGGCGTGCGCGGCGAAGGCGGTGTCTTGCGCAACAATGAAGGCAAGCGGTTCATGTTTGACGACATTCCCGACCTCTACAAAGAGCAAACCGCGGACTCGGAAGAAGAGGGCTGGCGCTATACGCAGGGCGACAAGAATGCGCGGCGTCCTCCCGAACTGCTCACCAGGGATCATGTTGCGCGGTGCATCAATCGCGAAGTCAAAGCGGGCCGCGGCTCGCCGCACGGCGGCGTCTTTCTCGATATTTCGTGGATCAAGGACCGCCTTCCGAAAGCGGGGGAACACATCAAGCGCAAGCTCCCCAGCATGTACCACCAGTTCAAGCAACTTGCCGATCTCGACATCACCAAAGAGCCGATGGAGGTCGGTCCCACCACTCATTACATGATGGGCGGAATCCGCGTCGATGGCGATTCGCAGATGTCGGCTGTGCCCGGGCTTTTCGCCGCGGGGGAAGTGGCGGCGGGATTGCATGGCGCCAATCGTCTGGGAGGAAATTCCCTGTCGGATCTCGTTGTTTTCGGGCGGCGCGCGGGACGCTTCGCCGCAGACTTCGCCAAAGCCAACGGCCCCGTAAAGGTCGACGAGGCCGAGATTCAGTCCACGGCTTCAGCTGCTCTCGCTCCCTTCGATCGCGGTCCTTTGGGAGAGAACCCTTATCAGATTCAATACGATCTGCAGGAAGCCATGCAGGACCTGGTCGGGATCGTGCGCCTCGAAAGCGAAATGCAACAAGCGCTCGACGCCATCGGGCAACTGCGCGTGCGGGCAGAACGGGCTGGGATTGCCGGAAATCGCGAGTATAACAATGGCTGGCATACGACGATTGATCTTGGAAACATGATGATCGTTTCTGAAGCCATTACCCGCGCTGCGCTGCTGCGAAAAGAAAGCCGCGGCGCGCAGTTCCGCGAAGACTTCCCTGGCAAAGACGCGGAATGGGGTAAGTACAACATCGTCATCCGGCGCGGCGCAGAAGGCGAAATGCAAGTCGAGAAGCGCGCAGTTACGCCGATGCCGGATGAGTTGAAGAAAGTAATTGAGGAAATGAAATAGCACTAGATGGAATAGGCGGGAGACACAATCGATGGCCACTTCAGCGACATTTCGCATTTGGCGCGGAGACAATGCGGGCGGCGGATTCCATGACTACACCACACCCGTTGAGGAGGGAATGGTCGTACTGGACGCCGTGCACCGCGTTCAGGCCCAGCAAGCACCCGACATGGCGGTGCGATGGAACTGCAAGGCCGGCAAATGTGGATCGTGCTCCGCTGAGATCAACGGCATGCCCAAACTCATGTGCATGACCCGGCTCAGTGACATCAACCTGGACATGCCAGTCATCCTGGAGCCAATGCACGCATTTCCGGTCATACGCGATCTGGTCACCGATGTCTCGTGGAATTTTCGGGCCAAGAAGACGATCAAGCAATTCAAGCCCCGCCCACCCGACGCGGCCGATGGCACATGGCGCATTCAGCAGGCCGACGTTGAGCGCGTGCAGGAATTTCGCAAGTGCATCGAGTGTTTTCTGTGCCAGGACGTGTGCCACGTTCTTCGCGAACACCACAAGCACGAGGAGTTTATCGGCCCGCGTCTGCTCGTCTATGCGGCGGCACTCGAAATGCATCCGCTTGACACCGAAGATCGGGTCAGCGATTTGCGCTACAGCCACAACATTGGCTACTGCAACATCACCACATGCTGCCGGCAGGTGTGTCCCGAGTCGATTACCATCACCGAAAACGCGATTATTCCGCTCAAGGAGCGCGTCGTTGACCGTTACTTCGATCCTCTCAAGCGGCTGTTTCGCATTCTCTGACTCGAATGGGTGTCGAAGCTTGCTTATCTTGGCGGAGCGTCTTGAGCATCGAACGGAACCAGTTCCGTTTCCAGCTCATCCCATCCGTAGGCTGGATTTTGGAGCAGGCGCACGCAGCGATTCCAACGCAGGATGGCGTCATCATTTCCGGCGGGGCGGATCTCTTCGGCATCTGAGAACGATTGCAAAGCCTGTTCGAAAAGCGCCAAGACTGAAACAGGCGGGTGCCCGGCATTGAGCTGTGCTTTCGCACGCCGCTCGCACAGAATCCCCGTATAGTAGAGCCGCTCGTAGGGGTTCTGGAGCTGTTGGAAGATCTGTTCCGTCTCCCGGTAACGATCGGACCCACGGCCAGTGAACTGATCCGTGAGGGCCAGCCCGAGCAGGCGCAATGCGAGCTGATGCTCCGGCTCGATGGCCAGGATATCGCGACAGATTGACTCTGCCTCCTCCGGTTCGTTGAGAGAGCGATAGAGTTCAGCCTTCGAGATAGCTTCATCGATCCCGGCTGTCGAAATGCGTTTGATCCTGTATCCCATGGCTGTTTTCCTCCTCGCCCAACCGAAAGCCGGCCTGCTTGGTCACGCCATTATGCTTCTTTCGAAAGGCATAGTCCAGACATGATTCGATCGTGCATTTGCTTTTGCCAATGGCCCATTTAGAAGCGCGATGTTGACGTTTACATCTTCCGGTCATCCTGCCCGGCACAGTCGACCAGTCAGATCACGTGAATCCAGTGGGCAAGCGCGAGTACCTCAAGCCCCACGAGCGTGGCGAGAATGATGCTGTGTTTCAGGGTGAATCGCATCAGTTGCGATTGCTGCGAGACGGTGATTCCAGTAGCAGCTGCCGCTACCGCGATGGATTGAAGACTGATCATTTTGCCGAGAACGCCGCCGGACGAGTTGGCCGCGGCAATCAGTACCTGACTGAATCCAAGGCGCTCGGCGGTGATCGCTTGCAGGCTGCCAAACAGCGCGTTCGATGAAGTGTCGGAACCGGTGAGGAATACCCCCAGCCAGCCAAGGAATGGGCTGAAGAAAGGAAATGCTGCGCCAGTCGCAGCGAAGGCGAGGCCCAGGGTTCCCGTGGCCCCGGAGTAATTCATGACAAATGCCATCGAGAGTACGGCCGTGATGGTGAGGATGGTAAGGGCTAACAGCCGCGCCGAGGCAAGGATGATCCTGACAAACTCCACGACCCGCATGCGCAGGAAAATGGCGGAGAGGATACTGGCAAACATGCACGACGTACCCCCGGCTGCTATCAAGTTGAGATCGAACACCGCCGGGTAAGGAGAAGCTTTCAACAAAACCGGCGGCGTTCGAACGATCAAATTGTGAAGCGCAGGCCAGTGAACCACGATGGTTGCGAGATTCAGGATGTTTTGGAATGGCTTATAGCCCCAAAGAAGAACGAGGACAACCACAAAGATATAGGGCATCCATGCCGTGCCAATCTGCGCGGCGGTGTGCCTCGGCGCCGCGGATTGCGTTGGCACTCCACTCGCGAGTTCGAATGGACCTGGCCCCGTTGCTCCGCTCGCGTATTGAGCCGCTGATACGTTTCGTGAGTGCGGGCGCCAAAACCTTAGCAGCACGACCACCGCGGCTATGGACGACGTCGAACTGAGGATGTCGCTGAGTTGAGCGCCGAGGTAATTCGACACCAGGTACTCAACCGTTCCAAAGGTGAGCCCGGCCGTCAGCAGCGCAGGCCACACCTCCAATGCTGCCGTCAAGCCTCCCATGACAAAGATCATGTACGCGGGGAGGATAACCGCAATCGGCGCGCAGAGAGTTCCCACTGCGCCGCTCAACTTGTCGAGCGGAAGCCCGGTAATTTGCGCCAACGTGATGACAGGAACGCCAATCGCGCCAAACGCGACGGGTGCTGTATTTGCCAGTAAGCACAGTGCAGAGGCATAGTATGGCGAGAACCCCAAGCCAACCATCATGGCGCCCGCAACCGCTACGGGCGTGCCAAAACCGGCGGCGCCCTCAAGAAATCCGCCGAAGCCGAAGGCGATGATGATCGCCTGAATCCGCAGATCGGGAGTCAGAGATCCGACCGAATCCTTGATGATCGAAAACTTTCCGGTCGCAACCGTCACGTTGTAGAGCACGATAGCCCAAAACACGATCCATGAAATGGGGAACAGTCCGAATGCAGCCCCGTATGCCGCTGAGCTGAGAGTGAGGGAAACCGGCATGCGGTAACCCGCCAGCGCCACGAGCAGAGCGGAGCCGAGGCCACACAAAGCCGCCACCCATGCGGGCTTTCGCCTTACTCCCAGGAGAAAGAGCAAGACGGCGATCGGAAGTGCCGCGACAATTGCCGAAACGGCCAGGCTCTGCCCCCAGATGGAATAACCCTGAGCCCAGACGGAGTTCATGCGTGGTTCCTTCCTCGATTATTCGTGGGACTGACAGACGTCTGCGTAGTGCTCAGCTGCACCGGGAAACCCTGACTTGGATCGCACTCCATGCGCGCAAAGGAGGGACAACTTGCGGCTCATTCGAGCGCCTACAACCATAGCTGAAGTGTCGCGCCCTGCGCCACCGCCAACGTGAAGGCAAAGGGCTAGATTAGCAAGCCAACTCCGGCATTCTTCAAGTAAGCTGTTTCGAGAGTGCTGACCGCTAGCCAAATCGCCGGGTTGCGCGCTGCCGTTGGTGCGGACGGGCTGATCACCGGGCCAAGCCAGTTGCAGACGTACGAATGCGACGGGCTGACGAATTTCCGCGTGATGCCTGAAGCCGTAGTGCTGCCGCGCTCTGCCGACCAAGTCCAGGCCGTGGTCCGCCTGTGTGCCCGGGACAAAATTCCCTTCGTCAGTCGCGGCGCAGGCACGGGCCTGAGCGGAGGCGCGCTGCCCGCAGCGGGCGGCATCGTGATCAGCCTGGCGCGCATGAACCGCATTCTCAGTGTCGACCTTGCCAACCGGCAGGTCGTCGTCGAGCCCGGAGTTATCAATGCGCATGTGACCCAACGTGTCTCGGCGCAAGGGTATTTCTACGCCCCCGATCCTTCGTCGCAATCGGTCTGTACCATCGGCGGCAACGTGGCGGAAAACTCCGGCGGCGCGCACTGCCTGAAATACGGCTTCACTGTCACGCACGTGCTTGCCCTCGACGTCGTGCTTCCCTCCGGCGAACTCGTCCAACTCGGCTCCCCCACTCTGGATACGCCCGGCTACGACCTGCCCGGCGTGTTCGTCGGCTCAGAGGGCACGCTCGGTGTGGCGACGAAGATCACTCTCCGCATTGTCAAGCGTCCTGAAGTGGTGCAAACCCTTTTGGCCGCATTTGATTCCATCCAGGCCGCGGGCCAGACGGTCAGCGATATCATCGCCGCCCGGATGCTGCCTTCGGCCATGGAGATCATGGACGCGCTCGCCATCCAGGCCGCGGAAGCCGCCGTGCACGCCCACTATCCTGTTTGCAAGGGCCTGCTGCTGGTCGAACTCGACGGCCCGCGCAGCGAGGTGGATGCGCTGATGCTCGCGGTGCAGAGACTGTGCCGCAACAATGGAGCATGGGAGATTCGCGTAGCGCAATCGGAGCAGGAGCGCGCCCTGGTTTGGAAGGGGCGCAAGGCGGCCTTCGCCGCGGTCGGACGCATCTCGCCCAATTACATCGTGCAGGACGGCGTCATTCCGCGTACCGCGCTTCCTCACCTTTTGGATGAGATCGACCGCCTGGCCTGCGTAGCCGGCCTGCGTGTAGCCAACGTCTTTCACGCCGGCGACGGCAACCTGCATCCACTGGTGCTTTACGATCAGGCCGTGCCCGGCCAGGAGGAGAAAGCGCTCGAACTCTCCTATCGTATCCTCCGCCTCTGCGTCGACAATGGCGGCTCCATCACTGGCGAGCACGGCGTGGGCAAGGAGAAGCAGGAGGCGCTCGGCTACATGTTCTCCGAGCCTGACCTGGCCACCATGCAACTGGTTCGCTGCGCCTTCGATCCGGAGAACATCGCCAATCCCGATAAGGTCTTCCCGCGCCCGCGCCTGTGCGCCGAAAAGCCCGGACCCTACACGCCTCACCCGCTGGAGACAGCGGGCATCGCGGAGATCTTCTGATGAGCACTTCAGCCGCATTCACGCTGGAGCAGGGCGTAGCTCATCTCGCCGCAATCGTCGGAGCGGAACACGCAATCGTGCGCGGGGAAACGATTGTCGCCGTTCCCGCTGACGTGCAGCAGGTTGCCGGGGTGCTGCGATTCGCGAACGCCAACGGTTTGACGGTGATGCCCAGCGGCAGTGGCACGAAGCTTGGCTGGGGGAACCCGGTTGTGCCGGACATCGAGTTGAGCATGAAGCGTATTTGCCAACTCCGCGAGCATGCCTGGCAGGACATGACCTGCACCGTTGAGGCCGGATGCTCGTGGGCGGCGATGCAGGCTCAACTGAAAGAGCACGGGCAGATGGTCGCACTCGACCCGTTGTGGCCGGACCACGCCACGATTGGCGGCATCGTCGCCTCGAATGACAGCGGCGCATTGCGGCTGAAATATGGCGGCCTGCGCGACCTCATCATCGGCATGACGGTTGTGCTCGCGGATGGCACGGTAGCGAAAAGCGGCGGCAAAGTAGTGAAGAATGTCGCCGGCTATGACATTCACAAACTGATGACCGGCAGCTTCGGCACGCTGGGCGTGATTGTCGAGGTGAATTTCCGCCTGCACCCGGCGGAGGAGCACTCCCGGACGTGGACCGCGGTCGCGCCGAACGGAGCAGGCAATGCGAAGCTGTTTGCAGAGCCGCTCCGCGCTTTGATGGACTCGCTCATGGTTCCGTCATCGGTGCAGTTACGCATCTCAAAAAAGGAATTTGCGCTCGACGTCCGCATCGCCGGGCTGGCGGAATGCCTCGACGAATATGGGGCTAGCCTTCAGGCGATTCTCGGCGGATTTCCCCATTGTTGGGCGGGCCGAGAACGTTTGGAGCGCACGGCAGCAAATGTTCGACAACAAGGATGCAGTCGTGTTGAAGATCTCGGCGCTTCCCGCCGAAATCTGCTCGATCAGCGCGGAATTGCATCAGTGGAGTTTCGGGCGATGGACGGGACGTGAAAGTTCTGGCGCAGGCAACCGGCTTGATGACGGTTGCTGTTGAAGCCGCACCGGAATTGGTGCCTGCGCTCGTTGATAGACTGCGCGCGCGCGTGCATGAGTTCGGCGGAAGCGTAGTCGTGCTGCAGGTTCCGGACACACTGCGTGGCAGGATTGACGTGTGGGGTCCGGACCGGGGAAGTGGGGCATTGATGAATAAGGTCAAGCGCCGCTTCGATCCCGGCCGCATTCTCAACCCCGGCCGCTTTGTGGGAAACATCTGACCCTATGCCGCCGACCACCACTTCGCAGCAACCACATCCTTCCAGCTTCGACGCGCATCATCCGCCGGAGAAGAAGTACATCGACGACTGTGTGCACTGCGGATTCTGCCTGCCCGCTTGTCCCACCTATGTCCTCTGGGGCGAGGAGATGGATTCGCCGCGAGGCCGCATCTACATGATCAAGAAAGCCGCGGAAGGCCAGGCGCCGCTCGACGAGCGTTTTCGCCTGCACATGGATAACTGCCTCGGTTGCATGGCCTGCATGACGGCTTGCCCCTCCGGTGTCCAATACGACAAGCTCATCGAGCCGGCGCGTGCACAGATCGAGCGCAACCTGCCGCGCAGCCTCGGCGAGTCGCTCTTTCGCCGCTTGCTCTTCGCAACGTTCCCATATCCAGCGCGGCTGCGGCTGCTCGCGCTGCCCTTGCGCATTTATCAAAAATGCGGCATCCGTTCCCTTGTCCGGTCAACCGGGATGACCAGGCTGCTTCCGAAACGATTGGCGGCCATGGAGGCGTTGCTGCCCGATGTGCCGGCCCGTTTGTTTCAGCGGCCGCATTCGATCGATTCAGCCCCGGACAACTCCGCGGCGCCGCGTCGGAATGTTAAGCGGATGCGTGCAACAAGTCTTCTTCTCTCATGTGAACGCAGCCACTATGCGCGTGCTGGCCGCGGAAGGCTGCGAAGTGATCATTCCCCGCGAACAATCATGCTGCGGGGCTCTCATGCTCCACTCCGGAATGGAAGCCGATGCTGTCGCCCTCGCCAAGAAAATGATCGCCGTCTTCGAGACCGCCAAAGTAGACACGATTGTGATCAACTCGGCCGGTTGCGGGTCCACGATGAAGGAATACGGTCACCTGCTGCGCGACGACCCGGCATGGGCTGAACGCGCCGCCGCTTTCTCTGCCAAGTGCAAAGACATCTCTGAATTCCTCTGCGAACTCCCAGCCCAGGCGCCGCGCCATCCCCTCAGACTGCGCGTCGCCTATCATGATGCCTGCCATCTGCAGCATGCGCAGGGCGTGCGTGAACAGCCGCGCCGCCTCCTGGCCGGCATCCCTTCGCTTGAAGTCGCCGAAATTCCGGAAGCCAGTCTCTGCTGCGGTTCGGCAGGCGTGTTCAACTTATTGCAGCCGGAGACAGCCAGCCAACTCGGCAGCCGCAAAGTTGATAACCTTCTGTCCACGGGTGCGCAGGCGGTGGCTTCGGCCAATCCCGGCTGCCTCCTGCAACTTACAAGCGGTCTTCGCCGTCGAGGGTTGAAGACAATGCCTGCTTTTCATATGGTTGAGTTACTCGATGCGTCCATCCGCGGCATGTCCAGCGAAGGTTTGCTGCACGGAAAGAGCGGCATCCCGCATGGCCATCACAAGGGGAAGTGGTCTTCGGCGCGAAATGATTTTGTGAAAAAGGGAGAACCACGATGTCCACCACGATTCATCTGTCAGGCGTTGAGATTCTCGCGCCAGTTTCCGAAAGTTACGCCGCAATCCTGACTCCGGAAGCCGTTGCTTTCATCGTGGACCTGCAACGCACCTTCAACGCCCGCCGCAAAGAGTTACTCGACGCACGCCAGGTGCGGCAAAAGAGACTCGACGCGGGCGAGCGTCCGAACTTCCTTGCAGAGACGCGCTCCATTCGCGAATCCGCATGGACCGTGGCGCCCCTGCCTGCCGATATCCTGGACCGCCGGGTGGAAATTACGGGACCCGTTGACCGAAAAATGATCATCAACGCGCTCAATTCCGGCGCGAAGGTTTTCATGGCCGATTTTGAAGACTCCAGCACGCCGACGTGGAACAACCTGCTCGACGGCCACATCAATCTGCGTGATGCCATCCGGCGAACGATCACCTACGCCGACCCCGCCACAGGCAAGCAGTACAAGCTCAATGACAAAGTCGCAGTGCTGTTTGTGCGTCCGCGCGGCTGGCACCTGGAAGAGCGCCACGTGCTCGTCGATGGCGAACCGATGTCCGGTTCCATATTCGATTTCGGTCTCTACTTCTTCCACAATGCGAGCGAATTGCTGGCCCGCGGCAGCGGCCCGTATTTCTACTTGCCCAAGATGGAGAGCCACCTGGAAGCGCGGCTGTGGAACGATATCTTCATCCGCGCTGAAAAGGAAATCGGCGTTGCCCAGGGATCGATCAAAGGCACCGTGCTCATCGAAACCATACTCGCCAGCTTTGAGATGGACGAGATTCTCTACGAACTGCGCGACCACTCCGCCGGGCTCAACTGCGGCCGCTGGGATTACATCTTCAGCTTCATCAAGAAATTCTCCAATGATGCTCGTGCCATACTTCCCGATCGCGCCCGCGTCACGATGACCACCCACTTCATGCGCAGCTATTCAAAGCTGGCCATCAAGACCTGCCATAAGCGCAATGTGCACGCGATGGGGGGAATGTCGGCGTTCATTCCCATCAAGTCCGACCCGGTAGCCAACGAAAACGCGATCGCGCAAGTGCGTGCCGACAAGGAACGCGAGGCCAGCGATGGCCATGACGGTACCTGGGTTGCGCATCCCGGGCTAGTGCCTGTGGCGCTCGAGATTTTCGATCGCCTGATGCCCCAACCCAACCAGATTTCGAAGCAGTTGCCCGACTACCATCCCACCGCCGAAGATCTGCTCCGGGTTCCGGAAGGGGAGATCACCGAGACCGGACTGAAACAGAATGTGGCCATCGGCCTGGGATATCTCGAGGCCTGGTTGCGCGGCATCGGCTGCGTCCCGCTCTTCAACCTGATGGAGGACGCCGCGACCGCCGAGATCAGCCGCGCGCAACTCTGGCAATGGGTGCACCACAAGGCAAAACTCTCCGACGGGAGAGTCGTGGAGCTTGCACTTGTGGAAAGCATGATTACCGGCGAACTCGATCGACAAAAGATCGCCGTCGATGCCGTGCGCTATGCCGCCTATGTCGCGGCCGCAGATCTGATGCTTGAGTTGGTGCGGGCGCCGAAGTTCATCGACTTCCTGACGCTCTCGGCATATCAGCGCATTCTGAAGGAGGAAGGACTTTGCCCCGACAAAGAAAAGATCGCGGCGGGCCCCACATTTCCTGTTTGAGTTGGGCGCCGGCAGCCATATAGTGGCGTCGTGATCCAGGCTGGCAATGGGAGAAGCTTCACAATGGACCGAGCGGCGTGTCTGAAGCGATGGCAAGCGAGTAGCGCGGCGGGGACCCCCATCATCGGGGCTGGTGCCGGCACTGGAATTTCCGCCAAGTGCGCGGAAGCGGCGGGAGCGGATCTCATCATCATCTACAATTCGGGCCGCTACCGTATGGCTGGCCGAGGATCCCTGGCTGGTCTCATGCCCTACGGGGACGCGAACGCCATCGTCATGGAGATGGCCCGCGAAGTGCTCCCCATCGTTCGCCAAACGCCGGTGTTGGCCGGCGTCTGCGGAACCGATCCTTTTCGCGTCATGGATCTGTTTCTTCGCGACCTGAAACAACTCGGCTTCTCAGGAGTGCAGAACTTCCCAACGGTGGGCCTGATCGATGGCCGCTTCCGCGAGAGCCTTGAGGAAACCGGCATGGGATACGACCTGGAAGTTGAGATGATTGCGCGAGCGCATGACCTTGACATGCTGACTTGCCCATATGTCTTCAACGAAGACGAAGCGAAGGCCATGGCAACCGCGGGCGCAGACTTCTTGATCGCGCACATGGGATTGACCACCAACGGGACAATCGGCGCCAGGACAGCCCTCAGCCTCGATCAATCAGTCGAGCGAATTCAAGCCATCCAGGCGGCCGCCGTCTCCGTCCGTCCCGAGATTCTGGTGCTTTGTCATGGCGGCCCGATTGCCGAGCCTGATGATGTGCAGTACATCCTCACTCGGACCAGGGGAGTCTGCGGGTTCTTTGGCGCCTCGAGCATCGAGCGTCTGCCCACCGAGCGCGCCATCACCGAGCAGGTCAGGAATTTCAAAAATCTGCGCATCCATATGGACCACAACTAAAGGAGCAGGCATGTCCAAGTTCGCCGGTCGCCGTTTCGTAACACCCGCCGCTGTCGAAACGCAGGTCTTCGATTGGGGAACGATCAAGTGGCTCAGCGAACCGCGCGTCACCGGCACGGAGCGCTTCACCATGGGTGTTGTGCTCTTGCAACCCGGGAGAGGCCACGCTCGGCACAATCACCCGGGAACTGAAGAGGTCCTCTATGTAGTCTCCGGGCAGGGCAGGCAGATGATCGATATCGACGGTGAACAGTGGGAACCCATCGGTGCCGGCGAAGTGATCCACATTCCCGCCGACGTCTACCACTCCACGGTGAACACTGGCTGGGAGCCATTGAAACTGATTGCCATTTATTCGCCGCCGGGCCCCGAAGCGCTTCTCCGCGCGATGCCGGAGTGCCGGGTCGTTGCCCCCGGCGAGCTGCGATGACAGACCCGGACCATTGTTCTAATCGGCACGTTCGACACCAAGGGGGAAGAGTTCTCCTTCTTGCGGGAGCGGATCGAGAGCGCGGGTCTGCGAACGCTGATGATCGATGTCGGCGTGCTTGTCAGTCCGCCCTTTGCGGTCGACATCTCACAGGAGGAGGTTGCCGCGGCCGCAAACGAGAATCTCGCCGCGCTCCGAGCAGACAAAGACCGAGGTCGAAGCATCGCCGCCATGGCCGTCGGGGCGAAGGCAATTCTTGGCCGGCTTTTTGAACAAGGAGCCATTCATGGGGTGGCTTCCCTGGGCGGTTCTGCGGGAACGACCATTGCCACCGCGGCCATGCGTGCCCTCCCCTATGGCTTCCCGAAATTGATGGTTTCCACGCTGGCCTCCGGCGATATTAAGCCCTACGTGGGAACTACCGACATTTGCATGATGCCTTCGGTGCTCGACATCGCGGGCTTGAATCACGTCTCCCGCCGAATTATTAGCAATGCTGCTGGAGCGATTTGCGGCATGGTTCGATCGGAGGCGGGCGTCTCCCTCGACGAGAAGCCCGCGATCGCGGCGACCATGTTTGGCGTGACGACCCCTTGTGTCACGGCCGCCCGGCACATCCTCGAAGTGAGAGGCTACGAAGTTCTGGTCTTTCACGCGACAGGAACCGGCGGACAGGCGATGGAAAAGTTGATCGAAGACGGTGCATTTCGAGCTGTTCTCGACATCACGACCACGGAACTTGCAGACGAACTGGTGGGCGGTGTGATGAGCGCGGGACCACACCGGCTTGAAGCCGCGGGCCGGAAGGCCATTCCCCAACTAGTCTGCCCGGGCGCGATCGACATGGTGAATTTCGGGCCGCAGGAATCAGTGCCTGCCCAGTTCCGGGGCCGCAACCTGTACGTCCACAACCCCAGCGTAACTCTGATGCGGACGACGCCCGAAGAGTGTGCGGAGATCGGACGCATTACAGCCATCAAGCTCAACCGCGCCGGCGGGCCTGTGACCGTGCTGATCCCCCTTAGAGGTGTTTCCGCCATCGACAAGATCGGTGGACCGTTCTACTCGCCAGACGCGCTCGATGCATACCGCAGCGCCTTGAAAGCGTCGCTCAGCCCAGCTATCCGGCTGGTTGAGCTTGACGCGCACATCAACGACCCGGAATTTGCGCTTGCTGCCGCGGATCTGCTGGTGGAATCGCTCGGCGCCCCAATGGAAACGAGGGCGGCGCGTGTACCCAGGTGAGCTACACGACGACTCCGATCCCATCACGGACGATGGCTCGGTCCGCCCGCCGCAGAACCAGCCACGAGAGCTAAATGTCCCAGAATGATGTATCTTGGACTACACTGATCCGTACCGTATAAGCAGTCCTTGAATTGCGCCTCAAAAATGCCTGACCCGAAGCGAACCTTGCGTGTCGTGATCCCGATAGCACTCCTCGTGCTGTTGCTCGGGTCTACGCTCGGAGCAGTGTGGCATCACCATGCCAATACTTCTTCCGACACCTGTGTGTTATGCCATCTGGTCATAGCACCGTCGGTGGCGGGCATCGGTGCATGTGTTCTGGTCCCCAAAGGTGCCGGGCCTGAGCCTCGATACATCAGCTTTATCGCCCGCTCTGACGCGCGGCAGATTCCCGCGCGAGCCCCTCCCGCATAGCGTCCGCATACCTTCCGTGCCTTAACGGTAGTTCCAGATCAGTGCATGTCTCTCGTGAAGGGGGCTGATTGCCTATGCATTTGCTAGGATTCTGCGTTCCATTGTTGCTTGTAACCGGTTCGCTTTTCGAAGCCGCGAGTGCCCAGGCGCCACCCGATCAAAGCCAATCGCCGGCGCCCCCACAAGCAAGCAAGCTTGCCCAAAAGCCTGGCGTTGTGACCATTTCGCTCGATGACGCCATTCAACTGGCGCTCCAGCACAATCACAATCTTCTGGCCGCGCGCACCACGATTCAGCAGAACCAGGCGGAAGAGACGACAGCCAACCTGCGGCCCAACCCGGTGCTTTTAGGGGACGCGCAGTTCTTGCCGATTTTCGAACCAAGCCTGTTCAGCGCCGATTATATCGACAACGTGTCTCAATTTGACCTCGGCGTCAGCTACCTGTTTGAACGCGGGAGGAAGCGGCAACACCGTTTGCAGGCCGCGCAGGACCAGACGGCTGTAACGCGTTCGCAGGTCGCCGACAACGAGCGGAGTCTTACCTTCAGCGTGGCTACGCAGTTTATCAACGTTGAGCTTGCCGAATCGGCAATGGAGCTGGCGACCCAGGATCTCAAGAGCTTTCAGACCACGGTCGATATCGCGGAAGCGCGTTACAAGGCGGGTGACATCGGCGAGAACGATCTGCTGAAGATCAAGCTTCAGATGCTTCAGTTCCAGACCGACCTGTCCGCGGCGCAACTCGCCAGGACGCAGGGACTATCGGACTTGCGGCAACTCCTCGGCTACGAATCGATAGGGCCAGACTATGACGTCGCCGGGGCGTTCGATTTTCAGCCTGTCCCAGGCAATCTGGAAGATTTTCAATCGAAAGCCCTGCAGAACAGGCCGGATCTACGGGCGGCGCAGTTGAGCGTAGCCGCCGCGGACAGCCAACATGAGTTGCAAAAAGCCATTGGCAAAAAGGATGTTACCGGGCAGGTGAGCTACACCCACCTGGGATCCAATAACATTTCACTCTTCGGACAAATCCAGTTGCCCATATTCGACCGCAATCAGGGCGAGATTGCGCGTGCCGGCTTCGCCGTCACACAGGCGCAGGAGCAGGCGAAGTTCGCGAGCGGGCAGGTGATGACGGATGTGCGGGACGCCTTTGAGAATCTGCGCAGCAACGATCAGATCGTCGGCCTCTATCGTTCGGGGTACCTCAACGAGGCTCAGGAATCTCGCGATATCAGCGAATTCGCCTACAAGCACGGCGCTGCGAGCCTGTTGGACTTTCTCGACGCGGAGCGCAGCTATAGAGCTATCCAACTCGGCTACCGGCAGGCGCTCGCATCGTACTTGCTCGCGCTGGAACAGCTTCGCGAAGCGGTAGGAACCAGGAGCTTACCATGAACATCGCATCCATCGCCGGCCGCGGGAACCAACGCGCGCTGGCGCTTGCTTTTATCGTCATGGCCACGGCCTGCCACTCCAACGACAGCGACCAGGCAGGTCAGATGACGTCGTTCTCCGCGAACGCTTCCAAGTCCGCGACCCCGCAGCTCTTCACCATTCCCCAGGACCAGATGTCACACGTGCAGGTGGTGACGGTCGCGCCGACTAATTTGAAGCGCACGCTGCGGCTCACGGGCACGGTGGCATATAACGCTTTCAATACCACGCCGGTGATAACTCAAGTAGGCGGCCCTGTGAGCCGGATTCTGGTCGTGCCCGGGGAGCATGTAAAAGCGGGCCAACCCATGCTCGACGTGAGCAGTCCCGACTATTCGCAGTTGCTGGACGCCTATTTGAAAGCGGCAGACTCTTTCCGCCTGACGCAAAAGAATTATTCCCGCGCGCAGGAACTCTATCAGCACCACGCCATCGCCGAGCGCGATCTGGAACAGGCCGAGTCCGACCGCAACCAGGCGCAGGCGGATCTGAATGCGGCGGAACAGGGGATGAAAATTCTCGGCATCAAGAATCCGGCGGACCTGGCAAAGGCTCCTTCGTCCGCACAAATTCCGGTGCTTGCGCCCATCAGCGGCGAGGTGGTGGAGCGCCTGGTCGCGCCCGGTCAGGTAGTGCAGGCGGGACAAACGCAGGCTTTTACCATCTCCGATTTGAGCACGGTGTGGGTTCTTGCCAATGTTTACCAGACGGATCTTGCTTTTGTTCGGGGCGGAGAAGATGTCGTTGTGCAAACGGACGCATATCCCGACAGCTTCCATGGAAGGATTTCGTATGTTTCGCCGGCACTCGACCCAAACACCAGAACACTTCAAGCCCGCATCGTCGTGGATAACCCGGGCGAAAAACTGAAAAGAGACATGTATTGCACCGTCACGCGTGGCGGCCGGCTCATTCTCAAATGTCATCGCCGTCCCTGACGCTTCGATTCTGCGCGATGACAATAATCAGCCGTTCGTTTATGTCGCAAATGGCGCAAACCAGTTTGGCAGGCGCGACGTGGAACTGGGCGCGAGCCAGAATGGCCAGAGGCAAATCGTGAAGGGCATTTCCGTTGGAGACAGGGTAGTCGGCGATGGCAGCTTGTTTCTCCAGTTTGCTAATTCGCTGCAACACTGAGAGGGCGGCTTCGAATGATTCATCGTATCGTTCAGTTTGCGCTGCGGCAACGGGTGCTGATCCTGCTTCTGGTCGCATTTATCTGCGTCGGCGGCGCCATCTCCTTTTACCACATGCCCGTGGATGCGTATCCCGATCTCTCGCCGCCGATGGTAGAGATCATCTCGCAGTGGCCGGGTCACGCATCAGAAGAGATCGAACGTCTGGTCACCGTACCAACAGAAGTGGAGATGAACGGCGTTCCAAAGATGTCGGTCATGCGTTCCATTTCGCTGTACGGACTTTCAGACGTCATCCTGACATTTGAAGAAGGGACGGACGACTACTTCGCGCGCCAGGTTGTGTTTCAGAGGCTGAGCGAGGTGACCTATCCTCAGGGTGTAACTCCGACACTCGCTCCGCTTGCGAGCCCCTCCGGGCTGGTCTATCGATACGTATTGGAGAGCCCCGACCGTACCCCGCAGGAGCTGAAAACGTTTGAAGACTGGGTGATCGAACGCGAATATAAACAGGTGCCGGGCGTCGCCGACGATTCCGGTTTCGGCGGCACGGTGATGCAGTATCAGGTAGTCCTCGACCCGGCAAAACTCTACGCTTACCACCTCACCGTTCCGGCCTTGATTCAGCAGCTCTCAGTGAATAACTCCAATGCAGGAGGCGGATTCTACTCGCAGGGCGGTCAAATCTACTACGTTCGCGGCCTCGGTCTCATTCGCGATACCGCGGACATTGGCAACGTGGTCGTGGGATCGCAGAACGGCGTTCCGGTGCGCATCCGCGATATAGGCGACGTGGTTATAGGAAACGCCCCTCGCCTGGGCGAATTTGGATTTAACAAAACGGATGATGCAGTCGAAGGCGTCATCATGATGAGACGCGGCGAACAGACACAGAATGTTCTGAAAGGCGTCGCGGCGAAGACCCGCCAGCTGAATGAAGAAATCTTGCCCGCGGACGTAAAAGTGCGCCCCTACTACGACCGGAGCGACCTTGTTCAGCTGACCATTGATACAGTCGAACGCAATATGTTGATGGGAATGGTTCTCGTCTTTCTGGTCTTGATGGTCTTTCTGGTCAGCATCCGCGCAGCAGTGATCGTGGCGCTCACCATTCCGGTGTCTCTTGCTCTTCTCATTCATCTTTTTGCACGCGCGGGGGATCCCGGCAAATCTGCTTTCAATCGGCGCCATCGATTTCGGAATTCTTATTGATGGAACCCTGGTGATGGTGGAGAATATTTTCCGCGAACTGGGCGCGCGCGAAGGCCAGAAATATGACCTTCAGGAAGTAATCCGGTCGGCGGCCAAGGACGTCGATCGTCCAATTTTCTACTCTGTCGCTGTCATTATTGCGGGTTACTTACCGATCTATGCTCTCAGCGGTCCGTCAGGAAAACTATTCAAGCCGATGGCCGACACCGTGGCTATCGCACTCGTCGGTGCGCTGATCTTGACGCTCACACTCGTTCCTGTCTTGTGCGCTTACTGGTTCAAGAAAGGAGTCCATGAGCGCGAGAACAAGCCCTTCAACTGGATTCGCGATCGATATGCGGGGCAACTCGAGTGGTGCCTCAATCACCCCAAGACGACCTTGATCGGGTCGATCTTGATCTTCGCCGCCGGGCTCCTGCTGATTCCTTTTATTGGCGGAGAGTTCATGCCGCATCTGGACGAAGGCGCGCTATGGGTTCGAGCAACGATGCCGTACACAGTCTCGTTCGAAACCGCAAGCAATTTCTCGCCGCAGGTTCGCAACATTCTCCTGAAGTATCCGATGGTTACCGAGGTCGGCTCCGAACTTGGGCGTCCCGACGATGGCACAGATCCCACGGGATTCTTCAACGATGAGTTTTACGTCGGCTTGAAACCTTATAGTGACCCATCGTGGAAGACAGGCTCAGTCCATAACAAGAAAGAGTTGACCGAGGATATCCAAAAGCAGCTCAGTGCATTTCCCGGAGTCATCTTCAATTACACTCAGCCGGCCGAAGACGCTGTCGACGAAGCTCTGACGGGCCTGAAGAGCGCCCTGGCTGTAAAGATTTATGGCCCCGACCTGAATGTTCTCCAGAACCAGGCTCTCGAAATCAAGCGCAGGCTTTCGCAGGTACCTGGATTCGAGGAACTGACGGTCGTGCGCGAACTTGGCCAGCCCAGCCTCTTGATCGACGTGGATCGGGAAAAGATTGCGCGATTCGGTATCAACGTGGCGGACGTAGAGGCGATCGTTCAGGCTGCCGTGGGCGGCCAGGCGGCTACCCAGGTGATCCAGGGCGAGAAACTCTTCGATCTCGTAGTACGGATGAAACCGGAATTTCGCGAGAATGCGCAACAAATCGGCAACCTGCTCGTCGGGACACCTTCGGGCCAGCAGATTCCTTTGAGCGAGGTTTCAAACATTCACGAGGCCGGCGGCGCCTCGTTCATCTACCGCGAAAACAACTCACGCTATATCGGCGTGCAGTTCAGCATAGAAGGGCGCGATCTTCAAACCGCCGTGCGCAATGGCCAGCGCTCCATCAGGGATATTGCGAAGTCCTTGCCCGCCGGTTACCGGCTCGAATGGGGCGGGGAGTATGGTGAATTGCTTCAGGCACAGCACCAGATGGAATACATTGGCCCGATGGCGGTGCTCATCATTTTCATGATTCTGTTTGCTCTTTATGGAAATTTCAAATTTCCATTAGTGATTGCACTCGGGGTCATACTGACCGTGCCTGTAGGCGCTCTGATCGCTCTCAAGATGACCAACACGCCGTTTAGCGCCTCGTCGGGGCTCGGGCTGCTCGCTTTGATGGGCGTTTCGGTCGAGACAGCGGTTATCCTTTTCTCCTACATCAACAAGCTGCGTCTCGAAAACAAAGACATTCGCACGGCAACGCGCGAGGCTTCGCTCTTGCGGCTCCGACCCATCATGATGACCGCACTTGTTGCTTGCCTGGGGCTCTTGCCTGCGGCGCTTTCCACCGGCATCGGTTCTGACACTCAGAAGCCTTTTGCGATCGTCATCGTCGCGGGCCTGGTTTCGCGGCTCTTTCTCGGCTTCTTCGTTAACCCTGTGCTGTATGAAATGGTTGCCCGCGATGGAGATGTCCTGCAGGTCTGACCCTGGCCGAGTGCACCACGGGCCAGGGTGCCAGATAATGCTGTAGAGGGAAGTGGATGAAAAAGATTCCCAATAAAGCGACTGTGGGACTGGCACTCCTTCTGTGTTTCGCAGATTCATCTGTCTCGGCAAGATCGTGGCGCAAACAGGGGGGCAGGCCGCCGGACCAACGCCGGCTCCAGTGTCGGGGCAAGCAGAGAGGCCGACAAGCACGCCATATGCGGGGGACCTGTCGATCTTCGAATACCCCGACCGCGATAAGAAGTTGCATGTAGACTGGGTTATGGATCTACTTGGAATAACACCGGGAAAAGTGGTCGCCGACATCGGCGCGGGATCGGGATGGTTTACTGTGCGCGCTGCAGCCCGCGTCGGACCCGGCGGAGTGGTGTACGCCGAAGACATCAATCCAAAGGCGATTGACTACATCACGACACGGGCATCCCGGGACAACCTGGAGAATGTGAGGTCAACGCTGGGATCAGTTGATGATACAAAGCTACCGGTAAATAGCATAGATGCTGTTTTGATTTTGAAGACAGATCACGAGTTTGCGCACCCGATTCGAAATGGACGGGCAGGACTACTTCTGATCTTCGTAGAGGTATCACTGCTGTAAGGCTATAAGGTGAACAGATTCAGTTGGTTGTTGGATTAGGGTAAGTTGGATGGGGAGTAGATGCTCTGAAGTGCCTGTAAAATGGGCGTTTTCTCGAAGAGAGTAACACTAAGGATCTGGAGGATTTGGTAAAGGCTGGCCTTCAAGAGCGAGACGTTTGCGGACGATCGCCACCAGCACATAAACGGAGACGGCGATAAAGATTTGAGTCTTCACCGCGTTCTCGCTGAGAGCCGTAGAAGGCTTTGATGCGCAAGTGCTGCTTGATCCACTTGAAGAACAGCTGTCGGGTAAGGGACTGGCGCGGTATCTGCGTCGAGCGCGATCCGTTTCCAGCCCCTCCCCATAAGAACTGTGCATGAAGTTTTCCCTCACAGCAGCTCACCCAGTAAGTTTCATTGAAAGGGTTATGTGTCGTTTTCGGTATGCTGGAGACTTTCACGACTTACTCTCTACACCGGGCAGTGGCTGGACTTTCCAGTCCCAGTACAGCCCAAGGGTTCCGTAGAGGTATTCGTTACTCCACCGCCGCCATCCGGTACTTGTCTTTCGCCGCCGCTTTCGCCGAGTTAAAAGGCTGCGCACCTTCATCTCCGTGTAGTCGCGCACTTCGCTGAATGCGCCACTCGCATTACCGACCCGGAAGTAGTTGACCCACCCAGCAAGCGAGGCATTGATCTGCGCCACCACTTTCGGCATAGGGGTTGCCCCGCTGTGCTGAATGATGTCGCGTACCTTGGCCTTGATTGCTTTGCGAGCCTTCTTCTTCGGTGTCATCTGGATATAATGGCCGTTTCCTTTGCGCTTGCGGGTACGGCGCAGGTCGAATCCCAAGAACCCAAAGGCTTCCCCATTCAGCGTGTCCACCACCTTCGTTTTCTCCTTGTTCAGCTCCACGCCGAGTGGCGCGAGTTGCTCATGGAGCCGCTGCAAGGCTCGTTCAGCCCAGCCTCGTTTGGTATGGTGACCGCTGACGGTGATGACGATATCATCGGCGAACCGATGATAGTTCACTGCCTCATAGGGTGCCTCTGCCGTCTTGCAACGTATCGCGTCAAAGGCTCAATCGAGCTCGTTCAGATAGATATTCGCAGCCAGTGGGCTGAAACCCTTAGAGAAGAGATAATTAGATAGTTAATCTGATGACGGTGGATTTAGCTTGCGTAAAGTCTGCGGCGGGACGAATGCTGGTCGAATCGTGATGGTATCGTCTACGATAAAGACACTTTTACGAAGAGACGAAAGATACGATGACGCTCAGTGATAGTCAGAGTATAAGCGGCGATACGCAGAAGAGCAAGGAAAGATGTAAGAGTTAGGAGAGAGCAGAAAGGTGGCTCGATGACTGATCTGGTCGGCGATAGATGCAACTCTGCGCGAAGAGAAGTTCAAGCTGGCGTAGCTAAGGCATACGCTAGAGCAACTGATCGATAGACAGGAGTACTCCTGATAGACGCTGAGAAGGCGTTCATATTTGCTAACAGCGAAATTCTCTTTGCAGACTATGCTCGCGCTTATTGGTAGGATCGGAAGAGCGCGCTGCTACTAGCTGACGATAGAGCTACTGCTATATGAGAGAGGGATCTTAGAGCAGCTGGATCACTTCGCCCCAGAGATTGATAGAGAAGATACTGCGAAAGAAGAGATAGTTATAGCAAACAGGGCTGCTTAGCTAGCGCTAACTATAGGAGATAATGCATTTGTAATAGTGAATATTGCGAGCGCTAGTTGCGTCGATGAGCGGAAAAGGCATAGCCGCACTTCTGGCAACTGAACAGACTCTGCAAGATGCTAGGCGAGATGGTGCGGAGACGTGAGCGAACTTTGTTTTACTGAAGAAGTTACTGAGCAAGAGCGAAGAGGTCTTCACTTACAGAGCTGGCACGGGAATCTAGATACACTCTTAGCGAGGTAGTTCATGGCCTGCGGTCAAGCTGGGTGTAATGACACGCGAAGACGCTGAGGACGCATAACAAGTGTTAGAGAAGAGATGAGAGTCTTGCGAAACAAGCAATGCTACGATAGGCAGAGTTGCGCAGCAAGGCTCAGACAGTAGAGCGCTCACAACGCGCGCTTGCTTGCGCGTTGGGATGCTGCAGCGTTGAGCGACGGGTTATCTCGATGATGCTGAGACCTCCACGTGTACATCTCATAGATGCGCTCGACGACGCGAGCTTCAGCTTCAAGCACGGCGTAAGCAGCTGGTGAGTAGTTGGTCTTGCGGATATAGCGATAGCTATAAGGAGCGCCACTCAACACGCTGACTTCACGGACTGGGCGCGGTGTCGCTTACCGCGGCGAGAGCGCTACAGTATCTGTGCTCTCTCATACTAGGATATCATACACTGGAATTGCAACAGCAGTTGATCTTCAGCGCTGGCTCTCTGCGGGGCTTTGACAAAAAGCGTCTCAACACCATGAAGAGCGAGTTCCTCGATCAGAAGAATCTGGTAGGCATACTAGCGACTCAAGCGATCTGGCGAGTACGAGAACACAACTTGAATCTGCCCTTCAGCGGCGAGATCTCTCACACGCTCAAGATCTGGCCGCTCCAGCGTTGCTAGTGTAGCTGTCATCCTCGAAGACCCACTATGCAGGTACCTCCAGATCGTGCTACTGGGCAAACTCGATCAGGGACGCTGTCTGGCTCGCAATTGGTTCGCCTCGCTGCTGGTAAGAAGATACCAATGCGTAGATTGCTGCCATCCGCATGATCGAGCTCCTTCACACTGCCACGAACGGGACGTTCACGAGGAGGCACAGAAGACTGTAGGACTGGAAGAGTTTTGATTAGTGCAGACGATCAAACAAATACTGAACGTGAAATTGAAGCGGGCTGAGCGTAGAGCGCGGCTTAGATATGCCTTCTCTGAGCACTCAGAAACGCAGCTAATGCGCGTGTAACAACCGCGCCGATCGTCAGCCCACTGCTTCTCGCATACGCTCGAAGCAGCCGTGCTGGCTGCTGGAACCTTGAGAGTGATAGGCAACGTAGCCTCGCTGACCTAGACTGGCAGTTCCAGATGTGCCGCTTCCTCCAGGTATCGTAGGCCTGACGTTCCGACAGATAGAACTCTAGAGCTAAGCGTTGCATGGCTTCGGATAACGGCATATAGCGCTGGAGCAAGGTGAGAGCAGCGTTCAACTGCAGAGCTTTGTTCGTTTTGGTGGAGCGGGTCATATGCCATAAAAGTATTACCTCTTAAGGCGCAAGTCAAGCACAGAGTAACTGGTTCGCCAACCCAACAGTAACCGCTCGAATTGGAAATTACCTTTTGTGTAAGGGGACTGAACGGGCCTCCTTGTGGAACCCCGATCTTCCCTCCGACGTTGATGATCTGCTTCACGAGATGCAAGACCTGCGGGTCTTGGACCCGCTTCGCGATTTTGTCTAGCAGCACCGAATGTCGAATCGTGTCGAAGTACTGCGACAGATCAACATCGATGATGGTTGACATGCGCCGCATCACACTGCGTCTGACTTCCGCCAGCGCGCGGTGCGGTGACCGCCGGGGTCGGAATCCGTAAGAGTTCCGGCAAAAGTCCGCCTCGAACACAGCTTCGAGGATAAGCTTCATTGCCCCTTGCACCACGCGGTCGCGTATACAAGGAATTTGAAGCGTTCGGAATTTGCCATTCCCTTTCGGTATATCCACTCGCCGGTTCGGCATGGGTTTGTACCTGCCTGTTTCCAAGTCTTCTCGTATTGCGGCGAGAAAGTCGACTCGCCCAGCTTGTTCGATGTCCTCGAACTTCTGGCCATCGATGCCGGGTGCGCCTCCATTCTTTTTGGCAGCACGGTAAGCCTCTTCGAGGGTCTCGATCTTCGTGATATGTACGAAGAGACCCCAGAAGCGATGCGCCTTATCCGACTTCGCCTTTCGATATATCCGTCTCCGCAGATCCTGCAGACTGATAGGTGCTTTTGTCATTTCACCCCTGCCTCACTTTGTCGAGCGGAATACTTACCGGTCCGGGCCCTTCCCTCCGGACGCGTTTTGCTGCACGTCCATCAACGGTAGTACGACCCGATCCGCCACCCTGGTGCCTGCGTCTGCATTTCCCATTCGCGGTTATAGCAGTCACCTCCTCGACGAGATTTCTTCGCCGGACGCCGAGGGCTTCTCCAGTTGCCACATTCTCCTTCTCACCATGTCGCCGCTGATACCCCGCCGGAGAGAGCCACCGCATCGGACTCGTTTCGATTGGCTCTTGCTGCTTTCGCACGTTGTCGACAGTCTCAGCCTCCGGATTCGCGTGTAACGAGGCTACATCTACGTTCACTGCACGTTGCAACCTGGTGAGTTGCGCATACTCCTTTCTGAGCATGTTGTCGGAGGGCTTCATCGTCTCGCTTTCGTTCCACGATGCCTCCCAAGCTACAAGGCCTGAGTCTGTTAGCCTTGGCCGGACTTGCACCGGCTGGTTAATGTGACCTTGACTGGACACGCCAACCTGCCAGCGCTGTTTGTAGATTTGCGCGATGGTAAGAGCGGGCAGGTTGAAGTTATTGGTTAGGAATACCAGCCGCGCGCTGGTTTCTGCATCGACGTAACTGATTTTGCGCAACGGCTCGGGATAGGCAGAGGCCGACTGGAACGAAGACAGGATCACCGTCTGATCTGAGCGCACGCCGGTGGTCTTGTCTACCGGATGTGAACAGCGGCGCTGGAGCAAGACATTGGATTTGGTGCGCACGACGAAGAACGCGGAGCGAGAGCGTGAAGACGTACAGGCGCTCGAAGTCGATGTAGCCGCGGTCCATCACGTAGAAGGCTCCGGCCTCGGGCACGAGCTCGTCAAGGATGTTCACGTCATGCACATCGCCGTCGGTGACGCGGATAAACGTGGGGATGTTGCCATGCAGATCGAGCAGAGTGTGCATCTTGACGGCGGCCTTGTGCTGGCGAAACTTGGCCCACGGAAACAGCGAGAGGCACAGATCGATAGTTGTCGAATCCAGCGCGTAGAGGCTCTGGTCGAGATCCACGCCCATGGGATCGTGCGCATGCAGCGGTCGCGCGATGCGCGATCAGCACCTGCGCGAAAGTCGGCGAAGATGCGCCAGTCGTGCGCTTCGTTGGCGTCAGCCAATGTGGAGCGAGCCACGCGGCCGCGAAAACCGAGATGGTAGAGCTTACTGCCAGCGAGCGAAGGCAGGCTTCGATGTCGCGCAACCCGTCGCGGTAAGTCAGTTGCGCGAATGCCATGGCGAGATACTGATCCGAAGAGGAGAAGCCACGCGGTCTGGCATCTCCGCCGTAGCGTTCCACGCAACGGCGGAACTCGCGGTCGGGAAGGAAGCTGATCAACTGCGAGAAAATGGTTCGGCCTTCGTTCACCCATCATTGTTGCCGGTGGGATCAGGCTCGGGATTGCGCCACTTGCATTTCAAATCGCGGCAACATCAGATCGTAAACAACTCTCGATACTGGAAGAACTTGCCGGCGACACAAAGCTGATTAGCCGGACAGTAGTGTTAACTTCTATTGAGGAAGCTGAATAGCTGACCGAGCTGAGAATACGAAAGCCACATAATGCCCCTGCCAAGGTCGGCGTCATCGATCGTAGTACGGGCGAGGAGTCGGAAGAGTGCCGACCAGGGGAAGATGCGTTCGATACCAACGACGGGGCAGGAGAACGAAGACGCGTTGGCTGCGGTGCTAACACGAAGTTCGATGCATGGGAGGCAGCTGCTTGCTTGCGGCTTCTCCGGTGTACTGATCGACATACGAAGCTCCACATGTTCAACAGTGATCTGCTGGACCGCTTCGGCAGCTTCTCCACTGTCACGGTCTTGTTCGTTAGCTGGCGTAACATGCAGAGCTAGCAGAGGACAGCGTGTCCACTGCTGCAAGAACCTTCGATCTCTTGCGCCGTTTGGCTCCGTCATAGCCGGCTCGAGCCCCAGAGTCGGGCGAGATGGCAGCGACGGCTGTACACTACCATGGCCGTGGGTTGCTCCTGCGCCGGCGAACTCCCGCAGCAGCAAGCGCAAGTGCTGGATCAAGACCTGGAAGCACTGTGCTAGAACGCACCGTTGCGCCTGTTGATAAATGAGCGAGCAGGGAGGCAAATCAAGGGGCAACAACCGACACTGGACTGAGGTGCGCAACACATATCTCAGTGCGTTGAACACTTCGCGCAGACTGTGCTTCTATGCTGGGCATCTACGAGACAAAGAGAGAGGTAGGGCGACACAAATGCGCACTACTCAACACTAACAACACTAGGATAGACGCCTCCACTCAACAAGAGAGCAACTAGCGAGAGATCGACGGCCCTCCCTCAACACAACGACTCAACGCGAACAAAGTGAATAACAGGCTCTAGCGAAGTAAATTCGTTAAGCAAGTAGTCTGTGACTTCGAAGATAACGTCGAACTCCACTGGATCGAGCGGAGGACTAGCGACTCACTGACCAATGAAGATCATAAAACGTGCCTCGGCCACGCAACAGAACTGTAATATATTGCTCACTAGAACTTTACGGGACAAATTCCAGCCAGGTCGCCCGATTGGCGATTTGGCGCCCACAATGGAGGACAAATGAGCAAAGGCTATTGGGTTGTCGCATACCGTTCGGTCTCAGATGAGACTGCGCTCAAGCACTATGGCGAGCTCGCGGGTCCGGCTATAGCGGCCGGAGGCGGCAAGATCTTGATTCGGACGGCCGACGCGATCGAACCGCGTGAATCAGGATTGAAACAGCGGACTGTCGTGACTGAATTCGAAAGCTTTGAAAAAGCCCTGGCGACTTACAATAGCGCCGCTTACGAAGCAGCCCGCAAAGTTCTCGGTTCTGCGGCAGAGCGGGACTTTCGCATCGTCGAAGGCATCGCATAAGCTTCCGGCAACAAGCCTGTTTCGAACGAGCCCGTAAGACTTGACGGACAATCCGACATCGATTTGCGGATGCGGTGACCTCAGCTCAAGGGCCAGAAGCGTATAGTCACCGCGCTTCTAATGGCGCTCCACGCGGCTTCATCACCCTCTTTGAAGGCTCTCGCCCCTGCCCATTTTTATCGCGCGCCGCTCGAGATCCCGCTCGCCAAGCAGATCGGCGGTGAAGGCTCCGTTTGCCTGAATGACCCGCGCGATGCAGCCCGTCCAGCCGGTTTGATGGCTGGCGCCGATGCCCGCGCCGTTGTCGCCATGGAAGTACTCGTAGAAAAGGATGTTGTCTCGCCAATGGGGGTCGGTCTGGAATTTCTCCGTGCCGCCAAACACCGGCCGGCGCCCCGAGCCGTCCCGGACAAATGTACTGATGAGGCGCTCTCCCAGCTCCTGCCCAACCTCAAACAAAGTCATGTATTTCCCCGAACCGGTCGGGCACTCCACCTTGAACGTATCGCCATAGTAAGCGCCCAGGCGCAGGAGGGAGAGGTAGAGCAGGAAGTTAACCGGCATCCAGACCGGCCCCCGCCAGTTGGAGTTCCCGCCGAACATTCCGCTGTCAGAGTCGCCGGGCAGATAGGTAACGCGATACTCCTGGCCGCTTAGGCCGAAAACAAAGGGGTGATCGAGGTGGTAACGCGACAGCGCCCGGATGCCGTGCGGACCGAAGAACTCGTTCTCGTCGAGCATTCTCGCGAGGATGCGGCGGAGCTTCTCCTCATTCACGGTGGCAAGCAATCGTCTGCCCGCCAGGCCCGGCGTGCCCGGCATGTGGAGGTTCGCCGCGAGTTCGGGATGGCGTTGCATAAACTCCCGAATGCGTTTTCGCGCTGTCGGCAATTTGTCGAGCGTGTCCTTCCTCGAAGATGGCGACCGCCGCCAGCGGCAAAAGGCCGACCATGGATCGTACCTTCAAGCGGAAAGCCTGGCCGTTGGGCAGACGAAGCACGTCGTAGAAGAAACCGTCTTCTTCATCCCACATCTTGTCTTGATGTTCGCCCATCCGGTCCATCGCTCCTGCAATCCACATGGTGTGCTCGAAGAACTTGACGACGAATTCCTCGAAGGCCGGGTAATGCTGCGCGAGTTCCACCGCAGATTCGCAGCATCTGCTGGCTGAAAAACACCATCCAGGCGGTCCCGTCAGCCTGTTCCAGATACCCGCCGGTGGGCAGCGGCGAGCTGCGGTCGAACACGCCAATGTTGTCCAGACCCAGGAAGCCGCCTTCGAAGACGTTGTTTCCCGAGCGGTCCTTGCGATTGAGCCACCAGGTGAAGTTGACCAGGAGCTTGGAGAATGCATAGACAAGAAACTCGAGGTCTCCCTTACCGTTGTTTCGCTCCTTGTCAGTCATGTAAATCTGCATGGTGGCATATGCATGAACCGGCGGATTGACGTCACTGAAGTTCCACTCATAGGCCGGCATCTGCCCGTTGGGGTGAAGATAATCGTTGCGGAGGATCAGGTCGAGTTGCGACTTTGCAAAATCCGAATCCACCGTCTGGAAGGCGAGCATATGAAACGCCAGGTCCCACGCCGCATACCACGGGTATTCCCACTTGTCCGGCATCGATATGATGTCGTCATTGTCCATGTGGAACCATCCGCTGTTGCGCACCTTCGAGCGCACCTCGGGCGAAGACCATGGCCCGACCTCGTGTTCCTTGAGCCACTTGTTGAGGTCGTAGTAGAAATACTGCTTGCTCCAGAGCATGCCGGCCAGCGCCTGTCGCATCACCAGGGCGCGATCGGGGTCGGCTTTCACGCGGGTCGGCATGATGTCGTCGTAGAATTCATCCGCCTCTTGAGTGCGCTCGGCGAAGAACTCGTCGAAATCCTTGAAGGGGCTTTCTGGTCGCGCCTGGAATGTCTTGCGCCAGCCGTAGACGGACAACCCGGGTTTCCCCAGGACCGATGTTCAGGATGTAATGCGGGCACGCCTTGGTCCCGCGATTGGAGGCGTTCACTGCCTGGGCGTTGCCGCTTACGATGAAATCGTTGATGCCGTCCTTGACGTAGGCCGAAGCATTCGTGCCGCCGAAGATTCTCGCGTTATTCGTCTCATTCTCGGTGAACAGCAGCGGTGGCTCTCCCTCGCAGTAGAAGTTGTAGCCAACGAACGATGCCGCCGCGACGGGGTCAGTAAGACGAGCCGAGACTACGCTCAGCGCCTTCCTGCTGCCGGCCTTCCATTACCGGCTTGGCGGCGCCTTCCTCCCACGACCAGGTATTGCGGAACCAGAGCGTCGGCAGCAGATGCAGCGTGGCCGTTTCGGGTCCGCGGTTGGCCACGCTGATTCGGATGCCAAGGTCGTCAGGGCCGGCCTTGGCGTATTCCACAAAAACGTCGAAGTAACGGTCCTCGTTGAAGACGCCGGTGTCGAGCAACTCATACTCCAGCGCCTGGCGGCCGCGTTCGCGGTTGGTCCGGATGAGATCCTCATACGGATACGCCGCCTGCGGGTACTTATAGAGGTACTTCATGTAGGAGTGAGTCGGCGTGCTGTCGAGATAGAAGTAATACTCCTTGACGTCCTCGCCATGATTGCCTTCGCTGTTCGTCAGCCCAAACAGCCGCTCTTTCAGAATCGGGTCCTTCCCATTCCAGAGAGCCAGCGCAAAACAGAGTATCTGGTGATCATCGGAAATGCCCGCCAGGCCGTCCTCACCCCAGCGATAGGCCCGCGACCTCGCCTGATCGTGGGTGAAATAGTTCCAGGCGTTCCCGTCCTCGCTGTAGTCTTCCCGTACGGTTCCCCATTGCCGTTCACTGAGATAGGGACCCCATTTCTTCCACGGGGTTTCCAACGTCCGGGCTTCATCCAGTCTGCGCTGCTCGTTCGTCATCGATCCCTCCATCGCGCTCGCCCAATACAAGGCTGCGCGTTCGCGCAGGCAAGGCAGGAGCCATTATCCAACGATCCTGCCCCGGTCCGCAACAACAGCGGAAAATGTGGAGCAGGTGACATAACTCGCACTTGCGCCTGCTAAGGGCTTCTGCGAAGATTGGTTGTCGGAAATATGCTGATTCATTCCCGGCCGCATCCAAGAAACTGGACGGTTCCGCTCCTTATTCTGGGCGCCCTCGGGGCGGTGCTCTTTATCTGCGCCGCTGCGCTCATCTTCTATCGGAACTCGCAGCACCTTCTGAATTCTCAGCGCGCGGAAGAGCATTCGCAGCAAGTGCTGAATTCCATGCAAGCGGCTGCACAACGGCTTGAACGGATCGATTATCTCACCCGCCTTTATCTCATCGAGAAGAACAAAGAGGACCTGAATGCCGTTCAGTCCGCCGCAGTTCAGTTAGACAGCGGCCTGGCGCAGATGGAGGACGCAGTCTGGGACAATGGCCAGCGAAGGCGCGCTGGCAATGCCCATCTTTGCGCGCAGCAACTGATGCTACAGATCGTCGGTCTGATTGTGCTCCCAAAGACTACAGCAGCCGACAGAACGAACCTCACCGGAAAAGTGCTCGAATGCCGCGAAATCGTAAGCCGGATGCAGGTCGAGGAAGCAATGCTGCTAAGCCAGCGCGGAATTGAATAACGACAAGACGCTTCCCGCGGTCTCATCGCCGGCGCGGTCTTTCTGATCGTTTCGCTTGCCGTCGTGCTATCCCTGTTTGGTTTCCTGGTGCGCGACGCCCGCAGGCGGATGAAAACAGAAGAAGAGATATCCCACACCAATGAACGGCTTCATTCGATGGTCCAGTCCCTCGAAAAGCAGGCGCAGGACGAAAGACTTTTGACATCACTCCGCCAGGAGTTGCAGCTATGTACCACTCCCGCGGAAGTGCAGCGCACGGTCGTGCGCCATCTCGCGCAGGTCTTGCCCTCCGCCAGGATTGCCTTCTTCGCCGCCATCGAATCGCGTCAGGCGCTGGAGATGGCCGCAACATCCGCCAATCAGGCCATGCTGCACAATGAATTCCCGTTCAGCGCCTGCTGCGCATTGCGTGCCTCTCGACCTCGCCGCCATAAGACCGGCGTGTCTGAAATCGAGTGCGCGCATTTTCTGGACGTTCCCCCAAAGGATTATCTTTGCGTCCCGCTGGCAGCGCACGGACGTACCCTGGGAGTTCTCTCTGTGAGTTGCGAGGAAGCAAACGAGTCCGCGCAGCTCGATATGCATTCCGGCATTCTGGAGCGCCTCGCGGAGATAAGCTCCATGTGGCTTGCGGGACTCAACTTGCTCCAGCATCTTGAAAACGAATCCATCCGCGACGGACTGACCAATCTCTTCAACCGCCGCTTCATGGAAATCGCACTGGACCGTGAACTGCGCCTCGCCACTAGAAAAATGAGCGCTCTTTCATTGCTTATGCTTGACATCGATCACTTCAAGCGTTTGAACGACACGTTTGGCCACGAGGCGGGAGATGAGGTGCTGCGCGGCGTCGGTAAAATTCTGTCGGAGTCGGTGCGCTCAGAGGACATTGCCTGTCGGTATGGAGGCGAGGAATTCCTCGTGATTCTGCCGGCCACTGAAGCTGAAACGGCTTTGATGCGGGCCGAGGATATCCGCGAGCGCGTAGCTTCCATGCGCCTCGCTTCCCAAGGAACACCGCTGAAAGATATAACCGTCTCGATCGGGGTGTCCACCTTCCCGCGAGCGGGCAAAACGGTGGGAGACCTGGTCGGCGCCGCGGATCGCGCTCTTTACGCGGCAAAGATCGGCCGACGAAATCGCGTAAACCTGGCGGAATCGGTGATCCCTGTTTGAGGCGAGTTTCGAAGTGTGATTGCGAATTCATTGGCGACCGGGCCCTTTGACGATCGCGCCAGAATTCAGTCCACCTTCACTGCGCTCGGATTGCGGCCACGGGATCGACGCGGATCGCTTTCAGAGCCGGCAGCAGGCAGGCAACCACCGCGATCGCCAACAGCAGCACGGTGACGCAGACAACGGTCAGCGGATCGGTCGCCGATACACCATAGAGAAGCCCGCGCAGGAAGCGTGTCAAAAGCATCGAGACCAGCAAACCGAGTCCCAGCCCGGCGCGCCGTCAATCGCAGTCCCTGGCCCAGCACCAGCCGCAGCACATCCGCGCGGGAGGCGCCGAGTGCCACACGAATCCCGATCTCGTGGGTGCGCAATTGCGTGCGGTAGGCCACCAGGCCATAGATCCCTGTCGATGCGAGCGCCAGCGCAAGTAGCCCGAACACCGTCGCGAACAGTGCCTGAATTCGAGCAAACGAGGTGGAGACCTGCGTGGTCTCGTAGAGCGCGCGTACGTCCGTGAGCGGCACCTTGGCATTGATCTGATGCACAGCTTCTTCAATCGACGGAGCAAGGTTGCGCGGATCGCCGCGAGTTCCCACCTGGATGATTGTCTCGGTGTCGCTCGCCTGGAAATAAGGAAGATAGAGGAGCGGCTCAGGAGCTTCCTTCACGAACTGATGCTTGGTATTCCTGGCCACGCCGACGATCGTGTACGGATCGCGCCAGACCATCAACTTCTTGCCCAGCGGATTCTGGCCCGGCCAATAACGGTGGGCCGCGGTTTCGTCCACGATCGCAACCCGCGGCGCGGTCTCATTATCATCGACGGTAAAGGCACGCCCCTGCAGGATTGGAATGTTCAGGGTTTCGAAGTAGCTCGCGCTCACGTCGGCGCGGCGCACCTCAGTGGATTCGTGAGGCTGTGGTACGTAGCCCTCCGGATAAGCCTCGGCTGGCTTGTGCTGGAAGCTCATGGGCAACCAGTCAGTGATCGAGGCAGACGTAATCCGCGGAATGGCCTGAAGCTTGTCATACAGCTTGTGCTGCAGAATGCGCGTCTCGTCGCCCGAGTAGCCCGCAGCGCTTAGGTCGATGGCAGCTGTGAGCACGTGGGCCTGTTCAAATCCCGGATCCGCCTCGCTCTCCGCTCGCAGCGTGCGCAGGAACAGGCCCGACGTGACCAGCAGCGCCAAGGACAGTGCAATCTGTGCTACAACCAGCCCGCTGAGCAAGCGGCGGTTCTGCCCTCCGCCTGACACGTTCGCCGACTCTTCTTTGAGCGCTTCGACAGCCGCCACATGCGAAGACGGCCACGCTGGCAGTGCACCACAAATCATGCTCGTCGCCAAGGCCAGCCCAACGATTGCCCCAATCACATTGGCATCCACATATCCATTCAAGGCGGTGGGATTCGCATTCGGCGGGATAAGGCCTGACAGCGACTTCGAGGTCAACAACGTGAGCAGCACCGCCAACGCTCCGCCACCGAGCGAAACGACCAACCCCTCAAAAACCATCTGGCGCATCAGCGCCAAGCGCGTCGCGCCGAGGGATAAGCGGATCGCGAGTTCGCGCCGTCGTGCAACAAAGCGGACCAGCGTCATGGTGGCAATATTCGCGCCGGTGAGCAGCAGCAGGACGGCCGCGACGACAAGCAGGAACGGCATGGTAGAGGCGATGTAGATATTGACTCCGAAGGGCGAGCGCCACAGAGGATCGAGGGTGATGGTATTGGTGCCAAGATGGTCGTTGGGATATCTGGCCGCCAAATGCGCGCATGATCACTTCGAGGTCCTGTGTGGCCTGGGTGCGGCTAACTCCCGGCCGCAGCCTGCCCATCACGTTGAGCCAATATTGCCCGCGGCGTTCGATCCATGCGTTGCTCCCCGGGTCGGTGTTCGCCGCAAGGGGCAGCCATGCATCGCTGCGGATGCCCGGCATGCAGCCAATGAATCCCTCGGGCGCAACGCCGATCACCGTCCCGTGATGCCGGGCGATCTCGATCGATTTGCCGACAATTGCCGGATCCGATGCAAATCGCTTCTCCCATAGCGAGTAACTCAGCACCACGAAAGGCACGCCTCCCTGCTGCGCTTCTTCGTCGGGACGGAAGAACCGCCCCAGGAACGGCTTGATCCCGAGCACGTCGAAGTAATTCCCCGACGCGTTGGTCACGTAGATTCGCTCGGGTGTTTCGCTGCCCGTCAGCGCCAGCCAGTCATGGTGATAGGCGAGCAGACCGCTCAGGGTGTGGTTCATCGCGCGCAGATCGCGGTAATCGGGCAGTGACAGGGGCGGGGACGGAGAAATGTTCCATGCGCCGCGCATTACGCTGACCAGCTCTCCGGTGTTTTGTGCGCCCGGAATAGGGTGCAGCATGGTCGCGTTGATCCAACTGAAGACCGTGCTGTTGGCGCAGATTGCCAGCCCCAGCATCACCACAGCCACGGCCGTGAACCCGGGATTCTTGCCCAGCTGCCTCAGAGCATTCCGGAAGTCTTTGCTGGTTCCTGCCATAGACGCCTCAAAGGGGTTCATTCGATGAAAAGCTCAACGGAATTTCAGCCAAGAATGTGCGTCCGGCCCAGGGGGAAGGAACGGATCATCGGACGTGAACCGTTGATATTGATTGGTTGCCTCGTCAGGGTCTTGCCCGCCCAAACGCTCCTTGGCCACTGCGAAACAGATGTCAGGCAGACGCGTCCGGCGGGTCACGCCACTTAAATGCATAATTGGCAAAGGAATACCACGGGAGCTCCGGAGGCCTCTGTGATCATCCGCACAACGGTCGCTCTTGCCCTCAGGCCAGGCAGGTCAGGAAGGGCCGTCTACTCGTTTACCTGCTTCAGCAACCGGGCGAGATTGTCCAGGCCGGCGGGGTCGGCGTCACTCACCAGGACAAACCTGAGCTGCTGCGATTTCCACGTTTCGATGCCGAAAGAAGTGCCACGGTCCAGGATCGCGGCTGGGGAAAACGTTGGGCCCAGGTCCACCGTTCGCTGAAAGATCAGGACAGAGATCTTGTGCTGATGCATCGACACGATCAGCTGAGCTCCCGGCTGTTGATGGAAATAAACCATGCGCCCGCCGACGAGTGTGTAATCCGTGCCGTTGAATTCCGGCAAATTGAAAGAGAAGGGAATCTTGCCCTGGAACCACGGCTTCACCGTATGCCTGTCGGTTGAAACCACGTCGACCAGGTTGGTGCTGGACAACGCATTGACGTGCAGGTCCGCCAACTCTGCAAATGCTGCGGAACGGTGCGCATGCCCGATCCAGACAACAGCGGCCAGCAGGACAGTCGCAAACGCGACTCCAATGGGCGCGGACCAAATCAGCCAGCTGCGGCGCCGCGGCCTCGAAATCTGCTTCTGCACCTTCCGCCGAAACTCCGCGCTGGGCGCGAAATGTCCGCGCGCGCCGCGAAGGCTTCGCTGCAGCCTGGCCATCTCCGCAATTTCCGATGCGCAGCGCGTGCAATTTCTCAGATGTTCCTGCAGATCGACCGACTGGTCCGGAGGAAGCTCACCATCCAGATAGGCTCCCAGCATGGCGGCGGCGGAACTACATTGCATGGGTGGACCTCCCCGGCGAACCAGCGCGCAATGCTTCGCGAAGCATCTTGCGTCCGCGCGACAGGCGCGACATCACTGTCCCGATCGGTACTGCCAGTACTTCTGCAATCTCCTTGTACGAGAGCTCTTCCATGTCACTGAGCAGAATCATTTCGCGGTAAGGAACAGGCAACTCCGCCAGGGCATTCATGACCGACTGCGAATCTCTCCGACTGCAGCAGGAGTAACTCGGGTGTGATGTTGTGAGCCGCAAGATCGACTCCATCGGTTTCGTCTTCGATCAGCACCGTGTTTTGGACCTTTAATCCGGTTCGCGATGTGAGGAAAGTGTTTCTCAGAATTCTGAACATCCATGCCCGCAAATTGGTGCCTTCCTCGAACGACTTGAATCCCTTGAGCGCCTTCGCATAGGTTTCCTGCACCAGGTCTTCGGCATCCGCACGATCGCCGGTGAGCCAGTGAGCCAGGTTGTACAGTTGGTCGAAAAGCGGCATGGCCAGCATTTCGAAGAACTCGGGGTCCATCTGAGCCTTCCCGAAAATAAACTCTCGGACTGGATCCTATCTGCCTGAGGATACCCTGAGGAACTGGATGATGTCTGCGCGTTCATCGGCCTTGGGTACGTGAAAATCCATATCGTTGTCCGGGATCACGGAGTCGGTATTGACGAGCCACTTATCGAGAGAGGCCTCGTTCCAGACGACCTGTGCGGACTTGAGCGAATCGGAGTATTTGAAGGTCGGGATCGCGCCTGCCTTTCGTCCGAAGACGTTGCCAAGCCGCGGGCCTTCCTTGTCCTTATCGAGCGAGTGGCAACCGCCGCAGCGCTTTTCAAAGAGTTCCTTGCCCCGTTGCGGGTCGCCGGTTGTTGCCCCACTCTGCGAAAAGACCGCCTTGTGGCGACGGAAATCGCCAACAGAATGACGACAGCCGAGAAGCATGTGGTTGCAATGGTGAAGGTCCGTCTCGTTCGTTGAAGACGTGAGCGCAATCCGATCTTGTGGTTCATGGTTTCTCTATCCTTGACTGGAGTGCCAGGCTTATCTGGACTCCCGCTGAGCTGCTGCCGGATGCGTCTTCGCTCAGCCTTGGCCCAGTCGTAAATGAGTTCCTGTTCCTGGGTCGTGAGCCGGTTGTCGGGATGAAGAAGCAGGTACGGTTTAAGCGGCATCTCGCCGCTGCGCGACTCCGACCCGATCCGGGTCAACAGACCGATTTGGTTATCATGCGGTGTAGTCTTGCCAGCGCGACATGTCGAACGCGCTGCGGCCCTCATGCACATCGCGTTCAATCATCCACGACACCGGCGCCAGCCTTGTGTACGCCGGGTAATGCGTATTCGCGGAGTGGCAATCCCCGCACTTCTTTTCGAGCACGCGCCGCACATCTTCCGGAACGTTGCTGCCCTGAAGAAGCGGTGCGCCGCGGTTCGAAGCCGGAGCGCGGGTTTCCCCAGGGATGAACTGTCGCGAGAGCGATACTCGCCGCAAACAGGCATCCACACGCCAATTCGATCTTGGCCCGATTCATAGCAACAGCCGAGCCTCGTGGGTCTCGATCGGCGCGCCCGAAAGGGATGAGTCGATCACCGCAAGATCGTGCTTCTGCGCAACGAAATTGGCATGCGTGATCCCCAGAACATTGCGCAGCTTGTCGGCTGGAACCTTCATCGGCCCCGGCGACGGCGCAGATCCGGGTGCGGGCTGCGGGAACGCGGTCGACATCGCCGTATGGAAGGTGAGGTTTCCTTCCACCTTCTGCATGATCTGGTGAATGTGGCCGTTGAGCACCGAGACCGAACCGAAGCGGCGCAGCATGGCCAGCGCCTGCTCGCTGTCCGAGGTGCCCCATCCCCAGGTGGGGTAAATCGCCCACAGCGGAATATGCGCGAAGACCACGATCGGAGTACTGCTCTTGAGTCCGGCGAGATCCTGCTTCAGCCAGTCCAACTGCGGCTGGCCCAGTTTGCCCATGCCCTCAAGTTGAACCACGTTGACCAGGCCGATGAAGTGGACCCCCTTGTGATCGAAGCTGTACCAGCCGTTTCCCTTGGTCCCCTTGCCGTAGCGGTCCAGGTACAGTTTCCCGTCATCGACCGAGGTGTCGTGCTCACCCGGCACGTAGAAGACCTGTCTCTTGGTCGCCGTCAGAACCTGGTCGAGCGTATCGAATTCAGCAGGCTTCGAACCGTGAGTCAGGTCGCCGGTATGAATGAGAAAATCCGGCGCGACTGGTTCCGCATTGATTCTGTCCAGTGCGGCCTGCAGTGTTGCGGTGACGTCTGTATTGGCGGGCTTGTTGAAGCCGATATGACTGTCGCTGATCTGCACAAAACTGAAATCCGCCTGTCGATCTCCATGCTTGGGGCCGCCGAACGCATGCGAAACCGGAACGCCTCCGGCGAAGCTCCACACCAGTCCCGTACCCGCCCAGGCCATGCACTTCAAAAAGCCGCGGCGATCCACCCCGTCGGCGCTGACCGATTCCAATCCCGATTCCGCCGACTTATCGGCCACATCAATCCACTCCCCAATCCTGTCTTTCATGATTGCTCCTTTTGCTCGTTTCACCGGCGTTGAAGCCGATGTACCGATGCAAACTGTCCGGCTTCGCTTTTATTCCCGGCTCGTCGAAAAATTTCGGCGAACCAGCGCTGCTCACCGCATGGCGGTGTTCATTTCCGGAAACAATAACTATGAGCGGACAAATCATCAAGTGATGCACATCACGCCCCAGCGCGCAGAACACTGAAATAGTTCCACTTATGCCACCTACGGACGTGGCAAGCAAATTGCTTCTTATCAAATTGAACGGGATGCGTGGAGGTCCGCATGCCATCGCAGGCAGGGGGGCCCGGACGATGACGAATTACTTGAAGCAAGATGTATTGTTCGCCGCGCGGCAATTGCGCAAGAGTCCCGCATTCACGATGGTCGCAGTCATCACGCTGGCGTTGGGCATCGGCGCGAACACGGCATTCTTCGGAGTGCTGAATGCGACTCTGTTTCGTCCGCTGCCTTACCCGGACTCCGGCCGGCTGGTGCACATCAACGAACGCCCGGTCAACGCCGATGGGGTCATGCCGGTTTCGTACCCGAACTTCGTTGACTGGAAGCGCCAGCAGACATCTTTTTCCGCGCTGACGATCTATCGCACCAGCGCCGCCGTGAACCTGACGACAGCAGTTGGCACGGATCGCATGTCGACGGTGATGGTCGATCATGACTTCCTGAAGGTGCTCGGCTTCCAGCCCATGCTTGGACGGGACCTGAGCGCCGACGATGATCGGCCGGGCGCGCCGCTGGTCCTGATTCTGACCCATGCGACGTGGTCCCGCCGATTCAATGCGGACAGGGAAGTTATCGGCCGCGCCGTCCAGGTGGACGGCAAGTCTGCCACCATCGTCGGAGTTCTTCCCCCTGCGTTCAATTTCTTCAGCGACTCCGAATTGGTTCTGCCCCTGGGACCGTTTGTCGACCAGTTCTACATGCAGACGCGCAACAACCACAGCAACGCCATGGTTCTCGGCCGCCTCAAGCCAGGCGTCTCTCTGGCATCGGCGACCAGCGAGATGGAGTCCATTGCGGCGCATCTGGGCGAACTCTATCCCAAGAGCAACAGCTTCGTCGGCGTCCGGCTCATGAGCCTTCATCAGTACCTCATGAATGACGCCAGGCCGCGCCAACTGCTGCTGATGGGTGCGGTCGGCCTGGTTCTTCTCATCGTCTGCGTCAACATAGCCACACTCTCTCTGGCTCGAGCCTGCGCCCGCGATCGCGAAATGGCGATCCGTGCGGCCCTCGGCGCCGTCCGGAACCGGCTGGTCCGGCAGCTCCTGGTTGAGAGCCTTCTGCTCGCCGCCATCGGAGGAGCACTGGGCCTGGCCACTGGCAGTTGCCATCAGCGCCACGCTCCATTCCCTGGTGCCCTTCGAACTCCTGCAACTCAGTGCGGGGAATGTCTCCCTTCTGGATGTTCGTGTCGAAAGTTTTGCGTTGCTCATCACACTCGTCACCGGAATAGGCTTTGGACTTTTTCCAGCCTGGCAGCTCTCGCGCACCAACCCTAACGCGGTGCTTAAAGATCGCACTGCAGCCGCCAAGTCCTTCCATGGTGGCGTCCGCACTCCCGATCTGCTGGTCGTGGCCCAGGTCGCGTCGGCCACTTTGCTGCTGGTGAGTGCCGGGCTCATCCTGCGCAGTCTCTGGACACTTTCAAACCGGCCGCTCGGATACGAGCCGGAGCATGTGCTGTCGTTGAATCTCGCCTCTCCCGGTGCGCGCCTGGGCGGATCGCAATTGCGCACAGCCGCCTTCTATCAGGACGCCGTGGAGCGCCTGGCCCAGCTTCCAGGCGTCGAAGCAGCGGCCGTCACCAGCAACCTGGCCTTCGGCGCCAACGAGTCGCACAATCAATTTCGTGTGGCGGACCGCCCCGTGCCTCCGCCCACCGAATTTCCCGCGGCTTCGTTCCGGATCGTTACCCGGGATTATTTCCGCGCCATGGGAATACCGCTGCTTCGAGGGCGCGTCTTCAGCGGGCAGGAGCCATTGCCGGCCTTCGTTTCCGATGCGCCCAAAATGGATGAAATCATCCCCGCCATGCGCAAGCTGCCCATGGATATCATTGTGACCCGCAGTTTTGCCCAGCGCTATTGGCCCGGGCAGGACGCCATTGGCAAGGCCATCATCATGGGGCCGCCCGACCTCGAAATTGCCCATTGCACCGTGATTGGCGTGGTCGGCGACAGTTCCCAGTACAGCCTCGACCAGACCGACCACGACGAGTACTACGTCTCTCTTCGTCAATTGCCGTTCTTCCCGGAATACTCGTTGCTCATGCGCACACGCGGAAACCCGGCTTCTCTGATCGAAGCCGCCAAAGACGCAACTGCGCCAGATGACAACCACAGAAGCGGTGTATGACGTGCGTCCGCTCTCATTCCGGATTGCGGAATCCATTTCCACCAGGTCTTTTCAGTCAAAACTGATCGGCTCATTCGCCGCGGTTGCGCTGGTTCTGGCTTCAGTAGGCCTTTATGGGGTTCTGGCCTTTAACGTCGGGCGTCGGTCGCGCGAAATCGGTATCCGCATGGCCCTCGGCGCCTCTCCCAAGTCGGTCTTTGGGAATGTATTCTTCCGCGGGTTCGCGATGGTGATCCCCGGCCTCGCGCTCGGTGTGGCTGCAGCCTGGGCGGTGGGACACTATCTGCAGAGCCAGCTGTATGAGATCTCCGCCAACGATCCACGCACCTACTTGCTAGGCGTGCTTGTCCTTGCGCTCTCAGCTTTCCTCGCATGCTGGCTGCCCGCACGGCGTGCCGCCAGGGTCGACCCCATGGTTGCCTTGCGAGACGAATAGGAATGAGTTCGCGGGGCTCGTCTGATCTTCTATTGACACGCTGCGGGGACGCACTCCACATTCAAATAGTCATTCGATAGGACGGTCCGATGAACGTCGCGCAGATAGAGCTCTTTTGGCGGGATGTGCATTCGGGACTGCGCCAGCTGCGGCGCAGTCCTGGGTTTACGATTGCCGCGGTTGCCGCACTGGCACTCGGCATTGGAGCCAACACCGCCATCTTTTCTGTAGTGAATACGGTTCTGCTCAAGCCGCTCACCTATCCCGACGCCGATCGCATGGTCGATTTTCTGGCGCACACGACCGGCCTTGCCAACAACCTTCATAACATCCCGGAGTTTCACTTCTTTGAGCGGCAAACGAACATATTTAAAGAGGTCGTGGCATACGACAACGCGGGCCCCGGCTTTAACCTTACCGGCGGCCGTCCGGAGCAAGTCCACGGGATTCACGTTACGGAGGGCTACTTCCGCGTGTATGGTGCGCCCGTGGCGCTGGGACGGACCTTCACGCCGCAGGAGGACTCGCCCCACGGCGGCAAAGTGGTGGTGCTGAGCTACGGCCTGTGGCAGCGCAGGTTCGGCGGCGACCAGGCCATCGTGGGGAAATCTCTCTCGCTGGGCAATGAGCCGTATACCATCGTCGGCGTGATCGGAAAGGATTTCGTCGCCGACCCGCAGGCTGACCTCTGGCTGCCGTTTCAGTTTGAGCCGGTCAGCAACGACATGAACCTCTTCTTCGAGGTGACCGGACTGCTCCAGCCCGGCGTAACCGTGGCGCAGGCCAACGCCCAATTGCTGGCGGCGGGCCCGGAGTACCACCGTGAGTTCCCGAACACGGATTGGCGACCGTATTTTACGGTTGGACCCTTGCGCGACAGCATCATCGGCGACGCGCGCAATTCGCTGTTGATGATGCTGGGCGCGGTAGGACTGGTGCTGCTGATCTCCTGCGCCAATGTCGCCAACCTGCTGCTGGTGCGCGCCACGGTCCGCAAACGCGAGTTCGCGATCCGCTCCGCACTGGGAGCCGGCCGCGCGCGCATCGTGCGCCAGTTGCTTACTGAAAGCGTGTTGCTCTCCCTGGCCGGCGGCATTCTCGGCATGGCTCTCGGTTTTCTGGGAATGCGAGCCCTGCTCGCCGTCAGTCCCGCCGGCCTGCCTCGAATCGGCGAGAACGGCTCTGCCATCGGCATGGATTGGCGCGTGCTCGGCTTCACCCTCGGCGTCTCGTTGCTTACAGGCATCCTCTTTGGACTGTTCCCCGCCTTCAGCGCTTCGCGCTCCGACTTGAACTCCACGCTCAAAGAGAGCGGCAACCGCTCCGGCACCGGGCTCCGCGAGGGAAAGGCCCGCTCCCTGCTGGTCGTCAGCGAAATCTCGCTGGCCCTGGTGCTGCTGATCGGCGCGGCACTTCTCATCCGCACCTTCATCGCCCTCCACGAGCGTCGGTCCGGGCTTCGATGCGCACAATGTTCTGACCATGGAGATGTCGCTCAACGGCCAACGCTACCAGAACACAGCCGGCGTGAGCTCAGCTCTTGCGGGATGGCCGCGACCGGCTCAATGCCCTCCCTGGAGTGGAACTTGCGGCCGCCGGCTTCTGGCTGCCCATCGATGTCGAAGATGGCGTGGGGTTCCAGATCGTCGGGCGTCCGGTCAAAAAAGACTGCTGCGGAAGCCAGTGGATGAGCATCACGCCGGGTTACCTGAGCCTGTTCAGGATCCCCGTTCTGCGTGGACGCGACTTCACTGAAAACGACAAAGCCGGCGCGCCCGGCGTAGCTCTTATCAACGAGGCCCTCGCCAGGCAATTCTGGCCCAACGAAGACCCCATAGGGCAGCACATCATGTGCGGGCAGGGGATCGGACCAGAATTCGAAGGAGAACCGAACGTCAGATCATCGGCATCGTCGCCGACTCCCACAACAGCGGCCTCGGCAAGCCTGCCGACCCCATGATGATGGTTCCCATTGCCCAGGTCCCGGACGGCTATACCGCCGCCTACTCCAATATCCAGCCGCTCTTCTGGCTGGTGCGAACCCGCGGCGACCCGCACCTGTCCATTCCCGCCATCACCGAGCAGTTGCGCATCGCGAGCGCGGGATTCCCGGTGGCCCATATCCGCACCATGGATGAGGTGATGGGGCGCTCCACGGCGCGGCAGAGTTTCAATATGCTGCTGCTGTCAATTTTCGGCGCGGTGGCGTTGCTGCTCGCCGCCATCGGCATATACGGCTTGATGGCCTATTCGGTTGCGCAGCGCACACAGGAGATGGGCATTCGCATGGCCCTCGGCGCGGACCGCGCATGCCATTCGCAAAATGGTAGTGTGGCACGGCATGCGGCTGGCTCTCATGGGTGTGGGCGCAGGCATAATTGCGTCCTTCGGACTCACCCGGCTGATTGCAAGTTTTCTCTTCAGCGTCAAGCCCTGGGATCCGGCGGTGTTCGTCGCGGTGCCGCTGATTCTGTCCGCGGTGGCGCTGCTGCGGTGTGGTTGCCCGCTGCGCGCGCCTCCAGAGTCGATCCGATGCAGGCCCTGCGTACGGAATAATGTCGAAATAACTCGCGCGGTCACCCGAACGCCGGCGCTGGAATCCTACCAGAATTCCGAAGCGACGATGTGGGCGTGGCTCGCCTTGCCGTCGACGATTGGAACTTCGAGCACGAGTTCCAGGTTCTTATTGCGCCAGCTGGCGTGGTGCGACGGTGTTGATTTGTTGCAGGTATTCGGGCGAGGACATGAATTCACCCGCGCTCTCGGTAGCGCTCGCCCCGAGTCCCGCGATCACTGCCACCGGACCTTCGGTCAAGTCGCTGTGGAGGCGAGCCACGATGGCATAGTCTTTTGAATTCACGGTGACCGGCTTGGCAAAATCGAAGTTCCACATGGATCCCGGGTGGCGCCGATCCACGATGCTGCCGAGGATGGTCGACCCGTCGGGAGCCACCTGCTGCCGAAGCAGAGAGAACCGCAGCGGACCGAGAATGCGCCCCGACCAGGCGTTCCCGAAAGCCGCGATGAGCACCACTGGCCGCTTGCGCAGGTCGTCGAGCGAAGTAGCGCCTGCCGTTTCCACGCGGTAGGAGAGATGATGGACTTCGAATAGACTGGCGACATCGACGAGCGCCAGCGCGTCGTTCAAGGAGATGTGTACGTGGCTGTGACTGTCCGGGGGCACTCCGGTGCCGTTGTTCGCCGCTCCGGCGATGGCCGCCAAGCGGGCTTCCGACCACGATCAACGCCTGATCGGGCGAGTCGAAGAAGGGTCGCCACATCGATTCGAGGGGCGAAGATCTCCAGGCCCAGAACCAGGCGGCTGCGGTTGCGAGCGCCAGGAACCCAGCCAGGGAAGCGGCCAGGATCCAGAACCTCAAAGCCCCACGTGGCCGCGGTAATTCCTGAACCCCGGTGGGTGCAGTCGGGACACGAATCGGCTCGTCGGATGATTCCGGAAGCGGGAGGGGCAGATCCTGCGGGGCAATAGAGGCGGGGACAGGGAAGAACACGGGTACATAGGATCCGGCCGGCAACTCAATCCGGAGTTCCTGTTCCGTTCCTTCATCGTGGTAGTAGAGTGCGATGCGTTTGCGCACTTCGCCGGCAGTAATGCGCACCACAGGATCGGCCGCGGTATCGTAGTCGTGGGCCCGCTTGAAGACCTCGATGCCCAAAATTCTTTCTTTAAGACTGTCGAGATCTCCCTCCAGACGGCGGCGAACGACATGGGCAAGAAAGGCAGGATACCGTCGGCTGTTTCGAAAATGGCGGCTCTTCAGCATTCTTTCGAGCTGCTGAAGAACGGCTTTGTCGTCGATTGCGGGTGGGGCCTCGCGGATCAAGCCCTCCGATTGATCCTGCATCCGGGGAAAACCTCTGATCCTGGCTTCAGGATAGCCGATCGTCGTCGGACCTGTACAACACTCTAAGTTTCACGAGAAGGAGCTGGGACACGCGCTTAACGCGCGCGCAAGCGGGCGGGCTGAGCCAGCTCGAAGGTCGAAAAGCGCTTGTTCTGGCCGGTGATTTCCGACCGCAATTCGTGCCATAGCTCGTTGGGGATCTTGAGGAAGACCTCGACGACAGAGGGATCGAATTGGGTGCCTGAGCAGCGCAGGATTTCCTGCCGCGCCGCGTCGAAGCTGCTCGCTTTGCGATAGGGCCGGTCGCTGGTGATGGCGTCCAGCGTGTCGGCGACGGCGAAGATACGGGCGCCGATGGGGATTTCGCCCCCCCGCAACCCGGTCGGGTAGCCGGTGCCATCGTAGTGCTCCTGGTGGGAAAACACGATCTCCGCCGCTTCGCTGAGAAACGGGATCTTGCGCAGGATATTGAAGCCGCGGGTGCAATGCTCGCGCATGACTTTCTGCTCATCCGAAGTGAGGGCGGCGGGTTTGCGGAGAATGTCGTCGGGAATGGCCATTTTGCCGATGTCGTGCAGAAATGCGCCGCGGGCGATCACCTTGATTTCCGCCGGCGAAATGCCCATGGCGCGAGCCAGCGCAATGGTGTAGGCCGTTACCCGTTTGGAGTGGCCCTCGGTTTCAGAATCCTTCAGGTCGAGCGCGTCTCCCAGAGCCTCCAGCGTGATGTCGTAGGAGTGCTCCAGGTCTTCCATCGCCTGGCGAAGCATTTCGGTCCGGGCCCGGACCACCTGCTCCAGGTTCAGCTGGTAATTGTGACTCTCCTGCAAAGCCTGGCGATACTCGAGAGCGCGGTCGACCGTGGCCACCAGGTGCTCGCGTTCAAACGGCTTCAACAGGTAGTCGTAAGCCCCGCGCCGCATTGAATCGATGGCCACGCTGATATCGTGGATGGCGCTGACCATCACCACGGGAACGTTGGGCAGTTTGCCGCGGATGCGGTCGAGAAGAAAGATCCCGTTTCCGTCCTGCATGACGATGTCGGTGAGCACCAGGTCAAAGGTGTTGTGTTCGAGGATCTCAAGCGCGTGGCGGCCGCTCGACGAAAGCTGCACGTCGTATCCGCGGCGCTCGAGCGTAGCGCCGATCATCGAGCGCACGTGATTCTCGTCATCAACGACCAGGATGCGGGCAGGCTTGCGCGCACGAGTAAGGACGCCGGCTTTCTGGTCCGCTGGGACTTGCATGGCGGCACTCCGCGCTTCCGCTCCTGTGAGCTCAAGACCCAAGATCAATCTCCCAAAAGCACAAGTTGAAGACCGTGCGAGACTTATCCACACTCCAGGGCTCAGACAAACCCCTGGGGAAGCGGCCCCGGCCTTCAATCAAAAAACCAACCTCAGCGCCTTCATCATCTCAATACGATGAATAGCGGAACTTGTTCCGAAGCGAACGCGGATTTCCAACCCTGCGTGAACTGCCGTTTCTCTAATCGGCAGAAAAGTGCGGAGTTCTTAATCGACCCGGGAAAATAGATGCAGTTTCTTTCCGTAACTCAATGCGGAACGGAGTTAACCCCGTTCGGTCTCTCTTTGACTTTCCGGCTGCATCCTTCAACCAGCGATCGCCGTATTCTCTATGTTAAGACAAATGAAGCCAAAGAGTTTGACGTGAGTCATGCTCCTTCGGACTTCCAGCCTGAGAAATTATAAGTCGATAAAGAATCGGCGCCCAATACAACTTTCAGGTCGAGGCGCGCCCGTTAGCGCGCCGAGGACTAAATTCGCCCACGCCGTCGATTGGGCCGGACGGTGGTTATTCTTTCTTCTTCTGCCGGGCACGACGGGCAGTCGCCCAGCCCTCCTTGGTGATCTGCCGGGCCCGGCCCACCGCCAGGGCTCCCGCGGGGACGTCTTTGGTGATGCACGATCCAGCCCCAATGTACGCGCCGTCCCCAACGGAGATGGGGGCTACGAGAGTGGAATCGCTTCCCACGAAAGCCCCTTTGCCGATCCGGGTAGGGTGCTTGTGCACCCCGTCGTAATTGCAGGTGATCACGCCCGCCCCGATATTGGTGTCCTCTCCGACATCGGCATCCCCCAGGTAGGTGAGATGGCTGGCCTTGACGCCCTTGCCCAGGCGGGCTTTCTTGGTTTCGACGAAATTGCCGACGTGCGCCTCTTCGCCGATCTCGCTTCCCGGCCGCAAATGCGAAAACGGGCCGATCTTCGCCCCGGCGGCGACCGTGCTTTCGGCCAGAATGCAGCTCTGGCGGATCAGGACATGGTCGCCGATGGTGCAGTCTTCGATCACAGAAAAAGAGCGGATATGGCATCCGGCGCCGATCCGGGTGCTCCCCAGCAGCTGCACGAACGGCTCGATCACCGTGTCGGCCCCCACCTCGACCTCAGGATCGATGACGGTCGTGTCGGGCCGGAAGATCATCACTCCCGCGTCCATCAGGCGGGCCGCCGCCGCGGCGCGCGCCTGAGCATCGAGCGCCGCCAGTTCGGCGATGTTTCTGGAGCCCCTGGGTCCAGCAGACCCCGCCTTCGCGCTTTCTTTCGTCGGATCCGTCATGGCTTTACTGCTCTTTCTCCGCTGCCCCCGGAGTGCCGCCGGGCCCCTGGGGTTGCGGAATCGTAATGTCGACGGGGTGAACCGGTCCCAGGCTCAGCGCGTCCAACCCGGGCTTGATCTCCGGCTGGTTGCCCACCACCAGCACCGCCAACTGATTGGGGTGAATGTACTTCTTCGCCACCGTTCCCAGGTCGGCCAGGGTGACTTTCTTGAGCGCCGCCTCATAGGTTTCCAGATAGTCTGGCAGGGTAACCGTAAAACTCCAGCCGCTCGCTCTCCGCAAGCACCTTGTCCTTGGTGTCGTACCGGAAGAGGAAGGAGTTCAGGATGTTGTCCTTGGCTCGTTTCAGTTCCTCCTCGGTGAACGGCTTGTCCGTCAATCCCGCAATTTCCGCCAGGGCGGCCTTGGTGGCTTCCACGGTAGACGAGCTCTGGGTCAGCACTTCAACCTGAAACATGGCGGGATGGTCGTAGGAAAAACCCAGGCCTCCCCCCACCGCATAGGCCAGGCCCAGCTCGGTGCGGACCTTCTGAAACAGCCGGCTGGCAAACCCGCCGCCCAGGATATCGTTCATCAACGCGAGCGCAGGCACGTCGGGGTTGCGGCGATCGGTCCCCAGCCCGACGATCTGGACATTCGACTGGTTCACGTCTTCCTTGTTGATGAAGTAGACGGCCTGCTTGGGAGGCTGGAATGAGTCTTTGCGGGGTGGAAGCGGCTTGACCGGCGGCAGGCTCTCGAAGGCGGCCCGAAGCCGCGCCTCCATCGTGGCCGGGTCGAAATCGCCGCTGACGCCGACGATCAGTTTGCCCCCAATGGTGCGGTCGTGCCACGCCTCGAGATCGGCCACAGTGACCGCCCCGATGGTGGCCAGTTCCGGCTGGCGCGTGTAGGGGCTGTCGGGCCCATACACCAGCTTGGCTGCTTCGCGGCCGGCGATCCCGGCCTCATCGTCGTTGCGCCGGACGATGGACGTGGCCGACTGCTGCTGGGCCAGCTGCAGCTTCTCGGGGTTGAACTTCGGGTGCAGAAGCAAGTCCACAGCCAGCGAAAAAACCTGGTCGGCATCGCCTTTCAGCGAGTCCCACCCCAGCGACGTCGAACCCTCGCCTCCGCCGGTTTCAATGTGCGCGGCCTTCGATTCGAGCAGGTCGTCCATCGCATCCCCGCTCATCTTGGCCGTGCCGCTGGTGCGCCACGCCTGCCCATAGAGTTCCACCAGGCCGGTCTTGGCCGCGGGTTCGTCGCGCGAACCACCCGGAATCAGCACCGAGCCGGACACGAACGGCAGTTCGTGGTCCTCCTGGAGAAAGATCACAATCCCGTTCTTGAGCTCGATGCGCTTGGGCTGCTGCGGCTTGAATTCCCGCAGCGGAGGAATGGGAATCTTCTCCCATGGCTTCTCCTGCTGGGCCGGGGCGCTAAGCGGCCCGATAGCTATGAAGGCTGTGCCTGCAAGAACCACACCGGCAACTCTTTTGAGGGTGAATCTTGTCATCGCGTGCCTCCATTCTTCCCCGCAGCCGCCGCGGGAGGAGCCACAGTCTCGATCCACGCACTCGTTCGGTTGGTGTCGACGAACGCCTTGTTCGCCACGCGGCGGATATCGGCCTTCGTCACCTTGTCCACCCGGTCGAGCTGGCGAAACAGCTCGCGCCAGTCTCCATAGCGGGTCTGGTATTCAGCCAGGGCGTTCGCGAGGCCCTGGTTGTCGGCCAGGCCGCGCAGCAGGTCGGCGCGCGTGCGCGTCTTGTACATCTGCAACTCGTCGTCGGTCACGTCGCTGGTCTTCAGTTTGTCGATCTCCTTGTGAATCGCGTCGCGCATCTGGGCCGGCGTATGTCCGGGCAAGGGAGCGGCAAAAAACACGAACAGCCCAGGGTATTTCTGCCCGGGAAATCCGCTTACCCCCTCGGCGACCGCCGCTATCTGCTGGTCGCGCACCAGGCTGCGGTAAAGCCGCGACACGCGCCCGTTCGAAAGGATGTCGCTGATCGCGTCGTACACCGCATCGTCCGGATCGCGATAGCTTGGCCGGTGATAGCCCTCGATGTAGATAGGCTGCGTCGCTTCGTGGATCACGACCGTCTTCTCGGCAATATTGCTTCGGCTCGACCGTGGTCATCTCCTCGGGCTTGGGTCCGCCCGGCACTTTGCCGAAATACTTCTCCAGCATGGGCATCGTTTCGGCGGCTTTCACGTCTCCCACCACCGCCACCACGATGTTCGATCCCACGTAATACTTGCGGTGGAAGGCCATCGCCTCCGTGGCATTGATCTGGCTCAGCTCGCTGGCCCACCCGACATTGGGGCGATGGTAAGGATGGGCTACATAGGCAGTGGCCACGAACTGCTCGAATAACCGCCCCTCCGGGTCGGAATCCACGCGCATGCGCCGCTCTTCCATCACCACGCTGCGCTCCTTGTAAAACTCGCGGGGCACAACGTCATACAGCCGGCTGCTTTCCAGCCACGCCCAAAGCTCCAGGCGGTTCTCCGGCATCGACCAGAAATACATCGTTTCATCGAGCCCGGTCTGCGGCGTTCAGTTCGTGCGCCCCATTCCGCTCCGCTATTTCCGTGAACTGGTTGGGGACGACGTATTTGTGCGCTTCGTCCTGGGCTTCCTGAAACTTCTTCTTCAACTCGGCAAGCTTGGCCTCATCGCGGCCTACCGGCTTCAGGTACTCGGCGTCGTAGGCCTGGTTGGCCTCTTCCACCTTCTCCAGGGCCACCTTTTCGGCAGGCCAGTTGTTGGTTCCGATCTCGGTCGTGCCCTTGAAGGCCAGGTGCTCGAACATGTGCGCGAGGCCGCTCTCGCCGGAAGGATCGTTGACATCCCCGGCATCCACGAAGGTGATGTAGCTGAAGACCGGCGCTTCCGGCCGCTCGCAGATAAGGATAGTCAGCCCATTGGGCAGGACCTTGGTCGTGATCTTCTGCTCGAAGCTCTTCACATCCTGGGCTTGAATTGCGGCGTACAGGCTAAAGCCCCGCCCAGCACACATACGGCGATCCGCGCAATGCGGTGAAAAGTGCTCATCCACGCTCCTGGTTGCGGGAGGAAACTTGCCTGTCCCGCACCTTCAAAGCTATTGCGCGCGACTCGCCCCGTCAAACCATGCTCGTCACAAACGTGCCAGTGAACGCGAGGACGGCTGGCTGCGTATCCTTCGAAGGGTGGTAACGAAATAATGCGCAAATGGGTCTCGCGTCTTCTTGTTCTGGTTCTGTTTGTCTTGGTGCTGGGCAGCTGCACCGTCTGGTTGTTGGAGTTCTATCCGCGCCACGATTCGCATCCACCCCTGCGACTCGCCAGGGGAACGTTGGCCATCGAGCACGCGCGCATCTATATTTCACCCACCGATCCGCCCATCGAAGATGGAACCGTCCTGGTGCGCGACGGAGTGATCGCTGCCGTGGGTCCTCAGGTTGCCGTGCCGGGCGATGCGCAGATCGTTCCCTGTGACCACTGCGTAGTGACCGCGGGCTTCTGGAACACGCACGTGCACTTCACCGAGCCCAAGTGGAGCATGGCGCAATGGAAATCCGCTGCCACCCTGAACCCGCAGCTTGCGGACATGTTGCTGAGCCGCGGTTTCACCACCGTGATCGATCTCGGATCCAACCCCGCCGACACCTTCTGCCATTCGCCGCCGCATCGAAAAAGGCGAACTCACCGGACCCTATATCTACACCGCGGGCACGGCGCTCTATCCGCCCCATGGCGTGCCGTTCTACATACGCGAAACGGCTCCCGCCTGGTTGGTAAGTATGTTGCCGCAGCCCGGCACGCCGGCCGAGGCGCAGCGTATCGTGCGCAACAATCTCAACTCCGGCGCCGACGTGACCAAGCTCTTCACCGGATCCTGGGTGGCGCGCGGCCATGTCCTTCCCATGCCGCTGAACATTGCCCGGGCCGCGGTGACGACAAGCCACCTGAACGGCAGGATCGTGTTTGCACACCCCAGCAATCTCGCCGGCACGCAGGTCGCGATTCAGGCTGGCGTGGATGTCCTGGCCCACGTCCCCGACGATACGCGCGGCATCACGCCCGACTTGTTCGCTTCAATGGTCCGCCAGAATATGGCCCTCTCGCCAACTCTGAAGATGTTCTCCACTACCGTGACCACCGACCCCCAGTACATGGACCCGCTGTATGAAGAGGTGCGCACCTTTCATGGGCTCGGCGGTACGCTGCTGTTCGGCACCGACGTCGGCTATATGACCGACTACACCACCGAGGGCGAATTCGATGGGCTCGGCAAAAGCGGGCTGAACTGGCAAGACGTACTCGCCATGCTGACCACCAACCCGGCGGCGCGGATGGGCGTTCAGAACCGCAAGGGCACAGTGACCGCGGGCAAACTGGCCGATCTCGTGATTCTCGATGCCGATCCGGCCGCTGGCTTGAAGAACTTTTCCCGGGTACGAACGGTGGTGCGCTCGGGCGCCGTGGTATGGCAGCGCTGAAATACTTTCCAGAAATTAAGAAGCGTGATGTCATCCTGAACGAATGTCGCCGCGGCGACCGCAGTCGAAGGATCTGCATTTCCGCTCGCTGGCTCGGACGGCCCAGGATTGCGTGAACCCTCGAACGGTCCGGCTTCTCGGCGCCGGCAAAAACCGAATAGCTATCTCGGTCTATTCTTCAAACGGCCCCTGCCGCTTCGATGGCACGACCGATATGTGTTCCGGCTCGGGCCGGCGGAACTGCGAGACAATCGCCGCAATCAGCGCGAAGAACAGCATCAAGGCCCCCGCAGCGACCAGCGGCAGCCCGACGAGTGCGGGAATGCCGGTCGTCGTGATGTCCACATGCAGTTTGGTTGCGGAGAACGGATACCCAACGTTCATGCTCGCGGTTCCGTCGGTGAATCCGAACAGCAAACCCAGTCCGGCCGCGAGAAAGAGAACGGCTGCAATCACCCAGCGATCCGATTTCATTCCAACTCCTGAAAGAGCCCTTGCACCTCGCCTGAGCCGGCCTTTTGGCTCCGCATCGGCTATTGGCACAAGCTCTTCAATCTGGCGAACGGCTTCGGCTTGAAAGCCGGATACGGCAAATGGCGCGAATCCATGAACTGGTCAGGCAGGGTGCCGCCATATTTCAGTGCCGCGTCCGGGTCGAGTGCATACGCCGGATCCTTCTCTACATCAGGTAATGATGCAAATTGGAAGCCTTGCGTGCGCAGCATGTTTACCAATTCCGGCAACATCAGCGTGGTGAAGGCGGTGGCATGCAGCAACATCACGTTGGGAATCTCATGCCCAAACGCGATGTGTTGTTCTTCGCGTCCCAGGCGGATGTACTCGGTCGCCGTTTCGAGGTAGCTCTGTTTCAACCAGGCGATGGCGGCGGCGTCCTGCTTTCGCGGAGCAGCGAGCGAATGCGTCGTTCCATGCGTAGTCTTCAAAATCCAACGAAACCTGCGCCACGCGGTAGCCATGCTCGCGCAGATAGCTTCGCACCGCGCGGCGCTTGTCCAGCGTATCGCCCTCCCAGAGGAAGGGATAGCGGAACCAGTGCCAGTCGCGGCCGCCGGCATAAGCGGCCAGCGCCTCCTCATTCAGGGCAATGTCGTTCTCGAACGCTTCAGCGGAATTGCTGGTGAGCGAAATGTGCGACCACGTGTGGCTGCCGATGTTCATCCCGGAGTCGACCCAGACATGCAAAGCCTGTTGCGCGTCGGGATCGTTCTGGAGCTTGCTCGCATTGACGAATCCGTAGGTGCCTTCGAGATGATTCGAGTTCAGCTCAGCGGCCAGGACGGTCAAGATTTTGGTGCGGTTCTCTCCGGGCGGCAGGCTGCCCGCGGCGGGCAGGTCATCAAACGTCAACGCGACCACCGGGTGCGCGTCGAGAGGCGGCAGCGAGGAGACGGGCGCGATCTTTGCTCCTGGTTCCGCATCGTGCGAGGACTGGGGCAGTCCTGTAACAGCCGCCGTCATGCCCAGTCCCAACAAGCCCGCAACAACCAGATTCGCCTTTGTCAATTTTTCTCCCGTAGTCAACCGTCGGAATGGTTCTGGCGCAGTGTAGCAGGCGCGCCGACAGGCGAGGTCGCTGCAGGTGATAGCCTTTCCGACGTAATCAAAATCAGGAGAATAGCTGTGCGTAATTCCTTGCATCACTTTGCCGCAATCGCAATCGTAGTGGGATGGACGATGGGAGTCACAACACATTTGCCGGGTCAGCCGGCCGTAATGCGCCCCGGGGATATGCAGCTTGCCGCACAGGCAGCCGCTTCCCAGCCCACAGTCCAGCCTTCGCCGGGAGAAGCCGCCACCGATCCGGTGGCCGATCCCAAAGCTGTCGTTATCCTGGGCAAAGCCCGCTTCACGGTGCTCACGCCCGAACTCATCCGCATGGAGTGGGCCGCAGACGGAAAATTCGAAGATCACGCTTCCTTCGTGTTTCTCAATCGCCGTCTGCCCGTACCCGGCTTCGACCGCACCGAATCGGATCACGGCCATCGCCTCACTCTCAAGACCAGCGCCCTCACGCTGACCTACTCGCCGGGTGCCGCAGGAAAATCCCATCAGGACGGCCGGTTTACGCCCGAAGACCTCACCATCGAACTCACCGTCGACGGCAAGCCGGTCATCTGGCATCCGGGCCAGGCCGACGACCAGAACCTGCAGGGAACTACGCGCACGCTCGACGGCGCGCTGGGCGACAAGACCAGGGAGCCGATTGAACCGGGCCTCATTTCCCGCTCCGGCTGGGCCGTGGTCGACGACTCCTCGCGTCCGCTCTTCGACTCCGCCGACTTCAGCTTCAAGGATGGAGAAAACAGCCCCTGGCCCTGGGTCATGGAGCGCCCCGCGGGCGACCGCCAGGACTGGTACTTCTTCGGCTACGGCCACGACTATCGAAAGGCCCTGGGCGACTATGTGCGTGTCGCGGGCCGAATCCCGCTCCCGCCGCGCTTCGCTTTCGGCGCCTGGTGGTCGCGCTACTGGGCCTACTCCGACCAGGAAATCGAAGAAATCATCCGCGGCTTCCACGAGAACGATGTTCCTCTCGATGTTTTCGTCATCGACATGGACTGGCATCTCAGCTACGAACAGCTTCAGGCGCGCGGCGAGAAGGACCAGTCAGGTCACCGCCTGGGCTGGAGCGGCTACACCTGGAACCCGCTGCTCTTTCCGGATCCCGATCAGTTCCTGGCCAGGCTGCACGCCGACCATCTGAAGACCAGCCTGAACCTGCACCCGGCATCGGGCATTCAGCCATGGGAGGAGCCTATCCCGAGATGGCGCGGGCCATGGGCGTCGATCCCGCCAGCAGGAAGTACATGCCCTTCGACATCACCGACAAGAAATTCGCCACCAACTACATGAACCTGATCCTGCATCCGCTGGAGAAGCAGGGAATCGACTTCTGGTGGCTCGACTGGCAGCAGGAGCCGAACACGAAGATGGCCGGCGTGAGCCCGACGTGGTGGCTCAACTACGTCCACTTCACCGACCAGCAGCGCGAGGGCAAGCGGCCACTGCTGTTCCATCGCTGGGGCGGGCTCGGCAATCACCGCTACCAGATCGGCTTCTCCGGCGACACCGTCTCCCTGTGGGCTTCGCTGGCCTTTCAGCCCTGGTTCACGGCCACCGCGGCCAACGTGGGCTATGCCTACTGGAGCCACGATATCGGCGGCCACATGCCGGGCGCCGTCGATCCGGAACTCTTCACGCGCTGGGTGCGAATTCGGCGCGTTCAGTCCCATCCTGCGCACCCACACCACCAAGAATCCCGATTCGGAGCGCCGCATCTGGGCCTATCCCGAGCCGTACTCTGCGATCCTGCGCGACACGTTCCAGCTTCGCTACGCGCTGCAGCCCTACATCTACACCGAGGCGCGGCGCACCTACGACACCGGCGTCGCATTCTTGCGTCCGCTCTATTACGACTGGCCGGAAGTCCCGGAAGCCTACACCAGCAAGGGCGAGTACCTCTTCGGCGACCAGATGCTGGTGGCGCCCGTCGTGGCCGCCGCCGACAAGGTGTCGGGTCTTGCTACAGAAAAAGTCTGGCTTCCGGAAGGCGACTGGATCGAGTGGCCCACGGGCAAGCACTTGGCCGGCCCAACTACCGTCGATCGCAACTTCTCCATCGACCAGATCCCGGTCTACGTGAAAGCCGGGGCCATTGTGCCCATGCAGCCGCCCATGCGCTACACCGGCGAAAAGCCGGTCGATCCGCTGATCGTCAACGTGTGGCCGCTCAAGCCGGGCACGAGCTCCAGCTATTCGGTGTATGAAGATTCCGGAGCCTCGGTCGAGTACCAGAACGGCATCTTTGCGCGCACCCCGATCAAAGCCGCGCAGGAAGGCGACACGCTGCGCGTGGAAATCGGCCCCGTCGAGGGCAGCTACCCCGGCATGGCGAAGACTCGGAGCTACGAACTGCGCTTGCCTGCCGATTGGCCGCCCGCATCGGTGACGGTCAACGGTTCTCCTATCCAGAAGGCCGGTCCCAGCGGCGAAGGCGGCTGGAGATTCGAAGGCAACACGCTGACGACGGTGGTCCCCGTTCCTGCGGGAAGCGTGGACAAGAAAGTGATCGTCGAAGTGCATCGCGCCGACGGCCTCACCGCGCGGAGGGGCGAGTTGGATGGATTCGCCGGCGCCATGATGCGGCTGCGCGGCGCCTATGACTCCATGCACCAGACTGGGTTCCTGGCGTCGCCGCCCGACTTACTGATCGATGCCATGCAGTCGGGCGACCGCCTTGGCTACCACCCCGAGAAGGCAACCGAAGAACTCGCGCATTTCCATGAAGTGCTGCCGCAGGCACAGTCGGCAATCGAAACCATTGGGCAGGGATTTGCACAGAAGCTGGACGATGCCGCGAAGCACATGGGCAACAACCATCCGCCGGATATGGACGCGCAGAAACAGCACGTCCTAGACGCCATGAGCAAAGCGCAAAAGCTGTCGAGCGAAGCAGGGAAGTGAAAAAAGACAGGGACTAGGGAGATAGGGACTAGGGGCCTAACTGGGAGTCCCTAATCCCTACGTCCCTGCCTTTACAGCAGTATCTTCTTCGGCTTGCCTTGCTGCGCGTTGTAGTTGGCGGGGCGACCGATGCTGACGTACGTGAAGCCGTGGTCAGCCATCTGTTGCGGCTTATAGAGATTGCGCCCGTCGATCACGATGGGGAAGCGAACTGCGCGGTTCAACTCCACCAGATCGATCTCCGCGAATTCCTTCCAGTCAGTGAGAATCAGCACGGCGTCTGCGTCGTCGGCGGCTTCATAGAGGTTGGCCGCATAGCGCATCTTGTCGGAAGGAGGCAGCACTGCCTGGGCTCGTTCGATGGCAGCGGGATCGTAGGCCGTGACGTATGCGCCGGCCTCGAGCAGCCTCCGGATCACCTCCAGGGCCGGCGACTCGCGAATGTCGTCGGTATCCCCTTTGAACGCCAGGCCAAGGGCAGCGAGTTTTTTGCCGCGAAGCGTCCACAGTGCCGCGCGCACCTTGTTGAAGAACACGTCGCGCTGCGCGTCGTTGATGTGGCGAACTTCTTCGAGCAGATGAAAATTGAGCCCTTGCTGTTGCGCAACCCAGTGGAATGCAGCCACGTCTTTGGGGAAGCAGGAACCGCCATAGCCCAGGCCAGCGCGCAGGAATTTCGGGCCGATACGGCTGTCGAGTCCGATCCCCGCGGCGATGTCCTCGATATCAGCATCCACGCTTTCGGCAAGGTTGGCAACCGCATTGATGAACGAAATTTTCAATGCCAGGAATGCATTGGAGGCGTGCTTGATGATTTCAGCGCTCTGCGGCGACGTAACCAGCAACTTGGCGGGACGGGCCGCGCTGCACGCCCCCGCCAGCGCGTCCGGCCGCTCGTAATAACTGCCGTCGGAAAGCGGCGCGTAGATGCGCTTCAGTAAATCGGCAGCGCGCTCCGTCCCAGCGCCTACCACGATCCGGTCCGGATGCAGGAAGTCAATGACCGCAGTGCCTTCACGCAGGAATTCAGGATTCGACACCACATCGAAATGGTCGGGCTCGACGCCGCGCCTGTGCAGCACCCGCCGGATCCATTCGTTGGTGTAGACCGGAACAGTGCTCTTTTCCACGATGACTTTGTAACTGGTGATCGCGCGCGCGATCTCTGAGACTACGGCCTCGACGTAGGAAAGATCGGCTGCGCCAGTCTCGCCCTGGGGCGTACCGACGGCGATGAAGATGGCCTCGCTCCGCTCTACCGCTTCGCCCAGATTGGAAGTGAAGTCGACGCCTCGCCCCAGGTGCTTGCCCAGCAGTTCCGGCAAATGCGCCTCGTAAATCGGAACCCCCCCCTCGCGCAGGGTTTTTACTTTCGTTTCATCGTTATCGACACAGGTGACCTGGTGGCCCATCTCGGCTAAGCAAACCGCCGCAACAAGTCCAACATATCCGGACCCGATCACACAGATGGAAACTGATTTCGGCATGCGCTGGCGTTTCTCCTGGGCTCTGCACAGCAGAGCCGGGTTGTTGATTTATGCTTTCCCGGCCGATCGAAAGAGGCGATAGTTTGGCCTTATCTAATACAGTGTTTCCATTATAAGCGGGTCAATTTTGCTGCTGGCTGCGGGATTGCCGGAATGATCGGGCGAGCGATCCGGTCATGCACCCTCCTACCGGCATTGGGATAGTGGGTATAATCGGACCCATGGTGGTGTCCGCACAAATCGGCCTCCCCGAGCCGGCGGCTGACACACAATCGAAGTTGGAAGCGCTAGAAGCTCAACTCCGGCACCTGGGCAGCGTGATGGTGGCGTACTCCGGCGGAGTGGATTCCGCGTTTCTCGCCGCCACAGCGCACCGGGTGCTGGGTGACCGTATGCTGGCCGTGCTGGCCGACTCGCCCTCCCTCGCCCGCCGCGACATGGAACAGGCCAGCGCCTTCGCCAAATCCATCGAGATGCCGCTTCGCGTGATTCGTACCGAAGAACTCGACAAGCCCGAGTACCAGCGCAACGACGCCAACCGCTGCTTCCACTGCAAGACCGAACTCTTCGAAGGCATGAGGGCTCTCGGCGCGGGCCTGGGATATACCCAGATCGCCTACGGCATGAATGCCGACGATACCCGCGACTTCCGGCCCGGGCAGCGCGCTGCGCAGGAGCACGACGTGCTTGCGCCGTTGGCCGATGCCGGTTTGACCAAGCTCGAAGTGCGTGCCCTCGCCAAGGCTGCCGGCTATTCGTTGTGGGATCGCCCGGCAGCGCCCTGCCTGTCTTCGCGTGTCGAATACGGCCGGACGGTTACGCGCGAAGTCCTCCAGCAGGTGGAGCGGGCCGAAGAAAGCATGCGGCAACTCGGCTTCCGCGAGTTCCGCGTCCGCCATCATGGAGACCTGGCCCGCGTGGAGATTGCGCGCGCCGAGATGCAGAGGGCGCTCTCGATGGACACACTCGACGCCATCACCGCCGCACTGCGCAGCGCCGGCTTTCAATACGTCACGCTCGATTGCGCTGGTTTCCGTTCCGGTTCGCTGAACGCCGTTCTACCCGCCGATGTGCTCTTGCGCCGCGGCGCCTAGCGAGCCTACACACCGCCCAGAGCAATACCGTAAAATCACCCTCGATGCGTATTGGCTATCTGGACTGCTTTTCCGGCATCAGCGGCGACATGCTGTTGGGCGCAATGATCGATGCCGGTGTTCCCCTCAATCTTTTTTCCGACACTGCGAGCGCGCTCAACGTGGGCGCCAAACTCGAAGCTCGCAAAGTGATGCGCGGCGGTCTGAGCGCGACCCAGGTCAAGGTTCTCACTGGCGAGACCGCTTCCGGAGAAGAACATGCACACCACGCGCACGACCATTCGCATGCGCACGACCACTCCCATGATGGGGACCACAACCACGAACATGGGCACGATCGCGAACACGCCCATGAGCGAATCCACGACCACGCGCATCATCGTTCGCTCTCGACCATTCTGGGCATCATCCGTTCCGCTTCTCTCGCCGAAATCGTGACGGATCGCGCCGCGCGCGCCTTTCAATTGCTCGGCGAAGCCGAGGCCGGCATCCATTCCATTCCCATTGAGCAGGTCCACTTTCACGAGGTAGGCGCGGTCGACACCATCGTGGACATCGTTTGCGCAGCCGCAGGCGCCGCGGCGCTTGGCGTAGATCGCTGGATGGCTTCGCCGCTTAATGTAGGCAGCGGCACAGTGCATTGCGCGCACGGCACGCTGCCCGTGCCCGCACCTGCCACGCTCGCGCTTCTCCGCGATGCTCCCATCTACTCGGCCGGCCCGCCCATGGAACGCGTTACGCCCACCGGCGCGACCATCCTGCGCATGCTCGACGTTCAATACGCCGCGTTGCCGGCCTTGCGCGTGTCCGCCACCGGATATGGAGCGGGCGGCCGCGAAACGCCCGGCGAGCCCAACGTGCTGCGCCTCCTGGTTGGCGAAGGCTCCGATGCCGCGCATTCCGCGGTCGAGCCCATCGCGGTCATCGAAACCGTGATCGACGATTCCACGCCGCAACTGCTCGCCTACGTCAGCGAATTGCTGCTCTCCGCCGGCGCATGGGACGTGTATCGAGTTCCCGTGCAGATGAAGAAAGGCCGCACGGGCGTGCAGTTGACGGTGCTTGCAAGCCCTGACCTTTTGCCGGCGCTCCGCGACCTGCTCTTTCGCGAGACGACCACCATCGGCCTGCACTGGCGCATCGAAAACAAGATCTCTCTCGAGCGCGAGTTCGCCACGGTCGAGACGGAGTGGGGTCCGGTGCGGATGAAAGTCGCGCGCTGGCCTTCCGGCGATGTGGCCAATGCCTCACCTGAATACGAAGATTGCCGCAAGCTCGCCGCGGAACATTCCGTGCCGCTCAAGCAAGTGATGCAGGAAGCCGCGCGCATTTACGCCGGTCGCACCGATGGCGCAGGAAAGGACCACTGATGAATCGTGCGCAGATCGAGGCGCTGCTGCAGGAAGTGAGCGAAGGCCGCACCGCGGTTCCCGAGGCCGTGGATCGCCTTCGCGACATGCCGTTTGAAGACCTGGGGTTCGCCAAGCTCGATCACCATCGCGCCCTGCGCACCGGCATGCCCGAGGTGATTTTCGCTTCAGGCAAAACCGCTGCGCAGGTCGCGGCCATCTTTGCCCGCATGGCAGCGGCGGGAGGCAACGTGCTCGCCACGCGCGCCTCGCGTGAATGCTTCGATGCAGTGCTCACCGCTGAACCGCGCGCCATCTACCATGAAACCGCCCGCGCCATTACGCTCAGCCAGGCTCCGGCCATTCTTGGGAAGGGAACCATCGCGGTGGTCTGCGCCGGAACCAGCGATCTGCCTATCGCCGAGGAAGCCGCAATTACCGCGCGCCTGATGGGCAACCCCGTTGAGCTGATCGCCGACGTCGGCGTCGCCGGCATTCATCGTCTTCTCGCGCAGCGCACGTCGCTGCAGTCCGCGCGAGTGCTCATCGTCTGCGCCGGGATGGAAGGAGCTCTTCCAACAGTGGTCGGCGGTCTTGTCAACGCCCCGGTCATTGCCGTTCCCACCAGCGTGGGTTATGGGGCCTCATTCGGCGGCGTCGCTGCGCTGCTGGGCATGTTGAACACCTGTTCGCCCAACGTCTGCGTGGTCAACATCGACAACGGCTTTGGCGCGGCCTGCATCGCCACACTGATCAACCGCCTGATGAACCGTGTCGATCTCGAACTGATCGGCTACGCCGCACTCCCCGCTCTCTCGCATTAGCGGTTCAACAGCCCCGGTTGCGGTGATGCCGTCTATGTCGAGCTTCTCCGATCCGATCATCCAATCCACGTGGATGAGGCTGTCGTTGGCGCCTTTCGCGGCCAGTTCCTGGGGCGAAAGCTTGTCTCCGTCGCGCAGGCACGACGTGTAGGCCTGGCCCAACGCGATGTGGGAGGCGGCATTCTCATCGAAGAGCGTATTGAAGAAGAGAAGCCCGCTCGAGGCGATGGGCGACGAATGGGGAACCAGCGCCACTTCGCCCAGGCGTCCCGCGCCATCATCTGTGGCAATCAGCTTCTGCAGCACTTCCTCCCCGCGGGTGGCGTGCGCCTCCACGATGCGCCCTTTTTCGAAGCGCACCCGGATGCCGTCGATCATGGTTCCCTGGTACGACAGCGGCTTGGTGGCTGTAACCGTGCCGTCCGCGCGGTCCTTGTGGGGCGTGGTGAAGATTTCTTCGGTGGGCATGTTGGGAATGCAATAGCGCCCGTTTCCCGCGGTGGTGCCGCCGCCCAGCCAGAGATGATCGTCGGCCAGGCCGAGGCGGAAGTCGGTCCCGGGTCCGCGATACTGGAGCGCCGCATACCGCTTCTCGTTCATGAAGGCGGCGCGCCGGTGCAGTTCCGCATCGTGCGCTTTCCAGTTGGCCACCGGGTCGTCGACGTTGATGCGCGAGGTGGCGAAGATCGCCTCCCACAACTGCTCCATCGCCTCCGACGGCGTGGCGTCCGGGGAACATCGCGGCAGCCCAGGCGGGGGTTGCGCTGGCCACGATCGTCCAGTTGATCTCATGGCGCGTAATCAGCTCGAGCGCCGGCCGGTAGGCCTTTGAAACCGCATGGTTGGCCCGTCCCACTTTGGCCGGATCCTGGTTCGAAAGCAGCAGCGGATTGGCCCCCGTGATGGCCAGCCGCGCCGCGCCGCTCTTGAAGGCCGCGCCCATTCCGTCGTACAACCAGCCGGCGGCCCGGTCGAAGGCCGCGTCGGGTGCGAAACGGTACCGCATCAGGGCCGCTTCGTCGTCGGTATACAGGGTCGTCACGAGGGATGCGCCGGCGCGGTACGCCTGCTCGGTGATGCGGCGCGCCAGAGGAACCGCCTCGAGCGGCGCGGTCATCACCAATTCCTGCCCGGAGTTGAGGCCAAGTCCAACTTCGATCGCTACCCGTGCCAGCTGATCGAGCTTTTGTTCAAAAGTAAGTGCTTGCGCAACAGTCGCCATCATGGAGCCATTGTAAGGGGGTGCACCGCTGTCCCGCCGCCCCATCCCCAAGTCAAATGGAACCGAAACTATTTCCGCAGCGCGGTGTTTAATCAACCGACTCTGCAGATCCGATCCAGTTTCCCGTGATTCCCCTTCGGCGAGGCCTTCAACGGCCGAAAGCAGGAGCCACCTCGGTGATCCCTCAGCACGACACCGCCAAACTGGAGAATCGCTCTTGACACTTCGCTCCAGAGCCGGAACGCCTTATACTGGGATTGCTCAGGGTTCTCCGCTCACTCCAGTCATGTTGCGGATCGTGTTTATTGCTCTTGTGTTGACAGCACTGGCCGCGACATCGGCCGCCGCATCGCCGGTCGTACCGTCGAACGCGCGCCGGCTTGCCCACGGCTCGACGGCCCATCCGAGAACGATCCATCCCTCTACGCACCCGTCCAGCGCCCGTTCGTCCGGGCATCATCCAACCCATTCCGCGGAATATCGGGCAGGCTATCGCGGTCACTCGTCGAAATCGGTCCACAGGGCATCCGGCTGCTCACGTCCCGACCTCGCGGACTGCGCAGGTTTCTTCGCGGAGCGTCACCGTTTCTTCGCGGCACGTTTCTTCGCCGGCGGTCATCCGGCCCGCCTCGCTCGAGCGCACCCGGCTGGTCATGGCTCCGCCCCTCAAGGGCTCGTTCGAGTCCCTCGCCCGTCAGAACGAGCGCGCCGAAATGGACGGACTGGAACGCATTCTTGACGAGGACGACCTGGCAAGCCGAATCGAGCAGAAACTGCTGGTTCCCGTCCCGGCCTCGTCAGGGTTGGTGGTCAATTCCAACCTCAGCGAAAGCCACCGCTATTGCCGTCCCTGGACTGCCGATTTCCTTAGCGACCTGGCGGCGGCCCACGCCGCCCGCTTCCATAAACCCATTGAAGTCAGCTCCGCGGTGCGCACCGTCGAATACCAGCAGCAACTCATGAGGGTGAATGGCAACGCCGCCGCCGCCGAGGGGGACATCGTCAGCCCCCATCTCACCGGGGGCACCGTCGACGTCGTTAAGCAGGGTATGAACCGCCAGGAATTGGGCTGGATGCGCAACTGGCTGCTGGCCCAGCAACTGGCCGGCACCATCGATGTCGAAGAGGAATTCCGGCAGCCCTGCTTCCACATCACGGTCTACAAAAACTACGCGTCGCCGCCCCCCGCCCCGGGCCAGACGCCCCGGCGCCATCCCGCGCCCGCTGCCCAGATCGCAGAAGACGGCAAGTAAAACGACTGCGTTTCCGGATGCTCCGGGAAAATCCATGTTCCGTCCGGCCGTTTCGGGGTACAATCGCGGGCGAACGCACTTCCATCCCGGTCTGCACCGTTTCGCGCCGGGCGGTCCTTTGCCCGGAAAGAATTTGCAACTGTTTCCTGGTTGCCGCGGTCGACCCGGACCGAGGGAGTGCGCCTGTACGTTATGTGATTCCTTGAGAGGGGAAACATGAGTGACCTTGGCGTTCAATCCGCGGCCGACGTGGCCCCGGGTCTCTCCCAGTGGCAGCGCGTAGTCAACATATTTACGGCGCCGTCGAAGACCTTTGAAGACATCAAGCGGGGCCACAAAAGCTGGTGGATGCCGTTCCTGATCTCGGTCGTGGCGGGCTATCTTCTGTTTGCCGTGGTCTATACAAAGATCGGCATGGCCACGGTGTCGGAAAACCAGATGAAAATGGACCCCAAGACCGAAGAGCGGATGGCGGGAATGACACCGGAGCAGCGTGCGTCGGCGGAGAAGATTTCAGTGGGGTTCACCGAGGGAATCTTTATCGCCAACCCGCTCCTGGTGTTGGCGTTCGTAGCAGGCGGTTCGCTCGTCCTGTGGGGCACCATCAACTTCGCTTTCGGTGGCAAGGCCAGCTACGGATCGGTGTTCACTGCATGGATGTTCGCCGGTCTTCCCGGGGTCATCAAGGTTCTGCTGGGTATCATCGTCATTTACGCTGGGATGGCGCCCGAATCGTTCAATATACGAAACTTCGCGCCTACCAACGCCGGCGCGTTTCTGAATCCTGTCGATACCAACAAAGTCCTCTATTCCCTCGCGACTTCGCTTGACGCCATTACCATCTGGACGCTGGTCCTGATGGGGATCGGGGTCTCCATGGTGGCGGGGGTCAAGCGGACATCCGGCTACATCGCCGTTTTCGGATGGTGGGCGATCATTGTCCTCGTAGGCGTAGTCTGGGCGGCTGCCATGGGTTAAGCGCGACACCATTCTCTCCAAAAAACACCAACGGCGCGCAACCCTCAGTGGCTTGCGCGCCGTCTCGATTTCTCCCAAGCTGTGAAGGCTTGAGTCGTGGCTTGATCGAAGGGACGGATTTACAGTTACACAGTTTCACAGGGCTACGGGGGGTAGAATATCCATTTCGGCTCGATATTTAAGATGCAAGTTGCTGAAAAAAATGATGATATGTGTCACAACCCTGCGAATTTAAACGGTCCGGAAGGGCCCTTTTAGGGGGTCTAAACGGTTCAGAACGAAACCGAATTGCTTCCGGTGGCCTGGGTTCTGGCCAAGGCGGCACTTCGATTTTCTCTTCCACCTCTATTGTGACAAAACGGGTAGAAAGAAAATGCAAAAGCTGAACAGGCTGCTGAAAAAGGCATGGTTTCGAGCGAAATTCCCAAAAGCATACCTCAGGGGCTGAAGCCCCCGTTTATATTGCATCGCTTATACCGGGGATAAATCCCCGGCCTACCGCCCGAACGATATTTTCAGCAAGCTGTGAAGCCGTGCCCTTTCAAAACCGGGATTTATGCAACCAGTTCTAGTCCCTGGCTTCATCCCAGCGCCGCATGATCAGCGTGGCGTTGATCCCGCCAAACCCGAAGGAATTCGACAGCCCCACATCGAAGGTGTGCGGCACGGCCTTGTTGGGCACGTAGTCGAGCCTGCACTCGGGGTCTACATTGTCGAGGTTGATCGTCGGCGGCAGCATCTGGTGCTGCAGAGCCAGCACCGTAATCCCTGCTTCCAGCCCGCCCGCGCCGCCCAGCAGGTGGCCGGTCATGGACTTTGTCCCGCTCACCTTCAGCTTTCCACTGAGCGCCTGCTCCCCAAACACCAACTCGATGGCCCGCGACTCGTTGCCATCGCCCGCCGGCGTCGAGGTGGCATGGGCATTGACGTAGCCCACTTCCTCCGGCGCGATTCCGGCGTCGTTCAGCGCTGCCCGCATGCTTCTCTGGGCTCCCGCGCCTTCCGGGGCGATCCCGGTCATGTGGTAGGCGTCGGCGCTCATGCCGTAGCCGATCACCTCGGCCAGGATCTTTGCCCCGCGCCTGCGCGCAAACTCCAGTTCCTCCAGGATCACGATCCCGGCGCCTTCGCCGATCACAAATCCGTCGCGGTCCTTGTCGAACGGACGGCTGGCCTTTTCGGGCTCGTCGTTGCGCGTCGATAAAGCGCGCATCGCGGCAAATCCACCCACGGATAAGGATGTGACTGCGGCTTCCGATCCCCCGGCAATCATCACGTCGGCATCGCCGTGCATGATCATGCGCATCGAGTCGCCGATGGAATTGGCCGAGGTGGCGCAGGCCGTGGCGGTGGCTGAAATCGGCCCGCGCGCTCCGTAACGAATGCTCAACTGCCCGGCAGCCATGTTCACGATCGTCGCGGGAATGAAGAAGGGCGAGATCTTGCGCGGGCCACCCTGCAACAGGTTTGCGTGCTCCCGCTCGATGATCTCGAATCCGCCGATCCCCGAGCCGATGAACACCCCCACCCGGTCGGCGATATCCGGCGTCACTTCCAGGCCGGCCTGGGCTATCGCTTCCTGGGTCGCCGCAAAGGCAAAATGAATGAAGCGGCCCATCTTGCGCGCTTCTTTCTTGTCCACGAAGTTCAGCGGGTCGAAGTTCTTGACCTCACAGGCAAATGTGACAGAAAAGCCAGTGGTGTCAAAGCCCCGGATGGGCGCCGCACCGCTGGCTCCTGCCAATAACTGCTGCCACACTTCGGGAGCGGTGTTGCCCACACCGCATACCAGCCCAAGGCCGGTAATGACGACTCTTCGGCTCACCGGCTACTTGCCTTTCGCGGTCTTTTCGTTCTTTTCGATGTACTCGATGGCGTCTTTGACGGTCTTGATCTTTTCCGCGTCTTCGTCGGGAATCTCCAGGTCGAATGCCTCTTCGAACTGCATTACCAGTTCCACAACGTCCAGCGAGTCCGCGCCCAGGTCTTCCTGGAAGCTCGCTCCCGGAGTCACCTCGGCCTCATCCACCTGCAGTTGTTCCACAATGATCTGCTTGACTTTCTCTTCCACCGCCATGCGCGTTTCTCCTCGTTTACTTCGAATCTCTGGGAATCCTTCAGGGCACCATTCCAATCAGGTTCCGCGTGCCTACAATACCGGCCCGCGGCTGGGGAACACAACTCGCGTGCACAAAAAAACACGCCTTGCCCCGAAAGTCCAAGTCTATCAAAGGATGCCTGCCTGTAACGGCGTGGAATACCGCGAGTTGTGACGGTCACAGACATAGATGAACGGTTTTGATTACTCTCCGAATTTGTACCCTGAATTGCACAGCAAAAGGGCGTACATTAGGCGAAGAGGCGAAGTGACCTTTATGCAGGCTTTTATCTCCGTAATTGCGGCTTTAGCCGGTATTCTCCTGGGTTACCTCCTTCGTCACGCGTCGGCAAAGAACGAGAAGGCGCAGGCTGAACAGCGAATGGGCCAACTGGCGACCGATCTCAGCGTGGTCCGGGCCGAACTCGGCCAGGCGCAGTCGCTCGCCGATGGGCGGGCCGGCTTCGAATCGCTCGCGGCCGAACGCGAGAAGACCGCTCGCCAGTTGACCGCCGAGCGCGACGGGCTGCGGATGGCCTTGCAGGAAAAATTCGACGGCGAACGCCTCCTGTCGGCCCGCATCAGCGCCCTCGAAGCCGAGCTGCGTAGCGAGCGCCAGAACATGGCGGAAAAGCTCGAACTGCTCGAAACCGCGAAACAGACACTGGCGCATCAGTTTCAGGCCCTGGCCGGAGAAGTCCTGGATACCAAGGCAAAGTCTTTCGCCGAAACCAGCCGCAACGATCTTGGCAATCTTCTGGCTCCGCTCCAGAACCAGATCAAGGAATTCCGCGAGAAGGTCGAGCAGGCGCAGAGCGATTCGAATACCGGAGTGACCAGGCTCGAAACTCTTGTCGGGACCCTGAACGGCCTCAATCAGCAGCTGTCGCAGGAAGCGCATGATCTGACCACCGCGTTGCGTGGCTCGGCGAAGACGCAGGGTGACTGGGGCGAATTCATTCTGCGCGACCTGCTCGATAAGGCCGGCCTGCGCGAAGGCGAGCAATATACATTCCAGCAGTCTTTTGCGGGTATCGAGTCTGACGCCGGGGATCGCTCCCGGTCTGTGCGTACTGACGTTGTGCTGCTTCTTCCCGGCGGCCGCAACCTGATCATTGATTCCAAGGTGTCGCTCAACGCTTACACCGACTGCGTCAAGGCCACGTGCGAAGACGATCGCCGGGCCGCCCTCAAACTCCATCTCGCCAGCGTGCGCGGCCATATCGCCAACCTCGCCAAGGCCGGCTATCATCGGCTGCCTGAACTGGAAGCTCCGGATTTTGTGGTGATGTTCGTGCCTGTCGAACCGGCGTTTCTGATGGCCCTGCAGGCCGATAGCGAGTTGTGGGCCGATGCCTACAAGCAGGGGATTCTGCTGGTTGGCCCCACCACGCTTCTCTACGTCATTCGCATCGTCAACGTGCTCTGGCAACAGGAGCGCCAGGCACGCAACGTGCGGGAAGTGATGGATCGGGGAACGGAACTCTACGAGAAATTTGTGGGGTTCGTCACCGACATGGAGATGCTTGGCGAGAGTTTGCGGAGTGGTGGTCAGCGCTACGAGAATGCGATGAAGAAGCTCGCCGACGGCCGCGGCAATCTGATTCGCCAGGTGGAGATGCTCAAAAAGCTCGGCCTGCGCACCACGAAATCCATTCCGAAAAAGCTTCTCGATCGTGCTGACGTGGATCAGGCAGAACTCGCCCTTGCCGCCGAGGCGAAGAGGAACAAAACGGCTCGGGTATTTGAGACCTTGTCGGAGATCCCCGGTCCGCTCGGCGGGACGGCTTGAGTCGGGCTCTGACGAGCGCATCTCGCGGCACTCATCCGCAGATATGAACGGGTCCTCACGACACTATTCTCTGAGGGAATCGCCTATGCAAGTGAAAGAAGCGTAAAATGCCCTTCATCATTTGGGCCCATTCGAGTTCATCCCGGGGCGTCTTCTTCAATAATGGCTTTCTGCTGCCCGTAAAAGGCAGATCAGATCACTGAATCATCAAGCCATCGGAAGGAACGGAGGGACGCGATGGATAAACTGTTTGGAATTCTGTCCTGGGTCTGGTCGAAATTCGGCAAGTATATCGAAGTGTTTCTTTCCCACTACGGCCTGCCCGTGGCTGCCATCTCCCTGGCGGGAGCGCTCACTTGCGTTTACTTCTGGGCGACCCAGGTGGAAGGAATCGTATCTTTTTCGTCGCAGAGCCTGGAGCAGGAACGCGAGCCCGTCGCGCAGCGATTCAGCGCGCTCGAATCGCAAATTCTCTCCTCCTTCAGCAAGCCCGATCGGGCCGAAGAATACCTCAAGAGTCACGCCAACGACGCTTTCGAGGCGATCGACCAGAAACTGGGTAAACTCACTCCCCAGGATGCCGCCGCCCTTGCCAGTCAACTCCAGATTGCGAGTCCGGAAGAGAATCCCCGTTCATTACGAGCGCAGTTTCTCACGCTTGCCGGTTCACGCGAGGCAGGAGCAGACAACAGCGCAATGCACAATGCGATTTCGTTGTTTGTGCCCGCCATCCTGCTTCCGACGGATCCGGCAAAACCGGATGCGGAAACCACCTCTATCGCGCCTGGTGAGATCGCCAACATTCTGAACCGGGACCCGCAACTGAGAACTGATCTGTCGGCAAGCCTTCAGATCTACCCTGACCTCGAGAAACTGATTAACACGAACTTCGGAGATTGGGGTTCTCCGCTGCAGGCCTACTTCATCACCCGGACGGGAATATTCGCCGGACTCCTGGGCACCCGTCACGGACGGACCAGCGTTCTCCCACGCGTATCTATTTTGCGGAGCGCCCGTACTTCTGGAGGACCGTCGACTTACAGCGAGGCGAGTTCTATGTAACTTACCCCTACATCGATCTTCTTGGAAAGGGCGTCATTTTTTCGGCCTGCCGGGCGGTCACTCGGAGCGAAGTCAGCAACGCCATTATCTGTCTCGACTTCTCCGAGCCCAACGCCGTTGAGAATTTGAAGAATCGTCTCAAGCCGTTTCAGATCGCATCGCCCGTCTCTCTTTCGTGCGCTGTGGCCACCAACGGAGACGTTGAAGACTGCACGATGGAGTCAAACGCGCAAGACTACCGGCACATCGTTGACCTGGTGAACCGGAATCTGCAGACACTGAGCCGAAACGGCAGCCTCGACCGGATTACGGGAGGAGTGTTCCGCCTGGAGGGCAATGAGATCTATCCGGTTCCAGCCTGGAAGCGATTCCTGACGCGGAGTCTGAACGGCCTGGGGTTAGGGATGCTGGATGCCGAGAAGGGCCAAATGTATTTCACCCTTCCGGAAGGAAAGAAGGCAGATACGCAACGGTTCCTGGTGTACGCCATCGATGTGAACGCGCCGCAGTGGTCCCTGCTCGGTTACGGAGCGGGTTTTGCCTTCTGTCTTGTTCTGCTGTCTCTCTCGCTCTACTACACCCATCAGGCACGAAAACTCGCCATGACATTCGTCGAAGACCTCGAAAGAGTCATGGGCATCAGCCCGGTCGCGTTTATCCACCTGGACGAGGACGCCCGCATCGTGGGTTCAAATCTGGCATTTCGCCATCTCACCGGCTACACGGAAGAGCAACTGCGCGAGCGTACACTTTCCTCCATCCTGACCAAGAGAAGCAGTCTTCGCTACAGCAGGGTCGCCCAGTTGCGACAAGAGTTCATGATGACGAACCCCTATGAAGTCGAGATTGTCTGCGCCAACGGTCACAGAGAACGAATGGTGGCGCAGGGTGCTCCGCTCCACATGCCGCCGGGCAAGTTCCGGCGCTTTTTGCCTTCCCTGCATCATGGCTCCAGGGGATCGGGCGCGCTTCCCCACACGTTCGGAATCCTCGTGCATTCCCCTGAGGCACAGGGCAGATATGTCGATCTCGGCGTCGGCGACGACCTGTTCGCGGCTGTACTGCAGGTGGATCTACAGGAGTACGTCGACGATGAGGACAAAACCGAAGCATCGCCTGCGTAGCATCGCCTGCCCCCGGGAAGGCGAACGAGTGGGGCGCCTGGCGCTAGAGTCTGCTAGTTCAGAGCGTCCACGTAGTGACCCACCAGCACGGTTTGCCCGCCAATTGGATCCTTCAGCAGAAGCCCTACGACTCGAATGTTAGTGCTCGCGGCAACGTCGGAGAGCGCCGTCAATCCATCCCGGAACTCGGTTTGGCTGGTGAGGTATACGGTTACCGTCTGCGGTATCAGTACGCCGGCGAAGCCTTTGATATTCATCTGGAAAGTGTCTTTTCCGGAATCGACGCTTCCGGGCACCACGGTTCCATTGAACCCCCAGTTACGCAGCACAACTCGTTTCACGGTTACTGCCTGCGCATTGGCCGCGCCCGAAGCCGGTCCACCCACAGACACGTGCTGTCCCGGCAGTAGTCCGCCGGGGTTGAACAGGAACTGGGCGAGCGGCCCATGCATCCAGTAGATCGAGAAGTTCTCGGTGCCGCTCAAATCGATGGTGGCGAGCTGCCCCAGCGTGATCCCGGTGGTCGTGGGCAACATCCCGCGCACATACAGATCAAAGCTGGTGGCCGCGCTCGCGGCCGGGCTGACATAGGTGATCTGGCCCGCGGCGTAGAAGCTGTCCTGGGAGAGAATCGCCACCTCATCCGCGTCGATTGTGGCATCGGCGCCGTCGAGGGTTCCCGAGATTTGAACAATGGAGCTGGACGTCAGGTCGTTCAGCGTTTCGTTGTCGTCCCACTCCGTCTGCCCGTTCACATTTACGGTGAGCTGTCGGCCGTGCGGTCCCTGAATGACGAATGACTGTGAGCCCGCATTGACACTGACGACCGCCGCATCGAACTCGTCGATGTACGCACCCTTGGCGGTGTTGCTCACCGCGTTCACACTGAAGGTTGGCGTGACGTTTCCGGTAATCTGGCCGTTCGCGTCCACCGCGATCGATTTGCGCAGGTCAAAGTCGAGGTGAAGACCCACCGGGGCGCCTGGCTGCGCGACTACGAGCGGGTTGGGCAGGGTGATGTTGATCGTCGAAGTCGTAAGCGTAGCGTTCTCTGTCTTGATCGCTGGTTCGGGACTGGTGGTGTCGAGATAGCCGATCGTCGCTCCTCCCAGCGTGATGGTGACGTTGGTGTAGGAGCCCACGGCCACATCATTCATGTCGAGCAGGGTCTGCAGCCCGTTGAAGCGCGCGAAGTCAACGGTAGGCGACCCGCTCAGCAGCGAAACGCTTTTTCCGCTTCCGTCGGACGCGGTGATGCTCATCACCTGCACGGCAAACGAGGTCACGCTCGCTACCGGCGCATCGGTACCGACGATGAATGCCGGGCCGGTTACGGTCTTGGGGGTCGATTGTGGATTCGATCTTGGAAATGGCATTGCAACCCGCAAGGATCAGAGTCGCGATAGTCAAAGCAGCAACGGACAGAAGAACACTCCGCCCGGGTCTCTCAAAAGACATATCAGATCCACCGTTTCTGCGAACTCCGCAACCTGCACGGGACGATCGCCGGGTCGGCGCACAGAATAAACATGAGGTTGTGTGCACTGTGGGCCTTACTTTGTGCCGACACACACCCTTGCGGAAAGTTGTAAACACCGTGATTAAATTTTCCGCTGCCTGTTACAAACGTAGCATTCCCGTCAGCGCTTCAGGGTTCCCGATGCGATCGGATCCGGCGATTTTTATGGTGCCGCGCAGTTTCCAGGGATTCTCGCGGGGGCGGCGAGCGACGTTTCAGCCTGAATGCCAAATCGAACCTCAGTCCGGGGCCACCATGAGTTGCGTTCCACGCGCAGTCGAAGCTGTGCTGTCTTCCATGCGCTTGATCGCGAGCACGGTGATGTCATCCGATTGGCCAAACTGCACGGCCGCTGCTGCGATTGCCGCGGCGGACTGCACGGAGATTGCCCTGGCACGCTCAAACCCGAACAATTCCCCTTTCTGGTTCTGCGCTTCGACTACGCCGTCGGAATAGAAGGTGAGGCGGCTGCAGGGCCGGAGTTCCAGGTTCGTAACTTCGTATTGGCCACCGCTCTCGACTCCCAGCGGCAAGGCTCCCGGAAGCGCAACTTCGGAGCCGTCAAGATACGGAGATAAGTGGCCTGCATTGGCGATGGTCACGATGCCGTCTTGCGTAATGTAGGCCGCGAGGGCGGTGGTAAAACCACGGTAGTTGCGCCCGATCAGGCGGTCGTGGAGACGGCTAAGCATCACAGCGGGATCATGGGTGTCTTCGGCCGTCGCGCGAATGGCGCCAATCAGCATAGCCACCAGCATCGCTGCGGGAAGCCCCTTGCCGGCAACATCACCGATCACCAGGAGCATCCCGCGGTCGCCCGCCGGTAAAACCTGAAAGAAATCGCCTCCGACTTGTTGCGCAGGCTGGTAAACCGATTCCACCAAATAACCCGGAAACGACTCGCCCTGGGCAGGAAGGATGAGTTGCTGGACTTCTCGGGCAGCAGCCATTTCGCTTTCCAGCGCGGCCTTTTCCGTATTCACCCGGATGTGGCGCTTGCCTTCGCTGATAAATACAAAAACGAAGCCCACATAGCCCAGACACACGGCTGCAATGGTGGCCTGGCCATCCAAGGTGAGCCGACTTTCAAGCCGCCCGATTTCGGCGGCGCCCAACTGCCCGGGCCGTGGTGCGTCTGGAAACCACCGCACCAGCGCGCCCATCACAAAAAACTGCACCACGAATATCGGAATGGTTGCCTTCCAGAATTGACCTCGAAGAGCGGTGCCCGTGGCGGCATATGCGACCGCGAATAGACCGGAAAGCACTACCCCCAAGCCGAACCGGAGCAGAGGCTGTCGCCCCAGGTCCATCATGTCGCCGGCAAACCCGAAGGAAGCGAAGGTGAAAAATACGGCGAGCAAAAAGATAACAATCGTTTTTCGTGGAGTGGTTCGCCATGGGCTGACGCGGCTCATGAGATTCGAAGTTATCCTTTTCGGCCGATCGGCCATCGGGGGCTGCAGGACCGGCACCGCTTCGTTGGATTGTAGACTTCGCGGCGCACGAAATGGAGTTGTCCAGCATTCGCGCCGCAGCCCTGCGAGAGCTTGCCCGAGAGTTAATCCATCCCTTCTTCATCCACCGAGCGCTTTTATCGTCGCGTATTGGTGCTTTGCTACACTCGCTCCATGCGAATTCTGGCAGCGACTTTGATTGCGGCTGCGGTTTCAATCGCGGCTCTTCACGCCCAGCCAACCGAGGGGTCCATCGATCCTCCGCCGGGCGCGCAGGCGGTGCTGGAGGCGAAGGGAGTCGGATTCCAGGTCTACGCGTGTAACGAAACGCAAACCGGTCCGAAGTGGGTGCTGACGGCGCCGGATGCGAAGTTGCTGGATGCCTCCGGGAAGACGATCGGAAGCCACTTTGCGGGGCCCACCTGGAAACTGGAGGACGGCAGCCAGGTCCAGGGAGAGCGGATCGCCAGCAGGCCCGCTCCTGAAGCCGGCTCCGTCGCCTGGCTTCTCTTGCGTTCGAAGGCCGGAACTGGCACCGGAAAGCTTGCCGACATCGCGTTCATTCGGCGCACGGAGACACACGGTGGGGCTGCATCCGAATCTGCCTGCAAAATCGGCGACACCTCACGGGTCTCTTACACGGCCACATACACGTTTTACACCGCGAAGTAGTAAGCATCGGTCGAAGCGATGGTGCACCGGCGAACGCGCCGGTACCTTCACCCCCGCACGGCCACTGTTTCGAGAGCGTCCCGATCCCACTTTCCGAGACTGGCCGCGGCTTCATACGTGGTTTGCAGAAACTCGAGCAGAGCGCGGTCGGGATCGGCGGACGTGCGCATCGCTTCGTAGGGCAGGACGAATTCGCCGAAATCCTTGCTGTATGCAGCCGTATTGGGCGCGATGGGATAGTCCGCGTAGCCGGGCGGTTCGGGGTACGCGTAGCTGTAAAACATGGCTTCAACGCCGGGCGCGCCGGGCCAGAAGCCGCAACTGCTGACTTCGTGCGAGTACGCATCGCGCGTGACGCGATCGGGCAAGCCGGCCATGCTCTTGTGCTCGGGAGCAGTCCGTCCGGAAAATCGTGTGCAGGCCAGATCGAGCGCTCCCCAGAACAAGTGAACCGGGCTCACCTTGCCCACGAACCGGGAGCGAAACAACGTGAACACCCGCGTGGATTGGAGCAGGACCCGCCAGAATCGCTGCGCATACTCCGGATCGTAGCTGCAATGAATGTTGTCCTGTGCGAATGGAATGGGGTCCGCCACCTCGACCGGCGTGGGCCAGATGTGGGCATCGGCGCCGAGACTCGCGAGCGCATCCTTCACCAGGCGATAAAAGGCCGACACGCAGAGCGGTTGCAGCGGGATGATTCTTTTCTCCCCTGTATTCATTTCTATGCGCAATGCGTGCTCGAGAAAATCGAAATCGATTTCGAGGAAGCGGTTTCCGCACGCCATGGGTGAAGTCGTCACGCCGCGAACCGTGGGATAGAGGGTGACGTTCCAGGTGTGGTTGATGGGCGGCGTCAAGGCGAGACGGATTTTTCCGATGATCTGCATCCACATCTGCAATGTGGCGCAGGTGTCGCTCCACGCTTCAATGGGCAATGCCGGCCATATCTCGGCGAAGCGGCCTGGCGGGTTGGATTGAGTCGCCATTATGTCTCCATGGTCCGGGAGGTTCGTGCCATCCCAGGTTAGGCGCAAAAACAAGGACGCGCCGAACCTGGGGTACCAAGTTTTGTGCCAACGAAGTGGCCAAAGACCTATTTCCGATTCCCAGGGCCTTGATCTCCGATTTCTGATCTCTGATCCCTGTTCCCTGATCCCGGATCCCTGAACACGCCCCGCATTCGCTTCCAGGTGGTTTCCAGGTCTTCGGGCAGTACGCGGGTTTCCGACACGGTGGTCATGAAATTGGTATCTCCCACCCAGCGCGGCATGGCGTGCATGTGCAGGTGTCCGGCCACGCCCGCCCCCGCGGCCTGGCCGAGGTTGAGTCCGAAGTTGAATCCGTGGGGGTGATACTGCTCCTCGAGAGCCCGCTCTGTTTGCTGTGCCAGGTCCATCAGTTCGTGGGCCGTTTCCTCGGGCATCTTGGCAATCCTGTCCAGGTGCGCGTACGGCATCACCATGACGTGGCCGGAGGTGTAGGGAAACGCATTGAGGCAGATAAAGCAGTGTTTTCCCCGGAAAATCAGCCCTCCGGCTGCCTCTGCCTCGTCCCGGCTCATCCCGTTTTCGATGGCGAAATCAATCGACGCGATCAGGTTGCAGAACACGCAGCCGGTATCGCCTGGGAATGCTTTTAGCCGGGCCGGAATGCCGGGGCGCGGAGCGCCGTCGGCCGAAGTGACATAGGCAAAGCGCCAGGGTGTCCAGAGAATATCCATAGAAAAACGCCGTCGTGGATCAGTATAGGTGGCGAACGGCGATTCGCCGCTGCGTGGGTCGCCAGCCGACCTGTTGCATGCCGCGCGCGGCCAAATGAAAGGAGTGTAACTGGGAAAGCAGGCAACCCATTGCATTGACGCAGGAAACACGACATTGCTACACTTGTAGGTGTAGCTTCCTGCGCGGATTCCAGCAGCAAGCTGCGGCCGCCCTTCAGCCAGCAGTTGCATGCCGGGTGTTTCCCAAGGAGTTCAGTCGATTATCGCGCCGTACCAACGGCGGGATGCGCTGTCTCTGTGGTGACCGACGGCTCACGAGCATACTTCCGGCGAGAGATTCCGGCCATCGGCACACCACGCCCAGCGCAGCGAAGGAGCCAATCGAACTTCTGTTTAGACGCAGAGATTTGATGGATGGAATCCTGGAGCCAGCAGTGATGTCTAACGTCCTCAATCCCGAAACCGAGAGCATAACCCTGAACACCGAATTGGAAACGCCAACCCTCGAGCCTGCGACGGAGCTGCAGCAGCCGCCGTACGAATCCACGTCCAACCCCGAGACCGCCGAAATTATCGAGGCGATCGAACCTTTCGCGCTGGACGCCGATGCCACAACCGAACCCGAAGCCGCAGCCGTGCCCGACGAGCAAGCCTCTGTCGCGCCCGAGATTGCGCCGGTGGAAATAGCGGAGAGTCCGGCACCTGTCGAGACCGCGCAAACGGTTGAACCTGTGCCAGTGGAAGAGGCGGTTGCCGCCGCCGCGCCCGAAGTTGAGGCGCCCGCCGCAGCAGAGCCTGTCGTTACAGAGCCTGTCATTGCCGCGCCCGCCGTTGCAGCGCAACACGCGCTGTCGCCCAAGCGGCCGGCTGCGCATTCCGAACATGGCACTGAGTCCATGGAAGACTTCTCGGCCGCGCTCGAAGCTTTCGAGCGGGAGCAGGCCGCCGAGGCCGCCGCAGTGGAAGCTTACGGGGACAAGGTGGTCTCCGGCACCGTCATCAAGCAAACCGAAAAGCACCTGGTGGTCGATGTAGGCCTGAAATCCGAGGGGCTGGTGCCGCTCGAGCAGGTCGTGGACCATACCGGTGCAGCCAGGTTCCAGCCGGGTGACGTGATCGACGTGGTGATTGAGCGGGAGGAGCCGGAGGGCGGCTACCTCGTCAGCTACGAGAAAGCCCAGCGCCTGCGCGTTTGGGACACCATCGAGAAGGCAGCCAACGACAAGACGCCGGTCATGGGCACGGTCGTGAGCCGCGTCAAAGGTGGACTGACTGTCGACATCGGCATGAAGGCGTTTCTGCCCGGGTCGCAGCTCGAGATTCGGCCGGTTCGCAATCTCGACGGCTATCTTGGCCAGCAGATTGAAGTCCGCGTCATCAAGCTCAACAAGAAGCGCGGCAATGTGGTCGTGAGCCGCAAGGAAATCCTCGAGGAAGAGCAGACCACCAAGCGGTCGCACACTCTCGAGCAGTTGGGCGAGGGCGCAGTTCTTACGGGAACGGTCAAGAACCTCACCGACTACGGCGCGTTCGTGGATCTGGGCGGAATTGACGGACTGCTCCACATCACCGACATGAGCTGGGGCCGGTTGACCCACCCCCGCGACCTGGTCAATGTGGGCGACGAGATCCAGGTCAAGGTCCTCAAGTTCGACAAAGACAAGCAGCGTGTTTCGCTGGGCTTCAAGCAGTTGACGCCCGATCCATGGCTGGACGCGACGGAGCGCTACCCGGTGGGTGCGCACGTCAAGGGCCGCGTTCTTTCGGTGACCGACTACGGTTCGTTCGTGGAACTGGAGCAGGGCATCGAGGGCCTGGTTCATCTCTCCGAGATGACGTGGTCCAAGCGGCTGAAGCATCCGTCGAAACTGGTCAAGCCGGGCGACGAAGTGGAGACGGTGGTTCTCAGCGTGAATCCCGCCGATCGCCGCATTTCGCTGGGCATGAAGCAGCTCATGGAGAACCCCTGGGAGCACCTTACCGAGCGCTATCCGGCCGGTACGGTGGTCGAAGGCCGGGTTCGCAATCTCACCGACTTTGGCGCCTTCATTGAAATCGAGGACGGCATCGACGGCCTGGTACACGTCTCGAACCTGAGCTGGACCAAGCGCGTCAAGCATCCCTCGGAAGTCGTCAAGAAGGGTGAAAAGGTCAAGGCGGTCGTTCTCGGCGTCGAGCCGCAGAACCGCCGGCTCTCGCTCGGAATCAAGCAGCTGCAGCCCGATGTCTGGGAGAGCTTCTTTGCCAACCATCGCGTCGGCGACGTGGTGCACGGCAAGGTGCTTCGCACGGCCCAGTTCGGCGCCTTCGTCGAGATCGCCGAGGGTGTGGAGGGTCTCTGCCACATCTCCGAAGCGGTTGGCGACGACGGCGGACCGGCGAAGCTCGAACAGGGCCAGGAGCACGAATTCAAGATCATCAAGATCAACGTGGAAGAGAAGAAGGTGGGCTTGAGCCTGCGCGCTGTTGGCCACGAGGCCAGCCGCGCAACGGTCGAGCACTACAAGGAGACCACTCACAAGCAGCCGGTTTCCAGCTCAACCACTACTCTTGGCGATCTGCTCAACTGGCGCAAGAACGAACGCTAAACAGATAGTGATCAGCAAGCAAACGGCCACCCTTCGGGGTGGCCGTTGGAATTTCAGACTAAATGTTCCGAAATTTGCCGCAAGAACGACATACCCAGGAGAGGGGCATTTCTGCGTTCTCTCTTTTTTTATGGGAAGGATGAAGAAGACTGAAAGCTCAACCCGGCTCAAGTGGGGCGTTCCCAGTACCCCATTCTGAGACTCCCCAGAAGGGAACGCCCCGTTGTTTCCGGTCTCCGATCACTGGCGGATCAGTTCATCGTCCAGCAGGCCCGGCGCTTGCCGGCCTGGAACGAGAGAACCAAGAAAGTGTCGCCGCCGGGCAAGCACTTACAGATAGTACTCCGGGCCCCTGTTGACGTGGCGCCTTGCAAGGAAAGCAAGCGGTAAATCTTTGTAAATTATTACAAGAATGTGAACAGGCGACACTCGTCCGGGCCCTTCAGACGGGTGCGCCGCTTCGGCGCGCACGCAGCACCATCACGATTCCGAGTGCCGCCAGCACGCAAGCGAGGGCAAACAGGAAGACGCTGGTATAGCCAAAAGCTCCGATCACTGCGCCGGCAACCGGCCCGACGAGGAAGAAGGAGACGTCGGCGAAGACCGTATACACGCCCAGGGCTGTACCGCGATTTTCGATCGACACGCGCCGCACCGCTTCTACGCCCAACGCCGGAAACACGAGAGAATTGCCAAACCCGGCCAGGGCCGCGCCGGCAAGCGCCATCCAGGGCGAATACGCCAGCCACAACAGCAGCACTCCGGCGGATTCGACAGACAGGCACACCATCGCGACGGGAAATCCGCCAAACCGGTCGATGGCGCGGATGAACAGCAGGCGTGCGCCGATGAAGGCCGCGCCGAAGGCGGTCAGGCAGAGAGCCGCGCCATTCCAGTGGCGGCTGGCGTAGAAAAGGGTCACAAAGGTGGCCAAGACGCTGTAGCCTACGCCGCCCAGCGCCAGCACCATCCCATGCGGGGCCACCCGCCCCAGCACGTGGCGAAACGGCAAATGCTGTCCCGGTTCGATCGGAACGGGGGCTCTGCGGGCAGCGATGGCAAAACTCAGGCCGCAGAGGAGGATGGTGAGCAAGCCAATGGACGACAGACCCCAGGCGTTTTCCATCAGCACACCCAGGGGGGCTCCGAGCGCCAGCCCGCCGTAGGTGCTAACACCGTTGAACGAGATGACTTTGGCAGTATTTTCGTGACCCGCGCTGCTGATTCCCCAGAGCGTCGCGCCCGTTGATCCCAGACTTTCGCCCACGCCGAGGACAAGGCGGCTGGCAATCAGACTCAGGAAGCTGAGCCATGGGCGGACGTGGAGGGCGACCGCGATCACCAGGAGAAAACCGCTGGCGGTACAGGCGCCCATGCCCCACAACACCGACACCTTGGCGCCCTGGCGATCGGAAATCCGCCCGGCCCACGGCCGGCTGAGGAAGGTGGCGATGTACTGAATGCTGATGACCAGGCCCGCCAGCACCGCGCTGAACCCCATGCGCAAGTGAACATAGGCGGGCAGGATGGCCAGGGGAAGGCCGATGGAGAGATAGCAGATCAGCGTGAAATAGGTAAAAGTCAGGATCTGACGTGTATCGGCGGCCGGCGCTGCAAGGGAAGTGGCCGGAAGATCCCAGGCCGGCGCGCCGTCCGTCGAGGCTTCTTCCAGGCGAAGAGGATTGAATTCAGGGAGTGTGGGGGCCAAGCTCCAGTATACCGGAGGCCGATTTTTGGGGTTCCCAACTTGAGACGGCTTTGCGGCTGTCCTGGCCGTAGACTTGAAGTATGGCGTCTGCCTTTCACATCGAGAACTTCGGCTGTCGTGCCGCCCGTGCCGATGGCGAAGCGGTAACCGACAGGCTGCGCGCCGCGGGCCATTCGATCGGGTCGGCCACCGAAGCAGATGTGGTCATCGTGAATACCTGCAGCGTGACCGCCGAAGCCGACCGGTCCGCGCGCGCCTTCATCCGCCGCGTTCACCGCGTGAATCCGGAAGCACAAATCCTGGTGACGGGCTGCTATGCCCAGCGCGCGCCGGAGGAGCTTGCCGGCCTCGCCGGGGTTGCGGCGGTGGTGGGCAATAGCCATAAGGCGCTAGCTCCGGCGATCGCCATGGACCTGGTCAGAAAGGCGAGCCCGGAGTCAGGACTGGAGACGCTCCCCGGACTGGTTCCGATTCGATCTCTGCTTTCTGGGAATGGCCATGCCTCCATCTGGGCCGACGACCACTTCGCTCATTCCTTTCTCGAAGAAGCGCAACTGGTTCCTGGGACCCAGACACGGCCCAATCTCAAGATTCAGGAAGGGTGCAGCAACCGGTGTACGTTCTGCGTGATACCGCAGACACGCGGCGCGTCGCGAAGCCTTGCCGCCGCGGCCGTACTTCGCCAAGTCGCAGGGTTCGTGGCCGCCGGCGGAAAGGAACTGGTGTTATCGGGAATCAACCTCGGGCGTTGGGGACGCGATCTTGGACGCGACTTGCCACCAGAGGCTGGCCATTCCGCGGATTCGCTGCCCAGGCTTCTCCGGCGCATTTTTCGCGAGACCGAACTTCCCCGGCTCCGGCTGAGTTCCGTCGAGCCCATGGACTGGGACGCCGACCTGGTCGGCCTGATGCGCGAATTCGGCGGTACACGGCTGGCCCGCCATGCCCATCTTCCGTTGCAATCCGGTTCCGATGCGGTTCTGCGCCGCATGCACCGGCGCTACCGTCCCTGGCATTACGCGGAAAAGGTGGCGGCCCTGACCGAGGCTGCCGGTTCTGAACTGACTCTTGGCGCCGACGTGATGGTGGGTTTTCCCGGTGAGTCCGATCGCGAATTCGAAGAAACCTGTGAATTCGTCCGCGCCTTGCCCTTCGGCTATCTGCACCTGTTCCCGTTTTCACCCCGGCCGGGCACGCGCGGCTGGAGCCTGCATGCCGAATCTCCCGTGCCGGCGAAGGTCGTCGAAGAGCGAATGGCGGCGCTGAGGGCGCTGGCGGCGGAGAAGAGTGAAGCGCACCGCCGATGCTTTATCGGGAGAGAGGTCGATGCGATCACGCTGCACACGCCGTCCGCAATCCAGGCACTGGGACGGACCGCAGCCCTGACCGAGAACTTCCTGCCCATTGAGATCGATTCGCGGTTCGGTGCAAACCAACTTTTGCGGGTACGGGTGACGGCCATGGACAGCGACCTGACCCTTCGCGCCGCCACCGTGCACACGCCGCCCGATCCGTCCCATCGCAACCGAAATGTTGGCATGAGTGAAGCAGAATTCGGCCCCACCGACGGGGCGGAAGTCATAACCAGACCAGTGCTATACTCAGTGGTGCGCTGACCCGGCGGCTGTACCCGCAGAGACGGGGACGAGCCGGCGGGAACCGCAATGGAGGAGTACCATCGCTTTCGACAAACGAGCAGCCAAGTCCTTTATTCGCATCAACGATCGGATTCGCGCCCGCGAGATCCGCGTAATCGACGAAAACGGCGAACAACTGGGTATTCTGCCGCCCTTTGAGGCGTTGAAGATTGCCCGTGAGCGGGGACTGGATCTTGTGGAAGTCTCCCCCACTGCCGTTCCTCCTGTCTGCCGCATCCAGGACTACGGCCGCTTTCTCTACGAAAAGGAAAAGAGCGAGCGCGCCGCCCGCAAAAAGCAAAAGGTCATCACCATCAAGGAAGTCAAGTTCTCCGTGACGGTGGATGAACACGACTACCAGACCAAGAAGAACCAGGCCGTCCGGTTCCTCACCGAAGGCGACAAGGTAAAGGCCAGCCTACGCTTCCGCGGCCGCCAGATGGCGCATCGCGAGCTGGGTTACGCCATCATCAATCGCCTCATCCAGGACATTGGCGACGCCGGCACAGTCGAGTTCATGCCGCGCATGGAAGGCACGATCCTGCATGCGATCCTGGCGCCGTCAAAGAAGCAGGAACAGCCCAAGCCCAAGCCCGCCGCGCCAGCGCAGCCGCAGGCCGCTCCCGCCGCGCGTTAGTTTCCTTTACCCATCAGGACGGGCCGCCACAAACGGGCGGCCTGTTTCGTTTGGACCCCGTCGCACATTCCGGAATTCTCAGCCGCCAGCACCGCAAATGCGCTCGAGATTATGAAGCACGGAAGGTATGCTCTTTCCATGCGTTTGAGCCTGAAGCCTGGTGTGTGCAAGGTCGCGTTTGTGCTGACGATGGCGGCGTCCTTGCTTTGTGCCGCCGAAGAACCGCATTTCCCGACCACCGACGACCTGCGCCACCTGAAGGCCATCGGCGGCCCGCTGCTTTCGCCCGATGGCAAGCTGGTTCTGGTCACGATCACCGACGCAACCGCTGACGGCGGCAAGAGCCACCTCTGGCTGGTCTCCACGGTGGCTCGCGAAAAGGCGCGCCAGATCACATTTTCGCCGCCATCCGAGAAACGCGGGGAACGGAATCCGCAGTGGGCTCCCGACGGCTCGGCTATCTACTTTCTGGGCAAGAGAGGCGAACAGACGCAGCTTTTTCGTCTCGATCTGCGCGGCGGCGAGGCGTCGCCCTATGAGTTGAAGGTCGTTCCCGTTGTCGATCAGTCCAAAGACAAGAATGCGATCCCTCCGCCGGGCTCCGAGAAGAAGGAAGAAAACAAGACGGAAGCGGCCGAGAAGGAGACCGACAAGACGGCGAAGCCGGGCACCCCGGAACTGCTCCCCATCGATGTGGCCGGCTACTCCCCGTCGCCAGACGGCAAATGGCTGGCGGTCTGGGCCCACGACCCCGAAACTCCGGGCGAGAAGAAGCAGAAGGATGCCAAGGCCGACGCCGTCTGGGTCAACCACGGAGTTCACCTGACCCGGCTCTATCTTGCTGCACTCAAGGCGGACGGGTCCGCTAGACGGGGCATTGAAGTCCGTGGGAGTGGAGCCCGATGTGCAGCGAGCTATCTGGTCCGAAGGCGCGGATCGCCTGCTGGTTATCACCGAGAAACCCAATGAGGCTTCTGACCTCGGACCCGCTGGAGCGGGATGGTTGGTCGAAGTTGCCAAACCGGAGAAGACCTCTCAAGCTCGACGCGATCCCAGCTACGGTCGGCGGTGCTGCCTGGTCGCCAGACGGCAACACGATTGTTTTTTCAGCCGCCACTGCCGAAGACGCGCCTCCCGGATACGACGAACTGTTCGCTCTGCCCCGAGAAAGCTCCGGCCCCAAGGTCCTGCCGTTGTCGAGCGGGTTTGCCGGCCAGCTGAATGCGTCGGCTCTATTCTTCACGCCCGATCGCGGACTCGTTGCGCAGGCCGGCATTGGCACGCGGTCGGCGGTGGTTCGCCTGAGCCTCGATGGCAATACTCCGCCCGCCGCGATCGATCTCGGCGCGCCCGTGGTGACCGGGCTTCACACTAACCGCAAGCAGACCGGCTGGGTGTGGCTGGCAGAGAGCGGCGGCCAGCCCGTCAAGCTCTGTTTTGCCGGGCGCCTGGGCGACCCGTGCACTGGCCTTGCCATTCCCGAACTTGCGCCGGCGAATCTGCGTTCCGTCGAGCCGGAATTGGTTCACTGGACGAGCGGGCCGTTCACCATCGAGGGATTGCTCTACCTTCCGCCCGCAGCCGGCTCCTCCAAAGTACCGCTCATCGTGGATGTGCATGGCGGGCCCATTCGGCGCCTGGGAGAACCGCCATGACCCGTTTGCCGATTTCCTGGTGGGCAAGGGCTGGGCGGTACTGCGACCCAATCCGCGCGGCTCGTCCAACTATGGCGTGAAATTCGCGGCCGCCAACAAGAACGACCTCGGCGGCGGCGACTATCAGGACGTCATGGCCGGCGTGGACGCGGTTCTGGCCAAATACCCGCTGGATCCCGCGCGCATGGCGCTCATCGGCTATAGCTATGGCGGCGAGATGGCTGGGTTCGTCGAGGGCAAGACGGATCGCTTCAAAGCCATCGTGAGCGGGGCGCCGGTGATCGACCAGTTCAGCGAGTACGGCACCGAGGGCGGTTCGTGGTACGACCGCTGGTACTTCGGCAAACCGTGGGAGCACATTGACGATGCGTGGCGGCAAAGCCCGCTGGCGGGGGCGGCCAAGGCGAAGACGCCGTTTCTTCTCATTCAAGGTGAAAGCGACTCAACCGATCCGCTCGGCCAGGCCCAGGAGATGTACCGCGCGCTGCGGCAGGAAGGCGTGCCGGTGGAACTGGTGACCTATCCGCGCGAGGACCATGGTCCGCTCGCCGGAGGTGCGTACGGCCGCCCTTCGCCTGAACCATGGCACGGGTACGATGTGCGGCAGCGCATGATCGAGTTCATCGATAAGGCGTTTGGCAACTCGCAAGACCAGAGCGATTCGAAGAAGCCCTGAGGAGCACCGGCGCGGTGGTATACTCCCTGCCGCCATGCAAAACCAATTTTTCGCGTTGCCATTTCTCTGCCTATCCGTGTGTCTCGGAACCACCGTACTCTCCGCGCAGCAGCCGGACCCGCAATTGCCGCACCTCGAAAAGCGCGGCACTGCCACGCAGCTGATCGTCGACGGCAAGCCGTTCCTGATGCTTTCGGGAGAACTGCACAACTCCTCATCGTCCAGCCTCGAATACATGAAGCCCATCTGGCCGCAACTCGCCGCGATGGGCCTCAACAGTGTGGTCACTCCATTGAGCTGGGAGCTGATTGAGCCGGAAGAGGGCAAATTCGATTTCGCCCTCGTGGACGGCCTGCTCGACCAGGCGCGGCGCGAGCACCAGCGGATCGTCTTTCTGTGGCTCGCGACGTGGAAGAACGGCATGTCGAGCTATGCGCCGGTGTGGGTCAAGCGAGACACGAAGCGCTTTCCGCGGGTGATCGCGGACGGAAGGGCGATCGAACTCCTGACTCCACTCGCCAACGCAACCATGGAAGCCGATGCGCGCGCCTACACAGCGCTGATGCGCCACCTGAAGGAAGCCGATAGCCGCGACCATACGGTGGTGATGATGCAGGTGGAGAACGAGGTCGGCGTGCTGGGCGATTCACGCGACCACTCGGAGGCCGCCAACCAGGCCTTCGCCGGCGCCGTGCCGGCAGAACTGACGAAGTACTTATCAGCCCATCGCGATTCGCTCTATCCGGACTTGCGCGCTCGCTGGGCTGCGAACGGCGACAAGACCTCCGGAAGCTGGGCGGAGGTGTTTGGAGACACTGTACGGGCCGACGAAATCTTCATGGCGTGGCACTACGCGCGGTTTATCCAGTCGGTGGCTGCGCAGGGCAAGGCCGCCTACAACATTCCCATGTACGTGAACACGTGGCTGGCAGGGGATGATACTTCGCCGGGCGATTATCCCAGCGGCGGACCGGAACCGTGGGTGGTGGATGTGTGGAAGGCCGCGGGCACCGCGCTCGACCTCTTTGCGCCCGATCTCTACGACCCGAGCTTCATCAGCTGGTGCCGCCGTTATCATCGCGCCGGAAATCCGCTGTATATGCCCGAGACGCGCGGCGGCGAGGCGGGGGCGGCGAACGTGTTTTACGCCCTCGGTGAGGAAGCCGGCCTGGGGTTTTCGCCCTTCGGCATCGATGACGAGATGGATCCCAAGGGCGCGCTGGCGGCGAGCTATCACCAGATCGAGACCCTGGCTCCCATGCTGCTGGAGCACCAGAGTGCCGGCGACCTGCATGGATTCGTGCTGGATCGAAGTCATCCTTCCGCCGATTTCACGGTCGCCGGGTATACAGTGCACGTAACCCTGGACGAGATCTTCGGCAACCATGCCCAGACTGGCTTCGGGCTGCTTATGCCCACCGGACCGGACGAGTTTCTGGGCGCCGGCAAAGGATTCCGGGTGACGTTTATACCGCGTTCTTCATCCGGCCACGTGGGCATTGCCGCGGTGGATGAAGGGGCATTTGTCGAGGGCAAGTGGGTGCCCGGCCGGAGACTGAACGGCGATGAAAACGACCAGGGCAAGGCCTGGCGGTTCGATTCAAAGCAGGTGAGAACGGAAAAAGTGACGCTCTATCACTTCAACTGAATTCCCATCCGGATCCTAACGCCGTCCCTGAATGGTGCGCTGGCTGGTACCGCCTCCGCCCGTTTTCTTCGCAGCGCGCTTGGCGGCAATGGCGTGCATTTCCTTGCCAATGCTCGACTGGTTGATGGCCAGTTGCATGGCGAGATTGATCAGGTTGCCTGTACCCCAGTAAAGCGCCAGGCCCGACGCGTAGTGCCATAACGTAAACCCGAAGATCACGGGCATCATGATGGCCATCATGCGGCGCTGGTTGGGGTCCATGCCCGGCGACGGGGTAATGAACTGGGTCACGAACATGGTGACGATAATGAGGATGGGCAGAATGTGCAGGGGGTCCGGCGCTGAGAGATCGGTGAGCCAGCCCCAATGCGCCTGCCTCAGTTCAACCGTGTTTTGCAGCACTCTGAAATAGGCGAAGAACAGCGGCATCTGCAACAGCATGGGCAGGCAGCCGCCGTACATGTTGACGCCCTCGGTCTTGTAGAGCGCCATCATCTCCGTGTTCATTTCGGCCCGCTTGGGGTCGTTCATCTTCAGATGGGCATAACGCTTCTTCAGCGCCTCGACCTTGGGCTGAATGCGCATCATTTTGAGTGACGACCTCATCATCATGATGCGCGTGGGCAACAGAAGAAGGTTGAAGATGACGGTCAGAACGATGATGCCCCAACCCCAGTTGGGAATGCCGTGGCTGTAAAGGAAACGCAGAGCCAGGAAGAGGGGTTTGGCGATGACCGTAAGCCATCCGAACTGGATCAGCGACTCGAGAGAGGGGCCGTCCGGCTTGCCGCCGGGGCCAATGGCGCGAATCCCGGAGATGATATCCATCTGCTTCGGACCCGCGTAGAGGCGAAGGCGGGTGTAACCGCTGGTATCGCCCACGGCAATGCCGATGAGATCGGCAGGCTTCTTTTCGCTGCCGGGATTGGATGGATCGGCGGGCAGATCGATGGTGTGATGCAGCGTGACCACCGTGGTGCGCGAAGGTACGTCCGGCAGAAAGGCTGCGGCAAAGTAAAGATCGGCGGTCGCGACGTACTCGTAATTGCCATCGAGCGTGGCGCCGTTGCTGACCTTGCCGGCCGACAGCGTGTCCTGCTTGCCGTCGATGGACCACGCCAGTTGCGCGGGCGTACGCGTCAGGCCCGGAACTCCACCGCTGCGCCCCTGAAACTCCTCCATGTCGCCGAGGCCGGCGGGCCATTCCAACAGCGCGCGCACCGGCTCTCCGTTGCGCTTGACCTGGACTTCCGCGGTGAGGACGTAGCTGGTGTCGAAATGAAACGTCTTGATGACGTCGACGCCATTCTGGGCGAGATGGAACGTGAGAGTGTTGGGAGCCGTTAACGTTCCGGTAGCGGAAGCCTGGTAGAGCGAATCATTCAGCTGGGTGGTGAGCGCCTGTTCGTAGGTGAAGAGCGAGAGCGGCAATCCGAACCGCTGCGAAGCCTGCACCTGGACCATGTCCAGCGGTTTGCCGGTGGTGTCGAAATAATGCTTCAGGACCCAATGCAGACACCTGGCCGCCGCGATTGGTAAACACGATCCGATAGTTGGCGTTCTCGATCGTGGTTTCAGTTTCAGCTGCGGCGGTGATGGCGGGGCCGGCGGATTGTCCCTGCGTTGCGGGCGCGGCAGGAGAAGGCTGGCCGGAGGATGCCTGCGGCTCCTGCGAGGAGGTCTGGGTCTGGGTCTGAGTCTGGGGCGCGGGTGCAGTGGGCTTGGGCTTGACGAAATATTGAAATCCGAAAAAGACGACGATGGCCAGCAGGCCGAAAGTCAGCAGCGAGCGCATGTCGCCGCCGCCACCGCCACTGGGGCCGCCTCCCTGCGATTGAAGATTGGGATTCTGATATTCGGGCAAAGGAAACTTCCTGTCGTTTCGCGAGCGGTCCGCCTGGGAGCGGTCCCGGTTCTATGGTAACGGTTCGTGAGAGGCGTGGCGCGGAATCGCAGGCAGAGGCACTTGATCCAGGCCTCCGCGGCTGAATGGATGGCAGCGCAACAGCCGCCAGAGCGCCAGGGCAGATCCGCGCCAGGGTCCGTGTATGGAGATGGCTACCGCGGCGTATTCAGAGCAGGTGGGTTGAAACCGGCATCCTCCCGCGCTCAGCGAGTGCACGGCCGGCGACAGCCAGCGGCGATAAAAGACGAGCACGGCGAGCAGAATGCGAGTCATCATGAGGGCGCGACCATGGCAAAGCGCGAAACCGTTCGCGCTGCATCGGCCTTGGCCTGTGTAAGGATACGCACGATCTCTGCTTCAAGTTTCGTGAATTCGATGGTGAGCACCGTGCGCCGCGGATGAAGGATCAGGTCCGACCCCTGGGGCAGCAGATCGATATGGCGGCGCAGCGCTTCACGCATGCGGCGCTTGATGCGATTGCGTTCGTGAGCCTTGCCCAGTACCTTGCCCACGGTCAGCCCAACCCGCGAGCCGAAACGTGCCTGGGGTGAAAAAAAGCGGCGGATCTTCCGATGGACCCTGCACGTCGATACGCGGAGCGAGGAACCAACTCATGGAGGCGGATTGGCGCTTGCGCGCCGCGGCGTAAGCGCGTTGAAAATCGGCGTGCTTGCGCAGACGTATCCCCGCCAGGGATTGGCTCTGGAGACGGACAGGTTTGCTTGGGGCGCTCATGGGATTGCCGGGATGGGTTCGGCCGGAACTCTGAGAGAGTGTGCAACATGCTCCGGCGCGCAACAGCACGGCGGGAGCTTAGTCGCGGTGACCGGCGCTCACGGAGACACGCTTGCGGCCAGCGGCGCGGCGACGGCTCAATACCGCGGCTCCGCTCTTGGTTTTCATGCGGGCGCGGAAGCCGTGCGTTTTCACGCGGCGATGGCGGTTGGGTTGGAATGTGCGCTTGGGCATTGGAAATGCGCTCCTGTGTCCTAGTAGATTTCCTAGTAGAAATTTCGCCTTGACGGCAAGTATTAAGTTTACAGGAAGCCGCGCCAGGAATCCAGTGCCATCCCGGGCGTGGTCTTGTGGCGCCGGCTTTGTTGTAAGAGAGTGCATTTGTCCGGAGCGGTCCCCAGAATGAAAAAAACGTGCAGCAACCCAACGCCAACTCCGCGTTTCAAAGACAGAGATTGACATTCATTTGCACGCAGAACGAGTGCCTTCGGCACCTCTCGTAATCAGTTTCACCACCATTGGTGCAACCCTCTTCCCATCGGCCAAAGTTATGTGAAAGAGGCGTTGCAAGAACATTCAAATGTGCTACCATCGGGACCGTTCAACAAAAGTTTTCCAGCGTCCCACAGACCGAAATTTATCCACGCCCCGAGGCTTAAATCCAGCAGGGCAGATCAACGGCAGCAAGCGATTTCGAGTAAAGAAATAGACGGGAGATTCATGCGTCCCGCCTAAGGAAATCCATTGCCAAAATCAAGCGGATGAACAGGCCGGTGGTAGCAGGCAAGGACTAGTTCGATGGCATTCGCAATGACGCCGGCAACGGCTCTAAATCCCTGGCTTCAGATACTCTCTGCCCTAGAAAAAAAGGTCATACGCCAGTCCTTTGAGACGTGGTTCAAACCCACACGGTATAGTCACGCCGCGGGCCGCACCCTCTATGTGCGCGTCCCGTCGGCTGAATTCCAGCACATCGGCGACAAGTACGGCGATCTGATTCAGGAAGCGATCGACCTGCAGTCGCTCGAGTTTGACGACGTGTGTTTCGTGACCGTGGAAGATGATCCATCGGTTCCACCGGTTCGCAAGGACGGAGGCTTCGGCCCGGTTCCGGCGCATGCTCCAACGGCTCCCGCCGCGCCGCCCATGCGGACGCCGGAGCAGGCGAAATTTGACTGGTCGACCGCGGCGCAGTTGAATTCACGCTACACGTTCGACAACTTCGTGATCGGCAACGGCAACCAGTTTGCGCGCGCCGCGGCTCTGGCTGTTGCCGAGCGCCCCTCGCGCGCCTACAACCCGCTCTTTCTCTATGGTGGTGTGGGCATGGGCAAAACTCACCTCATGCACGCCATCGGTCATGATGTGAAGCGGCGCCAGCCCTCTTCGAGCATCTGCTACGTTTCCGCCGAGAAGTTCACCAACGAGATGATCACCTCGCTGCGCAACGATCGCATGACCAGTTTCCGCGACCGTTTTCGCACCGTAGACGTCCTGCTCATCGACGACATTCAGTTCATCGCGCAGAAGGAACGCACCCAGGAAGAGTTCTTTCACACCTTCAACGCACTGCATGAGAGCATGAAGCAGATCGTGATCGCCTCCGATCGTCCGCCCAAGGAACTGGCGGAGATCGAGGATCGTCTCCGCTCCCGCTTCGAGTGGGGATTGATCGCCGATATCCAGCCCCCCGATCTCGAAACCAAGGTGGCCATCCTGCAAAAGAAGGCGGAGACCGATTCGGCCATCTTGCCGACGGATGTTGCCCTCTTTATCGCGTCCAACGTGCGCACCAACATCCGCGAGCTCGAGGGCGCACTATGCCGGTTGACGGCGTGGTGCCAGATGAATCATGTAGATATCACCCTGGCTGCCGCGCAGCAGTGCCTGAAGCAGTTCATCGACATGCAGGTGCGCAAGGTGACGATCGAGGCCATTCAGCGCGCTGTTGCCGAGCAGTTCGGCATGCGCGTGGCTGACCTCAAGCAGAAAAACAATTCGCGCAACGTCGTCGTGCCCCGCCAGATCGCGATGTACCTGGCCAAGCAGATGACCGAAGCCAGCCTGCCCGAGATTGGCCGCCAGTTCGGCAACAAGCACCACACCACGGTGATGCACTCCATCGGCAAGATCGACGAGCAGCGCCGCGCCGACAAGGATCTTCATCGCACGCTCAACAAACTCCAGGAGCAGTTGAACGGCTGAGTCCTTTCGCCGCAAAACGAAGAAGGCCGCGCTAGAGAGCGCGGCCTTCTTCGTTTTCCCTGACCCTCATCCTATCGCGGTCCACGAAATGAAGATGCCGGCCCTCTATGCCGGAGTCATCTGGACATCAGTTCCACAAACATTTTCTGAAATCGCGGCAGATCGAGATCGAGTTGCGCGTGGACCATGCGCACGCCCGTGGCCGGTTTCAGTTTGTCGGTCCACGTGAGCGTGTCGCCATAAAATGGCCCATGGCTCAGGTCGACGTCCATGTAGATCTGCTTTTCCTGGGTAATGAGGGTCGGATCGAGCCATGCGCAGGCCGTCAGTTCGTCCCAGAGGTAGTAGCGGTCCTGGCTCCATGCCGCGATGTAGCGTGCCGTCGGGCTTTTCGACCGGGCAATCTCATCCAGCATGGCTTGCGTGAACGGCGCCTTGATCGAAACGTCTACCGTGGTGACATCCACCCGCGGCCAGGCGGCGCGCAGCACGATGTGGGCGGCCTCGGGATCGAACCAGAAGTTGAATTCATGACGGGGAGCGGTTGCGAACTCCGGATCGTCGGTCTGCGGGTTCAGGCTGCCTCCCATGAGCACGATGCCCTGGGTGAGCCCGGCAAATTCCGGATCGATCGAAACGGCAAGAGCAATATTGGTCAGCGGTCCCGCGGCATAGATCGTCACCTGGTGCGGATGGGCGCGCACTTGCGCAATGAGAAAGTGCACCGCATCTTCCGCGATCGGTTTGAGCGCGGGCTCCCCCTCCGGCAAGGGCGGAATGTCATATGGCCCATGGACCTGCAGGTGCGCCGGCGTGATCGGCGTGACTCCGCCGCCATGCTCCTCCAGGGTGGTCGGGCCCTGGCCCCAGGCGCCCAGCCAGGTCACGTTCCCAACGAGCGCCGAGGCCAGGCGTGTCTCTTCCTGGGTTCGGACCAGCGGGAACACCGCGCCGCGGGCCACCGGTACATTGCCGTGCCCGGTTAGCTCCAGCATGCGCAGCGTGTGCAGTGTTTCTTCGTCGCGCCATGCATTTCCCGTAACCATGGTGATGCCCAGGACCTCGACCTGCGGTGCCTGCAACAGGGCAAGCATGGCCATCTGGTTTGAGCCCCCGGGGCCGGAGCCGTCCTGATCAATCAGTACCATCCGCTTCTGGGCCGGACACGCGGCCGCAGACAGCGCCAGCAAAAGGCAAGAAATCGCAACTCTCATTGCTGGGTATTGTGGCACACCGGAACGGGCATGCTCGCACCGAGGCGCGGGCCTTCGTTATCGCCGGCCGTAGGGTCGGGGGCGAACCGGGGCCGCCACCGGCAGATGCGTTTTGCCTGCCGGATACACGGCGAGGAAGCGGTCCTGTCCTTCTCCCGAACTGGCCGTCTCGACGCCTTCGAGAGAGCGGAAGGCCATGTGCAACAGGCGGCGCTCGCGGCTGTTCATGGGTGGAAATGCATAGGGGACACCGGACTTGCGCACCTTTTCGGCCGCGGTCTCCGCCGCCATGCGCAGTTCTTCGGCGCGCAGGGCTTTGAAGTTGGCGGCGTCGAAGCTGACCAGGTCATGTTCGCGCTGGTCCAGCCGCAGCATCTGGGCGGCGACCGTTTCCAGGGCGCGCAGCAATTCGCCATTGTGCTGTGTGACCAGGGGAACATCGGGGCCGCCCAGTTCCACGTAAATCACCCGGCCCTCGAGGCCCTGGGGGTCGCGCGCGCCGTCGCCGGCGGTGATCCGGTATTTCAGGCGGAACCCGCCCAATTTGTTGAGATTGGCAAGTAAACCGGCGAGCTTTTGTGCAGCCTCTTGGAGATTGGCGATCGGCATGACAAATTAGTATCGCAGAGCCGGGCGAGGAGGGGCACGGTCATCCTCCATTCCGACTCGCTTTCCAATTAGAAGACAGCCCGGCCGTCCGGGATTCCTGAAGTGAGATGAACTTGTGACTCCGGTGAGATCTCCCGGGGCTCAACCTTAAGGCAACTTTCAGCTTCGGCATCGTATCCTGAATGAGATTATGCAGCGCACTTGCGGATCGGGTCGCAGAAGCCGTCGCGTTTTTTTGTTGACCTGCACCAACATTCTCCTTGTCGTGGCGCCGGCTGTCGTTCCAGCCCGCGCGCAATCCGCAGCCACAGCCGCTGATCCCGCCCAGCCGGCTACGGCTCAACCGGTTTCGATCACGCTCGAAGAAGCTATCCACCGCGCCCAGGCCAATGAGCCGTCTTACGCTGCAGCCGCAGCCGACAGCCGGTCTGCCGCGCTCGACCGGTCGATCGCCCGTTCCGCCTTGTTGCCGGGCGTCGTCTATCACAACCAATACCTCTATACCGAGCCCAACGGCCTTCAGAACCAGGCCGGCCAGGGTGCGGCTGCACAGCCCGCGCCGAAGTTCATTGCCAATAACGCAGTTCGCGAGTATGCCAGCCAGGCCGTCGTGGACGAGACCATCGGGCTTGGCCAAATAGCGGGACTGCGTCGCGCCAGACGCCGCCGCCGCCGTGGCCGCCGCGGAATTGGAAATCGCCCGCCGCGGCCTGATTGCCGCGGTGACCGGCCTCTACTACGGAGCTATCTCGGCCGACCACAAGCTTGCCATTGCCGAGCGCGCCCGCTCCGAAGCCGCCGACTTCACCTCGCTGACCGGCAAGCGTGAACAGCAACGGGAAGCCGCCCACGCCGATGTCGTCAAGGCCCAGCTGCAGCAGCAGCAGCGCGAGCGGGACCTGTCGGATGCCCGCGCTGGCGGCTGAAAAAGCCCGTCTCGAACTGGGCGTACTGCTGTTTCCCGATCCCCGCACGGCATACGTGCTAGCTGCGCCCGATACGGTTGCGTCGCTGGCCTCCCGGGCTGAGGTCGAGCAGGCCGCCGCCAAGAATAATGCCGAGCTGCGCAGCGCCATGGCCGCTCTTCATGAGGGCGATGCCGACGTGCTTGCTGCGCGCGGCGCCTACCTGCCCGCCCTTGGCCTGAATTACACCTACGGCATCGATGCGCCCCAGTTTGCGGTCAACGGCCCGGACGGCGTCAGGAACCTTGGCTACTCGGCCAGCGTGACACTCGACATTCCGGTATGGGACTGGCTGGCGACGGTGCACAAGGTCAAGCAAAGCGAGATTCGTCGCGATGTCGCCAAAGTCGCTCTCACGAATACGCAGCGCCGCCTCATCGCCCGCCTCGACGAGGCTTACGCTGAGGCCGCCGCCGCGCGCGATCAGCTTGCGTCGCTGGACGCGAGTGCAGCCACCGCCGAAGAGAGCCTTCGACTCACCAAGATGCGCTACACCGGCGGCGAAGGCACGGTGCTTGAAGTGGTGGACGCGCAGACGGCCCTTGTCACCGCCGCGAATGCGCGCGAGGATGGGCGCGTTCGCTACCAGGCGGCGCTGGCCGATCTGCAAACACTGACGGGAACCATGTAAGCCGATGACGGACCTAAGAGGACGCACCTGGAATGACGGACCCGGAATGACGGAACTCGATGCGTTGATACACGCGCAATACCGCAAGTCAACAGCGCGCCCGACGATGGCCATTCGCTCGCTGGCGGCGGCAGCCGTGGCGCTGCCACTGCTCTTCCTGCCTGGATGCAAGAAGGAAGCGACGCCGCCGGTCGAAGTCACCGTGCAGGCGGAACATCCGGAGCAAGGCTCGATGTCGGAACACATCAACGTCGATGCCATCCTGGCCCCCCTGGCGCAGGCGGCCATCGAGCCCAAGATCACCGCGCCGGTGCGCAATTTCTATGTGCAGCGCGGGGACAAGGTCAAGGAAGGCGAGTTGCTGGTCACGCTTGAAAACACCGACCTCACCGCCGCCGCGCTCGATAACACGGGCTCCTACATGGCTGCCGAGGCAGCCTACGCCACCGCCACCAAGGCGCAGGTTCCCGAGGACGCTCAGAAAGCCGAGCTCGATTTCGCGCAGGCCAAGGCCAATCTCGATCTGAACCAGAGCATCGTCAACAGCCGCAAGCAGCTCTTTGCCGATGGCGCTATTCCCGGCCGCGACCTCGACACCGCCCAGGCCGCCCTGGTGCAGGCGCAGGCCGCCTACGACTCCGCCGCCAAGCATCTCGACTCGGTGAAGAACGTCAGCCGCGAGGCCGCCCTGAAAGCCGCGCAGGGGCAACTCTCTTCCGCCGAAGGCAAGCTGAAGGGCGCCCAGGCCCAGGTCAGCTACTCCGAAATTCACAGCCCCATCAACGGCGTGGTCACCGACCGTCCGCTCTACGCCGGCGAAACCGCGACCGCCGGCGCGCCGCTGCTCACGGTGATGGACACTTCCTCTCTGCTGGCCAAGACGCATGTCGCCGAGAGCGTGGTGCAGCAGATGAAGGTGGGCGATGAAGCCGAGGTGCGCGTGCCCGGCGTCGCCGACCCGGTCCCGCCAAAATCTCGCTCATCAGTCCCGCTCTCGACCCGGGCAGCACCACCATCGAAGTCTGGCTCAAGATCGACAACAAGGCCGGCAAGTTGAAAGTCGGCACGCCCGTCAAGGCTTCGGTTACCGGAAAGACCGTCGACAAGGCATGGAAGATCCCCGCGTCCGCCGTGCTCACCGCTCAGGACGGAAGCAAGTCCGTGATGCTGGTCGGTTCTGACGGCACCGCGCATCGCAAGCCGGTGACTCTCGGCATCTCCGATGGCGACGATGTGCAGGTCACCAGCGGCCTCTCCGCCTCCGATATGGTCATCACCGGCGGAGCCTATGGCCTCGATGAAGGCACCAAGGTCAAGGTGGGACCGGCCGAAGCGGACGATGAAGCCAAACCGGCGGCAGGCAAGGCGGCTGATTAATGGCCATTGCTTCTCCTCCTCAGGTCGTTGAGGCGCCGTCGTTCTGGCTGGCGCGCTCCACCCGCACCATCTTCTTCTTCGCCACGATCTTCACCTTGATCGGCATCTATCTTTCCTTCAAGGTGCCGATCTCGGTGTTCCCTGAAACGAGCTTTCCCCGCGTCGTGATCGGCGTCGACAACGGCGTGATGCCGGTCGAGCAGATGGAAGTGACGATCACCCGGCCGATCGAGAACGCAGTCAACTCCGTCCCCGGCCTGCAGACAGTGCGTTCCACCACCAGCCGCGGTTCGGCCGAAGTGAGCCTGTTCTTCGACTGGAACCAGAACATGGTTCTCCAACTCCAGCTTGTCGACGCCGCCATCAGCAAGGTGCAACAGACTCTGCCTTCAACGGCTCGCATCACCACCAACCGGCTGACATTCGCGACCTTTCCCATCCTCGGCTACAGCCTCACCTCCGACACCGTTCCCCAGACCCGGCTGTGGGAGATCGCCACCTACGACCTGAAGCCCCCCTTGAACCGCGTCTCCGGGGTCAGCACCGTCGTCGTGCAGGGCGGCCAGGTGCCCGAGTTCCACGTGGTCCCGAACCTCGCCCAGCTCGCATCGACCGGCGTGACCATCACCGACCTGGTCAATGCCATCCAGGCTTCGAACATCATCGACTCGCCGGGCCTCTACGAAGCCAATCATCAGCTGATCCTGGGGCTGGTCGGGGCCCAGGTACACGACGCCGATCAACTGCGCCAGCTGGTCGTGAAGACCACCACTGCCGGCGCCCCGGTGCGCATTGCCGACGTGGCCACGGTGGAGCAGGCCACCATGCCCGTCTACACCACGGTTACGGCCAACGGCAAGCCATCGGTCCTGATCAATATTGCGCGCCAGCCCTCGAGCAACACCGTCGCCGTGGCGGACGCGGTCGCCGCGCAAGTCACCGAACTCCGCCGCAACCTGCCGCCGGGCGTGCGCCTCGAGCCGTTCTATGACCAGTCGCAACTGGTGCGGGACAGCATCTCCAGCGTGCGCGACGCCATCTTCATCGGCCTCATCCTGGCCTGCATCATCCTGTTCCTGTTCCTGCGCGACTGGACCTCCTCGCTCATCGCCGGCCTCGTCATTCCCGTCACGGTTGCGGTCACCATCGTGGCGCTCTGGATCATCGGCCAGAGTTTCAACCTGATGACTCTCGGCGGTCTGGCCGCCGCCATTGGCCTGGTGATTGACGACGCCATCGTGGTGGTCGAAAACATCGTGATGCACCGCGACAATGGCGAGCCTCGCGTCGAAGCCGTGCGCAAGGCCCTGCGGGAAATCACGGTCCCGCTCATCGGGTCCACCATCACCCCGGTGGTCGTGTTTCTGCCCCTCGTGGCAGTCACCGGCGTAACCGGCAGCTTCTTCCGCGCGCTGGCCATCACCATGGCTGCCTCGCTGATGACGTCGCTGGTGCTGGCGCTTACCTGGACGCCCGGCCTGAGCCTCGTGCTGCTGCGCGACCGGCGAGCCGAGTCGGTCGAGCCACGACCACACGGCCGGCCGGTCTTCTCAGCCGGGTTCTCGAATTCCATCGCCGCGCGCTCGACTGGGCCCTGGCCAAGCCGCTCTGGCTCGGCGTGGCCTGCCTGCTGCTGGTCATCGGCACGTACGCCGGCTACCGGGCCCTGGGCTCCGATCTTCTCCCCGAAATGGACGAGGGCGGATTCATTCTCGACTACATCATGCCCGCCGGCAGCTCCCTGGCCGAGACCAACCGCGTTCTCGATCACGTCGAGCGCATCCTCCGCGACCAGCCCGAAGTGGAAAGCACATCGCGCCGCACCGGCCTGCAGATGGGTCTCGCCGCTGTCACCGAGGCCAACACCGGCGACTTCACCGTCAAGCTCAAAGCCAAACGCAGCCGCGCCATCGACGACATCATGGCCGACGTGCGCGCCGACATCAAGCGCACGGAACCGGAACTCGACGTCGAATTCACCCAGGTCCTGCAGGACATGATCGGCGACCTGTCCAATGCTCCCGAACCCATCCAGATCAAGATCTTCTCGCCCGACGAGGCCCTGCTCTCGCAACTCGGCCCCCGCGTCGGCGACGCCATCGGCAAGATCCCCGGCGTGGTCGATGTGGAGAACGGGATCGACAACACCATCAGCGGCCCGGCCACCAGCTTTCAGGTCAATCCCGTCTTCGCCGCCCGCTTCGGCTTCACGCCCACTGAAATCTCAGAAGATGCTACCGCCATTCTCGACGGACTCCCTGCGGCCAGCCCATTGATCGCCAACAGCCGCCCCTACACCATCCGCGTGCGCCTGGGCGACGAACATCGCGCCTCTCTCGACGCCATCCAGAACACCGTGTTCAACAGCGCCTCCGGCCACACGGCGACCCTGGGCTCGCTCGCCGCCATCGAGCAACTGCCTCCGCAAAACGAAATCCGCCGCGAAAACCTGCAGCGGCTGGTGAGCGTGACCGGCCGGCTCGAAGGTTCCGATCTCGGCACCGCCATGAACAAGGTCCGCCAGACCGTAGCCGGCATGCATCTTCCCCCCTCGGTGCGAGTGACCTATGGCGGCACCTACGAGGAGCAGCAGAAATCCTTCCGCGACCTTCTGCAGGTCCTCATCCTGGCGCTGGCCCTGGTCTTCGGCGTTCTGCTGACGGAATTCCGCAACTTCCCCGCGCCCATCGCGATCCTCACGTCCTCGGTGCTTTCCATTTCGGGAGTGATCCTCGCGCTGCTCATCACGCGTACCACATTCAATGTCGCGTCCTTCATGGGACTCATCATGGTCATCGGCATCGTGGCCAAAAACGGCATTCTTCTCCTCGACGCCGACGAGCGCTTCCGCGCCGAAGGAGCCAGCCCCGCCGACGCCATGATCCACGCCGCCCAGCGCCGTCTCCGCCCCATCGTGATGACCGCCATCGCCGCGGTCTGTGGGATGCTGCCCCTGGCTTTTGCCCTCGGCGCCGGATCGCAGATGCTGCAGCCGCTGGCCATCGCCGTCATCGGCGGCCTGACCATTTCGATGGTGCTGAGCCTGATCGTCACCCCGGTGGTGTACTTCCTGCTGACCCGCAACCGCGTTGAAGCCCAGTAATCAACCTGGGATTGGAGTCGCGTACCCGCCCTCTTTGCGCAAAATCTGCCGTCACCCAGCCGAGCAGTGGCACAATGTTTCCATGCCGCCAACTCAGCCGATTCGCCTCACGCCACCCGAAGCCCGCGTCCTCGGCGCCCTCATCGAGAAGGAAGTAACGACGCCCGAGTACTACCCGCTCTCGCTCAACGCGCTGATCAATGCCTGCAATCAGCGCTCCAACCGCGAGCCGGTCATGGACCTCGATGAAGAGGCGGTGCGCCTGGCGCTGCATGGACTCGAAGACGACGGCCTGGCCGGCCGCGCGCGCTCCGCCGATGGCCGGGTCACCAAGTATGAGCACTGGCTCGGGCGAGGCCTTCAACTTCAGCCGCGCGGAGACGGCGCTGGTCTGCGTATTGCTGCTGCGCGGGCCGCAGACGCCCGGCGAACTGCGCGGCCGCACCGAACGCATGCACCGCTTCGAAGAGATTGCAGACGTGCTGGCGGGATTGCAAAAGCTTATGGAGCGCGAGCCGTCGCTGGCGGTCATGCTTCCGCGCCAGCCCGGCACCAAGGAGTCCCGTTACGCCCATCTGCTTTCCGGGCCGGTCGAGGCAGCTGCGGCGGCGACGCCCATGCCCGTGGCAACGTATGTGCCGACATTTTCAGGAGAGGCCAGCGACCAGGACGGCCGGCTCGCACAACTCGAAGCGACCGTCGCTCAGCTCAAGAGTGACTTGGAGAATCTGCGTAAGCGCTTCGACGACCTGTTTGCCTAGGCGCCGTCCTCAGAAGTGAAGACTGACCACTGACCACTGTTCACTGTCCTTAGATCAGCTCGTATCCCGCGAACCAGTACCCGATCTCGAAAGCCGCAGTCTCTTCGGCGTCCGAGCCGTGAATCGCATTCTTCTCGATCGATTCGGCGAACTTCTTGCGGATGGTGCCCTCATCGGCGTTGGCCGGATTGGTCGCGCCCATCAGCTTGCGAAGGTCGGCAATCGCACTATCCTTTTCCAAAACCAATAAAACCAGCGGCCCCGACGACATGAATTCGCACAAGCCGGCGAAAAACGGCCGCGCCTTGTGGACGTAATAAAAGCCCTCGGCCTGCTCCTTTGAAATCGACTGCTTTTTGATGCCGACGATCTGGAATCCGGCTTTCTCGATCTCTGCCAGGATCGCCCCCGTGTAGCCCTTGCGGACCGCGTCCGGCTTGATGATGCTGAACGTGCGTTGCGCCACTCGATCTGCTCCTTCGAAACGATCGCTTTACCTCGTTTCATTGTACCGGTCACATCCCGGGCGCCGGCCAGATCGTATCTGGTACATTGGCGTCATGTTTTCCGTCGAGTCTTCTGCCATTCGCCACTCGCTTGCCGTGGCTGCCCTGTTTTCCGCGTTGATCGTCCTGGCGCCGGGAGCCGTGGGGCAGGACTCATCCAACCATGCGTCCGGCCCCCAGAGCCCGTCCGAACTGCGGGTCTTCGACCCTTCCCTGATCGACAAGTCGATCGATCCCTGCGAGAACTTTTATCTCTATAGCTGCAACGGCTGGTTCAAGCGCAATCCGCTGCCGCCCGACCAGGCAAGCTACGGCCGCTTTACCGAGCTGGCGGAATTGAATCGGCTTCACCTGAGGCAGATTCTTGAAGCCGCAGCCGACGCGCAAGCAGACTCCCGCAGCGCCAACGAACAGAAGATCGGCGACGAGTATGCCAGCTGCATGGACGTTGCCGCCATCAACAAGTTGGGGATTGCGCCGTTGCAGCCGGAGCTGGATCGCATCGCCGCCCTCAAGTCAACCAGCGAACTGCCCGCGCTTCTGGCCCATCTGCACGCCATCGGCGTGAACGCGTTCTTCGGCATGGGATCGAACCAGGACTTTGCCGATGCCAGCCAGGTGATCAGCTTTTACGGCGCCGGCGGCCTCGGCCTGCCCGAGCGCGACTACTACACCCGCACCGATGCCAAGTCCGTGGAGCAGCGCAAGCAGTATGTTGACCACGTGCGCAAGATGTTTGTCCTGGCCGGCGAGCCGGACGCGCAGGCCGCGAAGGATGCCGAGACCGTGCTGGCGCTCGAAACGCGCCTGGCCAAGGCCTCGCTCACCGTTACCGAGCAGCGCGACCCGCAGAACCTGAACCATCCCACCGATGTGGCCAGCTTCGAAAAGGAGCTGACCGCACTTTTCGCTGGCCGGACTATGTGACCGCTGCGCATGCGCCGGCCGCCGGCAAGATGAACGATACGGAGCCGAAGTTTTTTGCCGAGTTCAATGCGCTGCTGGCCGACACGCCGCTCGACCAGATCAAGACCTACCTGCGCTGGCATCTGCTGCACGCATACGCCGGCACCAGCATGCCGGAAGCCTTCGACAACGGAGAACTGGAACTTCTACTCGCATATCCTGAACGGCGCGGAGAAGCAGCAGGAGCGCTGGAAGCGCTGCACCAGCCGCGTCGATCGCGAGATGGGCGAGGCCCTGGGCCAGGTCTACGTGGCGAAATACTTTCCGCCGGAGGACAAGGCAGCGCGCGCTGAACATGACCATTGCCATCGAGCAGGCCATGGCCAAGGACATCGACGGGCTCGACTGGATGAGCGCCGAAACCAAGGTCAAGGCCAAGGAAAAACTGCACACGGTGATGAACAAGATCGGCTATCCCGACAAGTGGCGCGACTACTCGAAACTCGAAGATCGTGCGCGGCGATGCGCTGGGCAACCAGGAGCGGGCGCGCGAGTTCGAGTTCGCCGCGCGACCTGGCCAAGATCGGCAAGCCGGTGGACAAGGGCGAGTGGGAGATGTCGCCGCCGACCGTGAACGCCTATTACGATCCGCAGCAGAACAACGTGAACTTTCCGGCCGGCTATTTCCAGCCGCCATTCTTCAGCGACAAGGAGGACGACGCCGCCAATTACGGCGACATGGGCTCGACCATCGGGCACGAGCTGACGCACGGCTTCGACGACGAAGGGCCGCCAGTTCGACAAGGACGGCAACCTGAAGGACTGGTGGACCAAGGCAGACGAGCAGAAGTTCAACGACCGCGCCCAATGCATGGTCAAGCAGTACGACGCCATCGAAGCCGTCCCCGGCGTTCACCTGAACGGCAAGCTCACGCTGGGCGAGAACCTCGCCGATCTGGGCGGGTTGTGGCTGGCGTGGCTGGCATGGCTCGACAAGGCCGAGGCCGCGCACCTTGACATGAACGCGAAAATGGACGGTTACACGCCCGACCAGCGGTTCTGGGTAGCCTATGCGCAGCAGTGGTGCACGCAGACGCGGCCTGAGCAACTGCGCACCCAGGCGCAGACCAATCCGCACGCTCCCGACGAATACCGCACCAACTCCGTGCTGCAGGACCTGCCGGAGTTCGCCAAGAGCTTCAGCTGCAAGAAGACGGCCAGGATGGTGAGCGCGAACCCGTGCCGGGTGTGGTGAGAGCAGCTCTGAGCGTCAGCTCTCAGACGAAAACACGGCCTCGTCCGCCATCGCGGCAGGCCAGTTCGCATATGAGCAGAAAACTGATAAGCTCGACAGCTGACGAGCTGAAGGCTTCTCTACTTCCCGATCACCTTCGCAAGCGTGCCGCCGATCTCCGCCGGCGACACCACCACGTGAATGCCTGCGGCCGTCATGGCCTTCATCTTGTCGGCCGCGGTGCCCTGGCCGCCGGAGATGATCGCGCCGGCGTGGCCCATGCGGCGGCCGGGAGGGGCCGTCTGTCCGGCGATGAAGCCGACCACTGGCTTCTTCACGTGCTGCTTCACAAACTCCGCGGCAGCCTCTTCCGCCGCGCCGCCGATCTCGCCGATCATGATGATGGCTTCGGTGCCGGGGTCGTCGTTCAGCAGGCGCAGGGCATCGATATGCGTCGTGCCGATGATGGGATCGCCGCCAATGCCGATCGCGGTCGACTGGCCGATCCCGCGCTGCGTCAACTGGTGAACCGCCTCGTAGGTCAGCGTGCCCGAGCGCGAGACGATGCCCACCGAGCCCTGCTTGTGAATGCGCCCGGGCATGATGCCGATCTTCGCCATGCCCGGCGAGATCACGCCCGGGCAGTTGGGCCCGATCAGACGCGACTTCGACGTCCTGATCTTGGCCCACACCTTCACCATGTCCAGCGTGGGAATGCCCTCGGTGATGCACACGATCAGCGGAATGCCCGCGTCCTCGGCCTCGAGAATGGCGTCGGCGGCAAACGGCGGCGGCACAAAGATCATGGTTGCGTTGGCGCCGGTCTCCTTCACCGCGTCGGCCACGGTGTTGAACACCGGCCAGCCCTCGTGCGTGGTACCGCCTTTGCCCGGGGTCACGCCGCCAACGACCTTGGTGCCGTATTCGGCGCAGCCCTTGGCGTGAAAGGTGCCTTCCTTGCCGGTGATGCCCTGAACGATAAGCCGCGTGTTGTTGTCGACCAGAACCGCCATCTTATGCTCCCACTCCTGCCGCGGCCTTTACGACTAACTCAGCGGCGTCTTTCATCGTTGCGCCCACCTGGAAATTCAAACCCGAATCCTTCAGAATCTGCCGGCCCTCTTCCACGTTTGTCCCTTCCAGTCGAAGCACGATCGGCACCTTCACATCCAGCTTGCGCGCCGCCGCGACCACGCCTGTTGCCAGCCGATCCACGCGCAGAATGCCGCCGAAAATATTGATGAAGATCGCCTTCACATTGGCGTCGGACAGAAGAATCTCGAATGCGTGCTCGATCTGCTCCTGGGTCGCGCCGCCGCCCACGTCGAGGAAGTTCGCCGGGCTGCCGCCGGCATATTGAATGATGTCCATGGTGGCCATGGCCAGGCCCGCGCCGTTTACCATGCAGGCGATTGAGCCATCCAGCTTGATGTAGTTGAGCGCGTACTTGCTGGCCTCCACTTCGAGCGGGTCTTCTTCGGCCGTATCGCGCAGCGCCTTGATGTCGGCGTGCCGGAACAGCGCGTTGTCGTCGAAGTTGATCTTCGCGTCGAGAGCAAAGAGCTTGTCGTCCTTGGTGGTAATGAAGGGATTGATCTCGAGCAGCGAAGAGTCGGTATCGACGAAAGCCCGATAGAGGCTCTGGAAGAAGGCGACCGCCTGGTTGATCTGGGTCGGCTTCAGTCCCAGCGCGAAGGCCAGCTTGCGCGCCTGCCAGGCGCCAAAGCCCACGGCCGGGTCGATGCTCTCCTTGTAGATGGCGGTCGGATCCTTGGCGGCCACTTCCTCGATCTCCATGCCGCCCGCCTGGGAAGCCATGAACACCAGCTTGCCGGTGGCGCGGTCGAGCACAATGCCCAGGTACAGCTCGCGGTCGATGTTCGCGGTCTCCTCGATCAGCAGCCGCTGCACCTTTTGTCCCTGCGGGCCCGTCTGGTGCGTGATCAATTGCATGCCGAGGATGTTCTTGGCGTGCAGTTCGGCGTCTTCGCGGGTGCGCGCGACCTTCACGCCGCCGCCCTTGCCGCGGCCGCCGGCGTGAATCTGTGCTTTCACCACCACGCCGCTTGCGCCCTCGGCAAACAGGGTGCGCGCCACGGCATTGGCCTCTTCCAGCGTGTTGGCCACTTCGCCCTTGGGCACAGCCACGCCGTACTTGGCCAGGATTTCTTTCGCCTGATACTCGTGAATCTTCATTTTGGTTGGGACCGTAAAGGCCGCTCAAGATTTGGAGGATTCGGGGCCGGCCCGGATTGATTCCGGACCAGCGCGATACCGTGCCAGCGGTAAGGAAATACTATCTTGCTGCCCGAACAGGCGGCAATTCACGGGTCCCAGCGTGGGCCGGGACACTCCTCCCGCAACGCGCCGTTACCATAATGAGAGATATGGGACTGGTGAAACAGCTTTTGAAGCCGCTGGCCGAAGACGGCGCAGCGCTCACGCGGGAACAGGCGTCCGACGTTCTGCGCGAGATCCTGAGCGGGCGAAGCGCCGGAAGTGGAAACCGCAGCCCTGCTGACGGTTTTCGCCACACGCGGCGAACAGGCACGCCGAACTGGCCGGCTTTGTCGACGTAATGCGCGAACAGTCCATGCCTGTCCCGCTCACCGACGAAGAGCGGGCCGAACTTGTCGATTGCGTGGGCACCGGCGGCGGCGGTCCTCTCACCTTCAATATCTCCTGTGGCGCCGCCCTGGTGGCCGCGGCCGCCGGAGCGAAGGTGGCCAAGCACGGCAATCGCGCGGTAACTTCTCGCTGCGGTGCCGCCGACGTCCTCGAGGCTCTCGGCGTGCCCATCGATCTTTCGCCGGAACTCGCCGTCGAGTGCTTGCGCGAAACCGGATTCGTCTTTCTGTTTGCGCCGCTCTATCACCCGGCCATGATGAAACTCGGACCTCTGCGCCGCGCCCTTGGATTTCGCACCATCTTCAATCTTTGCGGACCGCTGACGAACCCGGCGCACGCTCGCATCCAGGTGGTCGGCGTGCTTGCGCCCAGCCGGGTTCTTCTGGTGGGGCGAGCGCTTCTCGCGCTCGGCTCAAAGCGCGCTTTCGTGGTCCACGGCACCGATGGCATCGATGAACTCACCACCACGGGCGAATCCGTCGTAGCCCGCATCGAGGAAGCCGAGCCGGGCGCCGAGCCCACGCTGAGGGCTGCCCGCATTACCCCCGAAATGGCCGGCCTGCCGCGCGCCACGCTCGACCAGTTCACCGGCGGCGACGTCGAGACCAACAAGGCCTTGCTTTACGACGTCCTCACCGGCATTCCCGGCGCGCGCCGCGACATCGTCCTGCTCAATGCTGCCGCAACCCTGGTCGCCGCCGGGCTTGCCGGTGATTTGAAGGAAGGGGTCGCCCTCGGAGCCGATGCGATCGACTCCGGCCAGGCCGCCGCTACCCTGGCCAAACTGCGCCAGTTTGGCGAGAAGCACGCCCATTGAATCTCTCCGCGCCGCCCGGCTCTTTTATCCTGTGTGCAGGTCTCTGAGAGGAGCCAGCCATGTTCGCCACCCGCATTCTCCCGGCAGCCCTGATGCTCTCTTCGCCTTGTCGCCGCCGCCCAGCAACCCGGTCAGCCCGCACTGCGAATCGAACCAACCAACCGGACACTCACCGTGAGCGCCGAGGACGAAGTGTCGGTGGAACCCGAGATCGCCATTCTGCACATCGGTTTCGATACCCAGCTGGGGGACGCTCAATCGGTCTACGCGGATGGAGCACGCACCTCGAACGCCATCATTGCGGCGCTCAAACAGGCGGGCCTCCCGGAAGGCTCCATCCGCAGCGAGACCCAGCATCTCGACCGGGATTACGAAAAGCCGCACAAGTTCAAGCTGGTTCAACGGTGGAGCGTGCGAGCCCCATCGGAACGCGCCGCCGAAATTCTGGATGCCGCGATCACCGCGGGCGCCACCAGCAGCGGCGATATCGAATGGACCGTGAAAGATGAAAAGGCGCTGGAACAGCAGGCACTGGACAAGGCTGCTACGCGAGTAAAGGAAAGTGCCGCGGTGCTGGCCAAGGGCATGGATGTCCGCCTGGGAGCGCTCATCTACGTCAGCAACCAGTTTGCACCCGGACCTCGGCCCATGATGCGTGCGGCGGTGGCTTCGTTCGCCCAAAAGGCCGACACCGCCCCTCCGCTTTCCATTGAACCCCAGAAGGTGAGCCGCTCGGCCAGCGTCTATGCGGTGTATTCGATCGAGTAATTGCCCGTTTTGCGGCAGTTCGTTCAGCCCGCGACTCGCCGCGACACTACCCACGTGATCAGCGAAACCGCCAGGGCTGCGACCACCCAGCCGGCCTGTTCCAGCGGCCGGGCCATCGCGGCGTTCACAGCCACATGAGCCTGCGTGGTTCTAAGCTCGACCAGGGCGGGACCTGCAAACCGCACCAACTCCACTGCGCCCCAGCCCAGCACACCGCCCGCAACCACAAACCCCGGCACCGCTCGCTTCCACGGGAAGGGAATCGGCGGAGGCGCCGCGGCTTCCTCGCGGATGCGCTCCATCACCGAGGCCGCAAAGCCCGACGAAGGAACTAATTCCGGCTCACTTCGCAAAATTTCATCAATTCGTTCGTTCGTCATCTCAGGCCTCCTTTCCATCATCGAGCTTCGATAGCTCCATTCCCGCATGTTCCTGCTCCAACTGCGGGAACCGTCGTCGCAGCAATGCCCGCGCCCGCGCCAGCCGCGCTTTCACTGTGCCCTCCGGCAGGCCCATCGTTTGGGCCGCTGCGGCCACATCCTTTTCATGAAAATAGAACAGAATGACCGGTTCCCGATAGCGCAGAGGGAGCGCCAGCACCGCGCGGCGCACCAGCTCGTGCCGTGATTTCTGTTCGAGTTCCGTGAGTTGGCCGGCGGGCCGCGAAGGTTCGGCAATCTCCTCCAGCGGCAGGTTCACCGTCGGAAACCGCTTCAACTCACTGCGAAACACATTTGCCGCCACAGCGAACAGCCAGGTCGAGAAACTCGACTCGCGCCGCCACGCTGCAAGCCCACGCCATGCCCGGACAAACGCTTCCTGCGCCATCTCCTCGGCCCGTCCCCGGTCGCGGCAATATCGCCAGGCCATATTCACAAGAGGCCCCTGCCAGCGTCGCACGATCCCGTCAAACGCAGCCACGTCCCCGGCGAGCACCCGGGTCACATCCCCAAGATCTGGATCGGCCGAGTCAGGGGAGATCGATCTCTGGCTCGCGCCGGGGGCAGTCACACTCATCGCTCCGGTTCAGACGGTGGGACAGAAGCTTCGGAGAGTCGGTTGCATTTTATGCGTGAAATCGCCGGGAGGCGCTGAGAACCATCGGTTGCGGCCCCAACGCTGAAGTCACACTCATTCTCCGTTCATGCGGTGGGACACACAGTCTCGGGGGCCGGTTGCATTTTATTCCCTCTCCCGCTGGACTCCGTACGACGCAAAAAAATGCAACCGCTCTGCACCCCCTCGTGTCCCACGGTGCGTAAGGGGAACAAAAGGCCCCGAAGGAGAATGGAATGACGCATCTGGTATTGCACTTTCTTAACAGTTCCGACAATGCGGTCTTCGGCAGCATGGGTCTGTGGTTGTTTCTTTCCATCGGGGCGGTATCTCTCTTTGTCGTTTTCATCCCGCTGGTCACCTGGATCGAGAACCGTCGCAAGGAGCGGGAAGCTTTCTATCAGGCGGAGACCATCCGCCGCCTGGCGGAGGCGTCAGGCGAGGGCGCCAAGGCGGCCATGGAGCTGATGCGTGAACAGAACCGCCTGACCCGGATCAAGATGATCGAAGGAATGAAAATCGGTGGCATTATCAATCTTGCTGTCGGAGTAGGGCTCGTGATTTTCCTGCGCGTCCTGTTGGGAACCGGACAGGGCTCTCCATTTCTCTGTGGCCTGATTCCTGGATTCATCGGAATCGGGATGCTCGCCTACGCCTTCTTCCTGGCAGCTCCAGTCGATTGAATCCCTGGCCACTCCGCCGCATCAATTAGTTGTTGGAACAACTAATTTCTTCGATCCCTTGCGGGGCCGGAGAACCGGAGAGACCCCATGATCGCCAATTCGCAACGTCAGCCCGCAATCTTCATTCCTCACGGTGGCGGGCCCTGCTTCTTCATGGATTGGACCTGGGGCCCAGCCGACACATGGGAGCCCACACGCAAGTTTCTTGGAGGCCTCGCCGCTTCGCTGCCGGAGCCTCCCAGGGCACTTCTCGTGATCAGCGGACACTGGGAGGAGCCGGCGTTTACGGCCAGTGCCGCCGCGTCTCCGCAACTCATCTTCGATTATTCCGGCTTTCCCGAGCACACATACCGGTTGACGTGGCCGGCTCCGGGCGATCCAGCGCTGGCCGAGCGGGTGGCCGGAATGTTGAACAAGGCTGGTCTGCCATCCGCGCTCAGTGGGAGCCGCGGCTACGATCACGGCGTCTTTGTCCCGCTCAAGGTCGCTTTCCCTGAAGCGCAGATTCCGGTCGTTACGCTGTCGCTGGCTGCGAAGCCGAACGGGTCGTTTGACCCGGCGCTGCACATAGCTGCCGGGCAGGCCCTGGCGCCGTTGCGCGATGAAGGCGTGTTGATCGTTGGCAGCGGGATGAGCTTCCATAACCTGCGCGCGTATCATCGCCCCGAAACCCGCGAAGCTGCCCGGTCGTTCGACGAATGGCTAACGCACGCCGTCGAGTCGCCGGCTTCGCAGCGCGACGCGCTCTTCGCGGAGTGGCAGAGCGCTCCGGATGCCCGGTTCAGTCATCCGCGCGAGGAGCATCTCGTTCCGCTGTTCGTCGCTGCCGGGGCCGGCGGCGATGTGCCGGGAAAGCGCGTGTTCAGCGATGAGCCCATGGATGCGGCCATCAGCGCTTACCGTTTCGACGGGTGAATGGCTCGCGGCCCGAAATCGCGTTCATCCCAAGCCGCGCAGCAGAATCCCCACCACCGCACCGCCCGCGATCAGCCAAGTGGCATTTATCCTGAGGCGCACCAGCGCCACGACGCTCAACAACGCCAGGGCCCAGGTCCAGCCATCCACGAGCGTGGCGCGTCCCAGCGCCAGGGCGACGGCCGCCATCAGGGCTAGCGCGGCCGCATTTACACCGTCAAGGAACGACGCTGCCAGTTTCGACTTGCGGATCCTTCCGGCGAAGGCCCCCACAGCGCCGGCCATCAGAAATGAAGGCGCAAAGATGGCAATGGTCGCGGCAGCCGCGCCCGCATATCCGTGCAGCAAATAGCCGAGAAATGTGGCCGTAGCGAATACCGGACCTGGCGTCACCTGCCCGGCCGTAACCGCATCGATCAGTTGCGCCTGGGTGACCCAGTGTAGGCGGTCCACCAGGTCGCGCTGCAAGAAGGCCAGCAGCACGTAACCCGATCCGAAGATCACCACTCCCAGTTTGAGAAAGAGGAGGACCAGCGGCAACAGGCCCACTGTGCCGGCGGTCGCGGAACCGCCGGCAACACCGGCGGTCGGCAAAACCGCAAAGCCCTGCGCCCCGCGAACGCGGATTCGGCCGCCATTGGCCACCAGTGCCGCTACTCCGCCCGCGGTCAACAACAGGGCTATGGGGGGGACGCCCGCGAGAGTCGCGGCGAAACATGCGAGGCCCACCAGGAGAAGAAACCAGCCTCGAAGGGCCAGCCGTCCCAGACGCCAGATGGCCTGCACCACGATGGCCACCATGACGGGCTTGGTCCCGTAGAGAAGGCCCTGTGCCTGCGGCATGTGCCCATAGTGGACGTAGGCCCAGGCCAGGCCAAGCGTCGCCAGTGACGCCGGCACGATAAAGCAGGCGCCGGCGATGGCGAGTCCCATCCAACCCGCGCGCGCGAATCCCAGCGCCATTGCGACCTGGGTGGAACTCGGTCCGGGAAGAAGGTTGCAGGCCCCGACCAAGTCGAGGAAGTGCTCCCGGCTCATCCAGTCGCGCTGTTCGACGGCTTCCCGCTCCATCAGAGCAATATGCGCTGCTGGACCTCCAAACGCAGTCAGTCCGAGACGAATAAAAAAACGAAACAACTCACCGAGCTTGCCTGCGGACGTCTGGTGCATACGCGCCCTATCGTTGGTACCTGCGGGTCTTGCCGGGTCCGCGCATGCCGGAATCAAAGGCGATGGCAACGAGGCTGAACAGCATGGCCAGGTCGGTGCGCGCTTCGTGCAGAAAACCGAACACGCCGGTGTGGCTCACATTCTTAGGCACGGCGAACGGTCCCAACGGCCTCCCGAGCAGGATGGGAATCTTTGTGGAGACGATCGCAGTGACGATGACCGTAAGCAGGCAGAGCGCAGCCTCGCCCGCGTAGAAGTTCGCCAGTACGGCGACTCCTGCTCCAATCTCAACTGCGCCAACCAGCGGCGCGAGCACCTGCGGAGCGACGAAGCCGATATGGGCGAATCGCCCGGGTCCCAGTTCTTCCGGCCAGACAAACTTGAGGACCCCTTCGCTGATAAATACCACCGCAATGACAATGCGGATCAAAATCATGGGAAGACTTCCGCGCATATCGCTTCTGTTTCCTCCTGTGCGGACTCGGGATCCGCATCGCGGCAATCAGTTGTTCAAAAGGTTTTCGATCCGCGCCGCGAGATCCCCGGGCCTGGTCGCAGGGGCAAAGCGGCCCACGACGTTGCCTCTTCGATCAATGAGGAATTTCGTGAAGTTCCACTTGATCCGCTGTATGCCAAGCAAGCCCGGCTGGCTCTGTTTCAAAAGGCGATACAGCGGGTGGGTGGTTGGGCCGTTCACATCGATTTTGGAAAAGATGGGAAAGCTGACGTCATAATTCCGCTTGCAAAAGTCCGCGATCTCGTCGCTGGAGCCAGGTTCCTGCGCGCCGAATTGATTGCAGGGGAACCCCAGCACGGCGAAGCCCCGGTCTTTCTTCGCTCGATACAGCTCCTCGAGCGCGGCGTACTGCGGAGTGAACCCGCATTTGCTGGCGGTGTTGACGATCAGGAGCACGTTGCCTTCGAAATCGGCCAGGCGGATCGTGCGTCCGTCGAGCAGGTCCGCGGAAAAATCATAGAGGGCGCCACCATTTTGTTGCATTCCTGGACAACCTCTCCTCCTCAAGGATGTCATGTCACGCGATCCTGCGTCTAAAGCTCATGCGATCCAGAGCAATGTGGAGGGTTCAATGCCATGCTACGCGGGATTCCCAACGACAGGGCTTCGTCGCTGGGGTGGAAGCCACCCCGGTCCGTTCCGGTAGACTGGGGCAGGGTCTGTTTGCGGACCCGGTCCCGACTCCGGCCATCGTTAGAAGGCGGCATCGCGGGCGTCTCAACGATGGAAAAATCGCAATCTGCAGGCGGCTGATTTCTTCCCAACCGTGAACCGTGCGGGTGCGCAATGGTTTCATGTTCGGATGAATCCGCACGAGGGCGGCAGGAAGTTTTTTGAGGAAGGCACGATTTCACGGCAACCAGCAGCCTCCCGCGTTTGGGCGGGGCGGGCGCGGTCCAATATAATCAGACTTTCCTCGAGGGGCAGAACGACTTTCTTGGCAATGAGGGTGTGCATATTTCTCGCGTGAAACGGAACCATGGATTGCACCAATTTTTTTTGTGCTCGCCGCGGGGTCCCCGCCCGGTGAAGATCAAGCACACTTCCATTGAAGGCCCCCGGGCTTGCCTTGCCGGGATGATGTGCCGGCTGGCTCGCACTCTGGTTGTACTGGCGGTCGCCTTCGCGTCTGTCGCGGCCCTTGCTCAACACGCACAGACCATCGATCAGATTCGCGTCATCGGAAACCGCCGCATTCCCAAAGAGACGGTTCTCGCCCGGCTTTTCACCCACGTCGGCGATACCTACGATCCGGTCTCCATCGAACGCGATTTCAATTCGCTATGGAACACGGGCTATTTCGAGAACCTGCGGATCGAGCGTGAGGACTCCGAAAAGGGAGTCATCCTCAACGTTTATGTTCAGGAAAAGCCGACCATCCGCGAAATCAACTACCCCGGGCTCAACTCTGTCTCCCAGTCCGATCTCCTTGACCGCTTCAAGAAGGAGAAGGTGGGGCTGACCCAGGAAGGGCAATACGACGCCACCAAGGTCAAGCACGCCGAGGCCGTCATCCGCCAGGTGCTCGCCGAGCACGGGCACCAGTTCGCCACCATCAAGACGGTAGTCAAGAACATTCCGCCGGCCTCCGTTCAGGTGAATTTCAATATCAAGGAAGGTCCGACGGTCAAAGTCGGCCAGATCAAATTCGCAGGAAACCAGCATGTGAGTGCTCTCATACTGCGGCGCTCGATGGCGAATCTGAAGCCTATCGGCATCCCCTATTCGATCATCTTCGAAGACCTGTTTGCCAAGACGTTCGACTCGTCCAAGCTCGAGGAAGACTCCGAACGGGTTCGCCAGGCGTATCGCGACCGGGGCTACGCCAACGCGGCCGTCGAAGAGCCCAAGACGCAGATTCGCGACCAGGGCGGGTTGAACTGGTTTACCTTTCGCCCCAACAAGGGCAAGCGTATCGATATCCTGATGCCGATTGAAGAGGGCGGCCGCTATCGCCTGGGAACCATCACCTTCACCGGCAACAAGGCGGTCACCAACGAGAAGGCTCTGCGGGCCACGTTTGCTCTCAAAGACGGCGACTGGTTCAATGCGACTCTAGTCAACAAAGGGCTTGAGGCCTTGAAGAAAGCCTACGGGCAATTGGGATATATCAACTTCGGCGCCATCCCCAAACTGAGTTACGACGATCAGAAAAAGGCAGTCTCGATGCAGATCGACATCGACGAAGGCAAGCCCTTCTACGTCTCGCGCATTGAGTTCCAGGGCAACACCATCACGCGCGACCGGGTCATCCGCCGCGAGTTGCTGCTCGAAGAAGGCCAGGTGTACAACTCGCAGTTGTGGGAATACAGCCTGCTGCGCCTCAATCAGCTGGAATATTTCGACGCCCTGAAAGTGGATCAGGATTCCGAAGCCCATCAGGATCAGGAAGCTGGAACGGTCGACCTGCTCCTCAAGGTGAAGGAAAAGGGCAAGAACTCGATCGGTCTGAACGGCGGCGTCAGCGGGCTTTCCGGAGCCTTCCTCGGCGTCAACTATCAGACCAATAACTTTCTGGGCCTGGGCGAAACCCTCAGCGTACAGGGCAACCTGGGCAACGTCAGCCGCCAGTTCCTGTTCGGCTTTTCTCAGCCCTACGTGCACAATCGTCCGCTGAACGTCGGCTTCCAGATTTTCGACAACAAGCAGGACTTCAACGCCTCAAAGAACTACCAGGCCACGACCGGCCAGTCGGCGAACCTCACGGCCGCGCAGCAGAACCTGACCCAGAACTACAACCAGGCCTCCACGGGTCTCAATTTCTCGGTCAGCTATCCGCTCCGGCGGCACGCTTTCCAGCGCGTGGGCTTTACCTATTCGCTGAGCAAGTCGTCTATTACCGCCTTCAGCACGGCTTCGCAGACGTTCTTCCAGACCATCAGCTTCCGTTCAGGTATTGAGGGATCGAATGCCCTCCAGGGGATCGTGAACAGCGAGGCGTCGTTCAGTTACACCTACAACACGATCAACAATCCATTGCGCCCTCGCTCGGGTAAAGAGTACAGCGCGGTCTTCCAGTTTTCGGGTATTGGCGGCAATCTGCGGTATTTCTCTCCGTTCGTTGCATATAAGAGCTTTCGGTCCATGCACTACCTCACCCCGTCGCCCAACGGCCATAATGTGCTCGGGCTGCGCGCCCAGCTGGGCTACATCCAGGGCTTCGGTGGCGACGTCGCGCCGCCGCAGAACCGCTTTTACGCCGGTGGCGAAGGCGAACTCCGCGGCTTCGATGTGCGCGGTGCCACCCCCTACGGCTACGTTCCCAATCGCGTCGCCGTGCAGCTTACCAATCCTGACGGAAGCTGCGTCCCGCGCGATCCGAACAATCCGCAGTTGAACCAGTGCATCCAGGTGCCTCTGCCGGTTTATGGCATCGCCTCGATCGGCGGCGACACCCAGTTGACCACCAACATGGAATACCGGATCCCTATTGCCGGGCCGGTCATGTTCTCCTTCTTTGACGACTTCGGCATCACGACCGCGCTGAACAAGGGTCAGCTGAAGCAGAGTCCTGAGGGATTCGATTCGCTCACCGCCCCGCTCTATGGCTGCCCGGTCTATAACAACGGCTCCTGCCAGGGTGGAATCTCCGGCTCCCAGGTCGGTTTCCTGCGCGACATCCGGCCCGTCTCCGGTACGAACTTTGTGCCCCGCATGTCGCTGGGCGCCGAAATTTCGGTCATCATGCCGGTGGTCAATGCGCCCTTCCGGCTCTATTACGCGTACAACCCTCTACGCCTCTATGAGCGCCCATTCTGCAACAATGTACTTCAGCCGGGAATCAACCAGAGTTGTTCGGCGCAGCTCATCACGCGAGACCTGTTCCCGCCCGGCGGAGCAGGCGACTACACTTACCAGGAAGCCCTGCAGGGCTATGGCGCGCGTAACCTGTTCCGCGAGCCCCGCAAGACCTTCCGGTTGACTGTCTCTACGACGTTCTAAGCAGCGCGATGAAGTCGCGTGTGCAGTGCAAACACCGAAAGGAGTCATCACCAGCATGCAGCGTTCAATGCTATTGCTCGGAGCTTTGGCCGCGGGCATGGTCCCGGGTTTGTACGCGCAAACCGCGGCTGCGCCCCCTGGCCCCACCAGGATTGCCGTGGTCAGCTTCCAGGATGTCGTGACCCAGACCAATGAATTTCAGCGCAATTTCGCTGATTTACAAAAGAAGTACGATCCCAAGCGTCAACAACTCAAGACGATGGGGGACGAAATCGATACTCTGACCAAGCAATTGGACGCCCAGGGCGCGACCCTGAGCGATGCCGAGCGTGCCACCAGAGCCAGGACCATCGACGAAAAGAAGAAGCAGGCGCAGCGGCTGGCCGATGATGCGCAGAAAGACTTTCAGGAAGAGATGCAGCAGCTGTTCAACAGCACGGCTACGAAGGTGGGGGACGTTCTGATCGACTATGCGAAGCAGCAGGGCTATACCGTGGTCCTCGACGGCGGGGAGCAACAGCAGCAGGGTCCGTTCGTGCTCTATTCCGTTCCCTCCTCAGACATCAGCAAGGCGATCGTTGATGCTTACAACGTGAAATCGGGCGTGCCCGCTCCAGTGGCACTACCGGCAGCCCCGGCTCCACATCCCGCGACCAAGCCGCCAGGAGTCCAGTAATCTCCCCGACGTCACACGAAAGAGTGCCGGGCGATGCGCTACCCTGTTTCGCGTAGAGGTTGGGATGAAGCACCTTGAAAGCCGCGCCAATGCGGGCCCGAATTCGCAATTCGCCGGTTTGACGCTCCCCCCTGGCCCTCCTATAATCCATACAGTTCCTGCTGGCGTCTCCGTCCGCGTCTTCTTTCCGCTCCGGCCCGGAGTGGAGCCTCCCCTAGGATGACGAGAGGTTTCTCAGGAGGCACCGGCTCGTCTTTAGGGCCACGCAGGGATTTCGAAGGAGTTTTAGATTCAGATGAAGCACTCGCTTGCACTAGCTGTACTCTTGGCCTCGGGCGTCGCCCTGGGTGCCGCCGCCCAAACGCCCGCTGAAGCACCCGCTGCGGCGCCTGCCAACACCCCTACCGCTTCAGCCCCCGCCGGCCCCCCGAAGATCGCAGTGATTGCTTTCCAGGTCGCCGTCGGCCAGACCAACGAGTTCCAGCGTAATTTCGCCGACCTCCAGAAGAAGTACGATCCCAAGCGCCAGCAACTGAAGGCTTTGAGCGACGAAGTCGACAACCTGACCAAGCAGTTGCAGACCCAGGGCGACAAGCTCAGCGACACCGAGCGCGCCAGCCGGGCCAAGACCATCGACGACAAGAAGAAGGTGCTGCAGCGGGATGGCGAGGATGCGTCCAACGATTTCCAGAACGAGATGCAGGAGATGTACACCGGCCTGGCCTCAAAGGTGTACGACGTTTTGTCGGGCTATGCCCAGCAGCATGGGTACACGCTGGTACTCGATGTAGCCCAGCAGCAGACCCCGGTGCTCTATGCCGTGGACTCCACCAACATCACCAAGCCGATCATCGACGCCTATAACACGAAATCGGGTGTGCCGGCGCCTCCAGCCCCGGCTGCCGGCGCTGCCCGCTCCGGCCCACGTCGCCCGCTCCGAAGGCCCCGTCCACGGCCCCCAGAACGCCGCCCACCGAGCCACTAAATCGCGGCAGCAACTTCCCAGATGAAGCCCCGCGCGAGCGGGGCTTCATTGCTTTGCGTTTCGTGATTCCTCACTGGGGCTCAAATCGTGATTACCGAAAAGGTTGTCCGTCTTCGCTAATAAGTTCCATTGAGTGCATATGCCTGTGGAAAAAAATGTGGATTTCGCGCGGTATCCACAAAGAAAAAACCCTTTCTGACCTCTTGTCAAATTGAGAGGAATTCTGGTAGGTCGTCTAATTCCTTATTTTTCAATAGTTAAGCTGGCTTGAAGAGCGCTCTCTCGGGGTAACCTCCGGGATTGGTGTCTGGACCCTTCGAATGTGAGGTTTCCACAGTTGACGATGAATGGGGGGTTACTGAGTCGGTGCGCTCGGTCACAAGTCTCAGGTTACTTCCCCTGATCTTCGCCTACTCGAAGCACCGCGAGGAAGGCTTCCTGTGGAATATCCACCTTGCCGATTCGCTTCATCCGTTTCTTGCCTTCCTTCTGTTTTTCCAGCAACTTCCGCTTCCGCGAGATGTCGCCTCCGTAGCATTTGGCAAGCACGTTTTTGCGCAGCGCGGCTGACCGTTTCGCGGGCCACAATCTTGGCGCCGATGGCGGCCTGGATGGCAACCTCGAACTGCTGGCGGGGGATCAGTTCGCGCATCTTCGAAACCAGCAGCTTGCCGCGCTCATAGGCAAAATCCTTGTGCACGATGATGGAAAGCGCATCCACCGGCTCTCCCGACACCAGGATGTCGAGCTTGACCATGGGCGATTCCCACTCGCCCGCCAGCTGATAGTCCAGGGAGGCGTAGCCGCGGGAGATCGACTTGAGCCGATCGTAGAAATCGAGCACGATTTCGTTCAGCGGTAACTCGTAGGTAAGCATCACTCGCGTCGGCGTAACGTACTCGAAATTGATCTGCCGTCCGCGCTTCTCCTCCACCAGCTTGAAAATTCCTCCGACGTATTCCTCGTTGGTGAGGATCTTGGCGGTGATGATCGGCTCGCGGATGCTGTCGATGTTGGTTGGCTCGGGCCAGCGCGAGGGATTATCGACCTCCACCACCGTCCCATCCGTAAGCGTGATGTGGTAGCGCACGCCGGGCGCCGTGGTAATCAGGTCCAGCTCATATTCGCGCTCCAGGCGCTCCTGGATGATCTCCATGTGCAGCAGGCCAAGGAAGCCGCAGCGAAACCCGAATCCCAATGCCACCGAGCTCTCCGGCTCGAAGAAGAACGACGAATCGTTGAGGCGCAGCTTTTCCAGGGCGTCGCGCAACAGGGTATGTTCGTGCGAATCGACGGTGTAGAGCCCGGAAAACACCATCGGCTTGATGTCTTCGAATCCGGGCAGCGCAGCCGCGGCCGGCCGAACCTCGTCGGTGACCGTATCGCCGATCTTGGTGTCGCCCACGTTCTTGATGGTGGCGGCAAAGAAGCCCACCTCGCCGGCGCGCAATTCGGCGATCTCCACCGGCTTGGGCATCAGCACGCCCATGGATTCAACTTCGAACGACTTGCCGTTCGACATGAGCCGGATGCGCTGCCCCTTGCGCATCACGCCCTGCATCACCCGCACCAGCACGATGACTCCGCGATAGGCATCGAACCACGAGTCGAAGATCAGCGCCTGCAGCGGCGCCTCGGGATCGCCTGTGGGCGGAGGAAGGCGATGCACGATCGCCTCCAGCACGTCCTCGACGCCCTGGCCGGTCTTGGCGCTCACCGGGATGGCATCGGTCGCATCCAGTCCCACGGCCTTCTCAATGGCTTCCTGCGTGCGCAGGATATCGGCCGACGGCAGATCGATCTTGTTGATCACGGGAATCACTTCCAGGCCGTGATGAATCGCCAGGTAGGCGTTGGCGAGGGTCTGCGCTTCCACTCCCTGGCTTGCGTCCACCACCAGCAGCGCGCCCTCGCAGGAGGACAGCGCGCGCGAGACTTCGTAGCTGAAGTCCACATGCCCCGGCGTATCGATCAGGTTCAGCTGGTAGGTGATGCCGTCCTTGGCCTTGTACATCATGCGCACGGCGTGCGCTTTGATGGTGATGCCGCGCTCGCGCTCCAGGTCCATGTCGTCCAGGATCTGGGCCTGCATCTCGCGTCCGGTCACCGATCCGGTCAATTCCAGAAGACGGTCACTGAGCGTCGACTTACCATGGTCGATGTGGGCAATAATGGCGAAATTGCGTAGAAAACGAGCGTCCATTCAGAGTCGACGAGGATGGGGTTTTGAGTCCTGCTCAAGCGCATCGCCGTGGCGAGCCCCCATGGCATAGCTTATCATCGGCATAGGGTCTTACATTTCAATCAGCGGGGGCGTCCCTGCCGCCGGGTCGATCGCGGTTTGTATACGCATGAGCTTTACTCGAAACTGTTGTATCGGCTGTGCTGCGCTTGCGATTTTGCTGGCCGGGTGCGGCCCCTCCAAAACCGCCAGTATCCCTCCCGACGCGGTCGCCTGAAGACACCGCGCCCGCCTTGCCCGCTACGCCGCCCACACCGGTTCCCGAGCAGCCCGCGCAGCAGACGTTTCATCAACAGCGCGTGGACCAGATCATCGACCAGGTGGAGAAGGCCTACGCCAACGGAGAAGCTGCCTACCGCAAGGGCCACCTGCCGGAAGCCAAGGCGGAGTTCGACCACGCCGTTGACCTGATGCTCACCGGCGGCCTCGATATCAAGAACGAGCCCAGGTTGCAGGACGAGTTCGACCGCATCGTCGACCAGGTCAACGCCCTCGAAATGGAGGCCCTGAAACTGGGCAACGGTTTCACGCCCAACGTGGAACCCTCCCCCGCGGACGTTGCCAGCGATGTGACCTTCAAGGTCGATCCCAACTTGGTGGCCAAGGCCCAGACCCAGCTCGCGACGACGAAGTCCGACCTGCCCCTGATGGTGAACGACTATGTGGCCGCATTCATCAACTTCTTCGCCAACTCGCAGAAGGGCCATAACACCCTGCTCCACTCCTTCCAGCGCTACGGGCGCTACAAGGCCATGATCGAGCGGGTGATGGCGGAAGAGGGCGTACCCCACGATCTGATCTACCTCGCGGTGGCCGAGTCCAGCTTTCAACCGCGCGCCCTCAACGCCCGATCCCACGCCGGCGGTATGTGGCAATTCATGCCTTACGGCGACTATGGCCTGGCCCGCAACGGGTATGTCGATGAGCGGTTCGACCCCGAAAAGTCCACCCGCGCTTACGCCCGGTACATGAAGTTTCTCTACGACCAGCTGGGAGACTGGTACCTTGCGATGGCGGCCTACGATTGGGGCGCCGGCAACGTGCAGCGGGCCGTGCAGAAGACCGGTTATGCCGACTTCTGGGAGCTCTACAAGCGGCACAACCTGCCGGCCGAGACCCAGAACTACGTGCCCGAAATTCTGGCCGCCATCATCATTGCCAATCACCCCACGCAATACGGATTCGATGAAATCACCCTCGATCCTCCCGTGCTCACCGATACGGTCACGATCAACTACGCCGTCGATCTGCGCCTGATCTCCGACCTTGTCGACGCGCCGGTAGACGAACTGATGGCGTTGAACCCGAGTCTTCTGCGCATGGCGACTCCGCCCCAGAATGCGTTTGACCTGCATCTGCCCGCTGGCACGGCCGCGCTTTACGAGCAGCGGATTGCCGCCATTCCGGAAAGCAGGCGCACGGCCTGGCGCTATCACCGCGTGACCCCGGATGACTCCCTTGCATCGGTGGCGCACACCTATCACGTCACGGTCGCCGAGCTGGCGGCCGCCAACCAGCTGCAAGCGGACCAGAGCGTAGCGGGCATTGAAGCTCTGGTGGTGCCGGTCGCGCCGGTTGCTGCCCCGGCGCTGCACACCCTGCTGTACACGACCCGCCGCGGGGACACGCTGGTCTCCATCGCCGATCGCTTCGGCGTCTCCCTTGACCAGCTGCGGCGCTGGAACAAGATTCCCAGCGGCATCAAAGTTGAACCGGGACGACACCTCCACGTGGCCGAGCCGGCGGCCCTGCAGCGGACCAGCGCCAACCACCGACGCGGATCGACATCGTCACATGGTGCGGAGCATGGAAGCGCTAGCGCGCGGAGGCGATCCGCCATCGCAAAAGGAAAGCGCCTCGCATAAGTCGCAGCCCACGGCCGCGAAGAGTTACGCAAAGAAGCAAAAATAGTCAGAGGAGCCTGACTACATACTTGTGTTTTGGTGGCCATGCGTGCAAGCTATTGCTACAATGGCTTCCGCATGCGGAGTTCAATCAACCGCAGCGCCAAGCAATCAAGCACAGCGCAAGCCGCTGGAGGCAACGTGATGGATGATGTGTACAAGATGTACGCGATGAGTGATGGCGAAGGCGACGCTGAGCCCGCCGAAGTGGATCACGATGAAGACATGGACGACGAGGACGAAGAAGTAGAAACCTCCAGCGTGCTGACCTCTTCCGACGACGACGAGGGAGTGCCTGAAGAGACCTCCGTGGTCATCTCCGAGTCTCCCCAACCAAAGCCTGCCAAGAAGGCGCCCGCCAAAAAAGCAGCTCCAAAGGCTGCCTGCCAAAAAAGCAGCAGCCAAGAAGGCAGCGGCTCCTGCCAAGGCAGCCAAGAAGTCCGTCGCGAAGAAGAGCAGCGGCGGAACAGCCAAGAAGGCGGCAACGAAAAAGCAAGCCAAGGCAATCGCGAAAAGAGGCAAACCGGTGGCAACAAAGAAGGCAGCATAAAGAAAGCAGCCAAGAAGGCGCCCGCCAAGAAGGCCGCAACGAAAAAGTCCGCGGCAAAGAAGTCGCCAGCCAAAAAGGTAGCCAAAAAGGCCGTAGCGAAAAAGGCCATAATCAGGCGGGCTCCGGCAAAGAAAACGGCCGCCAAGAAGAAGAAGAAGTAACTCGGCAACTCATAGTCAAAGGCAAGCAAAAAAGCCCGGCATCACGCCGGGCTTTTTTGCGCAAGCGCATCGGCGGCTATTTCGCTGTCCCCGTTCAGAGGTTTTCAAGTCCCCGCCAGCGGGGCATCGATCTGCTCGAAATGGTGGAACTGGTGGCGCGTGTAGTCCTCGATGAGGTAGCGCAGCGTCACAGGGGCATCGGTGCCCACGGTGCACAGGGCCTTCATTCGCTCCTCCGGAATACGCTCCACGACTGCCAGCAGAATTTCGTGCTCTGCCTTCCACCACTCCACCAGCGTCTTCCACTTCAGATCCGCGTATCCGTGTGCCGCCACCCAGGCGTCCTGGGCATACGAAGGTCCTGCGTACGAACCGTCGATTGCCGCCCGGACAAATCGTTGCCGGTTGTTGGCCGCCGAATCCAAAAGATGCCCCAGGATCTGCTTGCGCGTCCAGCCACCCTGGCGCCATGCCACATTGGCCAGATCGGCCGGCACCTCATCCAAAAGATCGCGCAATTCACGAATGTCAGCGCAAAACGCCTTCGCCACCGCTGTCGACATGGCTTCTCCCTGGCCTTGAATGACCTTGTTGATTGCACGCAACTGCGGCCCCGTCTCCGGGGCCGCGTTAATCCCAGGTACGCTTCCGGCTACTTCTTCTGTTCCGCCAGCTCCGCCAACACCTCTTCGGAATGGTGGGAGGGATCGACCTTGGTCCAGACCTTGACGATCTTGCCCTGGGGGTCGATCAGGAAGGTGTTGCGCTGCGCAATCGTCATGGCTCCGAAGTGGCCCAGCGAGCCGTACTCGTCCACGACCTTGTGCTCGGGGTCGGCCAGCAGACGGAAGGTCAGCCCTTCCTTGGTGCAGAACTGCTTGTGGCTATCGGGCGTGTCCACGCTTACGCCCACCACCACCGCGTTGGCGGCCTCGAATTTCGCCAGGTCGCGCTGGAAGTTGTGAGCCTCGATCGTGCAGCCCTGGGTCATGTCCTTGGGATAGAAGTACAGCACCACCCACTTGCCGCGGAAGCTATCCAGGGAGATCTGGGAGCCATCCTGCGAGGGGAGGGTAAAGGTGGGCGCCACTTGTCCAGCGCCAGGCATGGTCTGATCGGCCGCCTGCACCGTGACCAACGCCTGCACTGTAACGAATCCGACCGCGATCACCAGAACCGCGGCAATGAGTAAGAATACCGACCTCTTCACGCGTGACCTCCTCTTTGTAGATGGAACACCGAACCAGCGGAAGCGGGAATTTCTTCCTCTCTCAGTATCGGCGCGGGACCATAACCGTGGCAATCCCGCAGTTGTCTCTGTTTTGTCATTCTCAGCGCCCCGACTCGCGGAACGAGTTACGGCCAAGTATGATTCTTGACGCAACCACGAACCGCCGTGGCCCATCCTTTCCGCTTTTTTCTGTGGAAAGGGGTGGGAGGCCACCAGCCCCAACCAACGTGCGATCACCTCGGAGCCGCGACGATCGCAATCCCGGCCCGGTCAGCTTGTGTGAGCAGCGTTTCCCGGTCAAACAGCAGCGTCCTGCCCGCCTCGACCGAGAGGCAGCTTGCCCCGGCGGAGATCATCGTCTCGATGGTTCGTATCCCAATCACCGGAACATCAAAGCGCATGTCCTGTTTGGGCTTAGCCACCTTCACCACCGTCAGGCGGCGTTCGAGGGTGGTGGTCACCGGCGACAGGCCTTTGTCCCCGGGTTGATGAGTCGCATCGTCCGCTTCCAACGACCGCATCAGCGCCCCGGCCCGCTCGATCGCCGCGTCGGTGCCTTCCATGGCTTCCACGGCGACACAAGCCTGGGCCGCCACGACTACCGTCTGCCCGATGTCGAATCCGGCCACCGACCTCGCCACGCCCAACCCGTATTCAATGTTTTTGCGTTCCTCTTCATCGGGAGCACGTTTGGTGAGCACGCCCTCCTGGGCCAGCAGAGGCTCAAGAAACGCAGTGGAACTGATCAACTCGATGCCCTCGTCTCCCAGAACCTTGGCCACCGCGCCGAGCAGCATGTCGGTATTGCGTGTGCGCAGGTTCAAGAGCAGCTTGGCGAGCCGCCAGTCAGGCCGGATGCTGGAGAAGATCTGCTTGTGCTTCACCTGCCCGGCCATTACTGCCATCGACACACCCTCCCTGTGGAAGATGTCGATGAGCCGGGATAACTCGCCCAGCGAGAGCCAGTGCACGCTGATTTTCTCGTCGACGGCGCCGCGATGATCGATCTCCGGGTCGGTCTCCTGGCGTATCGCGGCGACGGTTACGGCAAATCCCTGCGCTCGTGCCGCGTCGAGCAGCAAAAAAGGAAACCGCCCGTTGCCGGCAATGAGGCCTAGTTTCACGTCTACCGGATGATCCCGCGCTGGCTGCGCTCAATGAAATCGGCCACGACCTTTGCGTCTTCGCCCTCTAATTCCCGTATCTTCTCCACCGCCTGGGAGGTGTTCAATCGCGACGCCAGCAAGAGCCTGAATGCCTTCTGCAGCCGGTTCAGCCGCTCCGGGGTAAAGCCGCGCCGCACCAGGCCAATCTTGTTAATGCCGAATGCCTTGTTCTCCCGCCGCGACGAGGTCAGCGAAAACGGCAGCACGTCCTGGGTGACGATCGTCCCGCCGCCGATAAAGGCGTACTGGCCCACGGTGCAGAACTGGTGCACAGGACAGAATGCTCCGACGCTCGAGTAGTCTTCGATGGTTACGTGTCCGGCCAATGTAGCGGAGTTAGCCAGAATGCAGTGGCTGCCCACCATGCTGTCATGGCCGACGTGCACATAGGCCATCAGCAGATTGCCTGACCCGATGCGCGTAATACCGCCGCCCTTGGCGGTGCCGCGGCTGATCGTCACACATTCGCGAATGGTGTTGTCGTCGCCGATCTCGGTCTCGGTCGGTTCTCCGCCATACTTCAGGTCCTGCGGCGCCACGCCAATCGAGGTAAACGGAAAGATGTGGTTGCGGGCTCCCAGGCGGGTGCGTCCGTCCAGGACCACATGGGAAACCAGGGTGCACTCTTCCCCCAGCACCACCTCGGGGCCGATGGTGGAGAAGGGGCCGATCGTGCACGAATCCGGAACGACTGCGCCGGGCGCGACGATCGCGCTGGCGTGAACGCTCACTCCGGCGTCCCCACCGGCTGCGACTCGGGAACATCGCTCGATCCCGGCGACGTTTCCGGCACGGCGGACCTGGGCTGGGGATTGCGCGGCACCACCTGGCACGTCAGCGTGGCCTCGCAGGCCACCTTGCCGTCCACGTATGCTTTTCCCTCGATGCGCCCCGCCCGGGTCCGGAACGACAACACGCTCACCTCGATCCGCAGTTGATCGCCGGGCGTTACCGGGCGCCGGAATTTGGCTCGCTCGATGCCTGTGAAGACCACCAGCTTTTCAGCGCGATCGGGCAGCTCATGCATCATGATGATGCCGCCGGCCTGCGCCATCGCTTCCACCACCAGAACTCCGGGCATGATCGGGTAGCCGGGAAAGTGACCCTGAAAAAAGGGCTCGTTGATGGTCACGTTCTTGATGGCCACGAGCCGCTTGGTCGGCTCGAACTCGACGATCCTGTCGATCAGCAAAAACGGATATCGGTGCGGAAGAAAACCCAGCATCTCCCGGATGTCGAACGTCATTCTTTGGCTCCCGAAAAGCGCGTCCACACGCGGTGGATCACACGTCAGGATTATAGCGAACAGAAGTCCGGCTCTCGGATGAGAGGAGTATTTAGATGCCCTTGGCTAGATCGGCCAGGGGCAGGTCGCCCTTGATACCGAATCCCAGCTTGAGGCTTTGCTGGGGCCATGAGCGGAGGAAAGTAATGAAGTCCTCTGGGGTGGCGGGGCGCTGGAACAGGTATCCCTGCCCGGCATCACAGCCAATCTGCTGCATCACGTCCAGTTCTTCCGGCTCTTCGATGCCTTCCGCCACGGTGCGCAATTTCATGTGCCGTGCCATGGCGATAATGGTGCTGCACAGCGTGCGCATGTCGAAGGACTGGTGGATGCCGCGGATAAAGCAGCGATCGATCTTCATTGAGTCAAGCGGCAGCCGTTTGAGGATGTTGAATCCCGTGTAGCGGGTCCCGAAGTCGTCGATGGCCAGCCTGACGCCGATGGTCTTTAACTGCCGCATGCGGGCGCTGAACAACTCTTCGTCATCGAGCAGGAGAGTCTCGGTAACCTCGAGCTCAAGTTCGATCGGATCGATCGGGAACTCGGCCATCAGCCGGCGCACCCGCCGGGCAAAATCATCCCGGCGCAGGTTGGCCGCCGATACGTTTACCGAAATAATGCCGGGCGCGATGCCCAGGTCGATCCAGCGTCGGGCATTTTCGAGAGCGGTCCTTAAACTGAAATCAAACACCTTCTGAATGAGGCTGGACCGCTCCGCGATGGGAATGAATTCTGACGGCGGCACAGCGCCCCACTCGGGATGCTGCCAGCGCATCAGGGCCTCGGCCCCAAGCACCTTGCCGGTCGTGAGGTCGATCTTGGGCTGGTAAAGCATCGAGAACTCATTCCGCTCCAGCGATTTCCCGATCTCGACTTCGAGCTGATGACTGCGCTGAAGAAGCTTGTTCATGCCCGGCTGAAAACTGAGCACCGAGGTACTGCGGGTGTAGCGCGCCCGGGCGGATGCCAAGCTGGCGTAGCGGAGCAGATCCTCGGCGCGGTTGGCGTCCGACGGAAAAAATGCCACCCCGGCCGACACTTCGGGACTGGCCTCCAGCCCGCCCGCTCCCAGCTGCTGCAAAGTATTCAGAACGTTTTGAAAGCCGTGGCGAGCAATGGGATCGGCTTTGGCAGCCGGAACGGCCAGGACGAAGCAACGCGCCCCCAGGCGACCGAGCAGCGCGCTCTTATCTGCGGTGCTTCGCAGGCCCTCTGCGACGTTGCGTACCAGCAGTTCAGCGGCGTCCATGCCCCACAGGGCGAATTCCCGGCGGACATTCAGCAGATCGATCCAGACCGTTGCCACTTCCTGGTCCGGAGGCAGATTCCGCAGCAGCGAGTCAAGCTCCGATTGGAAGGCGTGAAAATTCAACAGCCCTGTCTGGACGTCATACCGGTTTGCATACGCGATGATTTCCCGGCGCAAGCTGTAGTCGACACTCTCAAGCAGGCTCAGTACGGCCTGGTGGCCCTGTGCGGCGAGTCCGGGCGCCTGTGCCATTGCTGGCCGGCTCCGCGGCTGCGGACGCCACACACTGCGGCGGCAACACACCATTCCCCTTGCGATCAATGTCAACGTTGGGCATATCTCGTCTGTCGGAGAGAACCAAGGCAACTTAGCGTGAAAAGTACAAAGAGAGCAGGACTTTCTTCGCCCTCAAAAGGAAATACTCTATGTTTGTACCCTGCGCCCTGGTTCCCGACAAGACGGAACGGAGTCATTACCCACTACCACCTCCGTGGTAGTCGCGCGGCCTGAAAAATGCATGGGAGGCCACTGCTCGTGCGCCCCGGGAGTTACGCTCCGTGATTTACTTCTTGATGCGGCGCTCGGCGGCGTCCACGCTCCAGAAGTCGGGGGGCAGATCCGTCGTTGTAGGTCACCTTGTCCAGGAAGAACTGCCGAACCATGTCGTCGTTCTTCAAGCGGGTGATGGTGTACGGTGTCGCGATTCCATCCACATCATGGTACCCGTCATACTCTTCGGTGTCGGTATTCTTGTCGTGGTAGACCGGGTCGCGCCACTGAAAACTGCGGTTGAGAGGCAGGTGGGTCTGCGCATCCATCTGTATAGTGATTGCTTCATTCGATGCCGAGATTAACGTCACTTGTTCGGCCAGGTGCCGCCCGGCCAGCTTTTGCCCCTCGTACATCAGGATGGTGTTGGGGTCCTTCATCCACACCTTCACCGCCGTTTCCACCGAGTGGTCGCGGCGGCGCAGGTATTCTTCCATCTGGTCTGCCGGGAGCGCTTTCTTGCCGCGATAGGTAACCTCCCATCCCTCGCGGCCGAGATAAAACTGGACCACGTCGCGATGCGTTGTGAACTCAATGCGATCGTGATCCGGCCAGGAATGAAACTCGTACACCTTTGTGGTCCCGGGATCGGGGTTGCCCTTGTAGAAGCCGGCAATATGGCCCTCCCGCACCGTGTTCTTCAGCTTCAGCCACCCGTCTCCCCCCATGGCTTTGATCATGGCCTCCAGGGCTGAGCGAGCATGTGCGGTGTTTATGGCGGCATCATCGATAGCCGGGCTGGCCGGCTGGGGGGTCTGCGTATGCACAACGAACGGTATACCCAGCATGGCTGTGCCAAGCACCACCATCAGAATCCTTCGCATCAACTTCCTTCTCCTCATCATCCGAAAGCAGGGTGCCCCATTCTTGGCGCGTATTTGTTTTTGCGCCAAGGGTGGGAGAGCACGAACCCAAGCCACCCCATCCCGATCAAACCCATCATCCCATCAGCACAGCGCCCCCGTTCACGTTCAGGACTTCGCCTGAAATGAATCCCGCCAGGGGAGTGCACAGGAACAGCACCGGTCCGGCAATCTCGCGCGGGCTCGCGGGACGCCCCACGGGAATCCCCGAGACGATCCTAGGCCCAAGGTCGGGATCACCCAGCGCCGCGGCCGACATCTCCGTCGTCACCCATCCGGGCGCTACGCAGTTTACCCGAATTCCCCTGGGCGCCAACTCACTCGACAAGCTCTTTGTCAGACTGATCAAGGCACCTTTGGTAACGGCATAGTCGGCGTGATTGGCCTCCCCGCGCTGGCCGGCTGTGGAACTGATCAGGACGATATGCCCCCGGCGAGTCCCCCGCATTTCCTGACGCCGGTCTCTGAGTTTCCATCTGCCCCACGGCCGCCTGCACCAGTCCAAAAACCGAGTTGAGATTGACCGCCATTGTTTGGCGCCATTGCTCCTCAGCCATCGTCGCGATGGGCGCATCCCGGGCAGGCCAGACGCCATGATTGACCACCAGCACATCCAGACGTCCGAAGGCCCGGACGGCTGCAGCGACCAGCGCCCGGCCATCCGCCGGCGTGGTCAGGTCCTGTTCGAGAGGCAGGCAGCGGGTGCGGCCGCCGCACTCAGACGCGACAGCCTCGGCCCGGTCGCGCGCTCGTTTGTAGCTGAAGGCCACCCTCGCGCCGGCTTCGACAAAAATCCGCACGATCTCGGCGCCAATCCCGCGCGAGCCGCCGGTGATGAGCGCAACTCTCTCATTCAAAGCCAGGGAAACAGGCATGGGGCCACCCTAAAGCATGGCCGAGGTTTATGTCGAGGCGGCAAGGCTCGACTGCGACGATGCAGGGGGGAATCGTCGAAGGGGGCGGGAATTCAGATCGCCCGGAGAACCCGTGCGGGCAGGAAGATGATCGCCCGCACTAATTCCAGAACTCCGCCGACGGCGATGCCCACGATGCGAAAGGGCAGAAGCAGCAGCCACACTAGCGGATAGAGGACCAGCGCCACCAGGGCCAGCGGCCAGCACAGCACCAGCAGAATGCAAAACAACAGAAACTTGGCCATCGTCTCACCCGGCCCGCGCTCGCACACATCCGCGCCGGCTCCTCTCTATCTACGATTCACCACCGGAAATGGTTCCCTTCTGGGTGATTCCGTTGGGTCGGGCACGTCCTAAGGGTAAGTGGGTGCCCAGGTCTCGACTTTGAGACCTGGGTGAAGCCGGGCTCAACTGGCCTTGGCCTTCTTCGTCTTTGCGCGCGCCGCCAATACTTTCTTCCGTTCCCGGATCAACTTGATCCGCTCCTTTTCCGGCATCGCCAGCAAGGTCCTTGTCCGCTTGGGCAGTTTCGCGAAAATGAGCTCGTGCGCCTGCCTCAGCTCCTCCTCGATCTGGCGCGGCTTCAGCGCATCCCAACGCTCCAGCGTCACCCAATGCGCCTTGGCCAGATAAGGCGATGCGGAGATCCCCTCGATTTCCAGCAGCTCGTGGAACCGCTCGGCCCCGCAATGAAACCAGAGCACGCCAAACCCCGTTCCATCCAGGTCGGTCATGGCGAACATCTTGCCGCCGATGTCGCGGTCCCCGGCCCAATACACCAGGTGATGGCCCCAGTTCAGTGTCTCGGTTACATGGGGCAGTGCCATGCAGATGGCCCGAATGCGCTCATTGTCCATGGAGAAAGTGTATGCCGGAACCGAACTCTTGCTGGTCTGTACTTATCTCCGTCCGCCGGGTGCCCCTGGTCTCGCATCTGAGAACTGAGAGGACAAAATCAAGCACTCCAGGCGCACGAGGTGTACCCGCCGTCACACCGGGCCTGTAGCCCCGGTCACAGGGGCAGTTGTTCGAGCGGGAGTATATTGCTCCTCGGCCAATCCTATGACGAACTCTGCTTTGCTCACCCACACCCTACTGCCCATTCAGGACATCGCCGACAAGCTAGCACTTCTACCGGAAGAATACGAATGTATCGGCCCCTATGGCGCCAAGCTCCGGCTTGATCTGCTCGAGAATGACGCCTTTCGTGAGCACGGCAAGCTGATCCTGGTCACGGCCACCACGCCGACCACCTCCGGCGAGGGCAAGACGGTGGTTTCCATCGGCCTGGCGCAGGGACTCGAGCGCATCGGGCAGAAGTCCATTCTCACCTCGCGTGAGCCGTCCCTCGGCCCGGTGTTCGGCATGAAGGGCGGCGCGGCGGGCGGCGGGCTTTCACAGGTGGAGCCGAGCCACAAGATCAATCTCCATTTTCACGGCGACTTCCACGCCATCACCGCCGCGCACAATCTGCTGGCAGCGATGCTGGATTCGCACCTCTTTTTTGGCAATGCGCTCGATCTCGACCCGACCCGGATTACGTGGCCCCGGGCGATGGACATGAATGACCGCGCCCTGCGCCGGATCACGGTTTCTGTCGGCGCGAAGTGCCCGGGCGTGACCCGGGATACGAGTTTTGTCATCACCGCGGCATCGGAGATCATGGCCATCGTGGCCCTGGCTTCCAGCGCCGACGATCTGCGCCGCCGCCTGGACTCCATCGTGGTGGGAGCGTCTCGCGCCGGGCGGCCCGTCACGGCGGCGGATCTGGGCGCGACCGGGGCCATGATGGCACTGCTCGCCGATGCACTTCTGCCCAACCTTGTGCAGACCACCGAGGGAACTCCGGCGCTGGTGCACACCGGCCCGTTCGGCAACATCGCGCACGGCACCAGCAGTATTCTTTCGCAGAAGATGGGAGTGCGCCTAGCCGATTACGTGGTCAATGAATGCGGATTCGCCGCCGACCTTGGCGCAGAGAAGTACTTCGACATCGTGATGCGGACCTCAGGGATTCGCCCTGCGGCCGCGGTTCTGGTGACGACAGTCCAAAGTCTGCGTGCCCAGGGAGAGGGACACCTCGAGGCAGGGCTCGGAAATCTGGGTCATCACATACGGACGCTCCGTGCGTTTGGAGTACCGATTGTCGTCGCGATCAACTGGTTCCCGAACGACACATCCGCCGAACTTGAATTGATTGTGGCCGAATGTATTCGACAAGAGGTTCCATGGTCGCGGGTCGAAGCCTTTTCCAGGGGAGGCGCGGGAGCTGTCGATCTCGCCCAGAAGGTGGTCGACCTCGTTGAAGCGAATCCCGCTCCCGAAGTTCAGCCGGCCTACACGCTTGACGATTCACTTGAAGACAAGATCGTCAAGGTCGCCACGCAAGTCTATGGCGCAGATGGGGTAAACTTCAGCGACAAGGCGCACCGCAAGTTCGAGGAGTATTCCAGGTGGGGCTATGGCCGGTTTCCGGTGTGCGTCGCAAAGACACAGTATTCGCTTACCGACAACCCCAAGGTGATGGGCGCGCCGACGGGCTGGACCCTGCAGGTGACCGACGCTTCTTTGTCGGCCGGCGCCGGCTTCGTAGTCGCGATTTCGGGAAGCATGATGCTGATGCCAGGCCTGCCCAGCCATCCGCGGGCCATGGACATCGATCTCGATCCGGAGGGAAATGCTATCGGAGTTTGATCAGCTTGCTTCAGCCGTCAATGCACCTCGGCCTTTTGCAGTAGCAGGTCGATATAGTCTTCGATCGACATGCGGTGTTGGCTGCGATCGAGAAGATATAACTGATAGCGCATCTGTTGCGCGGCAGCCTGGCGCTCCGCGGCCGTGGCTATACCTCTGCAAGGCACGATACTTTCCTCGCTGCCTACCTTTTCCTCGATAGCGGCCTTCTGGCTGGGCAACATCTCTACCGTTTGCAGGATCATGTGTGAACCCTCCGCTGATATGAGAAGGATTCGAGAGCATTCCTCTCTGAATCCGGCGCATGCCCTGTCATAGCAGTGAGAGCCTCCCCGATCCATAGAGATGGCATAAGGAAACGAAAGAAATTCCGTTGCGACGGCTAGCTCCCGTAGCCCCTCACCCACTCCAGGATCGATCGCACGCCCACCCCGCTTGGCCCCTTCGCGATGTACGGGCGCACGTCTTCCACCCAGGCCAGGCCCGCGATGTCGAGATGAATCCAGGGGGTGTCTTCGGCAAAGACGCGCAGGAACTCGGCCGCCGTGGTTGCCCCACCCCAGCGGCCACCGGTGTTCTTGATGTCGGCGATGTCGCTCTTGATCAGCTCTGCGTACTCTTCACCCAGCGGCATCCGCCAGAACTTTTCGCCCGAAATCTCCAGGGCCGCGTGGAACTTCTCAAACGTTTCATCGTTGTTCGAAAACACCCCGGCATTGATCATGCCCAGCGCGACACCGATTGCGCCCGTCAGCGTAGCCGCATCGATCAGGTGTGTCGCTCCCAGCTGGCGAGCATACGTCAGGCCATCGGCCAGGACCAGCCGGCCTTCAGCGTCGGTGTTGATGATCTCGATCGTCTTGCCCGGCTTGTCCGGGGTGATAGGCATCGCCGTCTGCACGTCGCCGGGCTTCTGCGCCTTGCCGTCGGGCATATTCTCTGAGGCGCACACGATGCCGATTACTCTCACCTTCGGCTTCATCAGCGCAATGGCGCGCATGGCGCCGACCATGGCCGCGCCTCCGGCCATGTCGTACTTCATTTTCTCCATGTTCTCCGAGGGCTTGATGGAGATGCCGCCGGTGTCGAACGTGATGCCCTTACCAACCAACCCCAGCACCGGGCCAGACGTCACCCCTTCCGGCTCATAGCGCAGCACGATCAGTGCCGGCGGCTCTTCCGAGCCTTGCGACACGCTCCAGAATGCGCCCATCTTCAGCTCGTGCAACTTCTCGGTGGAGTGCACCTCGCAGCCGAGTCCGACTTCTTTGGCCATCGCCATGGCGCGCTGCCCGAACACCGTCGGCGTGAGCACGTTGCCCGGCTCATTGACCAGCGCACGGGTAAAGTTCTGGCTCTCGCCGATGACGACGCCCTCGGCAAAGGCGGCCTTTATCTCGGCCTCATGCACGCCCGCCGGCACAGCGACCGTAAACGACTGCACGCTCAGGTCCTTGCGATCGCTGCGATACGTGTCGGGGTCGAAATCGCCCACGAACGCGCCTTCGACAGCCGCCCGCACCCCTGCCGGTAGCAGACTTTCGGATGACGGAACCGCTACAACAAGCTCCCGGATTCCGCGCGGCTTCGCAAACCGGACCGCGGTGCCGGCGGCGTTGCGGACGCCGTGTACCGCGATCTTGGCCTGTTTGCCCAGGCCCACAAGCAGCAGCCGCCTCGCCTTGAGACCTGCGGGTGCATGAAGAAGGAGCGTCTCGTTCGCACCGGCCTTGTATTCGCCGCTGGCCAGCACGGTAGCCGCCGCGGCCTTCACAGCTTCATCAGAAGTGAGCAGGACAGGCTGCGGCTTCGCATCGGGGCCTTTGGCGGTCTGCGTATCGGCGGCCAGTACGGCCAGCAGTTCGGTTTCAACCTGGGCGAGGGGAGCAAAAGAGAGGTTGGTCTTCATGAGGCAATTATAGGGATGGAAGCTAAGGGTTCAGACGAACGGACCAGCAATAGACACCAGCGGCCCTTATCGCCCCATGCGGTGCTTATTGGCGTTGATGGCCGTTCGCGCCTCGCGATCCGCCTCCCGCCGCCGCTCAGTTTCCCGCTTGTCCCAGTCCTGCTTGCCTTTGGCGACCGCGATTTCGCACTTCACCCGCCCGTGGCGAAAGTAAAGCCGCGTGGGGATGAGCGTGTGACCCTTCACTTGCGTCTTGGAGAATAGCTTGCGAACCTCCTCGCGGTGCAGCAGAAGTTTGCGCGTCCGCGTTTCGTCGTGATTGGCTATATTTCCATGCGAATAGGGACCGATATGCAGGTTGAGCAGGAAGGCCTCGCCGTCTTTGATCAGGCCATAGGCGTCCTTGAGGTTTGCTTTACCCTCGCGGATCGATTTCACTTCGGTTCCCCGCAGGGCCACGCCGGCTTCGAATCTCTCGATCAGGAAGTAATTGTGGCTGGCGGCCCGGTTGAATGCCGCGTCCCGTTCGCCCGAGGCCACAGGATCGCGCGGACGCGCCGCCTTGGGCGGTCCCGGCCGGTCGGCCGGTGCGATCACGTGACTGGTTTGGCGGGCCATCGAGAAGCTTCCTCAATTCTTCATCGTAGCATTGGGCCGGCTTTGCCATCTCTCCGGTCCCGGCTATGGAACGCACATCTCACTGCGCCGGGATATGATCTGTCTACCATCATCGAGTCCCCCATAAGGCTTTGCTAAAATGAGGCTTCGTACGTTAAGCACGACCGCCAAAAATCAACGCGTCCTGGGCGGCCACGGCATTCCGCAAAAGTTCCACTCAATCGGCAAGCCCAGCCAGACGCCAGGGAGTACGATGAACCGCGCTCGTTTTGCGGCCGCCCCCAGATCCGCCTTCTCCCCATTTTGGATTGCGCTCGTTCTCTGTATGGCAATCCTGAGCCTTGCGAGCGTGTCGCTTTCAGCCGAATCAGCCAGCAACTACTACAAGCGTGGTGAGGCCGCCGAGGCTGCCGAAAACTATGACGTCGCCTTTGACAACTACCAAAAGGCGACTCAAATGGCACCGAAGGACCTCCGCTATCGCACGGCCTTCGTACGTGTGCAGCTATCCGCTTCTACCCTCCACGTCAGCAAAGGCCGCAAGCTGCTGCAGGCCGGCGATGAGCAGGGCGCCCTGGCCGAGTTCCTCCATGCGATGGAGATCGATCCAGGCAACGATGTCGCCCAGCAGGAGATTGGCAAGATTCGCGCCCGCGAGAACCAGGCGCCGCCCCCAATGCCCGAGGCCTCGCCGGAGATGGCCGGCACACAGCAGGAAATCGATTCCATTGGCGCCCCGGTTACGCTGCGGCCAGTCTCCACTGAGCCCCTGACGCTGCACATGGCTGAGGACGCGAAGGTGGTGTACCAGGCGGTCGGCCGGGCGGCGGGGATCAATGTCCTCTTCGACCCGGATTTCAACTCCAAGCGGATCCAGGTCGACCTCACCAACGTTTCTCTGCTCGATGCCTTGCGAATCGTCGGGACGATGTCCAACACCTTCTGGCGCCCGGTTACCTCGAATACCATCTTTGTGGCCCAGAACACCCGTGCCAAGCGCACCGAGTTGGACGAGCAGGCGGTACAGACGTTTTACCTGGCCAACGCCTGGCAGCAGAACGACCTCAACGACGTCCAGACTGCTCTGCGCAATGTCCTCACCCAAATCAAGGTCTATGGAGTGCAGAGCCAGAGCGCCCTGGTGGTTCGCGGCACGCCCGACGAATTGCTCCTCGCCCAGAAGCTGATCAACGACCTCGACAAGGCGCGTCCCGAAGTGGTGGTCGACATCGCGGTCATGGAAGTGAGCAAGAACTGGGAGCGCAACCTCGGCATCTCGTGGCCTGCCAGCGCCAGTGTGGGCATCGCGTCCGTCACGACAAACACCGGCACCGGAACTGGCACAGGCACAGGAACGGGCACAGGCACAGGCACCGGGTCGAGCAACAACAATTTGACCATCTACAACCTGGCTCACCTCAATTCCAACAATTTCGCCGTCACGGTGGGAACGGCTACGGCCAACCTGCTGCTCACCGATTCGAATACCAAGATCCTGCAGAACCCGCGCCTTCGCGCCACTGACTCGCAGAAAGCGACCATGAAGATCGGCGAGCGGATTCCGATCGCCACCGGCTCTTACCAGACCGGTGCCGCCACAGCGCTGGTCAGTTCCCTGGTCAACACCCAGTTCCAGTACCTCGATGTGGGCGTGAACATCGAGATTACCCCTACCGTCCACTACGACCGCGATGTCACCCTCAAGATGAAGATCGAGGTCACCGCGCAAAGCGGGTCGTCTACCATCAGCGGCGTCACCGAGCCAATCATCGCCCAGAAGAGCACGGAAGAGGTGGTGCGCCTGCGCGAGGGCGAGGCTAATATCCTCAGCGGAATCCTCAACCAGCAGGACCAGGTAAGCTGGAGCGGCATCCCCGGGCTGAGTTCCATTCCCATTCTCAAATACCTCTTCGGCGCCAAGGATCACACCATTACCGACGACGAAGTGGTGTTCCTCCTGGTGCCGCACATCGTGCGTTCCCAGGATTTGCGGCCCATCAATCTACGCAGTGTCGACACCGGCGTGGGCCAGTCGATTGAATTGCGCCATATCGCCGTCGAAGGTCCGGGCGCTAACACCCCACCCCAGGTTCAGCCGGTAACCACCAATTCGAGCATCGGTCGAGTGCCGGGCACCTCGGCCTCCGGTGCAGCCTCGGCCGCCATGGCACAGATGAAGGCCGCGGCCGAGGGAAACCCCGCTGCAGCCCCGATTCCCCAGACCAATCTCGGGGTCCCTTCCGAGACCCCACCGCGTCCGCCGATTGGAACCCCTCCCGCGGCTCAACCGCCCCCCGCTCCCGGCTCGAAGGTCAATTTCCTCATGAATTCCCCGGGCCCGGTGCCCGTGAATTCATCGTTCCAGGTGCCCATTGTGATCAGCGGCGCCACGGATATTGCGTCCATACCCCTGCAGCTTCAGTACGATGCGACCAAGCTCTCCCTGGTGAATGTGGATTCCGGCGACTTTCTCAGCCGCGACGGCCAGGGGGTCAGCCTTGCCCACCGCGATGACGGTCCGGGCACCATCACCATCAATGCGTCGCGTCCGCCTGGTACCCAGGGGATCAATGGAGCCGGTGTCGTGTGCGTGCTCACTTTTCAGGCCAAAACCGCCGGGGACAGCACCATCTCGATCACCCGCTCGGGAGCTACCAACAGCAAGCAGCAACCTGTCCTAGCGCAAGGAACCGATTTGACCGTCAGTGTTAAATAACGAAGTGTCGAAGTAAAAAGCAAATGATCAGGAAACGGCCAACGCGGAAAAAGGGCGAGCGGGGACTCACGCTCGTCGAGTTGATCGTAACGGTCGCCATCCTGGCCATTCTCGCTGCCGGAGCCGCTCCCATCGCCCGCTACAAGGTCAAGCGGGACAAGGAGCGCGAGCTACGCTACGACCTCTGGACGATGCGGGATGCCATCGACAAGTACAAGGACGCAGCCGACAAAGGCGCTTTCCAGACCAAGGTGGACAGCCAGAACTATCCGCCGGACCTGGAAACGCTGGTCGAGGGAGTCGATGTTCAGGGTAAAAAGGTCAAGTTTCTGCGCCGCATTCCCATCGATCCCATGACCGGCAAACAGGAGTGGGGTTTGCGGTCGATGCAGGACGATCCCACCTCCGACTCCTATGGCGGCCAGAGCGTGTTCGATATCCACAGCAAATCCCAGGGCACGGCCCTGGACGGCACCAAGTACTCAGACTGGTAGGGCAATCATGCGGGCGAAACGGAACAACGAGGCAGGCTTCACCCTGGTCGAACTGATGATCGTCATGGCCATCATCGGGGTGCTGGCCGTGGTGGCCATTCCCAGCTACGTGGGGGCGGTCCGGCAGGCCCGCGAAGCGGTGCTCCGGGAAGATCTGCACGTGTTGCGCGCCGCCATTGATTCCTACACCGCCGACAAGCAGAAAGCCCCGCAATCTCTGCAGGACCTGGTCACCGACGGCTACATCCGGGCCATTCCCGTTGATCCCATGACCCGCAGCGCTGAAACCTGGGAGACCAGCACGAGTGACGCGCTTCACTCCCTGGACCAGACCGACCCCGGGATCGACGACGTCCATTCGAATTCTCAGGAACAGGGCTCCGACGGCCAGCCATATTCAGCGTGGTAAGTTGAATCAAGGCAAGAAATGGCCAGAGCCAAGAAGTGGATTCTCCCGGTTCTATTCCTCATTTCCGTCGTTTGCCAGACTGTTTCCGCGCAAGCCACAAAGACGATCACGCTTCGCATTCTTGATGGCAAAACCGGGCAGCGCATCACGCCCACTGGTTTTCTGGTCCGCATCGATCATCAATCCTCCGTGCACAACGAGTGGGTTCGTCCGAATGAGGATGGGACCGCGCAATTGTCGCTTCCCAACGAAGCTTCTGTCGTCATGATCCACGCAACCTACGACAGCTCTACCGAAATCTATCTCAACTGCGACGGAGTGAAGCGGTATCAGACGGCGAGTCCGCTTTGGTATTCGGTCTCCGAGATTGCGGCGAAGGGTCTGGTCGCTCAGAATGGGTGCATCGACCAAAACCACGAAGACAAGCTCAAAACCACGGCGAATCCCGGCGAATTCGTGCTCTATGTAAGAGAAGACTGGATGAGAGAGGCGACGCACTAAGTCTGGATTTCTCACATATGTTGAAAGTTTGAGCGGTGGCTTGATCGAAGTTACAGTTTTACAGACGACGGGGGGGAGGGTGCCTTGGGGCCTCTGCATGAGGCCGCGTTTCGATCCTCCTTTTTACATCTATTGTGGCAAAACCGTCCGGAAGAAAATGCAAAAGTGCGCGCATTTTTGCGCGATGACGAGACGAAGGCTGGGGGGAAATGCGGGTTAGTCTAGCACCGCCAAAAACCGGCTTGGAAGAATCAGTGATATTCATCTTCTTTTCGATTGCGCGCGATTTCGAGATCAACTATCCTGAGTTCCTTCACGGGCCTAGCTCCAGTCTTTCTTCCATCGATCTCTTGACCAGCGGAGGATACAAATGGCTGACAAATCAGTTCCCATCAAGGGGTCCGTTCCGGTTAACACGCACCAGTTGGTCGGTCCGATCGATCCAAGAGAGCGCGTAGAGATCACCATCAAGCTCAGACGCAAGAGTGAAGAGGGTCTGCCGACTCTCGACGAGTTCGTTGCCGGCAAACGCGCTACCGGAATCACGCGGCAGGTGCTCGGGGAACGCTTCGGTGCGGCACAGCAGGACGTGGACACGGTTCAGAAGTGGGCCGTGCAAAATAGGCTATCGGTGTTGCGAGTTGATCTGAAGACCAGGCAGATGCACCTCGTCGGTTCAGCCGATGCTTTGGAGAAGGCCTTCGGCGTAAAGCTGTCAGTGTATCAGCATCTACGCACGAAGACACAGTTTCGCCGCCCCGAGAACGACATCCAAGTCCCCGAGAGCCTGTCCTCCATCATCACCGGCGTCTTTGGTTTGAACGACATGCCCGTTGTGGTGCGTCGCAGCGTTCGAACGGCCGCGAAGGCTGTAGCGAGCAGCGACCCTAAAAAAAAGTATCCGGGAACCTTCTACCCCAACGAGGTAGCTAAGCTATATAACTTCCCGCCGCAGCAGGGAGCCGGTCAGCGCGTAGCCGTCTTGGAATTTGGAGGTGGATTCGATCAGTCGGTCCTCGCCAGTTACTTCACCCATAACATCGGGCTTGCGACGCCGCCTGTAGTCAATGGCATCTCGATTCTGAACACACCGATCAAGGTGGATCCCGACGTCACCGGAGAAGTCTATCTCGACATCGAGGTCATCGGAGCGATGGCTCCGAAGGCGACCATTGACGTCTATTTCGCACCCTGGACCGGCCAAGGCTATCTCAACGCAATAGATCAGGCGATCCACAACGACGACTATGCAGCCATCTCCATCAGCTATGGTTTGGATGAAGATATGCCGGGCAACACTGCCAACCCAACCTGGCCCATGCTGAACAACAACGTCGATGAGTCCTTCCGCGATGCTGCCGCCATCGGAGTTCCAATCTTCGTCTCCACCGGCGATCAGGGCTCGAGCAGCTCGCGGGGAGCGTTGCCGCCCAACAATGAAGAGGTTACCGGCTACTCGCCCGCCGTCCACGCTAGTTATCCAGCCACTAGTCCCTATGCGACAGCCGTAGGGGGAACACAGCTCTACGCAGAGAACGGTGCGATTACCAATGAGGTTGTCTGGAACGAGCTCGGAGCTCTAGAGCAGGGTCAGTACTACAACGAATCCGGTAGGCTGCAAAACGGCCAGTTCTACTATGGTGGCGCAGGAGGCGGCGGAGTCAGCGATCGTTATAAAACGATGCCCAGCTATCAGACTGGCGCGGGGATCAAGCTGATGTCGGCGAATAATCCTCCCGCATCAGGCCGTTGCGTTCCGGACGTCGCCGGCAACGCCGGATCGACCACGGGCTATCTGGTAAGCCAGCCTCCCGGTTCTAAGGAACCGATCCTTCCTGTGGGCGGCACCAGCGCCTCGGCGCCAATGTGGGCAGCTCTCATGGCGTGCCTCCGCGAAGCGCTCACCACCTCATTCAACGGCAAAGTGCCCGTATTCTTCTTCAATGACTTTGTCTACGCCATCGGAACAACCGCCGCTTTCCGCGACATCGTAGGCGGCCGCGAGATCTCCTATACTCAGGATGGTGCTGAGCTCGGGCCATTTATCCCAATCGGCAACAATTGCAGCTCCGAAGCCAAAGGCTATTCCGCGCAGAAGGGCTACGATCTATGCACCGGGTGGGGAAGTCCCAACGGAGTAGAACTGCTCAAGCAGCTCGAAACCTGGCTTGCAGCGCAAAACAAAAACTAATCTTTAGCCGCAAACACATCCCGCATCCGCTCCAAATTCCTGATCGATAGCAGCTCGACGTCGCAGCAGTCAGCGTCACTGCCAGGGCACCCAAAGCCAAACTTCACCTTGAGTGACTCAGCGATAATGCGCAAATCTATGCATCACGGACGATCGCGGGAGACACCGCCCAAGCGCCCCAGAACGAACAGCCCTGAATGTAAATATTGCTTCTTTATTATCAGCGACATAGCGAAGGATCATTCCGCAACGCGCTACCAGTCAGGCGCCCTCGTGCTTGGGTACCTGCTACCGGTTCGCGACGCTTTGTAGTCGTTGATTCAGAAGCAACCACGTCAAATGACAACCTGAATACAGTCGCTAGAAGTGTCCTGTCTCCAAAGTTCGCGTGATAATTGAACTGTCAAGTCGTCTAAAACGGGAGTTTTTGTTACATTCACCATTCTTCGGATCTCCTTCGAACAAGGTTGAGAACCGCTACAATCATCGATCGATGGCAATGAGCCCCATCCCGCATAACTTCCCGAAATCAGAGGTAGCCGCCATCCACCGGCTCTACACCAGTCTTTCCGTCCAATTCGACGGGGACTTCGGCCTGGGCGGCAAGCTTCTCTTCGCCGGGGAACTGGACGATCAAAGCTGCCGCCTAGTGCGGGCATCGAACATCGCGGGAGGCGCATCACTAAGCGCGAATGCGGACGTCCCCTCGCAAAAGCAGGCTATCCGCGACGGAGTCGTCGATTTTCTTGTCACCTCTCTCGACGAAGCCGTGCGTATTCTCAAAAACGAAATTCGGAAGCGCCAGCCGGTCGCGGTGTGCGTCGCCGCAGAGCCCGGTGCCGTTGAGGCCCAGATGGCCGAACGGGGCATTGTGCCCGACCTGTACCGTCCGTCCAGCCCAATATCCGCTATACCCAACCCGCCCGATCCGACTGCAGACGTAGTTCTGGTGGCTTGGAGTGTCTTCACGGCACCCCCGCGGTGGCTGCCCCGGCTCGACGAGTTGGCGCTCGAGTGCCTGGATCACGATGCCGGGGCAGCCCGCCGCTGGATTCGACGGGCGCCGCGTTATCTCAGCGGACTGGGGCGTGGATTTCGACTTGTCTCCGCCAGCCGTGAGTTCGCATCGCGTTTTGTGGAGTGTGTGCGCGAGCGATCTGCGGCTGGAGAAATTGGCGTCTCAGGGCAGATTCTGCTGAGTTTCGATGGTGGATCCCACGAATTCAACTTTGGGGCAGAGAGCCCGTCTTCCCGTTGATCCCCGTCATACTTGCTCAATCCGCGACCACAGTTCCTTGATCCCGACTCCCGTCTTCGCCGAAACCGGGAGAATATCCTCGATCTCCAGGCCCTTCGTGAGAAGTGCCAGGTTGCGGGTGCGCTGATTGCCGCTGAGCCGGTCGATCTTGGTTGCGACCACCACGAACGACCGTCCCGCGTGCCGCAGCCAGTCAAGGAGTTGCGCGTCCCTCGGCTGCGGCGGCACGTTCGAATCCACCAGGCAGACGCAGAGGCCGAGCGTCTCCCGTTCGGCCAGATAGGGCTCGATGAACTTGGGCCATTCGGCTGAAATCGACTTGGAAATCTTCGCGTAACCATACCCGGGAAGGTCGGCGAACTGCATTCGCGGCCGCCCGTTCTCGTCCAAAACCAGAAAGAAGTTGATAGCGCGGGTGCGTCCGGGGGTAGACGAGACCTTGGCAGCTTTCTCGCCCACCAGCGCATTCAACAAGCTCGATTTACCGACATTCGATCGGCCCAGAAAAGCGATCTCCTGCACAGTCGGAGCAGGGAACTGCGCTGCCGCCAGGGCTGACAGCAGGAATTGAGTGGTATATCGCATAGCGGCCTAGTCGAGCATACAGGACTCAGACGATGCCAGGGACATGGCGCGGATCATGACGCACGGCCACATCCAAAAACATTCAACCAAGTGGTTGACTGCCGGTCTGAGTTTGGATATGATTCAACCAGATGGTTAAATCATCGGCAGCCAGACTCGATTCCATTTTTCACGCTCTCGCGGACCCCACGCGGCGCGCCATCCTGCGTGATGTGTCGAGCGGAGAAAAGACGGTGAGCGAAGTTGCCCACCCCTATGCACTCACACTCGCGGCTGTGTCCAAGCACCTCAACGTGCTGGAGGCCGCAGATCTCATCGCCCGAAAACGCCGCGGGAGCTTCCAAATCGTCAGCCTGAAGGCGCCAGCCCTTCGCGAAGCCGATCAATGGCTGGGTTACTACCGCCAATTCTGGAGCAGCCGTCTTGACGCTCTGGCCAAACACCTTGAAGGAGAACATCGATGAGCGAGAACCTGACACTTCAGTTGAGCAAAGTCATCCGAACGACGCGCCGCCGCGCTTTCGAAGCGTGGACCAAACCCGATGAACTCATGCGCTGGTTTGCACCAGGGCCGCTCCAGCCCGGCGCAGCAACCGTGGATTTGCGCGAAGGCGGCAGATTCCGCCTCGCGCTGCGCGGACTGTCGCCCCGCACCGGCGAGGAGATGAGCCTGGCTTTCATCGGTACATATGACCGGATCGTGCACGATGAACAACTGCGTTTCACCTGGGAAGTCGAAGGAGACCCTGGAGATCCAACGCTGGTCACGGTGGACTTCAAGGACGTGGAAGGCGGCACTGAGGTCTCGTTGTTCCAGGAGCGGATTCCAAATACCGATCTGCTGAACCGCAATCGCGGAGGCTGGTCGGGTATGCTGGACAAGTTGGCTCGGCTTGGCGAGGCGGAAGTCGCCCATGCAACCTAAATCCGCGAAGACGACCGGAGCAACTGGACCTGGCAAGAGGGCACGCTCGGGTTCTGCCGCCAAGGAACCTAAACAGAGAGTCGTGCCGATTGATGCGCTGGCCGCGTGGGTCGAGGGCATTCTGCCCCGGGCCTCAGTGGTTCGAAAACCAAGCGGCGCCATGTTCCAGGTCGGG
>CAWEVD010000010.1:0-286978 GCA_963812485.1 uncultured Acidobacteriota bacterium
TGCGGCAACGTCCAACGTCGGTCTTGAGCTCAAGATTCGATCTCTCGTTGCAGCCGGCCAGTGCCGCGAATGAACAACGAACGCCAGCTTGCCGCCAAGGATTATCAGGCCGCCATCGACGCCGGCCCCAATACCTCTCGCGCCGACACGGCCCGAAAATATCTGAAGAGCCCCTACCACGGCGGTTAAGCTGATGGGAGCTTTAGAATCGCGCTAACCTTCAGCCGGCCAATATCCACAAGGGCTAATGCACGACGAATGACCAACGAACTATCGCCCTGAGACGCCCGAGCTCCTACGATTCCCGTTCTCAAGGTGCGTAGTCGCCTGAGCGTGTTCCTACGTCGACATCAGCGTTTTTGCGCACCCATCAATGATGGAGGGCGCGGAACAAGTGATTGACGGCCACGTTAACGTTCTCGCACACACATCCGAAGAGCTGTCGAAATGGGATAGCACTTCGCCTCGTAGCCTAATCGTAAAGTCGTCTCTGAGGAGTTGCCGGATATCTCGCGAAAGGGGAATGGCAGCGCCGATCTCCCGACCAGCAGTTCACTGGATTCCATCCGCGGTGGCGACATATCATTACTAGACTGGAGCTGAGACTCAACTTCACGATGGACAACACAAGGATGAAGGGATGGCGCTCTAAGTGAACCCATTTGCTCGCGAGTAGCCGGTGAACCATAGAGACACAAGGCTCAAGATCGCGTCCGGACCGATGCCGGCATTTCATTTGGAGATCCTTCTTGAGCCATTCCCCGTATTTGCCAGTCGCTATCATGGTCGCCGCCATCACGGCTGCGTCAGCTCACGCCGGCGCTGGGAATCCTGTCTTCGTGCGCACGGGGATATCGATGGACAACATCGCGGGCTGGGCGGACATTCCCGAGGAACCGTCCGTTGTTATTGCGACGGGGGACTTTAACCGGGATGGAATTGCCGACATGGTGAAGGCGACATTGGCGGACGGCAAAGACTCCGGTCAACATTTTCTTACCGTCCAACTCGGCCAGGCCGATGGCACATTCGTGAACGTGGCTTCGCATAACTTGATCGGCAAGGATCCCCGCGCGTTGGTTGTTGGCGACTTCAACGGAGACGGCAACCTCGACGTGATTGTGGGAGACGGCGATGGCGCGCTCCTGGAGTTTCTTGGCGACGGCAGGGGCAATATGGTTGGTGCAGGCAACATTGCTGCCCTTGGATCGGTAGCATCCATCGCGATCGGCGACTTTACCCACGATGGCAATCTTGACCTCGTCGTCTCTGATTTCCGATCGAATTCCGCCGCCATCTTTCTCGGTGCTGGCGATGGTTCGTTCCGGCTCACCTGGTCGTTTGAGTTGCCGAGAAGAGGAACCCAATTCCATATAGCGACCGCGGACTTCAATCGGGATGGAATTGCCGATCTCGTGATCACAAGCGAGGATGAAAACAATTATGAAGTCATGCTCGGCAATGGCAACGGCACATTCACCTATGCCCCTGAACTCAGCCATATCAGGGATCCCAATTCATATTGTCCATCATGACAAATACTGGATATTGATTGCATTCGTCCACATTCGCATTCGAGGCTGAACGATATCCCGCCACACTCTGCAACTACGCAAAGAGGTTCATTTTTCGCATGAGATTATTCAGACTCGGTATGGTGCTTGCCGCTCCGCATTTCTCGGTGAAGCCGCCGGATCGCGCGCGTTAGCCGGGCAGGAATTGGATCCCGCCAAGTTGCTGCATCCATCGACCGACAGTTGGCCGCTCTATCACGGAGATTATTCCGGTGAGCGCCACAGCCGGCTCACCCAGATCGCGCCATCCAATGTGAATTCGCTCGGTCTTGCATGGGCATTTCAAACCAACCAGCCGGCCGCGATCAAGTCTTCGCCGTTGCTTGTCGACGGGATCCTCTACTTCACGGTTCCCGACAACATTTGGGCGGTGGATGCGCGTTCTGGGCACATGATCTGGCACTTCAATCATCCGACTACCGAGGGCGACCACATAGGCCATCGCGGCGTGGCCATGTACAAAGGATGGCTCTTCTTCACCACTCCCGATGCGCACCTGCTTTCGCTCAATGCGAAAGACGGGAGCCTTCGCTGGGATAAAGTGATCGCGGATGTCAAGAAGGGCTATTGGTCCACCATGGCCCCGCTGGTGGTGAAAGACCACGTGATCGTCGGCGTGGGAGGCGACCTGGATAACATTCCCGGCCTGCTGCGGTCGTTCGATCCGGAGACGGGTGCGCTGCAGTGGGAGTGGCTCGCGACTCCACCGGCCGGCACGCCCAACGCCACCACGGGCGGCATGACCTGGATGACCGGCACGTACGATCCCGACCTCAATCTTGTCTACTGGGGTACCGGCAATCCGACGCCGGTGTTGAACGGCACCGTAAGGCCGGGAGACAACACGTGGACCTGCAGTATTGTGGCGCTCAACCCGGACACGGGCAAGCTGGTGTGGGGATTCTCTGCGTCACCGCACGATACGCATGACTGGGATGCGGTGGAAATCCCCGTTCTGGTCGACGCGAACTTTCAAGGCAAACCAAGAAAAATGCTCATGCAGAGTTCGCGCAACGGCTACTTCTTTGTCCTCGACCGCACCAACGGAAAGAGCCTGCTGACCACTTCCTATGGGCCGACAAACTGGGCTCTCGGAATCGACAAGGACGGACGTCCCATTCCGAATCCGGACAAGGAGCCCAAGCGCGACGGAAGGTTGATTGCTCCCGACGAAGGCGGCATGACCAACTACCGTTCCCCGAGCTTCGATCCAAAGACCGGGTTGTTTATCGTCGACGCGCATCCCAGTTACAGCGTCTACTTTGCCAAGCCGGAGGATGGCGCGTACGGCTGGGCAGGGGCCGATTACGACCTCTGGGGAAAGGGCGTCATCGAAGCCATCGAATACCAATCCGGCAAGATTCGCTGGAGCCACGAAGTGGGTCACGGCGGGTCCGGCGCGGGCGTGCTCACCACGGATGCGGGATTGACGTTTACCGGCGATTCCACCGGAAACATCCTGGCATTGCGCACAGCGGACGGCGCGACTCTGTGGCATGCTCAGACGGGAGCTCCCATGCAGACGTCTCCCATAACCTACGAACTCGACGGGCGGCAATATCTCGTGAGCGGAAGCGGAGGTGTCATGTTTGCCTGGGTACTTCCGGTCGGGAGCGGAAAACAATAAGTGTTGGCCCGTCAATCGGAAGCAATCTTCTGAAAACTCAAGGTGCAAATGATAATCGTTTCATCCGCCCTCCGAACTGGACACCTTCCTATGACCGGTTTCCTCGGGCAAAAAATGTCCGTTCCTACCATTTCCAGGGTGAATGTAACAAAGAGGCGCGAATTCCGTTGTATCAAAGTAGAGCTTCGCTCGAATAAAGACCTTTAGACTAAGGCCGAAGTCGCCTGGCCAAAATTGCTTGCGCCCACCGCACTTTGTTCGGTCGACAGCGAGCCCAGGCGATGTCTGGACTGAGACGCGATAACGATCCCAGAGTCTCCTCGATCGATGCCGTTGCGGCATCCTCCAGCACAAGCGCGGTGCCTTAGAGATCGGCCTTGAGGATCATCCCCGGGGAGGGTTGGGAAGGCGAAACACCCGCAGCATGGATGAAATCTGACTTGTTCGCGAATTTCAGGAAAACCGCACAAGGCAGGGTCAATCTGACAAAAATGGTTGTTTCAAGAGGCCGTTTGGCTCGTAAGGCCTTTAGATTCATGGGATAAATTCAAAAGAGAAGCTCCCCGACGTCGCGTTTTTGCGACCTCTCGGATAGATTTTCAAACAGGGTGCCCTAGGCGGCCGTGGGGCGAGGATCGAGGCCGGAGTGGGATATACTCAGGTTTCTTGATCAATACGATTCGAACGGCTTGCGAAACCGCGGATGGCGGGAACGTTTTGGCTGCTGGACACGTATGGTCGGATGAGCGATAAACGCAATCTGAACCAACGCGGTGATCGCCGGGGAGTGACAACGGCAAAACCAGGGAAAACTGCGTCCTGCTTAATGCACACCAAGACTGCCGCTTTTTTGCCGGTCGCGGTGACGTCCGGGTGTTACGGCAGTGGGACATAAAGTCTTTGGTTTTGCGTAAATTTTGCGTCCGGAGCCCGTCTTCGGGCGTCTTGATGACTGGCACCCCACATGCCTCAACCTATCGTGGAGAGGAATCATGCATTTGTACGGTACACGTGTGTTTGAGCGCCCATCTTTTGCGGCGCGCACAGTACGCGGGCAGGCTGCCCTTGGCACGGGCGGCGGAGCGAAGTTGCGCGCATTTGCGGCGCTGATGCTGGGCCTGATGTCGGGGATGCCGGCGGGTTTTGCCCAGCAGCCGGCGGCGGCAGGCTCGCCAGATAACGTGGCTTCTCAAGACCAAAACAAAGATGCATCCCACCTGCCTCCCGCGCCCACGCCCGTAACGACGGAGCCGATGTCATTGCGGCAGACGGAGCGGGATTTCAGCCGTCCTTCGGGCCCACTGCTTGGCAACCCGATCAACATGTACCGGGGTACAACCGTTCCGGTGGCCAGTTTCAGCAATTCGACAAGGCTGGACGACCTGGTCAAGGACGGCAAGATCTATCTCAGCCTCTCTGACGCGCTTGCGCTGGCGATCGAAAACAATTACGACATTGCTATCGCTCGCTACAACCTGGATATTGCCGATACCGATGTGCTGCGTTCAAAAGCGGGTGCTACGCTGCGCGGCGTGAACTCCGGTGTTGTAGCCAACACGATCGGAGGAACGTCGTCGACTCTGACCGCGGGCGGCGGCCCGGGTGGCACGTCGGGCGGATCCGGCGGCGCGGCTTCGGGACTTGGGGGCCAGGTGTTCTCGACCGGCAGCGCAGGCCCGCTGCCGGAAAACCGCGATCCTGCGGTTGGCGGCACCATTCAGTTGGAAAGGGCCAAGGCGCCCCAGTCGAACACGTTGTTCTCGGGTGGCAAGTCGGCTCTGACCACCAATACCAATGTGTACAACTTCACCTATAACCAGGGCTTTGTCTCGGGTACGTCGCTGCAGGTGGGTTTTAACAACAGCCGCGTCACTACCGACAACCCATTCGCGAACTACAGTCCCAGTCTGACGTCTTCATTCAAAGCCACGGTGACCCAGCATCTGCTGCAGGGCTTCGGCGTGTTCATCAATGACCGCTTCTACTACCAGGCGATGAACAACCGCCGCATCACGGATTCGAGCTTCCGCCAGCAGATTCTCTACACGGTCAACCAGGTGGAGACCATCTATTGGGGGCTGGTGAGCGCGTTTGAGGACGTGCAGGCCAAGGAGCGGGCGCTGGAGCAGAGCACGCAACTGGAGAGCGATACCCAGAAGCAACTGGATATCGGCACCATGGCGCCCCTGGATGTGGTCCAGGCGCAGTCGACCGTTGCGTCAGACAAGCAGGCCCTGATCAGTTCGCAGAGCACCCTGCAGTATCAGCAGCTGGTCATGAAGCAGGCCATCGCGCGCAACCTGAACGACCCCGCGCTGGTGGCTGCACCGATTATTCCCACAGACCGCGTGAGCATCGAGGAATTGAGCGAAGAGCACCAACCGGTCGAGGAACTGGTACAAACGGCGTTTCAGCAGCGGCCGGAACTGGAACAGGCCGTGCTCGTACTCAAGAACCAGCAGATCTCACTGAAAGGCGCGCGCAATGCGCTGCTGCCTACCCTGGATGCGTACGCCTTTTATGGTGGAAGCGGCCTGGGTGGAGCGCAGAGCCCGACCTGCCTCGACTTCTTTAGCGGCGGCCCGTGCGCTCCCAACAGCTTTCCGACCGTGGCCTATGGCGACGTGTTGCAGCAAACGGTCAACAGCACCGGGCCAGACAAGGGTGTGGGGTTCTCGTTGAATATCCCCATCCGCAACCGCCCCGCGCAAGCCGATCAGGCACGGTCGCTGCTGGAATACCGCCAGGCGGAGCTGAGGCTGGAGCAGCTCTACACGCAGATCCGGATGCAAGTGGTCAACGCGCAGTTTGCCTTGACCAACGACCGGGCGCAAGTGATCTCAGCCCGAGCCGCGCACGATTACGCGCAGCAGAGCCTCGACTCGGAAAAGAAGAAGCTGAGCCTGGGGGCGTCCACCGCCTACAATGTTCTGCTGCAACAAAAGAACTTTGCCACGGCGGACGCTACGCTGATTTCGGCGGAGGCCGCGTATGCTCGCGATCGGGCGGGACTCTACCAGGTCCTGGCGACGACGTTACAGCACTACGGCATCAACCTGAGCGGCGCTGCCGCGGGAACCGTGGGCGCGTCCCCGGCGATCCCGGGGCTGACTCCGGCCAAGGATACAGCACGCTCCACTGCCGACGCCTTCATCGCGGTAAATCCAACAGAAAAGAAAAAGCCCGGCTCAATGAGCCGGGCTTTTTTGTGCTTGCCGCGGATCGCCTGATCGTCACGCATTCGAAACCGTGTGATGCTGCAGCTCCGATGCGGCTGGCTGCACGATGTTCATAATTCCCTGCAAATTTGTGGTCATTCATGCAATGGGGGGAGAACCTTGCCTGGAGGTTGAAAATGGCCCAGTTTTCATTGGATGTCAATGGCCAGAGGCGCACCTTCGAGCGCTGACGGCGAGATGCCCCTGCTGTGGGCTCTGCGCGATCTGCTGCAGTTGACAGGCACCAAGTACGGTTGCGGCATCGGCATGTGCGGCGCGTGCACGGTTCACCTCGACGGGGCCGCGGTGCGTTCTTGCCAGACCACGGTGGCGGATGCCCGGGGCAAGAGAGTGACCACGATCGAAGGCCTGGGGAAAGATGGGCTGCACGTCGTGCAACGGGCGTGGATTGCCGAGCAGGCGCCGCAGTGCGGCTATTGCCAGTCGGGGCAGATCATGTCCGCGGCTGCGCTTCTGGCGACGAACTCGAAACCCACAGACGCCCAGATTGACGACGCGATGACGGGCAACATTTGCCGCTGCGGAACGTACTTCCGCATTCGCAAGGCCATTCACAGGGCAGCGCAGGAGATGAAGTCGTGAAGATAAGCCGCAGAAAATTTCTGGGCACATCGGCTGCCGTTGCCGGCGGAGCGCTGGTGGTCGGATTCAAGTTGTATGGCCAGGATAGTGCCGAGGGCCCCGGAGCCGCGAAGAATCCATTCGATGCGTGGATTCACATTCGACCTGACAGCACCGCCGAACTGGTATTCGCGCAGTCGGAGATGGGACAAGGGGTTTACACGTCGCTGCCCATGTTGCTGGCCGAAGAGGCCGACCTGGACTGGCAGCGCGTGACGATCGTGCAGTCGGACTTCTCTCGCGGCACCGGCGGCAGCGGCAGCGTGATTTCAAACTACATGCCTCTGCGGCAAGCCGGAGCCGTGGTGCGGGTGGCAATGGTGGCCGCAGCGGCACGCTCGTGGAGCGTGCCCGAATCCGAGTGCACGACCAGCAAGGGCGAGGTGGCGCATGCGGCTTCAGGACGCCGGCTTGCGTATGGGCAACTCGTTTCGGTGGCGCGCGGGTTGCCGCTTGCGGATCCGAAAACCGTCAAGCTCAAAGATCCGGCGCAGTTCACGCTGATCGGAAAGGAGACCCCACACCGCGACATACCGGACAAGTGCACGGGCGCGGCACAGTTCGGGCTGGACGTGCGCGTGCCGGGAATGGTGTACGCGGTAATTGCGCGCTGCCCCACGTTCGGCGGGAGTCCGGCGAAATTTGACGCCACGCGGGCGCTGGCTGTTCCCGGCGTTCTGCAGGTCTTCGAGATTCCGGCGCGGGGCTATCGCGTCTATACCGCGGGCGGAATTGCGGTCGTGGCGAAGACCACGTGGGCGGCGATGCAAGGGCGAAAGGCGCTGGACATTACGTGGAACTCCGGACCCAACAAGGCGGAGAGCACCGACTCACTGCGCGCACAGATGAAGCGCGCGCTCGAGAATCCGCCCGCATGGACCTCGGACCCAGAGGGCGACGATCTTGACAAGATCCCGGCGGCCAAGCGCGTTGAGACTACGTATGAATTTCCGTTTCTGGCCCATGCCTGCATGGAGCCGATGAACATCACGCTTCACGTGAACAATGGGAAGTGCGAAGTGTGGGCCCCGTCGCAGGCAGCCGACGCGATGCGCAGTGTGATCGCCAAGGAACTGGGGTTGGCGGAGACCAGCGTCACCGTGCACACGACCTTCATGGGCGGCGGGTTCGGGCGCCGCTACCAGTACGATTTTCCCACCGAGGCGGCGCAGATTGCGTGCCGTGTTTCCTCGCCGGTGCAGCTGGTGTGGACGCGCGAAGACGATATGACCCACGACTTCTACCGGCCCGCGGGTATGCGGCGCATGCGCGGCGCGCTCGATGCGCGAGGGAAATGTGGTCGCATGGTCCGATCATGTGGCGGACGTTCCCCTTTACGCTCAATGGGGCGATCCTGCCAAGCGCAAGCCCGATGGATCGGAACTGCCGTCGCGACTCGTTTACCCCATTGCGCATATTCGTACTGCGTTCACGCCAATCGAGAGCGCCGTGCCGCGGGCATGGTGGCGTTCGGTTGAGAATTCGTTCAACGGCCTCGCCGTCGAATCCTTCATCGACGAGTTGGCGCATGCGGCGGGGCAGGATCCGTATTTATTTCGCAAACGCATGTTGCTGCGCCCGCCGGTGAATGAGGCTAACCCGCCGGCAGAGGAACGTCCGGTGGATAGAAATCGCCTGATCGCCGTTCTCGATCTTGCCGCGCAGAAAGCCGGCTGGAACAAGCCGCTGGGCCCTCATCGCGGACGCGGCATCGCGTGCACCGCGAATTATGCTTATCTCGCGCAGGTGGCGGAGGTCACGGTGGAGCGGGACAACATTCGCGTCGATCGCCTCATCACCGCTGTCGATTGCGGCCAGGTGGTGAACCCCAATGGCGCGCGTTCCCAACTCGAGGGCGGAATGCTCTTCACCCTGAGCTCGATTCTCAAGGAAGCAATCACGATTCGCGATGGGGCCGCGGAGCAACAGAACTTCGATGACTACAGCGTGCTGCGCATGCCCGAGGCGCCGGTGCTCGAAACGTGGTTCGTCGAAAGCCACGCGGATCCACACGGCCTGGGTGAAGCAGCGGTGGGGCTGACCGGACCCGCGGTTGGGAACGCCATCTTCGCCGCGACCGGCAAAAGGCTGCGGAGAACGCCGTTCCGCATGGATGAGGCGACGGCCTGAGCAAGAGCGGTGCTATGTTTTGAGCACGGTCTCTTTCAGCCGCTCATTCGAATCCAATTCAAAAGAAATGATCGAATCAGAATCATCCGACTCCATGCAAAACCGGGTGATGGACGAACCGAACATCGACTTCAGTTCCTGATCAAGGCAGGTGGGAAGATAGATTCGCAGGACTCTCGGGTCATAATACCGGAAAAGAAGGTAGCGTCCGGCTTCGTCTTTGACCCGAAGCAGCGTCCGCAGATGTCGCCGCAGCGTCCGGATGGAATCGTCGGACTGGATAAAGATTCCCCAGGCCCGCCCCCATCCGAGAGTCAGCAAGCTATCGGACACACTGTCACGCGGAGAAATCTGCACCAGATGAGGAGCAGCCCGCTCGAGTTCGGGGGAGAGCTCTCCGGCGAACAGGCAGCACTTATCCAGATAACAGCGCGAAACGAGATTGTAGATTCGCTGGTCTTTGGCGCCGTCGAGAACGGCCCACATATTCACCGGACGCATGGAATCTTCGGGCCAGAGGGCAGATTTCAGCTTGCCTACAAACTCCCGGTTTCGAACGTCTGCGATCAACTTGCGTCCTCAGGACTAACAGGCTTGATTGGCAATTATGTCATGAATGTGCGGCTGATTCGGATGATCCGAACCAACTCCGGCTCTCTTCCTGACAAAATTTGTTTGGTCACCGCAGGTCGCACGAGAGCTCTGCCCCGGTCAGGCGCAACCTAGATAGGCTCGAAAGAAGCTGCTCACCATGGACGGAATGTTCTCTGTCGGAGTCACAGGACCATACCGAGCGTTCAGAAGGGATGGAAGAGCGATAGATGCTCACCGCTCCAATGTCTTCCCGGGCGAGATTCGGATTGTTGAAGAACCCGTGCTTCAGATTCTGAAAAAGAACCAGTGTGGCATCGCATCCTGCGTCGCTCAACGCCTCGAAAAGATAACGGCTCTGGTCGGCGGGAATGAGAGTATCGGCCTGCCCGTGAAGGATCAGAAACGGCGGGCTGCCGGAACGCACGTAGTGAACCGGATCGGCAAGCTGTACGAGCCGCGGAGCTTCGCTGAGGGGTGCACCGATGAGCCGCGACTCGAAAGAGTCCGGATCGCCCGCGGGGAGGATGCCTCTAACGAGAATGCTTTCCGCGTCGTTTCCCACCGTCCGCACGCAGAACGAAGTTCGTCAATGCGCGCCAGGTTGGTGGGCCCATATCCATCCACGACTGCCTGGATGGCGGATGAGTGGCCCGGGTGTTCCTCGCTGAGAAACTCATTTTCGCTGGATAGAGCTGCGCATGCGGCAAGGTGCGCTCCGGCCGATGATCCCCAAAGACCGATGTTGCGCTCATCGAATCCAAAGTTGGATGCGATACTGCGCACCCAGCGCACGGCCGTCTTCACGTCCTCGACCGGGGCGGGGAACTTGACCTCGTCGCTCATCCGGTAATCGATGCTGACTACGGCCAGGCCAGACCGTTGCGCAAAAAGAGCGAGGTCGGGAGCCAGATGGCGGTCTCCGAATCGCCAACCGCCGCCATGCAGCCAGATCACTACCGGAAGGGGCGCATCGCCACTCGAGGGCAGGAAAACGTCCGCCAACCGCGCTCTGCCGCCCGCGTGGCTATAAACCTGGTCAGCGTGGATGCAAACATCTTTACCTTTGTCTTGAGCTGAATCAAGCATGTCAGGCTTCCATCCCGTTTAGCTTTGCGGCGCTTGCGGCGGCGGCCCTCCCGGACGCTCGAGAATAGTCAGGTCCAGTTCCGAAAGGTGCTGGATGACCCGATCGAACCGGAACGGAGGCGGCACCAGCGGATATCGATAGCCATCGAAGGGAACGCACAAATAGCGGAAGAACGGCTCGAAGTCCCCGGGCGTGATAAAGCCGAGAAAACGCGTGTCGTGCTTCTTCAGTTGAAATGAGTGAGGCGTCCGGGGCGGAACGTGAAGGAAGTCCCCCGGGCTCAGCGTGAGGAAGCCATCCTCGACGAACATCTCCATCTCCCCATTCAGACAGTAGAACAGTTCGGTCACTTTCTGGTGAAGATGGCGTGGGATGGGCATACCGATGGGGCCTTCGGTGAGCAGGGAGATGAAGACGCCATCGCTGTGACCCTGGTTCCCGAGGATGGTGTACAACTGGTCGCCGGCAATCATGCGTTCGCCTTCGCCGGCCGCCAGAACAAAGGGGATCTTGCCGTTCGGAGCAGTGGTGAGCTTTGGGGCCCATGAACCGTGTGGAGCCAGCCAGTCCGCGACGACTTCTGAATCAACTGAGCTGTCAAGTGAACTCCAGTTGATCGGCTCATTGCTTTCGGGATAGACCGCACCCGGGTAGGGCTTTCCGAGCCGGACGTATGCGTCTGCGGCGTTTCCTCCGAAGGTCCACGACAAGAGTTTGCCCCGGTGGTCAAGGAATTCATATCCGTGCACCGTGCGGGGTGGAATGTTTACGTAATCTCCGGGCGTGAGAAGGCATTCTTTATTGTCCAGGGTAAGGGAGATGGCGCCTTCCACGACGAACAGCGCTTCATGAGTTGAGCCATGACGGTGGTTCGGAAATCGAGCTCCCCTGGCCCCGGTCAGGATCGTTCCGGAAGCAGCTTGCGCGAGCTCGTGCGGCCGGGCAATGAACGTGGCGAGGTGGCTTCCGAAAGCGTAGCGAAGTCCCTCGCCCGCGTCGAGCTTGTAAGGAGCTTGAAGGGCGGGCAATATATTTTTGATCACGGTAGGCGACCTCACTTGATGGCGGGACGGGGAAGTGGTACCAATGCGTACCAGCACCAGAATTGATACCAAACGCGCAACAGCGTTGTAAAGGCGAAATTGCGGATTCAATCTCGTTGACAAATGTGCGGTACGCACAAGTACCATCGAAATCTGTAGATCTCGATGGAGGTCGGGAGCGCGGGCCGCGGCGAAGTTCCGGGAAATCCCGGCCGGGGCGCATGCTCATGGAGAGGACTGGGATGAGATTGGCTACCTTCAAGGTCGGGAAAACCGCGACCTGGGGAACAATTGAAGGCGAATCTGCCTTGGATCTGGGAAGCGTGCTGGGCGCCCGATTTCCGGATCTGAAGTCATTGATTGCGCAAGGCAGCTACCGTGAAGCTCAGGAAGCAAGTGCTTCGGCGCCGCGGTATTCTCTCGAAGATTTGGAATGGTTGCCGGTAGTTCCCAATCCGGAAAAGATATTCTGCGTGGGGCTGAACTACGAGATGCACAGGAAGGAGACGGGAAGGGCCGAGGTGGCTCATCCCACGATCTTCATCCGGTTTGCCAATACGCAGACGGGGCACTTGAGCGATATTGTTCGTCCCCGTGTTTCGACAAACCTCGATTTCGAAGGCGAACTGGCGCTGATCATCGGAAAACGCGGGCGTTCTATTTCACGGGATCGAGCCTTCGATCATATCGCCGGCTACGCCTGCTACAACGATGGCAGCGTGCGAGACTGGCAGCACCATACGCACCAGTTCACGCCGGGAAAGAACTTTCCCCGGACCGGCAGCTTCGGCCCCTGGATGGTTACGCCGGAAGATTTCCCCGGCCTGGGAAAGCGCACGATCATGACCCGGTTGAATGGACAGATCGTGCAGCAGGCCACGCTGGGGCAGATGATCTTCGATATCCCCACCCTGATTGAATACTGTTCGACCTTCAACCCTCTCGAACCGGGAGATGTGATCGTGACCGGAACCCCAGGCGGTGTTGGGGTAAAGCGGGTTCCGCCGCTCTGGATGAAGCCCGGCGACGATGTTGAGGTCGAAATCGAGGGAATCGGAGTCTTGCGGAACGGCATCGCGGACGAGGCATCCCTGAACGCCGGATAGGCTTCAACTTCATCGATCGGCGCGGCGGCATGCATACTTCCCAAGGGAGGCCACATTGGGGGATTTCCCGGTCATAGCCATTCGCAGCGTGGATCTTGGCGTTCCCGACATCGCGCGCGCCGAGGCGTTCTATACCGGCACCTGGGGTCTGGAAGTGGCGGCCCGGGAGGACAGGGCAGTTTACCTGCGCGCGACCGGACCTGATCATCATGTGCTTGCTTTGCGCCCTCACTCTTGCGCAGAGATTCTTTCAGTGAGCTTTCGCGTCAGTACGGAGAAGACGCTGGAGCGGATCGCTTCGGCGGTCGGTTCGGCCTATAGGAGAGTGATTGGCGCGGTTGCACCGAATCGTGATCCCGATGGAGGAGTCGTCCTGAAGGTTGGAACGCCGGACGGTTATATTCTGCGCTTCCATTATGGCGATGCGCTCCACGACCAGGCCGATTCGCGGCGCTCGTTTCCATCTCGTCTGTCGCACGTTAACCTCAACTGCGCGGACATCGAAGCCACCAGTAGCTTTTTTCAGAGTGTTCTGGGTTTCGAGCTTACCGATCGGTCGAAGGCGATGGCCTTCCTGCGCTGCAACCTGGATCATCATGCGGTTGTCCTGGCAGACTCCGGCGTGAACGGATTGAACCACGTGGCGTTCATGATGCCGGACCTGGAATCCGTGATGCGCGGCTCGGGCCGAATGATCGACAACGGCTTCCCCATCGGCTGGGGCGTGGGCCGCCACGGTCCCGGCGACAATGTTTTCGCATACTTCGTCGACCCATTTGGATTTGTGATTGAGTACACGGCAGAAGTACTGCAGGTGAACGACGACTATCGACCGCACGGCCCCGATCATTGGGTGTGGCCTGCCGGGCGCACTGATCACTGGGGCATCGCGCCGCCCAAGCCCGACTACGTGAAACATGCACAACTCGCGATTCGGTTTCCGGCTATGCATCCATGAACGCCGAAATTGAATTCGACGTTGTGATCGTGGGCTTCGGCCCGGCGGGAGCGATTGCCGCCTGCTGGCTTGGGCAGGCGGGCGTGAAGACGCTGGTCGTTGAGAAGAGCCGCACAATATGGGAGATTCCGAGAGCGATCGCCCTCGATCACGAGATCCTGCGCGTCTTTCAGAACATCGGAGTGGTTGACGAGGTTCTTCCGCATACCGCTCCATTCGGCGCATCGGAGCATTACGGTGCAGCGGGTCAACTGATCCGGAGCATCGGCGTTGTTCCTCCACCTTATCCGCTTGGCTATTTGCCTAACATGGTATTCACGCAGCCTGCCGTGGAGAGAATCCTGCGCGCACGGGCGGAGGCGCACCCTTCTGTGACGGTTGACCTTGGAATCGAAGTCACAGGACTGAACGAAAAAGAAGAGCGCGTGGCGGTGACAATCCAGGATGAAGCCGGGCGAGAACAGGTGGTCAAGGCAAGGTATGTCATTGCATGCGATGGAGCGTCAAGCACGGTTCGACGGCTGGTGAACATCGCCCTCGATGATCTCGGATTTGACGAACCGTGGCTGGTGGTCGATCTGATCGTGAACGATGACGCTATCGCGAAGCTGCCGTGCGTATGCGCGCAATATTGCGATCCTGCGCGGCCCTATACGTATATCATCGGCCCGGGGAACCACCGCCGCTGGGAAATCATGTTGAATGCGGGAGAGGATCCGCGGCAGGCGGAGAGCGAAGGGAGCGTCTGGAAGCTGCTGTCGCGGTGGCTCAAGCCGGGCGACGGCAGACTATGGCGAGCCGGCAGCTATCGTTTTCATGCCCTGGTTGCTCATCGATGGCGCGAGGGGCAGGTGTTTCTTGCGGGGGACGCGGCCCACCAACAGCCTCCGTTTATCGGCCAGGGCATGTGCCAGGGTGTTCGCGACGTGACGAATCTGTGCTGGAAGCTGGTGTCGGTTTTGCGTGGCGAAGCCGGAGAGGAACTGCTCGATACCTATGAGTCGGAACGCAGCCAGCATGTGCGGACACTAACCGAGCGCATCAAGCTTATCGGCGCCGCAATTTGTGAACGCGATCCGGAAGCGGCGAGGCTTCGCGATGAAGCACTCCTGAGGCAAGGTGGAGGGAAGGCTGTCATCGTAACCCGCCAGGAGATTGTGCCGCCGCTCCAGACGGGCTTTCTTGCCCCCGGAAGTGGCTCGGCGAAGGGAAAGCTGTTTCCACAACCAACTCTTTCGACGTACAAGGGAAGAGTTCTTCTCGATCACGCGGCGGGAATGGGGTGGCGTCTGTTCTGGGATGGCAGGCACGGAGAGGATTGCCCCGATGTCGCGCCATATGGAATCCGGGCCGTCGCACTGGGAGGAAAGCATTCGTCGGATTCGGATGGATTGGCGGCAGGCTGGTTTGAGCGGCATGATTGCATGGCGGCCATCGTTCGACCTGATCACTACGTCTATGGCGTTCTTCGCGACCTGAGCTTGGCCGAAGAAGCGTGCCACGACTTGCAGATTCGATTGTGCAGCTCGCGCGCATGAGGCGCCGGCCGCCCGAAGTTGTGAAACTGCGTAACCGGGGCCGGTCTACTGCTTCAGAACCGTCGCCCGGGGAACGCGGTTCCGGCCTGGCCGTTCTTTGTGTCCTGATACGCTCGCCGGAGCCGGCGATGCATAGTGGCCAAGGAACATTTCGACCGCGTGTTTGACGTGCTTTCGCGTAAGGGGAACTTCGCGGTTCTGGCCGAGCACAATAGCGGTCAGGTAGCGGGCGCTGATGATCAGGTCGAGGAAATCGTCAGCGGCCTGCAGCGGGTCTGCCTTGCGTAAATCGCCTGACGCCATGCGGCGCTTTAGGAATGCAGCCGTGTTCTCGCGGCCCACTCCCGGCCCAAGTAGATAAAACTTCTCCGCCGACACGGGGTCACGAAAAGTCTCGGCTGCCACGATTCTGAACAGTTTGCCGAATTTCTCCGAACTGATGAAGTTCAGGATTTCGGTTCCCGCCCTGGTGAGCACTTCGCCGACATCCTCACTCGAAGACCAGCTCAGGTTGACCTGCGACTGGATCTCCTGTTGCAGGCGCGCGATCACGGCGGCAAGAATGGCGCGCTTGTCGGCAAAGCAGGCGTAGAGCTCGCGTTTCGAAACTCTGGCGAGCTTCGCGATGTCCGCAGTGCTGGTTAATTCGAATCCGTTTTCGAGGAAGGCCGCGGAAGCGGCGTCAAGGATACGGGCCTCGTGACCCAGCTTTGCAGCGCGCCGTGTTGATAGGTCCAGTCACTCGACTCAAGGGATGGTGGAGAAAATGAAGAGCGGCGGCCTGGGAGAAGACCGCCTCCATCTCCATTCACGTCACAACTGTATATCATCGGTGTCACCTCAGTCTCAGCGAAGTCGTGATGATTAAGAGCCAGAGGCAGCGCAGGTATACTCGTTTGTGCCCGGGAACCCGGAGAGGAAATGGATCCCTCGATGACGCACGAAATCGCCTTTGAAATGGCCGCGTCCAACGTGCGGTTCGGCGCCGGGGTCACGCGAGAAGTGGGGATGGACCTCGCGGACCTCGGAGTTCGAAACGCACTGGTAATCACGGATCCGACCATTCGGCGCATGCGTCCTTTCCAGACGGTGCTCGAATCGCTGGAAGCGGAGGGCATCGCCTGCACAATTTATGACCGTGTTCGGGTCGAGCCCAACGACGAATCGTTCCTGGATGCGATCGCGTTCGCCGGGCAAAGCGACTACGGCGCGATTGTTGCGGTGGGCGGCGGCTCCACCATTGACACGGCCAAGGCCGTGAATCTTTACACCTGCTATCCGCCTGCGGATTTTCTCGACTACGTGAATCCGCCCATCGGCAAGGGCTTGCCGGTGCCGGGTCCGCTGAAACCATTGATCGCGATTCCAACCACGGCCGGCACGGGGAGCGAAACCACCGGTGTTTCCATTTTCGATTTGAGCAAGATGCGCGCCAAGACCGGCATCGCCAGCCGGCGGCTCAAGCCGACACTCGGATTGCTCGATCCGGAAAACACTCGCACGATGCCCGCACAAGTGGCCGCGGCAACCGGTCTCGATGTGCTCAGCCACGCCGTCGAATCCTACACAGCATTGCCGTATTCGAATCGACCCTTGCCGGATCGCCCTTTGCTGCGACCCGCCTACCAGGGATCGAATCCCATCAGCGACGTGTGGTCGCTCCAGGCCATGCGCATGGTCGCGCGATACCTGGTGCGTGCGGTGGAGGATCCTTCCGACGACGAAGCCCGCGCCAACATGATCCTGGCTTCGTCCTACGCCGGCATCGGATTCGGCAACGCCGGGGTGCACTTGCCGCACGGAATGTCGTATCCCGTGTCGGGCATGGTAAAAGGCTACTTCGAGGCCGGATATCCCGGCGATCACGCGATGGTGCCGCATGGATATTCCGTCGTCCTGAACGCTCCGGCGGTGTTCCGCTTCACGGCCAGCGCGAATCTCACAGCGGCACCTTGAAGCCGCCGAAGCTCTCGGCGCCAACATATCGGGCGTGCTTCCAGCCGACGCAGGAAAGGTGCTCGCAGACCGGATCACCTGGTTCATTGAGCGGCTGAAGCTGCCCAATGGATTGCGCGCGCTGGGCTATAGTTCATCCGATATTCCCGCGTTGGTCGAAGGCACTCTACCGCAGCACCGCGTCACCAAGCTCTCGCCGCGCCCGGCCGGAGCTGAGGAACTTGCCCGCCTTTTCGAAGAAGCACTCGTGGCATTTTGATGGCGTGGCCGAAGATGGCCAAAGGGGCGCCTCTCGGCAGGAGTCTGGACAGAGAACACCAACCCCCCATCTAATGGATTATGAGTTCACCCGATGTTACCGCGATCGCGTCGCCCGGCGACTCCAGACCTGACCGGCAATTTGTCCGTTTTGCCTTCGATAACACCTATGCGAGGTTGCCGGAGCGCTTCTACGTCCGACTCAATCCGACACCGGTAGCGGGGCCGCGGCTGGTCAGGGTGAATCGTGAATTGGCCCGGATGCTGGGACTGGATGCAGACGCGCTGGCGAGCCCGGAAGGCGTGGAGATCCTGGCGGGAAACCGCGTGGCCGAGGGCAGCGAGCCTCTGGCGCAGGCGTATGCCGGCCACCAGTTCGGCCATTTCGTGCCTCAACTCGGCGATGGCCGCGCCATCCTGCTGGGCGAGGTGATGGGGCGCGACGGGGTGCGCTACGATATCCAGCTCAAAGGCTCCGGTCCGACCCCGTTCTCGCGCGGCGGCGATGGCAGGGCGGCACTCGGTCCGGTCTTGCGCGAGTACATCGTGAGCGAGGCCATGGCGGCACTGGGCGTGCCCACCACCCGCGCGCTGGCCGCGGTGACCACGGGGGAGCACGTAATGCGCGAAGCGCCTTTGCCCGGCGCCGTATTGACCCGGGTAGCGGCGAGTCATCTCCGCGTGGGCACGTTCGAGTACTTCGCTGCCCGACGCGACATCGAAGGGACGCGCATGCTGGCCGACTTTGCGATTGCCCGGCATTATCCTGAAGCGGCCAATGCAAAGCAGCCGTATCGGGCGCTGCTCGATGGCGTGATAGCCCGGCAGGCGCGGCTGATCGCGCAATGGATGCTCCTCGGCTTCATTCACGGCGTGATGAATACCGACAACACTTCCATCTCCGGAGAAACCATCGATTACGGTCCGTGCGCTTTCATGGAAACATACGATCCGGCTACAGTATTCAGCTCCATCGACCGCCACGGTCGCTACGCTTATGGGAACCAGCCTCGCGCCGCACTATGGAACCTGGCACGACTCGCCGAGGCTTTGCTGCCCGTTCTGGTGCAGGAGACGGGAAGCGAAGAGGCCGCGCTTGCCTCGGCTCAGGAAGCCCTTGGAGCTTTCGAGCCGCAGTTCGCGGCGGCTCGCGGCGCTGGTTTCAATCGGAAGCTTGGGCTCTTCACCGAACGCGCGGGCGATGCGGCTTTGGTTGAAGACCTGTTGGAACGCATGGCCGCCAACCACGCTGACTTCACGTTGACGTTCCGCCGGTTGTGCGATGCCGCGGCCAGTCCGGAAGGGGACGGGGGAGTGCGCGCGCTCTTCGCCGACCCGGGCGTCTATGACGCGTGGGCTGCTGGATGGCGGCGCCGCCTTGATGAGGAACCGGTTTCGAGGGAGGAGCGCGCTGCCGCAATGCGGAGGACAAATCCCGCATTCATTCCGCGAAACCACATCGTGGAGGCAGCGCTCAATGCCGCCGTCCGCGAGAAGGACTTTCAGCCGTTCGAGGAATTGCTGGACGTCATATCAAGTCCATACGAGGACAGGCCGGACCGTGAGCGATATGTAAACCCGGCCCGTCCCGAGGAGTGCGTCACTCAGACTTTCTGCGGAACGTAAGCGGAGAGGCAGGATTGAACGACGAAGGGGCCGATCGATCTGTACCATTCGCGTGCTGATCCGCGGAATGGAACCGTTTCATTTCCCGGTATCGAGCGACAGTCGCATGAAGACGTTGGCTCGCGTGTAGGGCACGGGTGGGAGCGATTCCGGATGCACATGACGGAAGCCTACTGATTCATACAGGTGTATGGCGCTCGGTAGTTTGGTGCTGCTGCCCAGAAATAAAGAGCTGGCCCCAAGCATCCTGGCTTGATGGATGGCGTACTCGATCAAGCGCCGGCCGATGCCTTGGCCGCGACACTCCGGAGAGACGGCCATCTTTGACACTTCGAACACGCCGCCGCCGATGGGAATCAGCGCCACACATCCGACGGGAATTGCGTTGAGGTGGACCATGAAAATATGACCGCCTCTGCGAAGAATCGCGTTCTCCGGGTCCCCGAGCGTCTCAATATCTTTTTCCTCCAGGGCGAAATAACGGGTGATCCACTCTTCATTCAACGTGCGAAATGCGGTGGCGTCCTCCCCGGCAATCAATGGGCGGATCTCAATTGCCAAGGGAGTCGAGTCCTGATTCGCCTGTTCCGCTGGGATGGTGGTGTGCATAGCAACGACCTCTCAAGACAAGTTTGCCTTTCAGGGAACACAAACGTCCATGAGAATGTTTTCTTCCGATCCGCTCAATAACGTGCCCTACGATTTACGTTCCCAAACCGCGTAGTACGGTTGATTCGAGAGGGTCGCGTTGAAGCCGGGGAAAAGCCAGACCGATTCGTTCTCGCGGCGAAGTTCAAAATAATACTGCAGTGGGAAGGGTGATTCAGTGTAATCGCCTGGGATCGCGGCCCGATACCCGCCATCGGCCGATTGCATTTCAACTGATCGCCAGCGTTCGCCCTGATTCACGTGGCGGTAATTGAGTCGCACCATAATTTGCGGATCATGCCCGCCCGAGGTGGAAGTGGCAAGCAAGAGCGAGAGCGGCCGACCCGGTTGAAAGCTCGCCGGCACTGCGTGCCTGCAATTCAAAGCAGGCCTGTTCTGAACCGAACTGGCGATCTTCAAAGCACGCGCCGCAGCCGCTGGTGCTGTCGGATCGGGCGCAGCGTCGATCGCCTTTTGCATCGCCGCGATATCTTTGTCGATCTCGGCGAGGCGGTCGGTCCAATGCCCGCGACGCATGGGTACATTGCCATACGAGATATCGGACACATACACGTTTCGAGCGCGTTCAGCCATTTTCGCCCATGCCTGGCGAGCGGCCTGATATTGAGATACAGCGAGTTTGCCGGCCTCGCGATTTCCGCTTTGGTTGAAGATTTCAAAGAAGACGCCACTGCGGAGCTTGGCAGCGAAGAAAAGTCCCAGGCCATTTTGAATGAGGACGTCCTCTTCAATGCGGCGGAATGCCGGCGAGGCGGGCGCGGTTGCTTTGATACGAGCGTTAGCAAGTGCCTCGCCCGATGCTGCGGCGAATGCTTCAAGCCACTGCGCCACTTCGATGGGAGAATATTTCGGATTCAGTTTCCCGGCCAGCAGATCCTGCGCGTGCTCCGAGATAGTTGAAAACAGCTGCGGATCGAGAGGACTGACGGTTCCGAAGCATTTAGGACTTGGCGTATCGCCATAGGGCGATGGTTCGCTGCCGGGCACGATGGGCATGTTGGTGTTGATCTCCGGCCAGAAAGCATGGTTGGACGCCGAGGGAAGATGGGCAGACGTCACCAGCGGAAGAAGGCGGCTGGCGTTGGCGAGCGCGGTTTCGACGAGCCTCGGCTCCTGGTCCGAAATCGCGGCGCAAGTAGCGGCGCCAAACCTCGGGGTTCACATCCGGGTCGTAGAGATGCCGCCCCCAGAGGCGATAGTAGTATTCGAACTTTTCCCAGTCGGCTTTCGGATTGAGGGATTGATCCGAGTAGGCACAGCGCCCGCCGGGATGTCCGGAGCCCTCGCGCCCTTTGAACGTCAAAGGTTCCATCAAGTCGATTCCCGCGGCCCCGCAGAAGTGAGAGGTACGCGCATAGGCTGCGCAGAGTTCGGGATCGGCCGAAAGCAAGTGCCGCTGCGAACCGGGCCAAAGCCGAAAGAGCAGTTGCGATTTGCTGCCTTGCTGAAAGAAGTCGGCATATCCATAGCGGGTGAAGAGGCGAGCTCCGCCGCTCAGGCTGAATGGCCCGCTTTCTACATGGTTGGGATTGGGGATCTCGAGGGCGCGGATGTCGGCCTGGTTGTAGCCCAGGCTCTGATGTTCGGCCGAATATTTTGCGCCGAGCTTTACCGGCATTCCCGTGGCGGATGCGATATCGATCATGGTCTGGTTCACGCCCTTGGCGTGCATGTCGATTTCGATGGTGCGGCCACATCCGGAAATCGCCTGGAAAAGAGTGGCCCAAAATTGGTAACTCCCTTCGGGAATGCCGCTCTCTCCGTGAACCCGCATGGTGATTCCGCCGATCTGCGGGCACTCTCGCAGCAGGATTGCAAGCGCATCGCGGCAGTAGGCGGCATGCGTCTCGGGAGTCAACCCATCAATGTGGTGGTAGGCGTTGGGGCTCGCGGTCCATTCATAGGCATGCGTCCAGATGCCCGAGTTGGAAATGCAGGCCGCGCGCTCCGGTCTCCGCAGCAACGAAGCGCAGCATCTCCATGTTCTTTTCGCGTTCACTCGCGGGCAAAGGAACAGGCGAAGCGAGCCTCTTTCCTTCCGGCGAGGCCAGTTGCAACACCTGAACCTGGCTGTATCCCGGGACTTCAACAAGGTAGGGATAGGGGAAGTGGAGGTAATCGTCGGTGACGCCCCTGGGAAAATCGTATTCAAGCCCATAGGCAAGCGTGAAGCGATTGAACCGGCTGGCGATGAGGACATCGAGATATTCACGCCAGAAGTCCTTGTCGTAATACCACGGCTTGTCTTCGAGCTCGCTGCAAAAATACCGGCTGACGGCGCGCACCTGGTTTGCGGGCTCTTCCGCGACTGTCCCCGCAAAATGGAATCCGGCTTCGGGATCGGAAGCGAACCGTACGCGCTCGGCGAGTTCGAGAAGCCCATAGATGTAGCCGCGCGGGCCGATTCCCGAGACCAGAAGCGCGGGCGTCTGGCCCAAGCGTCCCGATGAAAGAAACGTGCTGTCGGCATTGGACCGGTCCGCAGAAGACGCCGGAAACCCATGGGCGAGCGGCGAATTTCGAGGCGCGACAATGATACACAAATCCGATCCCGCCGCCTGCTCTGCAGACTGAATCAAGTCGCAGGTCAATCCTCTTGCCAGAGAATCCTTGCGAAGCTGTTCTGCGGCGCGGCGCACGGGGATTGACGATGCGGTCGCATCCCCCGCATCGATGATGATCGCGATGCGCCGCGGGGAAGCGCCCGCGGCACTTCGCGACAGACCAACCACTGAAGCCGCGCCGGCAAGTTTCAGGAAGTCGCGGCGTTGAAGGACAGCAAGCGAGTCAGAGGTCATGGAAATTGGCTCCTATGGCGGAGTTGCTCCCGGTCGCGTCCGAGGCGGGTCGCTTCCCATAGCATCAGCATACCGATGAGCAGGTAGATAGCCGCGGTGGCGCTGATGCCGGCGCTCATCCCATAACGAGCCGGCGGCCACGGCAATCGCGATCGGCGCTACACCACCGCCGAGCCATGCGAGAGAATTCATGATTCCGACGGCAACGCCGCGCCGCTCAACCGATACGACATCATGGAGCGACGCAAAGATGTTCGCGTCATACATTCCCTTGAAGAAGCCAAAGCCGATCATGGCAAAAATCAGCAGCGGAACCGAGATGGTCCAGCCGGTAAGAAAGAGGAAAGGCGCTCCGCAAAGCAGGCCCAGGGCCTGGATAAAGACGCGTCCTTCACGCTGCCACTTTCCGCCGCGCTTGACCGTCGCATCGGCCAGGAATCCCCCCGAGAGGACACCCAGCACCGAGGCGATCTGAAGATAGGCGGTGGCGCTGAATCCCGCCATCGACAGGCTCATGTGGAATTTCTGATGAAGGAAGGTCGGCATCCAGGCAAGGAAGACGACAGCAACAAAGTTTGCGCCCATGAAGACGATGATGAGAAGGAGGGCCGCACGATTGGCGAAGAGTTCCCTGAGGCCCTCGAATAGGCTCGCCCGTTGGTCAACCTTCATGTTGGGGACAAGAGCAGGATCGGAGGGCTGATCGGACATTCCCCTCGCCGGCTCGCGGAGCAGGGTCCATAATGACAGGGCAAGCAGGACGCCAAGAGTACCAAACAAGATGAAGCTCGATCGCCAGCCATAGTATTGCCCGACCGCGCCGGAGACAGCGCCTCCCGCGATGGTCCCGGCGTAGACGCTGGATTGGTGAATCGACATGGCGCGGGAGCGGGTTTCGCGATGGTAATCGCTGATGAGAGACATGGAGGCAGGAAAATAAAATGCCTCGCCCAGTCCGCCGAGGGCGCGGCAAAGGATGAGTTGCCAGTAACTGCGCGAGAAGGCCGTGGCGCCGGTAACGACTGACCAGAACAGCAGCGCTCCGAGGACGAGTGTCTTGCGCGGCAAGCGGTCGCACAGCCAGCCGGCAAGCGGACCGAACAGCGCATACATCCACATGAATGATGAGCCAAGGATGCCCAATTGCACGTCGGTGAGCGAGAACTGGCGGCCGATCAAGGGGAAGACGGAAAAGATGGCCTGGCGGTCGGCATAGTTGAAGAAACAGACAAGCCAAAGCATAGACACGACGAACCATTTATAGGGGCCGGCCTGCCTTGGTTTCATCGTCGCGGTGCCTCTCAAGCGCGCGGGCTAATCTGGTCAGCATACACGAGGGCGTCCGGGGGATTTGCATGCGCGGCGCTGCGGCAGCAACTATAGGGGGAGGGAGCGATATCCTCAAGCAAGAAAGGCCTACGTGCTTCGAGCCATCTCATTGATGTTGATGCTCGGTCTTGCTGTATACACTCCAGGGCCGGACCCGGCCGGAGAATTCATCTTCCAGCCGGGAAGCGTTCCCTTTGCCTCAAGTCACGCATCGACCATCGTGGAATTGCAGGGGGGAACGTTGATGGCGGCGTGGTTCGGAGGAACAGGAGAAGGCAATCCGGACGTGGCGATATGGGGCTCGCGTCGAGCTTCCGGCCAGCTTGCCTGGGCGGCTCCGGTGGAACTGGCGCGGGAGGCGGCGGTTCCGTGTTGGAACCCGGTACTCTTTCATACAAAAGACGGTCGGCTGTGGCTCTATTACAAATTCGGGCCCAGTCCGAGTACATGGACGGCAGCTAGAAAATACAGCGACGACGAAGGCAAAACGTGGTCGCCGGCAGAGCACCTGCCTGCGGGGCTGATTGGTCCTGTTCGCGCCAAGCCGCTTGTGCTGCCGGATGGCACCATCGTCAGCGGGTCTTCAACGGAGGCGTACCACTCCTGGGCGGCGTGGATTGAACGCAGCACCGACAATGGGAGGACCTGGACGCGGACGGGGCCGATTGTCCCTCCTGCCGATGTAATCAAACCGGGCGTCGGGGATGAAGCGGGAGGGCATCTGTCTCACCAACCCGGGCCGCAGCAATTGAACGAGACGACCGGAATTATCCAGCCATCCGTAGTTTCGCTTGGGGGAACGCATCTTCGTTTCTACGCCCGGTCGACGGCCAGTATTTCGCGGATCACGGTCGCCGACTCATTTGACAACGGCGTCACGTGGACCGGAGCCCGGCCGATCGCTCTCCCCAACCCCAATTCCGGGATTGACGCCGTGGCCCTCAAAGATGGCCGCGTCGTGCTGGTCTTCAACAACACAACCACGGGGCGTACTCCGCTGAACCTCGCTGTCAGCGAGGATGGCGAGCATTTCAGAATATTCGACACTCTCGAAGAGGCGCCCGGAGAATATTCCTATCCCGCCATCATCCAGGGCAGCAACGGCGATCTTTACATCACCTACACATGGAATCGCAAGTCGATCCGTTTTGTTCGCGTGCCATTGACCCGGATACCAAAGTAGGACAAAGGCCGGATGCGTGGAGAAACCGATGTCCAATGTCGAAATTTCCGGCGTCTTTGCAGCTCTACTCACACCAAGGAATGGCGAGGACAGCGTGGATGTTCCGGCTTTGCGGAGGCTGGTTCACTTTCTGACGAAGTCAGGCATTTCATCGTTTGCAGTAAATGGCGCAACAGGAGAGTTCTGCCTGACCTCGCCGGCCGACTTGTGGACGATGCTCTCCACTGTCAGAGCACGCGGCGAAGGCAAGGCAAGAATCTTGTGCTGTGTCGGAGGCGCGGGCGCAGCTCAACCAAATCGGCACGAGTCGCCGAGTCGGAAAAGGCGGACGGTCTGCTGTTGCCCATGCCCGACTTCTATCCCTATGCGCAGGAAGACCTCGATCTCTTCTGTCGCACTGTAGCAGGCACCACGCGTCTGCCCGTGTTGCTCTATAACCTGGCCGCAGTTCACTTCCGGACTGGACAAGGAAACGGTGAGCAACCTCGTCAGAGAAGTCCCCAATATCGTTGGAATCAAGGATTCGAGCGGTTCACTCGAGATTCTGCGTTACCTCACGCAGCAAGGTGTCCCGGCTTGCCGGATCGTCGGCAGCGACGCCATGCTCGCACCCGCACTGCGAGAGGGAATTTGCGATGGCGCTGTCTCCGGTATTGCCGGTGTTGTGCCGGAAGCGATTCTCGCGGTCTATGCGCGCAGACATCAGATCGAGTCGGAAGGTTTTTCTTCCGCTGCACGGCGAATTGAGGAGTTCGTTGAAAATATAAAATCGTTTCCCTATCCGTGGGGATTGAAATGGCCCGCCGAGGCGCGCGGAATCCTGCAAGCCACCTTCTCATTGCCTGTCACTCACCATCGGCTTGAAGAGAGGCAACAGCTCGTTGGCTGGTTCACGGCATGGATCGATGAAAGGCTACCTTCAGCCGTTTGAGCGCATAAACCGCGCCGTACGATTCCGACAATTTGGGCCGACCCCGGTCGCAACCCGAGTGGTTGGCAAGTGAACTCTTCTTTTTCCGGATCCTGACCTCTTTTACTCTTCGCGCATCAAGATCATCGGATTGACTGCCAGCGCTCTTTGGGCTGGAATCCACGCGGCCATCAATCCGAGCGCCAGCATGGTGAGCACCACCCCGCCCAACACCAGCGGGTCTTTGGGTGCCGCCTGGTACACGATGTACGACAGCACCTTGGTGGCCAGAATGCCGAGTGCCATGCCCACCGCCGAGCCCACCGACAGGAGCACGAAAGGCCGTCCCAGAGCGGCCCCCAGCACTTCCTTTGACCGCGCCCCCAGCGCCATGCGAATCCCAAGTTCGCGGAGCCGCTTGCTTACGGTGTACGAGGCCATGCCGAAGATTCCCGTCACTGCCAGCATCGCGCCCAGCAACCCCAGCACGCCCAGCGCCACAGTGGCCACCCGCGCGGCGAATAATGCGGAGCTCAATTCCTGGTTCCACGTCTTCACCGAGATGGGCAGGCTCCCGTCGAGCCCGTGTATGGTGGTCTCGAGGGCTCTCGAAATCTCTTCCGGGCTTCGTTTCGACTTGACCAAAAGCCACGTACCGCTCGATTGCTGCTGCTGGAACGAGAAGAACATCGCCGGCTGCTGATCCTCTGTCATGGTGCGGTATTTCCCGTCTTCGATCACGCCCACCACTTCTGCCCGCGTTCCATTCCAGTACTTGAAATGCCCGCCGATGGCGTTCTGGACCGAGCCGAAAACCTTGACCGCAAATTGCCGATTCACAAGGGCGACTTTGGGCGCCTTATTGTCGTCCTGGTATGTCAGGTCTCGGCCCGCCAGCAGCCTGGTGCCCGCAGCTTCAAGGTAACCGGGCGAAAGGTGGTAGTTCATCGCGTCGGCGGCCATGTTGTTGGGCCGATAATCAGTGGTGCTGTCGGTAGTAGACATAGGAGTCGCCGCCGCTCAAGCCGAGCGGCAGGTGGTCCGCGTAGCCAACAGCGGTCACGCCGGGAATGGCCCCTATCGTATCCAGCATGCGCCGCTGCATCTGCGGCACACGCTCATCGGTGTAACCCGCCATGTGCAGTTCGGTGCCCACGATCATTACGTTCTGGGGCACAAAACCGAAATTGGCGTGCATCGATCGCACCAGCCCTCGCACCGCCACCAGCGAAGAGGTAACCAGCACCGCGCAGATCGCGATTTGCAGGGCAAGCAGGATATCCCTTAACGTGAATCGCCGCAGCCCAACACCAGCCGCGCCGGTGCGAATCACCTGCCACGGATCCGCGCGCATCACCTGGCGCATCGGCACCATCCCGAACAGCAGGCCGCTCGCCAGGGCCAGCACCAGCGCCACAACGTACGTGCCAGCGTCCGGATTCACGGGCACATTTATGGGAGTATCCGGAATCGGCTGCCACGCACTCAGGAAGCGCAGGACCACTATACCGCCCGCCAGCCCCAGCGTTCCCCCGGCCAGGGAAAGCAGCACCGCCTCTGTCAGCATCTGGCGGAGGACCAGCCCGCGCCCCGAGCCCAGAGCCATCCGCAGTGCCGTCTCCCTGGCGCGATCGGCCGCCCGCGCCGCAAACAGGCTACCCAGGTTCGCGCAGGCCGCCAGCAGAATCAGCCCGGCAAGCAGCATGAGTCCCGCCATAAACGCCCGCGCCGGTCCACCCAGCACGTCTCCGATCAGCCCTGGACGAGCCAGCGTGAAGGTCACCCCCTCGTCGTCTACCGGATAGGTCTTGGACAGCCATGTTCCCAGGAGATTCAGGTCCTCGGTCGCCTGTGCCGGCGTCACCCCGGGCTTCAGCCGTCCAATCACGAACTCAGAGTGATCGCCGCGAACCTTCAGTTCGTCGTAGCCCTGAACCGCAGGCTGCTCGACCATCGGAATCCACATGGCCGGCGCAAAAAACAGCTCCGAACCCCGAAAAGCCGGCGGCGCCACCCCGATGATCGTGAGCTGGCGCTTGTTGATGAGAACCATCCGCCCCAGAACAGCGGCGTCGTCATGGAAATGGCTATGCCAGTATGCATAGCTCAGCACCACGTACGGAGCGCTATCGGTCCCCTTCTCATCGGCGCCGTGAAAGAACCGACCCAGATGGGGCTGAATGCCGAGGGTGTCGAAGTAGTTTCCGCTCGCCAGGTACGGCCAGGCAGTCGATGGATTCCCGCCGGTATCCACCCCTGCCGGGCCCATGATTTTGTAGGTTGCCAAGCCGTCAAAGGTGCGGTTCCGGTCCCGAAGATCCAGATAATCGGGATAAGACTGGGACGGAAAGTGAGCGCGCTGCACCATGTAGAGATTCTGTGCATTTGGTACATTCACCGGCCGGAGCACCACCGCATTGAGCACGCTGAACACTACCGCATTGGCCCCGATTCCCAGCGCGAGGGTCAGGATCGCCGTGATCGCAAATCCTGGGGCCCTACTCAATTGCCGAAACGCAATTCTCAGGTCTTTCGTCATTTTGGCTGCCTTTTAGCTCAAATACGTTTTCGGCCGCCACGCAGTTCCCTTGAATTGCGCCCTGTCCTCCTTCCCTGGTCCTCTTTCCTATTCACTAACTCTGCTCATCGCTTGGGGGCGCCGGCAGGTAAGATTGCGAGCAAGTCTTCGGTCCTGATGGCGGTCGTTGCCGGCCTGGTGGCTAATCAGGTCAGAAGGAATCAGTCATTGCCGTAAACCGGCACGGATGCGCCGTGAATTGTTTTGGCGAGGTCACTGGATAAAAACAAGACGACCTGCGCGATGTCCTGCGGCTTTGGCCAGGTTGCAAAATCAGCGTCCGGCATTGCCAGCCGATTTGCGGCGGTATCGATGATGCTGGGAAGGATCGAGTTGACCCGCACACCGGTTCCCCTGGCATCCGCTGCAAGCGAATCCATGAGCGCTACGGCAGCGGCTTTGGACGCGGCATAAGCCGCCGCGCCTGCTCCGTGATCGACCGCCGCCTTTGCCGCCACGTTGACGATGGAACCACGCCCCGCCTTTAACATGGCGGGCATCACTGCGCGCGCCAGCACATAGCCTGAACGCAGATTAAGAGCCAGCATCTGGTCGAAAACTTTCGTCGTCATATCCCAGAACTTCACCCCGCCGGCATAGGCTCCCACAGTATTCACGAGTACATCGAGGGCGCCGTGGCTTGCCAGAACCCCATCGATGAATTCACCGGTGGCTGCTTCGTCGGTAACATCCACAGGAAGTCCTTCGAGAGAAGGCGCATTCGTACTGGCCGAGTCTTTCAACGCGCGGAATTCCTCGTCCTTGCGATACGTGACAATTACCTTTGCACCCTCCTGCGAGAAATGCAAGGCTGACCGCCCTCCCAAGGCCCCCCGTGCCACCGGCGACCACGACCACGCGTCCAGCAAAGCTGATATTCAATGGAAGGCTCCCTCCTGAATCTAAAGACTAATCCCGCCTGAGGACGATTCAAAAGAATGCGGTTCTCTATTGCTTCGCAGCATGTGATCCGAATCACGGCGATTCCATGGCTCGGACAGTCCATGCTGAGAGCAGAGGCTTCGGTTTACACTGTGCATGTGGGCAAGAAGAGTGCGTGGCTGATGATGGTTGTGGTGGCCTTCTGGGCCGCCATGCCGGCGCTTGCGTACTTAAAGCCCGCCCAGGCGGATGCCTGCTGCCGGCAAATGATGCAGGGGTGCGGCTCATGCGACATGGGCGCGAGCCAATCCTGTTGCCAGGTTCATGCGCCCGACACGAGCGTTCCTCTGGGCCGGGCTACCCCTGTGGAACGGCTGATTCCTCCTGATGCACATGGATGCCGGGCGGGTATTGCCGGTTCCGGCGGCTTGCGGCGTCTCGTCTTGTCAGACATTTGAAGGCCACTCCCCCCATCCCACGGCCCGGTAGTTCAGTTCTCCGCATCTAGAAATCCCTCAATCGAAGGTCCTGCTTTCGTGTGTTTTCGTGCGCCTGGCGCATGCGAGCATGCGACCGCCGTGCATTGCAATCGCAATTGAGGGAATCATGAAAGCCAATTTCTGTTTTGGTATGGGCGCTGGCGTGCCTTTTGCCGGTGCCGGCGGCGCGCGCCCAAGCGGCGAATTCAAGCGCGGGGCTGGAAAGCCTGAGCGCTTTGATCGCCGGGCCGGCTCGATGCCGGGGAGGCGGGTCCCGCTCTCGGCCTCGATGAGGTGGAGCGGATCGCGCTGGGTGAGAATCCGGAGATCCACGTCGCGGTCCGGCACGTTGCGTCGGCCGAATCGCATGTATCGGCCGCGGGGACACTCGACGATCCGCAGTTCATGTATCGCGGCTGGGGTGTTCCTCTGAACCAGCCCTGGAACTACAACGCGGCGCAGAACATGCTGATGGTCGGGCAGGCGCTGCCCGGGCGCGGGAAGCGCAGTCTGCATACCGCGGTGGCGCAGTCGGACGTGGACGTGGCCAAGGCCGAATTGGCCGCCACCCGGCTGCGCGTGCAGGTTGAGGTGCGGAAGGCCTTCTATGACTTGTTGCGGGCCCAGGATGAGATTCGCATCCACGACCAGCACGTGGGAATCGCGCAGCAGGCCATTGGAGCAGCGCGGATCAAATATACGGTCGGCAAAATTCCCCAGGTCGAAATCCTGAAAGCACAACTTGCGCTGACGCGGCTGGCCGAGCACATGATCCGATTCGAGCGTGACGCCGAGGTGGCGCGTGCACGCCTGAATGCGCTTCTTGGTCGCGATCCGGTCGCGTCGCTGCAAGTGCAGGGCGAGTATGGGTTGGAAAATCCGCTGCCGACGGTCGAGGTGCTGGAAAAGATGGCGATGGAGGGCAGGCCCGATCTGCTGGAGGCAGAAGCGGCCGCGGAGAAGAGCCGCCGCGAACAGGCCGTTGCGAAGAAGACCTACGTTCCGGACTTCAATGTCGCCGCCGGCTACATGCTTATGCCCGCGGGGTCGACGGTGCGCAACAACTACATGGTCGAGGGATCGGTCAGTCTGCCCTGGCTGAACCGAGGCAAGCATGAAGCCGAGATGGCCGGGGCGGCAGCGGAAATCACGGAGAAGGATGCGGAACTCAATGCGATGCGGAATGCCGCGCGGGGCCAGATTCAGGAGGCGCTCGCAGAGGCGAAGGCGGCGCAGCGGCTGGCGCGCGTCTACCAGGATTCATTGCGGCAGCAATCCGAGGCGGCACTGCATTCCGCGGTCGTCGCTTACGAGAACGATCAGACTTCGTTTCTTGACCTGCTTGACAGCCAGATGACGGTGGTCGATGTCGATCTGGCCTGGATTGATGCTCTGGGTGAATTCAACACACGCATGGCCGACCTGGAGTTGGCCGCTGGCGCGCCGATCGAAGAGAACCAAACCGGCGCCGAGGAGGGACGGCAATGAACAATAAAAGTCTGAAGCGCGCGCTCTTTGTGGCGATTGGATTGTGCACCCTGCTGGCCGCGGCGCTGGCGTACACGGTATCCCATCGGGACGGCCGCGTTCACGCGCAAGACGACTCCGATCCCGTGGTGGCAAGCGGCCCCGCAGATGCGAAACCAGGGACGAAAGCTCTCCCGCCCGCAAACACGGACGAGCCCCCGTTGTCTCCGATTCAGTTGTCGCCCCGGCACCTGCAGGAAATCGGCGTTACCACCGCTCTTGTGGAGATGAAGGAGACCAGCAGCGAGGTGCAGGCGCCGGGCAGCGTCGCGATGGATGAGCAGCGGCTCTCCTCTGTGCAGACGCGCTTTCCGGGCTGGATTCGCACCGTGTTTGCCAATGCGACTTATCAGTATGTGAAGAAGGGGCAAAGCCTGTTCACCATCTACAGTCCCGACCTGGTGAGCACGGAGCAGGAGGTTCTGCTGGCCAAGCAGAACCAGGCGACATCGTCTGAGCACATGCACGGAACCCCGGCGAACGAAGGGAACTGGCTTCTGCAGGCCGCGGAAGAGCGGCTGCGCCGATTCGACGTGCCGGAAGCGGAGATCGCGCGCATCGAGCAGAGCGGTTCTGTTGAACGCGAAGTTGCAATCGAGTCGCCGGCCTCAGGCTACATCATCGAACGCAACGCTCTGCCCAATGTCTACGTGCAGCCGGATACGAAGCTCTACACCATCGCCGACCTCTCCACCGTCTGGGTGTACGCGAATGTGTTCCAGACCGATGTGGGCCGCCTGAAACCCGGCGATCACGCCCAGGTGACGGTCGACGCGTATCCGGGCCGGAAATTCAACGGGCGGATCGACCAGATTCTTCCCGACGTGGACCAGGCGACACGCACCGTGCGCGTCCGGCTGATCTTCAGTAACCCGGGCATCATGCTCAAGCCCGGCATGTACGTCGATGTGGACATCAGCGCGCCGTTGGGGCGGCGCCTCGTCATCCCGTCTTCGGGCGTGCTGCAGGCCGGCAATCGCCAGATCGCATTTATCGATCACGGACAGGGCTCACTGGAACCGCGGGAGATCGAGACCGGGCCGAGGCTGGACGACTCCATTGTCGTGCTCAAGGGACTGAAAGCGGGTGACCGCATCGTAAGCTCGGCCAACTTCCTGATCGATTCGGAAGCGCAGCTGCAGGGATCGATGGGCGGATTTGCGCCGCTGCCAGACTCCGGCCGGCACCGGACAGAAATCCACGGATCAGTTTCAGGTCGCGTTAACGACCCAGCCGTCGCCTCCGCGCAAAGGCGAGAACACTCTGCGCGTGAACCTGACCGGCGCGGATGGAAAGCCCGTTGCCGGCGCCGCAAGTCAGCGTGACCTTCTTCATGCCGGCGATGCCTGCGATGGGGATGAGCTCGATGCGCGTCGGCATCGACCCTGGCGGACAAGGGGCAGGGCGTGTATGAAGGGTCGGTTCAACTGGGAGCAGGAGGCACCTGGGACGTCACCGTCACGGCGACCAGGAACGGGCAAGCTGTGGCTGACAAGAAGCTCAGCATGAACGCTGCGGGAGGCATGTGATGATCTCCCGAACCATTGAATGGTGTTCGCGGAATCTGTTTATCGTGTTCACCGCGGCGATTCTGCTTACGGTGGCGGGTGCGTGGTCGCTGCAGCGCGTTCCCCTGGATGCGCTGCCCGACATCAGCGACGTGCAGGTCATCATCCACACGGAATGGGCCGGCGAGCCGCCCAATTTGATTGAGGATCAGGTCTCCTATCCCATCGTCTCGGCGCTGCTGTCTGCGCCGCGCGTCAAGAGTGTGCGCGCGCAGACCATGTTCGGCGATTCCTACGTGTTTGTGGTCTTTCAGGATGGCACGGACCTCTACTGGGCGCGCTCGCGCGTGACCGAATACCTGCAGCAGATTGCCGGCAAGCTGCCGGCCGACGTGCATCCCGCGATCGGGCCCGATGCAACTGGAGCGGGATGGGTATATGAGTATGCCATTGTGGATCGCAGCCACAGCAAGAGCCTTGCGGATCTGCGCGCACTGCAGGACTGGTACCTGCGCTATCAACTGGAAACCGTTCCCGGTGTCGCGGAGGTTGCCAGCATCGGGGGATTCACACGGCAGTACCAGGTAAACCTCGATCCGAAGAAACTGTTCTCGTACGGCGTCTCCGCCACGATGGTCATCGATCGCGTTCGCCAAAGCACAAACGAAGTTGGCGGCGATGTGCTTGAGATGAGCGGCGCCGAGTACATGATCCGCGGCGTTGGATATCTGCGATCGCTGTCCGATCTCGAAAATGTTTCGGTGGCAGCCAAGAACGGCACGCCGGTCCTGGTGCGCGACCTGGGCACGGTCTCGTTTGGTCCTGATGTGCGCCGCGGCGCGGCTGACTGGCAGGGCAAGGGCGAGACCGTCGGCGGCATCGTGGTGATGCGCTACGGAATGAACGCGCTCAACGTCATCAATGGCGTGAAGCAGCGGTTTCGCGAGCTTGCGCCATCCCTGCCTCCGGGCGTGGAGATCGTTACCGCCTACGATCGTTCGTGGCTTATCGACGAGTCGATCCGCACCCTGAAGCGCGATCTGCTGATCGAAGCGATCATCGTCAGCTTCGTCAGCATTGTATTTCTTTTTCACTTCCGATCCGCGCTGGTGCCCATTCTTACGCTGCCCATCGCGGTGCTGGCGGCATTTATTCCCATGTACTACCTGCAGGTCAGCTCGAACATCATGTCGCTCGGCGGCCTGGCGCTGGCCATCGGCGTCCTGATCGATGCCGCCATTGTGATGGTGGAAAACGGCTACCGGCATCTGGCTGAGCGCAGCGACCAACCCACCGGCGACGAGCGCCGCCGCATCCTTGTAGGGGCGGCGCAACAGGTGGGGCCGGCCCTGTTCTATTCGCTCATCATCATCGTGGTCTCGTTTCTTCCCGTGTTCCTTCTTGAAGCGCAGGAAGGGCGCATGTTTCGGCCCCTGGCGTGGACCAAGACACTGGCTCTCGGCTTCTCGTCGCTGCTCTCCATCACGCTGGTTCCTGCGCTCATGCCGCTTTGCCTGCGCGGCAAGCTTCGCCCCGAGTCGGCCAACCCCGCCGCGCGGATTACGCAGGCCATCTACCTGCCCATCCTGCGCTGGTGTCTTCGTCATTGGAAGCTGGTCATCGCCCTGAATCTTGTCTTTCTGGCCGCCACCATTCCGCTCTACTTCCGCCTCGGCAGCCAGTTCATGCCGGCTCTCTATGAAGGCTCAGCACTCTATATGCCGAGCGCCATGCCGGGCATTTCGGTCACGCAGGCGGTGTCGCTCATGCAGGAACAGGATCGAATCATTCACACGTTTCCTGAAGTCGCGACGGTCTTTGGCACCGTGGGCCGATCCGATAGCGCAACCGACAACGCGCCTCTCGATATGTACGACACCACCATCATGCTCAAGCCGCGTTCTCAATGGCGGCCCGGCATGACCTACGAAAAGCTGATTCACGACATGGATGAGAAGCTGCAGTTCCCCGGCCTGACGAATACCTGGACCATGCCTGTGCAGAACCGGCTCGACATGGAGCTTACCGGCATCAAGACGGCGGTGGGAATCAAGATCCAGGGCCCTGACCTTGCGCAGATTCAGGACATCGGCGCGCAGGTTCAGCACGTGCTCTCCGGCATGTCCGATACCAGTTCCGTTTTTGCGGAGCGGGTTTCGCAGGGCTTCTACCTGAACGTGGAGGTCAATCGCCCGGCGGCCGCGCGCTATGGCCTGACTGTTGGCGATGTGCAGCGAGTGATCACTTCGGAGATTGGCGGGGCAAACATCGCGCAGAACGTTGAGGGCCGCGAACGCTTTCCCATCGCGGTGCGCTACCAGCGCGACTTCCGCAGCAGCCCGCAGTCAATCGCGCAGGCTCTCATCCCCACTCCGTCGGGCGAGCAGATTCCCATCGCCCAAGTTGCACGCGTCTCGTTCTCGCGCGGGCCCGCGATGATTCGCGACGAAGATGGCTCCCTCACCGGGTATGTCTATCTTGATTTAGCCACGAACGACTACGGCGGATACGTGAGCCGCGCCGACCAGTTACTCCGGCAGAAGGTCGCTTTGCCGCCCGGCTACACATGGCATTGGGCCGGCGAATACGAGTTTGAACTGCGCGCGAAGGAGCGCCTGCGCATCATCGTCCCGGTGGTCTTCTTCGTGATTTTCCTGCTGCTCTACCTGGTCTTCAAGTCCGCGACCGAAGCCGCGGTGTTGATCGTCCCGACGTTTTACGCCATGTCGGGGGGACTGTTATTGCAATGGATGCTGGGATATAACTTCAGCGTCGCGGTTTGGGTAGGTTACATTGCGCTGTTCGGAATCGCAGTCGAAACAGGCGTGGTCATGGTCGTCTACCTGCACGAAGCGTTTGAGACGCGTCTCGCAGCGGGCCAGCTCCTGAGTGAGGCCGACCTGGTGCAGGCCACGATTGACGGGGCTGTTCAGCGCCTGCGGCCCAAACTCATGACTGTGACAGCGGTGATTCTCAGCCTCGCCCCCATTCTGTGGGAGTCGGGAATCGGCTCGGACGTCATGAAGCCCATCGCAGCTCCCATCATCGGCGGGATGATCACGTCGACAATCCACGTGCTGATCCTCGTGCCCGTCTTCTTCCTGCTGATGAAGCGGCGCGAACTGCGACGGGGAAGGCCATTGATTTAGAAGGAGCGTGCGAGCGACGCTGACGGCCGCGGGCGGTTCGGCGGTCGGGCAACAAAATCAACTTGCGTGGGAGCTGCAAATGATCTTTCGTACTGCAGGGGACAGCTCGGACCTCGATATCGGCGGCGATCTTCTTCTGTGACGACTGTCACGTCCAGGTAACTGTCGTGACGTTATTATCGTACTCAATTCACCTAGATTACTTGAGTTTTCTCATACATTACTGACTTGATACATAGAAGCGGCAACCGGCCTCGTCCTGCACCAAGTTCTCGCAGGGCGAGGCTTTTTTGCTGACTCTCTTGAGGGATGCCTGATCTGATTTGCTCAGTACCGGGTTGCCTCTCCGGACGCGCGAGCAGTGCCGGCGTTGCTCGCTCAGGATTTGCATTGCGGGAACGCCGTGATGCGAAGCTTTGCGGCCGCATATGGAATTAAGGTGATGGATTCTTCAGCCTGATCGCTGACCACGGGGCTTTGCGGCGGCGGGTCCGCGGCACCATCTTCCGCACGCCACTGGTTGACCCTCCGTGCTTTGACGCTGAGGCGGATCGGAGAGCCTTCGCGCGTGAAGGGATTCCTGGAAGATTTGGATTCGGTAACGGCGATGCTGGTGGTCGGCGAGTCGGAATCGAGCACGAGCGCATAGTTCCAAGGCGTGGTCGGAAACACCTGCCAGTCGGCCGTCATTCCGCGGTCGCGGAGCTTTACCCAATCTTCACCGATGCCGTAAGAGAAGACGATCGGCCCGCGTTCGATTGCGACCGAGTTGTTAAACCATCTGGAGACGCGCGGCACCATCGGAAACTTGATTTCGACTCGGTCACCGGACTTCCAGGTCCGGTCGATGCGTGCAAATGAGGCTGGCGAAGGTGCAGGTTCGGGTTTGCCGTTGACAAGGATCGTGGTGCCCGTGGCCCATCCCGGTATGCGAAGCTGCAAAGGAAAGACAACAGGCGAGGACGGATTCAGCGAGATCCGCACGGAACCATCGAAGGGATAATTTGTCTCCTCGACGACGTGGACTGGAGTGCCGCGAAGGATCGTTCTTACTTCGCACGGGGCGTATACCGCAGCGACCAGCCCATCCTGGGCATTCGATTCCTGCGCGCCAGACAACATGAACAGGCTACCGACGAGTTTGGGCCAGCCTTGATGGAAGTTGGCCGTGCAGCAGCCGAAGTTTGGTTCCAGACCATACAGGTTCGATTCAGGTCCATCGGTTGTCCAGGGCTTGTGGTGCAGGCTGCATTCCACCTGGTTGGGTTCCTGATTGTATTGATGCGCCCACATATCAACGGTGAACGCTCCGGGGAGTGCGTTGAAGGCGAGTTGTTCCAGCCGGTCACCCAGTAAGGGATCGCCCGTGATGGCGAGTGACTGCTCGAGTGAAAACATGTATTCAACCACGGTGCACAACTCGGATCCCTGGGAAGGATCAGGGCCCGCGAGGTGCTCGTCACAGGAGAACATGCCGTTGGGGAGCCCGTGGTACTTGTTCAGCGCGGAAATCATCGTGGAGGCCGCGTTCCTGTCCGAAGCGGAGGCGGAAACCTGAGACCAGACCGGGCCCGTCTTGACGGCTTGTCCGTTGTTGACGCCGTGGGTGGCCAGCGCGAGGTCCTTGAGTCCTTCGCCTTTTTCGAGCTTGATATATTCGGCAGTGATGCGCTGGGTGTATTGGAAGTTGGCATATTGCGCCATCCAATCGTAGCCCTGCTTGTGCAGCAGGCGAGCCAGGTCCAGCAGATACGCCGAACCGGTCCGATTGTAGAGCCAGATGACACTGAGCAGTTCATCCTGCCAGCGGAACTTTCCCCAGTCGCGCAGCGGCCGGCGGGGAAGCTCATCCAGTTGATAACGGAAGTAGCGATCCATTACGGGGATAACACGGTTGTCGCCGGTGAACTCGTAATATTGCGTCAAGAGCCTTCAGCATCACGATGCGAGGCCACCAATCGTCATTCGATGAAGGTCCAATCATGCCTGTTAGGGCCCTGATGCTCGAGCGTCCAATCGACGTATTTTTGAGCCTTGGACTTGAGGCGCGAATCGTCAAGCAGATATGCAAGCGGAATGAGGCCGTCAAGGAAATAGGGGCCCCTCTCCCAGGATTCGCCCTTTCCGCCTTGCCAGCCGCTATTGGGGCCGACATCGGCCCAGGTCTCTTCGAGGTGTCCGCTCAGTCCAGCGGCCTGGATGGCAAGCTGCTCCTTCAGCCATCCCTGGGGGCGAACGGAACCTAACGGAAGAAAGTAGAAAGCATTCGGCGCCAGCGGCGTGCGGTTCCTGACCTGGGACGTCTTGGCCGAGTCACCGTCTGAAGCAGCAAGAACTTGCGGATCGGGGAAGGAGAAACCGGCCGTTACAAAATGACGTTGCCAGGCCCAAGAATCCGAGCCGGTTGAGAAAACTGCGACGGGTAGAAGCGGCTTTGAAGAAAGGCGACACTCCGGGCTCCTTAGGCAAGCCTGACGCCATCTTACCTTCCTGGCGATTCTTGCGCATGGTTCATATGTTCGAGTTCCGCATTTAATGTCTTTCCGCTGCTAACTTCGAGGATGCCTCGTTGAAATGGCGTGGTTGTGGCTTCGGTCCAATCCAGGAATTTACAACTTTTCAATAAAGCACGACTTGACAATCAATAGCCATTTGGTTATGGTTTCTTCATGCCGGCTGCAGGCCGGCAGCGCGATGGATCAGGAACCATACCAAACCTTAGAAGGCTGAGCAGGGAGGACAAACCATGGAAATCAAACTAACGAGCGTATTCGTGGACGATCAAGACAAGGCTCTGAAGTTGTACACCGAGGCTCTTGGCTTTGTGAAGAAGATGGATTTCTCGGCGGGGAAATACAGGTGGCTCACCGTGGTCTCCGCAGAAGAACCGGAAGGCGTGCAACTGGTTCTGGAGCTCAACAGCAACCCGGCCGCGAAGACCTATCAGCAGGAGATTTTTCGGCAAGGGATACCCGCTGCTAATTTCTTCGTCGGGGACGTCCAGAAGGAATACGAGAGGCTAAAGCAACACGGCGTGACATTCACCAAGGAGCCAACCAAGACTACGGGATCGACCATCGCGGTGCTGGACGATACGTGCGGAAATCTCATTCAGATCACACACCTGGATTGGTAACGCGACACTTGATTGAGGGGCTTCCGATGCAAGCCGTAACGGACAATGTTTTCAGGGCCCTCGCTGACCCGACCCGTCGGGGGATCTTCGAGCACATGGCCCGCGACGGGGAACAGACGGTTCACGCCTTGACGGGTCGCGCCGGCGTTTCACAACCGGCCGTCTCCAAGCATCTGACGGTACTGAAGAGGGCAAAACTGGTGCGTCATCGCCGCGAAGGGCGCGAGACCCACTACAGTGCACAACCGCAAGCCCTGGCGCCCCTGGTCGACTGGATGAGCGTGTACGGCGTCTTCTGGCGCGACCGATTTGATCAACTCGAAAACCTGCTGAAAAGGATGGACAAATGAGCGAGGCCGCCACGACACATACTCTCGTCATTGAACGGGAGATGCCGCATCCTCCGGAAAAGATCTGGCGAGCCCTCACAGAAGGCCAGTTGATCGAGGAGTGGCTGTTGAAGAATGATTTCAAGCCGGTGGTGGGCCACCGGTTCCAGTTCCGCCGCACGCCCATGCCGAATTGGAACGGAATCATCGACTGTGAAGTCCTGGAAGTCGAACCCACGTCACGGCTCTCTTATGGCTGGGGTTCCATGGGTCTGGAGACTGTCGTCGCCTGGACGTTGACGCCGACCGCGGGCGGCACGCATCTCCGCATGGAGCAATCCGGCTTCCCGTCGGAAGAAGGCGCCAACTTCAAGGGTGCAAAATACGGCTGGCGGAATTTCATCGACAATCTGGAACGTCTCGTTGGGAGGTTGAACTGACCATGAACACAAAATCTGTTGCTTATTGGACGATGACCATACTCGTAGCGTTTCCGATCGGAAGCGGCGGTGTCGGCGCAGATTATGCAATATTTGGCGCAACCCCCATGGCGTGGTGCCCGTGCTTGGCTACCCGATGTACTTCTTCGCCATCCTGGGATTCTGGAAGGTGCTTGGGGCCATTGCCATCCTCGTGCCGCGTTTTCCGCGGCTCAAGGAATGGGCGTATGCCGGCATCTTCTTCGACCTGACAGGCGCGGCCGCCTCCTGCGCCGCGGTTGGCGGCTATGGCGCTTACGGCTTTCACGTCATCGCCCCGCTCATCATCACTGGTTTTTGTGTGGCATCGTGGGCGCTGAGGCCGGAGAGCCGCAAGATCGGCGTGCTCTTTGCAGCGAAAGACGGCGGGCAGGTCAGCACGGGAGCAGCGGGCATTGCATGAAGGCCCTACTGATCCGGCCCACACATAGTGTTGAGGTTCCCCACCCTTGCGCCAGGTAGAAGACTGAAGTCATGTCCTGTTACAAGTTTCAAGGCGCTCCTAAAGTTCACCGGAGGCGGGAGGTCGATGTGGGTAAGGTCGATTTGGGGAAGGCGGGGAAGCTTTCACGCTCGAGTTCACATGAGATGACACAGGACTGGACGAGACATGACGGGCTGATGCTCCACCCCGATTACGGTTCGATCATCATCCGCGGCGCGCGGGAGAACAATCTCAAGAACGTCTCGCTCGATATTCCCAAGCGCCGCATCACCGTGTTTACCGGGGTGTCGGGCTCGGGCAAGTCTTCGCTGGTGTTCAACACCATCGCCGCGGAAAGCCAAAGGCTGATCAACGAAACCTATCCGGCATTCGTGCAACAATTCATGCCGCATTACGGCCAGCCGGACGCCGACGAGCTCAAGAACATTTCGGCGGCCATCATCGTTGATCAGCAAAGGCTGGGCGGCAATTTGCGCTCGACCGTGGCCACAGTAACCGACACGGCACAGATGCTGCGCGTGCTGTTTTCGAGGCTCGCCGAGCCGGGACTGCCCGCGCCAGGCTATTACTCCTACAACGATCCGCGCGGCATGTGCCCGGAGTGCGAAGGGGTGGGCCAGGTGGGGGCCATCAATATGGCCGCGGTGGTGGACGAGACGAAGTCGCTCAACCAGGGGGCGCTGATCCCGAAAGTTTTCGAAGTCAAAGGCTGGTGGTGGGACATCTATGCCCGCTCCGGCATGTTCGATCTCGACAAGCCGATCCGCAAATACTCGAAGGAGGAACGCGCCAACCTCTTCGATCTCGATGACGGGCGCAAGGTGAAGGTCGACAAGATCAACCTCACCTACCTGGGCGTGGTGCCCAAGCTCAGGCAGATGATGGGCGACAAGGACCCCGAGACGCTGCAACCGCATGTCCGGGCTGAGTATGATCGCATCTTCACGCGCAAGATCTGCCCGGCCTGCAAGGGCGCGCGGATCAAGACTGAGGCGCTGGCGAGCAAAATCTCCGGCAGGAATATCGCTGAATTGTCGGCAATGCAGGTGAGTGACCTGGCCGCGCTGGTGCGCAGCCTGAAGGCGCCCCAGGCTGGGCCGATGCTGGCGGCCCTGGCGGCGCGCCTCGAAAACCTCGTCACGATCGGCCTCGGCTATCTGAGCCTTGACCGGGAGAGTTCGAGCCTGTCGGGCGGAGAGAGCCAGCGGGTGAAGATGGTGCGCCATCTCGGCTCTTCGCTCACCGACATCACCTATGTCTTCGACGAGCCCTCGGTGGGGCTGCATCCCCACGATGTGGGGCGGATGGCCGGGCTGATGCAGCAGTTGCGCGACAAGGGCAACACGGTGCTGATCGTCGAGCACAAGCCGGACATGATCGCCATCGCCGACCACGTGGTGGATATGGGTCCGTTGGCCGGCAGCAAGGGCGGGGAAGTGGTTTACGAGGGCGATTTCGCCGGGACTCTTGACTTCCGGCACGCTGACCGGCAACCACATGAAAAAGCACCAGCCGATCAAGGATCAAGGTGCGCAAGCCGAGTGGCGAACTCAAAATCAAGCACGCCCGGCAGAACAATCTCAAGGACGTGTCGGTCTTAATTCCCAAAGGGCGTGCTGACGGCCGTTTCGGGCGTCGCCGGCTCGGGCAAGACCTCGCTGATCGTGGGCTGCCTGCCGCTGGCGTATCCGGAAACCATCGTTATTGATCAGAACCTGGCGCGCGGCTCGCGGCGATCCAACACGGCGACATATACCGGCATTCTCGACAACGTGCGCAAGGCCTTCGCCAAAGCCAACGGGGTGGATGCGGCGCTGTTCTCGGCCAATTCCAAGGGAGCCTGCCCGGACTGCAACGGGCTGGGGGTTATCTATACCGACCTCGGCCATCTCGACCCCATGGCCACCACCTGCGAGACCTGCGAGGGCAAGCGCTTCCTGCCTGAAGTGCTGGAGCACCGGCTGCGCGGCAAATCGATCAGCGACGTATACGAGATGAGCATCGCGGACGCGGTGGAGTTTTTCACCGAGCCGGCCATCGCCAAAATCCTGCAAGGTCTCGACGATGTGGGCCTCGGCTATCTGACTTTGGGCCAGCCGCTCTCAACTCTTTCGGGCGGCGAACGCCAGCGGCTCAAGCTGGCCGCCGAACTGGGCAAAAAAGGCAATATCTATGTGCTCGACGAGCCCACGACGAGTCTGCACATGAACGATGTCGACACCCTGATCGGGCTCTTCGATCGGCTCGTGGACTCGGGCTCCACGGTCATCGTGATCGAGCACAATCTGCGACGTGATCGCACGGGCGGACTGGGTTATCGATCTGGGGCCGGGTGCCGGGCACGAGGGCGGCACGGTGCAGTTCGAGGGCGTGCCGGCCGATCTCGCGAGGAATGCGAATACGCTCACTGGACGATACCTGTCCCAACGCCGGGGCATACGCTGACGCGGCAAGGAATTGCGATTGTATTGCGCAAAGCCGTGCGATCGGACTTGCCCGATGAAAATCCCCGCGGATGCCGCATTGCACTGGCTTCAGAAAGATAACTTGAGGGCCAATTGCACCAGGCGAGGATTGTTCACGGTGGAATTCACGGATCCGAATCCAAGGGCGCTTACATCGTTCACCGGCGAACCGAACTGTGCGTGATTGAAGAGGTTGAAGAACTCGGCGCGGAAATTCAAACCCATTCCTTCGCGAGGCAGCGCGAACTGCTTGATGACGGAGAAGTCGGTGTTGACGAAATCAGGCCCGGTGGCGGGGACGCGCGACGCATTCCCCAACTGGCCGACGGGGGGCGCAACATAACAGGATGCGTTGATCCACTCCAGCTTGCCGTGGTCTGCGTTGGATTGGTTGCAACCGGCGACCCGGTCAGGCCGGTTCCAATTGTTTCCATTGCCGCCGTTCTGGAAGAAGGAGCCGGACTGGTTATTGCTGTCAATCAATGGAACGGGAAATCCCGAAGAGATTCTTTCGATCAGAGTCAATTGGAAGTTGCCAAGAAGCAAGTTGGTCAGGCCGTTCCAACTGCTGCCGAACTGCTTTCCGCGGCCGAAGGGCAAGTCGTAAATCACACTGCCCGTGAAGCTGTGATCGAGATTGATCTGGGACAAGCCCCAATCCAGTTGTTGCCAGTTGGGAAGAGGAAAAAGGGAGCGCTCAGCAACGAACCCAGGCCGTCGGATAACCCGTTGTCATAGGTATGAGAGTAGGTGTAGGCAAAGAGAGCGTAGAGGCCATATCTCGAGGTCTTGGTCTCTGCCTTTATTTGAAGCGAGTCATAGTTTGCCTTGCCCACATCGCCGAACAGGGAAATGGTGTCGAACGTGCCATAGGGCGGCACGTAGGGTGATCCGTCAGGGTTGCAGCCGAGCGTGTAGTTACGCTACCGTGCCACAGGCGGAGGGGCTGCGGTGTTGAGGTTATTGCCGGCCACCAGGATATGTGTGCCGCGGGAACCTGCATAGCCGGCGGTCAGCACAAGGTTGCCGACCAGTTGGCGCTCGACGTTCACGTTGAATTGCTGGACCCGGCCCAGCTTGAAGTCCGTGGGCTGGGTATAGAACGAGCCCGTGAATGTGGAGGCGGTCGGGGGCGAAGCAATGGGCAGAAATCCGCTGGAGAGACTGATGCCCGAGGGCGATTGTCCGAGCACGGTGGCGCAGTACGAGGTGGCAAATGCGCAGCCGGCGGAAGCGAAGGCGTCGGACTCGCCCAGGAACGGCGGGTTCTGCCACAGGCCCTGGGCTCCCTGGCTCCAGGCGGAGTCGTGGTAGAAGGCGTAGCCGGCGCGGAGCACGGTCTTCTCGCTGCCCATGACTTTCCAGGCGCCGCCGATGCGGGGTTCGAGGGCTGTCCAATCCATCTTGACGCCCGCCGACGCACTTACGCCGTTTTGATTGGCAATGAGAAGCTGCCCGGTTGCGGGAACGTAGTTCGCCAGGCGTCCGTCGGCTTCGGTGATGGGGGTGGTCATATCCCATGCCAGGCCGAGATTGAGGACGAGAGATGACGTGACTCTCCAATCATCCTCGATGAAAGGACGGTAGATTTTCCAACGGCGGCCGGTGACAGGGCCATTGAACGTCTGGTCATGAATGGCCAGGCCCGTGATGCCGAGCAGATAATCTGCTTCCGCATTGCCGCCGATGTTGGCGCTGCTCAGGCCGGTGAAGTTACCGCCATTGCCGATAATCCAGAAGCCATCCTGGAAGGCCTCGGTGCCCACGTTCATTTGATTGGCGCGGAAGTCCAGTCCAAGCCTGAATTCATGCTTGTGGTGAATCAGATCGAGAGAGTCTTTGAACGAATAGATATTCGTTCCCCCCTGAAACGGAGAGTAGCCGCGATCGCCGATGGCCCAATAGCCGCCGGCGACGATGGTGGAGACCAGTCCGCAACTGTAAGCGCCAGGAAGGCAGGTGGTACTGGGGCATCCAAGGTTGGCGAACGGAATGCCGCCGGGCACGAGATTGGCGGAGGCGCAGGTCCCCGTGCCTTGCGAAGTGATGTAGTCGAAGATGCGGTTGTAACCGAAACTGGCCTGGTTGATCATCACGGGGGAGAACACATGGGTTTCGCCGAGGGCGACATTGCGGGCGTGGTTGATGATGTGCTGATTGCTGCCGAAAGCGTTGGCTTCCGCAAATCCTGGGTGAGCCGCCCGGCACGTACGAAAAGGCCTGGTCGTAACTGAAGCGGCCGAAAAGATTGTCCTTGGCGGAAAGCGTGAAGTCCATGCGGGCATCGAACTTGGTGTCGTCCAGGGTGCGCACGGGCTGATTGACATAGTTGTAGCCGGCGCTGGAGTTGCTGGCGTTGGGAGTCGGGTACAGGTTCATCATGGCCTGCCCGATGTTATTGATCAGGCCCGATGGAATCTTGTTACAGGGAATGCCCTGTGCCTGGCTTCCATCGGGGTTCGAAGGAATCGGATTTCCCAGGCTATCGCATTGGAAATAGACATTGGGAAAGTCGGTCGGGCTTGTGGACGCGCCGATCATGTTCGGGTTAACGATGGCGAGGCCGGAAACGGAGTTGCCAAAAGCGTCGCTGGAGAAGTCGCCATTGCGCATGGCCAGCGAAGGCAGCAGGCCCGTAAACGCAATGCCGTGGCGTTGATATTTTTGTTCGCCATCGACAAAGAAAAAGATCTTGTTCTTGCGAATGGGTCCGCCGACGGAGCCTCCGAACTGGTTCAGATTGAACTTTTCCGCGGAGGTGGCAAAGTAGCTCTTGGCATCAAGATCGGTATTGCGCACAAATTCAAAGAGAGACCCGTGAAATTCGTTGGCCCCGGACTTTGTGGTGACCAGCACGGTGGGTCCGGCTCGCGTGCCGTATTCGGCGGAATAGGTGTAGGTCAAGACCTTGAATTCCTGAATGTCATCAATCGATGAGAAAATGCCGATACCGCCGGCAGTCAGTTCGTTATTGTCGACGCCATCGAGCAGCCAGTCCGTACTGTTGGGACGGGAGCCACCAACAGAGAGAGAGAAGGAACCACGTGCGGCCACCTCGCTGCTGGCGGCCGAGGTGAAAAAGCTGTTGGGGTTGGTCTCTGCTGTAGCGCCGGCGGTGAGCGTCGCGAGTTGAACGAAATCGCGGCCATTCAAGGGGAGTTGCGACACCTCCTGCGAGGTGATGACCTGGCCGAGAGATGGATTGGTAGTCTCGACCGCTACGACCTCACCAGTAACTGCCACCGAAGTGACCACGGTGGCGGGGACAAGTGAAAAATCGAGTTCGCGGGCTTCATCAATCTGAAGATGCAGATCCCTGGTTTCAGCGCTTTGAAAGCCCGTCGCATCGACGCGCACGGTGTAGGTCCCGACAGGGAGCAACGGGATCAGAAAGTGTCCGGCATTGTCCGTCTTCACGCCTCGAACCAGGCCGGTTCCCTGCGAGGTAGCGGCGACGGCAGCGCCAGGGATGCCCGCGCCGGATTTATCGAGGACATTGCCGGAGAAACTTCCAGTGGCCTGGCCATGCATGGCTGGACAGATCACAAGCGCGAGAACGCAGATGACTGCGAGAAGTAATACTTTGTGGGATCTTGTATTGGCTGAGCGTTCCATCAATCTCAGACACTTTGCGCCTACCATCGTGCATTTCATAGTCAAACCCCTTTCGACAAAATCGGCTGAGGTGGCTCTTGCATCGACTGCACTGCGCTAGATTACTAGACTGTAGAAATTGCCGGGTCGAAAGTCAACACAAGTGTGACCGGCCCACAGATACAGCGGCACTTCCGAGGAGCGTCGGGTGTGTCTGCTCGACTTGTTTCACAACAGGCCGGAATCGGCGAACAGAAACTCCCACGAAGTGTCGAGATAGAGCCAGCGTTGACCGCTGAACCAGCTGGTGGGGAGGCTGGGGACGTGAAGAAGAGTGTGCCCGCCCATGCACATCATCTCGGTTCCGTTCCATCCCAGAAAAGTACGCGAGGCGAGGCCGACCTGCGCGGGATGCGTGACACGACGGAGACAGACCGGGCAGCGCTGCCGCTGATCGGATAATGCCCAACGGAATCCGAACAGGCAGATGGAGAAGCACCAGGCAAGCTGAAAGAACTCGGCGAGCGGCGAATAGGTAGAGGCGTGCCAGTAGGAAAGATCGAGCGAGGCGAAATTCGCGATGGATGCGATGAGCGCAAACTTTACGCCCAGGAAGGCCCAGCGAATCAGAGTTATTTTCCGCGAGGGACGGTGAGCGCTATAGTTCGACTCGCCCAATGTAACCGAGGTGACGGCCGGTAAAGCCAGCAGAGCCAGGAAGAGCGCGAATCGGTAGATGCCCCACGGGCCCTGAAGACGGTTGGCGAAGGAGACGCCGCACAGTTCGAGATCGTCGTCGTCGCTCGTGGTGCAATGGGAACGCGGTCACTGAGCATTTCGGATTCGCCCAGGGGGGTCAAATGTGCGAGGAGGTATCCCGGGCCGCCCCCAGCTGACCCAGAGGCGAGTTGTGCATCGGGCTCGAGGATCCACGCATCGGGCCGCCCGGGCAAGCGCCATGAGCCATAGGGCAGGACGCCGGCAATTTTTGCCGTTCGATGGCCGAAAAGAATCAGACGGCCCACGATGCGCGGATTGGCTCCGAAATCCCGCGTCCATGTTTCGTCGCTGAGGATGACGGAGGGAACATTGCGATCATCTACGGGGGCCGCGGAGGCGAAACTGGATCTGCAGGCCGAGCAGCGAAAAGAGATTGAGGCTGGCATGGGTCACCCTCCAGCGATCAACGTGCGCGGACGAGACCGATGCGGTTTCGCGGGCGGTGCGATAGAAGGCGAATTGATCAAAATAGCGCTGGTGCGTGGCCTTCCAGTTGCGGAACAGATCAGCGGAGATTGATGGCGTCAGGTTATCGGCGGACGGCGCAGACTGGATAAGGATCAGGCCAGGGCTGACCTGATAGCGGGACGAGTCGGCCTCAGCGCGCACGCCGGGCACAAGGCGCGCGAGCATGACGCAGACGGCGAGCACAGCAAAGAGCCAGAACAGACACTGTGCCGCCGAGCCATTCAGGCTGGGGCGGGGCACGCCGCGCATACGCGCAAGTCGGGAGCCGGTCAGCCAGGATTGGCGGAGCACGCAGAACGCATCCGGAAAAGAACCAAGGCAGAAGGCGGTGATTTCCCGCTGCGCCGGCCAGGAGAATAAACCGGTGGTGCAGCAGGAGCGGCGTACGTGCCAGAGCTCCGCATGCCACTCACGATGCCACTCGTTTCGCTGACCCGCAGGAACGAGCCAAGCCGCGGAGCGCAGAATGGTCTCATCCAGTGCGTGGAAAATTTGATCGGCTGAAGGCTTCATCGGGAGCTAGCCTCCTCGGTGGAGATCAGACGTTCGAGCAGGGGATAACGTTTGCGGGAGGCTTCGAGAGTGGATTTTCCCAGGGCGGTGAGATTGTAGTATTTGCGCGGCGGCCGCTGCTCCGCGTCCGCGATCGACTGCTTCTCCCATTGCGAGCGGATCAACTTGTCGCGCTCGAGGCGGCGCATGGCCGGGTACACGGTTCCGCTGGGAAGGCCGGTCATTTCCATGATGCTGAAACCGTAGCCGACCCCGGCGCTGATGGCCTGAAGAATCATGGCGGCGGTGTGGGAGAGTTTGGCGTCTGCGGCCATGGCATATTGTACCTATGTAGCAATCTACTTGACAATCGCCGAATTTTCCATTATGCTGAATGCTACATAGGGTAAGCGGCCGTGGAGGACTGCAGACCAATGCTCGAAGTCCGGCATCTCTTCCGCAGTTTTCGAGGGATTCCCGCGGTCGAGGATGTGAGCTTCAGGATCGGGCCGGGCGAGATAGTCGGTTTCCTCGGCCCGAACGGAGCCGGCAAGTCGACCACGGTAAAGATCATCACCGGCCTGCTGCGCGCGAATGAGGGGAAAGTCCTGTTCGAAGGACGCGACATTCGCGACGACATGGTGGCCTTTCGCAAGGTGTTGGGATATGTGCCGGAAGAGGCCCATCTCTACACCTATCTGTCGGGGCTGGAATATCTGCAACTCGTAGGACGGTTGCGAGGGCTGGGCGAGCGGCTGATCGAGACCAAGGCGACCGGGCTGCTCGAACTGCTTCATCTCAAATCCTGGCAGCACACGCCGATTTCTTCATACTCGAAGGGGATGCGGCAGAGGGTCCTGATCGCGGCGGCCTTGTTGCACGATCCAAAGCTGCTGATCTTCGATGAGCCATTGTCGGGGCTGGATGTAGCGTCGGGGCGGCTCTTCAAAGATCTGTTAGAGATGCTGGCGGCGCAGGGAAAAGCCGTGTTGTATATCTCGCACGTGCTGGAAACGGTGGAGCAGGTCTGCAACCGGGTAATCGTGATTGCCGGGGGCAAGGTGCTGGCCGACGCACCGCCTTCAGAACTGACTACACTCATGAGCCTGCCAAATCTGGAAAGCGTGTTTGCGCAACTGGTGCAACAGCAGGATACGCGGGCGGCGGCAGAGAGAATTGTCGAGATCATGCAGATTGCCCATGTCTGATTCATTCCAGCGCCTGATTACGATGTCCGATACGCGGCCGCTCTCGTTGAGCGAACAGGCAGAGCTGGGTCCTGTGCGACAGCCGGAGAGAAGCCAGGTTTCGCTGCTGATCCGGCATTTTCTGGAGCGATTCTTCAATCACGAGACTGCTTCACCGGATGGGGACGCCAAGGCGCGGCTGATTCTGATCGCGTTTGCGACCGGCCTGCCGCCCTTCATAGTGGCGATCTACTTGTGGCCGGTGTACCATCACGTGATCGTATTCCGGCAAGACCATCCCCTCACCGATGTTCCAGTGCCTTACTGGGTGCAGGTGAACCATCACTTCTTCTTTGTGCTGTATTCGTTTGTTGCGATGGGCATTGTCACAGTGTTTGAGTGGGATCTTTTCTTTCCCGATCTACTGGACATATTTGTTCTGGGCACATTGCCACTGGCGGGGCACAGAGTATTTCTGGCGCGGGTGGGAGCCATTGCGGTGCTCATCTTCGGGTTCCTGTTCGATGCCAATTTTCTGGCTCCGGTGGTGCTGCCCGCGGCGACGGATCCTCCGAACCTGGCGAGATTTGTCGCCGGGCATATCGTGGCCGTGGCGGGGAGCGGGCTGTTTGCGGCGGCATTCATCCTGGCATTGCAAGGCGTGCTTCTGTCGATTCTCGGCGAGCGGCTGTTTCGACGAATTTCGTTGGCGCTGCAGGGGCTGGCGGTGACGGTCCTGGTGGTCCTGTTTCTGCTCTTTCCGGTTCTGTCGGGCGTTACGCCAGGCCTGCTCCAGGCTGACGGGGCTGCAGCGCGATGGTTTCCGCCGTTCTGGTTTTTGGGCATGTATCAGAGGCTGCTGGAGGGCCCATCGGTTCTGCCGGTTTTCGCGGAGTTGGCGAAGATTGGATGGGTTGCGACACTGGCGGTTGGAGCGGCCGCGCTGGCATTCTATCCGGTGGCTTATCTGCGCAGGGTGCGGCAACTGGTGGAAGGGGCAAGCACGCGGTCGACACGCAATCGCATGGCGGCGCCGCTGTACGGACTGCTCCATGCCACGTTGGTGCGGCCGCCGATCCGTCGAGCCATATTTCACTTTATAGGCCAGACGCTGCTGCGGGTTCCGCGCTATCGGATCTACCTGGTGCTCTACGGCGGCGTGGGGCTCTCAGTGGTCGTGGCGACGGTTCTGCGATTCACGATTCAAGGGGCAACATCTGCATGCGGAAGTCTCGGCAGATGGAATCCGCGTGGCAATCGGGATTGTGGCGTTCTGGGTGATTGCCGGATTGCGGACGGCGTTTGTTTCGTCGGGCAATCAGCGCGGGAGCTGGGCCTTGCGGATTGTTCATGGAAAGCCGCCGCACTTCGAAGCTGCGATGGAGCAGCTGCTGGCCGCCAAAGTGTGGGTCATGTTATGCGGAGCGGTGGTAACGATGGCTGCGATTGGCGCATTTCGGCTGGTGGCGCCGGCGGAACTGCTGGGCCGGTCCGCAACCGCTGCGCAGTTGCTGGTTGCAGCCGGGATGTGCGTGCTGCTGACCGATGCTTTCTTCGTAAACGTGACGATTGTGCCTTTCACCGGAGAGCCGGCAAGAGAGCAACCAAACCTGGCATTCACCATGCTGCGATACTTTACTTTTTTCCCGGTGGTGACGGCGCTTTCGATCGCATCAGAATACTGGATTGAAAACAGCGCAGAACATTTCGGTATCGCCGCAATATCGATTGTTGTCGCGCATCTGTGGTTTCGCAAGAGGCATCGGGACGTGGTGCGGCTCGATAGCAGCCAAATGGAGTTGGAGGAAGGCGAAGAGGAGTTTCCGATGAGGCTCGGACTGCGCTACTGAGATGGCCGATGAAGACCAGATCACGGCAACGCGTGCAATGTGGTGTTAAACAAGTAAGGATCCTGAAAGTCGGTTTGATCGCCGGACTTTTTGTTCGGAATGGGTTGCAGACGCGCCGAGAGAGGCTTATTCCATTTCGTTGCGAGAGATGCGACATCGGCGTACATACGGTCCATTTGTTCCAGGCTCACATCGCCGGGAAGAGGAACGGTGTCGAGTCCGGTGCCGCAGACCGCAGAGTAGGCAAGCAGAGAGTCGATATTGTAGGTGGACTCAGCCCATCGCTGCGCCAATAGTTTGTCTTCCATAACCGGCACCATCAAACCCGAGTAGCCGATTTGTTTTACCGGCACAGCCTTGACGGCGGCCGTGATGATGCGCGCCGCAGTGAGCGTTCCGCTGGAACCGAACCTGGCGCCTGTGAAGTCTTCGATCGCGGCGCCGATGGAAACATCGCCGAGGGGCGCAGGGGTCGGATCGACTCCGACGTAACTCCATCCGGTTTCTGTGCTCACCTTGTTTCCGACTTTGTCCGCAACGATGGCATGTTTCGTGAGTGCCGCGGTGAGGTCAGCTGTCGCCGCGTCTGCGTTTCCCTTGTCTCGTGTGAAGATGTCGGCAACCACATTCGCGCCTTCAAAACCGATGGCAAATTGTCGTCCTGCACCCGTGTGGTATGAGCCGGGGAAGAAGGGTGACATCGGCTTGAGCATCGCTGTCGCGGTGAAATTGAAGGTTCCCTGGCTCCGCGGGCTATGCTCGCTGACATACTTCACCAGTTCTGACGTGCGATGGATCGTCTTCCAGTGAATACCCGCCTCGTCGGCAATGATGGTGCTGGCCTCGATATTCGGCAGCGTGGAGAGCGCGCGCTCCAGCAGGTGCATCGTAGAGAAATCGTCGCTGTCATGCATCATTGCCGGCCCTACATTGGGGATGAAGTCCTCTTTGACGGAAAGCTGGTCAAGCCCGGCGAGGAAGGCGAGGGCCTGTTCCTCGGTCATTCCAGCGACGAGTTCGGCGAGCGGCTGGGTGGTCAGACGAAGGGTTTCCACCTGGTAGCCGGCGGCTTCGAATTCGCTCTTCACCTTCCTCAGGACAACGAGCGCCTCAGCAATCTGCTTCGCGGATGTTGCCCTGTCGAGGCGCACGAATCCGGTAATCGCCCTGACCTTTGGATTGGAGGCGGCGGTTGAGGTGGAAGCGGTCTGCGCAGCCAGTTGAAGCGACAAACTCAAGATGATGGCGACGGCGATTCGGGGCACGTCGAACCTCCAAAACAACTCATCGTCGGAACCCCTTGCTTAATGATCGGAGTTTGCAGGATCCCCATAGATGATTCCACGGCCGTTGGTGCCGAAGTAAACGCGTCCGTAGATGCGCGGGTCGCCGGTGATGGTGGAGTTAGTAAGTGCGTACTGGTGCTGATTGTCGTTGATCCGCTTCCAGGTAAATCCGGCATCGTCGGATCGATAAATTCCCCAGACACCAGATACCTCTGCGCTGCTGTAGAGCGCCGGGTATTTGTGGAAGGGCGCGGGCTTGCCGAAGCCAATCGTGCTGGCTGCGTCGACGTCCGATAGCTTGAAGAAGGAGTTGCCGCCATCCACCGAATGCCAGATGCCGTACACGGTGGTTGTGCTTCCGCCCGCGAGCCAGATGTCTCCCTGGCGCCCCGGCGTTGCCTTGAACTGCGCCGAAGCGCCTGCAGGGGGCAGGTTGCTGGCGCCGGTAGCGGCGAACGTCTGTCCGCCATCGATGCTGCTATAGAACGTGCCATTCGCGAAGGCATAGAACTTCAGCGGATTCACGCGGTCGGAACGCACGCTCGCGCCGGCCGGTGCACCGGTGGATGCCGTCCAGGTGGTTCCGATGTCCGCAGAAACGAACACGCCGGCGCCGGAACTCCAGACCACGCGGCTGCCATCGGCGGCGGCAGCCACTGTCCCGCCCGACGCGCCCGACGGCTGGGTAGCGCCGGGAGTCCACGTCTGCCCACCATCTGCGGAGAAGCCGATGTTCATCCCGTTGGTGCCGCCGGTTCCCACGCGAACGATGAAGCTGGGGTTCAGTTCCGCATAATCGAGGCTGGTGCCCGTCGTGAAAACCGGGTTCGCATCCATCACGCTCGGAACCGCCAGGTCGTTGTGTGTGTAGCCGCCGTTGTCGGCAACCGCACTGATCAGATGAGCGGTGCCGGATGGAGGACTGATGAGGTCTTGCACCGCGGTTTCCTCAATCCCCACCGCGGCCACGGATATGTTGACCGAACCGCCGCTGTCCCAGGCCGTGAGGTTGTTCGCGCCGTACATCGTTGCGCCTGTCCCGTAGAGCATATGGTTGGAATCGAAAGGATCGATCTCGAGCGATTCGACCATCCAACCCAACTTGGGCGTTGGCTGGGGGCACAATGAATTGCTGGGGCCGGTTTCAGTGCATGTTGCGGGTGTCGCGCCGAACGTGAGCCACGGGGCGACGGACGCGTAGCTGAGTGTGTAGGTCGGGACCATGACATTTGGCCAAGGGTTCGCAAAGTTTGCGTTCCAGATCAGGTTCCAGGTATTTCCGCCATCGAGGCTGCGGAAAAATTGCGTGTCCGGCCACCATTGATTGAGCGTGGCCACAACAATCGTGTTGGGGTTCAACCCATCCAGGCTCAACCCGCCAAACCCATAGCCTCCGTTGAGGGGCGACGGAGGCGGCGTGATATCCGTCCAGGCCGCCGAGCCCGTGTCATATTTCCATACACCGCCAGCCGACCCGTCGTAGGGTCCGGCGTTGTTGTTGTAGCTGAGGTAGAGAATGCCGGTGGACGCGAGTTTGCCATGGTGTGGCATGACTCCGGTCGGCTGCCCGACAACCGGCGACCACGTTTGCCCGCCATCCGTGCTGTGCCACAGGCTGTTCGCCGGGTCGGCCACGCCGACATAAATGTTCTGCGAGACCTTCATGTGGCCGACGCTGACGGTTGTGCGAGGATCAAACGTTTCCCAGACAACCCCGATCGGGTCGTTATCGTACGTGTCCGAGGGGCCGCTTGAAGGCTCATGGTAAGGGCCGGTATCGGGGAAACTCGCGACCTGGGACCATGTCTCGCCGGAATCCATGCTTCGCCAAAGCCCGTGTCCGCTCCGCGTGCCCAGGTAAAGAATGCGACTGTTGTTTGGATCGATGGCCAGCCGCTCGCCCATGCCGCGCCCAGGCATGTTGCTGCCCGACTTTGAAGGGCAAGTCAATCCGCTGGAACGTGCGGCCCTGGTTGGAGGAACGGAGGATCGCGCCGTTCTGGCTCGCCCACTCATTTGTGTACGTTCCCACCGCGAGGTAAACGCGTTCCGGGTCGCGCGGATCGATGGCAATGCTCTCCACACCGCTGAGGTTCCAGTCAGGGAAGCCGATCCAGTCGAGCAAAGGAATCCAGCGGCCTGATTTTGGATCAAACCGGTACGCGCCGCCGATATCCGTCCGGGCGTACACCAGGCCGGGTTCCTTTGTGCTGAAAACGATTCCGGGTATGAAGCCGCCGCCTCCGCCAATGACGACGTTATTGAACCGGTACGGACCGGACTGCGGCCCCTGCGCTCTTAGCAGTGGATGGGCTGAACGGAGCCAGGAGGAGTGGCAGCTATCCCAAGCACCAGGACCGAACCGCCGAAGCCATGAAACGAAGAAGCTGATAGACTCCTGCTCGACATAAAAGCCTCCTTCTTATGCAGGGCGGATTTTCGGGACACGCAGGCACGCCTGTCAAGAGAGAACAGCGGGATTCGTCAGTTATTCACGAGTACCATCACGTTGGGACTATACCTCGTGGTAAAGCCGGTAGTGCTCACTCGAAATCGCCGGGAACGGCTTGAGGCGTATCTTGCCGGCGTCGGATGCCACTTCCCAGTCACTCGAGTCCGATCCGGCCTGTTGCGCCGCCATCAACTGCGCCTTCGTCAGTGTCTTCGTTCCTGGTTCGACCGCAAACAGCGCCACTGGGCCGTGGAGCAGAGCAACCGTGTTTTGATGTTGCGGGTCGATCGGCATCAGCCGCAGCGGCATATCGAGCGAGAATTCGATACGATCGCCATCCTTCCAATCGCGTTCGATCTCTGCCCAGCTTCCCGGCCGCACCGTCGCATTCGCCGCTTTGCCATTCACGCGAACCGCCGTTGCCGCTCCTGCCCATGCGGGTACGCGCAGCGCGACGAGGAATCTCTCCGGCCGGTCCAGCTTCAACCGCAGGGATGTTTCATTCGAATTTGGATAGCTCGTCTGCTGGGTCAATGAAACCTGCGCGCCGCCCTGCTTCCAGGTCACCCGCGACGGCACAAAGAGATTCACATACACGCCCCGCGGCGAGCGGAAGTACGAGCTGATCCCGTAATCCGCGGTGAGCTGCGGGAAGGTGCCGGAGCAGCATGGCCACTTGTCGCCGTAGTCGACCTTCTGGCCGTCCATGTTGTAGTCGGAATAATAGAAACTCACCCCGTCTCGCCGAATTGGCCGCGCTCCCAGAATCGTGTTGTACAGCACCGCCTCCATGCTGTCGCCATGCGTGCTCTCCCCGGTTACCCGCATCAGGTACCGGACGATCTTGAAGTGTCCATAGGCGCCGCACGGTGTTTCGAAGCTCGCGTGGGTCGAGTGCAGCGAGTTCACAAGCTCGTCGGTTCCGGGCTTCGTGAATCCTTCCTGCGGTCCCCAACCTCCGGTCGCATAGCTCTGCTCCAGCACAAATCTGAATCCGTTCTTTGCGGCCCGCAGGTGCATCTCGCTGCCGTCTGTCAAATAGGCCTGCATCGCCGAACTCAGTGCATTTACGTGGCTGTACGCATGCTGACCCGGCAACACGTTCCGGTTCTCCGCCAGCGGTCCGAAGTATGAATCGTCCTGCAGAAAGCGCTTCGCCAGTTGCCGGTACCGATCGCCCGCCCCGCGGTGATACCCCAGGTAGAAGTTCTCCGGCAGCGTATAGGTCTCGTCCCAGGTAAAGGAAATGTTCTTGTGCGGCCGCGCCATCATCTCATCGCGGCTCAAGGCCTTCTCCGGAAGCCACGGCAGCACCGCGTCCGTTGCCTTGTTCAACACAGCCAGGGCGTTCGGATCCCCGGCGAACTGGTGGGCGTCGATCAGCCCGCAGTTCGTCTTGTCGAATGTGTAGGCCGGAATGCAGTAGCCTTCGTAGAACTTCGTCGTCACGGTGGGTGCGAACGCCTTTACCAAGCCCGTGCACCTTGGCCTGCGTCGCCTTGTCCCCCGTGATTGCGTAGGCGCGCGCGAGCCCTGACAAATACTGCCCAAAACTGTGCCCGGGGATATACCCGGTCATGTTCTTCGGAGGGTCGAAGTCACTCGACGGCGAATACCAGCCGCCCATATCCTCCCCGGGCGCCGGCAGCCCCGCCAGTTGGCGGAACGGCTTCAGCAGATCGTCATCCGGCAAACTCAGAAACAGCGAGACATTGTTGTGGAACTGCTCGAGCATCGGCCCGTCCAGCAGTTGCACGTCGCCATACTCAAACTGCGAGAGCTTCGTTGGTGCAGGACTGCTCGTGCCTGCATCCAATGCCGGCGAGCTATTGCGCAGGACTGCCATTCCTGCCGCGAGTGCCGCACTACTTTTCAGGAAGTCTCGCCGTGTCTTGCCCATCTCTGATTACCTCGCTGTCTCGTCTGAAAAACGCCTTGACCCGAAGCAGAAAACGAGAAAGCGTTTTCCGGACCCCGCACCGAATTATAGTATCTCCTTCCGACAGTTGGCTTATATCTTGAGCTCGAGTCTGTTGCCGTGCAATCCTCTATTCTTAGCGCCCCACAATCTCCACTATCGACTTGTCGGTTGCCGTCCAGGCTGCTAGCACCTTCGTGTCTAAACTGATGGGACGCTTCGTCCCAATGAAGCGTGGTGATGGAACTGACGCCCTTTTCATACGCGTACGTGTTGCCGTCATCTGAGAACAGCGTAAAGCTGGCGTCTGCTCCGGGATAGACACGGACCGACGCAATGTCTTGCTTCTGCTGTGCACTCAAGACGGCGGATCCAAGCGGAATGATGCTGCCCGCGCGGACAAACAACGGTATCGTATCGATCGGAGCGTCAGCCGTAATGGTCTGACCGCCTTTGAGTCGTTCGTTTGTCCAGTAGTTATACCAATCGCACCCAGCGGGCAAGTAGACCGAACGGCGTGTGGCTCCCTGTTCCGAGACAGGAGCTACCAGCAGAGCGGGACCAAACATGTATTCGTCCGGGATGTTGGCGACGTTGGGATCATTCGGGAAATCCATGAACAGCGCGCGCATGAAAGGAGCGCCGGTCTGGTAACTCCCGTAGGCGAGGGAGTACGTGTACGGCAACAATTGATATCGCAGGCGCAGATACTTTTCGAGGATGGGCTCGGCTTGTTTGCCATACGCCCAGACCTCGTTATGTTTCCTCTCTCCGTGCGCCCGCATCACGGGTTGAAAAGCTCCCCATTCAAACCAGCGCACAAATAACTCGGGATAATCTTCGTAGTTATCGACGTCATCGCGTGCATCCGACGGATCGACCAAGGGTGTGTGCGCCGCCTTGTAGTTCGCCGGTATTTGCGGCGAGAAGAAGCCGGCAATGTCCGTATCCCAATAGGGCATCCCGGTGGCCGTGAAGTTCAATCCGGCGGGGATGGAACGCTTCAGCATATCCCAGGTCGAGAGGATGTCGCTCGACCAGAAGACCGTGCCATTCCGCTGCGCTCCGAGGTATGCCGCGCGGGCAAGAATCATGACTCGTTTGCTATCTCCGAAGTCGCGCCTGAATCCCTCGTAGACAGATGCGGTGTGGAACAAAGGATAGACGTTGTAATAGCGAGTTCCCGAGCCTACGAAAAAGAAGTCTTTCGCCGGATCGATATCGGGTTCCGTTTCATCGAGCCAGAGGTAATCGAAGTTATACGGCTTGATGTAACGGTCTCGTATGGCCTCCCACCACCACTTGGCAGCCTCAGGATTTGTGGTATCGATGTTAGGGCCGATAACATCTTTGAACTCGCCAGGGTCCGGAGTTCCATCCGCGGTATGGATAAGCCATCCCTTCTCCCGCAGCATGTCGTAGTACCGGGTTCCAGCAGAGAAGTGAGGCCAGACGCTGAGCAAGGTTCCAATGCCCATGGAATGGAGCTGCTGGTTCATGGCGGCCGGATCAGGCCACCGGGCGGGGTCGAGATCCAACTCGCCCTGCCTGGTCATGTTGAGAAAATCCACGACCATAACGTCCAGCGGTAGCTGGCGGTCGCGATATCCCTTTGCAACCGCCATGATCTGATCCTGGGTCGGGTAGATCGCCTTGCTCTGGATATACCCGTAGGTCGCCCTCGGTAACAGATGGGTGATGCCCGTGAGCTGGCGATAGCCGGTGTAGATCTCGTCGCTGTTTTCGCCCTGGATCACAAAGAACGAAACACGGTCCCCGACTTCAGACGACCAGACGTTGCGCTGATTGAATCCGAGATCAACGGTGGTTTTTGAAGGGTTATCCCAGACCAGACCATATCCGCGGCTGGAGATCATGAATGGAACACAAACGTTCTGGCCACCGATGGCCGAATAATCATGCCAGCAATTAATGCGATGATCCCGGAGATCAAGGGCGCCCTGTTGTTGCTGGCCAAGCCCGTAGTAGTGCTCGTCTGCCGGTGAATCAAAGATCGCGGAGACGCGGGAGCCGGCGTCGTTCGGCTTACGCTGCATTCGGTCGCTGCCGCTTCGGAACGGTTCGGAACCATAGACCAGTTCCGCATGGTCAGCAGCGCCTTGCCCGAAGCCGTTTTCAGGGAAACTGTATCGTCGTTCCGTCGATTCCCGGAACCGCCGCCGAAGTAGTGGTCTCGCAGGGATTGATTCAGCTCGTCGAGCGGCATGGGATGCGGTAAACGCGACGGCGGTATGAGATCGGGAGAGACATCGACGACCAGGCGAGGGGAGCGAAAGACGTCGTTCCCGTCAGCGTCCCGCTCATGCGTCCAACCCGCCATCGATGGTGTTCCGACAAGCCCATATCCCGCGGCTGCAGCTGCTGAGGCTTTGTCCTTGCTGAACGTAATCCGGAGAATGTTCGGCGCGTATGGCTCGAGCACAATCGTTCTGCCATCACGGTCAAGGACAAAGTGGGTGTCCTGGGCGAGCGCGGCCTCGCTTCCGATGGCGGCGAGACAAAACATGAACGCAATCGCGCTTGGGGCGACCACGGCCACCGTTGTGTGGGAGTTCTGTCGGAGTTTCTGGTGGATGCGGGAAAGGAGATTGTTCTTCAGCGGATGTCGCATGTTGTCTCTCACAGGTAATGCATGGTTGTGGCCGGTACAAAATTCGCCGGGGCATTCGAAGACTGGACCCAGCCGGCTTGATCTTAATGCTGGCGCCCTTGTCTGCATAGCGGCGAAGATTCATATAACGTTTTCTTGCCCATGTAAAGTCGCGGATAGTACTGATTACAAAAGAATTGGCCAGGAGTAGTTCTATCTAACTGCTTCGGGGAACGATCAGAGCGCATTCATCCGATTGACATGGACCCGGTTGCTGATATTTACTTCCGGCGTAGGCCGCCACGACTTGATAGCAAATTGCTTCAGCATTAGGCGGAACCCCCGCGGAAACGGCTTGGCCGGCGTTGATTTACCGCGGTAAGGATGCGATTTTTTCCCCGACTGAACGCTGGAAGTGCAAGGATCCGTCTCGGACTCAGCAAACTTGCCTGAATCGCGGCTCGCAGTGAGGGCCCTTTCGTAGCTATGCGATGAGCCTTCTTTCAGGTTCTCTTTGACAGCGCACTTCCGTCGATCGGCTTGCAAGACTCATGAAGCGCCATTCAGAGATGAGAAGGCTCAGGCATCCGAAGTCAAGTTCAGACGCCGAAACCTGGCGAACTCTCGCATATCGCAAGGAAGCGCGCAATTACGAGCCTTGAGGACGTGTCGCTTCGTCCCGGTTAATTCTTCCACTCCGGATCTTGGGCTCGAATCGAACTGGCAAACAGCTTCGTGATAACAAGGATAGGCAAGAACCGAATTGGATCGAAAAAGAAAACGTTTTACGGCTTTAGTGGATTGGTCAGAAACCGTGAGTACAGCGTCGGATTCCGCCTCGGCGCGGGTTGATTTGTTTCGGCGCACGAGAATTCGCGGAGCCAGTCACTGCTCAACGTAAGTCGACCATCAAAATTTGAACGTTCGCGGCAAGGAGACACATCATGGCCAGTGCAAGAAACCTGATAAGGTTCTTCCCGTTGTTCCTGTTCCTGTTGGTACTCAAGGGATTCCCGGCCTTCGCCCAGTTCTCGAGCGGCATCGAAGGAACCGCTCGCGACACGTCAGGGGCCGCACTCGCAGGAGCCAGAGTCACGATCACGGATAGCCGGATCGGCGTCTCCAAGGCCACCACGACCAATGACGCCGGATATTTCCGCATCGAAAGCATTGCCGCTTCCACCTATACGGTCGAGGTGCAGATGGCGGGCTTTCAAACCTGGAAACAGGACGGTCTCGCTCTTCAGGTGGGGGAAGTCCGAACCCTTACCCCGGCGCTGAAGGTGGGTGCCGCCTCAGTGAACATCGAGGTCTCCGCCTCGGAAACCGCCGTCGACCTGGTCACCCCGACTACCGGATCGGTGATCGCCGACGTCACGTTGCAGCAGACTCCGCTTCCCGACCAAAATATCTACGGCCTGGCTGCCCTGACACCCGGTATGACGGGGAGCGCAGTCACCTCGGGCGATAATTACACCAACGAATACGCCATCAACATCAACGCCGCCGGACTCCGCCAGGAGCAGAACGGCTATATGATCGATGGCGCCTACACCAATACACCCTCCCGCGGGGGCGGCACTTCGATTTCGCCCAATCCGGAAATCGTGCAATCGATGAACGTGAAGACCAACAATTTCGACGCCCAGAAGGGAAGAAATGCGGGTGCAACCGTTGAAGTCTTTACCAACTCCGGAACCAACGATTTCCACGGTACGATCGACTACTACTTCCGCAACAACGACACCGCCTGGCCTACCGTATTCGAGACCACAGGAGTTCCGACGTTCAGCCGCAACGAAATAAGCGCCACCTTTGGCGGACCCGCGATCAAGAACAAACTATTCCTGTACGGCGCCATTGACGTGCTCCGCTCCAGTTCCGCGCAAGCCTATACCGTTACAGCGGAAACTCAGGACTTCGATAACTGGGTTGAGGCAAACTTGCCCACTACCTTAGCGGCATCCATCCTGAAGGCGGCGCCGCCTCAGTCCTTCCCGAAAACCAATTTCCAGACGGTGGCCCAGGTTGAGAGTTCAACCCCGGGATATTACGCGCCACCTGCCGGGATTCCTGCCACCCTGAACGCGGTTGGTACTTCGAATATCAGCGTCACAACGCCCAACAACGGAAACCAATGGAGCGTCCGCGGCGACTACTATGTGGGCCCGAACGACCGCATCTACGGGGATGCGATCAGGACCTCGCGTGATTCCGAAGGCATTCAGGCGCGCCCTGCGACGAATATCCCGTACTACGACATATCCGACTACGGCAACGTGGACTGGACGCATACGTTTTCTCCGCGCGTATTGAATGACATGAGCATCAACATGATCCGTCCCCAGGGCGCGAACGGTTCGGTTCCATCGGAAGCGATTCCATACATCAACGTCACTGGCCTGCAGGGCTTCGGAACCTGGGGAGCCGGCAATTTCATCCAGACAACTGTGGGCTGGCGCGACGTGATGACCGCAACCATCAAGTCGCACACGCTCAAATTCGGATACGACGGCTACAACATCCGCGAAAACGATGTGCAGGACAGCGCATTCACTCGCCCCACTTACAACTTCGACAATATCCTCGACTTCGTCCAGGACAAGGCCACGTCGGAGGCCGGCACTCACGTGGACCTCACGACCCATGGGCAGGCGCCTTACGTGCGCCGCTACCGCGAGTTGTACACGGGGTTCTTCATCCAGGACGACTGGAAGGTCACGCCCCGATTCACGTTAAACGCGGGAATTCGATACGACTCGATGGGGCACCTGTTTGCCATCATCAGTCCCAAACTGACGCTGTTGGACCTCGCCCCGGGCGACCGCCAGCAGCAGATTGCGGGAGCCGTAGCGGTTGCGGCTCCCAATGGCCGGTCCAATGTGCTCGACCACATTGTGTATGGCCTCACGCCGCGACTCGGATTTGCCTGGGATGTATTCGGCAAGGGAAAGACTGCGTTGCGCGGAGGCTTTGGCATGTTCGCCGATCAGCCTCCCTATCTTCACATGACCGATATCACCGCCGGCAACCTGCCCTACTTCTACTCGCCGGCCATCAACGTGCGGCAGGGTAATCCCACTCCCGAATTCCAGCTGTGCGATCCCCCCACGGGCTACTATCAAGTTTGCCCAATCGTCGACACATCGAATGTCACCTTCGACTCCCACGGCGGCGTCGTCATCAACGGCGTTCCCCAGCGCTCGGGTCTCGGCGGGTTCGATCCGAACTACAAGATGACCCAGGCGGAAGCGTGGACTCTGAGCATTCAACAGCAACTGCCCGATAATCTGATCGTCGAAGTCAACTATTCCGGCACCGAGGCGCACCACTTGCCGATCTATCAGAACACCAACCGGTTTGCCGGCGATCTGATCGTCAACAAAGGCAATCCGCAATACCTTAACCCCAGTTTCGGCGACATCGAATACGGCACATCGAACGGCAATTCCAGCGGCAATGTCGGGTCGGTGATCGTTACACGCCGGTTGTCTCGTGGGTTGTCATTGCGTGGTATCTACTCCTACGCGAAAGCATTGGATGTGTACAGCACTGCGCAATCCATCTCCGGCGGGCAGGCCACCGCAAACACCAACATCATTCAGCCGGATGACTTCAACGCACAACGGGGCCGCGCGGACTACGACATCCGCCAGCAGTTCTCGGCAGACGGCATCTGGATCATCCCTTCGCACTATGACTCGGCTGCCTTGAGAAATATTCTTGGCGGCTGGCAGATCGGGGGAGTGTGGCTCATGCAAACCGGATTGCCATTCACGGTTGTCACCAGCGCGCCGTTCCACCCGGTCTTCGATGTAAGTGGCAATGTCGTCGGGAATACCGGCGGCGATTACAACGCCGACGGTTACAACTACGATGTTCCGAATGTGCCGTCGTTCGGCCGGCATCTCTCAGGCAGAAATAAGGAGCAATTCCTGGCCGGAGTATTCGGACCGCCCTCGACCGCCGCCGCCAAGTTCCCGACGCCAACCCTGGGAGCCGAGGGCAACCTCGGCCGCAACACCTACGACCAGCCAGGATACAATAATGTCGACCTCAACATATCCAAGTTCTTCTCTGTTCCATGGTTCTTCGGGGAGCGGATGAAGATCGAGGTGAAGGGGGAAATGCTGAATCTATTCAACCGTACCAACTTGCAATTTGTCAGTTCGGATATGACGAGCGGAAGCTTTGGGCAGGCGACCAACTCGCAGCCTGCCCGTACGATCACTATCCACGTCCGCGCCAGTTTTTAAGGCGTGGCTTCGAGTCGGGCTTGCGGGCCGTGCGGGTTGAGAAGGTCGCGCAACCGGCAAGCCTGGAGGAGCAGTTGGATTTTCGACGAGCTAAATTCGCCGGTTTCGCATTGTCGATTTTGCTGTCTGTTTACTGTGGTGCCCAGGATACCGCCTCCGGATCGAAACAAAGCTCAACAATTGCAGTGGTTCAGACGCTGATCCGGTCAAGGCAATATGATCAGGCGCTTGCCCTCGCGGGCGCCGATCTCGAAAAGACACCGGCCGACTACCGCCTTTGGACGCTTCAGGGCATCGCACTCTCTCTCAAGGGCGACACAAAGGAGGCGCTCACTTCGTTCGACAAAGCGCTCCACTTGTCCCCGACTTACCAACCCGCGCTCAAGGGCGAAGTCGAGATCCTGTTCCGGTCAGGCGACAAGCGCGCCGTGCCGCTTCTCGAAAGGATTCTAAGAGTAGCCCCGAATGATGTCACGGCGCATGAAATGCTGGCGACGCTCGAGAGTAAAGACGGCGACTGTACGGCCGCTGCTGAGCATTTCGAGTTAGTCGCGGATGCGATCGCTACGCATCCCGAGTCGCTCGAGGCTTATGGATACTGCTTGTTCGAAATGAAGCAATTCGATAAGGCCATTCCGGTATTCGAACAGCTTTTATCCTTGCTGCCCGATCGCACCTACCCCAAATACGATCTTGCCCTCGTATTGGTATCTGCCAAGCAATATGAGAAAGCTATCAAGACGCTTGAGCCTCTCCTTACGGAGGACCAAAAGGATCCCGATATCCTCAGTCTTGGTTCGCAGGCGTATGAAGCCACGAAGGACACACCGAGGGCGGTAGCGCTGTTGCGCCAGGCAATCGTCCTGAGTCCCACCACGCCCAGCTATTACGCCGAGTTTGCGGCTCTCTGTCTCGAGCACGACTCCTTTCAGGTCGGCATCGAAATGATGAACGTTGGGCTTACGTACGTTCATGACGATCCTTCGATCTATCTTGCGCGAGGACTTCTGTACGTTGAACTCGCCGACTTCGACAAGGCAGAAAAGGACTTTACCAAGGTCGAGCAATTATCGTCTTTTCAGAGCCTGGGTTCCTATGCGCTCGACATGAACGAAGTGCAGAGAAACAATCCTGAACAGGCACTCACGAAGGTTCGTTCGCAGCTAAAGACCCACCCCGAAGATCCTCTTCTGAACTACTTTCTCGCCCAGTTATTGATGAATCAATCACCCGATCTGGGGAGCACAGAGTTCAAAGAAGCGATGAGTGCGGCTCTGAAAACCGCGAACCTCAAGCCGGACTATGTTCCGGTTCATGATCTTCTGGCCAGTATTTATATGCAGGCGGGCCAATATTCTCAGGCCATCGATGAGTGTCATCTCGCTTTGCATTATGACCCTTCGGACGAAGCCGCCACATACCATCTATTGATTTCGTTGAAACACAGCGGGCATACCGAAGATTTGCCGGCCCTTTCCAGGCAAATATCTGTCCTGCATCGCCAGTCGCTTCAGCGAGAGAATGAAAGAAAGAGTTTCAGGCTGATTGAGGGCAATGCGGCGTCCAGTCCCGCCTCAGCAGACACGAATGCACACTCCCCTTAGGTCAACTTGGGCGGCTGGCACATCGTGAGAGTCCTGCGCCCGACTGGCTAAAATGCTCAATGCGTGCATGATCGCCAGCGTGCGTTGAGCATTCCTTGCCGTCAAGACGTGCGTTGCTGTACCCGCAATCTGCTCCGCAATGGTCCTGATGCGACTGCAGCAAACCGTGGCGAGTGATCCGCGAACGCCCCCCAGACGCTTTCCGAGGGATACCCTTCCGTAAGGTTGTACCCATCGAATCGATGAGAGTCATGGCGCCGGTTTTCAACCAACAACGTGTATTTAACTTTCGCAACGCTCATGGGAGAGTTAATAGCAGGCACGAGGAAGGGAATTGCGGTGAAGGTTGGTTTTCTGGGATTAGGTAACATGGGAACGCCGATGGCGCTGCGGTTGCTCGCTGCCGGACACGAATTGTCGGTGTGGAACCGGCGCGAAGGGCGTACTAAACCCCTGATCCACGAGGGCGCTATCGCCGCAGCGACCCCAGCGGAGGCCGAACTGGGCGCCGACGCTGTGATTACCATGCTCTTCGACGACGAAGCATATGCGGAGGTTCTCTTTGGCCCCAATGGATTGGTTGACGCGCTCTCACCAGGCGGCCTTCATATCTCGTGCAGCACCATTAGCGTTGCGCTCAGCGAGCGGCTCACCTTGGAGTACTCGAACCGAGGCATCGATTTTGTGGGAGCACCAGTGTTTGGCCGTCCAAGCGTGGCCGAAGAGGGTCGGCTATGGGTCGTCGCAGCCGGTGCCGACAGGGCCGTGAACCGTGCCCGTCCGCTGCTTGAGGCATTTTCGCGAGGGATCACCGTGATTGGTGAAGAGCCGAGACAGGCGCATGCCGTCAAGCTGGGCGGCGATTTTCTCATTAGCGCCATGATTCATTCGCTCGGCGAAGCCTTTGTTTATGCAGACCGGCAGGGTGTCGAGCCTGAGACATTTTTCGAAGCCGTAAATAGCGCCTTGTTCCAGTCGCCCTTCTACGCTGCGTACGCCGGCATCATGCTGCATCCACCCGAACAGATTGCAGCAACCATCGAGTTGGGCGCGAAAGATCTGCGCTTACTGCGCGAAGCCGCCACGAGCCGCCAGACCCGTCTGAGCCTCGCCGATCGGATGACGGAGATCTTCGCCGAAGCAACGCGTCTAGGGCCGGCCGGCCAGGACTGGGCCACGGGCCAGTACCGGATGGCCCAGCGGCGGGGAGTCCAGAAGCCAGCGAACAGTGGGCAGTGAGCAGGACGAGGGCTCAGTGGCTGAATCAAACCTTGGCGGTTTTCGTCAAGTGGTGCGAACCCATTTTGAAAAACACTGGCTAACGCTATGAACCGTCGAATCTCTTCAAGATGACGGGCTATTAAGCCTCGTGCTTCACTTCCGCATCTTCGCGGATTCGATTCCGTGAGTGCGGCAATTCGAGTTCGCAACCGCGTCGAATGGCGATCAGTTCCGCAACGATCGAGATACCGATCTCCTCTGGTGTGGCCGCCTGGATATCCAGGCCAATGGGGGCGAAGACGGGCTTGAAGCTCTCAGGGGCAACCCCTTCGGCCTCGAGCTGCTGATAAATTGCCAGGACCTTGCGGGAAGAACCGATCATCCCGATGTAATGCGCCGGGGTCTCGAGAGCCCAGCGCAGCACGCGCAGGTCGTGGCGATGGCCGCGGGTCACGATCACAATGTAACTGGAATCGCCCGGGGCGAGACCGGACATAATTTCATCCATCTCGCCGGTATGGATCTCGTGCGCATCGGGGAACCTCTCCCGATTGGCATACTGATCGCGATCGTCAGTGACTATGATTTCAAATCCGGCCAGCGTTGCCACCTTGTAGACAGCGAAACCCACATGGCCCGCGCCGAAGATATATAACCGCGGCGCGGGCATGACCGGCTCAACAAAGACCTGCAATGTACAGGTGCTGAGAATGGCGCTGTGCTCGATCGCGGAAACGATGAGATGGTCGCCGGCATTCAACATGCCTTTCAGCGCCAGGTTATCGCCTTCGGTTCCGCCGGTGGTGAAGACAACCTCTGCCGGCAAGCAACCAAGGAGCGCGGCAACTTGCTGCCGGGCCTCCTTGACATACGCCAATGCGCGCCGGCCGCAGCCGTGGATCGAAGACGGATTGCCGAAAGATTCGGTGAAGCAGGGGAGCATTGCCTGCAATACATCGGGCAGTACGGGTGAGGTGCTGTTGTTGTCGAGATAAATCACGCGCATGGTGCGACCTCTCTGACGGCTTCGTCGTGCGTCGCGCTGCGGCGAACAGAAGTGCGCCCAACCGGCGGTGTGGGGATGTAGTTCATCAACTGAACGCGCGTCCGGTCGGAGCCATACTCAATGATGTTTACGCATCCGTAGTCCTGTCCGATGCCATGCAGATTCCTGACCGGAATTCCAAGAACAGAGCACAGGATCAGGCGGTTGACGCCCGCATGTCCGACCAGCAAAACATTTCCCTGCGAGCCGGCAACAATCTCGGCCAATGCGCCGGTGACTCGCGCGCAACAATCGGCAAAGCTCTCTCCGCCCGGAGGCCGCCAGTTCTCAATATCGCGTCCGCGGGCGGCGTATTCTTCAGGGAATCGTTCCCTGATCTCCTCGAAACTGAAGCCCTCCCAATCGCCGAGGTTGATCTCGCGCAGCGCAGGCATCGCCTCGATGGAATTGGTACGCTGGCCGAGAATAATTTTCGCGGTTCGCCGGTTGCGCGACAGGTCGCTCGAAATTATGCGGTTGAAAGCATACTGGTTCGAGCCACTGGCGCAGCGCCCATGCCTGCTCCACGCCTTCTTCGCTCAGGGGTGCCTCAATCTGGCCGATAAAGGCTTTCCCCGCGACGGAGATGATGGCGCCGTGACGAACGAGATAGATGACAGTGGGGCTCATAGGACCGGCTTGCACCCCGATCTTTCGTTTTGCTCCCGTCGCCGGGAATGGTTGACCCTGCAAGAGCACGCTGAGGCGCAACTCACCGCCGGCACAATTGCTGCCGATGGCGGGGAGCAGCATGAGAGCGCGTTCAACCTTCGCCGCGACGCCTTCGCGCGGCCCGGGCGCGAAGACCCGCAGCTGAATTTCGTTCGGTCTTCCGATGCATTAGCGCCGCAGTAAAATCATGCACTTCGGGAATCGCAAAGAGAGCCTCATCGAGTTCGGCAATGGTGATGCTGCCTTCCGGCCCCAAGGCAATGCGGGAGTCGACCCTGTTGCGCACGCGTTCCATCCTGCGCAAAGGCGATCCGCATGGGCACCTGCCAGGCATGATTCGCGCCATGTCGCCGGTCCGGTAGCGAATCAGCGGCATGCCGGCGCGGCCAAGCGTGGTGAACACGACTTCGCCCAGTTGCCCATCTTCAAGCGGCTGCACCAGTCGTGGGCGAGACGATCTCAAAATATAGGTCGGCTTCACGCAGATGGTATCCGGCATGCGCATGGCAATCGACGCCGCCTCCCAGGCCCATCTCCGTGGAACCATAGTGCTCGAAAATGTCGCAACCGGTTGCCTGCCGAATCCTGCGCACCAGGCTTTCCGGGACGTGATCGCTGCACAGCACGATGGCGCGCAAGCGGCGGAACACTCGCCGGGCAACCTCGCCGCTTTCGAGTGCAATCGCGAGCATCTGCGCGGGCAGCCCGATCAACAGCGTGGCTTTCTCGCGATCCATGCATGCCAGAGCGGCGGTCGGATCGAGAATCAAGCCGTACGGAATGGGCACCACGCCGGCGCGCTCGATTCCCCGCGCCAATTGAAAACCTACGCTGCCCTCGCGTTCTCCGGGCAGCGCAATCAGCATGCGGTCGCCCTTCGCGGCCATGGCCGCCACACCGTGCGCAAAAAAGTCGAGCGCCAGTTCCTGATCCTCGGCGGTGAAGAAGACCCGCTTCCGCGAGCCGGATGTCCCACTCGATTCGAGCGTCACTACCCGGCTGATTTCGCTCTGCGGAACGCACAGAAATTCGTGGCCACGCTCAACAATATCCGCCGAGGGTGTGAGCGGCGCATGCGCAAATTCATCGAGTGAACGCGGCCATTCGTCGGGAAATGCGTTCAGGCGAGCGGCATAGTACGAACTCTTACAGCGCGCCCGCGCCACAGTTTTCTGAATGGCATGCAACTGGTATTCGGCGATCGCCTCGGGGGTCAGCATCTGAGGAGCGACGCCGATTCGTTGCGCCGCCCAGGCATCCAGTGGGTTCCGTTCGAGAACGGTGGCGGTTGCCATCATGGGCGTTCTCCTGTTGCGGCGGGAGCGCCAGTGTGGCAGCGATACAGCGTCTGCCCGAACGCTCCGGTCAGATTGTAGGCGCAAAGCGGCACCAGCTTTTGCTGCGGACTCAGCACATGCAGAAAGCAGTCGCGCAATCTCTCGAGGTCAACGTTCCACGCATCCTGAAAAGCCATCCCTGAAATGCAGAACGACATCTTTTTGTTGGCCAGGAACTGATCGAAGCTCGAGATGTCGATGCCGCCCAGCTCGCGGTTCAACATTCTCGGCGCGGATGGGTAGGACCAGTGCTGGGCCACGAACTGCTGCGCCCGCCGCACGCCTTCCCCGGCTCCGGTTTAGGCGAGCCCAATTGGACCAGTCGGTTTGTTCCACTGGGGCCCGCAACAGGAGGAAACCTCGGGCGCGGCGCGGGAGTCACTCTCTTTTCCGCATCCAGCCAGAACTTGCCATGGAAGGAACAATACGGATTCTCTCCGGAGGCAGGATAGAAGTGCTCTGTCTTGAACATTCCTTCGGTTTGCTCTTCGATGTGGCGGATCACTTCGGGAAACGTGATGCGATCGTCATCGGTTCGATCTGGCCGGATAACGTCCGAAGTAGCTGATCGGCTGAAAGTGAACCGCCCGCACGGCCGGAGCAAGACGAATCGCCGTGCGCAGAATATCGCCGATCTGTTGGCTGTTGATTCCCGGCACCAGGGTAGGCACGAGCACCACTCCCAACTGGGCTCGGCCGCAGTTTGCAATGGCTTCGAGCTTGGTCTCGAGGAGGGGCTTTCCGCGGATTGCCTGGTAGACGTCGTCGCTGACTCCGTCAAACTGAAGGAAGACGCAGGTCAGCCCGGCATCCTTCAGCTCCTGGGCGTAATCGCCGTCGCAGCGCCAGGCGCACGCCGTTGGTATTGAGCTGGATGTAACTGAATCCGAGAGCGCGTACCCGGCGAATGATCTCCGGCAGATCCCGGCGAACGGTAGGCTCGCCGCCGGAAAGGTGAAGATTGAATGGGCCGCCAAGTTCGATCAACTTGCGGCACCAGCCGACGATTTCATCGGCGCTCGGATCAGGCTTGGCTGCGCCTCCGGCCGATGCAAAGCATACCGGGCATGCCAGGTTGCATCGTTCTGTAACATCGAGGACCACGCAGCAGGTGTGCTGGCGATGCTCCTCGCACAGGCCGCAGTCAAAGGGGCAGCCTCGTTGCACCGAGGAGCCGCACACCGGCGGCCGTGCGGGCGTACGGCACTCGCCGCCCCACGCACTGTAGGAATCCGCACCGCGCCAGATGATTGTCTTGAATTCACCATGCTCGGGGCAGCTCTTGCGCAGATACACGGCGTCACCTTCGGCGATCCGCTGCGCGTCGATGCGCTGAAGACACATGGGGCACAGGCTCTCAGTCGTGCTGAGCACGCGGGCCGTTTCACCTATGGCGCAGGTGGTCATGACCTGCCCTCCACGCCGGAAATCACCAGGTCGCGTTCGGGCAACACAGCGACCTCGCACAGAATTTCTGCGAGCGGCAGTCGCAACCGTTCTTCAATTGCTCTTGCGATCTGTTCGGCAACCGCCTTGCGTCTGCGGGCGGCCGCGAACGCATCGGTGTTGCCGCGAAATCGTTCGAGAGCCGGACCGAATCGCTCGTCGAGAGTGACGAACCTCTCGCCCAAGGTCAGTTTGTCAGCCAGGTAGACGATGGCCCGTTCGTCGATGTTTCCGGAAAATTCCATTTCCGTGTGCGCCGCCACCACGTCTGCAACCGGCGGCATCCTGAGGTCTCGCAATATCGCCGCACCAGCCTCTGCATGTTTGGGTTGGCCCTTGGCCAGGTCATGCAGCAAGGCGCCGGCGCGCGCTAATTCTGCGTGAATCGCAAGCCCACTCTTGAGCAGGGCATCGGCAATCCGGCCAGCGGTCTCGGCCACTTTGCGCGAATGCCGAACCACGGACTCAGGCACATGCTGTTGGGCAAGCAGCGCTTCACACTCGCCGGTAGTGGGGATTTCGCGTCGTCCTGCCAGGGCGAGCAACGTTTTGAAGTCGGCGGGCGTGTCCATGTCCAGGTGAATCGCCTCGTCCGCGACAGAAAGATCAACGGCGCTCTGTTCATGCCGGCGCAGCAAATCGCAAAGCGGTCCGGGTTTTCCGTGGGCGGCTTCATTCAGAATCCGGCGCGCAATCAGCGGCGGATGCCCGCGCTGCTGGTCGAACACCGGATAGATAATCCCATCCGGATGGGCGTCAAAGGCCGCGGCCAGTTGGCGAATTGTGGCCTCGCGCACCAGGGGAACATCGGCCGGCAGCACGAATGCACCGCGCGCCCATTCCGGCAATGCTCTGGCGCCGGCCACAAACGAGGAGTACATGCCCTCGCGAAACTTTGCGTTGTAGACCGAGCGCGCTCCGCAACGCTCAACGAGAGGCTGCAGTTCCAATGCGCGATGGCCCAGAATCACGATCACTTCATCGATGCCGGCATCGTGAAACGAGGTGACGCTCCGCTCCAGCGCAGTCATTCCCGCGAGGACCAGCAAAGGCTTGAGGCTGCCCATACGCGAGGAAGCGCCGGCGGCCAGCACGATGGCCGCGAGTCGCTGCGGTGCGGGGTCATGCGAGATGGGAACCGTCAAATTCATAGTTGTATTCCGCCAGGATTTCTTTCAGTCGCGCCAGGCTCTCCATAACAATGCGCGGGCAACGTGTCATTTTGTTGCGCATGTCGTCGCCTGCAATTTCCTTGCACTCGATGCTTCCGTAGCGCTGTGTGTATTCGGTTTCAAACCATTCAACAAACTCGGTGAGCATGGCTGCCAGGCGTTCATCGGGGATGCTATCGGGAGTCCCCCAACCGGCGTAGAGGCCCAATACCGAACAGCCGCCTGTGAGTGCACCGCAGGTTTTGCCCGACCCCATCCCGCCCAGCAGTCCCGACATGGCGCGCAAAAGATCGGGATTCTATTTTCCTTGTGCTTCGAGAGCCACCGCCATCAGAATCTGGCTGCACTGGTAGCCTTTCATTGCAAAATCCGTCACACGAAACGAGTCATCGTTCATTGCCGCCACCTCCTGTTCGGGCTTGCCTTTTACGCCTGATCGCAATCAGCAGAAAGTAGCCTGCGCGCGCGGCCCGCATCTCTGCCTGAATCGTCTGCGAAGACTTACCGCCTCCACATCCCCACAGTCCGTCGAGAGTTCCATGTTCAAAGAGGAAGCGCGCCGCGCACTCGCGCAAGGCCTGCGAGTGGTCCTCCCACACACTCAGAGTGAATCCCGCGTTGGACAAGCTTGTTTCCAGTTCATCCCGCACCAGCATACGTGCCGCGCACGATCCGCGCAGAGAACGAACGTGGAGAGATTGCCCCGGGATTCCGCGCGTATAGATCTGAAATCATCAGCCGGCCGCCATCCATCAGCACACGGTCGCACTCGGCCAGGGCGCGCTCGCGATCGTCAAACAACGAAAAGCTGCACTCGGCCAGGACTCCATCTACCGCGCCATCTGCCAGGGGCAGTGCTTCGGCACGCGCCACGATCCGCGTGCGCGTGCCCGGACTGCACGTCGCCGGATCGTCCGCGCAATCAATCCCGATAGCATCGATCCCCTGCGAATGCAGATAGCGCATGGTGTCGCCCGCGCCGCATCCCAGGTCGAGAACGGTCGAGCCAGCGGCAAGATTCGCCAGCGCGATGGCTCGAGCTGTGAGTTCCAGGCCGCCGGGGCGGAAGAGGCGGGCGTCTCCCTCGGCAAGCCGGCCTGTCTCATACGCTGATCGATCGCGGGTTGTGCAAGCGAGCGTCATTTGTCCTCCAGCGCCTGTTCCACCTGCAGCATCCGGCCGGTCGCCAGTTCCTTCGGGACGAGAACCTTGCCGCACTCCGGGCACTTCCACAACTCGATAGGGAAACTCGCTGCCCAGGTAAGAGGCGATGACCTTGCCGGGGACAAGCGGCTTTTTGCACTTGCCGCATACATAGGAAGGTTCCGGCGATGTCCCGGAGGCGGAGCTCATCTCAGCGCACCTCCATGCGATGCGAGTAGGCATCGTGGACAAGATAGGCGCCGTCCTGCTCTGAATACTCTACCCAGTAGGTCACGCATGCCACGCGCAGCGAGGCTAGGCGCCGCCCGGTGAGCTGGTCTTCGATGATGTCGCCGCTCTGTTCGGCCGAGTCGATGGTGCGCTGCACATCCTGCTCCAGGATCATGCGCTTCTCGAGCAGAGGCCTCAGTTCTTCCGGGATCTGCACGTTGCGTGATGGTTCCATCGGCTTCTCCGTTTCTCCCCACAACTGGCGCAGGAGCGTGTCCTTGAGCCGGGCGCGATTCTGCTGGCGTAGCGAGAAACCAGGATCGGGCCGCGCCGCAGGATCGTCGCTTTCCTGTCCGAAGACAAGGTCGAGAATGTGGGTGGCTCGCTTGCCCTCATGTGCGAACCGGTCGCGGCACATGGCGCAGTAGGTCACGTAATCGGCGTCGCTTTGCGCGGCGCGCCGCTGCACCGTCTTCTCCGCAACTGCAGGATTCGCGAATAGCATCAGTCCGCCGTAACCGCAGCATGTTGTCAGGCCGGGCGCATTCAATTCCTGCGACTCCACGCCGAGCCGTTGCAGCAGCTCGCGAGCGCTGCCCTCTACCTCGCTCATGCCGCGGGTCGAGCACGGGTCGTGGATCGCCAGCTTCGTTCCGGCAATGCCCGGCAGTGGGGCAGGGAGCCGCGGTCAAGTCGATGTGAGGCCACAGAGGCTCGATCGGGATCTGGGGCAGATTGTCGCGCAGGGACTTGAAGCAGGAGGAGCATGCGGTGATGAGCCGCGGCCGTCCGAGCGAGTCCCATGCGGCTTCCAACGCGCTTGCGGCTTCCTGGAATTTCGCTTCGTTGCCGGCCCAGCGCGCCGGTGCTCCGCAGCAGCCAAGAATCAAACCCACGCCACCCGGCGAGAGTCTTTTGCAAGTGCTCGTAACACGAGGCGACGTGGCCCGGAGAAGACGCCGAGAGCTGGCACCCGGGCAGAAACGCTGTCTCGCAGCTTGTGAATCCCGGCTGATGGCGCGCCAATGCGAATGCATCGCTCTGGCTGAAGGCCATGTCACGCAAGGCGAAATCGTGCGTCGAAGGCGGCATCTTGCCGGTGCGCACCATGCCCTGCCGCGCGTCGAGGCATACATCGGCCAGGTTGAGATTCTCAGGGCAGACCGCCGCGCAAAGGCCGCAGAGCGCGCACGAGTTGATCATGCGGTTGGCCTTGCGCATGCCCATCACGATGCTCTCGTTGTTGTAGATCTGGCGCACGTAACTCTTGGGATAGGAGCCGTACTCCTCAAGATAGGGACACACCTTCACGCATTCGAGGCAGTGGCAAGGGAAGCAGCGGCCTGCCTCCTGCCTGGCCTCTTCTTTCGTGTATCCATGCGCGTCGTGGCCCAGCGGAACAGCCGGCGCCGGCGCAATGTCTGTTGGTGTTCACAAAAAGCCGCGAAGCAGTAGGGTCCCTGGTTGTCGCGGTTGGCCGTCAGCGACGCTCCCTGCAGAAAGCGGTCGATCGATACCGCGGCATAGTTTCCGTCGGCTACCGAATTGACAGGCGAATAAGCGGCGGGGCCGTATCGCTGCGCGCCGCCGGCAAACACCTTGGGCTGACTGGTCGCCAGCGTGAGCGGATCGATGCGGAGCCTTCCGTGCGCAGTGCGCTCCAACCCCAGTGAACTCTCGTCGAAGAGTTCGGGACCAGTTGCCAGATACACGGCTTCGTAGTCCGCGACGATTGCTTCCAGGCCGAACGGCCCTGCATGGCGGCTGATGAGCGCATCGCAATGAACCGTCACGCCGAGTTTCACCAGCACGGCCAGGTCCGCATCGATTGCCGCGGCGGGCAGCGCGTCTCCGTCGAGCGAACGCATTCTCTCCAACAGCCTTGATCGTGCTTCGAACACAGTCACGGCGTAGCCGCGGATAGCCAGTCGAATGGCCGCGGAGACGCCGCTCAAGCCGCCGCCAACGACGGCGACTCTTTTATGGTTGGCCGGGTGCGGCCGTATAGCGGGGGTCGGACCGCCGAATTCAGCGCATGCGCGCTCCAGCAGACCCACGGCAATGGCGTCGCCCGCATCGAGGCGGCGGCAAGCTCGATTGGCAGGGATGGTCGCAAACGTGCGCCAGGATCCGCGGAAGCGGCGCCGCGTTGGCCAGCAGCGCCAGGCCTTTCTTGAAGTCTCCAGCAGCAACCGCGACGGCCAACGCGCGGGCATCCACGTGGAGCGGACAGGCTGCCGTGCAGGCGGGAGCCTGCTCTTCAATGCATTGCCCCTCCCATCGCCTGACCTGGTCCCGATCCATATTGCAATCCCCGGCCCGAGTTGCGATCGAGCGTTGCGAAATAGTTCCGCTTCGCCAGCGTCGCACATGGCGAGGATGGGCGAATGTGATTCAGTTCAAAAGAGCCGGGGTCGAAATTGCGATTCGGCCCCGACCCTTGACTCGCCGGCACACTAGGCGTGCGCCAGTTCCTGCTGTCCCTTGGCATCCAGAGCGGCTTTGACCACCTTCGGCAAAGCGGGCACTCGCGTAATGCGGACGCCGCAGGCGTTGTAAATAGCGTTGAGAATCGCCGGATGCGGAGCGGTCAGCGGGGCTTCGCCCACACCGGCCGCGCCAAACGGACCGAGATCGCGCGGCGTTTCCTGGTAGAGAATCTCGATGTCATCCGGAATGTCGCTGATGTATGGCAAGCCGCAGGCCTTCAGGCTGGTGTGCACCTTCAGGTCTTCGAAGTCCTCGGTCAGCGCGAGACCGATTCCCTGGGCCAGTCCTCCATAGATCTGTCCGTCCACGGTGGCGCGGTTGATGATCGTGCCCACATCGACTGCCGTGGTGAACTTCACCACCTTGACCTTACCTGTGGATAGATTCACTTCTACTTCGGGCATGAAGACTTCGTACATGTAGACCGGGAAGGGCTTGCCCTGGCCCGGTGACCGAGTCGCAGGCCGTGCAATCCGAAGCCACCCAGGTGCCGTCGTAGTGCAGCGGAATCTTCTCTGCCGCCATTTCGTCGTAGGTGCGATAGCTGCCGTCGGGCTTGCGCATCGCGTTCAACAGCATCTCGCAGCCCACCTTGGTGGAGTTGCCGGTAAAGACGTTGGACCGGCTCCCGCCCGAGGGACCGCTGTTCGGCAGCAGCGAATCGTTCATCTTCAGCTTGATCTGCTCCGGCTTCAGACCGAGCGGCCGCAGCGTCTCGTGTGCGATGGTCAGCGCCGCCAGGTCGGCGCCCTGGCCGTGATCCTGCCAGCAGTTGAGCAACGTGACGCCGGCGCGGGTGAGCTCGACGGCGGTTGCCGAACTGTCCGGCCCGTCAAGGCCGCAGCCGTAAACGCCCACGGCCAGCCCTACGCCGCGCGGCCTTGTCAGGAGGTGGAAAGCTGCTTGCAGCGCTTCTTCGCTTCTTCGTACTTCGGACGAAGCATGTCGAACAGCCCCTCGAGGCAGTAGACATCGGGGGTTTGCCCGGTGGGCGTGGTCGCCGGAGGACGATACAGGTTGCGATAGCGGAAGTCGAACGGATCGACGCCCATCTTTTCCGCCAGCATGTCCACCAGCATCTCCGAAGCTAGGAACGATTGCGGGGAACCATAGGCGCGGAAGGCCGATCCCCACGCGTGATTGGTGCACACTGTGCGCCCCTTGCCGCGGATGTTGGCGATGTCGTAGCCGGCGCCGACGAACTGCGCCTGCCGCACCGTGAGCAGATCGCCGAACTCGGAATACGGGCCGTGATCGATCCACCAATCCGTCTCCATGGCGATCAGATTGCCATCCTTGTCGGCGCCCATCTTGCACTTCACATTGCCGGGCGAACGCTTGCCGGTGTAAGTGATGTTCTGGTACTGGCTGTAAACCAGCGAGACAGGCCGTTCTGTTGCCAGGCAGGCGACGCCCAGAAGCGCTTCCATGGTAGGAGAGAATTTGTAGCCGAACGTGCCGCCGGCGCCGTTCTGGATGAGACGCAGCTTGTCTGGCTCCACGCCGATGCCCGGGCCAATCATGGCGGCGTGCAACTGCAGCCCGATGCTCTTGGACTGGATCGTCAGCCGGCCGTTGTCTTCGAGATAAGCGCATCCGCAATCGGGCTCGAGGTGCAGGTGCGGCTGGCGGCTGCAGTAGGTCTCGATCTCTTCAGTGAAGGCGGCCTGCTCCATTAACGGCGCGGTCTCTTCGCCTTTCACCACGCCCTGCTCGTAGTAAATGTTGGGCACCCCGGGATGAATCTCGATGGCGTCGGGAGCCATGGCCGCCCAGCCGCTCATATAGGCCGGGAGCACTTCGAGATCGACCTTGACTTTGGCGGCGGCCGCACGCGCATGCTCCTCGGTATCGGCCGCGACGATGGCGATGGCGTCGCCAAACTGGAAGACTTTTTCCTTGCACAGGATCGGGCGGTCCCATCCGTCGCCTTTATTGGTCGGGAAAGTGATCAGGCCGGTGATGGCGTTCTTGCCTTTCACGTCCTTCCAGGTGACGACCTTCGCGACGCCCGGCATGTTCTCCGCTTCGGAAGTGTCGATGCCCTTGATGTTGGCGTGCGAGACCTCGGCCTGCACCAGCGCCAGGCGCAGCGTGTCGGGCGGCATGTGCATCGCCACGTCGGCGCCGAAGTCCCATGTGCCGGTGACCTTGGCCAATGCCGAGGGGCGGCGGTACTTGGAGCCCAGGATGCTTCCGTTCTCGGCCGGCTCGAAGAGCAGGTCTTCCTTCTTCTTTTCGCCGCGGACCACGGCCGCCGCGTCCATCACCGCGTCCACCAGCTGCTTGTAGCCGGTGCACCGGCAGGCATTGCGGTTGACGTCGAACCACTTCCTGACCTCTTCCCGGGTTGGGCTGGAGTTCTTGTCGAGCAGGACCTTGGCCGACATGATGAAGCCGGGCGTGCAAATGCCGCATTGCGCGCCGCCGTGCCCCATCCAGGCCACCTGCAGCGGGTGCAGATCGCCGGGCGTTCCAATGCCTTCGATGGTGGTGATCTTCGCGCCTTCTGCCACTTTGCCCACGGGAACGAGGCATGCGCGCTTCGACTTGCCGTCGATGATGACGGTGCACGTTCCGCATTGTCCCTCGCTGCAGCAGACCTTGCATCCGGTCAACAGCAATTGCTCGCGAAGCACATCGGCCAAGGTTTTCTGCGGATCGACGACCAGCGAGCGATCAACGCCGTTTACGTTGAGGAGCATTCGTTTCATGATTCAACCCTTGTCCTTTCGTCCCGGATGCCCTGCGGCCGCGCGCCGCGTGGTACGCCGTTCTACAACCGGCGATGATGGTACGGCTTCATCCCATATGTGCGGTTCCACGTTGTTCTGATTTGCATTTCCTTTATCACGAAAAATCTGGCAGGATCGCATGCGCTCATTGGGCCCAATATCGCCCGAAGCGGGGCGAGGAGGACACTTTTTTGAGAGATGCGAAGGTTCAGTGTCATCACCGACAGATGCAACCAAGACCTGCACTGCGTTTCAGTATGCCTGCGCAAAGCTATCCATCCGACGGCCGAATGAGCCTGGCTTTTCAAAATGCCAGGCAGCTCTTCATTAACCCCCGGAGATGTGTTGGCTGTGCGTCGTGCGTGTCCGCTTGCGAAAACGGCGCGATCTACGAAATCGGGGAATTGCCAACGAGCCTGAATGGTTTTGCAGAGGTGAATGCGGCGTACTACACGCAATGACAATGTCAGTTAGTTCGTTCGGTTTACTTGAATCGCGAGGTAAGAGCTGAGGCGGAAGTTAACTGCGATGAAATGCAATGCGAGGCATGCATGACCGAAACGATGTGATCATGAGTCACATCCAATCGTGTTTTGAAATGCCTACTGTTCCTTTCATCGCCTGGTTGTACCAAGCAAGTTCCATCGCGCTGCAATAGGACCTCGACATTCTATTTGTGAATAACCAGCACATGATCCGGCCCACGCCGGAAGCAGCATTTCTGCGTAACTGCAGACTCGAAAAGATGACTTTATCGGTACCAGGGATTCCTGCAGCAAGATAGCAGACACCAAAATTCGCTTAGAAAAGGGGCCAATATGGCATTAGCAGACCAGGTTTATGGTTTTTATCTTCCGACCGTCTCTCTGATGGGGGTTGGGTGTTCAAAAGAAACAGGCGCACAGGCGAAGGCTCTCGGCGCCACAAACCTTCTATTGTTACCGATGCGGGACTGATGAAACTCGGCGTCGCCGACCAGATCAAGAAGATGATCAACGATGCGGGCCTGAAAGCGACCATCTTTGACGGCGCGGAACCGAATCCCACTGACAAAAACGTTCGCGACGGATTGGCGGTATACCTCGAGAACAAGTGCGACGGCATTGTGACGCTTGGTGGCGGAAGTTCGCATGATTGCGGCAAAGGGATCGGCTTGGTTGTGGCCGGCGGCGGCAACATTCGCGACTACGAAGGCGTGAATAAATCGACGCGGCCGATGCCGCCATTCCTCGCCATCAACACGACTGCCGGAACCGCCAGCGAAGTCACCCGCTTCTGCATCATTACCAACACCGACACACACGTGAAGATGGCTATCGTCGACTGGCGGGTTACGCCCAATGTCGCCATCAACGACCCGTTGTTGATGGCTGGCATGCCTCCCGGGCTGACCGCGGCTACCGGCATGGACGCGTTGACGCACGCCATCGAAGCCTATGTTTCGACGATCGCTACTCCGATTACCGATGCATGCGCAATCAAGGCTATGGAACTGATCCGCGACTTTCTTCCGGCGGCGGTGGCCCACGGCCAGAATATGGAAGCCCGCGACAAGATGGCGTATGCCGAGTACCTAGCCGGCATGGCGTTCAATAACGCGAGCCTCGGCTATGTGCATGCCATGGCGCACCAGTTGGGCGGCTTCTATAATCTGCCGCACGGTGTGTGCAATGCGATCCTTCTACCGGTGGTCTGCGAGTACAACATTATCGCCTGCCCGAAGCGCTTCAAGTACATCGCGGTCGCGCTGGGTCAAGATGTCAGCGGACTTTCCGATCTGGAAGCGGGCGAGAAGGCGATTCGCGCCATCCGGCGGCTCTCTTCCACGGTCGGCATTCCGAGTGGACTGGCCGAACTTGGGGTCCTGGAGCAGGATCTCGAGGTTATGGCTGAGAACGCCAAGAAAGATGCCTGCCAGCTTACCAATCCGCGCACAGCAACGCTGGCGCAGGTGGTGGGAATGTATCGGTCGGCGATGGGAGACGCCGGGACAATCAGCATCGCCGGCGAGCGGGCCGCATAACGACCTTTCGCATCAAGGCGCAACGCTCCCGCGGGGGCACGTCCAGCGGGAGCGAACTCATCAGCGTCGGTTGTGGGTTCGGCGGCAACGAGCCTGAATGCGGGTTCGTCCCCCGACACGGAGCAATCTAAGAGAATCTCGGTCACAGCCAAGCAAAACACTTGGCTGTGCAGCCGCCGGTGCCTCCTTTCGAATCACGGACCAACATTTGGTCCTACAGCGGTGCTATTTGCGCGTTGATCTGTCGGATCTCATCCCTTAATCGTGACTTGTCCGGGTGCTTCCTGAGAAATGGCGCTGAAGACGGCAGTTCCTGTGAAACGGGCCGACGAGGCTCTTCGGGCGGACGTGGAGCAGAAGCGTGGTGCTGATGGCTTTTTATACGGCCGGACTGCCTGTGCATGACCGCGATGAAGAGAAGTGGCAGCGGTCGATTGCGCGGGTTCAGACCACGGAGCCAAGGAAAGCTCACTATGCGTGGGTGATCGGGCGAGATTGAACTTGGTCCATCCAATTTTGCGCGGACGCGCTGTGTACACAATGGCAAAGCCGTGATCGAATATTCTCATACGCAGGAGACGAATACCGGGCTCCCGGTCGTCTGCGAAGTTGCAATTTAGCTTTTTCGTGGGTAATGCAAATTCCAAAGCAGGGCACCAACGAATTGGCTCAGGCAAGCTCGGTCCGCACGGAACACCGCAGAACCGGACCGTTCTGGTTCGAGGGTTTGGAATTGAGGATCATGTAAACTGCTGAAAAAGGAGCGAATTACGTAGGAAGCAGAAACGAGCCCGGATGGCGAAATCGGCAGACGCAGCGGACTTAAAATCCGCGGCCCGCAAGGGTGTGGGGGTTCAAGTCCCCCTCCGGGCACCAATAAATAAACAACTTACATTTTTTAGAAAGAAGTATTGAGTCGCAAGGTGAAGCTGCGTCCGGGCGCGATTGCATTGCCGGAGAAGAGGCCTCCGAAATCGATCACATTCAAGCGGTTGTTCAAATTGTCGCCGTCGAGCTGAAGGCGACTGTTGATCTTCTCGCCTTTGAATACCTCCACGCCCAGGGACGCGGAGACGGCAAACAGGGGCTTGATGCGTCCACGATCGAAGTTGATGCGGCTAATGACAGCAGGGCCGTATTCGGCTAGGGCGTCCTCCTCGGTGCCTCCATAGTCGAAGGGCAGCCCCGATCCGTAGGACGCGCCGGCGGCCACCCAGGCTCGCCGCACAATCTGGTATTGGAACCGTGTCCGCGCCGTGTTGCGCTGGTCCTGCGAGTCAGGGAAGTGTCCGGTTGTCTGCGACAGCGCATCGTCCGCATCGCTGCCGAGAAACAGTCCGCCGGTCACCGGGAACCAGACATTGCCGACCATGTAGGAATAGCTGATATACCCGTTAAGTCGGCCCAGGCGGACGATCTGGAGCTTGCCCTCCGCGCCATAGATAATCGCCTGATCGAAGGCAATCGGATAGCTGACGCCGGTGTTCAGCAGTTGGTCATCGTCCGCATAGTTGTTCACGTTGCGGCGATAGACATTCACATCCAGCCGCATCCGATCGGCAAAGGCCTTGGTCACACCGCCTTCGTAATAGTTGCCCCTCGACGGCTTCACCGGCAGGCGGAGAAAATCTTCGCTCAGTGCATCGATCTCCGACGAACCCGAAATCAGGATGTTTTCAAACGAGGGTGTCTGGAAGACGCGGTCGTACGAGGCATGCAACACCATCTTCATCGACGGAACATAATAGCCAACCGAAACTCTCGGGCTCACTCCGTGCTCATTGAGGATCAGTTGATAGTGGTCCCAACGCAAGCCCGCACTGATCGTCCATTTCCCCAGATGGATCATGTCTTCGATGAACGCAGATTGCTCAAGGTCAGGGCGGCTGTCGGCAAAACCCAGCGTCGGAGGAGTATCGGGGTCGAACTGCGTGGGGTCGGTAATGACGTAGTTGAATTTCTCATGCAGGAAAGCGTTGTCCGATTCGACCCCGGCCTTGAATTCCTGATTCTTGTAGTGCCTGGACCAGGTGCCCTTGAAATAGCCCTCGTTGAAGTAGTTTTTCTGGAATGCGATGATCGGGGTCGAGAAAGTGTTGGAATACAGATCGTTGGCATTGTTGCGAACGAACCCCTCAAGCGTGCCGAGGCTGTTCGCCGAAAAGATATGCTGATACTTCACCGACCCCAGGGTTTCGAAGTTGTCGCCCGTCTGTCGCTGGCCTGCCGCTTCCTGCAATTGCTCGTTGGGAATATCGAACCGCGAGAGTTCGTGGCGGACGCTGAGGATCAGCCGATCTTTTTCGTTGGGGTCCCGCTCGTATTTCGCAGAGAAATCTCCGGTCGTCCCATTGTTATTGAAGTTTTCCGGCACCACCGGGTTGAGATAGTGCGCGGACATTCCCCCGGATGCCGTCGCCGATATCGTGTTCTTGCCCCAGGTCTGCCTGAATCTTTCCATACGAACCTAACGTGTCATAAGAGCCACCGGTGAGGATCCACTCGCCATGCGTCCCAGGGTCGGCGATCGCGCTTCGTATTCAGTTCCACCACGCCGCCCATTTTTCGACCGTACTCGGCAGGAAAGCCGGCGGTATAGATGCTCATCGATTCCAGGTCATCAGCCTCGATCTCTGGCCCGAAACTTGGCGAGCGATTGTCTGTGAGCGGAAGCCCATCGATCACGAATTGAGTCTGGTATTCCGAGCCCCTCGGATGCAGAACCGCATTCCCTTCATAAAGCCAGCCGGGTTGAGTGACCACCAGATCCTGCACGGATCTGCCCGGCAAAGACTGTACCCGGTCCTGAATCTGCTTCGAACCAATCTGCATGATGGAGGAGGGCCGGCCAGGATCGATCAGGGTCTCCTCAGCATTGACGGTCACGACTGTCTTGACCGGAGCGAGTTCAAGCTTGATCACCGAATTGATCGGGAGCGCCGACTCTACTTGCACGATGTGCGAAACCGTCGAAAAGCCCTGCTTTTCGACGGTGATCAGATAAACACCATAAGGCAACCGGTGAATGTCGGCCCTGCCTTCTGCATCGGTTGCGAGCGGGGCTCTATATTGATTTCCCTGGCTGAGAACCGTAACAGAGGCATGTAGTCCCGCTCCGGTGGAATCCGTCACCTTGAGACGCAACTCGCCCATATTTACCTGACCCATCGCGAGGGAAGCGCAAACTAGCAAGCACGCTGACATACTGAGAGCTAGTCGCATGCTTGAATTTCCTCCTCGGCCAGTCTGTTCAGCCTCGGTCCTGACGCGGGCTACCTTGTCGTGCTACCAAACTCTGCAAGAGTTGACCGGGTACATCGGTGCACCCCTGGTGCATCCGAATGCCTTGCCGAATTCGTCGAAGTTCTGAATGGCGCCGTTGACACGCCCGCGTCCTGGCGATTGCGGGTCGGCTGCCGCCGACTGCCGCGCGGAACGTGCGCCCTGATCCTGACACCACACCTGTGCGAACGACAGGAAAAAGCGCTGGTTCACGCTGTACCCATCCTTTGGATCCTGAGCGGTTTTTCCTTCGGCCGCCAAGGCTTCAGTCAACGCTTGAAATGCGATGCGTAGACCGCCATTGTCGGCCGTGTTCTCGGCGAGCGTGAGCCTTCCATTTACCTTGAGTTGCGGCAGATTGTCAGGATCGGGCATCGCCCCGAAGTTGCTATATTCCGCCACCTCGCAGTCGGTCTTCTCGGCGAACCTGCGGTGATCGTCGGCGGTCTGCCATTCCCGCAGATTTCCTTTACCGTCGAATTTCGATCCGAGTTGGTCGAATCCGTGCGTCAATTCGTGCCCCACGACTACTCCTATGCTGCCGAAGTTTACGGATGGGTCGGCGGCAAGGTCGAAGAAAGGTGGTTGAATGATGCCGGCAGGAATGTACAGGCTGTTCGTTGACCGCCGATAGAGGGCATCGACAGTTGGAGGCGCGATGTCCCAGACACGATCGTCCGTCGGCTGGCCGGCTTCACTTAGCTTATAGATGCGTTCAAAGACCCGGCTGCGCTGCAGGTTTCCGATCAAATCGTTGCGGTCGACCTTCAGGCTCGAGTAATCGCGCCATTTTTCGGGGTTTCCGATCCTGTTTCGGATCAACGCCAGTTTTTCCTCCGCCAGCTTCTTTGTCGTATCGCTCATCCAGGGCACGGCGCTGATCTCGTCGCCGAGTGCCTTTTCAAGAGCAGCGACCAGCTTTTCCATGCCGGCTCTGGAGCCGGAAGGAAAGTTCTGCCTCACCCAGTCCTGACCGAGGGTATCGCCCAGGGCCTGATTGGTCATTTCTGTGCATTCTTTCCAGCGCGGCTCCGGATGTTCCTGTCGCGTGAAGAAACTCCCCCAAAAAGCGAAATCTTCGTCGCGGAAAGCTTTTGGGAGAGCTTCGGCCTGCTCGCTGAAGACGTGCCAACGAAAGTAGGATCTCCACGAATCAACAGGGACGGAGGCGAGCAAACCATCGAGCGCCTTCAGAAATTCCGGGTCGGCCACATTGAGTGTTTCGACCGGCGGCGCGGCCATGTGCCTGAAGTAGACTGCGAAGTCGAAGCCGGGCGCGAGCTTCTGGAGATCGGCAAAGGTCAGGACGTGGCTGCGCTTCGCCGGATCGCTTGAATCGGCGCGGCTCGTCGAAGCCTGGGCCAGGGACGTCTCGATGTTGAGAACGGCCTGTGCTTCCGTCTCGGCTTGCTCCATCGTATCGCCGGCAAGCATGAATACACGTACCATGTGGGTTACATATCGTTTGCGAACATATTTCGAGTGAGCTCCAACATATGGCTCGCGACCCGGCAACGTCAGGCCGCCCTGGGAGATGCTGACGATTTGCCTTGACGAGTCGTTTGGATCCGGCTCGACATCGAGGACGAAGAGCGGCGCAGGCTCACCGGCCGCGGCGAGATCGCCCATGAGCGCGGCCACGCCCTTCGTATCCTGAAGTTCTGAGATACGCTTCAGCGCGGGCTCAAGAGGCTGAAGGCTTTTGCTCTCCAGCAGGGAGACGTTCATGCACCCGGCAAAATAGTCGCCATATTGCTTTTGCAGCGGAGTTAGCCGGTTCTCTGGCGGCAGCGTCCAGTAGCTGCCAGAGTTGATAGAGATTGCGCTCCTGGAGCAGAGAGAACGAACGCACCCATCGTATCTGGTCATCCGGTAGCGGATTGTCTTTGATCCAGTTGCCGCACGCGTACTGATAAAAGTCGGTGCATGGATCAGCAGTTTTGTCGATGGCAGAGAGGTCGAGACCCTTCACTACGGGCGGCGCCACAGGTTTCTCTTCATCACTCGGCGAAGCTGGCGGAGCCTGCGCCAAGGCGATCGAGGCCGCGATGAAGAAGACAAAAGCGAGCCGGATGGCCAACATTGCGGCCACACTATGTCCAGGTCGCGGGGACCTGCTCGTGAACATCTGATCGGTTCTCACCCATTGAGATTCGAGCCGAGGATACCCGGCACACCGTCTCCTCCCGCGGGCGTGCGACGACATCCTATTCTGCATCGCACTGATCTCCCGATGGTCTCTTTAGACGGTGCGGCGAATCACTCATTGGGCGGCTCTCCCAGGGTTGGAAGCAGTCAAGCCGCCCAGAGTATTCCGTCTCGCGGGCAGCCGCGACCCGCTCATTAGAACGAATCGCGGCTGCATCCGAGACGGCCCCAGCAAAGTCACTGGACTTTTGTTGTCAGTTCGAATTGTTAATCGTCATGATCCGGAAGTGCGAAGGCAATGACTGCGTCGCCCAGCACGGGGCTTTCATTGGGCTCGCCGCCAAAGCCGTACACTACGTACTCTTTTCCGTTGACGACATAAAAGGCTGGAGAGGCAGTTGCGCCGCCCGCATTGGGCACCTTTGATGCATCGAAGGTCCAGAGGATCTTACCCGTCCCGGCATCCGCGGCATGGAACTGCCCGTTGCTTTCGCCGAAGAAGACCAGGTCGCCGGCTACTCCTATGCCCGAGTCGGGATTCAAGCCTGGAGTCATGGGGTCCGTCCAGGCAATCTTTCCCGTACGCGTGTCGATCGCTCCGTAAACGCCGTGAGGCGTCTGGCCGGGTACATAGAAGGTTCCTGTGAACGTGCACGGCCCAATTGGGCACATCGTATCGTGGACCGGGTCATTTGTGATCCCAACATCAACCGGCGCATAACGGGAATGCGAGTAGAGGAAGTGGGTTCGTGGGCTGTAAGCCGCGGGAGGCCATTCCACTCCATCCGCCCATGGTTGGAACACCATTGGCGTTGGTCCCTCAGTTGTCCACATCGGAGCAGCGATGTAGCCGGCCGGGAGCGGGAGTTCGGCCTCGTGCTCAAGCAGGGTCTCAATCGAGGATACAGGTTGAGTCGGCCAGGGATGCTGGAAAGCCGCCTCCGGCGGCGTCGCGGGAACCGCGCACCTCCGACCACGGGAAAAGCGACTTGCCGGTGCGCCGATCCAGGATGAACGTGTACCCCGTCTTCGATGTGTGTGCAATGGCCGGAGTGCCGTCGTGCGCTGTGAAGAGCATCGTCGGCTGCGGGCCGTCAAAGTCCCACATGTCATGGTGGGCAAATTGGAAATGCCACTTGTGCTTCCCGGTCCTTGAGTCGATGGCTACAATCGACGCCGAGTACAGGTTCAATCCAGCGTGATTGCCGACATAAGGCCAGGGGTAGGCGTTACCGGTGGCGAAGTACAGCATATGGAGGTCAGGATCGTAGCTGGGGGTTCCCCAAACCGACGCTCCACCAACAAGGTACGAATTACCCGCCCAAGTAGTAGGCTCGGTGGTCCAGAAACGCCAGATCAATGCGCCGGTGTGCGGATCGTACGCATCCACATGACCGCGCACCCCGAATTCGGCGCCTGACACGCCAACGATCACTTTGTTATCGGCGATTTGCGGAGCAATCGTCATGGCAGCGCCGTTGCTCGGGAGGTCGACAATTGTCTGCCAGACTACTTTACCGGTCGCGGCATTGAGGGCAACGAGCTGGGCGTCGAGGCGCGCGACAAAGATCTTCCCGTCGGCCAACGCCACGCCGCGATTGTCGTTATTGCAGCAAATCGGGAGCGTGGAGGGCGACGGCATATCGGTCGGGTGATAAGCCCAGATTTGCTTGCCGGTGGTGGGATTCAACGCGAAGACATCGTCGTCGCCAGTGGGAACATACATCACGCCGTTGACCACAAGCGGCGTCATTTCCATGGCCATGTTTGGGTCGAAGACACCAGTATGGAAAACCCAGGCTGGTTTTAGTTTGGCGACATTGTGAGGGTTGATCTGGTCGACGTCTTGAAATCGTTGATTGTCCAACGTGTTTCCGTTGTATCGCCAGTCGACGTTACCGTCATGTTGACCGAGTAAAGGGTGTGTGACCAATGCGCCCACAAGCAATGCCAGAGCGCACGCGTAGCTTCGGAGATCGACGCGAATCGATCCCGCGGGGACCCAGTTTCTCATCGCTTTTCTTCCTCATTGCCGCACTCAAGTGGCAGGACTGCGTGCGGCTCGGCCTGAGTCACTTGACCGCGCCATTTGAGCGACGCCGATCAAGTAAGTGATTCGACGGATCGCAACTTACTTAACGAAAGGTCTGCCCTCGAATCTGCCTGACTGTCACCAACATCACGGCGCCTTGCTTAATGCTAGATTTCCGCGGGAGCGTAGCAGTTGATCTCACAACCCAGGTTCACTTCTTTGACTTGCGGGCGGGTCCAGAGTTTGGTCTTCATGACATTCTCCTGTCTGACTACGATGGTTTCTTGGTTTGAGACTTGAAGGTGACCTGTGGCAACTTACACAAGACCTTCGAAAATCGATCGCGGGATAGACGGAAGCTTGCTTCGAACCCAATGTAGTCTGCACGGGTAAGTGCAAACCGGGCACCATGCTAGGCTCTCAGTAATTTCCCCGGATTTGCTCTTTATCAAACAAGATGTAAAGTCTTGTAAAGTCCCTAAGACGCATTGCGGGGGCCCTGCTCACTGCCTTTCCTTTGCCCTTGACAGCGACCATTTATTCATTCATATTCCTCAAGCGGTGCGAGAGCACGAAGGCGCAATATGGGTCTGACAGGTGGTTGAAAGTGCGCATTGACTTTTAGTAACGTTCTAACAGGTAGGTCACAAATCTTTGTTTGAAGCTTGGGTAAGTTGACACAGCTCACTTTCAGGTTCCAAACCGAGACAGCCACAAACAAATGAAAGAATGTCATCAGGACCAAAGTCTGGATCGCCCTAAAGTCAGAGAGATTTACCTGGGATATGAGGTCAACAGTTACGGTCCCGCGGGGAACTAGCCGATGTTACATTTCAGGCTGCTGGGCACTGCTGCGGGTGGGGGCTTCCCCCAGTGGAACTGCGCATGTACCACATGCGCTTCCAGCCGCGCTGAACCTGAGAAGGTTTCGCCACGTATGCAACTTCAAGCGGCGGTATGGAATTCTCCGGACGCCATATTCCTGCTGAACGCCTCGCCGGATATTCGGTTCCAGATTGAAGCCAATCCGGAACTTCGCCCCCGCATCAACCGAGGCAGCCGCAATACCCCGATACAAGGAATTGTGCTCGCCACTGCTGACTTGGATCAAATTCTGGGATTGCTCCTGCTGCGTGAATTCCAGCCGCTGACGTTGTATGCGACGGCGCTGGTACGTCGCGTGCTTGAGGCGAACAGTTTTTTCAGAATGCTGGAACGCGTGCCCAATCAATTGTCGTGGGTGGAAATCCAGGCGGGCGTGTCTTTTCTACTTGGAACGAGCGACATTGTGTGTACGCCGTTTGCCATGGCCGGGGAATTGCCTTTTTACGCCAGAGAGCTTGGTTTGAGTGGATCTGAGCAGGCCAGTCTGGGATTGCTTCTCGAAGGGGATGGAATGCGCGTAGCGTATACGCCCGTGGTACCCGCGATAACGGATGCGCTTCGGGCTATTTATGCTAGCTGTGACACCATATTCGTAGACGGCACCTTTTGGAGCGATGAAGAGCTGAGTGAAACTCATGCCGGAACGCCGAAGGCGCAAGACATTGGACATGTGCCAATGAGCGGCAAGGAAGGCACGATAGCCCTCTTGTCCGACCTCCCCGCTTTGCAAAAGGTCTTTGTGCATTTGAATAACACCAACCCGGTTCTCGATCCCCGGAGTGGTGCTTACAACATGGTTGTGGAGGCCGGATGGAAGATCGGGCAGGACGGATGGGAGCTGGGACACTGACACCGACAGCGGAGATGCTTTCGCGGGACGAGTTACGCGATCGGCTGCTTGCTGTTGGGGCGCGCCGGTACCACCATCGGCATCCCTTTCACGTGCGGATGCACGAGGGACGGCTAAGCCGTGGACAGATGCAGGCCTGGGCGCTGAACCGCTATTACTATCAAAGCCGGATTCCGATCAAAGATGCTTTGCTGCTGGCGAAGAGCGAAGATCCTGCATTCCGGCGGGCGTGGCGGAAACGGATCGTGGACCACGATGGGAATCTGGATGGCTACGGCGGAATCGAAAAATGGATTCGGCTCGCGGAAGCAGCGGGTTTGTCACCTGAAGAAGTAATTCCTTGCATCGGCGTGTTGCCGGGCGTTCGCTATGCTGTGGATGCCTACCTGGCGCTGGTGCGGGACAGTCCTTTGCTGGTGGCTGTTGCGTCTTCGCTGACCGAGCTTTTCTCACGGGATCTGATTTCGCTGCGGATCGACAAGATGAGGCTGCATTATCCGTACATGGTTGAGGGCCTGGCGTATTTTGAAGGAAGGCTCACGCAGGCTCCTGAAGATGCAGAATTTGCGCTGGACTACGTGTCCACACATGCCGAGACCCGATCGCAGCAGGAGCAGGTAATAGGCGCACTGGAACAGAAATGCGCGATTCTGTGGGCGCAACTTGACGCCATTGACTATGCTTATGTGGCGCCGGGAAATATCCCGCCGGGCTGTTTTGTGCCACATTGTGACTGATGTTGTCGGGCCAGGGTATCTATGGACATGAACTCGATTCCGATGGTGGTGCGCGGATGCCGACTGCATCCGACGCAGGACGTTCTGCTGATGCCCGAAGGTACGCTCGAATTGAACGGGCCCTCGCGCGATGTGCTGGCCCGCGTCGACGGGAACCGCAACGTAGCCGGGATCGTGCAGGAACTTCTACAGGAGTACGAGGGTGCGGAGGAGGCTGAGATTCGCACCGACGTGCTTGCGTTACTGCAGGATCTGAAGCACCGCGGCGTGCTGAGGGAGAGGACATGAGCATAGCGCCATCCGCTCCAAGTTCGACGCTACGGCCGCTTTCACTCATTGCCGAGCTGACGCATCGCTGTCCATTGCACTGCCTGTATTGCTCCAATCCAATCGAGATGCGGAAGGCCGCGGACGAGTTGACGACAGAGGACTGGGCGCGCGTGTTTCGCGAGGCAGCGGCGCTGGGTGTATTGCAGCTGAGTTTGACCGGTGGGGAGCCGTTGGTTCGCAAAGACCTGGCTGAGTTGATCGCTTCGGGGCGCACGGCCGGACTCTATGTGAACATGATTACCTCAGGGCTTGGTTTGACCGGGGAGCGACTAGCCGAGCTGGTGGAGGCGGGGCTGGAGCATCTGCAATTGAGCTTTCAGGATCTCGACGAAGCATCGGCGAATCACATCGCAGGCACCAAGGCTCACGCAATAAAGCTGGCACTTGCTCCGGTGATCCGGAAATCTCCTTTGGCGTTCACGGTGAACCTTGTGGTGCATCGGATGAACCTGGACCGGCTGGAGCAATTTATTGCAATGGCCGAAGAATTAGGCCCTGACCGGCTCGAGATTGCCCATGTGCAGTATTACGGTTGGGCGTTGAAAAACCGTTCTTTGCTAATGCCAACAGAAGAGCAGGTCTACCGCTCCCTGGAGATCGTGGCGAATGCAAAGGAGCGATTGCGGGGAAAGATCCAGTTGGAGAGCGTATTTCCAGATTACTTTGGGAGCTTTCCCAAGGCGTGTGTTGGCGGGTGGGGACGACAGATGATGTTGGTCGATCCCGCAGGAAATGTGTTGCCCTGCCATGCGGCAGCGGTCATTCCGAACCTTGAGTTTGACAGTGTTCGAGCGCATGAACTTGGATGGATTTGGCGAGAATCGAGCGCGTTTCAACACTTTCGCGGCGATGCGTGGATGCCGGACACATGTCTGCAATGCCCTCGCAAGGAAATCGATTTTGGCGGGTGCCGCTGCCAGGCCTATCTGCTTACCGGAGATGCGAAAGCGATAGATCCAGTTTGCCGTTATAGCCCCTCGCATGGGCTGCTGGAGACTCTTCGAACTGCTGAAGCGGAGCCCCTGCCAATCTGGAGAAAATAGGATGTTCGCGGCGAAGCAAGTGGCGACGAGAACCGATCTCGTTCGACATTCGCGATCCAATCGTGGGTTAGTACCAGGATCGCCCCGCAACGCCGCGATCATAGAAGGAACAGAATCTGCTCTAACTCGGCCCCGATCACGTGACACAGCTTTGCGCATGTCCTCCGCAGGTGTCGTGCGAGATGATCCGTCTGCATCCGCCTTGCACAATTCCGCGCCACATATCAGGCGACATTGTCGAAGACTCCTTTGTATCACGCGGTTCCGTGGGGGCCGATTTCCCTGAAGACTCGGCCGTCCGTGACATCGTGACACCCGCTGCTAGCCGCTCACCCAGCTTAATCCGGCTGGGCGCGCTCACTGCGAGTGCAATCTTTTCGAAGATCAGTCCCTCAATGAAATGGAGTTCGACGATTCGACCTTTCCGGGCGTCGAAGGTCGTGACCATTCCGAAGCTTCATCCAAGGCAAGTACGTCAATCGACATAAGAGCGTTGACGATGGCACAAACGTGCCAACCGGAGCCTCATAACGACGAAGCACCGCTGTCCTCCCGACATCCGCGGAAAGAGCCCATAATCGACGGCCCATTAGCGGATATTCCCTCCGGTTCATATCGCACACATTTTTGTCGCGGTCGGAGAGGGGAGATCCGGCCATTGATTTTGTTGAACTTGGGAGGCGCGATTCTGGAGGGCTTTTGTCACCCCTATGACTCGCATGCCTATGTCGTTCGTGACGCTTCGCTGCTGATTGATTACGTGGTGAAGCGTCTCTGCGGAGAACCGGACCTTCTGCAGCCGATCGCAAGATCCTTATTGGCTTGCGGCAGAATCTGTTGACATTCGACACGAGCACCTCGCCTGCCGGCGGGGCGGACTTGGGGGCGTTATCGGCCACGCTCGTCCCCGTAAACAGCGGCAAGCGCGGGGCTCGCGCCAATTCACATGTCAACCAAGGTGGACACCGGATCGATGCATTCTACAGCAGAGTACGTGGCTCGCATTCGCTGAGTCAGGAACGCCTGTTGATTCAAGCAAATAGCTTAGCGCGACGATGGCAATCAACGTGCACCGTCGAGGGATGCCGAGGTCTGCAATCTGATCTGGGTCTTATCGATTCAGCAGATCTGACGTAAGGAGAAGTTCGTGTCGAATCGTCATTGCCCTAGCGCTATTTTATTTTTGGCCCTTGTCGTTCCCATAATCGGTTGCAGCAACTCTCAAGTTGGTTCCATTCAGATCACCCCTGCGAGCCAGTCGCTCGTGGCAGGCCAGACGGCACAATTCACGGCTACCGGAATCATCGGCCACGGCAACCATCCCGCGACCAACGAGGACGTGACCAACCAGGTCACCTGGACTTCGAACTGCCCCTGCCATCGCCACCATCAATTCATCCGGCGTGGCCACAGGCGTTTCGGCGGGCACGTGCGACCATCACCGCCAGCATGCCCGGAGGTCTCTCCGCCACCGCGAGCATAGCGGTGACGGGCGCCACAGTATCATCCGGGAGTGATGTAGTTTCACTTTCTGTTATTCCCGGAACGCAGTCCGTTTCATCTCCTAAGCAAACCAGCCAGTTCATTGCGATCGGAACCACGGCAGCAGGCACATCCGAGGATCTGACCGGTCAGGTCACGTGGACTTCGAGCAGTACCACGGTGGCCACCATCACCTCGGGCGGACTCGCGACCGGGGTCGGGCAGGGCACCACCACCATCACGGCAATCGCGACCAACCCCGACAAGACCGTGGCGACCGGCACCGCCACGTTCACCGTCGTTGCCGCCACCTCCGAGCAGATTACCGCGCTGGCGATCATTCCAGGTTCGCAGACGTTGTCGGCGTCAGGTCAAACCGGACAGTTCATTGCCTTTGGCGCTTTCGGGAGCTCCGGCCTCCAGGAAGATGTCAGCCAATCTCCGCAGATCAAATGGAGTTCCAGCATTCCAACCATTGCGAGCGTGAGTCCATCCGGGCTTGTAACCGGCTTGAGCGCGGGCTCCAGCACGATCACTGCGATATTGACCAATCCAGACGGGTCGGTTCTGTCCGCCACTGCCTCCGTTACAGTGACCCTTACTGCAGCTCCTGAGCCTCTGCTTTCCCTCACCATCGTTCCGAGCGCGCTCACCGTTGGCGATCTGCAGGATACGGGGCAATTCCTGGCCATTGGAACCTATTCGACTGTTCCATACGTAAGGGATCTGACCAATTCGGTCACCTGGCTTTCTTCCTTCCCTGATGCGTTCCCCGTCGATACCAACAGCGGCGGAACTTCGAGCGCGAGCGCCGGCATTGTTACGGCCTACGGGACAGGAACCGCCGCCATTATTGCTGAGGCAACCAGCCCCGACGGGACGATACAAACCGCCACTGCAACCTTCAGTTGCCCCCTGACTCTCCCCGATCCCACCGGGCACCCGCCAACTCCGGGTTCGTGTTATACGGGGCAGGTTGGACCACTCAAGGCTACCTTAACGGTGTATGGGGAAGGATTGAATACAACCAATTGGTTGGTAACGGCTCCTTCTGCCACGGGCACCCCTGACGTGATCCACTGCGGCCCGGGTTGGACCGCCAACGGAAACACTGGCGGTTCTGTCTGCGTGGGAATCTATCCGGTAGGCCAAACTGTGCTCTTGACTGCGCCGGCCCAGCCAGGGGTGGCGTTTGGCGGATGGACCTACAACTGTACGCCGACCGCGCCAATCACAGCAGCCGGACCCAACAGCTGTACGATCCAATTGGTTTCCCACGGCGGTTCAACCGACGCGACGGTAGGCGCGATCTTCAACAACGTCCCGTAACTGACGCCCGGCTCTCCTCTCCAAACACGCAGGCCGCCCTTCGGGGCGGCCTTGCTGTAAGGCGAGGCCCCAAATCGAGCCGTGCGAGCGCCTGGTTGATATTACAGCCGACTTCTTGATTCAGCAGTACCGGATTGGGCGAGTATTCTGGGGCGACAGTTTTGGAGGGCCACTGATGCGGGACGCGGAGCAGAGATGCGCACGCCCAGCTTTCGGCAGGGCTCCTCGATGCAATAGTAGCGTCCGAGCACAACAAGCGGCGTAACAAACAGGAACACGATACAAGCGTGATGGCGATGCAGCGCCATCCGTCAAGCACGGGCACCCGATCCACATCGAGCTGGTTGCCTCGACTCATCTATGGCCGGCGATCCCGTCCGATCGGACCGCGGAAGAGCGATCAATTGCTCTGCATTTCGAATGTTAAGCGCATGGAGCGACTCGCACCCGGTCTTTTCGCAAAAGGTCGACATGTTCGCTGGATTCCTCCGACGAGGCAGGTCGGATCAACCGACCGTTCGAGCCTCCGAATGGGTCTGATGGCGTCGCAACAGGCGCCCTTCGTGCGTAAATCCATAGATAGAAGGCACCTATTACTAACAAAGCAAGTGGCACCATGAGCACCAGAATGGCGGTAATGGCCCAACCTGGAAATCCTGTTTCCGCCAATTGAGGAAGCAGACGGTCAAAAATGATCCAGAAAAGGTCTCCTGTCAGAAGAATTCCCGTTGCAGTTACCAGAAGGGCCATTCGACCGGTCCTGGATCTCTCAGACCAGAGCATGGCGCAGGCAGGAATGGTAAGCAACAGGAGTTTCAGATCCTGCTGTCGATGATAGATGGGCAGCATCGAGATAGCGGCGATGGCGGCGAGCGCCAGCCTGGAATTTGGTAGCCTCGGGGGCGATTTTAGCGCGATGATTGTCCAGACGAGCACAAGGGTTCCACCGACAAGATAGCTGGCCGGATTGTAGATTCGGGGGTCATCCCAAAACAAACTCATGACGGTTTGCAGATTGACCATCATACCGAGGCCGCGAGCACCGGATGTGGCGAGGCTCGGGTCGTTGAGATTCCCATGCGCAGATAGCGCGGACAGGTTGGATTGCAATTCCTGCATCCACTGAGGGGACACGTGTGCGGTCCACAAAATTGTCGGGACGCTCAGAGCTATGGTCAGAGCCAGGGTCTGCAGTGCTCGCTTTCTGTGTACCGCGCCTGCAAGACAAAAATAGAGCCAGACCAGCCCCGCGTCGTGGGGTTTCAAAGTGAGACTGATGGCAAGGCAAATGGCGCCGGCCAAGACGCAGCGCTCTTTGAGAAAGCACCAAACTGCAATCACGCAAAGGGAAACGGCGATGCCGGCCGGGTTCCCGAGGAGCAGCAGGTTCTGGCTGTTTGCCAAGACCAGGAAGAGCAGACCGCCGGAAGCCACCGGGGCATGATCGGCTCCTAGGTTCCACATTAGAAATGCGGCCAGGAGGAGACTAGCCGCGGTCACGGTCAACCAGAGCGCATGTGCAGCGCCAAACGGAAGCAACGCGAAGGGAAGCGTGAAGGCGAATGCCGTCGGCAAGTACATATAATTGCCTTCGATCCGACGAATCTTGGCGGTGTCCGATGGACTGTCTCCTCCTTCTGCGCGATATACCTGGAGCAGGCTGCTCTCCCGATAAGGATCGAAATGTTTCAGAAGGCACCGCGCGCTGTAGTAGACCACTTTGAAGTCTATTGTTGTAACGGCAGCGGCGCGCTCCATGATCAAGCCCAGCGAAAGGAAGAGTGCGCCCCCCAAAAGGAGGAGATACAAGCCGTCCATGCGCGCTCTCGTCACGCTTACTCCCACACTTGTTTGGATAAATCTCCCCGCCGGCTTCTGGCCCTGCCGTCAGGTGCAAGTCCTCTCACCTCGACGTGAAGTAAGTGTCTTTTCGTCGAAGCTCAAATCAGGTACCGTGGCAGTATCGCAGCGAAATTTTCGTCAATGCGTGATGCAGAGCACGTCGCTGCTGATCGGCCATTACCATCGGAGGGCCAGCCAACTGCGAAACTGGTCTTGTGCATGGGACCGCGAGAACGACTTGTGGTACATTTGCGCCATCACACCTATTCATCTAAATCATGACGCTTAAGAGTGCATTGGTTTTGGTAATCCTTCTGGCGGCCGCGCGGGCGCCAGTGGCAGTCGGCCAACAGGCGACCGGCAAGGTCGCTCCGGGCGATCAGAGGGTGTCGGTTTCGAGTCCTTCTGCGGCTGGCCCATTGGGTGCGAGCCGGCCCACCGAAAAAACCAATTGCGACTGCGGATCATTGAATTACCCGCTGCCGCACATCGCTGTTGCCGCCCCGGCTCAAGCGCCTCCGACCTGGCCTATTCCGGATCGAATCGCATGGATAGCCCATCTACTTCTGGCAGTTATGGGATATATCGGAATCATGCTAGCGATATCAATACTGAGAAAGCTAGAACGACAAACACAGTCTGTAGAAAGGGCGGTCGAGACCACGGCCGCAATCGCCCAGACCGCTTTGCTCAACGCGCAAGCAATCGTTCGGGCGGAGAGGCCTTGGATCATGGTCACGGCCGAACCATCTCCTGGGGTTGAAAACAGCTCAACGGTCGTAGCCACGAATCGCGGCAAGAGCCCCGCCAGAATTGTCGTAACTGCCGAAAGAGTCGTTGTCGCGCTTGACGAAACTCATTTACCTCAGGTCCCTGAGTATGAGGCCGAGAAACCACGAGTTTCACTGGATCCCATCATTCTTCTCCCGGGAGAGTCCTCACCCATACGGATCTTCGGTTGGGAAGATGTGAAACGGTTTTGCGCGACCGAGGAGAAGCTCAAGCGGGTGGAGGATTGGGACGAAAAGATATTTCTGTACGGAAGAATTACCTATGAAGATTTAGTCTCTCCCGCCGGCCGGGAGACTCATGAAACCTCCTGGTGTTGCTGGTACATATCCGGGCAAAGGAGGAGCGGATTGGTGACCATAGGAGTGCCCGCCTACAACGTGCAAACCTGAACGTATTTGTCATGACGGTAAGCTCTCGACCCGGTCCGAATCGGCAGATCAATGTCGTGATGCGGTTGCCTAACAGTGGCGATGGGACAGGAAACGACTCAGGCCTGAACGTTCGGCTTGCTCTGCTAGAAACGTCAAACCTTGATCGAACAGGCGATATTCTGTTCTACGAGCGTCTCCGATTCCGCGAGCCCGATCAATCGGTATAAATAGGCCCTGGACATACCCAGGCTGCGGGCGGCCAACGCCTTATTTCCATTGTTCTCACGAACCGCGGCGAGAGCCAGCTTGATCTTGTATTCTCGCAATTGTTTTTCAAAATTGCCGGTAGGAAGGTAGTCGCCTATATCGAGAATCTTGGTGAACTCGGAAGGGCTCTCCTCTTCGCACGTGAGATTCAAGTCTTCGACGCGAACTAAACGTCCGGGAGCATCAATAATGGCTCGTTGTACGACATTTTCAAGTTCGCGCACGTTTCCTGGCCATGAGTGCTCCATGAGCATTTCCATAGCTTTCGGTTCGATGGTGTCCATCGACTTTCCGAACACGCGCGAATAGCGGCGGAGAAAGTGCTCAGCCATCAAAGGTATGTCTTCCGGGTGATCCTGAAGCGGAGGAGCCTGAATGCGCATCACGTTGATGCGGTAGTACAAGTCGTGACGAAACCGCCCTTCTGCAACCAGCTTGGGCAAATCCTGATTCGTCGCAAAAATCAGGCGTGCCCGTAACGGAATGACCCGGGTGCTCCCGAGACGGCTGAATTCCAGTTCTTGGAGTACGCGCAGCAGCTTGACCTGGGTAAAGAGACTGAGCTCGCCGATCTCATCGAAAAAGAGCGTGCCTTCTCCAGACTTCTCGAAGTATCCCTCGTGAGGCCCGACCGATCCGGTGAAGGCGCCGTTGGCATGGCCGAACAATTCCGACTCAATCAGCGTCTCGGGTATGGCGCCACAGGAGATGGCCACGAAAGGATGGCTGGAGCGGGGGCCCAGATTGTGGATCGCCCTTGCAATCAGCTCCTTGCCCGTCCCGCTCTCGCCGGTGATCAAGACCGCAGCATTGAGATTGGTAACGTTGCGCACGAGCTGATAAACACGCCGCATGTGCGGAGATGAGCCAATGAGCCGGTCGCAACCGGCGAGTTCGCCTTGCCGCTGGTTCGCGGTCTGCCGTTCCTGCTCCAGAGAAGAGTTTTCATACGCTCTTTGGAGCAGATTCTTGAGATCACGAATGGAGGGTGGACGGCGGCAATACCCGAAGGCCTCGTTATCGATGGATTCGCATATCTTCGAATGGAGACTTTCGGCGGCCATGATCAACGCTGGAACCTGAAGGGAAAGCAGGCGCCGCCAGGATTCAATGCGCTTCTCCAAATCGTCGCGAGAGGAGAAAAAGTCCAGAATCAGGACATCGCAGCGTCCGGCCACAGCTAGATCTCTTATTGCCGATTCACTGGTGTCTTGCTGAAGTTGGAATTCCTTGCCAAGCGCAGACGAAAGAAGTCTGTGCAGAGTGCGATCTTCCGAGTAGAGCCCAATTCTTATCACGGCCGAGAGTCCCTCTTGCATTCCTCGTTGCCTTTGGATCTGGAGAGTTGAATGATGGTGATGCTACTAGTCATGTCTCTCGCTGACAATGCCTCTTTTGAGTCAATGGAGAGTAATCTTATACATCGGATATTAGTGTTGTTACTTGAGAGGAGAAACTACCACCCTTGATTGTGAATAAGTCACTTACAATTCAGGTCATTGGATACACCGAGGTCGATCACAACAAGAAATGCCGGACATGTTGTTTGCTTTCAGCGCGAAGGCTTCCAGTCAATAGATTATAAACTCTTGAGAACAAGGACGATATATTAACTTCGTGCCGTAATATTGTAATAATAGTCGACCGGACCCCGAAACGAGAATAGATCATGGGGATCGGGAAAAAACCACTCCCACGGTCGTTACTCACGGAAGTTAGTGTGATCCGCGTCACATTAAGCCTTGTGACGGCGATCACCGCTTAGCTCAGAAGTATTAGAGGAGTCAGTTAGGCATTGTGTGACGACCATCACATAGCTTCGGGCAAATTGTACTGTAGGAAATAGCGAATCAAGCGCGGTTCCATGTTATTTAGTCGTTGCTGAGTGGCGGCCATGTTCGCATTTGGCTTTCGCTCCGCGACCCCGTAGGTGTCTGCCCGGAACACGGTGCCATGTTGAGCCGATCATGATGTCCGAAATAGCTCGAATCGATCGCCGCATATGTCGCTGTCAAAGGACATGCCTCCGGATACATCTGCTTGGCCTGCGCGGCTCCGTAATTGTTCGCTGTCCGCGGGGGAGGACGTTCGTCAGCAGCGGTGTACACCCTATTTGCTATCGGGCCGCTGATCGCTTGGATTATGGGCCTCTTCGTCTTCTGCAGTTTGGCTTGGTAATTGCATGATCAACTCGTAGGAAAGCGCTTGGTTGTGAGCGCGGGTGGAAACATATATGCATTCATTCGCCTGGTGGCCAACGCTGACCGTCCTTGTGTTGGTGAGCATCATAGATCTGAGAAGCAGGACCATTCCGAACTGGGTGGTACTTCCATTTCTTGTTGCTGGGTTAGTGGTTTCCGGCTGGAATCATGGTTGGGGCGGAATTCGTCAAAGTTTGGCCGGGGCGACCCTGGCACTGGTAATTTGCGGTGCCTTCTTCTGGTTGGGTGGATTGGGCGCTGGAGACGTAAAACTGTGCGCCGCGATCGGGGCATGGATTGGTCCCCAGCAATTGTTCATTGCTCAGGTAGCCACCGGCGTTGTTGGAGGGATATGGGTCCTGGTCTGGGCTGTGTATGCCGGATTTGTCTCGGAACTATTCCAAGGCGCTGGAGACGTTGCCTTCGGCTGGGTGAAGCGCGAAAGGTTTCGGGATCCGGATATGACCCTCGATAATCCGCTGCGGCGCAAGATGCCCTATGCGCCCGCCATCGCCATTGGAACGCTGCTATCTTTTTTTGCTTTCTAACTGCCGGAGCGCGCGCATGCCAAATTCACCAATCGACTACCGGTTCTTATCCAGCGCTTCTGGGGCGGCGCCCGCTCCCGGAGGGGAAGGCAAAGCGACCAACGGTTTCACCTCATATCTCCGGGGGGGCGACGCCGAATTGCAGAGCGGTTCGTTGTCGATTGCTCTAATTGGTCCCGAAGATCGGCTCCGAGAGGCGATGGCTATTGCACTTCATGAATATCCAGCGATGATGGTTCGTGAATTTTCTGCCTACCCTGCCAGTCGCGAAGAGCTACCTGTGTTACTCGACCAATACGATGCATTAATCATCGATCTCGACAGTAACCCTGAATATGCTCTCGAACTTGTGGAGAACCTGAGCGTCAAGGGCTCGGCCACGGTGATGGTGTACTCCGACGAGGCGAGTCCAGATAAGCTGGTGCGCAGCATGCGCGCAGGCGCCCGGGAGTTTCTAGCCGTTCCGGTAGAGCATGGCGCCTTAAAAGGGGCTCTCGTCCGTGCCGTGACTCGTCGACCGGCGAACAGCAGCCCAAGACGGGCGACCGGCAAGCTGCTTACGTTTATGGGCGCGAAGGGAGGTGTCGGCGTGACCACTCTGGCGTGCAATTTTGCGCTCGCGCTTGCTTACCAACGTAGCCAGAGCACCTTGCTGATAGATCTTGCCGATCCCCTGGGTGACGTCGCCCTGAGTCTGGGAATTCAGTCTGAATATTCCACTGTCAATGCACTGCAAGCCGCAGATCGGCTGGATTCGAGTTTCTTGTCCAAGCTTCTGGTCAAACATAGTGACGGATTGGCGGTACTACCGGCTCCGGGCAAGTTCCTTTCGTACCAGTTTGCCAGTGATGCCACTGCCAAGCTTCTCGCCGTGGCGCGACAGAGCTTTGATTACGTTGTTGTCGATGCCGGATCGAGGCTGGACTTGACGGAAATGTCTCTCTTCAAGGACGCCTCGGTGATCTACCTGATTGCTCAGGTGGGAGTCGCTGAACTGCGCAATTCAAACCGCCTGATCTCGCAATTTTTTACGGCACCGACTCCGCGGGTGGAGATTGTTCTAAACCGGCATGATCCACGTTCGACGCTGGTTCCAGACGACTATATTGCAAAGGTCCTCACAAGGTCACCGCAGTGGAAGATCCCCAATGACTATCCGGCGGTGCAGCGAACGCAGACTGACGCGACGCCCCTACTGCCCGGGGAGTCCCCAATAGCTCAAGTAATTCAGGAGATGGCCAGAGCCATTACTGGCGAGCCGGCTCCGGAAAAGAAGAAGAAGAAAGCCTTCGGTTTGTTCGGTTAACAACTCTTGAAGCCTGGATGGAAAGTCCAAAGTGGAAACACTAAATATCGAAACGTACAAAGCGGAAATCCATCGCATCCTGATCTCGAAGCTCGATCTGGAAAAGCTGTCGCGGGTGAACTCCGACCGTGCACGCCAGGCAGTTCTGGAACTAATCAAGGAGATCATGGGAGGTCAGCGGGCGCCTCTGAACCTGGATGAGCAGGAAAAAATTCAGGCCGATCTCCTGGACGAAGTATTCGGTCTTGGCCCGCTGGAGCCTCTGCTGCGGGATAAGAAGATTTCCGACATCCTGGTGAACGACAAGGATCATATTTTTATCGAAAAGGGCGGCCTCCTTCAAAGAGTAAATACAGCCTTCCGCGACGACCGCCATCTGCTGCAGATCATCGACCGCATCGTCTCGCGAGTGGGGCGCAGGGTGGATGAATCATCGCCGATGGTCGACGCGAGATTGCCTGACGGATCGCGCGTGAATGCGATCATTCCACCCCTGGCGCTTGACGGTCCGTCGCTTTCGATTCGCCGTTTCGGGACCGGCCCGATAGCGGCCAGCCAACTCGTTCAACTAAAGAGTATTTCCGCTGAAGCATTGGAAGTGCTCGCGGCGGCCGTGAAGGCCCGTATCAGCGTTCTTGTCTCGGGAGGCACCGGTGCGGGCAAGACGACTCTTTTAAGTATTCTTTCGCAGTTTATCCCCAACCACGAGCGACTTGTCACGATTGAGGATGCTGCCGAACTGCGCTTGCCGCAGGAAAATATCGTGCGCCTGGAGACGCGCCCGCCCAACATCGAGGGTCATGGCGCAATCCGCCAGCGCCAATTGCTGATTAACAGCCTGCGGATGCGCCCGGACCGCATCATCATCGGAGAGGTGCGCGGCGAGGAAGCGTTCGACATGTTGCAGGCGATGAATACCGGTCACGAGGGTTCGCTGACGACGATTCACGCCAATACCCCGCGCGATGCCATCTCCCGGCTGGAGTCAATGGTGGCGATGGGCAATATGAACCTGCCTGAAAAATCTGTCAGGCAGCAAATATCAGCTGCCATCACCATCGTGGTGCAGTGCAGCCGCATGAGCGACGGCACGCGCAAGATAACGAGCGTCTGCGAAATCACGGGAATGGAAGAAAATGTGATCTGCATGCAGGAGATCTTTACTTTTCAGAAGAAGGGAATCGGGGCTGATGGAAAGGTGATCGGAGTCTTCCAGCCGACCCGAATCCGTCCCCGATTCCTGGAACGGCTGCGCGTCTCGGGGATTGTCTTGCCGCAAGCCCTGTTCGAACGCGAGACGCCGATTCAATGAGCGGAAAGGGTAGTGAGCTATGGAACTGATCCTCGCTTTGACATTCCTGGGTGCGTTCATTGTCATCGCTCTGCCATTGATCGCTGCCGCGGGCGGGCCAACTAAGAAATCCAAACAAGTGATGTCCGCGCTCGACTCGGCGTTGGCAGGTGAGGAGCAGGCAAAGCACGAGAAGATCCCCGATCTTCGCAAGGACGAGCAACTCAGCAGCATCCCCTGGCTGAATCGAAGGCTTCGCAAATTCGAATTGGGACCTTTGCTGCAGAGATTCTTGGATCAGGCTGATCTCAAATGGTCGGTGGGAAAGATGTTGGTGCTATGCGGGGTCTGCGGTCTGGCGCCGGCATATTTAGTTGAGCTTCGTTGTGGGAATGTCTTACCGGCTTCGATAACGGGCCTGCTCACTGCGTCAGCTCCAATTGTATGGGCCCTGCGAAGACGCGCCAAGCGTCTGGAGATGTTTGTTAAGGATCTGCCCGAAGCTCTCGATCTTATGGTGGGTGGACTCCGAGCGGGACACAGCCTGATTGCTGCCGTGGGTCTGGTGGCGCGGGAATGTTCCGATCCGATCGGATGCGAATTCAAGACTTGCTTTGACGAACAGAACTATGGTCTTGAACTGAAGACGGCCATGGAAAACATGATCAAGCGCGTTCCGATACAGGATCTGAGAATCGTGAGCAGCGCAATCATGATTCAAAAAGAGAGTGGAGGCAACCTTGCCGAGGTGCTTGACAAGGCTTCCCACGCCATTCGTGAGCGATTTCGCTTGAAACGGCAAATCAAGGTGCACACGGCGCAAGGCAGACTTACGGGGTTGGTTCTCGCTTTTCTGCCCTTGTTCCTGGGCATCGCGATCTACTTCGTCAACCCTGACATGATGAGTATCTTGTGGAAGCGCCCCATCGGCATCAAGCTGTTGTGCGGATCAGGAGCCATGACGCTATTGGGTGGGTTGATCATTCGCCAGATCGTCAACATCGACGTGTGAAGGTGGAACCATGGAATTTGCGATAGCTGTTTTTGTCGGAATGTTCTTGCTCGTCGCGATTGGCGGGATCTTGTTGTTCCATCGCCACGCCATGGTCCATCGTATCTCCAGCGCGATCAACCCTGCCCCTGCCGAAACCAGGACACTTAAGAGCATCGTAAAGAAGACCGGCTCATCTCTCGGAGGCGCGCTGGAGGTGTTCAAGCACGTCCTGCCAAAGAGCCAGGCCGAGATCTCCGTCTCGCGCGAGCGGCTCCAGCGTGCCGGCTACCGCAACGATTCGGCGGTCAATATGCTCAATGGCTCAAAGGTATTGGTACCGCTGTTGTTGTGTTCTTTGGCGCTAGTGACAGGATTCGGGAAGATCAACCCATTCGTGATCTACATTTCCGCCCTCGGCGTCGGATTCATACTGCCGGATTTCTGGTTGGGGCGGAAGATTAAAGCGCGGCAAACTCGGATTCGGCGCGGCCTGCCGGATGTGCTCGACCTGCTGGTGATCTGTACTGAAGCAGGTCTCAGCCTGGACCAGGCAACATCTCGCACCGCGACGGAGCTAATTCATGCGCAACCGGACTTGTGCGATGAATTGAGCATTGTGGTGCTGGAACAACGGGCCGGTCGTGCGCGCTCCGACGCCTGGAAACAAATGGCAGACCGAACCGGCGTCGACAGCCTGCGCAATCTCGTCTCGATGCTGGTGCAGTCGGAACAATTCGGCACCAGTATCGCCAAAACCATGCGTACGCATGCGGACACCCTGAGAACGCAACGGGTACAGGCAGTGGAAGAGCAGGCGGCGAAGACCTCTGTGAAGCTCGTGTTTCCACTCGTATTCTTCATCTTTCCCGCGCTGTTTATCGTGACTCTTGGCCCCGCAGTGATTCTGATGATGGACTCATTCAAACAAGTAATCAACCATTGATGGAAGGAGGAAAAGGCGAATGGACAGTACCATGATCATCCGGATTGTCTCCGGCGTGCTCTTCGTTATCGTTCTCGCGGTTTTGATTCAGCGTCGACGTACCCGCGTCAAGTAGGGTAGGTGGTTCAGAGTTCCGCCGGCGCCATGCAAATGGAAGAACGGCGGAGCCTGCCCGCAGCTTTAGTCGCGCCCGACAATCATCCGGGCCGCGCGCATAAATACGTTCCACGAAAGGATCTGAAATGGATACGAACATGATCATCCGGGTTGTCTCCGGCATGCTGTTTCTCGTTGTTCTAGTGGTTTTAATCCAGCGCCGCCGTACCAGGGTCAAGTAGCACTACAAACGGAGCCGGAGTACCGAAAGCCCGACCGGCCACCGGAAGATGAAGACATTGCTCCGCCGGCACCATTCGCGTCGCTGCGCTGATGGGGAGTGTCGCCTGAATTCCGGCGGAGCGGAGCGAAACATCGATCACCTTGACGCGATCGCTTGTTTTGAGCGGCGAAGTTGACAAGACCGGCGTACGAAGGCGGAGGCCGATGAGGGGGCCGCGGAGCATGCCCCGCGCGGACTGGAGTAGTTATGGAATTGCGGATGTATTGCGCATACAACCAAACTCGGGAGTGTTTTCTTGGCTTGGAGGTCACGGCCGGGGATTTCTCGTACAAGGCGCTCGGCTTGGATGGAGCGCTGTCGCTGAACCCCAACGAAGGCCTGTGGCTAACGCCGTTTCGGGGCATTCCTGATTCAGCTGTGACGGCTCCGCTCGACCTGATCTACCTGGACCAGGATTGTCGTGTCGTCGATCTTGCCGAGTCATTTCCGGCAGTTCACAATAATCCGTCAAGGCCAATCGCCGAGAGTCTTCTGGTGCTGCCGCCGCATTCCATATCTTCTTCGGAGACGCAGTTCGGCGATCAGTTTGTGTTATGCGTGTCTGAGGAGATGCAGCGTCGACTTGAGTTGCTCAATGGTAAAGGAGGCACATCCGATTCGGCCACGGGCACATTTCCATCGCGGGAGACGCCGCTTGCTCCGCGCGGTCTTGCTTCAGGGGCGTTGGATGACGGACGCGGTGCGGAGCGCCCGCCCGCGCCGATCCCTTCTGGGAAGAAGCGAGTCGATCTAGTCAAAAACTGGTTCAAGCGATTGTGGTCTTCGGATGCCCGGAACGCTCTGCGGCATCCGGCGCCCTGGTTGGCGGCCTATTACTGGAATGGCGGCACTCCCAGTGCGCACGACATTCGCGATGTCAGTTCGACCGGACTCTACCTGCTCACCGAAGACCGCTGGTATCCAGGGACCATGATTTTGATGACGCTGCAAGACATGGAGGACACGCAGGGCGCGAAGCCTGTTATTTCGGTCAAGGTACGAGCGGTGCGGTGGGGAAACGACGGCGTCGGCCTGCAGTTTGTGCTTGCCGAAGACGCACGCGACGATGAACCAGCCTGCGAAGCGAACAAGTGCCGGCTGGAGCGGTTCTTGGAGCGGATCAACAATCGAGGATGAGGGCAGGGTGATGCTGCACTTTGCGAGAGGCGAGGCAAGTTTTGAGAAGTGATGAAAGCCGGACAATCTGGGCAAAGACTCGAGGAGGTGGAGTGATGAACGCTTCAGGCAGCCTGCGCACCTACGCGGCAGACGGCCCCAAACGTCGTTTCCCGGAGAAGAGCAGACGCGCGGGGTCGCGATCGCGCGCGGATGCGGTTTACGTTTTGCTCTCCTCGCGCGAAGAGGGCAACGCGTTGGTTGAGTTCGCCCTGGTGGCGCCCATCATGCTGATGATCATGATGGGCATTGTTGTCATCGGATCGACCATGAGTAACTACCTGCAGCTGGTCGAATCGACCGCCAGCGCCGCTAGAATCATCGCAGTCTCACGAAGCAACACCCTGGACCCGTGCAATACGGCTGTTTCGGCCGCGAGCAGTGGTGCGCCAATGCTCAATTCAGCGAACATGACGTATACTTTGGTGCTTAACAGCCCCCTGGGTGCCACTTTGGGGACATACGGACCCACTAAGGGCTCGCTTTCCTGCAGCAGCAGCAGCAACACCTCGGGTCCACCCTCGTACCTGCAGGCGCGTGGTAGCGCGACTTTTACTGTGACATATCCCTGTAACTTGACTATCTACGGGAAGAACTACTGGTCTGGTTGTACGCTCCAGGCGCAAACAACGGAGATGATCCAATGAAGGACGCGGTCAAGACTCGTGTATACCGGGCACTCAGGGACCAGAGAGGACAGGCACTTCCATGGGTTGCGACTATGATGGTCATGCTCATGGGTTTTGCAGGATTGTCGATCGATGTTGGGCATGTCTTCTATTGCTATCGTGAACTTCAGGCTGCAACCGATGCAGCCGCCCTGGCGGGGGCGGAAGATCTCCCCAACAGCACGGCGACAACCACGGCGACTTCGTATAGTGCGATGGCGGGAAAGCTCAACGCCAATTCCAACCTGGGGACCGTATCGATGGTTTCCGGATACCCCAAAGCGGCGTGCCTGACGGCCCTGAAGAATGTGGGAATGGGCTGTGTGGCTCCCGGCAACGGCAACGCCATGCAGGTCAAGCAGACAGCTGCCATTCCGACGTTTTTCATGGGGCTCTTCGGCATACCAACCTTCAATGTCACGGCCTCTGCTACAGCTGCGATGAGGGGCTCGGCGTCCGTGCCCTACAACGTGGCCATCGTTCTCGATTCAACCGCATCGATGGCCAGTAACGACCCAAACTGCGGCAATATCTCCAGAGTGCAGTGCGCAATGGACGGCGTTCAAACACTGCTGGCTGAGTTGTACCCCTGCACCCAGACTTACGCAACTTGTCCTACCGATGGGTCAAACTCGGTCGACCGCGTGAGCCTGTTTACCTATCCAAACATCACAGTCGGTACAGCAAAGAGCGAATATTGCGGAGGCGGCAGCCTGAGCATCGTTCCATATTCATTCCCGATCGCGGGAGCATCGACATACGCGCCGTCGGGATCAACGACCGCAACGTATCAGGTCGTGCCTTGGCTCAACGATTTCCGCACCTCCGATACGACCAGCGGCACAAGCCCGCTGGCGGGGGCCTCGAATCTCGTGAAGGCGGTGAACGGGAACACAAGCTTTGGGGGAACCGGCACATGCTCGGGTTTGCAAACCCCCGGTGGTGAAGGAACATTCTTTGCCGGTGCGATCTATGCGGCGCAGGCGGCGCTTGTCGCAGAACAGGCGGCTTATCCCAATTCGGAAAATGCGCTCATCATCCTCAGCGACGGGTCCGCGAATTCTAAGTACTATACAACGCCGAAACAAAACGGAAACTCCTCATCTTCCGGGACCAATCAGATGGCCTCGAAAGACGTCAATAACGTGGCGATCACAGGATCGGGTACTTATCCCTCGTATAACAATCAATGCGCGCAGGCGGTCACCGCGGCTCAGGCTGCGACCACTGCCGGGACCAAGGTATTCGCGGTTGCCTATGGGGCCTCGACGAATACCTCGGATTGTTCGACGGATATCCCGACGATCAGCTCATGCACGACGATGCAAACGATGGCTTCTAATTTAGGGAATTTTTACTCTGATACATGCCCCAATGCGATGCCGGCCGTAGGCATCGCGCAGATTTTCGCGGATATCGGGGAAAGCTTCACAGTGGCGCGCTTGATTCCTGACAGTGTTAATTAGGCATTGACCAAGAGCGGCGCGGAAGAGACTAAGTGCGACTCAGGGTTAGTGAACGGACAAGTCCCGGGGTATACGCGAGGACCCTATTCCGAGTCGGGAATGATCAACAGGACTTCCACTCGCGCAGGTTGTCCATTTTGGAAAGCAGGTCTGAATTGCCACTGCCGGAGGCAGTTAAGGACAAACTGAGCCAGGGAGAAAGATGGCGGGAAAATGAGCGTGGGTACCTCGAAGTGTCCTTCCTGACTAATAAACCCTTTGATCATGAGAGCATCGGCGTTGATCGAACCAGGAGCGAGGTCGGGACGCACGATGCTATAAGGCCACGGAGACTCAAGGCGAGCGAGGTTGCCGGCAGATGCGGCCGCATCGGAGCGGGGAAGGGAATATTGAAGGATCCAACTTTGAGCGAGTCCAACATGGAGGTAGGCGGTATAGAGCAACCGGCCGTTCCAGAAACCTTCCATCTCCGGAAACTGATCTTCAAGCGATGCTCCAACGACCACCGACTCGAAATGCCCATTCTTCGCGAGAGTAACCAAGGTAGCAGAGGGTTGGCTTCCTTGGCCGAAAGCATCACCGTTCCCTCCGGCCGGTCCGAGACCGTGACCAGCGGGTTTGTCGGTCGAACCCTGACCTGTCTGGGTTCCGCCTGCCCTCCCCGTTGAATGTTCGTTGTCTGTGGAAGGATGCGTCGCTTGACTCTTTGTCGGTGCATCTTGCGTTTGGGATGCTGCACTCTGGTTGACGGGAGGTAAAATCGCAACTCCGTCGGTCATGCGAAGATCTGAAAGCGACATGACTGTGGCAGGAGTCGGCTTTTCGGAGACCTGTGTAACAGTTAGTGGAGTCATCTGGACAAGATCAGGTTCTTGAATTCTCACGGGGGAGGAAGTGCCCGAGATAGGCTGCTTGTCCAAAGTAAGATGATCAACTGACCGAATCGCGAGATTCGCCGCTTTCAACTCCTCATTGGGCGCACTTACGGAAGGAGTTACATCGGCGGCTCTGGGTTTAGTCGCAAAGGGCGCAACGATGTCTTTGACTTGCACGCTGCTTGGCATCCATATGATGAAGGAGGGGATAACAGTCTCATGGAGCGGCATTAGACGGGAGCGAACCTCTGGCTGGAGCAATATGTGGGATTCCGCCTCTGCATCTTCAGTCTTACGCGTCGCTCGCAGGTACGCTGCCATTGCGTCGGCTGCCGAAAGCGCGGCGGCCGAAGAACTCTGGCTCTCAGGCTGCATGTCCGTTCTGACAGATCGTTGCGTCCTGGATGATGGCGTTCGCAGGACGAGCTGACGGACCGTATACCTTTCACCCTGAGCAATGCTAATGAATCGGGGCGTGTAGATAAGTCCGAAGAACAGCACACCAAGGGCGAAACAATGAATCAGGACCGAAACGGCAAGAGACGTTGACCGCTGGCTCAAGTCTGTGTGGTCAGAAAAGATTGTTATCGTGCTGTACGACATGATGAACGTACCAATATCTTCGTGGTTGTGTAGCTGGGAACAAAGGCGCTTCGAATCTCCAACTCAACGAGTTTCGGGCGAAGCGCATCTTTTTCGCATAGCCAATTGTATGCTCTTCCGGAAGTACGCTGCGGGTGACTTATCGTCGATTGCCACCTTAGTAACCACATGGCAATTACAGAAGCTTTGTCGATCCTTACTTATTATTCATCAAAGGTGTAGAATTATGGCATTCTTCAACTGGATTCATTCTGTATAGATCGCGTCCATGGAAGTGGGTGGGTTATGCATTAGAGCGTATGTTATCGCCGCGTAAGGCAGAAAGGCAGAACTGGCAACTTAGCCGGTTCTAACGGACCAGGGAATGAATCGAAGGCTTATTACAATCATTCTTATTGCGCTTGGGATAGCTGGCACCTGTGCTTATCTCGCGTACCGCATTGCAGCCCCGCGCATGGGGGCTTCAAAAGCTACGGCGACGATGCGGGTTGTCGCGGCGGCGGGCAATATCAAGATCGGCTCCTTGTTGACCGCTTCTGACCTGACCTCAATCGAGATCGCCGGTACCCTTCCAAAGGGTGCGATTTTGAAGCCCGAGAATGCGGTCGGCCGTGGAGTGGTTTCGAATCTGTATCAGGGCGAGCCCATTCTCGAAGATCGGCTGGCGGCGCCCGGATCTGGCGGCGGATTGGCAGCGACCATTCCCGAGGGAATGAGAGCATGCGCCGTGAAGGTGGATGATGTAGTCGGCGTCGCAGGCTTCGTCACTCCTGGAATGCGCGTGGACGTCTTGATTTCGGGAATTCCGCCTGGTGCAACCTCGACCACCCAGGGGGTCATATCGAAAACTATTCTTCAGAACATCGAAGTTCTTTCCGCCGGCACCGACATACAGAAGGATGCGGAAGGAAAAGCGAAGCCGGTCCAGGTGGTCAACCTTCTGGTGACGCCGGAACAGGCCGAGACCTTGAGCCTTGCTAGTAATCACCTGGCTATCCAACTGGTGCTTCGAAATCCATTGGACACCAAGATCAACACCATTTCCGGCACTGCGATGGGCAGCCTTTTTTCGGGCCAGAATTCCACCGCCGTACCGACGCGGCCTGCCGTGAGGATCGCTCAGAAAGAGGCACCGAAGCCATTTTCGATCGAGGTGGTTACCGGCTCCAAACGCAGTGAATTGAAGGTCGATTCGGCCGAGGTACAAAAGTGAGAACAAAAGCTTATATTATGAGTGCATGTCTCGCCGCATTATCATTATTCATTTGCGCGGGGAAAGACCTGCAGGGTCAGGCGTCGCCATCTTCGTCCGGTTCTCATGGCGGCTCTTATCAGGACTCAGCCAATGAACTGTCGGTTGCCGTGGGAAAGACCGTAGTCGTGGACTGTGCGCGACCCATCATACGGGTTGCGATCGGCTTAGGCGACGTGGCTGAAGTTTCCGCTGTAACCCCAACCGAGATCGTTGTCAGCGGGAAGACGCCCGGCGAAACCAGCCTCGTCATCTGGGACACCGGCGGCGGACGCCAATTTTTCAATGTTACGGTGCGCTCTGGCAGGGCACTTTCCAGCGACGCGCTGGAAGCGGTACGCCGCCAGTTGAAGACGGAATTTCCGGGACAGGACTTCAAAGTTAGTGCCGAGAACAACGGGATCTACTTACGCGGCACAGCGAAGGATCTGACCAGCGCCGGGCGCGCAGTTCAAATTGCCTCGGGCGCGGGCAAAGTCGTGAACTTACTCAATGTCGAAGTGCCCTCCGCGGACCCCCAGATTCTGCTCAAAGTGCGGTTCGCGAGTGTTGATCGGAACAAAGCGAAAGACTTGGGGATTAACCTTTTTAGTCTCGGATTTGGAAACGTGATCGGCGCGATTTACGACAGGTCAGTATTCACCGCCTTCTATCTCGAACGGCGGCAGTTCGGGAGGCAGTGGTTCGGTAACTACACCCGGCGGCCAAGCAACGCTTTCGAACGAGCAGAATATCTTCGCTTTTCTGCCAGGGCTGGGTGTGGGCGCAACGATAAAGGCTCTTGAAACTAAGGGCGTGGTGGAAGTGCTCGCACAACCGAATGTCTTGGCAGCTAACGGCAAACAGGCCAGCTTTCTCGCCGGCGGAGAATACCCATATCCCGTCGTTCAGGGGACCTCGAGTGGCGCGGCCGCAGTAACCATCATGTTCAAAGAATATGGCGTCAGGCTCAATTTCATTCCTACGATTACTGCACGCGGATCGATCCGACTTCAGGTTGCGCCGGAAGTGAGCGCCCTGGACTTTACCAATGCTGTCCAGGTTTCAGGTTTCAACGTGCCGGCGATTACGACCCGAAAAGTCAACACTGAGGTCGAGTTGAGCGATGGGCAGAGCTTTGTGATCGGCGGTCTGCTCGATAACCGCGAAACCGAGACCTTTCAAAAGATTCCTTTTATCGGGGACATGCCATATATTGGGAAGTTCTTTCAGTCAAAGTCTATCAACAGGACCAATACGGAGCTCATCGTTATCGTTACGCCAGAGATCGTTGCACCCCTGGCCGCGGGAGCTCCCTTACCCGAGTTGAATTATCCCGTCCCGTTCCTGCCACCCAATTCTTCCGTGCCGATGTATCAGCCAGACGCCAAGACATCCGCCAACACGCCGGCGCCTCCGCCTCAAAGTGTGCCGATGGAAAGATTGATTGATAGCATGAGGCCGGAAAACCCACTCGTGATCGACAGCAGCAACGGCGGTTTTGGTGCCTCTTCAACGAGCACGACAAATACCACCAGTGCGCCTCCGGCCCCGCCGCAATGATTCAGTTAACTGGAGTTGCAACTCGAGAGTCCCCGGGGGAAACCTTCCACCAGATGAAATCGAGACAGCAGGATTGGGTGAGCGCGGGAGACAAATCAGTCCGGGAGAGGCTCTTTAGAGTCGTGAACCTCGCACGCGGCACGGTGCTTGCGAGCTCCGTTGAAGTCGCTGACACAAGCGGAACTCGCCGCAGGGGGCTGTTGGGGCGCGCGTCGCTTTCTCCCGGGGAAGGATTGTGGATCATTCCGTGCGAAAGCGTACACACACTATTTATGCGCTTCCCCATTGATCTCATCTATCTCGACCGCCAAAAACGGATCAAAAAGTTAAGAAGCGACGTCATTCCGTGGCGGCTATCGGCATGCTTCTCGGCGGACTCCGTTCTGGAACTAGCCGCAGGGACCATTCGCGCCTCCCGGACGGAGCAAGGGGACATGCTGGATTTCACCTTGACTCTGGGCGGCGATGATATCGTTAGATAGTCTCTGCATAGCTTAAGCACATACTGCGCGAATCAGCGTGACGCCTGTTACACATTCGGTGCAGTGCCTCGATCGGTCTTGTCCGAGCATCGGTCGCCACTCGAGGAGCTCGCCAGAGGCGTGACGGCCTAACGTGAGTCTTCAGCGGTGTGAACCATGAGATAGCACACGAGCCACGCAGGAGCGGTCCAAAGATAGAGTCCCGAGGAGATCTTGAATCCGCAGAGCTCAAGATCGATGAGAAGGCCGGCAAGCGCAATCAGCACTACGAGGGTCTCGGACCGGCTAAAATAGGCGCGATGCAGTAAGGCTGGTATTGCCAGACCCTGATCGTAGAGCCAGCAATAGGGTGCGAAGACCAGGGAGGCCAGCATTACCGTGCTGCCGTTCGTTATCCAGTCCCAGTTCTCACGGCGGAGCCAGAAATATCGCAATGCCCAAGACGCAGCATAGAAGGACCGGCAGGTATTGGAGCCACGTCGCCTGTGGTCTAAGCCAAAAGCGCAGTGCGTCGCTTAGGCAGGGTATGAATTGCTTGTCGATTTCCGGGGCGCGCATCATTTGCAGATAGTGCGGCCACGCGGACGGATCAATGTAGTAGGCAGCCGCAGAACTCGCGGCCAGTGCCGCGGTCGTGCCTGCCAGGAGCCGGTAACTCCGATGCAGGACAATCCAGGCGAGTAATACGACGGCGAACGGGAGAAACAGGTGAGGCTTGAGCGCACAAAGCCAGAGAGAGACACCTGCTACGAATGGGCGGGCGCGATGGAGGTAGAGGAACAGGACCAAGCCGAGCAGCGCGAAAAGCGAAGTTTGTCCCATGATCAGGCAAATCAAAGCCGGCGGGAACGAAAGCCCGAGCCAATGAATGTGATTTCTGGGAAAGTTGTGGATCATTTGAATCAAGCGCACGGAGACTACGAGACACGCGAGCAGCACAAGCGACCAGAGGAAGGCTGCAGTTTTTAAGCCGATGAACCCCAGCGGATAGGCCAGCGGAAGAGCCCAGGGCGGATTGCGCATGAGGAGAACGGCATCTTCTTTGAGTCCAGCCGCATGCTCAATTCGCATGACGGCTTCTCGATCGTAAGGGTTTGCGTGATGGACGAGTTGGCGGCCGGTAGCCCAGTACGAGACGAAATCGCGTGACCCCGCCATGTGGCCTGCCAGCGGTACAACACAAAGGAACAGAGCAGTCACGGCGAGCCCAAGTCCGGTGACGCAAGCGATCGCCAGTTCCGCAAGACTGATGCTTGCCCGCGTTGCAGGAGGAATCGTCTTTGTTTCGGTCGTGTCCATTCTGCTTTTCTGTCGGAGAGGCGCAGCGATTGCACTGCAACCTTCATTCTATTGACAGTTAACTAATTTTAATCTATTTATGACTATCTCAGAAGGTCTGTGAATCTATATATCCACATCACCGGAAAGTACTTTCTACTCTCATCCGCAACAAATGCCCTAGCAGCGTGACGATCGAGATACCGGCTAAAGCCGATTTCGAATGATACTTGAGAGGAGAGTGGAGCGAGTGACTCCATTCAATTGCTTTGATGTCAGAGGTTACTTTTACGTGACTCTTTCGTGTATGTCCATTGCGTCAGACTCTTGGTGTCTACGCGCGTGGACATAATCGGTCGGGTCGATGAATCTCGATTGATGCAAGTTGTTGATTCTTAGGGGAGATTAATAAAGGCCAGAGTGGTACGCGATTTGCTTAAAAAAGGGTGCCCCGGCTGAGGCTGGGAGAAAGAAAAGCGGAGAACGTCCAAAATGAACAATTTGCTACTGAAACTGTATGTCAAGACCCAGGAACTGGTCACCCGTGAGGAAGGTCAGGATCTGGTTGAATACGCCCTTCTCATTGCCTTAGTCTCTCTCGGCTCGATCATTGCCATCAACGGCGTGACGGCGGCCTGAACACCAGTCTTCACCAATATCAGCACGTCACTCGTGTAACTCCCGCCCGAATTCTGGCGGGCCAGCCAATCCCCAGCACCTCAGCTCCTTCGCGGGAGAGACACGATATTGGTTTACGGCCGTCGGTTCTCTCCACGCAAAGGTTGACTTCTCTTCGATGCAAGGTGGAATAACATCTTTAAGAAAGGGTGCCCCGGCTGACGCTGGGAGAAAGAAGCGGAGAACGCCCAAAATGAACAATGTGCTGCTGAAACTGTATGTCAAGACCCTGGAACTGCTCACCCGTGAGGAAGGTCAGGATCTGGTTGAATACGCCCTTATCATTGCCTTAATCGCTCTCGGCTCAATCGTTGCGATCAACAGCCTGAGCGCAGGCCTGAACACCATTTTCAACAATATCAGCACGTCACTCGCGTAACTCGCGCCCGAATTCTGGCGGGCTGTTAATCCCCAGCACTTCAGCTCTTTCGGGGGAGAGATACCGAAATTAACCCACGGGCGTGGGCGCTCTCCCCGCAAGGTAAACGTCTGTTCAATGTAAAGGTGGAATAACATGTCGGACTTAATTCCCGTACCATTCCGACGGAGGCATAGGATCTGGGTGGAATTCCTTTCTCTAGCGACAACTCGCTGGTTTGGACGGATTACTACTCCGGATAATATAGGGCTCCAGACCTGCGTATAGAGAGTGCAAAATGGACAGATTGCTTGAGATGTTTGTGAAGTTCCGGGGACTGATCACCCAGGAAGACGGCCAAGATCTGGCCGAATATGGTCTTCTTGTTGTCTTGGTCGCTCTGGGAGCAATCACTTCCATCGGCTACGTCTCCACCGCGTTGGCAACTATGTTCACAAACATCGGTAACTCTATTGGTTAGTAGTCTTGGCGGCGCGTCCTTAGAAGATGCCAGCTTCTCCGGTGCATTCCAGCCGCGGAATGTTAGGGAGAGAAGATAGATTCGCTTCGGCAGGCGGTTGGCAGAGATCGTCTCGTTCTGGAAATATCAAACAGGCAAAACGCGGCCTGGTTGCTCAAAGTCTGTGCGATGAATTTGTAAGGACTTGGAATTAAATTAATATGCCCATGCCCTCCGCTTCTGAGCACAACGTATCGCTGATGATAATCGAGTGCGGCCTCGCGGCGATAACTTTCACAGCTTCGTTTGCATGGCCTGGCATCGGTGATAGGTTTTTCGCGGGTGTGGAGCGACTGTTCGGCCGAATGGCCCGGAGGAAACGGCTCTCAATTATCTCCGTGGGTGCAAGTGCGATCCTGTTACGACTAGCCATTCTTCCTCTCTTTCCAATTCCGCACCCTTTTGTACCGGACGATTTCAGCTTCCTGCTCGCCGCAGACACGTTTGCCCACGGTCATCTGACAAATCCGACGCCCGCTATGTGGACTCATTTTGAGACCATCCACATTTCCATGCAGCCAACATACATGTCCATGTATTTCCCGGCGCTGGGGCTTCTGCTCGCGGCCGGCGAAGTGTTTGTCGGAAACCCGTGGTTTGCCCTTTTGGGTGCTGACGGGTTGATGTGCGCCGCGCTGTGCTGGATGCTGCAGGCGTGGGTGCCATCCAGGTGGGCGCTGTTAGGGGGATTCATCGCGGTTCTCCGCCTAGGGCTCTTTGGCGTCTGGATTAACACATACCACACCGGCGGCTCGCTGGCCGCCCTCGGCGGTGCATTGGTACTCGGCGCATTTCCCCGCTTGATGAAAGCTCCCCGCTCCCGCTACGCCCTGTTAATAGCCAGCGGCGTTGTAATCCTGATTCTGGATCGCCCTTACGAAGGCATGCTCTTGTGCCTCCCGGTGATCGTTGCGGTCGGCCATTGGATCATCTTCGGTAAGAATCGACCTAGTCCTATGGTTCTGGTTCGACAATCGATTGTTCCGATCGCCATGGTTATTGCGGCCGGTGGGTGGATGGCAACTTACGACTACCGGGCGTTTGGCAGTCCGGTCACTTTGCCGTACACGGTCAATCGAAACACATATGCAATTGTCCCCTATTATATTTGGCAGTCCAAACGGCCTGTGCCTGTTTACCGACACGAGGTGATGAAGCGCTTTTATTCTGTGACGGAGATGGATTTCTTCAATCAGATTCGTACGCCCTCGGGGTTTTTGCCTTATAGTTTCGAAAAAGTTGAGTTCACGGTGCTGTTTTACTCCAGTTTTATCTTGCTTCTTCCGCTGATCATGTTCCGACGCGTATTGCTGGATCGCCGCACACGCTTTCTCGTCTTGTTATTAGTTGTGTTAACCGCCGGAATGGGTATCGAGATATTTCTCCTGCCGCACTATGTGGCCCCATTCACCGCGGTGTTTTATGCGATCGGCTTGCAAGCTATGCGTCACCTGCGAGTCTGGAAGCCTGAGGGTAAACCGGTGGGTCCAACAATGGTGCGCTTGATCGTAGTCGCGTGCCTTTTGATGGCGGGATTGCGATTGTGGGCGGGACCTCTTCATCTAGCACCCTCCGAGTGGCCCGTAAGCGACTGGAATTGTACCTGGTACGGCCCAGATAATTTTGGGGCCGAAAGAGCCCAAGTTGAAGCCAGGCTTAAACAGGTTCCCGGGGGACAACTGGCGGTGGTTCGCTATCGACCAACTCACGAGCCTTTGGATGAGTGGGTCTTCAACGACGCTGACATTGATGGTTCCAAGCTGATATGGGCAAGAGAGATGGACGCGGCTAACAATGTCGAATTGCTCGATTATTACCGCGACCGGAAGGCTTGGTTGATTGAGCCGGATGAAACACCGGTAAGAGTCTCTCCATATACGATGCAGCAACAACCGGTAGCCATGTCATCTCACTAATGCGGCAGCTTGTCTGATGCCTTCGCTTGTGTTTCATCTGCGAAATCCTGCGCCCCGATGCGGTTCATCGAGGCGGCAATCTTTGGGCATAGACCCTTTTACACGTAGTTGTATGACAAATCCCACCTTGAACCGTGGAGAATCGCGTTCTAAACCCCGCCCCAGGCACCAATCCTGTTGCCTGCTTGATGAATGGCATCTGATCATCGCAACCGAGGGCTCCAACGAGGAATCGGTCGGTAAATCCTAATTTGGCTGCGTGCCCTTGCCGTTGGAGCCTATCTTTCCTTCCGGCAGCGCCCAGGCAAACAGCACACTGCCGCTGCTGGTCAGGATGTACTGGCGACCGTCCAACTCATAGCTGATGGGAGAACTCTCCATGGGAGAGCCCGTCCCGGCATGCCAGAGCGTTTTGCCGTTGCTGGTGTCGAGAGCTAGCACATTGCCGTATCCATCGCCGGTAATGGTGAGTCCCGAGTCGGTGGTCATGACCCCCGCGCCGGAGCCGCCGGCACCAGCCTCGTGAGTCCAGCGGATCTTGCCAGTCTGATAGTCGATTGCCTCGATGACTCCTTTGCCCCAGACGTCGTAGTCGGCACCAGCCCATCCATACACGCCATCGGCCGGCTTGGCAAAATAGATGCTCCAACTGGGGTGGGCGTCGACAATGAACAAACCCGTTTTTGGGTCAAAACTGGGAGAGCGGTAATTCGTGAGGCCGCCTTCGTCGGGAGCGATGAGCCTGCCGTCAGGCGCCGGCTCCTTGGCTGGATTGGGAATGGGCCGGCCTTCTTTGTCGATTCCAGTGGACCAGTTGATGGGCCCAAATGGAACCGTCAGCAGGTTCTTGCCGTTGGTGCGGTCGAGAACGAAGAAGTAGCCGTTACGCGATGTTTGCATCAGCATCTTTCGCGGCTGCCCATGGAAATCACGATCGACAAGCACCGGAGTTTCCACCGCATCCCAGTCATGCGTGTCGTGGGGCGAAGCCTGAAAGGCCCAGGCTAGCTTTCCATCGTCAGCATGGATGGCGACGATGCTGCAGCTGTAGAGGTTGTCTCCCGGCCGAGTGCTGCCGTTCAACACCGGCGTGGGATTGCCGGTTCCCCAATAGACGAGATTTAATTCCGGGTCGTAGGTCCCGGTCATCCATGTCATGCCGCCGGTCGCGGCGTTGGGCGTACCCACGGGCGGCGTGGCGTCCCACTGCCATTGGTTTGCGCCCGATTCAGGGTCCAGGGAACGCAAATAGCCGGGCAGGTTGTCGAAGTCGCCCGACACTCCGACGATCACGTGGCCCCGCACGACGAGAGGCGCCATGGTCATCCAGTAGCCTTTGTTTACGTCGGCAATGATTTTGTCCCAGCGCACCTTGCCGTCTTTGGCATCAAGCGAGATCAGGTGGCAATCGGGCGTGGTGAAGTAGAGCCACCCCTTGTACATCGCCACACCGCGATGACCGATGTGCAAGCCCTGCGTGGCTATGCGCTGATAATGCCAAACCAGGTGCCCAGAGCGCGCATCAACGGCCCAGACGTTGTCCGGAACCGTGAAGTACAGAATCCCATCAACGAGCAACGGAGAAGACTTGATCTGCGCGGCCTGATTGGTCTGAAAGGCCCACGCCAGCGTGAGGTCGCCGACATTCTGCGGACTGATCTGGGTGAGGTGGACATGTCGCTGGCCCGAATAATCGCCGTGATAGAGAGGCCACGAATCCGGCGGAGGATTCAGAAGCTGGGTATTCTCCAGGTCCTGGGCCGGGAGAGGCGCCGCCGCGAAAAACGATAGAAGGAACCGAAACAGAACAGCGGACGGCAAAGCGTATTTCCATCGTCTCATTCGAAGTGCGACCTCGAACGCCGCGGCTGGGTGACGTTCAGCGCAGCGTTTGCAGATATGCCATCAGGTTATGAATGTCTTCGTCCGTATATTTGCTGAACAGTTCCACGTGCGCATCAGCGGGTGACTCCACCGTGAATCGCACGCGGCTGGTCGGCCACGATCGATAGGTACCGGTGCTGTCGCGCAGCGCAACCGTGAACTCGTCGCGGTAGGCAAGGGTTCCCGTAACCTTCTGCCCCGCGGGGAGCGTTACAGTGACGGTGCTCTTGGCTCCGCGCGGATAAAGCATCCGCTCTTCCAGTTGCAGTCCCTGGTAGCGGTTGGCGACCCCTGCCAGATCACCGCGCGGCGAGTGGCACTTGACGCATCCCCCGGCGCCGTCGAAATATTCCTTGCCTGCTTGTGCATTGCCGGTTTGGAGATCTTCGACGGACACTCCGCGACGCCCGCCGGGATGAGCCTTGGCCTCTGCTTCGCGAAAGTGGATAAAAGCGATCAGGCTCTTGATTTCCTGGCTGGAGAAATTGAAGCCGGGCATTTTATTGTCCGGCTTTCCTTCGCGCACAACGGCTGCGATCTTCTCGCCGGTAGTGTCGGAAAGTACGAGTTTCGATTGGGTCAGGTCAGGACCGGTTTCGCCGCCCATGGCGTCGCGGCCGTGGCAGAAGGCGCAGTTTTGATGGAACAGCGCGCCGCCCGCTTCGGCAAGGCCGGAAGACGCTTCGCCCTTTTCGCCGGTTGCCGACGATGGTTCCGCGCTGGTGAGATAGTGCAGCAGCGCGGTCAATTCGCCGTCCTGCAGATTGGGAAACCCGGGCATGCGTCCTTTGCCTGTATGCACCAGGTCGGCGATCTTGTTCTCCGGCATGCGGTGGTTAATGCCCAGGAGCGGCGGAAACCCCGGCAAAATCCCCTCGCGCTGATCGCCGTGGCAGATGGCGCAGTGCTTCGCGTAGGATGCCGCACCCGGATCCTGCGGAGCTGCGTATCGGCCTTGGGAGGAGTTTCCTTGTTGAGGCCGGCGTTCTGTTGTGCCGCTTGGATTGGCCCCGGCGGGAGCGAGGCGACGCAGAGGCCCGCTCCGACCGCTGCCAGAATCACTATGATCCGAACTTCCTTCACCTTCTTCAACCTTGAATTCCTGAAATCATGTTTCGTGACCAACGCGCATCCTGAATGAGCAGGTCCATTATCCGGAGTACTTGATCAACTGCATGAACCCATAATCCATGTGCAATTGCTGGTGACAGTGCCACAAAGTGTCTCCGGGATTGTTAGCGACGAAATCCACTTCCACGGTATCGAGCGGCATGACATTGATCACGTCCTTCAACAGGCCGCTCAGATGCTTGTCTCCAATGCGTGTCACCTCGAACGTATGACGATGAAGGTGGAGTGGGTGCTGGTCTCCGCTTCCATTGCGAAATACAAGGCGATAGCGCTTGCCCGCATGCACCATAAGCGGCTCGATCTCCGGCCAGGACTTGTTATTGATGGTCCAGGTATCGAACTGCGAGCCATGCTGTTGTCCGATGTCGCGAAAGGTGAGAACAAAAGTCTCATCGGGAGCGGAGACCTCGGTCGAACCGGCGAATTGCGTATAGTCCCATTGCGCGGGAGCGGGATCCTTCCATACCGGTGCACCCGATTGCCCGGCGTATTCCACCACAATGCCGAGCCCCATCTGGCGCGCTTTATCGAGCGTTGAGCCGAGGATCCACACGCCGGGAGAGTTCATCTCCACAACCGCGTCAACACGCTCGGCGACTGCCAGTGAAAGCACCTCAACACTGGTGGGATTCGGCACCGGATTCCCGTCCATCGCGAGGACGTTGAAGCGATGACCGGGCAGGGCGAGCACCACATTCTCGGTCGCGCTGGCATTGAGCAGCCGCATCAGTACTCGCTGGCCCTGCTTGACGCGAATCGGCTCTCCCGATCCCAGCATGTGGCTGTTGATGGTGGCGTATTTATAGCCCACGTCGGAGCCGGCTGTCAGCGGCATATTCGCTGACTGCTCCCGCATGGTTTGAACCATGGGAACGAACGATGGCTCCCAATGGTGAATGGCGAGATTGATCTCCTGGTCGTAGTGCGCGGGCTGGTCTTTTCCTTCGATAAGGAGAAAGCCAAACTGCCCGGTGTACGTCCCGATGGAGAGATTGCCGTAAGCGGCGGCGTGGGTGTGATACCAGCGCGTGCCCGCGGGTTTGGGAGTGAAACTGTACCGGTGGGTCTGGCCGGCGGCAATCATCGGAGAGCCTTCTTCCATCGCGCCATCGTTGAGCGAGTCGATGGCGAGTCCATGCCAATGAACGATGTCCGGATCAGAGGCGGTGTTGGTCACGTCGATGGTGACAGGCTGTCCCTCGCGCAGGCGCAAAAGCGGGCCCGGCACCTGGCCGTTGTAGGCGATCGTTTTTACGCTTACGCCGGGTCCGATTTCGAGCGATGCAGGGCTCGATGCGCAGGTTGTGATCGGCCTTACCGGCCGGGCGGCGCATTACCCTGCTTTGTCTGTGCAGGGAGAAGCGCATCGAGCGATTGGGCGGCAATGACCATCCCCGCGGACGATAGAAAGGTCCTGCGATTCATCGGAACAGCCATTTCTCTTTTGAGATTTCCGCTGACCTGATTGGATTGAGATGCCCATGCGGTTCACGGAGCCGGAGCCGAAGATGCCGGCTTCGGGTGGCTTGCCGTGCTTCCATCGGTCATGCCCAAAGCCCAGCGAATCGCCTCGAAATACATTTTGCGAATATCGGGGTCTTCCCAGGCTTCTTCGGTATGGCCCAGCGTGGAATAGAAGACGCGCCCTTTCCCGTACATCTTGCTCCATGCCACCGCGAAGTCATGATCAGTGCGATGAATGCGCGGATTGTTTGAGTAGTCGAGCCGGCTGGGATCGAGACTGAGCAGGACGTTCACCTTGTCCCGCGACCAGGCCTTTGGCTGATAGATTTCGTCATACTTGACGAACGACTTCGGGAAGTGGCGCGTCGCGGGGAAGTCGGGATCCTCATTGATGATCGGCGCATTGAACGTCATCCAGGGATGCTGGTCGAACCAGCCGCCAATCATCTCGCCGTATTCCGGCCACTTGTAATTGGTATCGAGCGCCGCATGAATTCCCACGAAACCCTTGCCGTCATCATGGATGAACGAAAGCATGTCTTGTTTCTGGCTGTCATCCATGTCCAGTTCGCCCGTGGTGCTGGTAAAGACGATCAGGTCGAAGTAGCTCGAGGTTTTTCGCATTGTTGCCCAGGGCCTTTTTTGTGAGCAACTCCGTATCCGTGCGCATGATCGTGTCCCACAGGCCGCTCTCCTTGCCCATGTTGTAAATGGCGGCCATGGCGGCAGGGATTGAATCGTGCTCGAAGCCCTTGGTCTCACCGATCACCAGGACATGTTTAAGGTGGATCTGCTTTCCGTGGGGCGGTGGAGGCACAAGACTGTCGGTGACAGATTGTGACCAGGCCCGGCTCGACAGACTAGTGATCGCGAGGATCATCAGAGCTGCACGCAAAGATCAAGGAATTCCGTCGGATTCGCAAGGGTTCTCCGTTTGGGCTTTGTCGAGCTCTTCGCAAGAACCATCTCTGCGAATGGGCTTCTCCGGCGCGCAGCAGCAGATGTCTTCTTTGGTCTTCGGTGGAGAAGTTCTTGTGCGTGAGCCAGGCCGGCGACTTTCGCCCGAAAAGAGTCTATCGGCCTACCCCAAAGAGACGCAAACTCAAGCGTGCTCAAAGCGTAACGGAAGAGCGAGATCCGGCGCTAAGGAATGTCTCGGATCCAGATGTTCCTGAAGCTGAGGGGCTCACTCTTGTCGCCATGTGCCTGAAGCTTGATCGGCGCGCTGTCATATTTCTTGTAGAACGGCTGACCGATATAGAGCGTTTGTCCCTTCAACTGGAAATGATTCTGGACCAGCACGCCGTTGAAGAACACCGTGACATAGGCAGGCGTCTTGAGTGAGCCGTCATCATTGAAGGTGGGCGCAGTCCAGACCACGTCGTAGCTCTGCCACTCGCCCGGCTTGCGATTCGGATTGACGAGCGGCGGGCTCTGCTTATAGATGCTGGCGGCCTGGCCGTTGACATAGGTCTTGTTGTTATACGAGTCGAGGACCTGCAACTCATATCCGTCATCGCCGGGCCCCGTGGACGCGAGAAAGACGCCGCTGTTGCCCCGCGCCTGCCCGCTGCCGGTGATGTTTTCGGGAATCTTCCACTCAATGTGGAGCTGATAATTCTTGAAACTCCGTTTGGTTTCAATGTTGCCTACGCCGTGCGCCTTGCTCACCGTCATGATGCCGTTCGCCACATCCCATTTGGCCGGCGAGTGGTCCTGGGCCGACACCCATTCGTCGAGGTTCTTGCCGTCGAAGAGGACAATCGCGTCGGAGGGCGGTTCCGCGCTGGTCGCGCCCGGGGTCACAATTTTGGGTACAGGCTCCCAGACTTCTGTATCTTCAGGTTTGGGCTTGGCTGGTTCCTGCGCAACCAGGAAAGCGGTCATGGAAGCAAGCGATGCCAACGCGAGAATTTGCGAAAATTGAATACGCATAGTGTTCCCCAGCATACACCTTGGAGTAGAACCCGGAGGCAGGCTGAAGCCGCTCAGAAGGGAACCAGGCGGCTTACACGATTGCACCCCGATCGCCGTGGGAAATTGTATTAGAGTCGACTGCGGCGAGTGAATCCTATCTTGTCTTCACAACACACATGGCGATATAACAACGACAATTCGAGGCACCGTGAATCCAGATGCGCAACACCCAAGTGAGATAACTCGCCGGTCGCTCCTGCGAACCGCTGCAGCCGCGATCGGAACCGCTGTCTCTCCCAGCCTGATACCCGCTGCGGCTCGATCGCAGGGGACGCCGCCAGAAGTTGGGGGTGAGAAGAGATCAAACGCGCGGCAGCCGGCCGCATCATCATTTCTGGACGTGATCCGTCTCCCCGACGAGGTGACAACCTTCGATCACTTTGAGAAGACGCTGCCGAAGGGCAGGCTGCCTCTGAGCCGGAGCGGGGGAAAGTGGGTCGGCAAAGGCGTAGTTGTCGAATGTGGACCAGGGCCGGATTCCCTAACCCTCGGACTCGAATCACCGCAAAGCCCGGTTGCTGTCGTGCATGTTCGCTGGCAGACGACATGTTCCTCCTCGTCTCCTCGTATTGAGCGACGCGTGGGAGCGCAGCTACGGGGAACTGGGCTGGAGGAATGTGATTCCGGAACGGGTCATGCCCTGGTACTTCGCAACCCATGACGGCGCGGCGTGTCACGGGTACGGTGTGACGACCGATGCGAGAGCGCTCTGCTTCTGGCAGGTCGACTTGCAGGGAGTCTCCCTGTGGTTGAATGTCACCAATGGGGGCAACGGTGTAGAACTGGGCGAGCGGAAGTTGACGATGGCGACGATCGTCTCGCGCCGAGGAGCCGCGGCTGAGGATGCCATTGAAACATTAACGGAGTTGTGCAGGCGGATGTGCAGGCGGAAGACGCGCCCGACGATTCCGATTTATGGAGCCAATGACTGGTGCTACAGCTACGGACAAAGTTCCGCGGAAACCATCCTGCGAGACACGGAGTTCATCGTCGATGTTTCGCCAGCTGGAGTTTCACGTCCGTTCTCAGTGATTGACGGCGGATGGGCGGAGGGGACAGCTGCGTGGCCCGACATGGGAAAACTGGCCGCCGAAATCAAGCGACGCAATGCGCGGTCCGGTCTGTGGGTGCGGCCACTCGAGGCGCCCGAAAACACCGCGAGACACATGGTCCTGAGCGATGGCCGGTTTGGCGAGCGGAAGGAACGAGCGCGAGAACTGGCCTACGATCCCACCGTGCCCGAGGCTCGCGAGGCGATCCGCGCTAAGCTCCGACAGGCCCGTGAATGGGGCTACGAAATGGTGAAGCACGACTTCAGCACCTACGATCTGCTGGGACAGTGGGGATTTGAAATGGGACCGCAGCCGACAGTTCCTGGCTGGTCGCTTTCAGATCGCAGCCGCACAAACGCGGAGATCATCGCCGACCTCTATGTGCTGATACGCGATGCTGTCGGCGACCAGATCCTGCTCGACGGATGCAATACGATCGGGCATCTGGGGCAGGGAATCTTCGACTTGCAGCGCATTGGCGACGACACGAGCGGCCACCAATGGGAGCGTACCCGGCGCATGGGTGTGAATGCACTATCGTTCCGTCTGCCGCAACAGGGCACGTTCTTCACGGTAGACGCCGATCTGGTGGGAATGACCGATGCGATCCCGTGGGCCGAAAATCGGCAATGGCTTGATCTTCTGGCGCGGAGTGGAACCGCGACCCTGGTTTCCGCGGCGCCATCCCAACGCGGACCGGAACAGCGAGCGGCCCTGCGCGAAGCGTTTGAGATAGCGGCGGCCGGAGGAGCGGGTACGAAGCCGGTCGATTGGATGGAGACCAGCACTCCTGAACATTGGCGCGAACAAGCGGTAAGGGTGGGGCAACCGAGAGGCATTACGATTGGGCGGGCCGGGTGGAGCTTGCCCGTTTTTGAGTCCATAGACCACGGATTCTCGGCGTTTCGGTATTGTCGCAGTCACATTGTCATTCCTCCTGGGCTGCGGACCAGATACAGAGAACGGGGCTTTGTTTATAAGGCAGTGGCCACTGCCGTCAAAACGAGATCCTGTTCCTCATGCATCTGCGTCTGGTATACCGGCGTCAGCCAGTTTCGGTAAGCATGTGAGTGTCCGCGGGTGGCATCGAAATACAATTGCTGTAACTTGCGCGTGATCGAGCCTACTCTGCTATCCCCGACTGGGCGGTGGTCTACGCGAACAACAGGCGTTATCGCCACGGCGGTGCCGGTGAAAAACAACTCTTCGCATTGATAGAGCTCGCTGCGGTCGACAGGCCGTTCCACCGTTTCGATGCCCAATTCGCTGGCCGCGAGTTTCATCACCGAGTCGCGCGTAATCCCTTCCAGCACATTTTCCGTCACCGGCGGCGTGATCAGCTTCCCCTTGCGCAACAGAAAGATGTTGCAGGTAGCGCCCTCGGCCACATGGCCGTTCTCATTCAACAGGATGGCTTCATCAAAGCCGCTCAGGCGCGCATCCGCACTGGCCATGGCGCTGTTGACATAGGCGCCGCAGATCTTGGCGCGGGGTGGAATGGCGTTGTCCTCAATGCGCCGCCAGGAGCTGACGCCCGCGTGGACGCCTCGGTCTGCCGGCAAGTATTCGCCAAAAGGAAGCGCGGTGATGGCAAACGCGTCCTCATCATCGAGGCTGACTCCCACTCGCTCGGCGGATTTATAGGCCAGCGGCCGAATGTAGACATTGGTGCGGAACGCGTTGCGACGCAGGATTTCGAGAGTGATGGCATTCAGCTCGTCGGGCGAGAGGGGAATTTGGATGCGAAGAATATTGCAGTTCTGGATCCAGCGCTCGTAGTGCTCGTTGGCGCGGAAAACGAAAAGCTCCTGCTGCGTTTCATCCCAGTAAGCGCGAATTCCCTCGAAGACTCCCGTTCCATAGTGCAGCGCGTGGGTGAGAATGCCAACCCGCGCATCGCGCATCGGCATGTATCGGCCGTCGAAATAGACAATCAGATTCTGATCCGCTTCGACTTTCATGGCTTGGCTCCTTCGCTTGATTCGCGGTATAACTCGCGGCCGCGTGCAAGCGCGCGTTCGTCGATTTCAAGCCATCGCACCTGTTTCACGAGACGGCGCAGTGCTAGGTCGACACAGGCCTGGGGCAGCACTCCCGTGATTTCAAGCAATGTGCCAAGAAGGACCATATTGGCGACCCGCGGTTCGCCAAGTTTGTCCGCGATTTGTGTAAAGGGAAAAGCCAGCGCGTGGACGTCGTCGCGTTTGCAATCGTCCGGAATCGCATCGCCGTTGTAGAGAATCCATCCCCCCGGCTGCACCGTGGCGACGAATTTTTTCAGAGAGGGCTCATTCATTGCCAGCAGCATGTTGGGAGACGTGACCAGGGGCGAGTCAACGGGTTCGTGCGAAAGGCGGATGTGGCAATTGGAGGTTCCGGACCGCATTTCGGGCCCGTAGGACGGCAGCCAGGAGACCTCGAGTCCCGCGTCGAGGCCGGCTTCGGCCAGGACTTCTCCGGCCAGCAGGACTCCCTGGCCGCCAAAGCCTGCCACGCGGATACGCAGGTCGGCTGCCGAGAAGGCAGTCGGCTTGGCGTGAGCGGCCTCCGGCTCCACTCGGTGATTGCCGTGGTTCTCATTCGACCAACCGTTGACGGATGATGCTGTCCGTTCCGCAACTCATTGAAATGTGGGATGCGTCGGCACCGCATCCAAGGCCCAGAATCTCCGGAATGCGATCGAGCGATGGCGGCGGTTCCGGCGCAGATCGAGGTTGCGCTTCTGCGGTATGATCCCGCAACACACCCAGCGGATAAGTCTTCTCCATCACGTCGCGCACCCACTTCTGGGCGTCAACGGCCGACATTTTCCAGATGGTAGGGCAGGGCGACAACACTTCAACGAGGGAAAAGCCGAGTCCACGCACCTGGTTCTCGACGGCGCGCCGGATGGCGCGGTCTGCCTGCGCGATCTGCTTGTTGTCTCCCAGGCCAACGCGAGCGATGTAGACCGGGGCTTCCAGCGTCGCGAGCAACTCGCTCACCCGGAGCGGATAACCTTCGGTTGCCGCCGAGCGCCCGTTGGGTGTCGTTGTGCTCTTCTGTCCGAGAAGCGTCGTTGGCGCAGCCTGGCCGCCGGTCATGCTGTAAACGGCATTGTTGACGAAGATCGCGGTAATGTTCTCGCCACGATTGGCAGCGTGAAGAATCTCGGCGGATCCGATGGCCGACAGGTCGCCGTCTCCCTGGTAGCTGACCACAATACTTCCAGGGCGGCCGCGCTTGATGGCCGTGCCCACGGCGGGCGCGCGTCCATGCGCTGCCTGTACATTCCCCACGTCAAAGTAGTAATACGCGAAGACGGAACAGCCAACCGGGCTGATAAGAATAGTGCGGTCCTGGATGCCGAGCTCATCGATGGCATTGGCCAGCATCTTGTGAATGATGCCATGCCCGCAGCCTGGGCAATAGTGCGTCTGGTGCTGCAGTTCGTCTTTACGCTCGTAACGGTCGTAGAAGGCTTTGGCCTTGCTTCGCACTACCGTGTAATCGGAAACCGAAGGGCTAGACATAGGCCATCTGCTCCTTTTGGGAAATCGCGGATTGCGCCGATTTCCAAAGCCTTTTTTCTGACAAAGTCCATCAGTTCCTGGTGCGTCGGAACGTTGCCGCCGGTGCGGCCCAGAAACTCCACCGGCCGGCTCCCATTGAGTGCCAGGCGTACGTCTTCGACCAGTTGGCCGTTGCTCATTTCGACAACCACAAACAGGCGCGCCCGATCGGCGGTGCGCCGGAAAGTGGAAACGGGGAATGGATAGAGCGTGATCGGCCGCAGCACACCCACGCGGATTCCTTCGGCGCGAGCCTCAGCCGTAACGGCCTTCAGGATGCGGCCGATGATGCCGTAGCCCACGAGGATAATCTCGGCATCTTCGGTAAGCCACTCTTCAGCGCGAGTCTCCTGCAGTTCGGCCCGGCGGTACTTGGCTTCAAGGTGGTTGTTATGGTCTTCCAGGGAATGAGGATCCATGTGCAGGGACGTGATGAAGTTGGAGCGCGTCTCGGCGTTGCCGGTCACGGCCCAGTCCGGAGACAGGGGCAGGATCGCGGACTGCGGAAACTCGACCGGCTCCATCATCTGTCCCGACAAAGCCGTCGGCAAGTACGACCACCGGATTGCGGTACCGGTCAGCGAGGTCGAAGGCCCACGCGGTCAGATCGACCATTTCCTGCGCCGAATAGGGCGCCAGGACCAGGGTGCGATAGTTGCCGTTGCCGCCGCCTTTGACCACCTGGTGGTAATCGCTCTGCTCGGCGGCAATGTTCCCCAGGCCCGGACCGCCGCGCGTGATGTCGGCGATCACGCATGGCAATTCCGCGCCCGCCATGTAACTGACGCCTTCCTGCATCAGGCTTATCCCCGGGCCACTCGATGCGGTCATGCAACGGATGCCGGCCGACGATGCCCCGTACAGCATGTTGATGGCGGCTACTTCACTCTCAGCCTGCAGGAACACGCCGCCGACCTGGGGCATGTAGACCGCCGCGGCTTCGGTGATTTCGCTCGCCGGCGTGATCGGGTATCCATAGAAGGCGCGGCATCCGGAGAGTATGGCGCTCTTCATCAGCGCTTCATTTCCCTTCATCAGTTGCCTGGACATGGTGTCGCCTCCGTTCTGTCGATTCCGGTGAACCCTGCGCGGTCGGAAGCTATGTTGGGGAGCCGAAAGACTGTGATAGCGCCTGGTTCAGGACAGGCCAGGAAGCAGATGCCGCACCCTGTGCACCCCGATCCTGCATACATCGCGGTCCGATAGCCATAGTGATTCAGACCCTCACTCATGGCGATGACCTTGGGTGGACAAGCCTCGATGCACAGGCCGCAGCCCTTGCATTCGTGGATGTCCACACGGATTTTGCCTCTGTCCTGCTTCGCCCCTGCGATCATCATTTTTCCCTTCACGGTAGACTCGTTCGAGCTTGTTTTTCCGGCGGGAACGAATCTGCAGGCGGTGGAATCACTCCATAAAGCCCGAGGTATGGTCCGACTTTGCTGGAATGGCGCGCAGTGACACCCATCACGGGTTTGCGGAGGCGAAATGCTTAATTCATAAGGCAGTTACGCCGAACTTTCAAAGGTTTTTCGAGGGCAAACCTAACGATATTATCGTTCGCAGCCTGGCCGGCTGGTCGAATGGCCAGGAATGATGCTCAAGCCGATGAGACGAATTCAACTCCTCTTTGAGGTGACGGTGGTAAATGCCGCTACAATCCCGGCATCTTGACAAGCCACGGCCGTTGCGTTACTTTGCATTGCAAAGTGAATTGCGGAATGAATGACCTGAACAAAGCGCTGGGAGACATCAGCAGCATTCGCCGGCAAATGGCGCGAAGTACAGAGTTTCGCGGGTACGGGCCTGCGACCCTGGCGGCGACGGGCGCGATCGCGATGATCGCTTCGGGTGCGCAGGCGGTATGGCTGCCGACTCCGTCCAAAGCCATTCCAGCATACCTGGCAATCTGGATCACAACCGCCCTGGTTTCAGCTGCGTTGATCGCGAGCCAGATGTTTGCGCGCACGCGCCGCATGCATTCCGGAATGGCCGACGAGATGATCCGGATGGCGGTCGAGCAATTCCTCCCATCGGTCGGTGCCGGCGCCCTGATCACCTTCGTCCTGGTTCGGTATGTTCCTGACGCACTCTGGATGCTGCCCGGCCTGTGGCAAGTTATTTTCAGCCTGGGCGTGTTTTCGTCGTGCCGCTTCCTCCCGCGCCCGATGATTGCTGCCGGCGTATGGTACCTGCTCACCGGGTCGGTTTGCATCTCTCTCGCGGACGCCCGCGCATTTTCGCCCTGGGCGATGGGAATTTCCTACGGAGTAGGGCAGTTGCTGGTCGCGGTAATCCTGCTTCGCAACTCGCGAAAGGTCGGAGATGACATCTAAGCCCGCAGCGAGCGAGGGGCGCTTCGCCTACGAAGGTCTGGATCGTGTGATCCACGAGCGCGCCCGTCTCAGCGTCCTTACCTCTTTGATCACCAATCCCAAGGGAGTGACCTTCGGCGACCTCAAACAACTTTGCTCACTTACCGACGGCAATCTAAGCCGGCATCTGCGGGTGCTGGAGAGAGCCAGGATGGTCGAGATCGTAAAGGGACACGATCGGAATCGTCCCCAGACGCTCTGCCGGATAACGGCTTCGGGCCGGAAGCGTTACCTCGAATATCTATCGACGCTGGAGCAGGTGGTGATGGATGCTGCAAAGGTGGCCAAGGATGATCGTGCGTCCAGCAGGGTACGCGGGCTGATGCCTTCGCGGATCTAAATGTTTTTGCTCACCTACTTTGCAGTGCAAAGTAAAAAAAGGAAATCACGTGCGAGGTAACTTTACGATGCAAAGCGAATTCCGCCCCGGGCTGCACGTCGCCATCATCATGGACGGCAATGGACGTTGGGCGACCCGGCGCGGCCTGCCGCGCATTGCGGGCCATCGCGCCGGAGTCTCCGCCGCACGCCGCGTTGTGGAGTACGCACCAGACGTGGGCATTCGATCCCTGACGCTCTACGCGTTTTCCTCCGACAACTGGCGTCGTCCCGACACGGAGGTGCAGCGCATTTTCTGGCTGCTACGGGCTTTTCTGCGACTGGAAACAAAGAGAATGTGCGAACAGGGCGCGCAGCTCAAGGTCATCGGCCGACGCGATCGTCTGCCGAACCGCGTGCTGCGCGAAATTGAGAAGGCCGAATGGGCCACAGCCGAGGGACGCCGGCTTCAACTGCGTGTGGCCATCGATTACTCATCCCGCGACTCCATTGTGCGCGCTGCTGCAAATGCGGCAACGGCGCTTTCCGAACCGTCACTTTGTTCGCCGGAACTGCTCGGACAGGAACTGATGCACGCTCTGACCGCGGAGAGCGGGGACGTCGATCTGCTGATTCGCACCGGCGGCGAGAAGCGGCTTTCGGATTTTCTGCTGTGGGAGTCAGCCTACGCTGAACTCGTGTTCACCGAGCGGATGTGGCCCGACTTCGACGAAGCTGACCTGGATGCAGCGCTCGAAGAATTTCGCCATAGAGAGCGGCGCTTCGGCGCTGTGCCGGTCTCGACCGCGCCGATTGCGAGTGGGATTCGATGATGGGACCCCATTCGACGTTCCGGCCTGGGGCACGTTCCGGCGCCCTCAATGTCAAGTTCATACTTCCTGCCCTGACTGAGGCGACCGATCCGTATTGGCGTCCCATCAAGTATTCGCTCTTTCCGCCCCTCGGTCTGGCAACGCTAGCCGCGTATCTTTCTCCAGATGACTGCGCCGTTATTGTGGACGAACACGTCGAGCCGCTGACTCTTGACGATACGACCCGATCTTGTCATCATCCAGGTCTACATCACTAACGCTTATCGCGCCTACCGGATCGCTGACCATTATCGAAACCAGGGAGCGTTCGTCTGCCTGGGAGGTCTGCATGCAACTTCGCTTCCGGAAGAAGCCGCGCCGCACTGCGACGCGCTTTTCCTGGGGCCGGGAGAACAGACATTTCCGAAATTTCTGTTGGACTTTCGCGCCGGAACTCCCCAGCGCGTGTATGCGTCCACATCGGGCCGCTCGATTGATCGCGTCCCGCCGATCCGCCGCGATCTGATCCGGCGCAATTACTATCTTGTACCGAATTCCATTGTCGTGACTCGTGGATGCCCGCAGCATTGCGACTTCTGCTACAAAGACGCCTTCTTTCAGGGCGGCCGCGGCTTCTATACGCAGCGGGTGGACGACGCTCTCGCCGAAATCGACCGCCTGCCCGGGCGACATCTCTATTTCCTCGACGACCATCTTCTCGGCGACCGGCGATTTGCAGAGGCGCTGTTCGATGGCATGAGAGGCATGCGGCGAGTCTTTCAGGGCGCCGCCACTGTGGACTCGATCCTGCGCGGCGATCTCGTTGAACGGGCCGCAGAGGCCGGGCTGCGCAGCCTCTTTGTCGGTTTCGAGACGCTCGCTCCAGAAAACCTGAAGCGCAGCAACAAACGGCAAAACCTCGGCCGCGACTACAAAGCGGTTGCCGACCGCCTGCACTCCCTCGGCATCATGATCAACGGCAGTTTTGTTTTTGGTATGGATGATGATGACCAGACTGTCTTCAGGCGAACCGTCGACTGGGCCGTCGATCACGGCATCACAACAGCTACGTTCCATATTCAAACGCCTTATCCCGGGACGAGGCTTCATGCTCGCATGGTGAGCGAGGGAAGGATCGTCACCCACGACTGGAACCTCTACGACACACGGCACGTCGTCTACCGTCCGGCCAGACTCCAGCCCGAGACTCTCAAAGAGGGATATGACTGGGCCTATCGCGAGTTCTATCGCTGGAGTTCGATTGCGCGCGCATCGCTGCATCACGGCACCCTCAAGCACCAGGCAAAGCACTTCTTCTATGCCTCGGGCTGGAAGAAGTTCGAGCCCCTCTGGGACCTGATTATCCGAGCTCGGCAACTCACCCGCGTTACGCCGTTGCTGGAGAGCGTGCTTTCCCGCGTTACGCGTTTGAATAAGCAACCTCCAAGTAAAGCTGTGCCGGAGTTGTTCCCTATGCTGCCGACTGGACCCATCGGCCATGCGAGCGGCGACGACTGTTCTCTGAGCGGAAGTTGATCGGAGACGGGGTATGCTTAGTACGAATCGTGAGGCGTGCATACTCCACGCGAGCGGTGTCACGCGAAAGGGAATCGATGGAAATAACAGGGAACTCAGGAAGAAAGTGCCTGGGTCTGCTTATTGCGTTGTTTGCTTGCACGGTGGCTGCAGCGCAGCAGCCCGCGCCTCCGGTTCCGCCGGTGGATGGTTTTTCCGGCCATCCGCGCGTAGCCATTATCAGCGATATCGGCAACGAGCCGGACGATCAGATGTCGTTTGTGCGACTGCTGCTCTATTCGAACGAACTGGACCTGGAAGCGATGATCGCAACAACTTCGACGTGGCAGCGGACAGCGACCCACGCGGAGACGATGCACGCGCTCATCCAGGCGTATGGGCAGGTTCGGGACAATCTGCTGCTCCATGCCAAAGGCTGGCCGACTGCGGAGGAACTGGATGGGCGCGTATTTGCGGGCCAGCCGGCATATGGTATGGCCGCAACGGGAGACGGGAAAAGCTCAGCGGGATCACGCGCACTCGCGCGAGCCATTGAGCGCGAAGATAATCGCCCGCTTTGGGTTTGTCTGTGGGGTGGGGGTAACACGATTGCCCAGGCTCTCATGGATTTGCGTGCCGCCCACACGCCCCAGGAGATGGAAAAGCTTATCAGCCGGCTGCGCATTTCTTCGATCTCTGATCAGGACGACGCCGGCGCCTGGATTCGCCGCGAATTTCCGTCCCTCTTCTATATCGCCATGCCGAGTACCCAGAACGGGGAAGAGTACTACTACGCCACCTGGACGGGCATAAGCGGAGATCTCTACTACCGCAACGGCGCCGGGGCCGATACGAGCCTCGTGACGAATGAATGGCTGGACACAAACATCCGGTCCAAGGGGCCGCTGGGCAAGCTATACCCGCGGTTCATGTTCATCATGGAGGGTGATACTCCCTCATTTCTCGGCCTGATCGACAACGGGCTGAACGCCTATCGCCGGCCCGACTGGGGCGGTTGGGGAGGCCGCTATGTTTACCGCCAGCCGCGTGGCGAGCCGCATCCGATCTGGACGCAGGGCGGCGACCTGTTCACGCGCGCGACCTCCCAGGACGTGGTTCGCGGCATGGATGGGCAGGAGCACATCTCGGATCAGGCGACGATCTGGCGCTGGCGCGAGGCTTATCAGAACGACTTTGCGGCGCGCATGGACTGGACCATCAAGGACTTCGCGCATGCCAACCACAACCCATCGCTGGTGGTGAATGGAAAGCCGGGGACGGGGCCCCTGGAACTGGAGACCGATGCCGGACAATCGCTCACGCTCGATGCAGCCGGCAGCAGCGACCCCGATGGGCAAACACTTCGTTATAAGTGGTGGGTTTATCCGGAAGCGGGTTGGAGCGGGGCGCACGCAGCCGATGTCACCATCTCCGGTGAAGATCAACAGCGAGCCGAAGTGAGGGTTAATTCTCCCTGCCGTCCCGCATGGATACCCGGCCTGATTCCGTGTCGAGGAGATGGCATCGCGCACATCATTCTCGAGGTTACCGACGACGGCTCCCCGCGCCTGACTTCATACCGGCGGATCGTCCTTCGCGTGCGCGGGGCTCCAGGAAAATAGCGGAGGCTGCGCGCCGGCCAGGTCAACCTGACGGGGATCTTCTTAACAAGTACGGAGCCCTGCATGCGACTGGATCGCTCCCTGAGCCACCACCGAATCATGAACCCAAGATAAAGCCAGGGCAGGACCGAAACGATCCATCCCGGCGCACCACTGTAAAGGATGAACTGCAGCAGCGCTCCCGCACCCAGCGCGATAACCCACGCGATTTTCCAGCGGCGCCAGACAGCAACCAACACGATCGCCAGGCAGAACTCAAAAAAGGCGACAAGCCATCCGGCTATCTCGAATGCCTCGAACCATAGCGGCGGGGAAGCGCGCCCTTCTGCGCGATCGCGCACGCCTTCTAGGATTCTTCGCACCGCAACGTGGTCAGCAAATTCTGTGAACACGCCGAGAACTTGAACCACGCACCTGGTGCATACCTCCAGCAGATACGGCTGATGAGGCGTGTAGTGGTCGCATCCATGGGAACCAGTTCCCAGATAAACACCCCGTCTGAAGGCCGGTTCCGCGATCGCCATACGATCCACGAGTTCGGATTGATCGACCCAAAGACAAGCGTAGCGGCGACGCTGATGGGGATAGGGTCGCCTATCTGCGGATGTTGATATGCAGGCAAGATGGTGGTGGCGCTCCGAATATTCGAGCCATTGCCGATGTTTTCGATGAGGTCGTAGCCGTAAAAGCCAGCCCGTTTGAATCCCATCTGCACCAGCCAGGGCCAGATCTTCTCCGGCGTCGCGTGAATCGTAATAGCGCGGGTGGCGTCGAACACAGGATGTGGGACGATGTTGTCTTCCGGCATCGGGCGCGCCAGTTCCTCCGGAGTTGCTCCCCAGTGGAGCTGCGCCGGACGAATGAGGAACACGTAGAAAGATCCGAGCAGGGCAACCAAGGAAAGGATCGCGGCTAACCGTGTGGCAACGCCAATGATGACAGGGCGCATCTTTCCTTCCCATTCGCGGTTTCAAGTCAAAAAAGCGACGCCGCGTTGCGTCAGGATCTCCGTGCGCTGTGCAGTGGCTATACTTGTTACGTTGATTCTCGGTCGTTTCGGATGGTTCGTCAAAGATCGGATTGAATCTCTGATGGTCGAAGCCAAGAGACCCTTTCTTAGAATTCGATCCGCATATTTCTAGAGTTGTGCCACATCTCGAGAAGGATAAAGTTTTTATGACCTGTTGTGTCATTTCATGATACGTTTTGGTTAGATCCGCCCATACCGATTCACATAATTTGATTGATCCATTGCGCAGATTCCCTCGATTTGCTCCGAATGGCGGCTCGCAATCATGGATAAAACCACTTCAGGAAAAATCGGCCGGTACGAGATCATCCGGGTTCTCGCCCGCGAAGGTATCGGCGAGATGGTTCTCGCAGAGGACCAGAGCTTGCGGCGCAAGGTGACCATCAAAAGGCTCATCGGAACGCCCGTTGCCAGCGATCTGGCCCGTTTTCAGATGGAAGTCAAGGTAGCTGCCTTCCGTCATCCCAATATACCCATCGTTTACGAAATGGGAATGCACGACGATCTTCCATTCATTGCCATGGAGTCCGTCGAAGGCGAAACGCTTGAAACCATTATCGAGTCGAAGAGGGAACTCGACCTCATCACGAAGCTGAAGATCATCGAGCAGGTTTGTACCGCACTCGGCTACGCCCATAAGAACGGAATCGTTTATGGAGACCTGACACCGGAAAACATCATCGTGCAGCCCAACGGAGTGGTGAAGATTGTTGATTTCGGCATTGCCAGGGTCGAGGATGATGAGGTCAATGCTGAAAGGATTGACGCGCGCGTGGACCTCCTCTCTGCGGGTAAAGTGCTCTTCAGGCTCCTTATCGGCAAGGACCCATACACGGCAGCAGAAGTGTCGGATTCTTTCAGTATCGTCAGCGCCCCTCACGATTGGGGTGGCGCTGCTTTCCATGACCTCCCCCCAGCGCTCGACGCGATCGTGAGAAAGTCTCTGGGGAAAGACCCGGACAGCCGTTATCAGACCGGCGAGCATTTTGCTGAAGCGCTCAATAAAGTGATCAAGGACCTTATCGATGCCCAGGTCACGGAATTGTTGAAAGACGCTGAACGGCTGATGGCGGAGCGACGCTTTGAAGCGGCATTGGAGCTATTCAATGAGGCCATCAGGCTTGCCCCGTCCAACGCGGCGGTGAAGAAGCGACGCAGATCAGCCCGCGAACGCCACGAGCAGATCCGGCGCGGGGAACGCATTCGCGAGTTCCTGCGTCGCAGTGGAGAGGCGCTTCTCTCGGGAAACGTCGACGAATCGCTCGCGCATCTGAAGAACGCCGCGAATCTTGATCCGGACTCCGAAGACATCAAGGCTAGGATTCAGTCCCTCGAGGATGAAAAGGGACGTCTCGAGAACTGTGCACGAGCACTGGAGGAGGTCGAACGCGCAAAGGCGCTTGGCGATTTTGCCGGTGCTCTGCGTTTGACAACCAAGGCACTACAGGAAGATCCGGCGAACCAGGAACTCCTTGCCTTGAACGCCACCCTTGCCGCGCAGATGGAGATGGAAGTGCAGCGGGGCATGCTTTTAGAGCTTGTCGAGCGAGCGGAGCGGGACCTGGCAGCTGGAGATTACGATGCCGTGGTCAACTCGCTCAACGACGCGGTCGCCATCGACCCATTGAATCAGAAGGCGGAAAAGCTGCGCTGGGAATTGGCGAAAGCTCGCGGACTGGAACAGCGCCGCGCTTTTCTCGAAGACATCCAGCAGCGCATCCGGGATCTTTTTAAAAAGGACGGCTACGATGAGGCATCGGGACTGGTGAACCGTGCCCTTGATACGTTTCCCGATGAAGTGCTCCTGCATCGTCTGAAGGCCGAGGTGGACGCGGAGGAGCGCAGATACGACGTCCGGCAGGTTGTCGATCTTGTAATTGCCGAGGTGGAGGAATTGTTTGCGCACTCGCCGCTGGAGGCCATGTCGGTTCTAGAGACGGCATTGGATAACATGCCGGATGAGGCGCGGCTGATTGCACACGAACGCGCTCTTCGCCAACAAATGGAGTCCCGGAAACCCGAGCACTCGACGGGCGCACGATTCTGACAGTGCCTGGATGGATTCGAGGCTTCCTTGACCGCCGGCATTGACAGCCACGCGGGCAATATCATCTAAAGGTATAGGGAAAAAGGAATGCCCCGGCGGTCTTCTCCTCCCTCCGATTTGGGGAAGATCGATGTGCACGCACGCGGTCGAATCCGAAATCACGAATGGATGTAGTCACGATGGACGTCGAAATCTGTGTGGATTCGGTTGAGTCTGCGATTGCCTCAGCCAGGGGCGGTGCCGAGCGTGTCGAACTGTGCAGTGCTCTGAGCGAAGGAGGCATCACTCCCAGCTCAGGCTTGATTCGCGAGGTTCGAGCGGCGGTACCCATCCAGTTGTTCGTCATCATTCGGCCGCGGGGAGGCAACTTCGTTTATTCAGATTCTGAGCGGGAAGTCATGCGGCAGGACATCCTTGCGGCGAAGGCCCTGGGCGTCGATGGAGTGGTGCTTGGCGCTTTAACCCGCGACGACGAAGTAGATCAGCCTCGTACACGGGAATTGATTCAGTTGGCTCGTCCACTGCAGGTTACGTTTCATCGGGCCTTTGACGTTTGCCGGGATATGAATCGCGCCCTCGAAGCCGTGATTGCCACTGGCGCGGACCGGATCCTGACCTCCGGTGGCAAGACCGACGCCGTGAGCGGCATGAGCGTAATAGCGACTTTGCAGCAGAAAGCCGGGCAGCGGATCCGGGTCATGGTCGGAGGAGGAATTCGCGCATCCAACGTACGCAGCATCGCCCTTCATACCGGCATTCGCGAGGTGCATACATCGCTGAACACCGAAGCAAAGCCCGGCACATCCGGCGGTGGAGTGGATATTCATCGACTCCGCTGCGGATTTGCTCCATTTGTCATAACAGAAAGCGATGTGAGAGCATTTAAATTCGCTCTGCTTGAGATCGTGGCAGAGAAAGAGCCGGCAGTGCCGGAGCGTTAATTCGGTCTTCCGGACAGTTGGAATTCAGCCCCACACCTCGCGGGCCGTTTCAACTACAAGCTGCAGCTTGGCCCATTGGTCGGATTCCGTCAAGAGATTGCCCTCCATTGTCGATGCGAATCCGCATTGAGGGCTCAGGGCCAGTTGTGCCAGCGGAAGCACTTTGGATGCCTCATCGATGCGCCGAAGCAGATCCTTCTTACGTTCCAGGGCCGAATGCTTGGTGCTCACCAGTCCCAGGACTACGATCTTGCCCTTGGGAACATACTTTAGCGGCTCGAAGGTCCCCGAACGTTCATCGTCATATTCGAGCAGGAAGCGATCTACGGCCAGTTCGTGGAACAACCGCTCCGCAATCGCCTCATAGCCCCCTTCGGCGTACCAGTGGCTTCGGTTGTTTCCCCGGCAAAGATGAATTGCCAGAGTAACCCCTGGTCGACGGGCGGCGGCAAAACATGCGTTGTCGGCGCGAAGCGATGCGGTCAACATGGCATTGGAATCGACGCGCAACTCAGTCTCCATCCAATGACACCACTTCGGATCGAGGAAGTAACTGTAACGTGGAGCATCAATCTGCAGATATGAGATACCGCCGCCAGCTAGCGTCTTGAGATCGCTTGCCATGATGAGCGTGATCTCTTCAAGCAGTGCAAAAGGGTCGCGGTACTCAGAGTCGGTTATTCCATACTTGAATGAGATGGCCGGAAACTGCGTGGCGCTCGGCAGTGTCATCTTGACTGGACCGGGAGCGTGTTGCTGAAGAAATGGAAGCTCGTGTCCGGTAAGCGGCTGGCGCTGCTTGAGCTTCGAAGCAACAATCCCGGTAATACTGCTGACGACCGCCGCTGTTTGTGCACTCTGCTTCTTATCTTCGTCCCAGTGGCGTGTGACAGCGTCCCCTAAATCGAATCCTTCCACCGCGTCGGTGAAATCGCTCATGAAGTTACTGCGGCGAAATTCGCCATCGGTGAAGATACTCAGCCCGAGTTCCTGCTGCTTTTCCAACACGCGCGCTATATGGCGATCCTCAAGGGCACGAAGTTGATCGGAATGGACCCTCAATTTGCGTGCTTGCAGCAAGTCAGCGGGTCTTAGAAAACTTCCCACGTGATCGGCGCGGTAACTGGAAGATGTCGACATACTGTGTATCTCCTTGCAGCGGCCATAGGTTATCGCTATAGCAGAATCTCGGAAATCGTCGCCGCGCATTCTCGCAATACCGGAAGGCAACGGCCCAGCATTTGCTTCTGGTCAATTCGCAGGGCATGGGCGCCAACGTTGATCGCGGCCAAAACCCTGTTTTGACGATTGCGCACCGGAACGGAAAGCGCGCGAAGGCCGGCCTCAAGTTCTTCATTCACGAGAGCGAATCCATCTTTTCTCGCTTTCAGAATGACTGCGTGCAATTTTTCCGGGTCGATGATTGTCTTCGCCGTGTATGCCCTGGGTCTGAGGTTCCGCAAATAACCGTCCAACTGCTCGTCTGGCAAGGCAGCGAGCAAGATCCGGCCCATGGACGTACAGTAGGCCGGGAGACGGCTGCCAACCGACAAGCCCACGGACAGAACCCGGCTGGCCGCCGAGCGAGCTACGTAAACTATCTGGTCCCCATCAAGCATGCTCATCGATGCCGACTCGCCCAAGACTTCGGTAATTCGTTCGAGTACCGGCTGGGCCGCCGCAATGATCGAAGTCGAAGAAAGGTAGGAATGACCCAGTTTGAGAGCGCGCGTTTTCAAATGGCAAACGCGCCGAGAGCTCTCAGCGTACCCGAGCATTTCCAAGGTCAACAGAAGTCGTCGCACCGAGGCACGGGACAGGCCCGCATCCTTTGCAATTTTTGCAACGCTTTTTCCCTCAAGGTGCCCCTCAAAGCACTCGATGACCCTAAGCCCGCGAGCCAGGGACAGGACAAAGTCAGGATTACCAGCATGCCGTCCAACTCGTAGGGCTGGTCGCGATTGCATAATGACGGCTTGAGCCTCGGTGATCCATGAGCAAATTGTGGGCGATTACCGCACGGTTTGTACAATATCGCACGACCGATGAATAATGTAACACGTCCTGTTGTTCCGGGGTACGCCGTTATGGCTCAATGGATGTCTCTTTCCGAAGCGATCGCCGCCTTGGTTCACGACTGCGACTGTGTGGCGCTCGAGGGCTTCACCCATCACATTCCGTTTACGGCGGGGCACGAGATCATTCGCCAAGGAAGACGACATCGGTCCCTGGTCCGGATTGGCGCCGGATGCGCCGACCGGCTGACATTCTCGTGGGGCGGCAATCCGGGAGTGGGTTCATTGCACCGGTTCCGCGATGCCGTGGTGCGAGGCTGGCCTGCTCCACTGGAGTTGGAGGAGCGTAGCCACAGCGACTTGGCGAATGCCTGTGTCGCGGGCGCATCGAATCTTCTCTTCGCCGGCCTGCGGGGATACGCGGGATCGAGCTTTGAACAGGTCAGTCCGCACATCCGCTCCATTACCTGTCCGTTCAGCGGGGAAAAACTCGCCGCAACTCCATCGGTGCGCCCGGATGTTACCGTCATTCATGCGCAGAAGGCTGACCGCAGTGGAAACGTCCTGTTGTGGGGAATCCTTGGCGTGCAAAAGGAGACGGTACTGGCGGCGCGCCGCTCGATCGTTACCGTGGAAGAACAGGTGGACTCGCTCAACGCCGCGCCCAATGCCTGCGTTCTGCCCCACTGGGTTGTGAACGCCGTGTGCCTGGTTCCTCGTGGCGCAACCCCTTCCTACGCTCACGGATATTACGATCGGGACAATGTGTTTTATCAACAATGGGACGCTATCTCTCAGGACCGTGAGATATTCATTGCGTGGATCAGGGAACACGTCCTCGATACAGCGGACTTCGCGGAATATTTACGCGTGCAGAACGAGCGGCATCTCAGAGAGGCATTCCAGTGAGCCTCGAAATCTCCTATACCAGCGATGAGATGATGACCGTGTCAGCGGCCCGAATGCTCAGCAACGGAGCCATCTGTTTTGTCGGCATTGGGCTTCCATCGACGGCCGCCAACCTCGCGTGTTTGCTCCACGCACCCGACGTGGTATTGATCTATGAGCCGGGGCCGATCGGCGCTAAGCCTGCGGTACTTCCGCTCTCCATCGGCGATGGCAGCCTTGCTGAGCAGGCAGACGCGGTCGTTTCGACCCCCGAGATCTTTCGATATTGGCTGCAGGGCGGCCGTGTCGATATAGGATTTCTGGGCGCCGCACAAATCGATCGCTACGCCACCATTAACGCCACTGTGATCGGAAATTATCATCGGCCGACGGTCCGATCTGCCAGGAGCGGGAGGCGCGCCCGAAATCAGTACGTCCGCGCGCGAGGTTCTCATCATTGTCAGGCAATCGCGGAAAAGCTTTGTAGAGAAACTCGACTTTGTCACTTCGGCTGGATTCTTGACTGGGGGGAACTCCCGCAGGCAAGCCAGCATCTCTGGCGGTGGGCCATCAGCCGTGATCACCGATCTATGCGTTTTGCGGCCTGAGCCGGAGTCCCATGAATTCATCGTTGCCAGCGTTCATCCGGGCGTATCGCCTGAACAGATTCGCCAGAACACCGGATGGAAGATTCGCTTCGAGGCTGATTGCGGCGAGACGATACCGCCGACACCGCACGAACTCCGCGTCCTGCGGGACCTCAAGGCACGCACCGCAGCCGCCCATGGAATGCCGGAGCCGGTGGCATGAATGCAGTCTTTTTGTGCGATGCGGTGCGCACGCCCATCGGGCGCTACGGTGGAGTGCTGGCTTCGGTGCGGACCGATGACCTGGCGGCCATTCCGATCCGGGCGTTGATGGACCACAACCCGGCGGCGGATTGGACCATGCTCGACGACGTCATCCTGGGGTGTGCAAACCAGGCTGGAGAAGACAATCGAAACATTGCGCGCATGGCTCTGTTGTTGGCCGGTATGTCCGATGCGATCCCTGGCGCCACGGTGAATCGCCTTTGCGGTTCCGGGCTCGATGCCGTGGGAACAGCAGCGCGCGCCATCGCCGCCGGGGAAATGGACTTTGTCATCGCCGGCGGAGTGGAATCCATGTCCCGAGCGCCTTTCGTGATGGGAAAAGCCGAAATGCCTTTCCAGCGGCAGACTGAGATCTTCGACACTACGATGGGTTGGCGATTCGTCAATCCGCAAATGCGAGCTCGTTACGGTATCGAGACAATGCCGGAGACAGGCGAAAACGTTGCGAGAGATTTCAACATCCCGCGGGAAGCACAGGATGCTTTCGCATATCGCAGCCAGGTGCGGACAGCGAAGGCGCAGAGGGATGGATTCTTCGCGGAGGAGATTATTCCAGTCGAAGTAAAAGCGGCAAAGACTTCTTCACTCATAACTTGCGACGAACATCCACGTCCGGACACGACTTCGGATGCCCTCGCAAAGTTGAAGCCGCTTCAACCGTCGGGAACCGTTACCGCCGGGAACGCATCTGGCATCAATGATGGGGCGGCGGCGCTGATCGTGGCGTCAGAAAGCGCGGTCCGGCGCCATGGCCTCAAACCTCGTGCGCGCATTCTGGGCATGGCCACGGCCGGTGTTCCGCCACGCATCATGGGGATCGGTCCCGTGCCCGCAACGCAAAAACTCCTGGCCCGGCTGAAGTTTACCGTTGCGGATTTTGATTGGATCCAATTGAACGAAGCGTTTGCGAGCCAGGCAGTTGCATGTCTGCGGCTGCTTGGCATTGCTGAGGACGCGGAACACGTCAATGCCACGGGCGGAGCAATCGCGCTAGGCCATCCTCTGGGCATGAGCGGCGCGCGGCTCGCCGCTCACCGCCGCGCATGAATTGGAAAAATTCGGCGGAAAACGCGCGCTTGCGACCATGTGCATCGGAGTGGGGCAGGGGATTGCCCTGGCGATGGAACACGTTTAGGAGACAGCATGACCGATTTGCGCATGATCCAGCCACCCGAACCAGGCACTCAGCCAGACTTCTGTCATCCGCCCTATGTTTCTTCTCTCAAGAGGTCCCCGCGAAATCCTCTTGTGTTGATGCCGGAGGCATTATCCAGGTGCTCGGGGCCGGTGTTTGGACCGGGCATCGCCGGGGCACTCGATCACGATCTGACCGCGCAACACGCCGGGGAACCCATCGGCGAACGCATCTTGGTGCATGGGCGCCTGCTCGACGAAGATGGGCGGCCGGTACGAAATGCGTTGGTGGAGGTATGGCAGGCGAATGCAGCCGGGCGTTACCGGCACAAGGCGGATCAATGCAATATGCCTCTCGATCCGAACTTCACTGGAGCGGGCCGCACCCTGACCGACGCAGACGGGCATTTTCTCTTTCGGACAATCAAGCCGGGCCCGTATCCCGTGGAAAAATCACTACAACGCCTGGCGACCGGCCCACATTCATTTCTCCTTGTTCGGAGCGGGCATTCTTTCGCGCCTGGTCACGCAGATGTATTTTCCCGGCGACCCGCTCCAGCCCTTCGATCCTATCTTCAACAGCATCGCGGATGAAAGGGCGCGCAGCCGATTGATTGCGAGGTTCGATATGGACAGAACCGAGCCCGATCATGCGCTGGCGTACGCCTTCGACATCGTTCTGCGCGGCTCGCACGATACGCCCTTCGAAAGGGCTGAACGATGAAACTGACGCCAAGTGGATCGCAAACGGTGGGGCCGTTCTTTCGCATCGGTCTTGAGCATCTCTGCGCAACCGGAACGAAGCCCGATGAGAATTCGGACACGATCACGGTCTACGGAAAGGTCTTCGATGGCGATGGTATTCCGGTTCCGGACGCGGTCCTCGAATTTTGGCACGCCAATGCGCACGGCACCTTTTCCGGACGAACCCGGTAAATCAGGCCGCCCCGCATGCTTCACGCGAGCGGCCACTGACGGGGACGGCGCGTATCGATTCACAATAGCAATGCCTGGCGCAGTCGTTTGCGATTCCGAACTCAGGCAGTCTCCCCATCTTGCTGTGCTGATCTTTGCGCGTGGATTGATGCGCCACCTCATCACCCGCATGTATTTTCCGGATGAAGCGGCCAATGCGTCCGATACGCTATTGCAGATGGTTCCCGTCGATCGTCGACATACTTTGATTGCCCGAGCGGACGGACGCAATGCGCGCATGTTCGAATGGAACCTGGTATTGCAGGGAACGGACGAAACCGTCTTCTTTGCCTGGTAGAACAATCTTTCAGATGGCCGCAGAATCCAACTCGCCCTTCTTCTAGCTCTCCTGCGATGGATCGCGTGTTCTCACGCACCAATCAGCTGCGCCAGATGGTTCGTTTCGAATGGGCGTTAAGTGCTGCGCTCGAGTCGGCTGGCATTGCGCGAGAGGGTGCGGCGGCGGCGTTGGAGCCTTTTTTAACTGCCGAGTTTGTCAATGTGTCCTGAACTCGATAAACAGGCTCGGAACGCAGGCAATCTGGCCATTCCGTTCGTCGGCCAGCTGACGGCTGCGGTTCGTAGCCGCGATGAGGAAGCGGCGCGCCAGATTCACCTGGGCGCCACGAGTCAGGATGTTCTCGACACCGCTCTTGTGCTGCAGATCGGCGAAGGGCTCAAATTGATTGACGAGAGCCTGCGGGACCTTGATGAGCATTGGGCTCGGCTGGCGCGCGCACACGCGGGCACAATATTGGCGGGCCGCACCTGGTTGCAGGTCGGTCCGCCTGTCACGCTCGGCTTGAAGATCGCCGGCTGGCTGGCGGCCTTGCGCCGTCATCGGCAACGGCTTGAGTCGATAAGCGAGCGGGCGTTGGTATTACAGTTTGGGGGCGCGGTAGGAACGCTCGCCGCTTTGGGCGATAAAGGTACCGCAGTTTCCGCGGCTCTCGCACAAAAGCTCAACCTGCGCGAGCCGGAACTGCCCTGGCACACCCACCGCGACAATCTCGTCGAAGTGGCGACGGTTCTCGGCCTGCTTGTTGGCACATTGGGAAAAGTTGCCCGCGACATTTCGTTGTTGATGCAGACCGAGGTCGCGGAAGTCTTCGAACCGGCGGAAAAAGGCCGCGGCGGCTCCTCCACCATGCCCCACAAGCGGAATCCGGTGGCCTGCGCCGTCGTGCTCTCCGCGGCGATTCGCGTACCCGGGTTGGTTGCAACTCTGCTCACGGCCATGGTGCAGGAACACGAGCGAGGACTGGGGAACTGGCAGGCGGAGTGGGAAACTCTTCCGGAAATCTTCAGGTTGACCGCGGCCGCGCTCGATCGGACCCTTGAAATCGCACGCGGAATGCAGGTTGATCCACGAGAAGATGGCGGCAAACCTTGAGGCGAGCCGTGGTTTGCCGCTGGCGGAAGCAGTCAGTGTCGCACTCGCTGCCCATATCGGAAGAGAGCGCGCCCACGATCTTGTTCAGCGGGCCTCACAGCGTGCCGTTGCGGCGGGAAGGCACTTGCGCGAAATTCTCGAGGAAGATGCGGAGATTCGCGAACACCTGAATGCATCGGACATCGAGCGATTGATGGATCCTGGCAATTACCTGGGAAGTGCAAGGATATTCATCGCGCGCGTGCTTGGAGAGGAAGAAGCAGGGCGCTGAGGCGTTCGAACAGGCGGAGTCCTTCCAGAAAGAGGAACCAATGGATGATCAGGCGCGGTTTGAAGCAGGCATGTCTGTGCGCAGGGCTGTACTCGGCGACAAGCACGTCGACAAGGCTCAGGGCTCTGCCGACGAATTCAGCGCCGAGTTCCAGGACCTGATTACCCGCTACGCCTGGGGAGAGATTTGGACGAGACCTGGCTTGCCGCGACCAACGCGCAGCCTGCTGGTCATTGCCATGCTGGTGGCGCTGAACCGCAGCGAAGAACTTCGCCTGCACCTGCGTGCCTCCATAAACAACGGCGTGACGCGCGAGGAAATCAAGGAAGTTCTGCTCCAATGCGCAATCTACTGTGGCGTTCCCGCGGCTAATTCGGCTTTTCACTTGGCACAAACCGTATTCGAAGAACTTGATGGCGACACGGCAAGGAAGTCGTGATGGGGCGGACGCAAACCCAGGTTGGGATTGTGGGTGCCGGGCCTGCGGGTCTCATGCTTTCTCATCTGTTGCATCTGCATGGCATCGAGTCCGTAATCGTAGAAGCCCGATCGCAACGATATTGCGAGGAGCGCATTCGTGCCGGCGTTCTGGAGCATGGCACGGTGGAGATGTTGCGGCAAGCCGGACGTTGCGGCTCGACTTGACCGGGAAGGCATGCGCCACGAGGGAATTGAGATCGGGCTGAACGGTCATTTGCATCGCATCCCGCTCACGGAGATCACGGGCAAGGCAATCACGGTTTACGGTCAGCATGAACTGGTGAAAGACCTGATCGCGCGCCGTCTCGCGGATCACGGTGAGATCCGGTTCGAATGCGGCAACGTGAGTTTGCACAACATCGAATCCCCGCATCCCTTCATTCGCTGCGAGCGCGAGGGACGGGTGGACGAGATTCATTGCGACTTTGTCGCCGGCTGCGATGGGTTTCACGGCGTCTCTCGCTCCTCCATTCCAGAACGCGTACTCAATTGCTACGAGCGCATCTATCCGTTCGCCTGGCTCGGCATTCTTGCCGAAGCGCCTCCGGTGCGAGATGAGCTGGTCTACATGCATCACGAGCGGGGATTCGCCCTGTACAGCATGCGTTCGCCCGCGATCACCAGGCTTTACCTGCAGTGCGCTCCGGACGAGAACCTCGACGATTGGACCGACGATCGCATCTGGGCCGAACTGCAGCTTCGCCTCGGCTGCTCCGACGGATGGGGTCCTCGCGAAGGACGCGTCCTGCAAAAGGGAATTACCGGCATGCGGAGTTTTGTCGTCGAGCCCATGCAGTATGGGAGTCTTTACCTGGCCGGCGATGCGGCACACATCGTTCCGCCCACCGGGGCAAAAGGAATGAACCTGGCCATGGCCGACGTTTTCGTTCTGGCCGAGGCTCTGCGCGCATTCTACAAACAGAATTCGCGAGCAAAGCTCGAAGCCTACTCGTCGATCTGTCTGAGGCGCATTTGGAAAGCGCAGCGATTTTCCTGGTGGATGACTTCGCTTCTGCATCTCTCTCCGGACGCAACTCCATTCGATCGTCGACGCCAGCTGGCCGAACTGGATTATCTGACCAGCTCACGCGCCGCCGCTGCATCGCTGGCTGAGAACTATGTCGGCCTCCCGATGGAGCTGTGAAGAGGTACCGACGACCGCGCCCGGTGCGGGTGCGCCCGGCGCGGGATAGTGGAGAGTCCATATTTGTGGGCTCCGTCGAGCATTTGCGGAACCGCCGATTCGGGGCCAATGTAACAAAACAATGTTGTTTCAGGTGACGTAAAGCCTTTAGATCAGCGAACAAAGCGAAAAAAACGCAAATCTACATAGGGGGTGGGGGTGCCCTTGGGGTACAAACCGAGAGGATGTCCGACAGAATAGACCGCGACATTGCCGACTCCACGACGAAAGGCATTTCCCAGCTCCAACTCCAGTTTGCCTCGCGAGGTGGTAATTGTCGGCAAAGCAAGGGAAAGAGCTTTCGAAAGCGAGGCGGGGGGCGGCGACTTTGGGAAGTACGCCGGACTGTACGCACCCGATGCGGTACTGGAATCCGGAACTTGCCATTCGACTGCGGGGTCCTATAATCGCGAAGGGATTTTCGCCCCCCAGGATACCCGCTCATGTTGAAGGAACTTCTTTGCACGCTTGCCGCTGCCGGAATTCTGTTTCCGTGTACTTCTGCTATCAGCCAGCCGGTCCCCGGCGTCACCATCGAGCATCACGTCGCGATGAAGACACGCGACGGTGTTTCGCTCTATGCCGACATTTATCGTCCGGCCGGAGAAGGCAAATTTCCCGTTCTGCTTCAGCGGACTCCCTACAACCGGCAGAATGCCGCGGACTTCGGGCACACGGCGGCAGCGCGGGGTTACATGGTCGTGGTTCAGGACGTGCGCGGACGATACGAGTCCGAAGGCGAGTGGTACCCATTCAAGCATGAGACCGACGACGGCTTTGACACGGTAGAGTGGGCGGCTGCCCTTCCGCATTCAAACGGCAAAGTTGGCATGTTTGGGGGTTCATACGTGGGAGCGACCCAGATGCTGGCGGCTGTTGGGCACCCTCCGCACCTGGCCGGGATCTGCCCGGTGGTGACGGCCAGCAACTACCACGAGAACTGGACCTACCAGGGCGGAGCCTTCGAGCAGTGGTTCAATGAGTCGTGGACTTCGGGGCTGGCGCAGGACACCTTCAACCGGGCCGTGCGTGCCGGGACCAATGCCATGGTCGGCAGCACGGTGCTGCCGCTCAAACAATATCCGCTATTCAACATGCAATTGAGTTCCGATCCGGCCAGTTGGACGGCGAAGTTTGCGCCCTACTTTCTCGACTGGCTCGATCATCCTGCCTATGACAGTTACTGGAAGCCGTGGGCGATCGAGGAGCAATACGCCGTCGATCCAGGTGCCGGCGCTGACAGTGGCCGCGTGGTACGACATTTTTCAGGGTGGCTCGCTGAAGAACTATGTGGGATTGAAGGCCGGGGCGGGCAATGCGGCGGCGCGTACCGGGCAGCGGCTGATGGTGATCGTCGGCGGTCATGCCGGAAACGGGCCGAAGATCGGCGCTGTCGATTTCGGACCCGACTCTCATTTCGATGAGAACGCCGTGACGCTGGAGTGGTACGACTTCCTGCTCAAGGGACAGCAGAATGAATTCGCGACGGGGAAGCCGGTGAAGCTCTTCGTCATGGGCGAGAACAAATGGCGCTCCGAGGATGACTGGCCGTTGGCCCGCGCCAGAGAGGCCCACTACTTTCTGCATTCATCCGGGCAGGCCAACACCAGCGCGGGCAACGGCTCGCTTTCGACGGATGCTGCCGGGCCCGATAAAGCCGACAGCTTCACCTACGATCCGGCCGATCCGGTGCCGACGGTGGGCGGCCCGTTGTGCTGCGATGGGGAACATCTTCCGGCCGGACCGCGTGATCAGCGCGAGGTGGAGAAGCAGAAAGGACGTGCTCGTCTACACCACGGCGGCGCTGGATAAGGACACGGAAGTGACCGGCCCGGTGACGCTTGAGCTGTATGCGAAATCGTCGGCCGTGGATACCGACTTTACCGCCAAGCTGGTGGACGTGTGGCCAAACGGCTTCGCGCAGAATCTTACCGAGGGGATTTTGCGGGCGCGCTATCGCAACAGCACCGCCAAAGCCGAACCGATCGTTCCCGGCAAAGTTTATGAATACAAGATCGATCTATGGTCGACGAGCAACGTGTTCTTAAAAGGGCACAAGATCCGGCTCGAGGTTTCGAGCAGCAACTTTCCTCGCTTCGATCGCAATTTGAACAATGGCAAGGACGCGGGCGCCAACTCTGCGTTCGACAAGGCTGACAACACGATCTACCACGACCGCGAGCATCCCAGCGCGCTGCTGCTGCCGGTGGTGCCAAGGTAAGACGCCTCGCTGCCCGCTGATTTATGGTGAGAGGCGAGCATGAAGCAGATTCTTACCCGCCTTGTTCTTACCATTCCGGTCGTGTGGCTGGTGGTTTCGCTCGTGTTTCTGCTCATCCACCTGGTGCCCGGGCGATCCGATTCTGGAGATGCTCGGGCGAGGGCGCGACGCCGGCGGACATCGATGCCTTGCGGCATCAGTACGGACTCGATCAGCCCCTGTGGCAGCAGTATCTGCATTACTGGAACGGCGTCGTGCATGGCAATCTCGGCGACTCGATCCGTTTGCACGATAGCGTTGGCGCACCTGGTGGCGCAGCGTTACCCATACACCCTGGCGTTGACGGTGGCCGCGCTGGGCATCGGGCTGGTGTTGGCGCTGCCCGCGGGGATTGCCGCTGCAGTCCGGCGCGGACGGTGGCTCGACCAGGTGCTCTCGGTGGTGAGTCTGTTTGGCTTGTCGGTGCCGGGGCTGGCGCTGGGGCCGGTGCTGATCCTGGTGTTCTCGATCCTGCTTGGATGGCTGCCGGTCTCAGGCGCGAACGCCGGTGGCAGCAGATCGATCGACTGGCATTACCTTGTGCTGCCCGCGATTGCGATGGGCGCATCGCTGGCGGCGATCCTCACGCGCATGGTGCGCACGGCGATGCTCGAAGAACTGGGGCAAGACTACATTCGGACCGCGCGCGCGAAGGGATTGAACGAGCGTGCAGTGCTCTGGCGCCATGCGCTGCCGAATGCACTGGTGCCCATCGTTACGGTAGTGGGTCTGCAGTTTGGGGCCTTGCTGGCGGGGGCGATCGTGACCGAAAAGATCTTCAGCTGGCCGGGGCTGGGGCGGCTGGTCGTGGATGCAATTTCAAATCGCGATTACGCCCTGGTGCAGGGATGCCTGCTGTCGATCGGGTTGACCTATGTGCTGGTGAACCTGCTGACCGACGTGGTGTATCGCTGGGTAAATCCGCGCATGAGGGGATAAGCCGACGTTTCGGATCGGCGATCCGCTTTTGCATCATGGGATTTCACGCAATGCACTCTTCACAACTCAGGAGAATTGCGGTCGAATCTTACTTGCATTTCGCCATGAGTACATCGTCTTTCCACAGTGCCACGCCGCCCAGCAGGCCGGCTTCGTTGGAAACGATCTCGATGTTTTTGCCGGGCTTGAACTCAATCTTCTTGGTGTTGCCGCCGCCGAGGTAGAGTTGGTCCCAGTTGAAGGTGGCCGCGGTCTGGGCGATGGCTTCCTGCAGAAGCTCGTTCCATTTCTGCTTGCCGTACTTATCGAGCCCGCGGCGGCCGAGGTAATCCTCGTAGGTGTGCTTCTTCCACGGGTGATGGCCGAGTTCCAGCCCCGGACACAGGCGCCCGTCGGTGAACAGCGAACCACCCATGCCGGTGCCGAGCGTGATGATCATTTCAACGCCCTGGCCCTTGATGGCCCCATAGCCCTGCACGGCGGCATCGTTGCACACGCGAGCGGGCTTCTTCCACCGCTTTTCGAGTTCGAGCTGCAGCGGAAAGCCGACCCAGCCGGGATGGAGATTCGCGGCCGTATAGGTGGTTCCATGCTTGATCACGCCGGGAAACCCGACCGAGACGCGATCGAAATCCCCGAGCAGCGAACGCAGGGAGTCGAGCGCCTCAAGCATCGGTTTGGGGGCTGGCACCTCCGGCGTGACTACGCGTTGCCTCTCGCTGACGGGCTTGCCTTCGGGGTCAAGCAGCATCGCTTTCATTCCCGAGCCGCCGATGTCAATGGCGAGGGTGATGGGACCCCGGGAAGCGCGGGTGGTTGAGGTGGTCGAGGTCTTCTTGTCGGTAGCGGTGGCGGCGGAGTCTTTTGGTGTCATCAGCAATGAATTGTAACGGGTGAGTCCCGGTGTGCGCGAAGTGGGGCGAAACGCGGTCCACAAGTCCCCACGCCGCCCTTTTGGAGCCGCAGCCAATGGGAAGGGCGTTTCCCGGTCAGTGAAACCAGCCGGGGCGATCGGCCCTGCGGTTTGTTACACTCGGTTGCGACTTTCCTTTTTTGCAAGTCCTGAACCTGAAGCAACGGGAGATGAAGAATGTTTCTGAAGCAGAAGCTGGGGATTGCCCTGTCTTTGTCGATATGCGCGGCCGGTTTTACGCTGTCCGCATCAGCCCAGGGAAGCGCCGCCGCGGGCGGAAAGCGAACCTTGATCAAGGCCGGGCATGTACTCGACGTGAAGACCGGCAAGCTCGCGGACGGGCAGACGATCGTGGTGGTCGGCGACACGATTCAGTCCATCGCGCCGACCGCTTCGGTTGCCGGGCAGCCAGGAGACACGATCGTCGACTTGAGCCGCATGACGGTGTTGCCGGGACTGATCGATGTCCATACGCACCTGACCATGAATACCGATTTCGACCCCTACCGCGAGCTGACCAGCACCGATGCGAAAGAAGCAATCAATGGCGTCGTCAATGCGCGGACTACTCTGCTGGCCGGGTTTACTTCGGTGCGCAACGTGGGCGCGGGCGACTACACCGACGTTGACCTGCGCGACGCCATCAACGCCGGGCAGGTTCCCGGGCCGCACATGCTGGTGAGCGGTCCGGCCCTGGGCATCACCGGCGGCCACTGCGATAACAACCTTCTGCCCATCAGCTATCACTCCGTCGGTGATGGCGTTGCCGACGGGATCGCTGCCGTCCAGCACAAGGTCCGCGAGAACATCAAGTACGGCGCGGACCTGATCAAGATCTGCGCTACGGGCGGGGTGCTCTCGAAGGGGGACGATCCGCAGGCATCGCAATACACGCTCGAGGAGATGAAGGCGATCGTGGCCGATGCCCATCGCCTGGGGCGCAAGGTGGCCGCGCACGCGCACGGATCGCAGGGCATCCTGTGGGCCAGCGAGGCGGGCGTGGATTCGATCGAGCATGGCAGCTACATCAACGACGAAGCCATCGCGGAGATGAAGAAGAACGGTACTTACCTCGTGCCCACGCTCTATCTCGAAGACTGGATGCTGGAGAAGGGAAACCTTCCGCCGTTCTATCACCAGAAGATGGTGGACGTGAGTGCCGTGGCCAAGGGGAACATCAAGCGCGCGATGCAGGCGGGAGTCAAGATCGCGCTCGGAACGGATGCTGCCGTTTACCCGCACGGCCTGAATGCCCATGAACTCGATGTTTATGTGAACCAGTTGGGCATGGCTCCGCTTACGGCCCTGCAGACCGCCACGATCAACGCCGCCGACCTGATGGGCTGGTCTGCGAAGACGGGCACGCTCGAACCCGGTAAATGGGCCGACATCATTGCGGTCGAGAAGAATCCCATCGACGACGTGCGCGTGTTGCAGGATGTGAAGTTCGTGATGAAGGGCGGGGTGGTGTACAAGGATGAATCAAAATAATGGCGGGTCGAGAGCTAAGGGACGTCAGGGACTTGCCAAAAGACTGTCTTTACACGCCGCCGCATGCCCTGCCACACTAGGGAGTGGACACCCAGACAATCGTAATCCTCGATTTTGGCTCGCAATACACGCAGCTCATCGCGCGGCGTATTCGTGAATTGAACGTCTTCTCCGTGGTGCTTCCGTGCACGGTGCCGCTTGCTGAAATCCAGGCGTACAAACCCCTCGGCATCATCCTCTCGGGCGGTCCTTCTTCGGTTTACGACGCCGATGCACCGGTGGCCGATCCGGAACTGCTCAATCTCGGCCCGCCAATCCTGGGCATCTGCTACGGCCTGCACTTCATCGTGCATCATCTGGGCGGTAAGGTCCGTTCGGCGCCACGGCGCGAATATGGCCATGCGGACGTCAACATCTCAGTCTCTGAGACGCCCCTTTTTGCCGGGTTGCCGCCGACCATTCAGGTATGGATGAGCCATGGCGACGAAGCCCTCGAACTGCCGCCCGGTTTCCATCGCACCGCTGCCACTTCCAACGCGCTCGCCGGAATCGCCGATGAGGAGCGCCGGATCTGGGCGGTGCAATTTCATCCTGAGGTACACCACACCCCGCTGGGGCCGCAACTTCTCAGGAACTTTGTCTTTTCCATCTGCGGTGCCCGTGGCGACTGGACGCCGGCGCACTTCGTCGAGAGCACCGTGGCTTCGATCCGCGAGAAGGTAGGCAAGGATCACGTCATCTGCGCTCTTTCGGGCGGCGTCGATTCATCGGTCGCGGCCATGCTGGTGCACAAGGCGATCGGCAGCCAGCTCACATGCGTGTTCGTCAACAACGGCGTGCTGCGCAAGAATGAATTCCAGAACGTCCAGAAGAATCTTCGCGACAAGCTCGGGTTGAACCTTGTTGCCGTCGACGCCACCGAGCGGTTCCTCAACAAGCTCGCCGGTGTAATCGATCCCGAAATCAAGCGCAAGCGCATCGGCGCTGAATTCATCGCCGTGTTCGACGACGAGGCCGCGCGTATCGCCGAGCAGACCGGCGGCGTCGACTGGCTGGTGCAGGGCACTCTATATCCCGACGTGATCGAGTCCAGCAGCGTGAAGGGCCCCAGCCAGACCATCAAGAGCCATCACAACGTAGGCGGCCTGCCCGAATTGATGAAGCTCAAGCTCATCGAGCCGCTGCGCGATCTGTTCAAAGACGAAGTGCGGCGCATCGGGCGCGACATGGGCATGCCCGAAGACATCCTGGGCCGCCAGCCGTTTCCCGGCCCGGGTCTGGCGGTGCGCATCCTCGGCGAAGTAACGCCCGAACGGGTCGCCCTGCTCCAGGAAGCCGACGACATCGTGGTCAGCGAAATCAAGGCCGCCGGCCTCTACACCAAGATCTGGCAAAGCTTTGCGGTGCTGCTCCCGGTCATGAGCGTGGGAGTGATGGGCGACCAGCGCACTTACGCCTATACCGCCGCCGTGCGCGCGGTGCACTCGGAGGACGGCATGACGGCAGACTGGACGCCGCTGCCCTATGAGGTGCTGAAGCGCATTTCAAACCGCATTGTGAACGAGGTGCGGGGAATCAACCGCGTGGTCTACGACATCACTTCCAAGCCGCCCGGCACCATCGAATGGGAGTAGGATTTGCCGTCGGGGCAAAGCGACTGGGGCGGCAATTCGTCACTATCCACCCGACGCTGCCGCCCGCAGGGCAGCCACCTCGCGGGTAAGAGCGTCAATCTTCCCGATCAGTTCGTCATGCTGCTTCTCGGTCGGCGAAGGTTCCATCGCTTCGATATAGAAGCTGCCGTTCGGTTCCAGTTCGCAGCGCCGAACCTGGTTCAGGTGTTCGAACCCCTGGCGATGGATGACCTCGATCAGTTCTTCTTGGGTCAGCGATTCGCGTTTCACTGCTTTCGTGTCGATCTTGCCGTCGCGAGATGAGCACAGTCGACCTGCCCTCAAGAGCTCGCGTCAGCCGCGGAGAGCTGTACAGCGTCCTGACTACAAGCCAGTTGATGGCCAATAGTCCGAACGCGCCAATGACTCCACCGGTGACGGAATTGTCGTCGCCGATGATGGCGTTCTGCACTGTATTGGACAGCGACAGTAAGACCACAAGGTCAAATGGATTGAGCTGCGCCAGCTCCCGTTTGCCGAACAGGCGAAGGAGCAGAATCAAGACCACGTAGACAACGACCGGGCGCAGCAGCTTCTCGAGGATGGGAAGCGGCAGGTGAAACATATGGCTTAAGACATCGTGCAACATGGAAATGAGGATAGTGGATCGCGGTCGTTTCCGGCAGATCGAACAAGCGTTCACTTGCCGGCGCCTACCCGGTATTCCGAGTATTCAGACATAAACAACGTGCAGTGGGTAACCGCACGCGCCGGATTCCCGAAGGCCTGATCGGCGAGAGCGGCGGTCGCATTTCTGCGGCCGCCGCGCCCGGTCGATTCGAGGGCTACTTCTGCGCGGTAGCTCCGGCGATCTGGTAATCCTTGTATTCGATGGTGAACAGCGTGTTCCGGGTTGACATATTTGCCCTGGCCCGAGTCCCCGTTCGGTACGACTTCGGTATTGATCACCGTCTTGACCGGAAGAACCAGCGATTTGCCGCCCACGGTGACCGGGCCGTAGTCGATGCGCGTGTCCTGCTGGTGGACGAGGTCATTGGACTTCAACTCTGCCTGGGTGACCATCCGCACCACGATTCCGGTATCGGGATCGACGAAGAACATGCCGTGATACGGTACACCGTTGGCTTTGAAGTTGTGCCACTCGGTATTGGTCTGGAAGTTTCCCTTGGCACCGCCGCCAGCGCCCTGCGAGCCGCCCGGAAGGCCGACGCCATTCTGTCCTGAAAAGCGCGCATCTCCCGTCTGATCGAGATTTGGGAAGCAGCACACATTCACCGCGAAATGCGATTTCTTTTTCGGTACCTGGAATGCGAACACCGCCGCCGGCTTGCCGTTGATTGTCTCCCACCGAAGCCAGTTGATGGTGCCGTTGGCTTGTGCGTCCTGGAAAACTGCTCCCAGGCTGGGGTCGGGCTCCTGGAGGGCGATCATCCTGTTCGCGCCCCATGGCGTCTTGTCCGGGGGCAGCTTTTCGATGCCGTGATCGCTGCTGTACGTGCTCTCAGTGGAGTTGATGTAGTGAACAAACTGGTAGGGGCTCACGCCGCCGGCTCCGACCGAAACATCAGTGGCGCTGCTGTGCATTCCGGAACTCGGCGCAACGGCTTCGATGTTGTCCTGGAAGCGGAGAGTGGTCTTGGTCGCAGTGATGGCCGGCAACTGGCTGTATGTCTTGGACGCGTAGTCGGATGCTTTGTCCAGAATGGCTTTTTGGGCGGCAGCATCCGGAGCAGGCGTAGTTGGAATGTCCCCCGCCGGCGGCGCGAGCACGGCGCTGCGCGCCTCCAGTACGTAGATCTGCTCCGTGGTCAGCGGCCCGGGAGCGTATTCGGCAAGGCTGTTCATTGCGCTTCGGGTCAACTGTTCGGTTAGCACCACCTGCTTGAGGGCGTTGGCTGCGTCCGGGTCACCCTTCTTTTCCTGCTGCATCGACTTCAACATGTCGGTCAACTCGGCAACGGTGATCTTCTTCGCCGGCCACGCCGGAACCGCCACCAAAATGAACACAAGAATGCATCCCAACCGTTTCATCGCATCATTCCTCCAAAGTGGATTGGCGACAGCATTGTACCGCTCGCCGGTTGCGCCTGACCAGAAAACGGGCGTTGTCCCGCGTCTCATGGGTTCACTTTCATGGCAAGCGATGGGATCGTGACCGAGCCCATGCGGCCCGAGTTTTCATCGACAACCAGGACCCGCAGCGAGGCCATGCCCGGCCGCAGTTCCACGGCGCGCTCGAAGGGTACTCCCTTGGGCAAAATGTTCTGATACGTCGACGATTTCAGCTTTAATCCGAGGGTCTGTCCTTCCAGGTGGGCGTGCAGGCCGGCATCGTCGCGTTGAATGAAGAAGATGTCGAGTTTGTCGGTCCAGCGGCCGCCAAGCTGCTCCATCTCGAGGTCGCCGGCCGCGATGTTCACCCTTACCGAAGCGCCACCGCCGCTGGGCTCAACGTCCGCACGTGACGGCGATTTCGCTCACGTCGAGCGGCCGCCACATGGCCTGTTGAAAACGGTCCTTGAGCGTTGCCGGTTCTTTCTGGAACAGGTACCCGGTGCGGTAGCGGAGACTGAGGCCGCGCCGCCCAGTGAGTTTCACAACGATGGTGTGGTATTGATCGTCCGCCTGACCCTGCGGGGAGAAACTCAACTGGTAGGTCGCGTGGCCGTCTTCGACGATGCCATGGAGAGCCGCGGCGAGATCGCCCGAGCGCCGGATGGTGCGCCCGCCGGTGGCTGCGGCCACTTCACGGATCGGCCCTTGAATCGGGTGCAGATCCTGGCTCATCTCCGCGGTGATGCGGCCCGGCTGCATGTTGTGTGCGCCGCTGGACTGCGCGGGGCCGCCTGCTGCTGCGGCAGTTGCGGCGTTGTCCGCGGCGGCCTGCGTCAGCTCGACATTGCGGTGCTGGATATCGGCACTAATGGCGCCGCCTTCGAGCTGCGAAACGTCGAGCGGATACACCGCCGTATGCGCGTCGTTCATGGCTTCCTGCACGTGCACGGCGAATGCCTGGACTTCCTTGGGGCTTTTGTCGATGCCGACCTGCTGGTCCTGCCAATCGGCAAAGACGTTGTCGCTCGAGACCCAAACCAGGTTCTTGTGTCCCGCCATCGCGGAGAGATGCCGCGCGACCTGGGTCAGAATGATCAACGACGCGCGCGCCGGATTGCTGCCCATGGTCATTAACTGTGGATCGACCGGTTGATCCGCGTCGGCCACGTCGGTGTGATTGCCGTTAACCGAATTCAGGTCGGCCGTGTTGTGAACTTCGTTGAATTGCTGCCGATTGCGCATCTCTTCGTCCTGCGCATTGCTGACGGATTGCGCGGTGGGCATGAAGGATTTGAGGCGCGCCATCAGGGCCGCATGGTCGGTAGTGGCTTCGATCAAAACGCGGAAGCCGAGCCCGGTCATCGAGTACAGGCCGACTCGCTCGGTGGGAGCCAGCTTGCCGAGAAACTCGAGCATCTGGCTGCGCGCGTAATTCAGATCGGCCCAGGCAACGTGGCTTTCATCGATCAGCAGGATGGTGGCGCCGGCTTCGGACGACTGCGCGGGAGCGGCCGGAGCGGCAGGGTCCGATACGCGATTGGAGAAGGTAACGAAGGGCGTCGTTTTTGTTGCTTCGGGTGGAGGCGAGGACGGGGCAGCGGCTGGCGCCTGGCTGAAGAACCGGACCTCCTGTTTGCGGCCGTTGTCGTAGACCTCGAAGTCGTCAGCTTTCAGATCGGTTACGGGATGGCCCTTCTTGTCGTAGGCCACCACGCCCACATCGACCAGTCGCGAGACCACCTTGATGGAGAAGCCGCCCGGGGGCGCGGACTCATTGGCTGGAACGTCGGGCACGCCTTTGACCGGATCCATGCTGATTTCCGGAATGACCGGCTCGGCGGGAGCAGGGGGAGGTGACGCATGCGCCTCAGCAGGGGCTGGGGCGGGAGGAGCGGCAGCCGCAACTTGTGCCTCAGCTTGCGGGCCGCTGGGAGCCGGCGCCCCGGGAGCCGAAGCTGCGGCTGGCTGGACGTGATGGTCCGACGCGGCCGGCGGGGCACTGTCGGGACCCGCCGCGCCGGCCACGGCGCCTTCGGTGATGATGCGCGACGTTGAGCCCAGGCGGTGATAGTTGGTGAAGCTGGATTCGTTGATCAGCAAGGTCGTCGATGTGACGGGCTGGCTCAGCGGGCTTTGCCAAAGAGAGTCGTCGCCCATCCCATTCAACGCCATCTGCGATCTCTGCGAAAGGGCCATCGATGTCGGCTCCTCCGACATTGCGAGGCTGCGCACCGGGCAGATGAACTTCCGATCGCCGATGGCGACCGGCCGGTATTCGATCATGGTTTGCGCGCGCCGGAGCGGATTGCCACTGCTCAATTCGGCTTGGATCGTGATGCGCAACACCGCACCAGTTGTCGGATCGATCGCTATCTCACCGTGGTACGCGGGTGTCTCGCCGTACGTCTTCAGCTCGCTTTCCTTGGGGATGTTGGCCACCTGCTGCGCCGAGCGACTGCGGCCGTTGTAGCCGAATTGCGTTCGGCCGAGGACGTTTTCATTCAAGGCCTTGTAAGCGACCAGGTAGTGCGATGCTTCCTTCGGAACCTCGTAGCGAAAGACAGCCGTCAGTCCCGCAGCCGTCTGCTCCCAGTGAGTGAAGGCCGCCTTATGGTGCGCCATGTCCGCCAGCACCACGGTGAGTGCCGGACCGAATTCACCCCAGCTCCGCAGCCCCAGCTCTTCCAGCGCTTTTCCGTTCGCGGAAGTCTCCGCCGTTGTTGGATCCAGGACCTCTTTCCCGTCTCGAAAGGTGATTTGCCGGCTTGTCGTTCCCACCGGCTGCAGCCCGGCTCGCACCGGCCAATCTCCCTTGGCGGCAGCGTGAGGGAGATCGTCAAACCGGTTGGTGATCCTGGTAACAAAAAAGTTGGGCAGGCGCCCCCAGGTCTGCACTGCATTGGCTCGGGCCGCCTCCAGCATCTGTTGCTGGGTCGCATCGTCGGGAGGAGCGGTGGCGGGCAACTCGTCCGGGGGTGGATCAAGAAATGCAGATTGGTCCGCAAGCATCTGGAGGGCGAGGGCAGTGTGGGGCTGGAGCGGCATCCGGGCGGCGAATCGATCCAGGGTTGGGTCCGTCAGGCGTTGAGAAAGCTCCAGTCCTCCCACCTGGCGGGCGATGTCCTCATCGCTGCGGTGCCCGGCCGTGGCTGCGGCAAGGATTTCGGACAGCTGCGCCACCGTGACACGCCTGGCCGCGCCCGCGGAAAACGCCGTCATCGCCAGCAGCGTGAGCAGTATCGTCTTGCGCATGTTCTGGAAACCACCCCGCCTTGTCGGATCGCCCTGTATGCTGAGACGCGCCCCCCGGCCCAAAAGCCGACAGCAATACCGAAGAAAATCGCTTTTGCCGGTTAGAAATCCGCTGCGGGCGCTGACCATCCGCATGCTGAACTCTACACACTGAGCGCGTGCTCGGACAAACCTGGGGCGGCGCGGTTATTCTGCTGCTGAATCGACGGAGAGAAGTGGCGATGAAGGAAGCAGTGATTGTGGCGGCGGCACGCACGCCCATCGGCAGGTTTCAAGGAGCGCTGCAATCGTTTGCGGCGCCGAAGCTGGGTGCGCTGGTGGTGAGGGAGGCAATCAGGCGCGCAGCGATTGATGCCGGAGACGTGGACGAATGCATCATGGGTTGTGTGATCCAAGCGGGGTTGGGACAGAATCCTGCCCGTCAGGCATCGCTTTACGGCGGGATGCCCCCGGAATCGGCCGCGCTCACGGTGAACCAGGTCTGCGGATCTGGCTTGCGGGCTGTATCGCTCGCGGCGCAGGCTATCCAGACCGGGGATGCGGATTTCATCGTGGCCGGTGGCATGGAATCAATGACCAACGCCCCGTACCTCTTGCAGCAGGCGCGGGCCGGGTATCGCATGGGCAACGGATCGCTGATCGACGCGATGATTCAAGACGGTCTGTGGGAAGCGTACCGGGGCTACCACATGGGGGTCGCGGCGGAGATGATCGCCACAAAATACGGCATCAGCCGCGAGGAACAGGATGCGTTTGCGGCGGAGTCGCACCGGCGGGCGGCGGTGGCCACCGAAAAGGGCTGGTTCCAGGAGGGAATCGTGGCAGTGGAGACTCCGCCAGCGAAGAAGGGAGAGGCTCCGCGCGTAGTCGATAAGGATGAAGGCATCCGGCCAGAGACGACAGTCGAGGTCCTGTCGCGGCTGAAGCCGGCCTTCAAGGAGGGCGGCACCGTCACTGCCGGCAACGCCCCCGGGGTCAGCGACGGAGCGGCAGCGGTTGTGGTGACCAGCGCGGAGTTGGCTCAACAACGCGGCCTCAAGCCTCTCGCCGTCATTCGCGCCCAGGCCACCGCGGGCCGGGAGCCGGAATGGTTCGGCCTGGCTCCGATCGATGCGGTGCGCAAGGTGGCACGCAAAGCGGGCTGGCCGCTCGACAGCGTAGATCTGTTCGAGTTGAACGAGGCATTCAGCGTGCAGGCGCTGGCCGTGAACCGTGAACTGGGCCTGGACGGGGATCGGGTGAATGTTCATGGCGGCGCGGTGGCGCTCGGGCATCCGATCGGGGCGAGCGGCGCGGCGGTGCTGGTGAAACTGCTGTATGCCATGGCCCAGCGGGACAAAAAGCGCGGCATCGCCGCTCTCTGCCTCGGCGGCGGCAATGCGGTCGGGCTAGCGGTAGAACGGGTTTAGACAGCTGCGATCCGGCCTGGGCAAATCACAATCCGGACTGTCCGATATCGGACAACAGCTCCTGTGATCGGTCAGTGTAAGTCTCACCGCATCTGTTCCTTGCTGTTGATAAATCCTTCCCCCTCAGTCATCAGCAGGCCCCCACGTTTTGGCATGCCAAGTGCAACTCCCATCGCGCAATGGATATCGCACGCCCTGATATAAAGCTGAAGAAGAGACGCCAGATGGTCGTATGGGCTGGCGTCGCAGTGGTGGTTCTGGCTGGCGCAGCCTACGGTGTGTCCCGGCTCAAGCCCGCGGCGCCTTCGCAGGACCGCTCGGCCATCTGGCCGGATACGGTCAAGCGCGGAGACATGATTCGCCAGGTGCGCGGTTCGACCGGCACTCTGCAACCCCGCGAGGATTCGATTCAACTGATCCCGGCCCTGACCGATGCCACCGTGGTCCACATCCGCGTGCTACCCGGCACAATGGTCAAGCCCGACACCATCCTGATGGACCTCGCAGCGCCCGAAGTGGAGCAGAAGTTGCTCGACGCCAGGCTGGCTGTCAAAGCCGCGGAGGCCGACTACAAGAGCCTTCAGGCCTCCCTGCAAAGCACCCTGATGGACAAAAAGATCCTGGCAGCGCAGGTCAACGCCGACTATACCCAGGACCAGTTGCAGGCCCAGACCGACGAGCAGCTTTTCAAGCTGGGTACGCTCTCGGGCCTGGCGGCCAACAAATCCAAAAGCACAGCCGATCAGCTGGCCGCGCAGCACAAGCTCAGCATGGAACAGCTGGAAGTGAACGAAAAGAACATCGAGGTTCAGCTCGCTTCCTCGCAGGCCAAGATCGACCAGGCCAAGACGCTGCTATCGCTCTACGAGAAGCAAACCGCGGCCCTCGAAGTGCGTTCCGGGCTTGCCGGTGAGCTTGATCCGCTGGCGGTCCCCGTGTCGGTAGGCACGCACGTGACCGCGGGCACTTCGCTGGCCGAGGTGGTGCAACTCGGCAAATTGAAGGCTGCCCTGCAGATTGCCGAAACCCAGGCGCGCGACATTACGATCGGTTTGCCAGCCTCTATCGATACGCATAACGGCATCATTCCCGGCCACGTCAGCCGCATCGACCCCGCGGTTTTGAACGGAACGCGCACCGTCGACGTAGTACTCGATGGGCCTTTGCCGCCGGGCGCGGTCAAAGGGCTGAGCGTCGACGGCACCATCGATCTCGAAAAGCTGCATGACGTGCTGTACGTTGGCCGTCCGGCGCTGGGCAATGAGAATTCGACGCTGAGCCTGTTCAAGATTGATCCCAACGGGAAAGACGCCGTGCGCGTGCCCGTAAAAGTAGGGCGGGCGTCGGTCAACAGCATCCAGGTGCTTGACGGCTTGAAAGAAGGCGACACGGTGATCCTTTCCGATATGTCGCGCTACGACAACGTGGACCGCATTCGGTTGGAATAAAGAACCGACTAGGAACTCAGGAAACAGGGACGACGGGACTAGCGAACAGGCGTCAGTGATCTCCGATCACTGATCTCTGACCAAAGACCACTGACGAAAGGGATCGCAAATGAATGACACTCTGATTGACATCGAGGACCTGACCAAAGTCTTCTACACCGATGAAGTGGAGACGCACGCGCTCTCCGGCATCCACCTCACCATTTCACGCGGAGAATATGTGGCCATGTCCGGGCCGTCGGGCTGCGGCAAGTCCACACTGCTGTCCATCCTGGGCCTGCTCGATACGCCCACGGGCGGCAAGTACCTGCTCAACAACAAGCCCGTCGAGAACCTGAGCTTCGGCGACCGTTCCCGCATTCGCAATCAGGAAATCGGCTTCATTTTCCAGAGTTTTAACCTGATTGGCGATCTCACCGTGGAAGAGAACGTAGAACTGCCGCTCACCTATCGTGCCGGCATGCCCTCGGCGGAGCGCAAGAAGCGGGTGAAGGAAGCGCTGGAACGGGTCAACATGGCGCATCGCATGCGGCACTATCCGGCGCAACTCTCCGGCGGTCAGCAGCAGCGTGTGGCCGTGGCGCGCGCCCTCGCCGGTTCGCCATCGATCCTGCTGGCTGATGAGCCTACCGGAAACCTGGACTCGAAGAACGGCGAGGCCGTGATGCACCTGCTTTCCGATCTGCATCGCGAGGGCTCGACCATCTGCATGGTCACGCACGATCCGCGCTTTGCCAAGCACGCCGATCGCGAAGTGCACCTGTTCGACGGAAAAGTGGTATCGGAAGACGAGCTGCGGAAGCTCACCCAGGAAGTCGAGGCATAATCATGTTCGTCCAGAGGTCAATACAGGATTTGCGATACGCAATGCGACAGTTGCGTCGTGCGCCGGGGTTTACCCTGGCCGCTGTCCTTACCTTGGCCCTGGGGATCGCCTCGCTGACTACCGTATTTACTTGGATCAAGGCCGTGCTGTTTGATCCTTATCCCCATGTACGCGATCCGCGCTCTCTTCGCTTTGTCGACGCGACGGTGCGCGGATCACAGGGTTATTCCGTACAGTATGACGTCCTTCGGTACCTGCGGGAAAGGGAAAGCAGCCTGCAGAATCCGGCGGGGTTTATGCTCACGTTGCTGGACCTGGCCTCGCCGGGTGCTCCGCCGGAGGCGCTCTCTGCAGGGTTGGTCTCCAGCAATTACTTTCGAGATGCTCGGCCTGAGGCCGCAGCTGGGGCAGTTCTTTGCGCCCGGCGCCGATGACCGGGTCTACGGTTCGCATGACGAGGTTGTGCTCAGCGACCGGGAATGGCGAGTCCGCTTCAATGCCGATCCCCTGGTCGTGGGTCAGGCCATCTCCATCAACCGTCATCCGTTCACGATAATTGGCGTGGCGCCGCGCGATTTCTCGGGCATCTTTGGAGGAGTCGGCGAAATGCTGTGGGTTCCGCTCTCGGCGTCACGCTCGTTGCAGCCCGACCCGGGTGCCGATCCAGTTAAAACCCAACCCCTGATGATCGGGGGCGCGCTTGCGTCCGGGCGTTTCTTCGGCTTCGGCCGCAGCCGAGTTGCACACACTTGCGCAGGCCTATGCGCGGGAGCAGGAGGCCACCGGCTCGAACATGGGCGGATGGGACCTCAACCTGCGGGACTCAGCGCACTTCGAACGGGGCCTGTTCGGAACCATCGGCGAAAACATGCCGATCCTCCTGGGCGCGGCCGTTCTTTTATTGATTTTGGTTTGCATCAATACCGCTTCGTTATTGGGGCAGCGCGCTGCCCGACGCCGGCGGGAGATCGCGATTCGCACGTCGCTTGGGGCAACATCGCGCCGCATCGCTTCGCAGTTGTTTACCGAAGCGCTGGTACTGGCGATTCTGGGCGGGGCAGTGGGCTGGGCCGCGAGTCTCGTATTTGCGCAATCGTTGTATGCGCTGTTGCCGAACTTTGGGTTGCCGCTCACCTTCAACATGAGCACCGACTGGCGGATCCTGGGCGTGGTGGCGGCGCTGGTGATGATCGTGGCCCTGCTGTGCGGGATGATGCCCATTCGCCAGGCGCTTCGCTCATCGCAGAAAGATGCGCTGCACGACAGTGGCCAGGGAATCCTGGGGTCCGCGCGCGCCCGGTGGGTGAAAACTGCTGTGCTCGGACTGCAACTGGGTCTGTGTTTTGTAGTGTTGGTCAGTTCGGCATTGCTGTTGCGAACGCTCCTGAATGTGATGCACCGCGCCCGGGGCTTTGATCGCGAGAATTGCGTGACCGCGAGCATTTCCCTTTCGCGTTCCGGTTACAGCAAGGAGAAGGGGCTGGCTCTGCAGACGGCCCTGCTGGAGGAACTGCACCGGTCATCCGCGGTCCGCGGCGTCACGCTGACATCCCATCTTCCCATGGGCGACTTCGGGTCCGGGAACGTCCAGGGTTACAGCATCCCCGGTTACACGCCCGCCAAGGACGAAGGGATGGACCTGGTGACTGACTTCGAAGGTCCTGAGTTCTTCAAGACCATGGGCATTGGGTTGGCGCAAGGGCGCGAGTTCACAGCCCAGGACCGCGAAGGCGCGCCCCTGGTTGCCATGGTCAACGAAGACATGGCTCGCCGCTACTGGCCTAAAGGGAACGCCGTGGGAAGCACGGTGGTGATGGACAAACAGGCCTGGCAGATTGTCGGCATCGTGAAGGACTACGCCTACCACAATCCGCAGGACACCGACCCGTTGCCGCTGGTCTTCATTCCGATTCTGCAGCACTACCAGGCCGATGTCTTCGTGGCCGCGCGGTCGCGTACAACTGCCGAGGGAGTCGTGCCGGTATTGAAGCAGGCCGTGGCACGCATCGACAGCGCTTTGCCGCTGGAGAATGTGCAGTCACTCAAAGATGTCGGTGACACTCTTTACCAGTTCTCGCGCATTCCGGTGGAGTTGTTTGGCGTGTTTGCGCTGGCCAGCCTTCTGGTTGCCACCTTGGGCTTGTACGCAGTGATGGCCTACGCAGTGACCGAACGCAGCCGCGAATTCGCTCTGCGCATGGCGGTGGGCGCGACCCGCGTTCAGATCGTGCGCCTGGTTGTGAATGGAGGCATGGAAACGGTGGCCGCCGGTTTGGTTATCGGCGGTATCGGCGCTTTCTTTGCGGTCGGCATGCTGCGCTCCCTGTTGTTTGGCGTGACCGTGTTCGATCCCCTCAGCTTTATCGGCGCCGCCATGGTGCTGGTTCTGACGGTCCTTCTTGCCGGCCTGGCGCCGGCGACGCGCGCTGCATCGATTCAACCCATGCAGGCTCTGCGAACCGAATAGGTGGAATGATTCTGGCATCAACCCTTCCCCGGGCATTCAAGCGAGGCCGATCCTGAAAGAGAGGAAGACGCGATGAAACAACTGCTGGCAGATATCCGGTACGCGTTGCGCCAGTTGCGCCGCGCTCCGGGCTTTGCGCTCACGGCGGTGCTCACGCTGGCCCTGGGAATTGGCGCCAACAGCACAATCCTGAGTTGGATCAGCGCCACCCTGTTCAACCCGATTCCCGGCGCGAACCACATCGGGAACATGATTACAATCCAGCGCGGCGAGCGGAGCGAGCATCCTTCCCCGCCGTTCTCCTATCCGGACTTTGTCGACCTGCGCGACAACGCCAAAACCCTCTCCGGCCTGATCGGTTATCACGACGACTTTGTGTCCATCACCGGATCGGGCAAGCCGGAGCGCATTTACGGCGCGCTGACGACGGCGGATTACTTCGAGGTGCTGGGCGTGCGTCCTGTTCTGGGCCGAAGCCTGATCTCGACCCGTGCCAACGAGCGCGCTGGCGCGCCCGAGGCGGTTCTCGGCTATAGCCTCTGGCAGAACCACTTCGCGGGCGATCCGGGCATTATCGGCAAGACCATCCAGATCAACCTGCATCCCTATACGATCGTCGGCGTCGCACCGCAAGGCTTTCGCGGTTGCAAGAGCGGATTACATACCGACATCTTTCTTCCCCTGGGAATGGACGACCAGATATGGGGAGGTGGCCGCATCGATCGCCGCGGCACCTCGTGGCTCAACGTGCTGGGCGTGATGCGCCCGGGCGTCGATCATCGCCAGGCGGACAACGAGCTCAACCTCCTGATGCAGAGGATTGTCAGCGCAGTATCCCGAGCCGCACCAGGGGGCGAATCAGATCTCAAGCGATCCGCTTTGGCGCTCTCCCTTCGGCGCCAATGTTTATCTTTCCGGCACGCTGCCGATCCTGCTGGCGCTGGCCGCGGTGCTTCTGTTGCTCGCATGCGCCAATGTCGCCAACCTGCTTCTCGTGCGCTCGGTAACGCGGCGCCGCGAGTTCGCCATTCGCCTGTCCATGGGAGCCAGCCGCTGGACTCTGGTGCGGCAACTCATGCTGGAGAACGCGATCATTGCGCTCGCGGGTTGTGCGGTTGCCCTCGCCGCGACCCTTTGGACTGCCAGGACTCTGGGCGGGTTTATGCCCGGCAGGACGCTGCCCCTGGCGATCAATGGCAGCGTCGACGGGCGCGTGATGCTGGCGACGATCCTGGTTTCGCTGTTCACGGCCCTCATCTCCGGAGCGGTGCCGGCGTTGCGTGCTTCCCGGCTCTCCCCCAGCACGATCCTCAAGGACGAAGCGCTCAATACTTCGGGTGGGCTTCACAAGTCGCGGCTGACTTCCGGGCTCGTGGTTGGTCAGATTGCCTTGTCGCTGCTGCTGCTGGCGTGCGCCGGCTTGTTTGTGCGCAGTCTCAACAAGGCGCAGGAGGCCGATCCCGGATTTGATTCGAACAACGTGCTGCTGACCACGTTCGATCTGCACCCGATGGGTTACACAGATAAGACGGGCATTGAATTTCAACGGCAACTCCTCGTTCGCGTGAAGCAATTGCCGGGCGTTCAATCGGCAACGCTGGCGGACTTTTCACCGCTCAGCTTTACCATTCATTCCGATGGAATCTTCCCGGAAGGCTACGTGCCGCGCGTGCATGAAGACATGGAAGCCGACCGCGGCGTGGTCGGACCAGACTACCTCGAGACCATGCGAACCCCTCTCCTGGCGGGACGCGACTTCACTGATCAGGACACGGCCGATACACTGCCGGTCGCGATCGTCAACCAGGCGCTTGTGGATCGTTACTGGCCGGGACAGAACGCCATCGGCAAGCGAATCCAGGACGGCCGGTGGAGAACGGTCGTGGGCGTGGTGGCCAATGGAAAGTACCGCCGCCTCATCTACGATCCCACGCCCCTGATCCTCATGCCTCTCACCCAGCGTTACGAAAACGAAGTGATCCTGCACGTGCGCACCAAGGGTGAGCCGCTGGCCATGGCGGCGGCAGTGGAGCAGGCCATCCACAGCCTCAATGCCGACCTGCCCCTGTACAACGTCACCACGCTCAAAGAGAACATGCAGGCAGGCAGCGTCTTCGAGCGGATCGCGGTCACGTTTGCCGGCTCATTTGGCCTGCTGGCTCTCGTTCTTGCTGCGGTCGGAATTTACGGCGTGGTGTCCTACACAACACGTCAGAGAACTCACGAAATCGGCATTCGCATCGCGCTTGGCGCCGGCAAGGCAGCGATCTTTCGCCAGGTGCTTCAACAGGGATTAATCCTGACCATTGCCGGTCTGTCGGTAGGCGTGGTTGCCTCTCTCTTTCTTACCCGCTTCCTGCGCACCATGTTATATGGCGTTGGAAGCTCAGACCTGTTGACCTTTGCCACCGTAGCCGTCGTGCTGTGTGTGGTCGCGTTGTTTGCCTGCTATCTTCCCGCGCGGCGCGCGGCCGCGGTCGATCCCATGCAAGCCCTGCGAACCGAATAGGAGGACCGGATATCCCATGCAGACACTACTCCAGGATCTTCGCTACGCGCTGCGCCAGTTGCGCAGGTCCCCCGGCTTTGCGTCCACGGTGGTGCTGACGCTGGCCCTGAGCGTGGGAGTGGCCACCGCCGTGTTCTGCGTGATCGACACCGTGATTCTGCGTCCGCTGCCGTATACCCATCCCGAGCGGATCGTCAGCATTCAATCCATCAGCCGCAGCGGCTACACGCAGCCGGCGTCGTGGCCCAGCTTTCGCGATGAGCGCGCGCAGGCGCACGCGTTTTCGGCCCTGGCCGGATATAACAACTTCTTCACCATGACCATGGAGACGCCGTCGAACGGCCCCGTGCTGCTTGACTCCGTCCACTCCAGCGATAATTTCTTCCAGGTCTTCGGGGTGCAGCCGTTGCTGGGCCGCACCTGGCTTCCCGGAGAAGAGCAGGACGGCAAAAACGAAATCGTGGTCCTGAGCTATGAAGTGTGGCAGAAGTACTTCGGCGGAGACCGCAAGGTACTGAACCAGGCCATCAAACTGGATGGCCTGACGTACACCGTTGTCGGAGTCATGCCCGCGGGGTTCCGTTTTCCGCTGGGCACGCGCAACCTTATCTATACTCCGCGTCTCATTGACCATCCCTGGATGCAAAACCGCGGAAGTCATTGGATGCGCACCGTGGCACGAATCAAGGATGGTGTCACGCTCGAGCAGGCGCAGGCCGACCTGCAGCATGTGTTCGCCGACATGGGCCGCGCATACCCCGACACCGATGGGGGCCGCACCGTCCATCTGCAGCTGCTGGCGCAGAGCGTCGTCGGCAAGAGCAAAGGCCCGCTGTGGACGCTCCTGGCCGCGGTGCTCACGGTGCTCGCCATCGGCTGCGTGAATGTCGCCGGCCTTCTGCTGGCGCGCGGCGTCAAACGCGAGCGCGAAATGGCCATGCGCACCGCGATCGGCGCTGGGCGTTCCCGCTTGCTCGGCCAGTTGCTTACCGAAGGCGTGCTTCTTGCGCTTCTTGGCGCGGCCGCGGGCGCTTTGTTCGCTTCGGGCCTGCTCGACCTGATGCGGCTGTTCCTCATCAAGGCGCTGGCCCGGGGAGCGGACATCCAGATGAATTGGGCCGTGCTCGGCGCGGCTGTTGCGGTTTCCGTTGTGGTCAGCCTGGCCGCCTCGCTCTATCCGGCACTCCGCCTTTCCGGCATCGATCCCAACCGTGCGCTCAAGGCGGGCGGCAGCGCGGGTGTGGACCGCAGCCAGCATCATCTCCGTTCCGGATTCGTCATCACCCAGATCGCGTTGACCATGTTGCTATTGGTTGTTTCCAGCCTGCTGATCCGTGTGGTGACGCGTTACCGGCATGTCGATCTCGGCTTCGATCCCGACCACATACTCACCACTTCGATCAATCTGACGCCATCGCGCTACGCGGGCCGCGATGCCATTGCGGATTTTTATCAACCGCTGGTCAACCGCGTGATGCAGATTCCCGGCGTGCATGCTGTCGGTGTAATCAGCCTTCTTCCCATTGAAAACTGGGGCAGCAACTCCGATATTCACATCGCCGGTCAGCCGCCCAATCCTCCCAATGAGATCATGCTCTCCGAAGTTCGATACGTGAGCACTGGCTACTTCGACGTTTTCGGAATTCCTCTGCACCGCGGTCGTCTCCTGTCTCCAACTCTCGACCGCCCCGAGAGCACGCCTTCTGCGGTGGTGAATGAAGCATTCGTGAAGAAATTCATTCCTGCCGGTCTCGATCCGACCATGCAGACGCATCGATTCCGACCCGGATCGCAAAAACTGGACGCGCATCGCCGGCGTAGTCGGAAACGTTCGCCAGAACATCTACGAGCCTCCGATGCCGGAGCACGATTACCTGATCGATGCACTGCCCGTGAAGGATCATGCCGATATGTTGAACGGCATGTCGCTGGTGCTGCGCTTCGACGGCGATGCCGGCGCGATCATTCCCGCGCTGCGCAATGCCGTGCACGAGGTGGACCCCACCGTGCCGTTCAAGACCGCGACCACAATGGCCGAAGTTGTCTCCGAGACGCTGGTCTTCGAGCGCATGGAGAGCTGGCTGTTCGGCATCTTTGCCGGTCTTGCGCTTTTGTTGGCTCTGGTCGGGCTCTATGGCCTGGTCAGCCATGAAGTCGAGCAGTCCACGCGGGACATCGGTGTGCGCATGGCGCTCGGGGCGTCCCGGAGTCGCATCCTCGCCATGGTGATGCGCCGCGTGGCCTGGATGCTGGCGGCGGGAACGATCGCCGGCCTCATTCTCACCCTCTTCGCGCGCAAAATGATCGCGATCGTGATTTACTTCGAAGCCCGGCAAGAGGCCGGAGGTCTCTTGGTGACCGCTCTCTTGCTGGTGAGTGTCGGTTTGCTGGCGGCGTTATTTCCTGCCGCCCGCGCCGCATCAGTTGAACCAATGCAGGCCCTGCGAACGGAATAGAACTCATCGATTAGGAGCTTCGAGGACATGCAGACACTTCTCCAGGATCTTCGCTACGCGGTGCGCCAGTTGCGCAAATCGCCGGGATTTACGATCACGGCGGTCATCACGCTGGCTCTCGGCATCGGAGCGAACACCGCCATCTTTACGCTGGTGCAGGGAATCCTGCTGCGTTCGCTGCCGGTGGCGGATCCGTCGCAGCTTTATCGCATCGGCGACACCGACAACTGCTGTGTCAACGGCGGCTTCGTCGGCGAGAACGGCGATTTCGACATCTTCTCCTACGATCTTTATCGTCACCTGAAGGACTCGGCGCCGGAGTTTGAATCGCTGGCCGCAGTGCAGGCAGGGCAGTGGCAGTGGAGCATGCGTCGGGGCAATGGACAGCCCAAAGAGCTTCGCGGCGAGTTCGTCACAGGAAATTATTTTTCCACCCTTGGCGTTGGTTCGTATGAGGGGAGGGTGCTGAGCGAGTCCGATGACCAGCCTGCATCGGCCCCCGTCGTGGTGCTCAGCTTCCGCTCGTGGCAGAGCGAGTTCGGCGGCGATTCGTCCATCATCGGCTCGGTGATTTCCATCCAGGCCCATCCGTTTACTGTCATCGGAGTTGCGCCGCCCTCCTTCTTTGGAGACCGCGTCTCCGACAGTCCGCCGGATTTCTGGATGGCCGTCAACCAGGAGCCCTACGCGCGCGGAGAAAGCACCATTCTTCACCACGCCGAGTCAAACTGGCTCTATCCCCTGGGACGAGTGCGGCCCGGAACAAGCATTCCCGCGCTGCAGGCAAAACTCTCCGCCGCGCTGCGCAATTGGCTCGCGACACGTCCGGCGTACACCGAACATGGCGGCGCCGCCATTATCCCCAAGCAGCACGTAACCGTGGTGCCCGGAGGCGGCGGCATTCAGAGCATGCAGCAGGAGACGGGTACGGGTCTGCGCATGTTGATGATTCTTTCCTCGGTCGTGCTGGTGATCGCCTGCGCCAACATCGCCAACCTGGTGCTCGCGCGCAGCACGACCCGCCGCGCAGATGTCGCCGTTCGCATGGCGCTCGGCGCGGGACGCACCCGGGTCATCCGCCAGATCATTACCGAGAGCGTGCTGCTGAGTTCTATCGGGGGATTGGCAGGCCTGGCCGTCGCATACGCAGGATCGCGAACCATTCTTGCCCTTGCTTTTCCAGACGCCCGCAACCTGCCCATCGATGCCACACCCTCCCTGGGAGTGTTGGGATTCGCGTTCCTGGTCTCGCTCGCAACCGGAGTTCTGTTCGGAATCGCGCCGGCATGGTTTTCGGCGCACGCACAGCCGGCCGAAGTGCTGCGGGGAGCGGGTCGCTCCACACGCGATCGGTCTTCACTGCCCCAACGTGCGCTGGTGGTCTTCCAGACGGCGCTTGTCGCTTGTGCTTCTGGCCGGGGCCATTCTGATGACCAAGTCGCTCAATAACCTGGAGCATCAGAACTTCGGCATCGCTACTGCCAACCGCTACGTGATGCACATCGATCCCGCCGGCGCGGGATACACCGCGGATCGGCTTCCCGCGCTGTATCGCCAGATCGAGGATAAGTTCTCATCCCTTCCCGGCGTCGCCAATATCGGCATGGCGCTGTACAGCCCGCTCGAAGGCGACAACTGGGGCGAATGCGTTATTCAGCAGGGACACCCCGCGCCCGGGCCCAACGACAAATGCGGTTCGACGTGGGATCGCGTGAGCCCGCATTTCCTCGCTGCCGTCGGCGTGCCCATCGTTCATGGCCGCGACTTGTCGGATCAGGACACGCAGAATACCCAACCGGTCGCAGTGGTCAACCAGGAGTTCGTCAAGCGGTTTTATCCCAAAGATGACCCCATCGGCAAACATTTCGGCATCGACCTCCCGCAGTATTCCGGGGCGTTCGAAATCGTGGGCGTCTTCCACGATTTCAAGATGAACAATCCGCGCAGTGAACCCCGCCCGGTGTTTCTGCGCCCTCTGGCGCAGTACTACAACGGCTACAAGAACTGGACGGGCGGCGGTCCAGCGCCCTCGTTCCTGGATGCCATCGTAGGCGGCGAGACACAATCGATGTTTATCGATGCCATCATCATCAACTTCCGAATTCCCCAGCAGAACGCCGAGGAACTTCTGCGCCGCACGCTGGCTTCGATTGACCCGAATCTCACGGTCGTCGACATCCGTAGTTTCGATGCTCAGGTTGCCGGAAACTTCACGCAGGACCGCCTGGTGGCGCGTCTTACAACGCTGTTCGGAATTCTGGCCTTGATCCTGGCTTCGGTCGGCCTCTACGGCGTGATGTCCTACTTCGTTGCCAAGCGCACCGGCGAAATCGGTATCCGCATGGCTCTCGGCGCAACCCGAGCGAGCGTACTGGGCAATGTCCTTCGCGGTGCACTGCTGCAGATTGCTTTTGGGCTGGTCGTTGGAATTCCAGCAGCGTTGTTTGCCGGCCATCTGATGGCCAGCCAGCTCTACGGGGTCGGATCGTACGATCCCTGGGCGTTTGTTGGCGCCGCCCTGGTGCTGGCTCTGTGTGCGGCTTTGGCCAGCCTGATTCCCGCGCGGCGCGCGGCTTCCATTGAGCCCATGCAGGCGCTGAGAACCGAATAAGCAACAACTGGAGGCGGCAAGGAGAAACACGATGAATAACATGGGCCGGGACATTCGCTACGCGCTGCGCCAGCTGCTCAAATCGCCTGGATTCACGGCGACGGCGGTGCTGACTCTGGCTTTCGGCATCGGCGCGACTACGGCGATCTTCTCCATCGTCGAGGGCGTCCTGCTGCGGCCACTGCCCTTCGCCGATCCCCAAAATCTCGTCATCCTGGGCGACACTCTCGAGAGCACGGGAATGACCAGTCCCTCGGTCCCGGCCCCCGAAGCCGCCCAGTACACTCGCGACACGCGCAGCTTCTCCAGCATGGGCGCCTACCAGCAGACCGGCTATGAGCTCTCCGGCATCGGCGATCCCGCGCAGATCAATGCCTCCCGGCTGAACGCCGGCGTCTTCACCGCGCTCGGCATTTCGCCCCTCATGGGACACGTCTTCACCCAGGCAGAGGACGACGGAAAAGCGCAGGTTGCCGTCATCAGCTATCAGACCTGGCGCAGTCGCTTCCAAGGCAATCCCCAGGTCATCGGCACAAAGCTCCTTCTCGATCGCAAGCCTTATGAAGTATCGGCGTCATGCCTCGCGACTTCGAGTTCCCGCTCGTTCCCGGCCAGCTGAATCGCAGCGAACTCTGGGTGCCCATGAGCTTCTCCCAGGGCGAACTGGTGCAGGGCGCGGCCAGCTGGAACTTCCAGATGGTCGGCCGCCTCAAGCCGGGCCTTACGGCCGCCCGGGCCCAACAGGAGATGCAGCCCATCACCCAGGCCATCATGCAGGCCTTCCCGGCCGCAATGTCGGGCGTGCGCATCGCTCCCGCTGTCCAGCGCCTCGACGAAAGCACAGTTGCGGAGGCGCGCCCGCTGGTGCGCACCTTGTTCCTCGCCGTTACCGTCGTGTTGTTCATCGCATGCGCCAACCTTGCCGGGCTCCTGCTCGTGCGCGTCATCCGCCGGCGTCGCGAGATCGCGGTCCGCCTCGCCCTGGGCGCTACCGGTAGCGCTGTAGTGCGCCAAAGCCTCACCGAGACCCTCACCCTCAGTGTCTCCGGCGGCGTGCTCGGTCTCGTTCTTGCCGCCGTGGCCCTGCGCGCGGGCGTCAGCTTTCTGCCCGAGACGCTCCCCCGCATCAACTCCATCAGTCTCGACTGGGCGGTGGTGGGTTTCTCGCTCCTGCTGGCCGTCCTGACGGGCCTGTTCTGCGGCCTCATGCCGGCTTTTGCCGCTTCCCGCATCGGCGTCAATGATGCTCTGAAAGAGGCTGGCCGTACCGGCACCGCCGGCGGCGGTCACGCACGTCTGCGTTCAGCCCTTGTCATCGCCGAGCTTGCCGTCGCCCTCGTTCTGCTTACCTGCGCCGGTCTCCTGTTGCGCAGCTTTGAAAGACTCCGCGCTGTCGACCTCGGTTTCCGTGCCGATCATGTACTGACCGCCGGCTATGGCTTGCCCCATGAGCAGTACTCCTCGCAGGCGGCCGTGGATGCGTTCAATTCCGCCCTGCTTTTCAGGCTCCGGCAACTACCGGGCGTCCAGACCGTTGGAATTACCACCGCTCTTCCGGGAAGCGGCATGGACAACAGCACCGGTTTCTATGCCGAGGGTTATGCGCCGCCCAAGGGATCGGAACTGACCGCGGCCTGGCCCTCGCAGATCCTCGGCGACTACTTCCCGGCGGCCGGAATCCCCATCCTTCGTGGTCGCGGATTCACCGAAGCTGATCGCGCGGATTCGCCCATGGTGATCATCGTGAATCGCACTCTGGCCGAGCGCTACTGGCCTGGCCAGGACCCCATCGGCAAGCGCATTCACATCGGCGTCAAAGACACACCCCTCCCCTGGATGACCGTCGTGGGCGAAATCGGGGATCTCAAGCAGGGCACCGCGGACACGGATACACGGCCGCAGATCTACCAGCCGGCCAGCCAGTGGAAGCGCGCTATCGGCCATGTTTGCGCCGCCGGATATGCTCACCGGCAATTACGGCTCGATCGTGCTCCGCAGCGCGCTGCCGCCGGAGAATATGACCGATGCGTTGCGCTCCGCGGTCCGCTCCATCGATCCGCAACTGCCACTCATCCAGATTGAATCGATGGACCGCGTAGTAGCCGAGGGTCAGGCGCCACGCCGCTTCAATGCCGCCCTTATCTCCAGTTTCGCCGCCGCCGCCGCGTTGCTGGCGGTGCTCGGCATTTACAGCGTGATCGCATTCTCCGCGGCACTGCGCACCCATGAGATGGCCATCCGCCTCGCCCTCGGCTCCCAGCGTTCCAGCGTCGTGGGGCTCATTCTCACCTCGGCCGCGAAACTCGGCCTGGTCGGATGCGTGATTGGAGGCATCACGGCAATCTTCGCCACCAGGCTGTTGCGGTCGCTGCTGTTCCAGGTTGACCCGCTGGACCCGTTTGTTCTTGTGCTTTCCGCGTTAGCGATTTTTGCCCTGGCCCTTACCGCTTCGATCATTCCCGCGCGCCGCGCGGCGTCGGTCGAACCCATGCAGGCCCTGCGCATGGACTGACGCTTTCGAAATTCTTGAGGAGGAGGAGCGGTCGATGAACAGGCTGTACCAGGACGTTCGATTTGCGCTGCGCCAGCTTCGTCGCGCCCCCAGCTTTACGCTGACGGCGGTGTTGACGCTGGCGTTGGGCATCGGCGCAAGCTCGGCCATCTTCTGCCTCATGGATGCTCATTGGCTCCATCCCATGCGGGTTCCGCATCCCGGCGAACTGGTGCGCATCTTCGCTACGACTCCGCAGAACCCTTCCGGCCTGTTTACCTACTCCGAATACCAGGCGCTCGCGCAGCGCACCAGTGCACTCAAGAGCGTCGTGGCCCTGGGCCGGCGCGGCAGCCTCATGCCCCGCTCCGACGGCACTTCGGCCCTGCTCCTGACCAACGTGGTTTCCAGCAACTTCTTTGACGCGCTCGGAGTGAAGCCGATTCTCGGCCGCAGCTTCACCAGCGCCGATGCGTCGACACTGCGTACCCATCCGGGAGTGCTTCTCGGTTACGACTTCTGGCGGCGCGAGTTCGGCGGCGACCCCAATATCGTCGGCCGCCAGATTACGCTGCTGCGCGGCGAGCACGACCGCAACAAGGTCGACATATGGGGTGTGTTGCCTTCCGAATTTCGCGAAATAGACAACGATATCGATCGCGACCTCTGGATGCCGGCGGAGGCCTGGGCTGCTGTTGCTAAGCCAGGCGACCTCACATCGAGCGAGTTTCGCTGGTTCAATGTGCTGGGCCGCCGCGCGCCGGGCTCTTCGGTCGCGCAGGTGCATGACCAGGTTGCAACGACGGCGAAAGCCTGGGCACTTGCCGATCCTGCCTCCAATAAGGGCCGGGGCGCCCGTGCGGTGAGCGATTTCCGTTATCGCATGGCAAATGCCGGCACCAGCGGCCTGGTCTTATTCGCGATTGTCGGCTCGGTTGTGCTTCTGGCCGCGGTGAACGTGGCCCATCTGCTTCTGGCGAGGGCTCTTGGCCGCGGTCCTGAGATCGCCCTGCGCATGGCCCTCGGAGCGCGGCGCGCTACATTGGCGCGTCAACTTCTCATCGAGAATCTTCTCCTCTGCCTGCTTAGCCTTTCGGCCGGCCTCGCCATTGCTTCCGGCATCGCTGTCGTGCTGCCGCGGCTGCTTGTCCGCGAGCCGGCCATGCTGGTGCAAGTGGGATCGGCCGGCGGCCGGTTTCCAGGTGGACTGGCGCGTTTTCCTGTTCGCGTCCGCGGTGACGATGGCCACCATGTTGCTCCTGGCATTCGTTCCGCTCCGCCAGGTGTCTCGGCCCGACTTGTTGCCTCAGGTACAGGCCGGCGCTGTAACGCGTACCGAGGGCCGGGCGCCTGTGGCCCGCCGGGCGGCTATCTGGCTGCAGATTGCCATCTCGTTCGCCTTGCTTGTCTCGACGGGCACACTCGGTGCGCAGTTTTCTCAACACGCGCACTCAGTCCATCGGCCTCACGCGTAACCAGGTACTCCTGGCCTGGACCCAGGACCCTGATGCCGAAATGCGCGATACGATCGTCACCCGTCTGAAAGCCCTGCCCGGAGTCGAGCGCGTCGCTTACGCCATCCGCGCGCCGTTGAGCCTCTCCGAAGGTGGCATTGCCGTCAAGGCACTTCTGCCCAGCCATCCCGAGCTTCGCGATCCCGTCGAAATCAAATTCAATGCAGTGAGCCCGGATTTTCTCGATGTAATCGGCACCCACATCGTCCGGGGACGCGGGTTCGCGCAATCCGACGATCAAAACGGCCCCCCCGTCATCGTCATCAACCAGGCCATGGCGCAGAAATACTGGCCCGATCGAAATCCCATCGGCCAGATCGTCAACCTGACCGGCTCCGTCCATGGAACAGGCGAGGCTCGCATCGTAGGCGTGGCCGAGAACGCACCCATCAACCAGATCGGCGAGCTGCCTGAACCCTATCTGTATCTGCCGTTCCATTTTTCCGACATGGGTGAAGTCACCTTCGCGCTCCAGACCGGAACCAATGCGATGAGCCTGGCGCAGCCGGTGCGTCAGGCACTCATTCATATCCATCCGCTGCTCGATCCGATGATGGTGACCTCACTGCCTGAGCTGATTCGCTATTCATCCGGCAACTATCAAATGATGGCCGAGTTGGTAAGTGCTCTGGGTTTGATCGGCCTCGCTCTCACGGTGGTCGGACTCTACGGATTCCTGGCTTTCCGCGTTACCCAGCGCCGCCGCGAGATCGGCATCCGCATGGCCCTTGGCGCCTCCCGCGAAGCGACCTCGTTGCTCGTCCTGCGCGATACGGCCGGCATGGGGTTCATCGGCCTCGCACTCGGCCTTGTGTTGGCGGCGGCCGCCGCGCGGCTCGAGTCCTCATTGGTATTCGGCGTCAGCCCATTGGACGCGCTCTCCCTGGCCGGCGCATTGGGAATTCTCGCCACCGCCATTGCCGCGGCTAGCTGGCTGCCTGCGCGCCGCGCCGCTTCCATCGATCCCATGCAGGCTTTGCGCACCGAGTGAACCCGGAGAAAATGATGAATTCGCTGCTTCAAGATATTCGTTACGCACTGCGCCAGTTGCGCAAGTCGCCCGGCTTCACGATCACGGTCGTGCTCACCTTGGCGCTCGGCATCGGTGCCAACGCCGCCATCTTCACGCTCTTTGACCAGGTGCTGCTGCGCATGTTGCCCGTGGCCAAGCCGAAAGAGCTCGTACGCCTTGAGTGGAGCGGCGGGTTCTCGGGCTCGATGAGCAGTTTTGGCGGAATGTTTCGCGGGCCACATCGGCTATTTTTCCTACCCCATGTACAAAGACCTGCGCGACCAGAACCAGGTCTTTCAAGGCATTCTCGCCTCCGACGAAGCTCAGGTTGGCATCTCCTGGCACAACCAGGCGGAGAGCAAGAGCGCCGAAGTCGTGAGCGGAAATTACTTTCAGTTGCTGGGCCTGAGTCCAGCTGCCGGCCGGCTGTTTCACACCACAGGATGACGCTGCCAAAAACGCCAACGCCGTTGTTGTCCTCAGCTATGACTACTGGAGAACGCGCTTTGGCGCATCCCGCGAGATCATCGGCCAGACGATTCTCATCAACGGCCATTCCTTCACCGTCGTCGGGGTTTCGCCTCAGCACTTCGACTCCGCCATCGGCGGATACAAGCCCGGCGTCTTCATTCCCGTGAGCATGGTCGAGATACGCGATGCCGTGGATGCGCGCCGCGCGACGACCTGAACAATCACCAGTCCGTCTGGCTCGCCGTGGTGGCGCGCCTCAAGCCCGGCGTGAGCTATGCGCAAGCCCAGGCCAGTCTCGGAGCCGCTGTGGCATTCGCTCCGCACCTACGAATTCGCGCTCTACAAATCGAAATCGGAACGATTCAGAAAGAACTTCATTGACAACTCGCATCTCCGGGTTCTGGACGACTCCAAAGGCTTCAATCCTAATCGAGCCGATCTCCAGAGGCCGCTCGTCATCCTCATGAGCATGGCCGGCCTGCTGGTGACTATGTGCGCCATCAATGTGGCCACGCTGCTGCTGCTGCGTGCATCGGCGCGCGCCCGCGAGATGTCGATGCGCTATGCTCTCGGCGCCCGGCGCGGCCGAATCATCGTCGCAGCTTCTGGTGGAAGGCGGAATGCTCGGCCTGGCCGGCGCGGCAGCGGGACTCGCCCTAGCCCCTGTCGTCGCCCGCATCCTGGTGCGCCTCATGACCAGCGCCGATCCGGGAAGCGAACCCTACTCGGCCTCCATCGATGCGCGCGTTCTGTTTTTCACGCTGGGCGTTTCGGTGCTGGCCAGCCTGTTGTTCAGCTTCGCCCCGGTCTTCCACTTCCTCCGCCCCGACCTTGCCGGAGCACTTCGTCAGAACGCCGGCACCGCATCGAAAACCTCGCAGCGTTTTCGCAAAGTGGCCGTCGGCGTCCAGATTGCGCTCAGCGTGATGCTGCTCGGAGGGGCCGGGCTCTTTGTCAGGACCCTGGACAACCTGCGCCAGCAGCAACGTGGGCTTTGAGATCGGCCATCTCGTCACCTTCGCGCTTGACCCCACCAGCTCCGGCTATGGCGAGGACCGCACGCCGCAGATCGTCAACAGCGCCGTCGATACGCTGGGTCGGCTTCCGGGCGTACTGCAGGCGGCTGCCACCAACGACCCCGAACTCTCCGGTGACACCGAGACTTCCAATTTCTCGATCCAGGGCTACAAAGCCAGCGAAGAAGAGAACACGAATTTCGAACAGTCCCGCATCACACCGGGCTACTTCGCTACCCTGCACCAGCCCTTGCTGGCGGGAAGGGAATTCACTCCTGCCGACGCCAAGGGCCAGCCCAACGTAGCCGTCGTCAACGCCGCGTTCGCCAAAAAATTCTTCGCCTCCGCACAAAATGCAATCGGCCGCCAGATTGCGGAGGGCGGAGGCAACGACGTCAAGTACGACACAACCATCGTCGGCGTCGTTGGAGACATTCGCCATACCGATCTGCGCACTCTATTAGGCCCTGCCGTCTACCAGCCCTACTTCCAGCAGAAGCATCCCGGTGGAGTGGTGATGTACCTGCGCACGGTGCAGCCGCCGGAAACAGTAGAGCCGTCGATTCGACAGGCCATCCATCAACTCGACCCCACACTGGTCGTCGATGGTCTGCGCACCATGGAAGCCCAGGTCGACCGCAGCGCCTCCGAAGAGCGCGCCCTGGCTTTCCTTGCCATCGGCTTCTCTGCATTGGCACTGGTGCTGGCGGCAGTCGGTCTTTACGGCGTGCTCGCGTACTCCACAGAGCAGCGCACCCGCGAAATCGGTGTGCGCCTGGCCCTCGGCGCCCAACGCTCCAGCGTCATCGAGCTTGGTGTTGCGCGAGATGCTGCTCATCGCCGGAATCGCCACCGTCGTCGCGTTGCCCTCCACCATTGCGCTGGCGCGCCTGTTTCGCAGCCAGCTTTACGGAGTTACCTTCGCCGATCCACTGACACTCGTTTACGCGGTCGGATTCACCGCCGTGATGGTTGCCCTGGCCGCGGCTCTGCCCGCGCGCCGGGCTGCCGCGATCGAACCAATGAACGCATTGCGCACGGAGTAATTTCCCCCCGAATCGAGGAGGTTGGATGCAAACGGTGGTTCGGAATTTGCAATACGCAGTTCGCCAGTTGATCAAGTCGCCGGTGTTCACCCTCACGGCCGCGCTGACGCTGGCCCTGGGCATCGGCGCGAATACCGCCATCTTCACAGTGGTGTACGCCACTCTTCTGGCACCCATGCCGTATCCGGAACCGGAACAGCTGGTGATGGTCTGGTCGAAGATCCAGGGCGATCGCAACGGCATCTCCGCCGGAGATTTTACAGACTGGAAAAACCAGAACACCGTCTTTCAGGATTTGAATGCGTGGACCGGAGGCAGCTTCAACCTGGCCACCAAGGATCAGCCTGAATATGTTGAGGGACAGTTCACCACGCCTGGAATGTACCGGATGATGGGTGTGACGTTCAGGTACGGTCGCGATTTTCTTCCCGAGGAAGGCACGGCAGGGAAGGAACATGTTGTCATTCTGTTGAACAAGCTATGGAAGCGTCTCGGCGCCGATCCGAATATCGTCGGCAAACAGATCAGGATTGACGGCACCCCATACACGGTGGTGGGCGTGCTGGCGCCCGGCGTGACCGACCGGCTCGATCAGTGGTTGATCGCACCCCTGGTCTTCAAACCCGAACAATTGAATCACGACTTCCATTGGCTGCTGGCAATGGGCCGGCTCAAGCCCGGAGTGACGATCAAGCAGGCGCAGGCGAACATGGATATGGTCACCGACAACATCGCCAAGGCCTATCCCAAAAGCAACAAAGGATGGGGCGCCATTGTTCACCCTCTCAAGAATGACTTCCTGCCGAAAGAGCGAATCCAGACTTTGTGGACGCTGCTTGGCGCGGTGGGTTTTGTTCTGTTGATCGCCTGCGTCAACGTGGCCAACCTGGTATTGGCCAAAGGAATGACGCGGCAGAAGGAAGTGGCGATCCGTACTTCTCTTGGCGCTTCGCGTAAAGACATCTTCGCGCAAGTCCTAACGGAGAACCTGCTGCTGGCTCTGGTTGGCGGGCTTCTCGGTGTTGGAGTAGGCGCGGCGTCGTTGCACTGGCTGATTGTGTCCATGCCGCGCGGCACGTTGCCATCAGAAGCCGATCTCAGTCTCAACCTGCCCATTCTGTTGTTCACCTTTGCCGCGTCTACACTCGCTGGCGTGTTATTCGGCTGCGCTCCCGCGTATTTCGCGACTCGCGTCGATCCAGCCGATGCGTTGAAGGAAGGCGGACAGATCCGGAACCGGGGCCGGCAGTCATCGCCTGCGCAAGGTGCTTGTGATTGGCGAGTTTGCGCTGGCTCTGGCGCTGCTGACCGGCGCAGGGCTTGCCATTCACAGCTTCTGGAATCTCACCAGGGTCGATCTCGGCGTGAACACGGTGCACGTCCAGACGTTCTTCCTCCCTGTGCCCGATGCGCGTCCGAAAGACCCGGCGAGAATCAATGCCTACTACCAGCAGATGTCGCAGAGCCTGAAGGCTGTTCCCGGAGTCCTTGACGTTTCTGTGTCCGTCGGTCTTCCGCTTGAGGGCACCAACTTTGGAATGCCTTTTACCATCGCCGGCGCGCCCGACTTTGCTGATCCTTCGCAACGCCCCGGAGCCGGATTCGATATGGTCTTTCCCGATTTCTTCAAGACCTACGGAATCGAGATCACGCGCGGCCGGGCATTCACCGACCAGGACAGTGCCGCAAGCGTGAAAGTGGCGATGGTCGATGAAGAGTTCGTGAACAAGTTCTTCAAAGGCAAAGATCCGCTGCAGCAGCGCGTGAACGTCGAGGAACTGATTCCCGGCGTAACCAAACTTGGACCATACATCTCATGGCAAATCGTTGGCGTCTTTCACAACGTGCGTGCGGGCGGCTTCCGGCGGGACTTTCCGGTGATTGTCGTTCCTTTCGCGCAAAGCCCATGGCCCTCGGCGAATATCGGCGTCCGCACGGCTGTCGATCCTGAAACCATGACCAAGGTCATTGCTGCCGCGGTGCATGCCGTAGATCCACAGATCGCCCTGGCGGAGCCGCGCACGTTGGACGAAGTCAAGAGCCTGATGCTGGCAGACGATCGCTTCACCATGAGGTTGTTTGTTGCGTTCGCCATCGTTGCGCTGCTGCTGGCGGCGGTGGGTATTTACGGTGTGATGGCTTTCACCGTGGCGCAGCGCGAACACGAACTCGGCTTGCGCATGGCTCTTGGAGCCAGCCGAAACAACGTCGTGAGCCTGGTCCTGAAGGAGGCGCTGGTATTGGCGCTTGTGGGATTGGGAATTGGCCTGGTCGGCGCGTACTTTGTTGGCCGTGCCATGGAGAGCACATTGTATGGAGTGGGCTCACTTGACTTTGGGGCAATTGCAGTGGTGGCGCTCGTTCTCTTAGGAGCGTCGCTACTGGCGAGCTGGATTCCCGCGCGTCGCGCCGCGGGAGTTGAACCCATGCGCGCATTACGCACGGAATAGCAGCAAAAAAGTTTTGAAGGTTGAGATCGGAGTAAACAAAACATCATGATTGAACTGAAAAATGTTGAACGCAGTTACAAAACGGGTCACACCGAAACATGGGTGTTGCGGCGCATCTCGCTCACGATTCGCGAGGGGGAGTTCGTTACCGTCATGGGCCCATCGGGGGCAGGGAAGTCGTCGCTGCTCAATGTGCTCGCCCTGCTTGACGATAGCTGGCTGGGCGAATACTGGTTCGGTGAAACGCCTATCCACGCGCTCAACCGCAAGCAGCGTGCCGACATTGCGCGGCAGCGCATCGGTATGGTCTTCCAGAGCTATCACCTGCTCGACGATCTTACCGTCGCCGAGAATATCGACTTGCCGCTTTCATACAAGAACCTTCCTTCGAAGGAACGCGCGGGCATGGTGGCCGATATTCTCGACCGCTTCCAGATCGTAGCCAAGAAAGACCTGTTTCCGAACCAGCTTTCCGGCGGACAACAGCAGCTTGTCGGAATCGCCCGTGCCGTGGTCCACGCGCCCGCGCTGCTTCTGGCTGACGAGCCCACCGGCAATCTCCACTCCACCCAGGCCCGCGAAATCATGGAGCTCTTCCGCGAATTGAACAAGGCGGGAACGACCATCGTCCAGGTCACGCACTCTGAAGTGAACGCCAGCTATGGCTCGCGCATTCTCGAATTGCACGATGGCTGGCTCACGCGCGACGACGCTGTTGCCGCTGCGACCACGGAGGTCAAGGCGTGAATTTCGTCAGGCACGTTCCTTCGGCCCGTTCACTTCGTATGCGAATCCAGGCATGCGCTGCCGTGTTCCTGCTCCAGGTCAATCTTGCGATGGCCGTCGAGCCGGCGCAATCGCAAGCTCCACCGGCAGACTCGCAAGCGACGCAGCCGGCGCCCGAGGCTCCGGCGCCCGCTGCAAACGGTACAGCCACGCCGCTCCCGACGCTGGCGCAGCAGATGCAGGCGGCGCAACAGCAGCCCGTCGCCCCGCAGCAGCCGTTTCATATTGAACAACCGCACTCGCATAACCCACTGTTTCCCTACAGACCCAGTGATGCGCCGCCGCTGGATCTGACCAACAGCCCGCGCCTTGAAAACCTTATCCGCGAGGGTAAGCTGTACATATCACTGCACGATGCGATCGCGCTGGCCATCGAGAACAACCTCGATATTGCTTCCTTCCGCTATAACTTCCCCATGGCGCAAACCGATCTCCAGCGCACCAAGGCCGGCGGCCAAGTGCGGGGCGTCAATACCGGTGTCGTGCAGGCGTCTACGCAAGGTGGCTTCAGCGGGGGCTCCGGCGGCGGAGGCTCGAGTTCCGGGGCTGCTGCCGGCTCCGGCGGCCTGGTGACTTCGACCCTGGGCGCCGGAACCGCGGTCCCCTCCTTCGATCCCTTCCTTACCCTCAAGGGCTATGTCGATCACCTGGTCCTGGAGCAGCCCAATGCCTTCCAGAACGGTGTCCTCATTTTTAAAGAGAACACTATCCAGGCTCTTGCAGGTTACTCGCAGAACTTTCCGACGGGAACAGGTCTGGTTGTTAACTACCAGGGTCAGCGTTACGCCAATAACAGCCCGTACTATGCCGTCAATCCCACGCTCAACGCAAGTTTCCAGGTCATACTTCAGCAGCAGTTACTGGCTGGTTTCGGGATCGCGACTAACACCCGCTACATACACATCGCGAAGAAAAACCTTCAGATCACAGAGCTTGCTTTTCGGGCGCAGGTGATTGCAACCGTCACGCAGGTCCAGAACATCTACTGGGATCTCGTGAATGCCTATCAGGACGAGCAGATCAAGGAGCACTTGCTCGCTTTTGCGCAGAAGACCCTTTCCGATGATCAGAAGCAACTTGAGCTCAATGCCATTCCGGCCATGCAGGTGACCAAGGACCAGTCGGACGTGGCCACCAGCGAGGGCGACCTGACCGTTTCCCGCGCCACTCTGCGCTTGAATGAGTTACTGATAAAGAACGCCATCACCAAGACCGACGATCCGACCATCGACGAGATGCCGGTCATCCCTCTTGATACCAAAGGGCCGGCCGATCCCAACGCGTCCAAATCGATTGCCGACCTCCTCGTCGAAGCCGAAAAGAACCGCCCCGACGCGGCCGAGGACGACCTCGCGATGCAGAACGCGCAGGAGAGTCTCAAATCAATCAGAAGCTCGCTCCTGCCTGAGTTGAACGTCTATGGCTTCTATACGGGCGCCGGCACTGCCGGACCCCCAAACCCGAACTGCAGCCTGGGCCCGGCGGAGTGCGCGTCCCAGCTTCCCAGTGGATTCGGGGGCATGTTCCAGAACACTTTCAATTACTCCTCGCCGGAATATCAGTTTGGGATGAATCTGTCGATCCCCCTGCGCAACCGGCAGGCCAAGGCCGATCAATTCCGCAGCGTGCTGGAGTTCCGCCAGAAGCAGATCGCGTTCGAGGAGCAGAAGAAGACCATTCGTTTCGACGTGCGCAACTCGCAGTTTGCGCTGCAGCAGGCGCAGGCTCGCGTGGATGCCGCGCAGAAGGCGCGTGACCTGGCACAGCACACGTTCGACGTCACCGACCAGGAACAGAAACTCGGGGTCAAGTCCAGCTCCGATACGCTGGCCGCGCAGCACGAGCTTGGCGTCGCCGAATCGGCCCTGGTGGTTGCACAGACGCAATTGGAAAAGGCCAAGGTGGGACTCGATTACTCTACGGGGACAACATTGGACCAAACGAGTGTCTCGATCGACGATGCCAAAACGGGAGTCGTCACGCGCGGGCCGTAGAATCACTGGGAGCATCCACGTCTGGCGCAGCACAGGATGGCAATGGTTGCCGTCGCATGACGCGCCGGACGCAGAGGGCGTTGGATATGATGCAGAAATTGCCGATGAAAACCGGCGTAGTGGAGGCGAGTCATCCCTAGTCAGAAAGAAAAGATCCGGGTCCTGGTCGCCGACGATCAACCCCACATCCTGGAGGCAGTGGAGCTCCTGTTGCGGCCGCAGGGCATGCAGACCGAGTGCGTGCGTTCGCCCCAGTTGGTGCTCGAAGCCCTGGGGCAAAGCGAATACGATGTATTGCTCATCGATCTCAACTACACCCGGGACACTACCTCCGGACAGGAGGGCCTCGACCTGCTGGCGCGCATTCACGAGATGGATGCGCGTTTGCCCGTCATCGTCATGACCGCGTGGGGCAACATCGATCTTGCTGTCGAGAGCATCAAGCGCGGCGCCCGCGATTTCATTCAAAAGCCGTGGGAAAATGAACGCCTTCTCAGCCTCATCCGCGTGCACGCCGAACTGCACCAGGCCCTGCGCCGTGCGCGGCAACTCGAGATGGAGAACCGCCTGTTGCGCGCCGACGGCATGCCGGAGTTTGTAGCCGGGGCGCCTTCGATGCAGCCGGTGCTGGAACTCATCGCCCAGGTCGGCCCCTCGGATGCCAACGTCCTCATCACCGGCGAACACGGCACCGGCAAGGAAATCGTCGCCAAGCTGCTGCACGCCGCTTCGCCGCGATCGCGCATGGCGCTGGTCGCCGTCAACGCCGGCGGCTTGCCGGAGGGCACGTTCGAGAGCGAAATCTTCGGGCACGTGAAAGGCGCATTCACCGATGCCCGCACCGACCGCATCGGCCGCTTTGAACTGGCCAACAACGGCACCCTCTTCCTCGACGAGATCGCCAACGTCCCCATGCGCCAGCAGGCTAAACTTCTGCGCGTGCTCGAGACCGGAGAACTGGAACGGGTAGGCTCATCGCAAACTCGCCGCGTCGACGTGCGGGTTCTTTCGGCCACTAATTCCCGGCTCCATGAAGAGGCCGCGGCGGGCAACTTCCGCGAAGACCTGCTCTTCCGCCTCAACACCGTGGAAATCAATCTCCCCGCCTTGCGCGATCGGCGCGAAGACATTCCGTTGCTGGCCGCGCACTTCCTGGGCCGCAGCCGCGCCCGGTATCGCAAGCAGGTGAGCGGCTTTTCGCCCTCGGCCATGCAGCAGATCATGCAGTATCCCTGGCCCGGCAATGTGCGCGAGCTGGAGCACACCGTGGAACGCGCGGTGCTGCTCTGCCGCAGCGAAGAGATCGAACCCGCGAACCTGGCTATTACGACATCGCGTTCCTCAATGCAGTCGTTTGAGAACATGAGCATCGATGAGGTCGAAGCTCTGCTCATTCGCAAAGTGCTGCGCCGCTGCGACGGCAATATCTCGCAGGCATCCGAGGCCCTGGGGTTGAGCCGTGCCGCGCTCTACCGCCGCATCGAAAAATATGGCCTATGAGAGAGCTGTGCGGCGGCGCCAGCGCTCGGCCGTGCGCCGGGCGTGGCTCTATTGCCTGTTTCTGGCTCTGCCCACATTCCTGTTTGCGGCGATTCTCATCTACCGGGCCCACATCAGCCTCGCGCCCGGGATCCTGATCGCCTGCTGCCTGCTGCTCTATCTTTCCCTGATCGCCGGAGCCCTGATCGAAAGCCTGATCCGCCCCATGCAGACGCTCTCGAACGTGGTGGCGTCTCTGCGCGAGGGAGACTACTCCTTCCGTGCTCGCGGCGCCAGCGCCCGCGATCCCATGGGCGAACTGGCGGGGGAAATCAATGCACTTGCCGACCTGCTGCAGAAGCAGCGGGTGCGCTCGCTTGAAGCTACGGCGCTGCTGGCGCGCATTCTCGAAGTCATGCATGCGCCCCTGTTTGCATTCGACCGCGAGAGCGTGCTGCAACTGGTCAACAACGCAGGAACACAGCTGCTGCAACGGCCCTACGCGCGATGTTTTGGACATTCGGCCCGCGAATTGGGTCTCGACGCCTTGCTCGCTTCGCCTGACCAGTCCATTCACTCCTTCGGGTTAAAACCGGCGCGCTGGCTGCTGCGCAAAGCTGTCTTCCGCCAGGATGGAGTGCCTCATACGCTGCTGCTTCTCGCCGACGTGAGCCTGCCGCTGCAGGAAGAAGAGCAGGCCGCATGGAAGCGCCTCATCCGGGTCCTGGGACACGAGCTCTCCAATTCACTGGCCCCCATCAAATCGATCGCGGGCAGCCTCCTGGCCCGGGTGGATCACATGGAGGGAGAGCCGGATACGGTTCGCGATTTCCGGCGCGGCCTGGGGGTGGTGGAAAGCCGGGCTGACGCCTTGCATCGCTTCGTGCAGTCCTATCGGCTGCTGGCTCAGTTGCCGCCGCCGCATCTTAAAATGGTCGGCCTCGGCAAGCTTCTGGAGCAGGTGGTCCTGCTCGAACAGCGCCTCGCGGTGCGCCTCGAGCCCGGTCCTCCCGTCTCGTTGAACGCCGACCCCGATCAACTGGAGCAGATGTTCATCAATCTGCTGGCCAACGCCGTCGATGCCACCCTGGCCAACAGCGCCAAGGCGGTGGTTGTCTCCTGGCGGGTTGCCGACTCATCCGCGTCGGTCACGATCGACGACAGCGGCCTGGGAATTGCCAATACCGAGAATCTCTTCGTGCCGTTTTATACCACCAAGCCGAAGGGCAGCGGAGTCGGCCTGGCCCTGGCGCAGCAGATCGCCCGGGCCCACGGCGGGGAGATTCGCCTGCTGAATCGCGAGGATGGCGCCGGAGCCCGCGCTACCATCCGTCTGCCCCTGCCATAGCAGTTTTTACAGTTTCACAGTTTCACAGAGGCAAATGGGGGGGAGGGTGCCCATTCTGCTTGAATTATCGTCTGCAAGCTGATGATGATAAAGCAGATATTGGCGCAATCCCGCAAATATAAACGGTCCATAAGGGCCCTTTTAGGGGGTCTAAAGCGTTCTGAACGAAACCGAATTGCTTGCAACGCTCTGGGTTCTGCCTTCGGCCGCACGTCGATCCTCCTCTTCCACCTCCATTGTGGCAAAACCGGTAGATAAAAAATGCAAATGCGGCATTTTTGCGCAAGAACGAAGTCGCGGGCCGCGCGGGGAGAGGAAATGCGGCTAATTCAGGGCTAATTTTCTGCCAAAACTGACGCGAATGAGAACGCCCCCTCGTGGCGCCCAAGCTGAGGTCTGCTGCTAATGCTCGTCGATCTCCATGTGATCGGAGTCGATCAGCATCATCAGGTTCAGGTTCAGCGGCTTGCAGGAACGAAAATCGACGATCTGCGCAATGGGAACAAATCCGGGCGAGGAGACGAACAGGGAATAGAGTCCCCGGCGCAGAGAGATCTTTAATTTTCCGCTGGGATCAAGGTTCACCTGTTGATTGAGCTTTGTCCCATAATCCGAATGAATCAATATAAATACTCGGGTGATCGGGCCGCCGTCTTCGTCAGTGACCTGGGCGTGAAGAGCGCAGGTCGGCGCGGGAGCCGATTGAGCAGCGGCGACGAGGGGCGTTCCGAACAGGGATAGAGAGAGTAAGAGTGCCGTCCGACGCCGCACGAGGTGACCTCTTTCAACAAGAGTCCAGATGAGGAATTCAACTTGGGGCGGCCATTCATCGCTGGATTCCAAAAGTTGTAGGACTTCCGAACACTTGAGAATGTCAGAAAATATGAGGCCAACGGTAGGGTAGCAAAAGCTGTAGGGCTTCCGAACGCTAGAGAATGTCAGAAAATGGAGGCCAACGGTAGGGTAGCATTCCGAAGTTCAAGCCAGCGGCGTTAACGGCGTGGTTATTGCCGAGTGGGCGGTCGCTCGTCCGCTATGAACTATTCTCAAATTGCAGCCACTTGCTTCCCCGACATTCTCATCGCGCAATCCGATTTGGATCTCGAACCGCTATTTCTTGCTCTTCGCGGACTCCGGCATAAGGTAACCACGGCGTGCCTGCAAATCCAGATGGTCTCTGTTCAATTTCACGTTGAGTCGATGATAGCTGCCATCCGCTTTAACCCCGTCGAGGGACAGTTCGAGGACGTAGACGACCTCTGGGGCGTCGATCAGGCTCTTGAAACCCGCCTCCAGATCGTTGCTGTTGTGAAAGAATGTTCCGCCGGAGCCGTCGGAGAGTTCACCCAATGTGTCCTCGCCAAGCCTCATCGAAGCGCGGCGGTAATCGGCCTCCAGGTCGGGGCTCCTGCCTCGCGTGTCGTCGCTGGCAGTGATCGTCCCCGTATACAAACCCCGTGCAGAGAGTGCACTGATTGTCACGCTGGACTGTGCCGCCAGGTCAAGTACGCGAGATTCCGCTGTCCTTGCTCCCGGCTCCAGGGAAATAGAAGCCAGGAGACACAAGCAACAGAGTGCGCCGGCCTGGAAGCGTAGCCATCCTCCGCACATATTCTCCAATCGTCGCGTAACTTGTCTGAACATCCTGGTTGCGAAGGTTCAGGTTGCGCCTGGCGGCGCCTTCTGCGATTCCCTGTGCCATACCGGGAAGTATTCCCTTGGTGCAGACGAACATCACCTGGTCCATCGCCTCCTGTAGTGCCGTAGGGTCATGCTTGTTCTCGATCAGGTCGGCCTGATAGTAGTCGATCTTCGGGCAATCGGCGCCATCCGCCTGAAAAAGAGGTCTTGGCTGCAGATCCACGATTGCGTCCTGGAACTTGGCGCGATCGCGCGTCAAACCGCTGTTGGTGTTTCCCGACATCGATACGACAGCCGCCATATCCGTGCCCGTCAATGCATCGACCAATGCTTTCGTTCCTGCCTTCTTGGCATTAGCCATGTCCTCGAAGCTCAGGTGCAGATCGTCGAAAAGCAAGACGGTGATGCGTTGCGGCAGGCCCTGCGGTTGGGCCGCAGGATCCGCAGATTTGGTTTGCGCAACGCCGCTCGTTGGATCGCTTGCCCCACTTCCTCCTGAGGAATGCCGCTCTTCCACCGTGAACGCGGAAATGGCTCGCCGGTTGTCGTTGTCGAAGACCTGGAAGTCCTCCTTCTTCAGATCGCCGACAGTATGGCCCTGCTTATCACGCACGACCACCGGTACGAGTAATCGGTTCACGTTCAATCGAATGGTGGTCGCCGGGGACTGAGCCTCGTTCGCCGGCTGCGCAGCGGATCCCACTGGAGTAGATTCCATCGACGCCGGCGTTTGTTGGTGCGGAAAGTGTAGGGGCGGGCTCTGACGGGGCAGCCGCCGTTGGAGAGGATTTCTTCAGAGAATCAAACGGGCTGGAAGAAGAGAGGAGAGCGGGTTGAGCCGGCGTCGTCTCTTCAATCGCGGATGCCGTTTCGTTTGGCTTGGGATACTCGGTTCGCGGCGACTCTCCCGCACTCTCGGGTTCGCTCGATTGCGCTTCCTGCGTGTTCGCGAGGATGCGAGTCGTGGAGGCGAAGCGGTGATAGTTGGTATAAGAGGCGACATTCAGCCATTCGGTTGGTCCATCTCCCAGGCGGAGATTCACATCGATGATCGATAGTTGTAACGCCAGGCTGTTTACCGGACAAATGAATTTGCGGTCAATTACTATCGATATGCGAAAAATGGTTCCCGATTCGGGATCCACCCACAGCGAACCACGATAAGCCGGTGCGGTGTGGACGTATCCGTTTCCAAAGGTCCGGACGATCTCGAAGTGCGATGCCGAGCGAGGCACTGCATAGTGGATGACCGCGGCTATGCCTGCGGTTGTCTGTTCCCAATGACTCCAGGTCACCGTGCCTTGGAGCGTGTCGGACAGAATAACGCGCGGCAGGTACCCGAACTCACCCCACGAGCTCAGTCCACTTTGCTCCTGCGAGGCCACCGACCTTTCCTTGGCAGCCTGACCTTGCGTTTCGTCACGGACCGAGATCTCGCGAACCGAAGTGCCGGCCAGGTGCATTCCAGCCCGAACCGGCCAGCCGCCTCTGGCGGGCGTCTGGGGGCTGTCGTCGTAGCGGTTGATTGTCCGGGTGGCCAGAAAGTTTGGCAAAAGCAGCAACGTCTTGGCGACATAGTTGCGCGTGGCATCCAGCATTCGTGGCTGGGCGGAGCTGTCGGGAGCGGCGGCACGGGGTAGCTCGGCAACTGGAGGGTCCAGGAAGGCCCACCGGTCGGCCAGGAATGCAAGCGCATTCGCAGTTTGAGTACCGGGCGCCAAACGCATTTTCAGCCGCTCCAGCGAAGCCTCAGTAAGTTGTTCTGACAATTCAATGGCGGCAATCTGGCGCGCTATCTCAGCGTCGGGCTTGTGCCGTGCAACGGCTTCAGACAACACCGATTCCAGTTGGTCAATCGTGAGGCGCTTCTGAGCACAGGCAGGTAGGGCGACGCACGCGAGGAGGGCAATGCAAATCAACCTAGGGAAGGCAATCGTTCGAAGAGCGTGCCCGACTTTCAAGAACGATCCTGAGCTAAGGGGCAAGGTCCGACCCTCCGTCGCCTCGCCGGGAACGGGCACACTCGGCGACTCCGACATTTAGAACCTAGACCGGTTGCCGTGGTCAGGACAAGTCGTGGCAAGAATGGACCGATGTGAATCCGCAACATGTCGCCGTTGCCGAGCTATCGGGCCACCATCGAGAAAGCGACCTTATCGGCGCTGAACGAGGTTCTGAATGTATGGTGGACACTCGGAAGCAATGCCACTTTGAAACTCCCAATGGCAACCGCAGATCCTTGACTGACGTTCAGGATGACAGCGTTTTTGGGATAGCGAAGGTGGTGCGTTACGCCGAAACTCCCGGATTGTTTGAATGCTAAGTCAGTGAGGAGCGCGAGGTGTTGCAAAAGGCTGAACTCAGCTGTGAGGCTGATTCAGAGAACTACCTCGGAGGCTCCTCAGAGACTATGTATTACATCGGGCTGGATGTTCACAAGAGGACGATCAGCTATTGCGTGAAGGACGCGGCTGGCCGTGTGTACATGGAAGGCAAGGTCGGAGCGACCCGGCGCGAGTTGGACGCCTGGATCAAGATGCTTCCCCAACCCCGGACGATCGCCATGGAGGCAACGATCTTCACCGGGTGGATTTATGACCACCTGCTCCCCCACGCCGAAGCTGTGAAGGTGGCGCATCCGCTGATGCTGCGGGCCATCGCCGCAGCCAAGCGGAAGAACGACCGCATCGATGCCAGCAAGATCGCCGATTGCCTGCGTTGCGACTTTCTGCCGGAGTGCCACATGGCCACGGCCGAGATCCGGGACCGGCGGCGAACGTTGCGCTACCGCGAGCTGCTGGTCAAACAGATGGTGCAGATGAAGAACCGTGTATCAGGGCTGCTGTTGGAAAAGGGCGTGACGCACACCAAGCGGCGGCTGCACAAGGTGGGCTACTTTGCCGAGTTGATGGCCGGCAGCGAAGAGATCGATGCCAGCATCCGGCCGCTGCTGAAGCTGAGCCGCGAACACATCGTACGCGCGCAGAAGCTGGACTATGCGCTGGTCAGTTCGCTGGAGCGTGATCCGATGTTGGTCGGAGAGACTGAAGCGGTTGAGAACGGTTCCCGGGGTCGGCCCGATCACGGCGCTGACGTGGGCACTGGAGATCGGCGATGTCACCCGCTTCCGATCGATCAAGCAGGCCATCAGTTATTGCGGATTGTGCGGAGCGGAGAAGAGTTCGGCCGACAAGGTGATGCGCACGCCCATTTCCAAGCAGCGCAACAAGCACATTCAACACGTGCTGGTAGAGGCCGCGAAACTGGCGCCGAGGCAGAACCACGAACTGGCCCTGCTCTACGAAAAGGAGATGCAGAAGAGGAAATCGAAACCGCGCCACCCTGGCTGTGGCCAGGAAAATGGTTTGCTGGATCTGCTCGCGGTAGAACGCAGAAAACAGGATTTCGTGTCTGCGGAAAAGTTCGGAGGCACGGCGGCAGCCTAAAAACCTGCCTAAGAATAAAAAAGCATCAGGATTATTCGGTGCGCAGACTGCCAGGTCCTGCAAGTAGTCCACTGGGCGAAGGAGCTCAAACTCCGGAGGCTCACCACGAATTGTTTCGGGACTGGCAGAGAACACAAACTCAATCTTCGGCGACGGCTCTTCGGAGCCCGAGGCTGCAAATGGATGTATGGTTCTGCTTCAGGGCAGGAATCAACGGCCGAGAGGCCACAGATGCGTAACGGCACATCCTGATTCGATCAATGCGCGCTCTCCTGAGCGCGCCAAGGGATACCTGTGCTTTTCTCTTGACTTTGACTTACATAGAGGTGGACTACTCGGAAGCAATGCCACTTTGGAACTCCCAACGGCAACCGCAGATCCTGCACTGCGTTCAGGATGACATCGTGTGGCGGTGCGGAGTTAGTGTTTAGGATTTCTGGATGTAGGGGAAGAGACGCCGGCGTTTGGCGTCGGCAATTTTTTGCTGCCGTCGGCCAAGTTATGGTGGTTTTGACAAAAAGCCTGGCGTTACCGTGCGCCGACGAGTTCCTCGCTCTTTGCGCTCTGCCCGTAGTGGCTCTCCACGTACTTGTCGAGAATCTGCTTGAACTCGGCGACGATGGTGTCGCCGCGCAGCGTGGTGTAGAGCTTGCCGTCGACGTAGACGGGAGCCTTGGGCTCTTCGAACGTGCCGGGAAGGCTGATGCCGAGGTTGGCGTGCTTCGATTCGCCGGGGCCGTTGACGACGCAGCCCATCACGGCGAGCTTGAGCTCTTCGACGCCGGGATAGTGCTTGCGCCACTCGGGCATGGAGGTGCGCAGGTAGCTCTGGATCTGCTCGGCGAGTTCCTGGAAATAGGTGCTGGTGGTGCGGCCGCAGCCGGGGCAGCTGGTGACCTGGGGCATGAAGCTGCGGATCGAGAGCGACTGCAGGATCTGCTGCGCGGCCTGCACTTCTTCGGTGCGGTCGCCGTCCGGGCTTGGGGGTGAGGCTGACGCGGATGGTGTCGCCGATGCCGGCCAGCAGCAGCGGGGCGAGGCCGGCGGTGGAGGCGATGAGGCCCTTGGCGCCCATGCCGGCTTCGGTGAGGCCGAGGTGCAGGGCGTAGTCGCAGCGGGCGGCGAGATTGGTGTAGACGTCGATGAGATCGCGCACGCCGCTGACCTTGGCGGAAAGGATGATCTGGTCCTTGCGCAGGCCGTAGCGCTCGGCGGCCTTGGCGGAATCGAGCGCGCTGACCACCATGGCTTCCATCATGACGTCGCGGGCGGGCAGCGGGCTGCGCCGAGCGGGCTGTTCTCGTCCATCATGCGGGTGAGCAGGGACTGGTCGAGCGAGCCCCAGTTGACGCCGATGCGGACCGGCTTCTGATTCTCGACGGCGCACTCGACCATGACCTGGAAATTGTCGTTGTCTTTCTTGCCGATGGAGGCGTTGCCGGGATTGATGCGGTACTTGGCGAGGGCGCGGGCGGTGGCGGGGAACTTCTTCAGCAGCAGGTGGCCGTTGTAGTGGAAGTCGCCGACGATGGGGACGCGGATGCCGCGCTTGTCGAGGCCTTCGACGATGGCGGGAACGGCAGCGGCGGCTTCCTCGTTATTCACGGTGACGCGCACGATTTCGGAGCCGGCGAGGGCGAGGGCTTCGACCTGCTCGATGGTGCCTGCGACGTCGGCGGTGTCGGTGTTGGTCATCGACTGCACGACGACGGGGACTTCCCAGCCCACGCGGACCTGGCCGATCTTGACCGTGGGGGTCTTCCTGCGCTGAATCTCGGGCATAACAACCTCATTTCCAGTTTACTAGGAGTGTGCAAATTGGAGGTGCGGGAATGGCGCCGAGGCCCAAGCGCAGGCAAATGAAGCCGGTATCGGAAGCTATCCGCAAGTGGGCACAGGCTTTAGCCGGGAGGCAGGAGACTACGCTGAAAAGCGCTTTCGGAAGCCTCAGAACCGTGCGACTTCAGATGGTGCGTTTGCTGCCCGCCTTGTAGTGGGGAGCATCCTTGTTCTCGATGGACGGAATCGAAAGCGTTTCGGTCTTTGGGGAGTAATCGAGATGGGGAAATTTCTCGCGGACCCTCTGGATGTATCCGTCGGGCCGCGGGTCGAGGACGACGGGCATATCGGCCCCGCCTTCTTCAGCGACCTGCTTCATGAATTGCAGACAGCTGTGGGTCAGGAGGCTGTAGGGCGGCCGGTTGGGATCATTGTTCTCGAGCATGCGCTTGCGGGCATAGGCGTACATGGCCGCGTAACTGCCATCGGGAAGGGCAATGAATGCTCCCTGAATCGGACCCTTCTGACCGGCCTGTTGCGAAATCGAGTGCAGAACGGCCTTCAGAGATGAGATTGTCGGCCAATCGTCGGAACCGATTTCTACATCGGGAATCGGACGGCGCATCACCCAGCCAAGGGCGGTCTGGTAGCGTCCATACTCGTAATACTTTGTCGTTCCGGTGGTTCCATCCATAAAAAGCACGCCGGCATGTCCGAGTTCAGGAAGCCGGGTGACCGGGACATGCACGAAATGGGGAAACAGTTCCCGGCCGGGGATCAGGTCGGGCAGGTGAATTTCAAAGGGCCGTTCGTTTACGACGATCAAGTATTCGGGAAAGACGATGGGGATGACAAAATCCATGTGGTTCGCTCCACAAAAGTAATCGCACTACTTCAGGAGGGCTGCATCCCGTTGGTAATTCGGGAGTATACACACGCGGTTGTTCACTGTATAGGCGGAATGCCTGGTCGATGGGGCCACGAATTCTGGGATCGCGACAATGAAAAGTTGCGAGTTATTTACAGGCCGGCGCCGGGGATGTACTTGTACTGAATTTCGGTGGGGCGCTTGATGGGGTCGCCGGTGAGGTCGTGGGTGTGCCACACCACGCTTTCCGCGGCCACTTCAGGGTGCTTGCCCAGGAATTCAAGGGCGTAGGTCGAGGCCGTGGGGTCGTCTTTCTGATCGGCAAACTTGGCTGACTCGATGGCGGCCTTTTCCTTTTCGCCCAGGCGGCGGTAAAGGATCGCCAACTGGTAGTGGGCGGCCAGGTCGTCGGGATCGACGCCTTGCAGTTTCTCGTAGGTATCGCGGGCTTGTGGGTAGTCGTGCTGCTGGTAGTAGCTGAAGCCGAGCTCGCGGAGGGCGTCCCTGGAGCGGGGATATTTGGCCACAACGGCCTCGAGGTCGGCGACCGCTTCTTTTACCTGGCCGGCGTTGCGTTCGACGAGAGCGCGGTAGTAGAGGGCGCGCGGATCGCCGGGAAGCAGGCTGAGCGCCTGGGCGAGGTGCGGCTTGGCGTCGTCGTAGCGTTCCCAGGAGATTTCGACGATGGCCATGTTGGTGAAGGCGTCGGCGTAGTCGGGGCGAAGCTGGGCGACGTGCTGGAAGGCATCGACGGAGGCCTGGTACTGCTGCGCGTCGAGCAGGGCGATGCCGTAATTATTCCAGCGCATCCAGTCCTTGTTCTCGTCGGGGCCGGGGGCCACGGGAGCGTTGTCGCCGATGACCAGCGTGCGGGTCTGCGAGGCCATGTCGACGACCGGCATGGGGTAGTGCTTCTGATCCATCGCAAAGTCGATGAAGTGCTGGTTGAAACGGCGGTACTTCACCGTAGCCGTGATGGTGAATTGGCCTTTGATCTCTTTGGGCAGGCGGAAACGGTAGCGAACCAGCTGCGAACGGCCCGACTGGATGGTGTTGTTGTAGGCCAGCACGCGGTTATGCCAGATCTGGTGGATGTCGTTCAACTCGCCCTTGGTGTTGACGAGGCGGTTGGTGAAGGAGTGGGCGGAGGGATCGAGGTTGCCGTCGGGCTGGATGAAGCCGCTCTCGGCCAGGGTTTTGCCGGAGGAATCCTTGACCGTGAAATCGACCCAGGATTCATAGAAGTCGCGCTGCTCGGGGACGAGGGAGTGGGCGATGCCCTTGTTCTGGATGACGACGTCGGCGATGAGGGTGTCGCCGGGGGCAATGGAGAAGTGGCACAGGCCGAGGGGGGCGACGAGGGCTGGATCGGAGGCTGCGGCGTTCTCCTTTTGAAGGGCGAAGATATCGACGTTGAAGACGCCGGTGCCCTGGGCGCCGTTCTTCAGGAATGCGACGAGCTTTTCGGCCTGCTCGTCGTACTTGTAATAAACGGGGATCAGGGTGTTGCCGCCCAGCCAGCGGTGGGAGGTGAATTTGCCGTCCTTGGCGCCGGGATCGTCGGCGCCGGCGGCCAGGGCCTCGCGCGGCATATGGCAGGTCTGGCAGGTGGAAACGGAGTCCTTGCGGTAGAAGGGCAACGGCGACTGCTTGGTAAAGCTGGCGCGCCTGCCACTCGTCGTAAAGGGAGATGGCGCGGAGCCACTTGTAATCGTCGAGCGACTGCGGGATGGCCGCCTTGTGGCAGGCGGCGCAGAATTCGGCGGTCTGAAGCAGGGGACGCATGACCGCCTTGGAATGGCGATCGAGGTGGGCCAGGATTTCAGCATCGGAGACAGGGCGGGTGATGGGAGCGCCGTTTTCATCCACCATCACGGCCGGGATGCCCATGACGTAGCTGCCGGTGCCGGTGGCGTCGGTGGACTGGATGGAGTGACAGGTGGAGCAGGTGACACCCTCGTCCTCGAAGGGGCGCTTTTTCGGCATGCCCTGGGTCAGGTCGCCGGAGAGCAGGGCCACGGGATTGTGGCAGCCTTCGCAGTGGCGCGAGAACTGCACCCCTTTCTCGTCGATGAGCATGTTGACGTTTTTGAGATACCAGGGGGCGCGGAAGCTGTTGGCGTGCGCGGTCTGGCGCCACTGGTGGTAGGCCTCCTTGTGGCAGTGGCCGCAGTACTGCGCCGTGTAAAAGCTCTTGGGGCTGAGGAATTGGCCGTTGACCGACATGGCATTGGAGGGCAGGAAGGGCGAGTCCTTGCCGAAGGCGTAGTTGTAGCGGGAGGCGACGGAGTCGTGGAACGGCGTGGTGGGGCCGGTGAGCTTGATGGCGGCGGTGTAGGATGCGCCGGCTGTCGCGGCGGGAGGGGATGGGGGAGTGTCGGCGTCCGGACCGTTGGCGGCCAACGCGCCGAGACCGGCTGCAAAGCTGAGGCCGATGGCGACAGCCGCCGGCAGCCAGCGGCGCGGCGCGATTCTGGATGGAGCTTCGGGCATGTGCGATTGACCCCTATGGGGATTCGATCGGATACCGCGGCCGGGGTCTCGGGCCGGGCGACATTAAAAAGGTAACAGCCGGGAGGCGGGACCTGTCTCCACCAAAAGATGGAGGAAAGCGGGGCACCGTGTTGGGAGGGCCAGCGTCGACCTGGCGCCGGCTTTCAGGGTGTTTACAGCGAGCGGTTCACAGGGTGGGATGAACGGGGAGAAAATGCGGTTCAATGGTGTGAGCTTGCTCACATCCGTTTAGCCAAAGCGCACCTCAAACTGGTACGTTTGGTAGGTAAGACTTCGACTCGCATCATGGCGGCAAATCCTTATTTTTCATTGGCGGTTCTGTTTTTTGCGGCGCTGGGGTTTGGCCTGGCTCCGCTGGGGCTGGCGTGGCTGTGGGGACGCGTGTTCTCGCCGGCCAAGCCGAACCTGGTGAAGAATGCGATCTACGAATGCGGGCTGGAATCGAAGGGCGACGCCTGGGTGCAGTTCCGGTCGTCGTATTACCTGTACGCGATCATGTTCCTGATTTTCGACGTGGAGGCGGTGTTTCTGCTCCCGTTTGCGGTGGCGTTTACGGGGCTGGGCGTGGCGGCCTGCCTGGCAATGCTGGTGTTTGTTCTGCTGCTGATCGAGGGCCTGGCGTGGGCGTGGGCCAAGGGCGTGTTGACCTGGCAGTGAAAGCAGTGATCAGTGTCGGACTCGTAGCGGCAAGGATGAATCGCGACTGGATGCTGAACTGCACTGGAGCGTAGCGACAAATGGCTGTTGACCAAAACCTGAAGATCGAACTGGGCAAGCAGGGCGTCTTCGTTACGACCATCGAGGAGCTCTATAACTGGGGGCGGCGGAGCTCGGTGTGGCCGATGCAGTTCGGGCTGGCGTGTTGCGCGATCGAGATGATTGCCACGACGATGGCCCGCTACGACATCGCGCGCTTTGGCGCGGAGGTGTTCCGGCCGTCGCCGCGGCAGGCCGACCTGATGATCATCTCCGGGACCGTGACCAAGAAGATGGCGCCCCAGGTGGTGCGGCTGTACAACCAGATGGCCGAGCCGAGGTATGTGATCGCGATGGGCGCGTGCGCGATTTCCGGAGGGCCGTTCAAGCAGGGATACAACGTGCTGAAGGGGATCGACCGGTACATTCCGGTGGATGTGCATATTCCCGGATGCCCGCCGAGGCCGGAAGCCCTGCTGCAGGCGTTCATGACGCTGCAGGAGAAGATCGACAAGCAGCCCCTGACGGGCGAAGGACGGCCGCGGCACCTGGATGCCGAGGCCCAGGGAGAGTTTCCGGTGCCGGAGCAGGGCGAGCACGACCTGGAGCCGACGTCGAACGCCGGGGTGTGGCCGGTACCGATGGTGATCAGGTGAAGCTAGGGACGGCGTAGGGACTAGGGAACGTAGGGACTGGGAGAAGCGTTGAAGACGGTTGAAGAAATCAAGGCGGCGATCGAGGCGGCGGTGCCGGACGCGGGGGTGAAGATCGTTCCGAATGCAAGCCCGTCGGGCCAGCACTCGCTGCTTTTGAACCCGGTCCATGCAATTGAGGTGGCGCAGTTTCTTCGCGACGACGCGGAGCTGGCGCTCGACTTTCTTTCCAATTTGACCGGCGTGGACTACCTGGACAAGGAAGTCACCGAAAAGGTGAAGGTCACGCGCCCGGTCACGAAGACGGTGGACGGGGTGGAACAAACCGCCGAGGAGACCGTCGAGGAAACGCGCAAGCATACCGAGCCGGGATATCTCGAGGTGGTCTATCACCTGTATTCGATGGCCAAAAAGCACGGGCCGGTCGTGTTGCGCATGCGGACCGGGAACCGTTCGGACCAGGTGGAGCTTCCGTCGTTTACGCCGGTGTGGCGGTCGGCAGAATTTCAGGAGCGCGAGGTTTTCGACCTGTTCGGGGTGGTGTTCACGGGGCATCCGGACTTGCGGCGCCTGCTGATGTGGGATGGGTTCAAGGATCACCCCATGCGCCGCGATTACGTGGAGCCGGACGACTTTGAATATGAGCCGACCGCGCACGATGAGGTTCTGGCGCGAGCGAAAGCGCACCAGGCGGCTGTGGCCGGGCAGGGAAGGTGCTGGGCAATGAGTTCGGCTACGGATAGCAAAGCCCGCAAAGCTGGAATCGTCCGCCGGTGTGCGCGACCGATGGCGACGGCGAGTTGCTGGAAGTGTCGATGGGGCCGCATCACCCGTCGACCCACGGCGTTTTCCGGATGGACGTGGCGCTCGACGGCGAGCGCGTGGTCCGGCTGAAGCCGGTGTTTGGCTACCTGCACCGCAACCACGAGCAGATTGGCCAGAACGCGAGCTACCTGGCCTCAATGCCGTATACAGACCGGCTGGATTATTTCTGCTCGCTGACCAACAACTGGGCGTATGCGCTGGCAGTTGAGAAGCTGGTGGGCCAGGCGGTGCCGGAGCGCGCCGAGTATATTCGCGTGATTACGGCGGAGCTGACCCGGGTGCAGAATCACGCGTCGGCGATCGGATTCCTGATCCAGGAGATGGGCGCGAGCGGCACGCCGCTGATGTATGCGTTTCGGGAGCGGGAGAAGATCCTGGATTTGTTCGAGAGCCTGACCGGATCGCGCATGATGTGCAACTACATGCGTTTCGGCGGCTGCCGCGTGGATGTGTCGGCGGCGTGGCTGGATGCGACGCGCAAAGTGGTGGCGGGGCTGCCGGGATTCGTGGATGAGTTTGAAGCGCTGCTGAGCGGGAACGAGATTTTGATGGCGCGCACCCAGGGCGTGGGCGTGCTGCGGCCGGAACTGGCCGTGAATGCCGGCGTGACGGGGCCGATGCTGCGCGGCTCGGGCGTGAACTACGACATTCGCAAGGTGGATCACTACGGCATCTACGACCGATTCAAGTTCCGAGTGCCGCTGGGCGATCATGGCGATATCTTCGACCGCTACATGGTGCGCGTGCTGGAGATGCGGGAGTCGATCCGGATTCTGGAGCAGGCCTTGAAGGATGTTCCCGGCGGCCCGGTGATGGATCCCAAAGCCAAGATTCGCGGATTCAAGCCCAAGCCGGGCGAGGCGTATGGAAGGATTGAGGCGCCGAAGGGCGAGCTGGGGTTTTATCTGATCAGTGATGGGGGCTCGAATCCATACAGGTATCGCGTGCGGCCGCCGAGCCTGATCAACCTGACGGTGCTTGAAGACATGTGCCTGGGGCACAACGTGGCCGATGTGGTGCTGATTTTTGGAAGTGTGGATATTGTGTTGGGGGAAGTGGATCAGATAGTGATCACTGACCGCAAGGAGCTAAGGAGTTTACATTGCTGGGTGAAGGCATACTGAAGGGTCTTGCGGAGACGGCGAAGAATTTTGCCGGGAGCTTCGTGTCGAAGGAGCGGCTGACGACGGTGGAATATCCGGAGGAGCGGCTGCCCCTGCCCGAGGCGTCGCGGAATTTTCCCTTCCTGGTGTATGACGGGGCGGACTGGGAAAAGGGGATGCGCTGCGTGGCCTGCCAGATCTGCGAAAAGGAGTGCCCGCCCAAGTGCATTTACATCGAGAAGAGCAAGGACAAGAAGCCGGACTTTGTGGGCAAGATGCAGATCTATCCGGCGAAGTTCGACATCGACATTTCGGTTTGCATGAGCTGCCAGATCTGCGTCGAGGTGTGCCCGTTCGAAGCGATCAAGATGGATGTCGAGTATGAGCTGGCGACCGATGATCGATTTGGCGGCCTGCTGCTCGATCGCAAGCAACTGGCCAAGCCAAACGAGTATTACCACAAGATTCATCCCACCGAAGCGACGCACGTGGATGCGAAGCTGGCCGAAGAGAAGGCCAAGGCCGAGGCCAAAGCGAAGGCCGATGCTGCGGCGAAGGCCAAGGCGGCCGCGGATGCTGCGGCCAAGGCTGCTGCGCCAGCCGCAGTATCGCCGGCCGCGCCTGCGGTCAAAGCTGAGCCGAAGCTGAGGGAGGGAACTAGTCGATGGTCAGCACGCTGGACCAGATCTTCGTTCTCCTCAAACACTGGATTGTGAGCTTGCTGCCCGCGGTGCTGCAGCCGGTGACGGGCGTGGTGCTGAGCGTTGTGGCGATTATCTGCGTCTTCCCCGCGCTGTTTGCGATTTCGGTGCTGCTCGAGCGCAAGGGACTGGGGCGGATGCAGAATCGAATCGGTCCCAACCGCGTGGGCCCGCTGGGAATTCTTCAGCCGGTGGCCGACGGGATCAAGTCGCTGACCAAGGAAGACATCGTCCCCACGAATGCCGATGCGGTGGTGCATTTTATGGCGCCGGTGTTTCTCGTGGTGGTGGTGTTCATGGGCTATGCGGTGTTGCCGATGGGGCGCAACATGACGCTGGTCAAGATGGATGCCGCGCTGCTGTTTTACTTCGCCATGGGCGCGTCGACCGAACTTGCGGTGTTCATGGCGGGCTGGTCGAGCCGCAACAAGTATTCGCTGCTGGGAGCGATGCGGGCAGTGGCGCAGATGATCAGTTACGAGGTGCCGCTGCTGCTGTCGAGCGTGTCCGTGGTCATGATCACGGGCTCGCTGTCGCTGGACAAGATTGTGGAGGCGCAGAACCAGTACACGTGGGGCCTGCCGCACTGGTACATCTTTACGCCCTGGGGTTGTGCGGCGTTTTTGATGTTTGCCATTGCCGCCACGGCGGAAACCAACCGGTCGCCGTTCGATTTGCCGGAGGGCGAGTCGGAACTGGTGGCCGGCTACTTTACCGAGTATTCGGGTTTCAAGTTTGCGGAGTTCTTTCTGGGCGAGTACGTGGGCATGTTGTCGATCTCGGGGCTGGGGACGACGCTGTTTCTGGGCGGGTGGTCGGCGCCGCTGCGAGGTGCTCGGATTTGTGCCTTCGTGGATCTGGTTCTTCTCCAAGGTCATGCTTTCGATTTGCGTGATGATCTGGATGCGCGGCACGCTTCCACGCCTGCGGCAGGACCAGCTGATGAATTTTGCGTGGAAGTTCGTGCTTCCGTTTACTCTGCTCATCCTGGTTGACGTGGTGGTGTGGCGGTTCATGGGCGAGGGATGGCTGCGCTGGGTGGTGTGTTCCGCGATCCTTTTGATCGCGTATGTGGGCATGGGACGATCGGAGATGATGCGAAAGAAGATCGGGCCGAGGAGTTATCGCTATGCGGAGTGACGGCGGCCGCGTCACCCGGATGCAAGGTGCGGCCGATGAGCATCGTGTTCTGGATATTGTCGCTTCCTCACGGTGCTCGGCGGGCTGGCCGCGGTGACGCTTAGAAACACGGTGCATTGCGCCCTTGCGGTTACGGTCGCCTTCGCCGGACTGGCGCTGCTGTTTCTGCAACTCGACGCGCAGTTCGCGGGCTTTGCGCAGATCCTGGTCTATATCGGCGCGGTGGCGATCCTGGTGGTGTTTGCGATTTTGCTTACGCGCGGGTCCGATACTCCGACGGACGGCATTTTCAGCCGGACATGGTTCGCCGGGACGGCCATTGCTGCGGCGGTGTTTGCGGTGCTGGGATGGGCGGTGATCCAGAGTCTGCACGCGCTGCCCAATGAGACGGCTGTGCCGGTGGTGACTGTGAACCAGATTGGCAACGCGCTGCTGGGACGGTACGTTTTGCCGCTGGAGATTGTGGCGCTGCTGCTGACCGCCGCGCTGGTGGGCGCGGTGATGGTGGCCATGCACGAAAAGGGGGAAAGCAAGTGACGCCGCTCGGTGGATATCTGTTGGTGGCCGCGCTGGTATTCGCCATCGGACTGGGCGGAGCGCTGACCCGGCGCAACGCCATCCTGGTGCTGATCGGGATCGAACTGATGCTGAACGCGGCCAACCTGAACCTGATTGCGTTCTGGCGTTACGGGCCGCACCCCGAGGCGCTGACGGGCATGATGTTTGCGGTGTTTTCGATTGCCGTCGCGGCCGCTGAAGCAGCCGTGGGGCTGGGATTGGTGATTTCGATTTATCGACACACGCGCACAACCGATCTCGACGAGATGAACAGGATGAAAGGGTGAGCCGGTGATGCAAGAAGGAATGGGGTTCACTCCACAGCTCACTGCGTCCTCCATCGCGCAGGTTCTCTGGTTGATTCCGGCGGTGCCGATGGTGGCTTCAGGCGTGATTGCTCTGCTGAAGCAGCCGCGGAAAAAGCTGGCGTCGACGCTGGCCATCGGGTCGCTGGGGTTTTCGCTGCTGCTGGCATTGTTTGCGTTCGGCCATGTGCTCACCGGCTGGTCGCAGGGACATTCTCGGTGCGCGAGACGGTCAACTTCACCTGGATGCAGATGGGCACCGGGACGGTGGACCTGGGCTGGGTGCTCGATCCGCTGTCGGCGGTGATGCTGGTGATGGTCACGTTTGTCGGCCTGCTGATCTTCATCTATTCGACCGGCTACATGGCGCACGACGAGAACTACACGCGCTTCTTCTGCTTCCTGTCGCTGTTTGCCGGGGCGATGCTGGGCGTGGTGATTGCGAACAGCCTGCTGCTGCTGTTCATGTGCTGGGAACTGGTGGGACTCACGTCGTATCTGCTGATCGGGTTCTGGTATCAGAAGCCGTCGGCCGCCGCGGCGGCGAAGAAGGCTTTTCTCACCACGCGCGTTGGCGATATTTTCTTTCTTCTGGGAATTGTCTGGTTGTTCGCGCAGACGGGGACGCTGCTCTTCTACAACAACGGCGCAGGATCCATCGAGCCGGACGCGCTGATCGGATTGCTGGCGGCGCACGCGGGATGGGGATTGTCCGCGGCCGGCGGCGATTGGCCTGCTGATCTTTGCGGGCGCGGCGGGCAAGAGCGGCCAGTTTCCGCTGCATGTGTGGCTGCCGGATGCGATGGAAGGCCCCACGCCGGTTTCGGCGCTGATTCATGCGGCGACCATGGTGGCGGCCGGTGTTTACCTGGTTGCGCGCGTGTATCCGCTGATGGCGGCGGGTGGAACGTTGTCGCAGGGCGGGAGCACGACGACGGCACTGACCGTGGTGACATGGGTGGGCGCGGGGACCGCCGTGTTTGCGGCACTGATCGCGGTCGCGCAGAACGATATCAAGCGCATCCTGGCTTATTCGACGGTTTCGCAGCTTGGCTACATGATGGCGGGCCTGGGCATGGGCGGCGTGGCGGTGGGCATGTTCCACCTGATCACGCACGCGTTCTTCAAGGCGCTTCTCTTCATGGGCGCGGGCTCGGTGATTCACGGCTGCCACGAGGAGCAGGACATCCGGCACATGGGCGGCCTGCGCAAGGAGATGCCGGTCACGTTTGCGACCTACGCCATCGGCATGCTGGCGCTGAGCGGGTTTCCGCTGCTGTTCTCCGGCTTCTGGAGCAAGGACGCCATTCTCGAGTCGGCGCTGCACTGGCACCCGAGCAGCGGGCCGTTTTACCTGCTCGCGTTCGGCGCGATGCTGACGGCGTTCTACATGACGCGCCAGGTTTGCTACGTATTCTTCGGAAAATATCGCGGCCATGGGCATGCGCATGAAAGCCCGCGCGTGATGACGATGCCTCTCGCGATCCTGGCATTCTTTGCTATCGCGCTGGGCATACTTGGAACTCCTGCCTGGCCGTGGTTCCGCGCGTTCCTTGAAGGCCATGCGGCGGCGCTTGAGGTGGGCAAGTTTGGCGAGCCGGAATTCTGGTCGCTGCTGGCCATTTCGGCGACAGTCGTTTTTCTCGGCCTGTTTCTGGGCTGGTGGCTCTATGACAGCAAGTCGCCGCAGGCCGAAGAGCCGGACGCGCTGGAGAAGGTTGCGCCTCCGGTGTGGGGCTGGCTGCGCGACCGGCTGTATGTGGACGAGCTTTACGGGGTGACGGTGATTGCGTTCTATGGCTGGTGGGCTCGCGTGGCGGATTGGCTCGACCGGCGCGTGTGGGGCGGAGCAGTGGCCGCGGTGACGGCGGCATTCCGGGCGCTGGCGCATTTCGATCGTTTCTTCGACACGCAGTTTGTTGATGGCACTTTTGACAAGGGCTGCGAAGAACTCTATAGCGGCGGAGGCCTGCTGGCGAGAGTGCAGAGCGGCCGTGTGCAGACTTACCTGCGCCTGCTCGCGGTCGCGGTGGTAATGCTGGCCGCGATCCTGATCTGGAGCAGTGGCCGATGAGCGGAATGCCGAACGGAATTCCGATATTGACCTTGTTGACCGCGCTGCCCGTGGTGGGCGCGGTGATTGTGCTCCTGTCAGGCAAACATGCACGGGCGGTGGCGATGATTACGGCGCTGGCCGCTACCGCGGTTGCGCTGGTGGTGTGGACGGACCTGCCTTCCAACGGGACCATCGGACTGTTAGAGCAACACCCCTGGGTCCCCTCGCTGGGCATCGAGTATCACCTTGGGGTGGACGGGCTGGGCGCGCTGATGGTGGTGCTTTCGGCGCTGGTGACATTGATGTCGCTCGACGCCGCGAAACGCGTGCATCACCAGCCGAACCTCTACTTCGCGCTGGTGCTGCTGCTGGAAGCCTGCCTGTTCGGGACCTTCACAGCGCTGAACTTCTTTCACTGGTTCTTGTTCTGGGAACTGAGCCTGATTCCGGCGTTTTTCCTGATCAAGCTCTGGGGCGGAGCGAAGCGCGGACCGGCGGCGACGCAGTTTTTCGTCTACACGATGGCGGGATCGGTGGGCCTGCTGCTGGCGTTCCTGGCCGTATTTCTTTCGACCGGCAGCATGGATTTCACCCATCTCAGCCTGCTCGCCTCGACCGGCGAACTGGAGCAGGCTGTAACGCAATATCTGCATTATGGCCACGTGATGATGTGGCTGGCGGCCGGCGTGCTGGTGGGGTTCGCGGTGAAAGTGCCGCTGATGCCGTTTCACACCTGGCTGCCCAACGCGTATAGCGAAGCGCCCTCGCCGGTGACGATGCTGCTGACCGGCACCATGTCGAAGATGGGCGTGTATGGCCTGCTGCGGATCGCGCTGCCGATGTTCGGACCCGAGATCGCGCGCATGCGGACGCCGCTGCTGGTGCTGGCGGTGACGACCGTGGTCATGGGCGCGTGGGCGGCGGCGGCGCAGAAGGACCTGAAGCGCGTGTTCGCTTACTCCTCGGTGAATCACCTGGGGTATTGCCAACTGGGCATCTTCGCGCTGGCCGTGCCGGCAACGGATGCGGCGATGCAGACCAGCCAGGCCGCGGCGCTGAATGGCGTGATCCTGCAGATGTTCAACCATGGCATCACGGCGGCGGCGCTGTTCTGGTTTATCGCCATGCTGCAGGAACGAAGCGGCGGCATTCGCGGCATCGACGATTTCGGCGGATTGCGCAAGCCGGCGCCGGTGTTTGCGGGGCTGATGGGCATAGTGCTGTTCTCTTCGCTGGGTTTGCCGGGCCTGAACGGATTCGTGGGCGAGTTCCTGATCTTCCGCGGCGTGTTTCCGCTGGCGTGGGTGTCGGCGACGGTATCCGTGCTGGGATTGCTGGTGACCGCGGCCGTGATTCTGACGGTCATTCAAAAAGTCTTTACCGGGCCGGTGCCGGAGCGCTGGGCTGCTTTCCCTGACATGCATACCGGCGAGCGGATGGCGATGGCGCCGGTGATCGGACTGATGCTGCTCATCGGCCTGCTGCCGCAACTGATTGTGGACAGCGTGAACCCAACGGTGATGAACCTGCTGGCGCACTGGAGATTTTAATGTTGGCGTGGACGATCTATCTCTCGTTTGCCGGCGCACTTGTGGAGGCGCTCTTGCCCAAGGGCAGAGCGGGACTCGCGCGCGGACTCGCGCTTGTGGTGGCAGCGGGCGGCCTGTTGATCGCTGCGATTGGATTTGCGGCCGGTGCGGGCCACGGTCGCGTGACGATTGTGGATGTACCGTGGGTGCCCTCGATGGGCATTCACTACACTCTGGCCGCGGACGGGATCAGCCTGGTGCTGGTTCTGCTCACGGGTCTGGCCGCAGTCGCGGGGGTGTTGTTCAGCTGGAATATCGAGCTGCGCGTCAACGAGTTCTTCGCGTTTTTTCTGGCGCTCATCGGCGGCGTGTACGGCGTCTTCCTCAGCTTCGACGTGTTTCTTCTGTTTGTGTTTTACGAAATTGCAATCGTGCCCAAGTACTTCCTGATCGCTATCTGGGGATCGACGCGCCGCGAATACGCGGCGATGAAGCTGGCGCTCTACTCGTTTGCCGGCTCGGCGATGGTGCTGATCGGGCTGCTGGCCGCTTATGCCACAGCCGGGAGCCACTCGACGGGTTTGGTGCAGCTGGGCCAGGCGGGGCTTCCGGTGCATTTCCAGATGTGGGCGTTCCCGCTGGTGTTTGTGGGATTCGCGATTCTTGCCGGCATGTGGCCGTTCCATACCTGGGCGCCCACTGGCCACGTGGCTGCGCCTACCGCCGCGTCGATGCTGCTGGCCGGCGTGGTGATGAAACTGGGCGCCTACGGATGCCTGCGGGTGGCGATGTCGCTCTTCCCGCATGGCATGGACCCGTGGGGATTTTCATTCATCGGTATCGGATCGTGGCGCGATGTGTTCGCCGTGCTCGCCGTGATTGGCATCGTCTATGGCGCGCTGGTGGCGCTGGTGCAGAGCGATTTCAAATTTGTCATCGGCTACTCCAGCGTGAGCCACATGGGTTTCGTGCTGCTGGGGCTGATGACCCTCAACCAGATCGGCATGACCGGCGCGGTGCTGCAGATGTTCTCGCACGGCGTGCTGGCGGGGCTGTTGTTCGCGATCGTGGGGCGCATGGTGTACGACCGGACGCATACGCGGCAACTCGCGGAGCTCGAACGCATGCATCTGTCGAGGCGCATGCCCTTCATCGCCGGCGCTTTTGTGATCGCCGGGATGGCGTCGATGGGCTTGCCCGGTTTCTCGGGATTTGTGGCGGAACTGCAGGTGCTGGCGGGCGCGTGGAAGGCGAATCCGTGGTGGACCGCGGCGGCCGGCGTGGGCATCGTGGTGGGCGTTGCGTACACGTGGCGCGCGCTGCAGAAGGCTTTCTTCTCCGATGTGAGGCCCACCGCCGAGGACCATCCCAAGACCGGCTGGCACGATCTTGGCGCGATCACCTGGCCTGAGGTGGCCGGGTTCTCGCTGCTGTGCCGTGGCCAGTTTATGGGTGGGGCTGTATCCGAGGATTCTGCTGGATGCGATTGAGCCGGCGGTGAAGACGCTGCTTGCGGGAGGGGGCCAATGAATTACGCAGACCTCTTTCGCGTGACGCTGCCGGAGACGATGCTGGAAATCGCCGCGCTGCTGGTGCTGGTTGTGGATCTGGCGTTTCTGCGCAAGGCCGGACTGCGTGTTCGCGCGGCTGCGGCGGCGACTGTGGGTGTGGCCGGGTGTGTGGCGGCGGCGTGGGCGTTGTCGGCCACGGGCGGCGCCGCTTTGCGCGCCGGAGACGAACTGCTTCTGGCCGGCGGAGGAAGTGCCGCTGTTGCGCAATACGGAATTCTGGCGCTGACCGCGCTGACCCTTCTGCTGCTGATCGATTCCGTATTCACGCGCCATGTGGGGGAATTTGTAGCCGTGGTGCTGATGGCGGCGACGGGCGGATTGCTGATTGCGGCCGCCCAGGATCTGCTGGTGATTTTCATCGGCCTGGAACTGCTGAGCCTCGGACTCTACATCCTCACCGCATTTGCGAAACAGTCGGGACGCAGCGCGGAAGGGGCGTTGAAGTATTACCTGTTCGGCGGTATGTCCGCGGCCTTTCTGCTGTTTGGTTTCAGTTATCTCTACGGTCTCACTGGATCGACGAACCTGGTAACAGTGATGCAGGGGATTCACCACGCGAGCAGCCCAAGCGCTGATCCCTTGCTGCTGGTGAGCCTGGTGATGATCGCGGCGGGATTGGGCTTCAAGGTCGCGGCGGCGCCGTTCCACTTCTGGGCGCCGGATGCCTACGAAGGCGCGCCTGCTCCGGGCGCGGCGTTTATTGCTTCCGTCTCGAAGGTGGCCAGTTTTGCGCTGCTGATTTCAATCGGTACGGCCGGCGCGTATGCATCGGGGATTTCGAATGCGCCCAACGAAGGTTTCGCACGGGCCGTGGACCCTGGTGGTGACGGTTCTGTCGCTGGCCTCGATGCTGGCCGGCAACCTGGCCGCGCTGGCGCAGATCAGTGTGCGGCGGCTGCTGGCGTATTCGGCCATCGCCCACGCGGGATACATTCTGCTGGGGCTGGCGTTCTTTTCCCGCTCCAATGCGAGCGCGGCTGCGATTCTTTACTACATTCTGACCTACGGGCTGACGACGATTGGCGCGTTTGGCGTGGTCGGCGTGGTGGAGCGGGCCACGGGCAGCGACCGCATGGATGCGTTTCTCGGGCTGAACAAGCGCAATCCGCTGCTGGCGGCGGTGCTGCTGGTGTTGTTCCTGTCACTGGCGGGGATTCCGCCGCTGGTCGGGTTCTGGGCCAAGTTCAATTTGTTCGCCGCGGTGCTGAGCGTTGGGGCAGGGCCGATTGCGTTCGCACTGGTTGCGCTGGCTGTCGCCTTGAGCGCGGTGTCGCTTTACTACTACCTGCAGGTGCTGAAGCGGGCATTCGTGATGCCTGCGGTGGATGATCCTGGCGGCAGGAATGAAAAGATCAGCGTGCATCCGGTGACCATGATTGTGCTGGTGGCGATTGCGGCGGCTGTTGTGGTGATGGGGTGTTTTCCGGCGCTGCTGCAGGGGTGGATTGCGGGATTCTATCCGGCGATGTGAGAGCCACTCCCAGGTCTCAGAAGCGAGACCTGGGGCACCCGGATCTTGAGTGAGGACCGGGTTAGCTGCGGAGCCAGTCCTTGGCTTTCTGGACGAGGACGTCGCGGCTCACGTCGCGAGATGGCGTCGGTGAGGGGGATGCCTTTGGGGCAGACTTCGACGCAGTTCTGCGCGAAGCCGCACTCCTGGATGCCGCCGTCGCCGGCCAGCGCGCGCAGGCGCTCTTCCTTGAACACCTTGCCGGTGGGGTGATTGTTGAAGAGCTTGACCTGCGCGATGGTCGCCGCGCCGACGAAGCCGGTGGCCTCGTTGAACTGCGGGCAGACTTCCATGCAGCAGGTGCAGGAGATGCAGTTGGAGAGCGGGTAATTGGCTTCCTGCTGCTGCGGAAAGACGCGCGGGCCGGAGCCGAGATCGTAGGTGCCGTCGACGGGAACCCAGGCCTTGACGCGCATCAGGTTTTCGAAGAGCACGGAGCGGTCGACCTGCAGATCGCGGACCAGCGGGAACTTGGAGAGCGGCTCGACCTTGATGGGCTGTTCGAGATTATCGACCAGCGCGGAGCAGGCCATGCGGGCCTTGCCGTTGATGCGCATGGCGCAGGAGCCGCAGATCTCTTCGAGACAATTGGAATCGTAGGTGATGGGCGTGGTGGGCCGTCCGTCGGCGGTGACGGGGTTGGCGGCGATCTCCATCATGGCGGAGATGACGTTCATGCCGGGACGCCATTCGAGTTCGAATTTTTCCCAGACCGCGGGCGCATCGGGGTTGGCCTGGCGCTTGATTTCGAATGCTACGGTTTTGGTTGCCATGATTCCTTTCAGTGGCTCAGTCCCAGTGTCTTCGACAAAATCGACGACGCTCGGGTGCACCCGACTACCCGGTTTCTATTTCGTCGCGTCGTAGCGGCGCGGGCGCGGCTTGATGTACTGCGTATCGACTTCTTCGAATTCGAACTTCGGGCCGTCGCGGTCGCCGGTGAAGCTGGCCTTGGTGGTCTTCAGAAATTTCTCGTCGTTGCGTTCGGGGAAGTCGGGCTTGTAGTGGGCGCCGCGCGACTCGTCGCGCAGGATCGCGCCCTGCACCACCACGCGCGAGAGTTCCAGCATGTTATAAAGCTGGCGCGCAAAGGCGAAGCTGGTGTTGGCCCACTGGCTCTTGTCGCTCAGGTTGACCTGGTTGTAGCGCTCCAGCAGCTCGACGATTTTTTCGTCGGCTTGCTTGAGGCCCTTGTTGTAGCGGATGACGGTGGCGTGCTCGGTCATGGTCTGGCCCAGCTCGCGCCACAGCTTGAAAGGATTCTCGGTGCCCTCGTTGCTGAGAAGTTCCTTGTTGATTTCGGCCTGGCGGGCGAGTTCGGCTGCGTGGCCGCCATCGCCTTCGGCCGCGGAGAGGTTCTTGGCGTATTTGAGCGCGATGGGGCCGGAAACAAATCCGCCGAAGATGCAACTGACGAGCGAGTTTGCGCCGAGGCGATTGGCGCCGTGGTACTGGTACTCGGCTTCGCCGGCGGCAAACAGGCCGGGAATGTTGGTCATCTGGTTGAAGTCGACCCAGAGGCCGCCCATGGTGTAGTGCATGCCGGGGAAGATCTTCATCGGCACTTCGCGCGGATCGTCGCCGACGAATTTCTCGTAGATTTCGAGGATGCCTTCGAGCTTGCGGTTGAGGGTCTCGCGATCGATGTGGGTGAGGTCGAGGTAGACCATGGGCTGGCCTTCGAGGCCCAGGCCGAGCTCGTAGACGACCTTGTGAATGGCGCGCGTGGCCACATCGCGGGGGACGAGGTTGCCGTACTTGGGATACCACTCTTCGAGGAAGTAAAAGCGCTCGGACTCGGGGATCTGCTTGAAGGGGCGATTGTCGCCGGCCTTGCGCGGCACCCACACGCGGCCGCCTTCGCCGCGGGCCGACTCCGACATGAGGCGCAGCTTGTCTTCGCCGGGAATGGAAGTGGGATGGACCTGGATGAATTCGCCATTGGCGTAGTAAGCGCCCTGCTGGAAGACGGCGGATTGGGCGGAGCCGGTGCAGACCACGGAGTTGGTGCTCTTGCCGAAGATGGCGCCGATGCCGCCGGTGGCGAGGATCACGGCGTCGGCGGGGAATGAGCGAAGTTCCATGGTGCGCAGGTCGAGGGCGGTGATGCCGCGGCAGGCGCCTTTCGAATCGAGGACGGCGGAGAGAAACTCCCAGCCTTCGTATTTTTTGACCTTGCCTTCGGCTTCGTGGCGGCGGACCTGCTCGTCGAGCGCGTAGAGCAACTGCTGGCCGGTGGTGGCTCCGGCAAACGCGGTGCGGTGATAGAGCGTGCCGCCGAAGCGGCGGAAGTCGAGCAGGCCTTCGGGAGTGCGATTGAAGGGGACGCCCATGCGGTCGAGCAGGTCGATGATGCCGGGTGCGGCTTCGCACATGGCTTTGACGGGCGTCTGGTTGGCGAGGAAGTCGCCGCCATAGATGGTGTCGTCGAAGTGCTGGGCGGTGGTGTCGCCTTCGCCCTTGAGGTTCTTGGCGGCATTGATGCCGCCCTGCGCGCAGACCGAGTGGGAGCGCTTGACGGGCACGATCGAGAACAGGTCCACGCTGCCGCCTGCTTCGGCGATCTTGATGACCGCCGCGAGTCCGGCGAGGCCTCCGCCAACCACGATGATTCTGGGTGATGCCATTGAACGAACTGTCCTTTCAAAAGCTAGCTTCTAGCTGCTAGCTTCCAGCTCCTAGCTAAAGACGGAAACGTGTTCAGATCGGAGCCGCCGTGACTGGACCGGAGCGATCAAGGTTGAGACGGGCACATTTTCAGGTGCGTTCTGATACTTGGGTCCGATGAAGGCCCAGATGCTGGCCAGGCCCATGACGGCGAGCAAGACACCGAGTGCAAGGCAGACCCAGCCGAAGCGGCGGCGGGCGGTTGCGCCGGGAGTGATGCCCCACTTGGCGGCAAAGAGCCAGACACCGTACGCGAAATGCCAGCAGACGGCGATCATGGCGATGGCATAGATCGCGACCATGATGGGATTGGACAATTCATGCTGGACTTTGGAGAAGGCGGCGCCGGGATTTTCAGGAAGGCTCACGCCTAGAAAGCGCTGGCGAAGAACGTGCTGCCCGATGTACAGGAACGCGATGATGCCGGTCCAGCGCTGCGAGACATACAGCCAGTTGCCGGCCCACGGGTAATAAACGACGTTGGACTGGCCGCGCAGCCAGATGTAGACGCCATAGATGCCGTGATAGAGGATGGGCAAAAAGATGAAGGTCCACTCCAGCACGCGCACCAGGGGCAGGGAATTGAGGAACTTGACCTGCGCGCCATACGCGGCTGGGCCGTGCAGCGCCTCAAAGTTGGAAAGGAGGTGTTCGAGCAGAAACGCGCCGATGGGGATGATGCCCATCAGCGAATGCAGCTTGCGCCAGACAAAGGAGTATCCCTGAGCGGCGCGGAGCGGCGGCACGCCGCTGTGGGATTTAGGCGCGGCGGGATGTTGGGCAGTGGCCATGAACGTGTCGGCTCCTCAAGGCTGCAGGTCCGGATTCCCGGAGCGGTGCGTTTCGTATTGAGGGACGTGGTTTCTGTGCTTGTTACCAATGCATTATTCGGAACGCATGCAAGGGTCGTCAAGGTGCGCACTGAATTCGACACTCGACTTTCGCATTGTCTTAAGCCGGCAAAGCCGCTTCGGGCCGCAACATGGCCAACATTCTCTGCAATGCGCGGCCGCGATGGCTGAGCGAAAGCTTGGTTTCGAGGTCGAGCTCTGCCATGGTGCGATCGAGTTCCGGCAGGTAAAAGAGGGGATCGTAGCCGAAGCCGCCGGTACCGCGCGGCGCCTCGAGGATGATGCCTTCGACGGTTCCGTCCGCGGTTTGAATGGGCAGGCCGTCGCGCGCGGCGACCAGGACGCAATGGTAGCGGGCGGTGCGCTGCGGGGCAGGAATATCCGCGAGCCGCTGCAGGAGAACCATGTTGTTCCACACATCGGTGTTGTCGTTGGCATCGGGCGAGTCGACGAAGCCAGCGTCGGATGCGAAGCGCGCGGAACGCACTCCGGGGGCGCCGTTCAGAGGCGTCGACCTCCAGACCGGAGTCGTCGGCGAGAACCAGTTGGCCGGGCGCGAAGCGGGAATAGTAGACGGCCTTGAGGGTGGCATTGGCGGAGAACGTGGTTCCAGTCTCTTCGGGAGCTGGGATGGTCGATAGTGCGGGAAGAGGGTCGATGGCAACGGAATGCGCGGCTGCCGCGGTGCGAAAATCGCGCAGTTTGCCGGCGCTGGTGGTCGCTGCATAGAGGCGAAGAGCCATGGATTGAGTGTATCGGCCAACTAACGCTTTCCAAAACCGGCGGTCAACGGGCACAATGGAGGGTCTTCCGATTGAGTTGAGGCCGGGTTGGGTTCGTGCGATCCCACCCTGGCGGCAGAGACGAAGACGTCGCGAGGAGTGGGGCGCACAATGGACGGGTTCCCGATTGACTGAGGCCAGGTTGGGTTCGTGGTTTCCCACCCATTCGCCAGAAAAGCGAATGGATGGGGCACGGGAAATTGTTGGCCGCGCCAGGTTGCGAGGAAGTACCACGGACAGAACGGGCGAGGAGAACGGATAGTGTCAATCATTTCGGGGATTGGATGGCACATGGTGGGGGCGGCATCGGCTGCGTCGTTCTATGCGCCGATTGGGAAGGTGAAGCAGTGGTCGTGGGAGACCACGTGGGCAATAGCCGGTTTGTTCTCGTGGATTTTGCTGCCGATCGGGGTCAGCTATTTGCTGCTGCCGAGTTTCGGCGCGTTTTATGGATCCATTCCTACCGCGGTGTTGTGGAAGATAGCGCTTTTCGGGGCCATGTGGGGCGTGGGCAATGTGAGCTATGGGCTCACCATGCGGCACCTGGGCATGTGGGGATGGCGTGCGATGGCGTCACGCTGGTGGTGGGGTCACTCGGGATTGGTGTAGCTATTGGCGTCACGCTGGTGGTGGGAACGCTCGTGCCACCGTTGATACACGGGCAGGCGGCGACGCTCTTCCAGACCCGGGGCGGGCTGTTCAACATGGCGGGCGTGCTGGTGGCGCTGATTGGAGTAGCAATCGTTTCGTACGCCGGGCACCAGAAAGAGGAGCAGTTGAAGACAGGCGAGCCCGGCGAGTTCAACGTGATGCTGGGGCTGGGACTGGCGGTGATGTGCGGCATTTTCTCCTCGGGGATGTCGTTTGCCATGGATGCGGCGCAACCCATCAAGCAGGCTGCGGAGAGCCTGGGCGTCAACCACCTCTACTCGGCGCTGCCCGCCTATGTGTTCATCATGGGAGGCGGAGCGCTGGTGAACCTGACCTACTGTTTTGTCCGGCTGGCCACGGTGCCCAAGATCTCACTGAAGCGCGACCTCGAGCAGCCACGAGACAGGATCGCGAGGAACGCGCTTCTGGCGGCGACGGGCGGGATCATGTGGTACTTACAATTCTTCTTCTACGCATGGGGCCAGGCCAATATTCCGGAGCGGCTGAGTTACGTGAACTGGATGCTGCACATGAGCGGGTATGTGCTGTTCGGCGGCATCGTGGGTCTGGCGCTGGGCGAGTGGGCCGGCGTGACGAGCCGGCCGGTCCGGCTGCTGTGGGTTGGCATCCTGGTGATTATCGCGGCGGCGAACCTGGTGGGGCTGGGGCTGGCATCTTGATGAGTCTCTGAACAAGTGTCCGAAGAGACGCCGGCATGCCCTCAGTGGCTACAGGGCTGGGTGATCGCGCCGTTTGTCCTGAGCATACCGCGCGAATCGCTGGAGTTCACATCGCGGTCAACCTGCGACGCGCTGCGGAAGTAGCCCCAGGTCTCAAAATCGAGACCTGGGGTACCCATAGTTGAAATCAGTCGATGGTCTGGTTGAGGCGGAGGTCGCGGGACGAGCGGCCAACGCTGACAGTGCGCTGACCGGACGGAGTGACCCACTTGCCTTCTTTGGTGGACCAGTATTGAAGCTGGCGCTGGGCCACGTGGAGGGCCAGGGTCCTCGATTCACCCGCGGCAAGGTGGATGCGGTCAAAGGCTACAAGGGCGCGGACGGGAATTGGACTCCATCAGGAATCTCGCTGGGTGGGCCGAGGTAGACCTGCGGTACTTCGTCCGAGGCCACATTGCCTGTGTTCTTGATGTTCAGGTCGACTTCCAGGCCGCCATCGGAATCCTTCAGCACTCCCAGGCCGGAGTAGGCGAAGGTGGTGTAGCTGAGTCCGTGTCCGAACGCGAACAGGGGTTCGATGTTCTGCTTGTCGAACCAGCGATAACCCACATTGACGCCCTCGCTGTAGGTGGTTTTCTTGTCGACACCTTTTTTGGAACGTTCCGGATATTTGGGATCAGTGGCGGGATAGTCGGTGAGGTTCTTGCCCCAGGTGACGGGGAGGCGGCCGGCAGGACTGACCTTGCCGAGAAGCAGGTTGGCGGTGGACCAGCCGCCTTCGTCGCCGGGCCACCACATCTGGAGGACGGCTTTCACTTTGTCGATCCAAGGAAGAGCCACGGGCTGGCTGGTGTTGAGGACGACGATGGTGTTGGGATTGACCGCGGCGACTTCGTCAACGAGCTTGTCCTGATCGCCGGGAAGGCCAAAGACGGGCGCGAGACGGGTCCAGAGAAAGACCACGGCAACCTTGGCAGATTTCGCGGCGGCGATGGCGTGTTCGTGATCGGCGGCGCGCTGTTCGGGCGTGTACCAGTTGAGGCGAAGCTGCACGGGAGAGCTGGAGGTATCGGGGCCGGTCTTGATCTCGATGGCGTGGGGGCCGGCGGTTAGCTGGATGGAGCGGCGAACGTTGTCGAGGCCGTCGGGAGTGGGAACGACGTTGTCCTGGTTCGCCTGCAGGATGTCGCCATGGACGCCGCCCTGGAAAGCGCCGGTAGCGGCGAAGCGCTTGCCGTCGAGCAACATCGTCGCATTGGTACCGAGCGCCTGAAGACAGATCCAATAGTCGCCCGCGTTCGGGACGGTCAGAGTGCCTTTCCAGGTGACGACGGCGTTGGGCGGAAGGGCGTTTCCGGACTTGGTGGTGAAGTTGATCTGCTCGTCGATCTGGTCTGCTCCGGAGCCAGAGCGGACGAGGCCTGGCTTGCCGTCGTGGCTCAATGCGCCGGCGGGAATGGTGTTGCCTGTCATGTCGTCTGCCACGGCGAATCCGATGTCGGAGTTGCCGGAGATCTGGCGCATGGCGGCTAGCGGACCCACCTGGCGCTGGGGCAGGCCGACCGAGCGCTCACCGTTGATGCCAATCGAATCGACCTGGCCGGCCGTGGGGCCGATGAGGACGACGGAATCAAGATCGGCTGACTTCAGGGGCAATGCGTTGCCCTCGTTCTTCAACAGGACCGCAGCGTCTTCGCCGGTCTTCTCGATGATTTTGGCGTTTTGTTCGATGGACTGCTTGGTGACTTCATGCTTCTGCTGCCCGTCCATGTAGCCGAAGTGAACGATCTCGTAGAGGACGCGGCCCGCGGCGCGCGTGACGGCGGCTTCGTTGACCGTGCCGTCCTTAAGAGCTTCCGGCATCTTTTTGGGATCGAGCTTTGTACCGAATCCGCTGAAATCGGGGGGTGCCGGTGTGGGTTCCTCGGGGATGTGTCCGCCGAACATATCGGCCATGGTGTCACCGATGTTGGCCGGCGGGGGCGGCGGGACGGGCTTGGAGTCGAAGAAGGAGGGAATGGTGAAAACTGCGCCGGGAGCGGGCTCGCCGGGCATTTCCATGTCCAGGCCGGCGTTGATGAAATTGACCGCGTGCACCGCGCCCCAGTCGGACGTGACGAAGCCCTTGAAGCCGATTTCGTCGCGCAGGATCCTGGTCAGCGTGGTTTCGTTCCCGCAAGCGTAGGTGCCGTTGAGGCGGTTGTAGGAGCACATGATGGAAGAAACGTCGGCTTTGACAGCGGCATCGAACGGCGCGACGTAAACCTCGTGCAGCGTCTGGTCGTCGATGAAGGTGTTCTCGTTGTCGGAGTCATACCCAACGTAGTGCTTGACCTGGGCCATGACGTGCTGCGACTGGATGCCTTTGATTTCGGCTGCGCCGATCAGCGAGGTGAGGAAGGGATCTTCGCCGAAGGTGTTGTAGCCGCGGCCGAATTCCAGATCGCGATCGATGTTGACGAAGGGCTGCAGAGCAACGTCGATGCCGAGGGCGCGGGCTTCGCGGCCGATGACGACGCCGTTGTCTTCGGCGTCCTTTCCGCTGAAAGTGGCAGCGACGCCCATGGTGGCGGTTTCACCCTGCGACGGATGGCGGGTGAGTACGCCGGGAGGGCCATCGGCGAAGCGCAAACCCGGAATGCCGAGACGAGGCACTCCGGCAAGATAGCCGGCCTGGCCCTGGTAGACCTTCGGATCTTCCTGGGTGCCGTGGATCAGGGTCAGCTTTTCCTGAAGCGTCATCTGGCTCAGCAGCTTGTCAACGCGGGTGTCGCCAGTGACCACGGGTACAGATTGGGCCGCGGCTGTCATTCCGTTGCCAGGAGGGTGATTGCAAACAGCGCGCCTCGGATCGGGCTGAGCGTGGTTTGCTCGAACAAATGCATTACTGCCTCCCTGAAGGTCGAATCGACGGATGTGTCCTCCATCGCATCAGATCCAGAAACGGAGTGTCTTGGGCACCCTAAATAAAACGGTTGAGCAAGTCCGGATTCGCCGGGAAGCAGTTTAGTACAAAAGGGCGGATGTCTGTATGCGACGGAGGACGCAGCCGAGACGACGACTAGCCTCTGGCCGGAAGCGCATGTCCGCCGAGCAGGTGCGCATGTTACATTGACACTTCGGGGAGGGGAACCCGGCACGACAATCTGGCCGAGAGATTATTATGGCCGGCTTCGTACCAGATTCTCTAAGCTAATCGAAAGACCCATTAACTATTGCTCGACCGACTGGAGATCGATTCGTTGCAAAGGATTCCTATACGACGGCCCCGCCGCGAGTGGTCGAGGCGCGTGGGTCGATTTTTTGGCCGCAAGATGCTCTGGTTCTGTTTGAGTCTGCTGATCGGCGTGCCATGGCGGCTACATTCCGAAGAGCCTTTTTCTGGTGGTGCGTCCGAGGGATCGGTCGTGAAGAGCTCCCCCAAAGAGGCGCCAGCACAGGAACTCGTTTTTGTGGGGCTGGCGTCCTACGGACACTACAAGATCTTTGCCAGTGGAGAAGACTGCAAGATGTACACCGCTGGTGTGGAATATGATCGCCACTCCTGGGGCTACATGTTCAAGGCGCGGGTGGATTACGTGGCTGAATTTCTGCCGGTAGTTCTTCTCTGGGAGCCAAACATAACCGACATCTGGGGTAATTCATTCACCACTGCGCATCACATTGTTCCAGGCGTGGGTATTTCGCCGATTGGCGCTCGATGGCTGTGGCGCGATGGCAAGGCCTTGAAGCCGTACCTGATGGCGAAGGGCGGGCTGCTGCTGTTTACTGAAAAGGCGATTTCTACACAAGCGACGTATCAGAACTTCAGCCTGCAGTCGTCGACCGGTTTGCAGATCAGGCTGAATCCGCGCGTCGATCTGCGCCTCGGTCTTTTCGGCGATTTCCATTTCTCAAACGCGTTTATCGTTCCCGTAAATCCCGGTCTCGATGTGATGAACGCGAGCGTGGGAATCAGCTACCACCTTGGCGGTCCAACGGCGCCATAGGCCCGCACAGATCACGGAAGCGGGAGCTGAGAGTCGAATCCGGCGGCGACAAGATCGTCGCGGAGGCGATCCACGGTGGTGAACTCAAGAGCTTTCATACCGAGCGCCTGAGCCGCCTCAACGTTGATGCGCTTGTCATCGATGAATAGAGTTTCTTCGGGCAGGGTGGCGAGTTCTTTGAGGACGTGGCGATAGATGGCCGGATCCGGCTTGGCCATGTGCAGCTGGAAACTCCACACCAGGACGTCGAAGTCGTCGATCCACCGGAATTCGCGCTTGATGTTTTCAAGTACGGAATCGCCCATGTTGGAGAGGATGGCGGTCCGCACGCCGTGGCTCTTGAGCTTTCGCTGCCAGGCAAGCATCGCGGGATTCTGCGTGGTCCACATGACGGCATCCTGACGGTTGAGCTCGGCCAGGTCGGATGCGCTGAGCGACAGACCGGAGTCGCGCGCGAGGTTCTGAAAGAATTCCAGACCGGTGAGTTTACCCTCGTCGTACGCGTGGCGGTCGGCCCAATAATACTTCTCGAACTGCTCGGGGGGCAGGCCTGTGATGCGGACCATCGCTTCGTGGGCCGCGAGATCGGGGGTACCGGTCAGGACCATTCCATAATCGAAAACAACCGCGCGCAGGGCCAATGGTTCTCCTTGTTGTTTGCCCGTGTATGGTGGAAAGGGCGTCTTCCTTTATTGTGCACGATCCATTTCGGTGGTCAGTGGACAGTGGTCAGTGAACAGGAATGGCGCCACGAAACGGGCACAACGCCATGGTTTTTTCGCAGAGGACGAACTGGAACACGGGGGAGAGCGAGCTGGCGGAGGCGCATCGGCTGCGGGTGGAAGCAGGGCTGCCGATTGCCGATCTGACGGCTTCAAATCCGACTCGGTGCGGGTTTGAATATTCTTCCGATTTGCTGAAATGTCTGACCGATGCGCGGGGACTGGATTACGATCCGCAGCCACGGGGACTGCTACAGGCGCGCGAGGCCGTGTGCGCGTATTACGCAGAACATGGAGTTGCCGTGGCTGCGGAGAAGGTGGTGCTGACCACAAGCACCAGCGAGGCGTACAGCTACCTGTTTCGGCTGCTGTGCGATCCGGGCGACGAGATTGTGGTGCCGCAGCCGGGCTATCCGCTGTTCGATTTTCTGGCTGGTCTTGACGATGTGCGGCTGAAGTTCGCACCGCTGGTTTATGACCATGGCTGGCAAATCGATCCGGAAGGATTCCGGCGGGCAATCACGCCCGCAACGCGGGCCATCGTCCTGGTACATCCGAACAATCCGACCGGGCATTTCACCAAGCCATGGGAGGCGGAGGAACTGGCGCGGTTGTGCCGGGAGTTTGGCCTGTCTTTGATCGTGGACGAGGTTTTTCTGGACTATCGATTCGCGGGTACGGAGCCGGCGATGAGTTTTGCGGCGGGACTCGAAGGGGTTCCGGTGTATGTGGTCAGCGGGTTGAGCAAGATCGCGGGACTGCCGCAAATGAAGGCGGCGTGGATCGTGGCGGCCGGCCCGGAGGCTGAAGTTGCGATGGAACGGCTGGAGGTTATTGCCGACACATTTCTTTCCATGAATGCGCCGGTTCAATGGGCCCTGCCGACGTGGCTGACAGACCGAAGCGGGATCCAGCGGCAGATCGGTGAGCGCGTGACAGCCAACCTCGCCGAACTGGATCGACAACTTGAACGGCAGGAGACGGTGCAGCGGCTGAAAGTGGAGGGCGGATGGTACGCGATGCTAAGAATCGCAGCGCTGCGGCCGGATGAATTGACTGTCCGCGAGTTGCTGGATCGGGGAGTCTGGGTTCACCCGGGGCACTTTTTTGGGATGCCGGAGTCGGGGTGGCTGGTGCTGAGCCTCCTCGGCGGGGAAGCGGAATTCGCCCACGGTGTGGCCAAAATCCTTGAATGTTTGCGATCGAGCGCACAGGTAACAGTACAAGAGGGTTGGTAAAGTAAAGCTTTATTTATATCTTATAAGTAGATGCAAATTAAACTAGTTAACGATTCAGCGCATGATCAGAAATGGATTGTGGAGCCGTTCGGCGCCGATTGTGGTCGCGGGGCCGTGGCCGGGCAGGACGCGGGTGTCGCCGGAAAGGGGCAGGAGACGGGTTTCGATGGACTCGATGATCTGGCGCGGGTTGCCGCCGGGGAGATCGGTGCGGCCGATGCTGCCGGCAAACAGGGTATCGCCGGCAATGACCATCTTGAGCGGCTCGAAATGAAGACAAACCGAACCCTGGGTGTGACCGGGCGTGTGCAACACTTCAGCGGGGTAGCGATCGAGACCGACACGCAGCCCATCGGTGAGGCTTACGTCGGGAGCGGACACATCGGGAGTGGGAACGCCAACCCACGCCGCCTGTTCCTCCATCATCTTGAGAAGCGGGAGATCATTTTCGTTGAGAAAGATGGGAGCGCCGGTGAGGTGCTTCAGCTTGAGCGCGCCGCCGACGTGGTCGATGTGGCCATGCGTGACCAGGATCTGCTTGAGCTTGAGTCCGAGGTCGGCGAGGCGGCGGTAAATCCGGCTGACTTCATCGCCGGGATCGATGACGATGGCTTCGGCGGCATCCTCGTCGCCAAGGAGGGTGCAATTGCATTGCAAGGGGCCGACGACGAAGGTCTCGAGAATCATGACGGTATTCTAGCCGCCCACCGGCAGCCGGCCCCAGGGTAGACCGGATTTGGCATTTGTGGTCTCCCACCCTTTCGCCAGGAAAAAAGCGAAAGGATGGGGCACGGAGGTTTTGTTTCTGGTGGGGATCCGAGTGTACCGGGCGATATAGGGTGGCTGCGGGTAGAATCCGGTAGATATGGAAAAACGGTCACGGATTGATGAACTGAATGAGCAGTTCGGGATCGCGGGAACGTTGCTGGTGACCAGCGGGAATGGCGGGCTGGTGAAAGTGAACGTTACGGGCTCCCTGGCGGAGGCGGAGATCTACCTTCATGGCGCGCAGGTCACGGCGTGGCGGCCAGCCGGGGAGGAGGAAGTGATTTTCCTGAGCGGGCACTCGAAGTGGGAGGACGGGCGAGCGATCCGCGGCGGGATCCCGGTGTGCTTTCCGTGGTTTCGCGCCAAGGCGGACGACGCGAACGCGCCGGCGCACGGGTTTGTGCGGACGAAGGAATGGAATCTCGAGTCTGTACAGGTGGGCGGCGATGGCGCCGTTACCGTGGTGTGCGCTACCCGGAGCGACGAGGGCTCGCGGCGATGGTGGCCGCACGAGTTCCGGCTGGCGCATCGGATTACGGTTGGGAAGACGCTGGGCCTGGAACTGACGGTGACGAATACCGGGAGTACGGCCTTCCGGTTTGAAGAGGCGCTTCACACTTACTTCAGGGTTGGGGATGCGGAACAGGTGGAGGTGCGGGGTCTCGAGGGCGTCACGTTTCTGGACAATGTGAACGGGAACCGTCAGAAGGTGCAGGCGGACGGCCTGAAGGTGTCTGGTCCGTTGGACAATGCCTATATCGATACTGTGAGCGCGGTCGAGTTTTCTGATCCGGAGCTGGGGCGCGTGGTGCGAACCGCAAAGGAGAATTCTTCGACAACGATTGTGTGGAATCCGTGGCGGCAGGGAGCGGCGAAACTGGCTGACCTCGGGGACGAGGAATGGAAGCAAATGATCTGCGTGGAAGCGAGCAACATTCTGGGCGGCGCGATTTCGCTGGATCCTGGGGAAGAGCACACCATGCATGCTGAAATCGGACTGGCGGGACGACATTGAAGATTGCAAGCTGGAATGTGAATTCGATTCGGGCGCGGATGGGGCACGTGACGGAATGGCTGCGTACCCGAGAACCCGACGTTCTGCTGCTGCAGGAGTTGAAGGGAGAGATTTTTCCGGCGGAAGTGTTCAAGGAGATGGGCTACAAGAGCGTGGCGGTGACACAGAAGACCTACAACGGGGTTGCGGTGTTGTCGCGGGAGCCGATCGAAACCATCAATACGACACTTGCCGGTGACGACAAGGACAGCCATGCGCGGTTTCTCGAGACCAGTGATCGGCGGCATCCGCATCGTGAACGTGTACATGCCCAACGGCAATCCGATCGGGACGGACAAGTTTATTTACAAGCTGGCGTGGATGGACCGGATGATGGACCAGATGATCCGGTGGCTGCGGGATGAAGCGGCGACAGTCATTGGGGGCGACTTCAATGTGATTCCGGAAGACATCGATTGCCACAAGCCGGCATCCTGGATCAAGGACGCGCTGTTTCAACCGGAGCCCCGGGCGCGGTATCGGGCCATGCTGGAGCGGGGTTACGTCGATGCGTTCCGATCGCTGCACCCGGACCTGGGGGGCGCTTTCACGTTCTGGGATTACTTCCGCAATGCGTTTGAGCACAATCGGGGTATTCGGATCGACCACTTTCTGTTGTCCTCCGCAGCGGCGGCGCGGCTGGAATCATGCGAGATCGACAAAGGCCCGCGAGCTCAGGAACGACCTTCGGACCATACACCGATTGTGGTGGGGCTGCGGTGATCCAGGTGGGCGCATTCGGTATTCGCGCCTGACGCGATGGTCCCCGCGCGATCACCCAACAAGTGGGTCCGGTTTCGGACGACCGCGTTCAAATTTGAACACCCCACGTGATGCCTGCATCCAGCAGGGTTTGGAGAATGAACTGTTTAGGGTAGTGTTCTCATTGGCCTTCCGACTGCAACAAGAAGGAACGCACTCACGAACGCATGGATTGAGTCCGTCGCGGTCAAATTTTTCTGAGAATTGAAACGGTGGCATTCTCCAACGGGCTGCTGACAATACGCAAGTCGGCGAGGGCGTTCGCGCGGACGCCCGGGCTTTCGCTCGTTTTGTTGTTGACGATTGCGCTTGGGGTTGGGAGTAACGTCAGCGTATTCGGATTCGTTCAGGGCCTGATCCATCCCAATTCCCCGGCGAAAGACGAAGATCGCATTGTTTCGATCTTTGCTCAAGACCAGACACACCCTGCGGGACCGCTCACGCGACAGCAATTTCAACGGCTGCGAAGCCGTCAGGAAAGTCCGTTTGGGACGCGTTCGTTTGGATCGATGGCGCCAGAATCGCGCCGGCCAACGTCAACCTTGGCGGTGGTTCCCAGATCGCGATTGTCGCCACTGTCATGCCGGATCTCGCTAACGCATTGAGTTTGCCGCAGAACGGTGGTGTCATCATGAGCCGCCGTATGTGGCGAAGAGAATTCGGGGACAGTGTCAATCTCATGGGTCAACGAATTCTAGTCAGCAAAATAGAACTTCCAATCACGGGCATTGCTCCGGATCGCCTGGAAGGTCTGTATCGCGACCAGATGGTTGATCTCTGGACGCCGATAAAGGTGGTGAACTTTCCAGATCAAGATCAAAAATCGCGAGATGTATGGGCTCTGGCCCGCATCCGCGATGGCATCTCGATGGGCGAGGCACAACGAAATATTCGTCGGCAACTTGGAAATTCAGACGGCATCTACCTGGCTCCTTTTAGCGGGGCCTCACCAACCATGGCCAAGGGCCTCGCGCAAATTGGCACGATGCTCGAGTTCGCTTCTGCCGCCGTCTTCCTTATTGCCTGCTGTGTAGTTGCATCTCTGCTTCTGGGGCGGGCATTGAGACGAATCCACGTCATGTCCATCAACGTCGCGCTCGGTGCAACACGACTCAATCTGATGATGGAATTACTGTCCGATTGTATTGTGGTTTCGCTCGTCGGCGGTGCGTTGGGCTTATTGCTCGCCATTGGAACGGCGCATGTCCTGCCCAGCCTGCTCTTTGAAGAGGATGCGGAGCGCCTGGTTTTTGCGCCGCATCTCTTGCCCATCATGGCGTCGTCATTCGTTTGCATCGCAATCATCATCACTTGCGGATTTGTGCCGATCTTTGCCACAACCACCGATCGCCCCTGGAACGTCCTGCAGCGCGAGAGCGGCTTGCCGTCAACGGCGGTTGCGCGCTTCAGGGCAATCCTGGTGATTGGGCAAATAACAATCTGCTGTGCATTGACGATTTTTACGACGGTTCTTTTCGAACGCTTCCATACACTCATCAGGACCACGGCCGGACACGGCGTTGGCAATCTGGTCCTGGCAACGGTTCGAGCAGGGCTGCCGGATGACACCAATTACTTTAAAGGTGTCGAACAAGCTGTAAAGTCGATGCCCAATCTCTCCCCACTCGCGTGGACAACGCTGATTCCGGGGAACCCACCGGCGTGGAGGTCGTTTAGAGTTCAAACGCCAACAAGCACGCTACGGGATGTACAGATCGACATCACAGGACCGCCAAGTTCGCCGGGTTCCTTGGAGAACCGGCCACTCTGGGGACGTCCCATTCGAGGCTCAGGATCAATCCTGCCATGTTGCGGTCGTTGATGAAGAAGCCGCGTCAGCGCTCTTTGGACCGGATACGGTCGGCATGACAATCCAGGACCCAGACGGCGCTCCGGTTGAGATCGTAGGCGTGGTGAAACAAGCTTCGCGCAATACCGAGGGGCGATCGGCATTCGCCGACAATTTACTTCAATGACGATTCGAATTCATTGGCGCACAGTCGAATTGCCGGGGCTCGTTTTCGCGCACCGCTCACGCCCGCATCCACAAACATTGAAATGAACACCAATTTCGTATCGCCCGGATATCTTCGCGCTTTAGGACTTTCTTTGACCGATGGCCAGTGGTTTCCTCAACACGAGATAGCCGGTGCCGGCGAGTGCCGCCATTTCGGCGTAATCAATCAGGAAGCGGCCGACTTATATTTTGGCGGCAGCGCGCTGGGCACCGCACTTATCGATAACGTCGGTATCCGCACTGAGATTATCGGCGTAGTCAGGTCCCAGCCGCTCGGCACCTTTGAACAACATGCGGAACCTACAATCTACGTTCCCATATGGCAGGAACATCCAAGCCGTATGACGCTCCTGGTTCGATCGTCCATGTGGAACCAGCAGATAATGGATCGGCTGCGCGGCAGGATTGGATCTGTCCCTGGAAATGATCCGGCTTCACCTGTGATCACGACTCTTGATACGCGGTTGGTGGAGTCCGGGTTCGCTCCGCTGCGAATTGCAAGGCTTATCTTTGCAACCTCGACTCTGACGGCGCTTGTACTGAGCATTTTCGGACTGTTCAGTGTTCAGAGTGACACCGAACGCCAGCGTCGGCGGGAACTGGCTGTTCGAATCGCGCTCGGAGCGCAGCGCCGCCATATTTTCTTCATGACCATCAGAGAAATTGGGAAACTCGCCTTCGCCGGCATTCTGATCGGCACACTTATCTCAGGCGCCGCCCTGCGGGCATTCACCAAAGAACTTTCAACAATTGGCTCTCCGCCATTTCAGGTCTGGCTTCTCGCGCCGATTCTATCCATGCTGATGCTGATCATGACCGCGACTGTTGCCGGGATTCGAGCCCTGTCTGGCGAACCTCAGACAGTCATGCGCGAAGACGGATGAATTGCGAACTTATCGCACATGAACGCATTGGGTCAGAGAGTACAAAACGGAAGCGGGGACAAAAAAGAAGAGCTTGCGGGGATTTTGGTCCCGGCAAGCTCCTTTTTCAGTTGTTTTAATCTAGGGAGCCGATTATGCTCCGGCGAAACAGAACTTCTGGATATAGATATGTATAAGAGTCTTCGCGGTATCATTGCGGTTCGCCGTTAGCGAAACGCTTTTTGGGCTATGGCCTGCGCGGCGTTGACTGGAAGAGCCGGCGTTGAGCAAAACATGAACGCCGAATGCATGCTGGTTGCGGAAGTCTACTCTACTGACCCGCAAAACGGACTTGCGCGCGGTGGGGGTAGAGCGCTGGTTTGTGGTTGACTGCCAAGTCTCTTCCCGCGTTGGCTTGCGGTTAGAGGTGCCGGAACGACTGGAGAGGGCCCGAGCCATTCGAATACGTCAGGGAATGTCTGCTTTGAATGGTTGCAAGGAGAATCGCACAAATCAGATTAAAGGGTGATATAAATCACACGGCCATTGGTTACTTTGGGAACCATCGGCGCGATTTGGAGCAACGAATCGCCGAAAGGCGCAAGAGCGAGGCCCGCATTTGTGGAATTTGCGGGGCCGGTTGGCCCTGCAGGCGGGGTACCGCTGCGAGGAGGGCCCTCAACAGCGCACGATTTTGGGTGAGGCGATGCCCTTGGTGGCGTTCCGGGTATCGACGACAATCTGCGACTGATCGACGATGGCCTGGTAATCGTACGAGGTATGGTCGGTCACGATGAGGACCGCGTCGTATTGGCCCAGGTTCTCGAGCGGAGTGTTGGTCATGTTGAGGTCGTAGTGGCGGCCGCGGCCCACTTTTGCGAAATAGGGATCGTTGTAGAAGACGATGGCGCCTTTCTCACGGAGCAACTCGATGATGGTGAGGGAAGGCGATTCGCGCAGATCGTCGATATCGCGCTTGTAGGCCAGGCCGAGAACCAGGATCTTCGAACCCTTGATGGACTTGCAGTGTTCGTTGAGTGCGGCGGCGGTGTGCTCGATGACGAAGTAGGGCATCTTGATGTTGACTTCGCCGGCAAGCTCGATGAAGCGGGTGCGGAAATCGTATTCCCTGGCTTTCCAGGAGAGATAGAAGGGGTCGATGGGGATGCAGTGGCCGCCCAGTCCGGGGCCTGGATAGAAAGCATGAAAGCCAAATGGCTTGGTACGGGCGGCGTCGATGACTTCGTGAATATCGATGCCCATGCGCATGCAGAGCTGCTTGAGCTCATTGACGAGCGCAATGTTGACGCAGCGATAGATGTTCTCGAGCAGCTTGGTCATTTCGGCGACGGCGGGACTGCTGACCGGAATGGTGCGACGGAAGATGGAGCCGTAGATGGCCGAGGCCATTTCAACGGCGGCGGGGCCGCATGCGCCGATGACCTTGGGAATATCGTGGCGGGCAACGGTGTCGTTGCCGGGGTCTTCGCGTTCGGGAGAAAATGCCACGTGGAAGCCACCTGCGGTGGGGCCAGCGGCGCCTTCGGCGCGGACAACTTTGAGTCCCAGCAGATTGCCCTGCTCGAGCAGGGGCACGACGATGTCTTCGGTGGTGCCGGGATAGGTGGTGCTCTCGAGCACGATGAGCTGGCCGTCGTGGACATGGGGGGCGATGGACTTGACGGTGCCGGTGACGTAGCTAAGATCGGGCTCGTGATACTCGTCGAGGGGGGTGGGAACGCAGATGATGACGGCGTCCATGGCGGCGATCTGAGAGTAATCGGCGGTGGCGGAGAAGCCGGACTTCTGCGCCTTTTGGATGGCCTCAGGGAGAATACGGACGATGTAGGAGTCGCCGGCATTGAGCTTGCTGACTTTGTCGGGGGCGATATCGAACCCGGTGACGCGGAATTTTTCCTCGCTGAACAGCAAAGCCAGGGGCAAGCCGACATATCCCATGCCCACGATGCCGATGCGGGCCTGCCGCGATTCGACCCGCTCTTTGAACTCTGCGGGTGTGCCACGTGCCATAGTCATGGCATTGATTTTAAAGCTTCGCGCCTGTATGGCCCTGACGGAGCTACGGAACGCTGAATGGTCCAGGGCGCTGACGTCAGAGAGCGGCGCCCGGCGCCGGGCATAATAGTATGCTGGCTTGGGCGGTCCGGGGTTCAGCAGGGCGCGCGGAAAGGGAAAACGTTGGCTCGATTTCTGGTAACCGGAGTGGCCGGATTTATCGGACGTTCGATTGCGGCGGCGCTTCTGGCGCGCGGCGAGAGCGTGCGGGGCATCGACAGCTTCATCACCGGCAAGAAGGAAAACCTGATCGGGCTGAAGGGGCTGGAGTTTGTCGAGGGCGACCTCGCAGATCCGGAGGCGTGCGCGCAGGCCTGCGAGGGGATTGAAGTCGTGTTCCATGAGGCGGCGCTGGCGTCGGTTCCGCGATCGGTGGCGGATCCCGTGGCGACAAATGTGAATTGCGTGGACGCGACGTTGAACGTGCTGGTTGCGGCGAAGGCGGCGGGAGTGCGACGAGTGGTGTACGCGGGCTCGTCTTCCGCCTATGGAGATACGCCGACGCTGCCCAAGCGGGAAGACATGCTGCCCGAATCCCATCTCTCCCTACGCCGTGGCAAAGCTGGCGGGGGAGCACTACATGAGCACGTTTACCCGTGTGTATGGCCTGGAGACAGTGACGCTCCGCTACTTCAACGTGTTTGGCCCGTATCAGGATCCGACTTCGCACTATTCAGGCGTGCTGGCGATTTTTTGCCGGCGCATGCTGGCGGGGGAACAGCCGACGATTTATGGCGATGGCGAGCAGAGCCGCGACTTCACTTACATCGACAATGTGGTTCACGCCAATCTGCTGGCTGCCGAAGCTCCGGCGGAGAAGGTATCAGGGCGGATGATGAACATGGCGACAGCCACGCGAGTTACGTTAAACGAGACGTTCGGGATGCTGAAGGAACTGACCGGGTATGAGGGTTCGCCGGCCTACGCGCCGCCGCGAGCGGGGGATATTCGCGACTCACTGGCGGACATTGGACTCGCCCGCACGTTGCTGGGGTATGAGCCGATCGTGGATTTCCGGGAGGGATTGAGGCGAACGGTTGGGTGGTACCGGGGAAGTCAGGTCTGACGGAACCGGAACCGGCGAAACAGGGATTGAACCCGGTCGCCGATTGTCGGCTCAACAATGCAGGTGAAGTAGATCTGGCGGTTAAGCGAGGCCAGGAGCTGAATCGCCTGCAACCTTCCATAGTCTTCAATGACCGCGCATCCGTCGCGCACAAATTCGTCGGCCAGGTACTCAAGCGCGTGAGCAAGCTTCTCGAGACCGCGGCCGGCCTCGGGAGTGATCCTGCGTCTGACCATGGGCTGCCGCTGACCCGCAGGAGCATCCGCCAGGAACGAGAAATGACTGTCCTGCACTGCCAGCCGTTTATTTTTCACGATAGGAAATCTTGACGCGTGTATTGAGTGTCTGTCTTTGACATTACGCAATAGGTTGCGACCTGGATTGGTTGTCCTTTGCCGATTTGCGTTCGAGGTCAGCGGAACGGCTTTCGGTTTCAATCGCTTATGTGACACGGCTCACTAACATTCCAGGCCTGCTTAGTTAACACTGCTGGGGACTTCGTCACGGCGGTTTTCGGGGAGACTCGCGCTGGAATCGCGGTGCCGGAGAGCCATTGGAATGAGGGTCCCGGGCCTTGCAGGAAGCTCTCTCAGCGGAACTCGCGGCGCGGCGCACAATCGATGGACGCGACTCCCCCGGCGTCAGACGAGGCGGCTCTTCTACGTCCATGCGGGCGTTGTTCCTGCAAATGGCGCTGCGACGTCGAACCGTCGGGTCGATTTTGGGCGGTCTGTTGCTGGCGTGTCTCCTTTATTGCCTTGTCGCGCCCAGGGAATATGAGGCAAAAGCAAGAGTGGCTCTGCGGATAGCGTCTGCGACACCGCTGAGCCTGGACGAGCCGCCACCCGTTGTTTCGAGTTCGGCATTGCCGGTCCCGATGCAGCTCGAGACAGTGGCCGGAATCCTGCGCAGCGATCGACTGGCCTGGAGGGTGATTCGCGAGGAGAAGCTCTATGCCGCCCCTGCGTTCCGGGGCCGGTTCGCCGCGCGTTATCCCGGCTTTCAACCGGAGGAGCCGCAAGCCGACGCCCAGAACTATTTGCTGGAACGGTTTCAGAACCGACTGCACGTCGGGACGCTTCCGCGTACGCTGCTGGTCGAGATTCGTTTCCGGACGCGAGACGCGCGATTGTCGGCCGAGGTGGTGAATGCGCTGATTGACGCTTATGGGCGGCAACAGAACGAGTTGCGCGAGCAGGCAACAGATGCGGCGACCACCAGGTTGCGGAGCCAACTCGCGGCGTTGAAGACGCGGGCAGAGGAAGACGACCGGAGGCTATCTGTTTACCAGACGAAGCACGGCATTCTCATTACTCCGCAAACGCTGACCAACGGAAAACCGGGAGGGGAGGAGCATTTGCCGGCGCTGGTGGAAGTGGACGAATTGGGACGGGCGCTGGCGGCCGCCAATTCGGAACGGATTCTCCGCGAGGCGGAATATCGGGCCGCGGCGCAGGGCGACCCGGAAGTCGTGCTGGCCTTCGATCCCCGGGTGCAAACAGACGGAACCAATCTCGCCAACGTTTTCCGATCGATCCATGCGCGGCGCAGCGACCTGGAGCAAGAGCTGGCGCAAATCAGTATTGAGCGGGGGCCTAACTTTCCCCGCGTGCTGGAGATCCGACAGCAGCTCAAGGATCTCGACCGTCAACTGGAAGCCGAAAACGCGCAGTTGCGGGAAAGGTTCCGGAGCGCCTGGACTGCGGCTGAGGATCACGAACGACTGGTGCAGAAGAATCTCTCGGAGCGGACGCGCGAGGGCTTGAAAGTGGACGAGGCAGCAACCGCGTATGAAGGGATGCGGCGCGAAGCCGATTCCACGCGCGATCTGTATCTGCATATGCAGGACAAGGTCGAAGAGGCGGGGCTGGCGGTGGGTGTGCACGATGCGGATATCTGGGTTGTGGATGAGGCCAGGCCTCCCGCAAAACCGGTTGCTCCGGATATGCCTTTGTACCTGGCGATCACGCTGTTCGTAGGTCTGTGGATCGCGACGGGCACGGCGTTGCTGCTGGAATCGCTCTGGCCATCGGCGGCTCGGGTGATGGTGGGGCTGCTCGCCGTGTTTGCGACCGGCGCCATGATGTATGCGCAGGCGCCCACGCCAAGCACGCAGGGAATTCCGACCGGGGTGGCGAAGATCCCGGTCACCAAGGATAACAAGAGCACTCCGAACCCAAAGGAGGCTCCGGAGGTCTGGAGCGGGGCGGGGACGAGTGTCGCCGGGCTGCCCGCCGGCGCTGCCAACCTGACGAGCGGAACCGATGCCGGCCGCGATCGGGCCGGGAGATCTGCTGGACATCGGCGAGTATCACACTCCTGAGTTTCACTCGACGGTGCGGGTGACTGCGGGGGGCACAGTGAAGTTGCCGATGGTGGACGAGGTGCGGGTGGAGGGGATGGATGAACTCGAGGCCGCACGGGCGATTGGGGCGGCGCTGGTGGAACGCGGCCTGCTGAACCATCCGCAGGTCTCGGTGCTGGTGATGGCGTATGTGGGCCAGGATGTAAGCGTGCTTGGAGAGGTAACGCGGCCCGGCGTTTACCCGTATACAGTGCATCACCGATTGTTCGACATGCTCTCCGCTGCCTCCGGACTGAGTCCTACTGCGGGCGGGGTGGTGAACATCTACCACCGCAATGACCCGGCCACGCCGCATCCGGTTGCTCTTGATCGGAACGGAGCCGAGGGCAGGGTTGATGGGAACCCCGAACTGGCGCCGGGCGACGTGGTTCAAGTGAGCCGCGCGGGACTGGTGTATGTCGTCGGGGATGTGATTCGACCGGGAGGATTCACGGTCGATCCGAGCGAGGACGTCACCGTGTTGAGGGCGCTTTCGCTCGCATGGGGTCCGTCGCAGAACGCGGCACTGAGCAAGGCGCTCCTGATTCGTGAACAGAAGAGCGGCCGGACGGTGACTACGCTTGACCTGTCGCGGATGCTGCACGGCCAGGATCCGGATCAGCCGATTCTGGATCACGACATCCTGTTTGTGCCGAACTCGGCGGTGAAGAACCTGTACAACCGGACGATTGAAGCGGCAGTGCAGTCGGCGGTGGGCGTGAGCATCTACGCGGGTCTGGTTTACTCGCAGAGGTTCTAGCGATGCGGCAGCTGGTACGAATTCTGCTGCTTCTGTTTGCGTTCGCGGTTCCGTGGGAGTACTCGCTCGACCTGGGCGAGCCGGTGGGAAACATCGCGCGTGTGCTCGGCCTGCTGGTGCTGGCGGCGGCGGTTCCAGCCATGCTGCTTTCGGGCCGGATGCGCAGGCCGGGCGCGCTGCAGTGGCTGGTGCTGGCGTTGTTTCTCTGGTTCTGCTGTTCGTATTTTTGGACGATCGAACAGGCGGCAACGCTGGCACGGCTGCGGGGCTACTTCCAGGTGATGATGGTGGTCTGGCTGGTGTGGGAGTTTGCCGAAACGGTGGAGGATTTGCGCGACCTGTTCCGCGCGTATATAGCCGGCTCGTGGGTCCTGGCGATCCTGACGGTTGCGAGCCTGGCCTCGCCGGAGGCGGCGGGGCAGATTCGATTTATGGCCGAGGGACAGGATCCGAACGATGTGGCGCGCTTTCTCGATCTCGGATTTCCCATGGCGGCGCTCCTGCTGGACAGTGAGTCGACGGCGATTGGAAAGCTCTTTTCCTTTGGATATCTGCCGGTGGGACTGGCGGGAGTCTTGTTGACGGCTTCGCGGAGTGGATTTCTCGCGGCCCTCATAGCACTGGCGGGTTGCGGATTGCTCCTGGCTCGCAGTCATGTGCGTGGCTGGCTGGCAGGAGTGTTCGCTTTGCCGGCCATTGCCGCCGGCTTCTGGTTTCTCGTGCCACACGAGACGCTGGAGCGGATTACCACAATTCCAGAGCAGCTTCAGGGCGGAGATCTCAACTATCGCGTGAACATCTGGCAAGCCGGGTGGCAGGCGTTTGTGCAGGCTCCATTCTTTGGCGGCGGGGCAGGAACGTTTGTGCATGCAGCGCGGCTGGCGCCCGAGGACACGGCCCACAACACGCTGCTCTCGTTGGGGGTGGAGGGCGGAATCGTAGCCGTGATACTGGCGGCGGCAATCGTGGCGGCGTGCGCCTGGTCGTTGGCGGAGGTGCGAGGGCCGGTGCGGATGGCCCTGGCGGCGGCGCTTCTGGCGTGGCTGGTGATTTCACTTGTGGCCACGGTCGAAGTGAGCCGCAGCACGTGGCTGCTGCTGGCGTTGATTTCGGTCGCGGGGAGAATGGAGGCGGAAAGCCCTGGCGCCCTGGAGCATTACTTCCCGCAACCGATCCGGAGTTCGGCGATTGAAGCGGGTGAGACGGCATGACGGCGGGCGGGGCTCTTCAAGAACGCAGGAGCATCGATAGCCGCATCCTTCGAGCCGTGGCATCGGTTTTGGCCGCGGGCGCCGTGGTGAAGATCGCGGCGATGGGCAAGGAGTTCGTGGTCGCGGGAGTGTTTGGTCGCTCGGATGCGATGGATGCGTTTCTGGCGGCGTTCCTGATTCCCAATCTGCTCATCAATTTGATTGCAGAATCAATGAACCAGGCGCTGGTACCGACATTGATCAAGGTGCGCATGCGCGACGGCTGGGTGCGCGCCCAGGAACTGCTTTCGAGTTCGATGCTGTGGCTGTGCGGATTGTTGACGGCAGCGGCAGTGTTGATGGCACTCGCTGGCGCGTGCGTTTTTTCCCTTGATCGGATGGGGATTTCCAGCGCTCAAACTAGACCTCTCGGTGCGGTTGTTCTACGCACTGTTGCCAGTGGTGCTGCTGAGCGGCATTGCGGCCACCTGCACCGCCGTGCTGAACACGTTTGAGCGGTTTGCGATGCCGGCGCTCGCGGCGCTGGTGATGCCGGTGTCGATTGTCGCGGGGGCGGTGCTGCTTCATGGGACGTTGGGAATCTGGGCACTGGTGTGGGGAACCCTGTTTGGTGCCGTCGCGCATGCGGGCCTGACGGGCTGGATGATGGAGGCTCGCGGCTACCGGTTTCGCCTCGGCTGGCACGGGAAGAACGAAGCGACCCGCGAAGTGGCACGCCAGTATGGGCCGGTACTGCTGAGCTCGGTTGTCGCTTCGGGTGGGCTTTTGGTGGACCAGGCGATGGCGGCGATGTTGCCCGCGGGGAGCGTCTCCGCGCTGGTATTCGCCAACCGGTTTGTGAGCGTGGCTGTAACGCTGATGGCGGGGGCGGTGTCGTCGGCGGTGGTGCCATACTTCTCAACGATGATCGCCGATCGCGATTGGCAGGGGTGCCGGCGCACGCTGCGCACCTGGTCACGGATCATGGCCGTGGTTTCGCTTCCGATTGCCGGACTGCTGATCGCGGGGGCGCGGCCGCTGGTCCGGATCACCCTCCAACACGGCGCATTCGGGGCCAAAGACACGGCAGTGGTGGCATCGGTGCTGGCGATGTACGCCATTCAGATTCCGTTTTTTGTCGTGAGCCGTGTGTTTTATCGATTCGTGGTCGCCATGCGGCGCACCGACCTGGTTCTCTGGTGCGGCATCGTGAACCTGGCGCTCGATGTGTTGCTGAATCTTCTCTTGATGCGGTGGCTCGGGGTGGCGGGGATCGCGCTCGCGACTTCTCTGTGGACGGTAAGCACGTTGGGATTCCTGTGGTATTGGGCCTATCGGCTGCTGGGACAGGCGGCCAATGGAGAGGTGCGGGCATGGGCATGATTCCGAAACCCGCGCAATACCTGCTGCGGCTGGATGATCTTTGTCCGACACATTCGGCGGCGCGGTGGGAACAGTTCCGCAAAGTGATCGAGGAGTTCGGCATTCGTCCGATTCTTGCGGTGATTCCCGACAACCGCGATCCGCAATTGAATAGTTCGCCGCACGATCCCCGATTCTGGGAGCAGATGCGGGAGATGGAAGCGGCGGGCGCGGCGATTGCGGTCCATGGCTACCAGCACCGGTGCCATGCACTTAGGTGAGAGCCTGCTGGGGCTGGACAGGCGGTCGGAGTTTGCGGGTGTTGACCCCGATACGCAGCGGGCATGGATCCGGGCGGGGTTCGAGATTCTGCGTGAAAAGGGATTGCATCCCCAGTTGTGGATCGCTCCCCGACACGGGTTCGACAGGAACACGCTGGAAGCGCTCGAGGCCGAGGGAGTGGAATACATTTCGGACGGGTTTGCGCGGGTTCCGCATCGGCGACATGGCGTGATCTGGATACCGCAGCAACTGTGGGCGCCGGTGGCGAAATCGAAGGGGTTGTGGACGATTTGCATCCATCCACACGCCGCGAAGGATCTGGATGTGGAGCGGCTGCGGTGGTTTTTGAAGGGTCACTGGCCGCAATTTACTTCGTTCGACCGCGTGGTCAAGGAGTTCGGATGCGGGGAGCTCGGGGCCGGCGAACGGCTGTATGAACGGCTGGCGCTGTGGCGCGTCCAGAGACGGCGAAGACGGCGCAGGCAGGAAAGACGGCGGGGTTGGGCTGCCGTGAAATGCGAACAGGACAAGAGGAACTCTTGGCGTTAGCCGGCTCTTCGCGGCTCCGTATCTCAGGAGATGACGCAGTTTAGCGACGGAGCCCGCAGAGAGTTTCGTCGATGAGGCTCTCATAGCCCTGAAGAGCGCGATCCATGCGGAAGGTTTCAATCCAGGGATGATCGAAGCGTTGGCCAAAATTGATCGACTGCAATGCACTGAGAAGCACGTGGATAAGCGCCTTGGACGAAACCTGATTCGCGATCCACGCGCCGCGCTTCCCGTCGAGAAGGCGAGCAACGCCATCCGAGGATGGCAGCGCAGCAATGGGAAGTCCGCCGGCGGCGGCCTCGAGAAGGGCGTTGGGCATTCCTTCATGGCGTGACGAGAGGACAAACAGGGTGGCGCCAGGGAAGTACAACTCCGGGTGGAGGACATAACCCGGGAAATGAACCGAGGTTTCGAGGCGAAGGGTGCGGCGCATGGTTTTCAGAGCCGCTTCTTCGGGACCTTCGCCGACGATGGTCAGATCGGCGGATGGAAACTTGAGACGCAGCGACGAGAACGCCTCGAGCAACAGATCGAATCCTTTTTCCCGCGAGAGTCTGCCGATGGCAAGCAGGTGAGGTCCAGTGCCGAACCATCGAATGGGTGCAGCGTTGATGACGGCATGGATGGCGTCAGTATCGACGGGATTGGCAAGGACCTGCATGTGGGATGGCTTAATGCCGGATTGTCGAGCAAGGTCGGCAGCCATGGCTTCGGTCTGGCAGACGATTCGGTCGGCCGAGGGGTAGAGGAGGCGATACAGGAAACCAGCGTACCGGGGTAACTGCTGCAACGACGACGAAACGGTGGTGTTCTGACGAACGAGGACCCGCGTTTTGCGCGGGAAAAAAGGCCTCAGGAGCAGCACGAGGAAATTGAGATGCGCCATGCCGGAGAGAATCACGTCCGGCTTCAGACTGCGCACCAGGCGAAGCAGTGGGAGGGCCACGGATCGCACCCGGGACGCTCCGAGTGAATGGACGGTTGCAATGGCAGGCAGGCACTCCGACGGGCAGGCAGACGGTGTCATCAGGCCGAGGTGAATCTCATATTTCTGCGGAGATAGACCCCGTGTAAGGAGCTCAGTTACGCGCTCTGCGCCGCCTCCGCCGAGGTGGGGAATCAGTAACAAGAGGATGGGACGTTGAGCGGTCACGATAGTAACTGAAATGAGAGTACAGAGTTACGAGTGTGTTCCCTCGTGATGGCGCGCACACCTACAGAGTGTCCAGAACTGATACAGTTTTGAGTTTCCAATAAGAACTCGGCCGGCAAGGCGGGAGCTGCAGGAGCGCCGCGTGCAATTTCGCGAAGGATGTACATCCGTTCCGGGCTTGACCGTGGGAAGCGACTCGCGGCCTTTGATCGTTGTGGGCGTTACGTGTGCTGAGACGTGCCTGGTCTTAAAGGCGCGGTTGCGCGCTTTGCGGTCCGCGGGCTTTCGGGTGGTGCTCATTGCCAGTCCGGGCCCGCTTCTGGATTGCATTGCGAGCGAGGAAGGGATCGCGACCGTGGCCATTCCGATGCGGCGGGAGATTGCGCCGCTGCGCGACATGGTGTCGTTGTGGCGCCTGTTTCGCGCGCTGCGGAGGTTGCAGCCGGACCTGACGGAATTCAGCACTCCGAAAGCAGGCTTACTGGGAAACCTGGCGGCGAAATGGTGCCGGGTTCCGGCACGCATCTACATGTTGCGGGGACTGCGGCTGGAGACATTAACAGGGTTCAGGCGCCGTCTACTTCTGGCGGCTGAGCGGATTGCGGCAGGCTGCGCTCACCTGGTGGTGTGCAATAGCGAAAGCCTGCGCGCGCAGGCGATGGCTTTGAAAATTGCAGACGAATCGAAGCTGCACCTGATCGGAAGCGGCAGCAGCAATGGCGTCGATGTGGAGCGGTTTTCGCCCGGCCCGGAAGAGGTTCGGGAAGGATTGGGGATTCCGCAGAATGCGCCGGTGATCGGTTTTGTGGGGCGGCTGACGCGCGACAAGGGAGTTCCGGAGCTGATCGAGGCATTCGATCAGATTGTGGCGGCGGCTCCGCTGGCGCGGCTGCTGCTGGTGGGCTGGTTCGACGAGTCGGAGGATTCGCTCAGCGAAGAACTGCGCACCAGAATCGACCATCATCCATCGATCGTCCGCACCGGGTTTGTGGCGGATACGGCGCCGTATTACCGGGCGATGGACATGATGGTTTTGCCGACGTGGCGGGAGGGATTTCCCAACGTTGTGCTGGAGGCGGCGGCGACAGGAATTCCGGTGATCACGACGCTTTCAACCGGGTCGCGGGATGCGGTGCTTGCGGAGATTACCGGCGTTTTGATTCCCGCGGGATATCCCGAAGCCATTGCCGAGGCGGTGCTGCGATTGATTCGGCATCCGGGCGAGCGGCATCGCATGGGAACGGCGGCGCGGGCCTGGGTAATCGATGAGTTTGTGAATGGCCGGGTGCTGGGACTGACGGTCGGCTTTTACGAGAAACTGCTGGAGGCGTCCGGGGCCGAAGACACGATTCCTCTGGCTACGGCTGCGGCTGGAGACTGATTTCCGGCACAGACTCTTCGGCGTGCGGAACCTGTAAGGTGTGAGCGGCGGTTTCGGCCGCGTGCAGGGCTTTGCCGGGCACGATGCCCAGCGCGAGGGTTGCGCCCACCGTGAACAAAAGGGCGGCACCGACGGCGATACCCACCTGCGGCAAAGAAGACGCATAGTCCCCGTTCTGAGCGTCGGGCTTCTGCGCTGCTGCCAGCGCCAGGCGAAGGTAGTACGCCGAGGCCACACCGGAGTTCAGCAAGCCAATGACGGCAAGGATCACGGCTCCTCCGCCGACCGCGGCGGAGAAGGAGTAGAACTTGCCGAAGAAGCCGCCAGTGAAGGGGATTCCGATGAGCGAGATCAGAAAAAAGATGAGCAGGATGCCGAGGAACGGGGAACGATAGAGCAGGCCGCGAAAGTCGCGGATCATGGGCAGCTTCTCGTCGTACCCGCTGGCCAGAGTCACGACCGCAAAGATGCCGACGTTCATGGCGGCATAGGCGGCGGTGTAGAAGCTGGCGGCGGCGATTCCGGTTGAGCCCAGGCCCGCGAAAGCCGCCAGCAGGTATCCGGCGTGCGCGATCGAGGAGTAGGCCAGCATGCGCTTGACGTTCTCCTGGCGCAGTGCGGCGAGATTGCCAACGGTCATGGAGACGACGGCGACTATCCAGAGCAGCGGCGACCAGATGGGCCGAAGCGTGGGGAGCATTTCGTAGACGACGCGCAGCAGCAGAGCGAAGGCCGCGGCCTTGGGTGCGGTGGACATCAGGGCGACGACAGGCGAGGGCGCGCCTTCATAGACATCGGGCGTCCAGAGATGGAACGGGGCGGCAGACACCTTGAAGAGTATTCCGACCAGCATGAGAGCCAGCGCCGCAACGATGAAGGTTTGATTCTGGGCCGCGGGAACACGCGCGGCGATCTCGTAGATCTGCGTCGTTCCTGTGGCGCCGAAGATCAGGGCGATGCCATAGAGCAGAAACGCGGTGGCAAAGGAACCGAGCAGGAAATATTTGATGGCGGCTTCGGGGCCCTGGCCGGTGTGTTTGCGGTAGCCGGCAAGGACGTAGGTGGAGATGGACGAAATCTCAAGCGCGATGAAGACCACGAGGAGTTCGACAGCGCTGGTGAGCAGGCACATGCCGACGGCGCCAAAAACGACCAGCGCATAGTATTCGCCCTGATGGTGGCTGTCTTCAGGCAGAGTGTCCAGCGCAAGAAGAAGCGCGACCAGCACGATGCCGCAGATGAGGACGTGGAAGAAGACGGTGAAGGGGCTGGTTTCGACGGTGCCGAAGAAGCCGGTGCCGGTGGGGAGGTTGAGTTGCCAGAGGCTCGACCAGAGGGCGGCCGTGGTGCCGAGAGCGGCGACCCAGCCAAGGGGACGGCGGGGCCAGCCGACGGGCATCGACGCATCGATGAGCATGACGACAATGCCGGTCAGCGTAAGGATGATTTCGGGAAGGATGCGGAGGCTGTCGGACGAGTTCATGGCTGGGCCTCCGCGACGTTACGATCGAGACGGGATCAGGCGGGAGCGGGTTCGGGATCGATCGCACCTCGTGCGCCGGGATGGAAACCGGGGAATTCTTCTGGATGGCGCGCAGCCAGATAGTTGGGCACGATTCCCATGACCAGCATCAGGACGGCGAGCGGTACGAGCACGGCAATCTCGCCGAAGTCGAGATCGTCGACGGGACGCCCGGCGGTCATCTCGCTTTGGGGGCCGTAGAAGAGACGCTGCACGAGCCAGAGCATGTAGGCGGCGCTGAGGATGACGCTCACGGTGGCCGCGATGGCCCAACCGCGGCTGACGTCGGTGAAAGTGCTGGAGAGGATGAGGAACTCGCCCACGAAGCCATTGAGCATGGGCAGGCCGATCATGGCGAGGGCGGTGATGACAAAGAAGGTGGCGGTGCGCGGAAGTCTGGCGGCGACTCCGCCGTAGCTCGCGATCTGGCTGGTGGCGTAGCGGGTATCGAGCACGCCGAGGAGGACGAAGAGGGCTCCTTCGATCACGCCCTGGCTGACCATCAGGTAGATCGCGCCATCGCGGCCGGTGAGGTTGAGGCCGTAGATGCCGAGCGTGGTGACGCTGAAGTGGCCCAGCGTCGCGAAGGCGATGAGGCGCCAGAAGTCGCGCTGGACGAGGGCCAGGCACGCGCCGTAGAGAATGCCGATGACGGCGAGGGCGATGAGCAGGGGCGCGATGGCACGGGCCTGCACGGGGAAGAGGCCGACGTGGAAGCGCAGCATGGAATAGAGGCCGAGTTTGCCGGCGACCACCATGGCAAGAGCCACGGGGGCTTCGGAGAAGGTTTCGGCCAGCCAGCCGTGCAGCGGAAAGACGGGCACCTTGACGGCGAAGGCAAAGAGGAATGCGAGAGCGCACCAGAAGAGCGCCGCGGAAGGGATGGCTCCGGCGGCGACGTAGAGCTGGAGCTCGGAGAAGTTGAAGGTGCCGGTCCGCGCGTAGAGCTAAAGGATCGCGACCAGCAGGGGCGCCGAGGGGATGAACGTAAACAGGAAGAAGCGGGCGGCGGCGTGGGGGCCGTCTTTGCGGCCGTACATGGCGATGAGGATGGCCATGGGAACCAGCGAGAGTTCCCAGAAGCCGTAATACACCATCAGGTCGAGCGAGACAAAGACGCCAAACATGGCGGTTTGCTGGACCAGGAAGAGCGAGTAGTAGATCTTGCGGCGCTCTTTGATGGCGTTCCAACTGGCGAGTACGCCGACGGGTGCGAGCAGGCCGGTGAGGACGACGAGCCAGAGGCTGAGGCCATCGACGCCGACGTGGTAGAAGATGCCCTGGTGGCCGGCGTTCGGATTGAGATCAATCCAGAGACGATTGACTTCGAACTGGAAGCCGGGCTGGCCGATGCCGAAGTGCGCGGGCAGGTGAAGGGTGAGGCCGAAGGTGACCAGTGCTGTAAGCAGGGCGAGCCAGGCGGAGAGCTTGCCGCGGTCGGGCAGGAGGGCGATGAGGATGCGCCGGCAATGGGAACGAGAAGGATGAGCGTGAGGATGGATTGGTTGAGGTCGTTCATGCTCAGTGCCCCGTTCCGTGGTTGAAGAAGGCTGAAAGGCTGGCCGGTGAGTATGCCCAGAGGACGTAAAGCAGAAGCACGGCTGCGCCGGCGGTGAGCCAGGCGGCATAGGAGCGCAGGTTGCCGGACTGCCAGCGCTGCAGGATGGCTCCGCCGAGCGTGGCGATGCCGCCGAGGAGCCAGGCTGCGCCACCGAGAATGGCTACGTCGACGACCCATTCGAGGACGTAGCGCGAGGTGGCGAGGATCGGCTTGACGATCACGGCGCCGTAGAGTTCGTCGACCCAGTATTTGTGGAGCAGAAGGTTGTAGGGGCCGGACATCGATGCGGCGAGTTGCGCGGGAGCTTCGCGGGCGGGCACTGATAGAGGCGGTGAGCGATAAACCAGCCAATGAGCGCGGCGACGACGGCGAGACCGGCGAGGGTCCATTCGAGGCTGGCGCTGCCGGCTTCGACGGACGGCGCGCCGGTGGACGGAGCGAGGTATGCGGCGAAACGCTCGATTCCGATCCAGCCGCCGCCGATGGACAGGACGGCGAGGATGACAAGCGGGCCGAGCATCGACCAGGGACTTTCGTGAGCCGGATGCTCGGCTTCGAGTACGAGCCGGGTGTCGGAACGGGCGTGCACCGGAGCGCCGTGATCTTCGAGGCCAGCGCGGGATTCGCCGAGAAAGGTCAGGTACCAGAGGCGGAACATGTAGAACGACGTGAGCAGCGCCGTGACCAGGCCGACGAACCAGAAGATCTTTCCGCTGGTGCCTTGCAGGAATGCCGCGTAAAGGATCGCGTCCTTGGAGAAGAAAGCGGCGAGCGGAGGAAATCCGGCAATGGTGAAGACGGCTACCGTCATGGTCCAGAAGGTGATGGGCATGTGATGGCGGAGGCCGCCCATCTTGCGCAGGTCCTGTTCTCCGCCGAGGCCATGAATGACGGAGCCGGCGCCGAGGAAGAGCAGCGCCTTGAAGAAGGCGTGGGTCATGAGGTGGAAGATGCCGGCGGAGTAGGCGGCAACACCGCAGCCCAGGAACATGTAGCCGAGCTGCGAGACGGTGGAGTAAGCGAGGACGCGCTTGATGTCGGTCTGGACGAGGGCGATGGTGGCGGCGAAGATCGCCGTAGCGGCTCCAACGATGGCGACGATCAGCGAGCGCGAAGGGCGAGCGGTCGAAGAGGAAGTGGGTCCGGGCGATCATGTAGACGCCGGCGGTGACCATGGTGGCGGCGTGGATGAGCGCCGAGACGGGCGTGGGGCCTTCCATGGCGTCGGGGAGCCAGACGTAGAGAGGAAGCTGCGCGCTCTTGCCGGTGGCGCCGACGAGCAGGCAGAGGGCGATGGCGGTGAGGACGCCTCCGGTCCAGGCGGGCTTTACGGCCAGCTCGGCGGCGATCACATTAAAGGAGAGGGAACTGAAGTTTCCGAGCAGCAGAAACATGCCGATGAGGAAGCCGAAGTCGCCGATGCGGTTGACGACGAAGGCTTTCATGCCGGCGTTGGCTGCGGAAGGTTTCTGGAACCAGAAGCCGATGAGGAGATAGGAGGCGAGACCGACGCCTTCCCAGCCGACGAACATCAGAAGGGCGTTGCCGGCCAGCACCAGAACGGTCATGAAGAAGAGGAAGAGGTTCAGGTAGCTGAAGTAGCGCGCGTAGCCTTCTTCATGGGCCATGTAGCCGGCGGAGTAGATGTGGATGAGGAAGCCGACGCCGGTGACGACCAGGAGCATGACGAGCGAGAGCTGATCGAGGACAAAGCTGTAATCGATGTGGAGGGCGCCGGCGTTGATCCAGCTGTGGCGAAGAGTTTCGATGTGAGGGCAATGTCGAACCGGCTGCGCATGCGGCATTCACGACAACGCCGAACGATGCGAGCGGCGCGAGCAGCGCGACCGTCGTGACCAGCGCCTTCGGCAGCCGGCGGCCGAGGATTCCGTTGACAGGAATCCCGCAAAGGGCAGCAGCGGAATCAGCCAGAGATGGAGCGATTCGTTCATAGTTTCATCAGGTCGATCCGGTCGACGGCCAGAGTGGAGCGGGCGCGAAAGACGGCAATGATGATGGCCAGGCCGACGGCGGCTTCAGCGGCGGCGACCACCATCACAAAGAAGACGAAGATCTGTCCCTTCACCAGGTGCCATTCATGGGCGAAGGCGACAAAGGAAAGATTGACGCCGTTGAGCATGAGCTCGATGGACATGAAGACGGTGATGAGATTTCGCTTGATGAGGAAGCCGACGACTCCGAGACAAAACAGAGCGGCGCTCAAGAGCAGGTACCAGGAGATGGGAATCACTTACTGACCCTCCGTTCTCCGCTGCCGGCGCGGGCCAGGGCCACGGCGCCGAGGATGGCGATGAGGATGAGCACGGAGGTGACTTCAAACGGCAGCAGAAGCTCGTGGAAGAGAACGCGGCTCAAATCCTCGGTGGAGGTGATGGGGTCGCTCAACGAGACTGAACCGAGGTTCTGCGCCTTGAGGATGACGGTTGCGATCACGCCAAGAAAGACTGTGACGGCAGGGAAGCCGATCATCTTGCCGGCGCGGCTGCCGAGAGTGCGTTCTTCGCGGCCGGCGTTGAGGAGCATGACCACGAAGGTGAAGAGCACCATGATGGCGCCGGCGTAGACGATGATCTGCGCGATGGCAAGGAATTCCGCGCCGAGGAGCAGATACAACACCGCCAGCGACGTCATCACCACGACCAGCGAGAGGGCGCTGTTGATGGGATGGGTCTGGAGCAGGAGGTTGATCGCTCCCGCGAGGCAGAGTCCGGCAAAGACGATAAACAGAATCAGGTGCATCGTTCCATCGCTTGGTACGAGCGGCAGCGGAATTGCCTGCCGATTGAGGAGAGAACTGAATGCTGCTTCAGGAAATCCTCTCCGATTGTAAATGAGCGCGGTCTGGTATAGACCGCGCGCTTATTGCTGGTAGGCGAGCCAGAGGCTTGTGCCGACGATGTTCAGGATGGCGAGCGGGAGCAGAAACCGCCAGCCATAATTCATGAGTTGGTCATAGCGGAAGCGGGGCAGCGTGCCGCGCACCCACACGTAGAGAAACAGGAAGCTGAAGACCTTGAAGACGAACCAGAAGAGCGGAAGGATGGCCTGGATGAAAGCGTTCTGCGGCGTCGGGATCAGGTTGCCGAAGGGGCTGGTCCAGCCACCCAGAAAGAGCAGAGTCGCCACGCAGCCCACGGTGATCATGTTGCCGTATTCGGCCATGAAGAACATGGCGAATTTCATGGAGCTGTACTCGGTGTGATAGCCGCCGGTGAGTTCGCTTTCGGCTTCGGGCAGATCGAAGGGGGAGCGGTTGGTCTCGGCATAGGCGGCCATGAGGTAGATGAAGAAGGCGATGAACTGGAGGCCGCCGAAGATGTTCCAGCTGAGAATGCCGAGCCGGGATTGATTTTCCACGATCACGCGGAGATTGAGCGAGCCGGCGCGAAGCACGACGCCGACCAGCGACAGGCCGAGGGCAAGCTCATAGCTGACGAGCTGGGCCGAGGAGCGAAGAGATCCGAGCAGCGAATACTTGTTGTTCGAGGACCAGCCGGAAAGGGCGATGCCGTAGACGCCGATGGAAGTGACGCCGAGGATGACGAGCAGGCCGACATTGACGTCGGAAATCTGGAAGAAGCGGAAGCCGTGGTAGTTGATGTTGGGATTGCCGAAGGGAACTACGCCGATGGAGATCAGCGCACAGCCAAGCGAGATCATGGGAGCAAGCAGGTAGAGCGGCTTGTAGACCGACGGTGGGAATCATGTCTTCCTTGAGGAAGGACTTGGCGCCATCGACGAGCGGCTGCAGCAGACCGAAGGGACCGACGCGGCTGGGCCCCCAGCGGTTCTGGATGCGGGCCACCAGCTTGCGTTCCAGCAGCACCGTGTAGGCCACGCCCATCAGGAAGATCACCGTCACCACGATGGTCTTGAGCAAGCTCCAGAGAAAGAACCAAAAAAGTGTCACGGGGCTTCAGCCTCTCTTACATGAACCGAATGCCTAACCGCAGATCCTTCGCTGCGCTCAGGATGACAAGGTGGTATTTAGTCGGCGGCGGTTTCTGCCAATTGCTGCGATTGATGAAGCTCCAGCTCGCGCAACGCCGGACTATAGCGGCTCAAGGTGCCCGAGGTAAACAGGCCGTCGTGCGCGGAATGAATCAAGTCGGGGTGCGGCTCAGTGAGTGACGAGACGGGAACGAAGCCCGGCTCAGTGGGCACATCGTTGCCGCTGAAAAGATTCATGCGGTCGAGTTTGTAGGAAGGGACGAGGCGCTCGATCTCGTCGAGCACGGCGAGCGGATCGAAGGGGCTCAGTTTGGGCTCGAGACCGTTGGCTGCAAGCCAGACAGCGTGGCGATCGGCTTCGCCCGACTGGGCTCCGCGCGACTGGCCGAGGTCAGCGGTGACGCCGGCTTTGCCAAAGGGAACGAGCGTTTTGACGTCGGCGCCCATGGAGGCGGCGAGACGAACGAGGATTTCGAAGTCCGGCTTCACGCCGGCTTTGTCGGCGGCTTTGCGAGCCAGCTGAACATCGCCGAAGGTGTTGGTGATGGTGCCGGTTTTTTCGTAAAGACTGGCGGCCGGGAAGACCACGTCGGCGAGCGCGGCGGTAGCGGTGAGGAACATGTCCTGCACGATGACGAAGGTGTCTTTGAGGGACGCGGGATCGATGCCGGACTTCTCGACGGGATCGGCGCCGACCACGAGCAGAGCGCCGAGGGCGCCCTTGGCGGGCGGCGGCGAAGATTTCGGGCTGGGTGAGGCCGGCTGTGGTTGGCAGGCCGGGATACTCATCTGCGAAGGCAGCCGGGGGCAGCAACAGGGACGTAGCCGGGAAGGAGATCGGGAAGCAGACCCATGTCGGCGGCGCCGCGGGAGTTGGCGTGATCGCCGAGGAAGGCAAAGCGGACGTTGCCGCGGCCGAGACCCCACGCGACGAGGGCTGCGATGTGGTTGCCACCGAACTCCTGGCCGAAGACGATGAGCAGCGACGGCTCGGCCATGACGGCCTTGGCGAAATCAGAATCGTTGCGATCGAGGATGGTGGTGAGGTCGCGGTAGCCGGCGGGGGGAAGGCCCTGAATGGCCTTGGCCTGACGCTCGAGCTTGATGGAGCGGTGATTGGCGATGTAGAGACGGGCGCGGTTGAGGCGAACGTTGGTGCGGAGGTTCCAGGCCAGCAGCGGATGTTCGTTGGTGGGGTCGCCGCCGATGAGCAGGATGGCGGGCGCCGTCGCAGTGTCGCGCAGGCTGGCGACTTTACCTTCGTGGCCGGCGAGGGCGGCGACGAATGCGGCGTAGTCGGCGGTGCGCTCGTGGTCGATGTTGTTGGTGCCCAGAACGGTGCGGGCGAATTTCTGCAGGAGGTAGTTCTCTTCGTTGGTGGTGCGGTTGGAGCCCAGGACGGCGATGGCGTTCCCGCCTTTGGCGGCAACGATTTCCTTGAGTTTGGCCCCGGCAAAACGAAACGCGTGCTCCCAGGTGGCGGGCTCGAGTTGCCTGCTGCGTTGCGGACGAGGGGCTCGAGTGAGGCGCTCGGGATTCTCGACGAAGTCGAAGCCGAAGCGGCCCTTGGCGCAGAGGAAGTCGCCGTTGATGCCGCTCTTGTCGCGGTTGTCGGCGCGGACGATTTCGGAGCCCTCATTGGACTGGCGGATGCCGAGCGTGACCTTGCAGCCGTCGGCGCAGTGGGTGCAGACCGTGGTGACGTGTTTCATCTCCCAGGGGCGGGTCTTGTAGCGGTAGCTGCCGCTGGTGAGCGCGCCCACGGGACAGACATCGATGCACATGCCGCACTGCTTCGCAGTCGAGGTGGTCGCCGCCATTGGGCGCGATCACGGCACTGACGCCGCGGTTCTGGATGCCGAGGGCCCAGACGTCCATGCCTTCGCCGCACATGCGCACGCAGCGGTAGCAGAGGATGCAGCGGGGACGGTCAAAGAAGACGGCGGGAGACCACTGCTGTTCTTCGCGGTGCTGCTTGGCCTCGGTGTAGAGGCTTTCGCCGGCGCCGTACTTGAAGGTCATGTCCTGCAGTTCGCACTCGCCACCGGCATCGCAGACAGGGCAGTCGAGGGGATGGTTGCCGAGAAGCAATTCGATGGTGGCTTTGCGGGCCTGGGTGATTTCGGGTGACTCGGTGATGAAGACATTGCCTTCGGCGACCGGTGGTGGTGCAGGCGGTCTGCAGCTTGGGGACTTTCTCCTGGCGCACGACGCACATGCGGCAGGCGGCCTGGAGGGAGAGGCCCGGGTAGTAGCAGAAGGCGGGGATCTCGATGCCGGCCTTGCGGCAGGCTTCGATGAGCAGCGTCCCGGCGGGGGCGGTCAGCTTCTTTCCATCGACTGTGAAGGTTACGTCTGGCATTTTTCTCCGAGGCCCCTAAACCACGGCCATTTCAACATGCTTGGCGAAGGGGCAGGGTTTGCCGTCGAGGTGGTCTTCGAATTCCTTGCGGAACTTCTTGACGAAGCCCAGCGTGGGCATGGCCGCCGCGTCGCCGAGGGGGCAGAAGGTGCGGCCCATCATGTTTTCGGCGAGGTAGCGAATGTTGTCGATGTCTTTGGCGACGCCGAAACCGGCGTGAAAGCGGGTGAGGGTCTTCTTGAGCCAGTCGGTGCCTTCGCGGCAGGGGATGCACCAGCCGCAGCTCTCGTGCTGATAGAAACTGATGGTGCGGAGGGCGAATTCGACGATGCAGGTCTGGTCGTCGATGACCACGACGCCGCCGGAGCCGAGCATGGAACCGGCTTTGCCGACCTGGTCGAAGTCCATGCCGAGGTTTTCGATTTCTTCGGGCAGGAGGACGGGCGTGGAGGAGCCTCCGGGGACGACGGCCTTTAATTTGCGGCCGCCGCGAATGCCGCCGCCGACTTCGTAGATCATCTTCTTGAGGTTGTAGCCCATGGGCAGTTCGTAGACGCCGGGGCGCTCGATGTGGCCGCTGAGGCCGAAGAGGCGGGTGCCGCCGTTGCGCTCCGAACCCACGGCCGCGTAGGCCGCGGCGCCCATGGTGATGACGTGGGGGACGGTGGCGATGGTTTCGGCATTGTTGATGACGGTGGGTCCGCCGTAGAGGCCGACGACCGCGGGGAACGGCGGCTTGATGCGCGGGACGCCGCGCTTGCCTTCGAGCGATTCCATCAGCGCGGATTCTTCGCCCACTTCGTAGGCGCCGGCGCCGGTCTGGGTGATGACCTGGAATTCGGTTTCGGACCCGAAGATGTTTTTGCCGAGGAAACCCTTCGCATAGGCATCGGCGACGGCCTTCTCCATGATCTCGAGGAGGTAGCGGTATTCGCCGCGCAGATAGATGAAGCCGACCTTGGCGCCGATGGCGAGGCCGGCGATGATGGTTCCTTCAATGACGGCGTGCGGATCGTGCAGGAAGATGAGGTGGTCTTTGCAGGTGCCGGGCTCGCTTTCGTCGCCGTTGACGAGAACGTATTTGGGCTTGGTGGACTGCTTGGGGACGAAGGACCACTTGAGGCCGGCGGGGAAGCCCGCACCGCCGCGGCCGCGGAGATTGGAGGCCTTCATCTCGGTGATGATCCAGTCGGGGCCCTGCGCAAGACATTTCTTGGCGGCTTCGTATCCGCCGAGCTCGATGTACTTGTCGATGTTGGCCGCGCCCTGGCCGAAGCGACGGGTCACGATCTTGACTTCATCGGGATGAGAGACCAGCCTAGGCATCTTTCTCCTTGTTCTGGTTGCGATATTGGGCAAGGATGCCGGGAACGTCGTCGGGGGTCAGTTCATCGTGGAAGGCGTAGTTGACCTGGATGGCGGGCGCCCAGCAGCAGACGCCGATACACTCCACTTCTTCGAGAGAGAAGACGCCGTCGGGCGTGACGCCCTTGTGGCCAATGCCGAGCTCGTCCTGGAAGCGTTCGAGAAGTTCGTAGCCGCCGCGCAGCATGCAACTGATATTGGTGCAGACCTGCACGTTGAATTTGCCCGCGGGCTTGAAGCGCAGCATGGAGTAGTAGGTGGCGACGTTGCGGACTTCGAGGGGAGTGATGGAGAGACGCTCGGCGATTTCGGCGATAACTGCGTCGGAGAGGTAGCCGATCTCGTCCTGTGCGTAAAGGAGCATGGGGATCAGGGCCGAGCGCTTGACCGGGTATTTGTTCACGAGCGCGTCGAAGCGCGCGGCCAGCTGGGGCGAAAAGATGGACATCGTTTCACTCGATCATGCATCAACTCCCGCGCCCAGGCTTCTGCCGCCATATCCATTTCTTCTTCCTTCCCTTCGCCGGATCGCAACCGTCCGGCTTCTGTCAATTCCAGCGATCCGGCCCGTCCATCTTCGCGTTGCCAGTGTACCTGAGAGCCGTTGCGCTTCAGGTCGAGCCACGCGTTGCCGTGGCGAACCGTGATTCGTTCTTCTCCCAATTCGACCGTGGCCTGGCGGTTGCCGTTCAGCCCGTGGGCCGCGGTGTAGCTTCTGAGCAGCAACGAGGCCAAGCGACACCCAGAGCTTCGCACATAGTAAGCTGTCGCCGGTTGCGTGGGCACTATCGGTCATATCTCTCCCAGAACAATATCGATGGAGCCGATGACGGCGACAACGTCGGCCAGCATGCGGCCTTTGCACATGACTTCGAGCGCCTGCAGAGTTGCGAATCCCGGGTAGCGCATGTGGACGCGATAGGGCTTGGCGGTGCCGTCCGACACCACGTAATAGCCCATCTGCCCGTGGCCGGATTCGATGCCCTGATAGACTTCGCCGGCAGGCACGGCGAATCCCTCGGTAACAATCTTGAAGTGATGGATCAGCGACTCCATCTGGGTTTTCATTGCTTCGCGATCGGGAAGCACGATTTTGGGCGCGTTCGGCCTTGACCGGGCCTCCGGGCATTCCGTCCAGCGCCTGCTGGATGATCTTCACGCTCTCGCGCATTTCATCGAGGCGGAGCAGGTAGCGGGCCCAGACGTCGCAATCGTTCGAAACCGGCACGCGAAACTGAAATTTCTCGTAGCTGCAATACGGCATGTCGCGGCGGAGGTCGAAATCGATGCCGGAGGCGCGCATGACGGGGCCGGTGACGCCGAGCGCGATCGCATCCTCTTTCGAGAGGTGGCCAACACCCTTGAGCCGATTGACGAAGATCGGATTGCCGGTGAGGAGGTTGGAATACTCGTCGATCTTTTCAGGGAATGTCTTGATGAAGGCCTGAACGCGCTCGAGGAGTCCGAGGGGCGGCTCCATCGCGAGCCCGCCGATGCGGAAGTAGCTGGTCATCATCCGCTGGCCGGACACCATCTCGAAGATGCGGAGAATTTCTTCGCGCTCGCGGAAGGTGTAGAGGAACACGGTGAGGGCGCCAATGTCCATGGCATGCGTGCCCAGCCAGATGAGGTGCGAATTGAGGCGGGTGACCTCGGTGAGCAGGACGCGAATCCACTGGGCGCGCTCGGGGATTTCGAGCTGAAGGAGCTTCTCGACGGCCAGGCAGTAACAGAGGTTGTTGGCCATGGGGCCGAGATAATCGACGCGGTCGGTGAGGGGAACGACCTGCTGGTAGAACTTCGCTTCGCAGGTTTTTTCGATGCCGGTGTGAAGGTAGCCGATTTCGGGATAGAGGCGGACGACGATTTCGCCGTCGATTTCGAGCACCAGGCGCAGCACGCCGTGGGTGGACGGGTGCTGCGGTCCCATGTTGAGGACCATGTGCTGGTCTTTGGAGCCTTCAGCCAGCGGAGCTTCAAGGATCGGGGTGCCGACAATGTCTGGCATCAGCGATAGCCCTCCACGGGATAGTCCTTGCGCAAGGGATGGCCCTGCCAGTCGTCGGGCATCAGGATGCGGCGGAGATTGGGATGGCCTTCGAAGCGAATTCCGAAGAGGTCGAAGACTTCGCGCTCGTAATAGTTGGCGCCCGGCCAGATGCTGGTGATCGATTCGACCGAGGGGTCTTCTTCCTCGACCATGGCGCGGAGGCGGATGCGCTCCTTATATGCGTGGGAAAGGAGGTGGTAGCTCAACTGGAAGCGCGGATCCGAGGGATACCAGTCGACTGCCGTCATGTCTTCGAAGAAGTTGTAACCGGCGGAGCGAAGTGTCTCGCAGGCGGCGCGGATGAGATCTTTGCCGACGGTGAGGGTGAGTTCGCCGCGGTCGACTTTGGCGTCGGTGAGGGCGTCGGGGTTCCAGGCGAGGATGGCTTTGAGGGCGGGGTGGTCTGGAAGCGCCTCGAGAACAGCGGTCTTTCCCGACAAAGTCGGGCCTGAGAAAATCGGCCGGTCGAGGATGGGGTCTGCGTGTCGGCCATGCTAGAGGTCCGCCTTGTCCATGCTCCAGTCAAGGATGCCCTTGCGCACGATATAGTACAGCCCCACGGCCACAAAACCCAGGTAAACGACCATCTCCCAGAAGCCGAAGAGGCGATGACCGGTGATGGCCGGGAGCTTGCGATAGATGACCGCCCACGGCATCATGAAGACCGCTTCCACGTCGAAAAGGATAAACAGCATGGCCACCATGTAGAAGCGGACACTGAAGCGCCCGCGGGCATCGCCGACCGGAACAATGCCGCATTCGTAGGCCGCGAGTTTGACCGGCGTATTCCGGTGCCGGCCAACGAACCACGAAGCCACCACCATTCCCAGGCCCAGGCCAAACGCGACCAGGACCTGCAAAAGGAGCGGCAAGTATTGCCAATGGTATGGAATCATCGTCCCCTGTCTCGAAGTTGCATGGACCAACGGCTGCGGCAGTGCACGGTGAGGAAGCCCTGCCATGCGACCGGCCGCTGGTTTGAGCTTAGGTTTTCGACCTCGCTCCGTCAAGGCGAAGGTCGGCGACAGGACCTAGTTTCTCTTGTGAAGAGGAAATGACACTGCTGTGCGGAGTGTCACTGCAATTGCGACGTCGGAAAGCCAAACTGGATTCATCCTTCTCGTGATTGTTACCTGCGTTACCTCATGGAATGAGGATTTGTTCCGAAGAGCCCAATATGCGTGAACCGTTCGATATGTCAGAATCCACGAACGTGGTATCCCCAAGTCCTGCATCTGTCATCTCAAATGGTGAAGTGCGAGGGAATCACAAACGACGGATAAGTCCCGAGGCGGGCCATGCGCTGGTGCTGCTGGGCCACGCCATCGAGTATCTTACCGATGAGCTCGTCTATGAGGGCGGCCGGCTCTCGGCTCATAACGGGCAGCTGGAGGCAATTGGGCTTTTGATGGCCCGCAATCGCGCGATCTACTTTTCGTGTCCCGAGACTCCCAGCCTCGGGCGAACAGTGCCGCACTTTCTTCCGTGCCCATTTTCATTGGCCGATGTTTGTCAGCAGCGTCCCACCCAAACGCTGATACGCAGGTCGCGGAAAGCGCTGTGGCCGGATGGTAGTCTGTCGCAGTGGAATCATCGAGTTGCTGTTCTCAACGACAAACACAGACCCGCTTGTGCTGCACCATAATTTGCGCTCTTCTTGGGTGCGTCGCAGCGGCCATTCCAGCGAAGCCGGCAAGCGCGAATGCGCCGGACCGCAATCCCACCCTGGTGTTTCCTCAATTCGTTCCCGGCCAGCCCATCAGGCTGGTCGCTTACGGGGACACGCGGTTCACCGATCCCGCGGTGACTTCGGGAACGAATCCGCGCGTACGCAAATGGCTGGCCGATAGAATTGCCGACGAACATCCCGATGCACTGCTGCTGACGGGGGATACGCCGTTCACCGGTTCAAGCACTGCAGACTGGCAGGTGTTTCAGACCGAGACAGCGCGGTGGCGTGAACAGCGCATTCTCCAGTTGCCTGCCACCGGAAACCATGAAGTCCGGGGGGACAGAGATGTGGGGATTGCCAACTACCTGGCCAATTTCCCCGCGGTTGCGAACCATCGGTATTATTCGGCGCTTCTGGGGAGTGTGGAAGTGATTTCGATGGACATGACACTGCCTACGGCTGCCTCGTCTCCCCAGGGCAAGTGGTTTGCCGCGCAGCTGAACAATGTGCCGCACCAGATTGAGTTTCTCTTCATCTTGTTCCATATTCCCTGGGTGGCCGACAGGCAGTCGCAGATCTTCGTGGGTATCCCCAACCCGGAATCGATCGCTCTACGAGATATTCTCGAAGCCAGGCTGGCAAGAATCCGTGCGAAGGTAGTAGTGTTCAACGGCCACATTCACAACTACGAGCGCTTCGAACGGCGCGGCGTGGAGTATGTCATCACGGGAGGAGGCGGGGCGGAGCCCTATCCGCTTTTGTTTCGGGGCCACGCCGATCTTTACCAGGACACTGGATTTCCGGTTTACCACTACCTGACTCTTGAGGTCAGCAACCACGAAGTCCACGCGGTGATGTGGAAGGTAAAAGATCCTGACGCGGGCACGCTCTCGGTGGAACAGAAGGACGAGTTCACGATCAGGGCAGCCAAACCGGCAAAAGCCGAAACGGTGAGGCCGCAATGATCCACATTATTCCGTGATCGGATCATCCCGCGAAATCGCGGTGAGAGACGATGAGCTGGGATTCGTGATCCTCACGCTTCAAGCCAAAACTCACTTAAAGGGGTTCTGTGGTGAGTGGAGTCTTCATCTATTGACCGACAGCTAGAACCGCCAGAAGCAGGATCCATGCCAGCCCCAGCGTGTGCCAGTACCATGCGGTGGCGTCTACGGCGATCTGACGAAACTCCACTTTCCGGAGCCAGCCCAAAGCGCACAGGCAAACGGTGAGCGCGAGGACACCAAGGACGAGGTGGGCGGCGTGCAGTCCGGTGACCAAGTAGAAGAAGTAGCTGGCCGGAGTCGACCAGCGGTCGAAGGCGAAACCCTGCGCGGTCAGTTGCCTCCACGCGATCGCCTGCCCGGTGAGAAACATCACGCCCAATGCAAGAGTGGTTGCCACCCACGGCAAGGTGCGGCGCAGAGCCGGCCGACCCAGTCCAAGCCACTCCTCGAGCACATCGATTTCGCGGAAGATATTGCGCCGGCCGAATTCCATCGCCAGGCTGCTTAGCAGGAGGATCGCGGTATTGAGGTAAACGATCGGGGGAAGCATGATGGGATGCCAATCGCCGATCATCTCGTGGCTGCGGGGATCCATGTGGATGCCGGCTTGGCGGGCGAAAAACAGCACGACCAGGGCGGCGAAGAACATCATGTCGCCGGCCAGCCCGAAGAACACGAAGAAGCGAATCCGATGCAGGCGTTCGCGGGGCCCGCGATGCTGGCTTTGCCAATCGTCGTCGCCTCCCCCGCCTCCGCCTCCGGTGGGTCGCCGGTCAACAGGGGGTTTTCCGCCAATTCCTGGTTCTTTCCGTTCAATTTCCGCTGGGGCGCGCGTAAAGGTGACGGGCATTCGGGGCCTCTGTGCCTGTAGAGAGAGATTACTCCCACCCTCCTTTGGACGCACGAGGAAATGTCAAAGATGGCCGATTTATGCACAGAGGAATTGATCTGGCGCAAAAATCTGGAACTGGTCACTCTTGATCGTGCTTCCCGGGTCCTTTACGGCAAGCGACGACAATGTCGACGAAGAGCCGATGCACGCGGCGGTCCTGAGAAAGTTCGGGATGAAACGTGGCGGCAAGCAGATGCCCCTGGCGCACCAGGACGGGGAATTCCTCGCGGCGGGCCAGGACCTCGACGTCCGGACCGGTCGCGGTGATGCGAGGGGCACGAATAAAGACCATCTCCAGCGGGCCGCCGGGCAGTGTCGTCGGTTCCGTCAGGATGGTGGAGTCGATCTGGCGGCCATAGGCGTTGCGCTCGACGGTTGCGTCGAGAAGTCCGAGACTGCGCTGCGCCGGATGGCGCACCTCACGGGCGAGCAGGATCGCGCCGGCGCAGGTGCCAAAGACGGGACGCCTGGCGGCGAAGTCTTTGAGTGACTCGAAGAGGTTGCGGCGCTCAAGGAACTTGAGGATGGTGGTCGATTCGCCGCCGGGCAGGATGAGTCCATCCAGGGACTGGCTGCCCGGGCTGAGGTCTTCGAGGGATTTTACGAGTGACGGAATGGCGCCGGATTCGATGAGAGCTTCAGCGTGCGCGGCATAGTCGCCCTGGATGGCGAGGACGCCGATGCGGGGGCGCAGTCGTTCTCTTTCCAATTCCGGTCCCCTGATTGCCGCTACCAGCCGCGCGTCTGGAGGAGTTGCGACTCCTCGATTGCCGCGGCGGCCAGGCCCTTCATGGTTCCGGTGACCTGTTCGCTGACTTCGGCGAGGATCTTGGGCTCGTTGAAGTGGGTGGTGGCGATGACGATGGCCTTGGCGCGGGAGACGGCTTCTTCCCGCTCCTTCGGGTCGTTTTCGACATCGAGGGGAGTGGCGCGCTCCTTCATGAAGATGCCGGAGCCGACGAAGATGGCTTCGGCGCCAAGCTGCATCATCAGGGCCGCGTCCGCTGGAGTGGCAATGCCGCCGGCGGAAAAGTTGGGTACGGGTAGCTTGCCGGTTTGCGCAACCATGCGGATCAGTTCATAGGGCGCCTGGTGCTCCTTGGCGGCCGCATAGAGTTCCTGCTCGCTGAGGACGGTGAGGGCCTTCATTTCCTTGACGATCTGGCGCATGTGCTGGACGGCGTGGACCACGTCGCCGGTGCCGGCTTCGCCCTTGGTGCGGATCATGGCTGCGCCTTCGGCAATGCGCCGGAGCGCCTCGCCGAGGTTGCGGGCGCCGCAGACAAACGGGGTCGTGAAGGCGTGCTTGTCGATGTGATGAGCCTCATCGGCGGGGGTCAGAACTTCGCTCTCATCGATGAAATCGACGCCGAGTTCCTGCAGGATCTGCGCTTCGGCGAAATGGCCGATGCGCGCCTTGGCCATGACGGGAATCGAAACGGTTTCGATGATTCTTTTAATGAGCTTCGGGTTGGCCATACGGGCCACGCCGCCTTCGGCGCGGATCATGGCCGGAACGCGTTCGAGAGCCATCACCGAGGTAGCGCCTGCCTCTTCGGCGATGCGAGCCTGTTCGACGTTCATGACGTCCATGATGACGCCGCCCTTGAGCATCTCGGCCAGGCCAATTTTCAGGCGCAGGCTGGTGCCTGAAAAGCTCTTGTTTCCATTATGTTCTGACATTTCCTTAACCTCGACTCAGCGGCATCGGCGGGGTGTGCGTGGGAACCCCAGCGGAGCAGTTTGCCGGTCACTCCAGTGTAACAGTGATACAGATTTGCCGGACAGCGCGAAGAAAACCGTTCGCCGGCTTCAGACGTTGGAGTGCCGAAGCGCAATTCTTAGACCATTCCAATCATTTGTGTCCGCTTATTGGTCACCGTGCTGCAAGTCTCCGCAGCATGGACAACTCGCCGACATCGCCGACCCAGCTTGAGGAAATGAGGAGGAGCGGCGCGAATGAAGCTGGCGGAACAGGCGCTGGTTCCGTCGCCCCCGTCTATCGAAACCGAAATGACTGATTCCTCCCCACAGCCTGGCGGCGCGTCTGCCGGTCGAGGTCGAGGTTGGCATTCCCGTGCGGGGTTTCCGGGTGCGAAATCTGCTCGCGCTGGCGGCCGGAGTGGTGGTTGAGTCCGAGTGGGGACAGGGAGACGATATGCCCCTGGCTGCCGGTGACGTGCAATTGGCCTGGAGCGAATTCGAAGTGATCGATACGCAGTTGGCGGTGCGGCTTACCCGGCTGGTGTAGGACAGCCGGATATTGAACCAGGAAAGAACCAGAGATGACGACGACATCCGATACGCGACGTGGAATAGGAAGAGAAAAGGGCCTGGGCGCCTGGTTGCTGGGAAGACTGCGCGGCGCGGCGTTGCAAACGCCCGAGCCTGGCTTTGCTGGAGCGGATCACGCTGGCGCCGCGCCAGTCGCTGGCCCTGGTCGAAGCCGAGGGGCGCAGATTCCTGGTGGCCACATCGGCCGAGGGGTCGCCGACGTTCCATGCGCTGGATGAATGTTCCGGGACACCCTTGTCTCGCCGTCGCATTCCAGGCCGGACGAGGGTTTCATGGTAGCGCTGCTTCTGGCGGCGCGGACCGCAGCGGCAGGATCGGCGCCGCTGCTGCCCGATCTGAACGCCAGGCTGCAATCCTCAAACTCCACGCCCTGGACGATTCTGTTTGTCCTGACCCTGATCACAGTTCTGCCCGCGATCCTGATGGCCATGACGCCCCTGGTGCGCCTGATGGTCGTGTTCCACTTCCTGCGCCAGGCGCTGGGCACGCAGACCGCGCCGTCGAACCCTACCCTGCTGGGTTTGGCGCTGATGATGACCTGGTTTCTGATGACGCCGGTATTGAGCCAGGTAGACCAGCAGGCGGTCGAGCCCTACCGGACAGGACAGATCACCGGCCTCGACGCGATCGACCGCGGGGCGCAGCCGGTCAAGCACTTCATGCTGAAGTACGCGCGCGAGAAGGACCTGGCGCTGTTTACGGCGGCGGGACAGATCGCCCGCCCCAACACTCCCGATGACCTGCCCATGCGGGTCGTGGTTCCGGCGTACATTCTTTCGGAGCTGAAGGCCGGTTTTGCGATCGGCGCGGTGCTGTTTCTGCCCTTTCTGCTGATCGATATGGTCACGGCTTCGATCACCACCTCGATCGGCATGTTCCAGTTGCCGCCGGTGGTGGTGTCGACGCCGCTCAAGATCCTGCTGTTTGTGATGGTGGACGGCTGGAACCTGCTGGCCAGTTCGCTGCTGAAGAGCTTTTGAGGAAGGGAACGAATGAATCCGGATATGGTGGCTGAACTGTTGCGCCAGTTGTTGAAGGAAGCGATGCTGCTGGCCGCGCCGTTGCTGATCGCGGCGGCGCTCCTGAGTTTTCTTCTCAGCCTGCTGCAGACGCTGACCAGCCTGCAGGACCAGTCGCTGACCTCGGTGCCGCGGCTGTTGGCAATCGGTGTGATCCTGCTGGCCGGGATGCCGTGGTTCCTGGGCAGAATGGCGGATTACACACGGGTGCTGCTGATGGATCTGCGGCACTACCTGGGGTAAGAACAACTACGAGCTAGGAGCTTTCGTGACGGACTGGAGCACATTCTTAAGCGCGATGACGCTGGCCCTGGTGCGGGTGAGCGGCATGATCGTCTTCGCTCCGTTCTTTTCCTCTGCCGCTCTTCCGATGCGCGCCAAGGCGGTCCTGGTTCTCTGTGTGGCCTTTCTCCTGGCTCCGCTGGTGGCGACTCTGCCGAACGCGCATGCGGAGATCGGGTTTCGAGCCCTGCTCGGTGAAGTCGGCGTGGGCCTGGTATACGGGCTCACCCTGGCCCTGCTGAACGAGATGCTGCTCTTTGCGGGACAGATTGCCGGTGTGCAGTTCAGCTTCTCGCTGGTCAACCTGATGGATCCTTCGACGCAGATCGAAACACCGCTGCTCGGCGATCTCTTCCAACTCATGGGAACGCTGGTGGTCGTGGCCGCGGGGCTGGACCGCATTCTGCTGGCGTCGCTGGTGCGCAGCTTCCGGGCAGTGCCGCTGGGGAGCTATGCGCTGGCGCCTGTAACCGGGCTGGCCATTGTGCGCGCGGCGGGCGGGATCTTTCTGGCCGGCGTGGAACTGGCCGCACCGGTGCTGGCAGCCACCATGCTGGTGGAAATTGCGGTGGCGCTGATGGGCAAGCTCAGCCCGCAGCTTCCGGTCATGTCTCTGACCGTGCCCATCAAGACGCTGACCGGGTTTGCGATCCTGGCCGGATCTCTGGCGCTGTGGCCGCGCTTTATCGAAGCCCGCTTCGCCGGGCTGCTCGATCTGGCTGAACGGCTGATCGCAGCCCCAACCGCGGGACTGGGAGGCTAAGCGCATGCCGGGAGAACGCACCGAGCAGGCCACCCAGCACCGCCGTGACAAGGCGCGCAAGGACGGCGACATCCTGCACAGCAGGGAATTGACTGCGGCGGCGGCAACGCTGGCGGGGGTGCTCGCGCTGGGCGTACTGGGCGGCCGGATCGTGGAGTCATGGCGCGGCGCGTTTGCGGGGTTCCTGGCGCTGGGCGCGGCCGGGCACTGGGAGCCAGGCGAGATGGGACCGACGATCGCGGGCTTGCGGAGGCTCTCGCTGGCGGTGACCCTGCCGGTCGGGATAGTGATGGCGGCGGTGGCCGCGGCCGCCCTGGGAACCGCCATGGTGCAAACCGGGGGACTGAGTTTTCATGCCGGCTCGGTGGGATTCAAGGGGGACCGGATCAATCCCCTGACCAATGCCAAAAACCTGTTCTCGCTGCGGGCGGCGTCGCGGCTGGGCAAGTCCATGCTGCCGGTGGCGCTGCTGGCGGTGTTCGCGGTGCAGCGGATCGCCCGGCAACTGACCATCCCTCCGTTTTCAGTGGCGCGTCTGGAACTGCTGGGCTCGGATGTGTTCGGGCTGCTGCAGGCGGCCGCCTGGCTGCTCTTCGGCTGGGCGGTGATCGATTACGCGCTGGAGTGGCAGAGCCGCGAATCCCGCCTGAAGATGTCGAAGCAGGACCTGCGCGAGGAGATGAAGGAGACCGAGGGCTCGCCGCAGATCCGCAGCCGCATCCGCGGGCTGCAGCGCCAGATGCGCCGGCGGAAGGTCAAGGCCGATGTCTCGAAAGCCGCGGTGGTGCTGATCAACCCTACCCACTACGCCGTGGCCCTGGGGTTCGATTTCGCGCTCATGGACGCGCCCCGGGTGCTGGCCAAGGGGCGCAACCTGCTGGCCGAGGAGATCAAGGCGGAGGCGCGCTGGGCGGGCGTTCCCATTGTGGAGAATCCGCCGCTGGCCCGATCGCTCTACCGCTCGGTCGAAGCGGGACAGGCGATTCCAATTGATTTGTACGCCGCGGTGGCGGCCGTTCTCGCCTACCTCTACCGGCAGCGGGTGGAAACCGAGATACGCGAGCGCCGGGCGAGAGAGGCCGCGGCCCAGGCGCGGAGCGCGGTGCGGAACCGGGTGGCGCCGAATGCGGGCCCGGCTGCGGATGTGCAGGGCCGGCGGGACGATCGGCGGCAGGGAGGAAACCAATGAGCACCACGGCGATAACCGTCAACCCGATTCCCGGGGCGTCGATTCTGGAACGGCTGCAGGAATACGCTCTGCCCCTGGGCGCCATCAGCGTGATCTTCGTGATGATGGTGCCGCTGCCGGCAGCGGCGCTCGACCTGCTGCTGGCCTTGTCGATGGCGGCATCGATCATCGTGTTTCTGTCCGCGGTGCAGATTCGCCGGGCGGTGGAGCTGAGCGTCTTTCCCACCCTGCTCCTGCTGCTGACCCTGTTCCGCCTGTCGCTGAACATCGCCTCCAGCCGGCGCATCCTCCTCCACGGCCCGGAAGGCACCGCCGCCGCCGGCAAGGTGATCGAGGCCTTCGGGCAGTTCGTGGTGGGCGGCAATTACGTGGTCGGCTTCGTGCTCTTCCTGGCCCTCATCGCGATCCAATTCCTGGTGGTTTCTCATGGCGCGGTTCGAACCGCCGAAGTGACGGCCCGCTTCACGCTCGATGCGCTGCCGGGCAAGCAGATGGCCATCGACGCGGACATGAACGCCGGCCTGATCGACGAGGCGGAGGCCCGGCGCCGGCGCCAGGCCATCGCGCGCGAGGCCGAGTTCTATGGCGCCATGGATGGTGCGGCGCGGTTCAACCAGCGCGATTCGCTGGCCACGATTCTCATTACCGCAATCAATATTGTTGCCGGACTGCTGATCGGGACGCTTGCAGCAGGGAATCGACCTCGGCGAGGCGGTGCGCACTTACACGATCCTGACCGTGGGCGACGGGCTGGTGACGATGATCCCGTCCCTTCTGGTCTCGGTGGCGGGGGGAATCACCCTGACCCGGGCCAACTCGGCGGGGATGCTGGGCGGCGAGATCAGGCAACAGTTATTGGCGCGGCCGGCAACGCTCTACCTGGGCAGCCTGGTCACCGGGGCCATGTGCCTGATACCCGGGCTTCCCAAAATAGCGTTCCTGCTGGTCTCCGGCGCTTTGTTCTGGGGCGCGCGCAGGGTTGCGGCCGCAGCGCCGACGGCAGTTCCTGGGGAAGCGGGTCCGGGAGAAAAGAAGAAAGCCGAGCAGGCGCAGGGTTCGGATCTCGCGCAATTGCTGCGCCTGGAAGACCTGACGCTCGAAATCGGATTCCAGCTCATTCCGCTGGTGGACGAGAAACAGGGCGGACAACTGCTGAACCGGGTGCGTTCGCTGCGCCGCCACCTTTCCGCAGAACTGGGGTTTCTGATTCCGCCGGTCCATATTTCCGACAATCTTCGTCTCCGGCCGCGGGAATACCTGTGTTCCTTGCGGGGGATGGAGATTGGGCGCTGGCAGACCGAAGGAACCCAGCTTCTGGCGGTTTCGGGTGAGCCCGGACGGCGCCCGCTGGCAGGAAAGGAAACGCGCGAGCCGGCCTTCGGAGTGCCCGCGGTATGGATCGCCCCCAGCCTGGAGGACCAGGCGATCGCCGCCGGTTATTCCGTTGTCGATGCCGCCACGGTCATGACCACCCATCTGGGCGAGCTGATTCGCCGCCACGGCTGGGAGTTGCTGGGGCGTGCCGAGATCAAGCGGCTGCTCGATTCGCTCAATGATTCCCACCCCAAGCTGCTCGAAGAGCTGGTTCCCAAACTCCTGACCCTGGGCGAAGTCGGACGGGTGCTGGAGCAGTTGCTGCGGGAGCGGGTTTCGATACGGGATCTGGGAGCCATTCTGGAAGCCCTGCTCGAAACCGCACCCAGAGACAAGAGCCTGGAGGGCCTGGTGGAGGCGGCGCGGAGGGCCATGGGCCGGCGGCTGGTGCAGCCGCTGCTCGAACCCGACGGCCAGCTGCCGGTCATGCTTCTCGACCCGGTGCTCGAAGAGGAAATTCTGGCCGTGGTTTCCCCGGAAACCAGCCAGCGCCTGCTGACCGCGGCTTCGGCTACTGGAACGGCCCCAGGGGCGCCCTTGGTTCGCCGTCTGATCGACTCTGTGAATCGTCTTATCGGTTCGTCCTTCGCTGCGGTCACGCCCGTGCTTCTTGTTGGTAGTCCGGCGCGCTATCACGTCAAGCGGTGGCTGGAGCCGTTTCTGCCCAGGCTGACGGTGATATCGGCGAGCGAGATTCCGGCCGAGGTGCGGCTGCGTCCGGTGGGCACGGTTCGGTAGGTGGGCCCTTCCTTCTTGTGGAACGGGGCGCTTGAAATGACCGGGGAAACGAGCAGAGCGGAGAGAACGGGGTGCGAAAGATGGAAGCGGCGGTAACGATGGCAAACTCGGGCAAGCAGCGGAGCGGACCGGCATACGGGTCTGGGTGCGGATCAGGACGCGGGTCGGGCTATGGATCGGAATGCGGAGCCGGCATTGGATATCCGCTGGTTTCGGGAGGAGGCCCCATCCTGACGATCGAGCAGGAACGGGTTCTCCTGGAGCATTTGCCGGTGGTGCGTTTTCTGGCTCGCCGGATCCATGAGCGTTTGCCGCAGCATGTCGACATCGAGGACCTCGTATCGGCCGGAGTGGTGGGGCTGATGGACGCCTTCACGAAGTTCGATCCGGACAAAAAGGTGCAATTCCGCAGCTATGCGCAATTCCGGATCCGGGGGGCCATTCTGGACAGCCTGCGGACTCTGGATTGGAGCCCCCGGGAACTGCGGCGCAAGGGGCGCGCCGTCGAAGAGGCCATCCGGGTTTTGACGGCCCGGCTGGGGCGGCCGCCGGGTGAGGGCGAAGTGGCGGCGGAGATGGCGTTGAGCCTGGAGGAATACCAGCAGCTGCTCGGCGATCTGAAAGGGCTGGAGATCGGCACCCTGCACATGGAGCGCAACGAGGACTCGGGCGAGGAGGAGCTGGCCTACGTGCCCGCCCGTCCCGAAGAGGATCCGCTCTTTCGCTGCCTTCGGGGTGAGCTGGAAGAGCGGCTGACGGATGCCATCCAGGAACTGCCCGACCGCGAACGCCTGGTGATGACGCTCTACTACTACGAGGAGATGACCATGCGGGAGATCGGGCTGGCTTTAGGCGTGGTCGAATCGCGCGTCTCGCAAGTGCACGCTTCGGCGGTCGTCCACCTGAGGGCCGCGCTCCAGGATCTGGCCGCGCGGGGAGCATTCGACGGGACGCGGAAGGCCAAGGCCCGGGGCCGGGTGCCGGCAGACACGGCGACCCGGCCATAGGACCGCCGACAGCATGGCTGCAGGCCGCGAAAGGAATGTATGGAGAAGACCCTCAAACAGGACGAGATTGATGCACTCTTTGCGGCGGCGCGCGCTTCGGCTCCCGAGGCTGCGGCGAGCGAGGGCGGGAAGCGGGTCCTGCCCTACAACTTTTCTTCGGCGGGACAGATCTCGACCGAGCAACTGCGGGCCATCAGCCTGCTGAACGACCTGTTCGCGCGCAATCTCACCCACAACCTTGCTGCCTGGCTGCGCACCCGGTTCCAGGTCAACCTGGTTTCGGCCGAACAGATCCCGTTCAATGAATTTCTTTTGCGCATACCCGAGATCAGCTATGTGGCATCGGTGCGGCTGGAGCCGCTGGGAGCGTTGTCGGTCTTGCAACTCGACCTGGCCCTGGCACCACCGATCGTCGACCTTCTCCTGGGAGGGGACGGGAGGGAAGGTCCGCTGCGGGAGTTGACCGACATCGAAGAGGCAATCCTCGGCTCGGTGGTAGAGATCGTCTGCCGCGAACTGACCGCCGCGTGGCAGCCCGTTGGCCTCAGCTTCAACTTTGAGCGGCGGCAGATGCAGACCCAGGTGGCGCGCATCATGTCGGTCAATGAAAAGACCCTGTGTCTGAGTTTTGAAATCCGCATGCCGCACAGCTCGGGGCTGCTCAACCTGGCGTTTCCAGCGGTGGTGGCAAACACGATTCTGCGCCGCCTGACCTCGGATTGGGGACGGAGGCGCCGCCATGCCCCCGAGATCCGGGCACGGATGGAAGCCTCGGCCGGCCATGTCCGCTTTGGAGGCGCGCTGCAGCTGCCCCCGGTGCGACTGCCGGCGGCCGCGGTCAGGGACCTCCAGCCGGGCGTAGTCATTCCGCTTGGCTTGCCAGCGAACACTCTTCCCGAATGGCGCGTTGGGGGGCAGGTCTTATTGCGCGCCGAGGCGGTCCGGCAGGGATTGCACCGGGCGGCCCGTATCGACAGCAGGATGGAGAGGACGGAGTCGTGATGACATACCTGGAATGCTGGACCGCGGTCGCCAAGAGTCTTTTCGCGCAGGCCCTCGCCGGCGAGCCGGAACTGGTGGATTCGTTGCCCAGGCCCATGGAGGCCGGTTCGTTTGGCTTTTCCGCCACGCTCGAAGGAGACGAAGCCGGGGCAGTTTTCCATTTTTGTGGACGCTGCGATCCTGGACGAGCCGTTGTTGGGCGAGGGCACCGACCAGAAGACGGCGTGGGCTGAGTTGGTGCGCGAGGTGTGCGAGGCCGCCGCCGGCGACTACCTGGCCCGGACGCGCCGGACGTGCAGGGTAGCGCGGTTCGGCCCGGTGGAGGCAGCGAGCCAGGTTTCGCGGGCGTTTCAGCTGCGGTCCGGCGAGCGGACGTGGACCATCCTGGTGCGCGATGAGATCAGCAGCGCCCAAGCTTCCGCTTCGCCTGATGCGGGGAGAGTAACCGAGAGACTTTCTGCGCCCTGCGCCGATGTGCCGGGTCCGGCGGTAAGCTCCGGAGTCGAACTCTTGCTGGATGTCGAGCTCGAAGCCACCCTTCGATTCGGGTGCCGCGAGATGCCGCTGCTCGAACTTCTCGAACTGGGACCAGGGGATGTGGTGCAACTCGACCGAGGGGTTAGCGATCCCGTCGACCTGATCGTGGGAGACAAGATCGTGGCGCGCGGGGAGGTGGTGCTGGTGAACGGGAACTTTGGCCTGCGGGTGACCGAGGTAGCGGCGCCCCGCAAGCGTCTGGAGAGTATACGATGCCTGTTTTAAGCGATGGCCCCTCGCGGGGACCGCAGCATCTTACGGTTGCGCATGGAGAGTCGACGGTGTCGTCCGCTGCGCCAAAACGACGCTCAGGAATGCGCCAGGGATTTCTTGACGCCTGCTCCAATCCCGGCTGCGCTTCCGGGTGGCTGCACCTGTGGCGCAGTCGCTCGGCGGCGGTTTTCGAAGGCGGGTGGAGCTGCTCGGCCGACTGCACCGCGGAGCGGATGCAGGCCGCCGTTCGCAGGGAGCGGGAAGGGCGCGGAAACGCTTCCGGGCTTGGGCCTGGGAAGCATCGGCACCGGGTGCCGCTCGGGCTCCTCATGCTGGAACAGGGCTGGATCACCGCCGGACAGCTACGCTCGGCTCTCGATGCGCAGCGAAGTTCGGGCGGCCGGCTGGGTCAGTGGCTGGTGCGCCGTGAGGGGGTCAGCGAAAGCCTGGTGACCCGGGCCCTCAGCCTGCAGTGGAGCTGCCCGGTGTTGCCTCTCGAATTTCACGACACGCAGGCGCTTGCCCCGCTCGTGCCGCGCCTCTTTGTCGATGCGTTCGGAGCGTTGCCTCTGCGGCTGGCGGCCGGAAAACTGCTGTACCTGGGATTCGAAGAGCGGCTCGATCCCGTGCTTGCGCTGGCCATTGAACGCATGACCGGGCTGAGGGTGGAGAGCGGCCTGGTGTCGGAATCCGAATTCCGGCCGGCCCACCAGCGGATGTTGAGCGCTCCCTTCCCCGCGACGGAGTTGCTGGAGACCTCGTCGGAACCGGTTCTGGTCCGGGCGCTGACCCGCGTCCTCGAGCGCTCCCGGCCGGTCGAGTCGCGGCTGGTGGGGGTGCACGACTGCCTGTGGCTGCGGATGTGGAACAAGGCGTATACCGGCATCCCCACCGACGCCGGCTCGGTTCAGGACGTGATCGCGACCGTCGGCGGATAAGGATGGACGGGGCACGCCTCGGCAGGAACCGACGAAGCCAGAGTCGCTGAACTTGCGAAGCTCCTTGCATTCGTCCTCACGAGACGGCTCATGAACGGGTGGCCCCGGCCGATAAGGACGGCAGCAAAGGAGCCTGACATGAGCGAAGTGAGAGTCCTGATCGTGGACGATTCCTCGGTGATGCGCAAGATCGTGGAGCGATGCCTGCGTCAGGCGGGCCTGGACGCCCTGGTGGTACTCGAGGCGGGTACCGGTGTGGAAGCGCTGGAACTGCTGCGAACCGCAAAGGTTGACCTCATCCTTACCGACATCAACATGCCATCGATGGATGGCCTGGAACTGGTGCGCCAGATCCGGGCGCAGGACCTGGCTCGCAGTGTGCCGGTCGTGATGATTACCACCGAATCGAGCGAAGAGCACGTAAAACAGGCGATCCAGGCCGGGGCGCGCGGTTACATTCGCAAGCCGTTCACTGCCGAACAAGTGAAGGAGCGGGTGTTGCCGCTCTTGCATGCAGCATGAGCTGGGAGCCGGCCAAGCCGGCGTGGAGGCCAGGGATGGAGAGGGCGATGGCGGTGTCGTTGCGTGAGTCTGTGGGCAAGATATCCGATCCCGGCAACCTGGATGCGAGCGTGATGGAGGTTTTTCAGCTGATGCTGGGAGTCGAGTGCAAGCGCACGCCGGACATGCGGGGAAGCAGAACCCGAATCGGTGACGGCCGTGGTGGGATTCGGGGGAGCCTTGAGCGGAGCGTGCGTCTTCCGTTGCGGGAATGCGGCGGCCATGGAGATTGCAGCGCGCATGACGGGCATGGAGTTTCACGAAGTTGACGACACGGTGAAGGACGGGATCGGCGAAATCTGCAATATGCTTGCCGGCGCGTGGAAGGGCAAGGTACCCGGGCTGGCGGCCCAGTGCGGGCTGTCGGTGCCCGCTGTGATCACGGGACGGGACTACCGGCTGCACGTGCAGGCGCCCGAGTTCCAGCTGCAGCACGCGTACCGATTCGAAGACCGGCGTTTTTGCGTCACTATCGTTTGCGACGGGCTTCGGTAGGGCCACCCAATTTATTTTGGGTTTGCCCTTCGCAAAGCGGGCCGAAATCCTTTTCCGAGATTTTTCTAATCTTCCAGCTCCTCATTCGGTCCACTTTCTGCTTCATTCCGCGACATGGACAGCGGTTATTACGCAGCGTTGACAGGATTGATGGCGCGTACCCAGGCGCTGGACACAGCGGCCGCCAATCTTGCCAATGCGCAGACTCCCGGATACCGGGCGGAACGCGAGTTCTTTCGTTCGGCGCTGCTCGGTCCCGATGCTCTCGACTCCCAACTGGGGCAGACGGTGAACAATTACGGGCTGCTGGGCGGCGACCGGCTGAACCTCGGCCAGGGCGCTCTGCAACAGACTGGTAACCCCCTCGATCTGGCCATTGAAGGGCAGGGGTTCTTTGCCGTCCAGACGGCGCAGGGCGTGCGCTATACCCGCGACGGCAGCTTTCATCGCTCGCAGGCAGGAATGCTGGTGACCAGCGCGGCCGAGCCGGTGCTTTCGTCGGCAGGCAAGCCTATTCAGGTTCCACCCGGAGATGTTTCCGTGGGAGCCAACGGGGTCCTTTCCGTAGCCGGCGGCGCGGCGGATACCGTCGGCGTCTTCACGTTCCCCGCCGGTGCGCAACTGGCTCCCGAGGGTGCCAATCGCTACGTGGCTCCGGCCAGTGTGACCGCAACCCTTTCGAAGGATGCGACCGTGCACCAGGGAGCCATTGAGTCAGCCAATGAAGACGCAGTGCAGGGAACGCTCGACCTGATCGTGATGCAACGCCAGGCGGAGATGATGCAGAAGGCGCTGACGGTCTTCCACACCGAGTTCAACAAGTTTGCGACCGAGGACTTGCCACGGATCTAGTCCAAAGCGAGGAGAAAAATGATAAGGGCGTTATACACGGCGGCCAGCGGGATGAGCGCGCAGCAGATGAACCTGGACACGATTGCCAACAACCTGGCCAACTCGTCGACCACGGGGTTCCGGCAGCTGCGGCTGCAGTTTCAGGACATGGTGTACCAGAACCTGGTGACGCCGGGCGCGGCGCAGAGCCAGTCGACCGTGGGCGCCGGTCTGCAGATCGGGCTGGGCACCAAGTCGGCGGCCACCGAAGTGATCATGACCCAGGGATCGCTGAACCAGACTTCGAACCCGCTCGACGTAGCCATTGAAGGAAGCGGTTTTTTTCAGGTGCAGCGCCCCGACGGAACCATCGCCTACACCCGCGCCGGGCAGTTTCACCTCAACAACCAGGGAACCATTGTCACGACCGACGGCGATCCGCTGATCCCGACCATTACGATTCCTCCCAACGCCACCGCGGTGACGATCACGCAGTACGGGGTGGTGAATGCAACCCTGGCCGGGCAGCAGAATCCATCGCAGCTCGGGCAGCTGCAGCTGGCGACATTTCCCAATCCCGGCGGCCTCGAAAGCATGGGATCGAATCTCCTCCAGGCGACGTTGAGTTCGGGGGATCCGGTGCTGGGCAACCCGGGCGGAACCGAAGGGCTGGGGACACTCCAGCAGGGGTATCTCGAGAACTCGAATGTGGACGTGGTCACCGAGTTTGTGCAGATGGTGCTGGCGCAAAGGGCCTACGAATCGAATTCCAAAGTGATCAAGGCCGCCGACGACATGTATTCGCAAGTCAACAACATGACAAGGTAAAGCGGAAGTGCGCCATGAGATTTCCCACCGGTTCGGCGAGACATTCGGGCGGCACAGCATGGAACTTCATGGTCCTGACTCTGCTGACGCTGCTGGTGGGCGGCCTTCCCGCCCATGCAGAGGGCCACGAAATCTCAACCCGCGACGTGCGGATCGCAGCCTCATTGGATGGCCCCGCCGGGTCCAGGCGGCTGCTGCGGGAGATCGACGATCCAAACTCGGGTACACGCTGGCTGTTGGTGAGCGACAAAACCAATCCTGGGGGGCCCGGACGCCTGGAACTTGCATCGCCGGGAAGGGATCAGGGCGCGTTCGCAAGGCAAGCTCAAGGCCCGGGGGTTGCCCAGAGCAGGCCCGTAACGATCATCCGGCCGGGGGACAAACTGGTGGTTGAAGAACACTCGGCGACAGCCGACGCCTATCTCGAGGGGGTAGCCCTGGGACCGGCGTGGCCGGGCTCTGCTTTGAATGTCCGCCTGTCGATCGGGCACAGGGTGGTGCGGGCAGTGGCGGTGGCGCCCGGACGGGCCGCGCTCGAAGCCGCAACGGAGGTCGGGCGATGAGATTGCAAGAAAAGCAGGCGGTCTGGCTGGCGGTGGTCCTGGCGCTTGCCGCTGCGCCGTGCCAGGGCGGATGGAAGAAACCCAAGCCGCCCGATGCGGTGAACACGCCGCCCGAGGCAGCGCTTCATTCCTATGTTGAAAGAGTGCGGGCCCAGCAGGCCGCCGAGATACGGACGCCGGGATCGATCTGGAGTTCCGAGGGCCGGCTGGTGCGCCTGGGGACCGACGCCAAGGCGGTGCGGCTGCACGACGTGGTTTCAGTGGTGGTGACGGAGAGCCTGGCGGCATCGACCGACGGCCAGGTGAAGAATTCGCGCGCTTCAAATGCGAGTTCGAACGTGACAGCCCTCTTTGGCGCATTGAAGGCCAGCAATGCCCTGCAGAACCTGGTGGGGCAAACGTCGGCGTCGGGGCTTACGGCGCAGGGACAGAGCACCACCAATTCCAGCCTGGTCACGACGTTCGGAGCCGAGGTGGTGGATGTGCTGCCCAACGGCATGCTGGTGGTGCAGGCCACGCGGCAACTGACGTTCTCGCAACAGACGCAACTGATCAAGCTGCGCGGGCTGGTGCGGCCCGAGGACGTGAGCGCCCAGAACCAGGTGTTGTCGACGGCGATGACCGATCTGGAACTGGAAGTGACAGGCAGGGGCATCGTCACCGACTCGACGTACCGGCAGAATCCGCTGGTGCGGCTGCTGGAACGGCTGCTGATCTTTTAGACACACGGACCGGGGACCAGGGAACAGGAAATCGAAACGAGACGGGGCGATGCGATTGCTGGTTACAAGGCGAGAAGTGGGAGAGGGCGGGTCGGTGACTTCCCGCCGCTCGGAGATCTACTTGTGGCCAGGGCTGGTACTGGCCGGGGCATTCTTGTCTTTCAGCCTGGCCGCACAGAACGGCCCGGCGCCGCAACGCTCCCGGGTCAAGGATGTGGCCACCATCGAAGGCATTCGCGACAACCAGCTGGTGGGCTACGGGCTGGTGGTGGGGCTCGGGGAACGGGCGACAGCTCGCAGACCGTATTTCCGGCACAGACGCTGATCTCGGCATTGGAGCGGATGGGGATCACGGTTCCGCAGACCGGATCGAACTCGGCCAGCAACATGCAGGTGAAGAACATGGCTGCGGTGTTCGTGGCGGCCACGCTGCCGCCGTTCAGCCGGCCGGGATATCGGATGGACATTACGGTTTCGTCGGCCGGCGATGCGCGCTCACTCGAAGGCGGGATCCTGCTGATGACGCCGCTGTACGGACCGGACGGGCAGATCTATGCCCAGGCCCAGGGATCGCTGGTGCTGGGCGGATATCTCGCCGCGGCTGCCGGCAATGGACACATGATGAATCATCCGACCACGGCGCGGGTGCCCGGCGGAGCCATCGTGGAGCGGGCGGTCCCATTCGATTTGAGTCAAATGCAGACGGTGAGCGTGCTGCTCAACGATGCCGATTTTCACACCTCCGAGCGCATGGCGGAAGCGATCAATCACGCCCTCGGGTCGGCTCGCGCACACGCGGTTGACAGCCGGCGGGTGGAGATCGTGCCGGGGGCCAACGAAGACCGGGCGGCTCTCCTCGATGCGGTCGAGGCCGTCGAGGTCGAGGTTTTCCCGCGGTCCCGGGTGGTGGTCAACGAGCGAACGGGGACAGTCGTGATCGGGGGAACGGTCCGGCTGCAGCCGGTATCGATCCTGCATGGCGGGTTGTCGGTGAATGTGATTTCGCAGCCGCTGGTTTCGCAGCCTGGCCCGTATTCGCTGGGCAGGACCGAGGTGGTGCAGCAGGTCTCGGTGCAGGCCCAGGACAAGCCGGTCAATCGCATCGATTTGAAGGAAGGCGCGACGGTCGAGGATCTGGTCCAGGAATTGCAACGTACCGGGGCAGGGGCGCGCGACGTGATCTCGATTCTGCAGGCGATGAAGGAAGCGGGCGCGCTGGAAGCCGACCTGGAGGTGCTATGAATGACGATGAGCGTAACCGGGAGCGTTGCGGCGGGCCAGGGAGCAATCGCGACCAATCCAACCCCACCGCCCCGGCTGGTACGGGCGGCGCACGAGTTTGAAGCGCAGCTGATGAAGGAACTGCTGCGCCCGATGACCGAGAGTGGCTCACTGACTGGCGATGGCGATAGCGACAACGGTGGAAACGGAACGCTGGGAGAGTTTGCTTCCGAGTCGCTGGCGGGAGCCCTGAGTGCAAGCGGCGGGTTTGGAATTGCGAACCGGATTCTCGGCGAAGTTTCCCGTTCCGGTAACAGTTCCAAAGATTCACAGGTAATCAGAAAGTGCAACATCGATACCGGGATAAGCGCGCACAAATGACTAGAGTGATTAAGACAACTGCCGATAGACGAGCCAAGGAGAGAGGTGTATGGGCATTCGCAGCGGTTTGGATGGATTGATGACGATACTCGGAGTGACGCCGGCGGGGCCGGCATCTCCGGAGCGGACCAAGGGCGGGCAAACTGCCGAGAGAAGTTCGTTGACCAGTGACAGCGCATCGGTTAGCAGTGCAGCCAGCCAGGTTGCGCTGACCGCAGCCGAGGGGGGCGTGCGCGCTGACAAGGTGGCGGCAGTGCAGGCCGCACTGGCAGCGGGGACGTACGAGGTACCGGCGTCCGCCGTAGCGTCCAAGGTAATCGACTCAATGCTCGGCCGGGGACAGTAGGGCCCGATCCGGGAAAGAAACAGGAAGGAAACAGGAATGCTGCAGTTGGGAGATGGCCGATTCAATCCGGAACTGAGGGCCCTGGTCGTCGAAGCATCGCTGGCACTTGCCCGCCTGGACGCGGACCGGCTGGAAGAACTGGCGCTATCATGCCAGGCCTTGAATCGCGATCTGTCCGGATGGAGCGGGCAGGAGCAGAGTGGAAATGGCGCGGGAGCGCCGGGAATTGACCGGAGAGATGGCGGTTTTCGAGCGGGTGCTGGAGGCCACGCGAGCCAACCTGGACGTGATGAGCCGCCTTCGCCAGTTGCACGAAGGACAGCGGGAATACGGCGGCAGCCTCAGGCGCCGCTCCTCCGGAACAGGACAATGGGGGCAGACGGGAGATAGCGATGGGAACCATTAGCTCGGCGTTCCACTTGATTTCAGGCGCGCTCAATGCCGATCAGGCAGCCCTGAGCATCGTGGCCAACAATGTGGCCAATGCCAACACCACCGGCTACACGGAAGAGAAGCCGAACTGGGAGGAGAACTCGCCGGTCAGCATCAATGGGGTGTACAACGGCACTGGCGTCACGGAAACGGGCGCCACGTCGGTGCGGGACCGGGTCCTGCTTGAGCGGCTGGACCAGCAGCAACAGCTGGCGGCCGCTTCCACATCACGGTTGGCGGCCTTGAACACGATTCAGGCATTGTTCACGCCGGATTCGGGCTCAGCGAGCGCGACGGCCGGCGATATCGGCAGCGACATCACCAGCTTTTTCAACTCGTTCTCGTCGCTCGAGGCCAATCCCACCAACAATGCGCTGCGGCAGCAGGTGCTCTCGACCGCGACAACGCTCGCAGGAGATATTTCAAATGCGGCCAACGGCCTGAATTCCCAGCAGAGGTCGCTGGACCAGGAAGCGGCAGGGGTGATCCCCCAGGTGAACGCTCTGACCACGGCAATCGCGCAACTGAACGCGCAGATCCAGTCGACGTCACCGAATGCTGATGCGGGCGTTCTTGAGGATCAACGCCAGCAGGATTTAAGCCAGTTATCGCAGCTGATCGGCATCAACCAGATCTCAACGGAAAACAATGGGCTCTCCATCACCACGGCCTCGGGTCAGACGCTGGTTTCGGAGGGATCGAATAATCCCATCACATCCGGGTTGGTGAACGGGGTCACGCATTTCTTTGTGGGTACGACGGACATCACGTCCCAACTGGCGTCCGGGGGAGGCTCGCTGGGCGGATATCTGACGGCCCGCGACCAGGACATTCCCGGGGTGCTGGCTTCGCTCGATCAGCTGGCGTACGGAATTGCGACGGCAGTCAATGCGCAGAACAATGCCGGGGTGGATCTCAACGGGATCGGCGGGACCGGGGTGAATCCCCTGAATCCGCCTCTGAACATCTTTAATCAACCCGCGGCCGTGGCGGGAAGCGCCATAGCGATGACGGTGACCATGACCGACCCCAACCAGATTGCGGCGGCGGGACCGGCAGGGGGAACGGGGGATAACTCGAATGCCGTGGCCCTGGCCGGCGTGGCGAACTCGGCGACCGTCAACGGGAAGAGTCCCACGGATTTCTATTCCAACTTCGTGACCATGCTGGGGGCTGCTGTAGCCGAGGTGCAGACGGAGAATACTGCCCAAAATGCCTCCGTGACGCAACTCCAGAATCAGAACAATTCTCTGTCGGCAGTGAACCTGAACGACGAAGCGGCAGCGATGCAGCAGTTGGAGCGCAGCTACCAGGCGGCATCGCAGGTGTTCACGATTCTGAACACGATCATGACCTCCGCGTTGAACCTGGGCGTGCAGACCGCTGTGGCGTAACGAGACGCGGGCGAACGGGATCGATCCATCGGCGGTGAATCCCTCGCCTGGCGCAAAACCGAGCCGATTCAGAAAGTCGAGCTATCCCGGGAGACCCCGGCGGGAAGGTGAACGCATGCGCGTGAATCCATTTTATGTGTCGAACCTGGCCATTCCGTTGAATCAGACCCAGGCCAGCGAGCAGCAGCTGACGGCCGAGTTGTCGAGCGGGGTACGGGTAAACTCGCTGAGCGACGATCCGCTGGCTGCGGGCGAAAATGTGCTGCTCCTCAACCAGATGCAGCGGGACGATTCCTTCACCCAGACATCCAGCCTGGTGCAGGGGCAGCTGCAGGTGGCGGATTCTGCCCTGGGCGGGGTCGTGGCCCAGTTGACGCAGGCGGTCACGCTGGCGACCAGCGCCGACAACGGCACTTTGAACGCGAGCGATCTGAAGTCGATATCGAACCAGATTGCGGGGATTCGCGATGAGGTGGTTTCGCTGGCCAACACCAGCTACCAGGGTCAATATATTTTTGCGGGAAGCCAGACGGCCGCCGCTCCTTTCAGCATCTCCAATGCGACCACGCCGGCCACGGCCACCTACAGCGGGGACGCAAATGTGAATTATCTCCAAACCCCCAATGGGCAGCGGATCCAGTTGAACGTGCCGGGGGACCAGATTTTCACGGCGGGCGGAACGACCAGCGTGCTGGGAGTTCTGAATCAACTGGTGGCGGACTTTGCCTCGGGAACCAACGGTGGCACGTCAGTCTCCGACACTACGGCTCTGAGCACGGCACTGAGTTTTGTATCGCAGCAGCGGGTCGTGGTGGACAATTCGTTGACGCGGCTGACCGCGGCTACCGACGCGGCGAACAGCGAGCAGACGCAGCTGACGGCGGCGCAAACGACGCTCATGCAGGCCGACGTGGCCAAGATATCGACGCAACTGTCGATGGCGGAGACCCAGCAGACCGCGCTTGAGGACGTGATCTCGCAATTGGGCGCGGGGAGCCTGTTTGACAAGCTGTAGGGTTTGATCGGGCTGAGGCTCACGACGAGTGAGGGCCCGCGAGCCTGAACCATGGGCTCCTGCAGCAGGGGCCCCGCCTCTTATACTTGACTTATTGTGTTCGCACCGCTTCGTTTTCTCTGGAACGCAACGCGCGGCAACCGGCTGACGCCCTGGCGCAGCGAATATCTTCGCTGGCGCATGGAAACCTATTCGGGACAGTGGGCGGAGAAGATGAGGATGCGGGACGTGCTGAGCTTTATGTGGGCATCGCGCTGGGAGCTGTTGAGCTTTCTTGCCTGGACAGGCCGGGTGGACCGCGAGGCACGCAAGCGGCCCTGAGGAGCAACGGCCGGCGTACGAGTTGGCCGGTTGAAACGGTTCGTTGAACAGGAGCAGAGGGATGGGACGCTGGACGCGGCGGCAATTGGGCAGGTTCGCGTTGACGGCGGGAGCCGCGGCGGTGGCGCCGAAATGGGCGAGGGCGGCGCAAATCGATGGAAGTGCCCGGCAGGGGGTAAGTGGACCAGATTCTCTGCGGGCGCATGCCACGGCCCGGGGGTTGCTGTACGGCGCGGCGGTCAATCCGGCGCTGCTCGATGTGGACGGGGTGGCGGGGGGCAACACGGCGGACGGGTACACGCAACTGGTCCAGGGGCAGACCAACATCCTGGTTGCCGAGAACGCAATGAAATGGGCGGCGCTGCGGCCGACCGCGCAGAGCTTCGACTTTGCGCTGGCGGACCGGCTGATGCGGTTTGCGGCGCTCACGGGCGATCGCGTGCGCGGGCACAATCTGTGCTGGCACGAAGCGCTGCCGGCATGGTTTGCGGCCACTGCCAACAAGGACAATGCGCGGAAGCTGCTGGTCGAACATATCCAGACGGTGGCGGGGCGGTACCGGGGGCAGATTCATAGCTGGGATGTGGTGAACGAGGCCGTCAATCCCAAGGACGGGCGGGCGGATGGGCTGCGCAACTCGCCGTGGCTCGAGCTGGTGGGTCCCGACTACATCGAGGTGGCATTCCAGACCGCGGCGTCGGCGGATCCCGGCAGCCAAGTTGACGTACAACGAATACGGCATCGAACTGGACACGCCGGAACAAACGGAGAAGCGGGGCCAGGTGATGGTGCTGCTGCGGAGGCTCAAGGCGAGAGGGATTCCGATTCAGGCGGTGGGGGTGCAGAGCCATCTGCAGGCGGACGGACCGCAGCCGGGCGCGGGCCTGGTCGAGTTTGTGCGCCAGGCGGGCAAGATGGGCCTCGAGGTGTTCGTGACCGAGATGGATGTGAACACGCGCGGGGTGGAGGGCGGTCCGGAAGCCCAGGATGCGGCGGTGGCGGCGGTGTATCGGAATTACCTGGGCATGATGCTGGCGGAGCCGAATGTCTCCGTCGCGCTGACCTGGGGCATCACCAGCGCGCACAGCTGGCTGAACGAATCAAAGCAGCCATGGGCGAAGCGACCAGACGGAGCGCGGCAGCGGCCGTTGCCGTTTGACGACGACCTGAAACCGACGCCGGCGTTCGCGGCCATTCGGGACGCGATCGATACGAGCAGGTCTCCTGCGGCGTTGCCGGGCGCGCCGCCGGCGGCCGATCCGAACAGCTTGTACAAGCCGTTCCCGGTGCAGGGAAGTCCAGGCAGTGAGCCGGTGCCGCCGCCTCCGCCGTTTACGACCCATCCGGCGATTCCCGCTCCACCGCCTCCGAAGGGACCGTCGTAGGATGGCGAAGTTCTTTTTGATTTTTTGGATGAGGGTATTCGCTTGGCCCGCGGATCGCGGCCGCGCAGCAGATGCCGCCGGCGGAGCCGCCGCAGCCCATGCCGGGGTCGCATCCGGACACGCCCACTCTGCGGATCACGACCCAGGAAGTGCTGGTGCCGACGCTGGTGGAGAAGCGCGGGGGCGGGATCGTGTACGGGCTCAAGGGCGACGATTTTGTGCTCGAAGACAACGGAGTTCCGCAGAAAGTGCACGTGCAGGAGGAGATGGATACAGCGCCGGTGTCGCTGGTGGTCGCGGTCGAGCAGGGCGGGATGAGCGTGCTCGAGTTCGACAAGGTGGCCAAGCTGGGGCCGCTTCTCGACCTGTTTCTGTCCGATCCGCGGAGCCAGGCGGCGCTGGTGGGTTTCGATTCGCAACCGCACCTGATCCACGATTACACCCATTCGGGAGACGACCTGAACCAGGCGCTGAAGACCATGGAGCCGGGCGATGGCGGCGATGCGATTCTGGACACGATCAGCTACGCGGTGGATCTGCTCGAGTCGCAGCCCAAGGAGTTCCGGCGGGTTCTGCTGCTGATCAGCGAGGAACGCGATCACGGCAGCAAGCACGCGAAAGTGGAGCAGGTGATCCAGAAGATCGGACAGTCGGATGTGCTGGTGCTGACGGTGTCGTTTTCGCCTGTTCAGGCGGAGTTTGCCCATGACATCAAGGACTCGGGCGAGAACCGGACCATGAACATGGTGTCGGCGCTGGTGGCTCTGGTGCAGGCGTTCCGCAAGAACGTGACCAAGGAAATTGCGCTGATGAGCGGCGGGGAGTACACCACGTTCACCGGGGACAAGAAATTCGAGCAGCGGGTCGTTGAAGAAGCCAAGCACGCGCGGAATCGCTACCTGCTGACGTTCCGGCCGACGAATCCGACGCCGGGACTGCATACGCTGCGGGTGCGCCTGGCGCAGGATTATGGGGCCCATGTCGTGGCCCGCGCCAACTATTGGGTTGGCGAAGAGCCCTAGAGGGGTAAATGTAACAAAAAATGCTGGTTCAACCGGCTTTCCGCATGTCGATGCGGCCTCATTTAGCACAGAGCGTCACGCCGCCTTAAAGATCAAGTGGCACCTCGATTCTGACGAATTAAGGCGAAATCAAAGAGCTTTGGAGACGAAGTTCGCCCCGGAGAATTATTTTCCTTTGGCGAGGTTCTTTGGCGACACTTTATGCAGTTCTGAATGCAGAGCTGCAGCGGATGAAGGTGCCGTGACGCTTCCCGAAAAGATCTCTGGCCCGGAGACTTTCTTACCGTAGAGCTTCTCGTTGTCGCTGTCATCGGGGCCCAACGAGGTTCCGGAGAGCGAGACTCCGGCGAAAACGCCTTGCGCACGGGAGTAGGAAAGCATCTGGGCTTGCATGGTGGCGGTCGTCGAGGCTTCCGCATTCCGTCCCACAGGACCGGCTGCGATGCTCGTTTCAGCACCCAGCTTGGCCCTCCCTTTCATCACCGAGCGTGCACCATCGTCATTCATTACGAGAATCACAAAGTCGGTTGCCTGTCCGCCTGCCTGGAGACCGAAGCTTCCGCCGCTGGATTGCATCATGATTGGCGCTCCCCAAGGACCATTGAAGTTCTGACCGCTTCGACAGACCATCACTCCCTTGCCATATTGGGCTCCGACGATGAACCCGGCCTTCTTGACCGAAGGCAGAATAATGACGCAATCTGCCTTGTTCAGCACGTTGATGGGGAGGCCATTCTCGGCGTTTGCGAGTTCCTTAAACACCTGACCGGCTCTGGTCACTCTTTCACTGGGTTCATCGGCTCGCGCGAGAAGAGGTGCCGAGCATAGGGCAACGACCAGAAAGCCGTAGAGCCAGTTCGATTTCGTGAGTCGATTCCGAGTCTTCAATTCAACATGGTGAGCTCCTTGTAAGCGGTTTGACTTGACACGCCAATCCTACAACCAAGAACTGTCAAAAGTGACAGGCGCGTTGATTGCGCCGGAATTACCGCTGGTCCGGACATAACCTCGGGGTAATGTCCCATAGCCCACAATTCTCCCACAAATCGCGGTCTGCGGACTCATTTTCCGCAACTCCAACGCGCTTTCATTCTGAGCGCAGCGAAGGACCTGCGGTTGCCTTTGAGATTCGCAAAAGCGACATCACTTCCGAGTAGCCCACCCCTCGGGAACTATCACGAAAAGGCGCGAGAACCCGGGAATAATCAGCACATCCAATCGCACTCCTGACGTTCACTGTGCATTTCTTTGATGCGCGAAGGATATAGAATCCAAAGGCTGGGTTCGTCGCGGATACTACTCCAAAAAACAAATCTTCTGACTGCTCCCCGGGGGAATACTCCGACTACCAGCGATCTTGAACCAATCAAGGGAGGTTTCGACATGGATCCCAGGGTGGCACAGAGGATTCAACTCATCTTCGGCGAGCTTCGGGCTTGCGAAATCGCACTCAACAATATCCAGGGCAGGGCGGCGGAGGCGGGGAAGCGGGAACTGGATAGCCTTGTTCATGGGGCCGGTCTCCGAGGCATCGAATGGAACAATAACCTGGAAGGAATTCAAAACTGGGGCCCGGATGCTGAAGCCGGGGCTGCAGGTGGTAACCCAAGACGCCGAAACGGTGGCAAACCGATGGAAAGACTATTTGATGCTCTCGGATCAGGATGTGCCGGACAGGGGCAACAAGCGAAAATACAAGGTCCCTCTGGAGAATTTGGATCCTGGGATAAGACCGATGAACCCACCGCCCATGCATTTTCCAGGGCGATGACCGGTTTGGGCCAGATGCGCCTTTCCACATAAGCAAGGGGTTGCACGCTGCCATGCAACCCCGCTTTCTGACCCAGAAGGTCGAGTGGGCCGACTGCCTCCGCCCCCGACATTCAGTCGAGTAAACTTCGCGACCATTCGACGAATGAATTCGGTTCGCCCGTCCCTGAGCGTAGCGAAGGGAAGGATCTGCGGTTGCTTCTACGAACTGCACAGCGGCGATACTTCCGAGTCGTCGACAATCCGCCCGGTTCTGCCGTGGAGAACAGTATTGCCCTAACCAACAATTTGTCATCCTGAGCGTAGCGCAGCGGAGTCGAAGGACCTGCGGTTGCTTTTGGGAATTGCGGACCCGTGTTTAGTCATTATGGTGTGACCGGTTCGATGCGCTGGTCGTGGGTTAGGCTGAGTTTGTTTGACGAACTACAGTCCAGAGCCACAAGCGGAGGGAACCGGTCATGAGAGAGAAGTTACGATTTTTGGGTTTGGATGTCCACGCCGAAACGATAGCCGTTGCGGTAGCAGAGCCTGATGGCGAGGTTCGCAGCTTGGGCACGATCGCCAACCGCACGCGGCCGATCAGTTCACCTGAGAGTGTTACGCGCAACTCGGCTGACTTAATGACATACCTCATTTTCAAGTGTCGGGCGATTTTTTCGTGTCTTTGGTTGGGAGGTTCCGACGTCCCTGGTCCAGATCCCTCGACCTCAGTTACCAATGTTTCGTTAGGACAAACTGCGTATTTTTCCAGTCGACATACATGCACTGGGTGGTGTTAAGTACATTTTCGAGGTTGGGCCGAGAAATTGAGTTCACGGAGGATAAACCATGAAGCTTGGTGCCAGTTGGGTTAAGGGACTCTTGCTCGCTACCGGAACACTCGGTCTTGCATTTGCTGTTCAAACCGGCGCGCAGGTCCAGACGACAACAACGACGAAGGCGGGCGAGAGCAGCTACAGCGTAACGGTCAACCGCGGCGAAGTCTACGCTGTGGACGGTAATGATTTGATCGTGAAAATGGAGGATGGCACGTTCCGGCATTTTCCGGATGTCCCGAGTCTGCCAGAGCCACGGTTGATGGGAAACAGCTTGGCATCCACGACTTGAAGCCGGGCATGAAGCTCCAGCGCAAGATCATTACCACAACCACGCCTATGATCGTCACCACAATCCAGACCGTGACAGGCAAGGTCTGGCATGTCAATCCACCAAGGTCGGTGATCCTCACACTCGAAGACAACACAAACCAGGAGTTCAAGATCCCGAAGGACCAGAAATTCAACGTCGACGGCCAAATGGTCGACGCTTTTGCCTTGAGGAAGGGTATGAAGGTCTCCGCGACGAAGATCGTGGAGGTTCCGTCGGTGGTCTCATCAGAGCAACAGAGTGTGACTGGCACGACGCCTCAAGCCCCCCCCACCGCCGAGCCGCCCCACCGCCCAAAAGGGTGGTGCGACCGCTGCGGCTCCGAAGGAGGTCGCGACGAAGCCACAACATGTGACTGGCCCAGTCCCCCCCTCTCCGGCACCCGATGCTCCTTTGCTCGTTGCCCAAGGAGAGCCCACTCCTGCCCCGGCCGAGACGGAAACACCTGCTCCTCCTGCCGAACCGACTCCGAAAAAGTCAAACTACCTTCTTTGGGTCGGTTTGGCCGTGCTTCTGGTTGTAATTTTGTTCGTGGTCAGAAGGCGCTCAAAGTCCAGCAAGTAGGGATACTCCAGGGTCATGACGGTTCCCGACTCACCAAAACGGTAAGTCGCGCTGAAGGCTTCTGGATGACCAGTATGGTGAGATCGGACCGTTGGGTTCCAAGCGGTCGAATAACCGCCTGCTCGGAAGTTAAGCTTTGAGGCATCCGCCCGACAGCGGCAGATCTTTCTCCTGCGGCTAAGATTCCAGGCTCAATGTCCGTGCCGTCGC
>CAWEVD010000011.1:0-90207 GCA_963812485.1 uncultured Acidobacteriota bacterium
GGGCTCCCCCTGTGTCATGGCTCGCGTCCTGCTGGATCCTCTGCGCCGCCAGCCTTTCCGCGGTGTCCAGCGCGTCCTCGGCTTTGACTGGAACATCGGGCGTTACCCCGGTGCCTTCCCAGTCCGTCCTCGGTGACGGGATTAAGGATCAGGCTGCTGGGAACAAAAACGACAAAGTGATCGCCGGCGCGATGGGGACCTACGGGGTGAGAGCCGCCCGCCGTGGTCTCTCCCACAACCGTTGCGCGCTTGAGATTCTTCAGGTCGTAGGCGAATTCCTCGCCTCCGGAAAATGTCTGCTTTGAGGTGAGGACGTAGGCGGGCTTATTTCCCAGCTTGACTCCCGGAACATAGCGCAACGTCCAGTACTCGGTGGTTGTGTTTCCTCTTCGATCGTAGAAATCGTTCAGGAGGGTGGGCTGATCGAACAGGTAGGTGCACATCATCGCCACCATGCTGGGCTCGCCGCCCGAGTTTTCCCGCAAATCGAAGATCACGGCGTCGGTATTGGAAAGAAAGTAGATGGCCGACGCGGCCGTCTTCGCGCAGGCTGTGGGGCTGGCGAAAAAATCGAGTTTCAGGTAGCCGATGTTGTTGGGAAGAATCTCCAGTTTGTGAAAGCCACAGTCGCGCGCCAGATCCTTGCGGTACTCGGTGAGCTGGTCGTAGGTGAGAGGCGGAGGAGAATCGGTGCCAAGTTTGTAAGGGTAATAGAAGACTCTCAAATGCTTGTCGTGGCTGACGTCGATAAGATCCGCGCTGAGCCGCGCGGCAAATTCCTCGCCATCGGTAATGGCGTTATAGTCTCCCTTTTTCTCATGGTCGTGCAGGCTGTCGGCCATCTTTTGCGCTGTTGCCGGGTAAACGTAGAACTGATTCAGATTGTCGATTACGTTCTCGATAGCCAGGTTGCGCTGCGCGGGGTCGAGCTTGATGTCTTCAAGCACGGCTCCCGTCGGAATAGGGTGAAGAGTGAAATTGGAGATGGTCAGGGGTTCTTGAGTTGCGAGTTCCAGCTTGCCGACCATGAGGACAGTCGGCTGGGTCTTCTCCTGGACGCGAAATGCGATCGAGAGGCGCTCGCTGCGCGTGACGGCGACCAGATCGACGCCTCCCGACCGGCCTCGAAACTGAGGTGACGTAAGGGCGGCTTCAGCAGCCTTCGGAGAGTATTTCTTGAGAAAGACGTCAATTTTTGCGCGATCGCCGCTGTTGAAGGCATCGAGCCACGCCGTCAGCGCCTGCCCTGCCGGCGTGTTGGGGATCGCGACCTGGCCCATGGCCGGTGCCGCGCCGACGAACACCATGAGAATCAACCGCAGCCTGCGAAGCATGGGAGTTCTCCTTCAAGAGCCCGCGCAGCGGAGAGCGATGCAACAGGGAAGCAGGTGGCCTTGATCCGGCTCTGAGTCACGTGCCGGATCATCCCAACTTAGCCGATTGTCGGTTAGACGTCCATCGCCGGGCTTCCAGTCCCGTCTCAGGGTAAAATAAGAACCAGATGGCTGAGACGCCTGAACGCACCGCAATCAACACATCTCCTCAATTTCCCGCGTCCGATCCGGCCCGGGCAGCCTCACTTTTTGAGCAGTCGGTTGCCATTATGGCTCGTCTTCGTGCGCCCGGCGGCTGCCCCTGGGATCGTGAGCAAACATTCGATTCCATCCGCAAGTACACCCTCGAAGAAGCCTATGAAGTCTTCGATGCCATCGAGCGCCGCGACTTTCCCCATCTTTCTGAAGAACTGGGCGATCTGCTTCTCCAGGTTCTGTTTTATGCCGAGATGGCCGCCAACGAAGGCCACTTCAGCATCACGCGATGTGCTCGATCACCTGAATCGCAAGCTGATCCGCCGCCATCCCCACGTCTTCGGCGAAGAAGCCTCCCGCGCCGCCGGCAACCAGGCCGACGTCGATGCCGCGGTGGACGGTTCCGCGGACCGCGTCCTGCGCAACTGGGAACAAATCAAGGCCGCCGAAAAGGGATCAAAGCCGTCGACGCGGCCGGCGTTCCCGCCTCCAGGCTCGATTCCGTGCAGCGCGCCATGCCCGCCCTCGCCGAAGCGGCCAAGCTGGGCTCGAAGGCCGCCAAAGCCGGATTCGACTGGACCAACTGGCGCGATCTGCTCCCCAAGCTTGCCGAGGAGACGGCCGAACTCGAGAGCGAAGCTTCCTCTGACGATCCGGCCCGCAAGGCTGCCGTCGAAGCGGAACTGGGCGATCTGCTCTTCACGGTCGTGAACCTGGGCCGTCACCTTGGCGTCGACGCCGAAATGGCCTTGCGCGGATGCAATCTGCGTTTCCGGCAGCGCTTCCGGGAAATGGAACTGGCGGCAAGCCGCCCTCTCGAAGAGCTCGGTCCCGCCGAACTTGAAGACCTTTGGACCGCCGCCAAGCGCAAGCTGGCCCTGTCCGCTGCAGCGGAGTCCCGGCCGTGATCCTGATCCGCGAATGCTCCGGCTTCGACGAGCTCGAAGCATGTGTCCAGATGCAGGTCGAGACCTGGGGCTACGACCAGTCCGACGTGATTCCGCGCAAAGCCTTCCTGGTGATGCAGAAGATCGGCGGCCAGATCATCGGGGCCTTCGACACCAGCCTGCCCGGCACTTCGCCCCAGGGAGAGCCCGCGATCGCTGGTTGGTTTTGCCATGTCTTTGCCCGGCGTGAAGGCGCCGGAAAAAAACGGCGCCGAACCACGACCGTATCTGCACTCCCACATGCTGGCCGTCCGCGAAGCCTAGCGCAATCGCGGCCTCGGGGCGCAACTCAAGCTGGAACAACGACGTGAGGCCCTGGCGCGCGGCATCCGGTACATGGAATGGACGTTCGATCCACTGGAAATCAAAAACGCCTTTTTGAATATCCACAAGCTTGGTGCCGTCGTTTGTGGCTACCGTGTGAATTTCTATGGTGTATCCTCTAGTCGATTGCAGGGTGGGCTGCCCACTGACCGGTTGTTGGCCGAGTGGCACCTCGATTCTCCTCGCGTTCAGGCAATTCTTGCGGGGGGGCAACCTGCTGCAAACCACATCGAGGAGCGAATCCAGGTCCCAGCCTCCATTTACGAATGGAAGGCATCCGAGAGAGACCGGGAACGCGCTCTCGCCGTTCAGTTGGAGAATCGCCGGAAGTTTCAGCACGCGTTTTCCCGTGGCTTGGCCGTACTGGGTTTTGTCCGGGATGCACAAGGAAATGGAATCTTCGAGTTGGGCCCAATCGCCCAACCGGAGTGAGGCATCGAACAACTAAGGAACGCTCAAACTTTATGAGAATCGATAATATCGTCCTGCGCGAACTGCACATCCCCTTGGTGCGTCCGTTTGAGACCAGCTTCGGCATCACTCGCGATCGCCGAATCCTGCTGGTCGAGATTCAATCCGAAGGCCTGACCGGCTGGGGCGAATGCACCGCTGGCGAACACCCTTTCTTCTCCGGAGAATCGACCGACACCGCGTGGCAAGTCATCCTCAACGAGCTCGGACCCATGCTGGCCTCTGCCGATTCGGTTGAGCATGGCGGAGATTGCCCCGGCATTTTCCAGCGTCGTGCGCGGCAATCCCATGGCCAAGGCCGCTCTTGAAAATGCCATCTGGGACCTGGAGGCGCAGAGAGAAGGAATGTCCCTCTCTCAGCTTCTCGGCGGGGTGCGCGACATCATTGTCTGCGGCGTGTCGATCGGCATCCAATCGTCGATTCCCGTGTTGATGGACACCATCGAGAGGGAATTGGCTGCGGGCTATCAGCGCATCAAGCTGAAATGCAAGCCCGGCTGGGACATCGAGGTATTCGATCGCGTTCGCTCTCGCTGGCCCGGAATTATGCTCAGCTGCGACGCCAACTCCGCCTACCGCCTCAAAGACGCGGACCACCTGGTTTCATTCGAAGCTTTCGATCTGCTCATGATCGAGCAGCCCCTCTGGCACGACGATTTCTACTACCACTCGATGCTGCAGAAGCGCATGAACACCGCCATCTGCCTCGACGAATCCATCCGCAACCGGCGCGACGCGCTGGCCGCCATCGAGATGGAATCCTGCCGGATCATCAACCTCAAGCTGGGACGCGTGGGCGGGTTCTCCGAAGCCATCGCCGTCCACAATGCGGCCCAGGAACGCGGCATCCCCGTGTGGTGCGGAGGCATGCTCGAATCCGGTATCGGCCGCGCCCACAACATCGCGCTCTCGACTCTCGAGAACTTCACCCTGCCCGGCGACGTATCGGCCTCGGCACGCTACTGGGTCGAAGACATCATCGAGCCCGAAGTGACGGTTTCGCGCCAGGGCGAAATCCTGATCCCCGACGTTCCCGGCCGCGGCTACGAAGTGCGCACCGACCTCGTGGATCAACTCACCGTCCGCAAGGAGACCATCCGCGCCTTCGCCATGGCGTGAGTGCTCGGGATTTTTGACGCGCTCAGACCGGCCACGAAGTTGTGCGCGCACTCGACTGCAGGTTGCGGATCATCCCGCCCAACCACGCCGTCGGTAGTCCAAGTAGAGCGACGGCGATGGGGTACCATGTGAACGCCGGCGGACTCGGGACGATTCCACATTGCAACTGCGCCGGCAAGGCCGAGAACAAGGCCAATCGCTCCTCCAATCATCGCATGCAGCATTGGCCGCCTCGGCGCGAGCCATGCGGTCGTATAGCTGCCCGCGATGCAGAACACGGTGCGATAAGCACGTGGCAATCAACAGAAGTCCGTTGCCCATCGGCTGCCCAGGCGGCGGAAAAATCCCCGTCACGTGCATGGCCAGATCCGTGCTGATGGAAAGAACGCACCACCAGAACAAACCCGGCGAATAGCGCGAGAGATGCTTCGTCCAAGCCGGCGCGGCGTTTGGCTGTCTGTCATAGGCTCCCACTTGATGGGGAATTCGTCGGTGGAGAACTCGGCAATCATCAACGGTCAAAACACAATTTCCGGCATTCCGTCTACCTTGTGTCAGATCAGTTTTCCGGGCGCATTGTAGCCACTGGAGAAGGCGATTTTCGGGGTCTCGATGCCGCGGAGCTGCGGACATGGGGAACCTCCGGATCCCGCCTTGCGTACAGATCACCGGCGGTGCAACTTTGCGACCGGGCCCGCGTCTCAATCCGCAGAGGCGGCCGATGTGCTAAGTTGGCGCTGCCGGAGGAATTCTCGTGACTCCCCAGGAACAACAGCTTCTGACGAACCTGACCCAGAAAATCAACCAGACCGAACTGCAGGAAAAGGACCCCGACGCCGAAAATCTGCTGGGCCACGAACTCGGCGCCAACCCCGACGCGCTGTACATCCTGGCGCAGACCGTTCTGGTGCAGAACATTGCCCTCGAGCAGGCCAAAGGGCAGCTCGCGCAGCTTCAACAGCAGATGCAGCAGTTGCAGCAATCCCGCCCGCAACAGCCCGCCCACACCACCAGCTTTCTCGGCCGGCTTCTGGGCGACAGGGACCCCCAGCCCGCGCCGCCTCCGCCGCAGGCACCCCCTTACCAGCCCGTTCCGCAGTACACGCAGCCGGCACCGCCGCCGTACGCTCCTCCACCGCAATACCAGCAGCCGCAATATGTGCAGCAGCCGCAGTATGTCCCGGCGCAGAGTGGCGCGCCCAGCTTCCTGCGCGGAGCCGCTCAAACCGCGGCCGGCGTCGCCGCCGGAGCACTGGCCTTTGAGGGCGTCGAGTCCATCCTGCACGGCTTCGGCCACGGCGGCGGCTACGGCATGGGTATGGGCGGCATGGGCATGGGATCAGGCATGGGCATGGGCGGCGGCTTCGAGCGCCCCGTTGAAGAAACGGTAGTCAACAACTACTACGATGAGCCGGGTCGGGGCGGCGAGCGCCAATTCGAACCGGGCGGCGGAGAACACCGTTTCCACGAGACCGGCGACCAGGGCGGAGCCCAGTTCAGCGATGCAAGTTACAACACGGCGGGCGACGAAACCTCGCGTGACGACCGGATGGCCTACGACGACTCAAGCTCCAACGACAGGAGCGACGATGGCGCGGGGTTCGATGGCGGCAGCCAGGACGACGGAGGAGCCGGCTTCGACGATGGCGGGGGTTCCGACAACAGCGGCGGCGACCTGCTTTAAGGTCCGCTTTTATCCGAGGGCCATTACCGCCCCAGGGCAAAGATGGACTTCAGTTCCTCCGGCGGAACGACTTCCAGTTGGGAGTACGTGCATTGGGATGGCGGCTTGTCCGTCCGCCACCGCCGGAACTGGGCCATGTGGCGGAAGCGTCCGGCCTGCATGTGTTCGTAGGCCACTTCAACCACCAGTTCCGGACGAACCGGCTCCCAGGAAAGGTCTTTGCCCTGGCTCCAGCGGCTCTGCGCGCCGGGCATGCGCTGCGCGGCTTCGCCATCGGCGCTCGCTTCGGCCCAATCCTTCCAGGGATGAGCGGCGAGCGCATTCTCGCGGTAGGGCGTCAGGAATTCGAGCAGTTCGCCGCGTTTCTCCCTGGTGAAGCTGGCGCAGACTCCGACGTGCTGGAGGGCCCCGGCATCGTTGTAGAGGCCGAGCAGCAGGGAACCGATCTCCCTGCCGGCGGCTTCTTTGTACCAGCGAAAGCCCGCGACCACGCAGTCGCAATCGCGCTCGTGCTTGATCTTGAGCATGACCCGCTTGTCCGGCTGGTATCCGCCATCGACAGGCTTGGCGACTACGCCGTCGAGGCCCGCGCCTTCGAAGCGATGAAACCAGTCGCGCGCCGTTTCGCGGTCTCGCGTGGCGGGAGTGATGTGAACGGGAGGCGCGGCATTGGCAAGAAGGGATTCCAGTTCGGCGCGCCGCGCTGCGAAAGGCTCTGGTCGAAGATCGCGGTCGCCCACGCAAAGGAGATCGAAGAACACGACCGACGCGGGGGTTTGGCCGGCCAGCATCTTCACCCGCGACGCAGCAGGATGGATGCGCAGTTGCAGAGCATCGAATTCGAGACGGCCATGGAGTGCGATGACCAGTTCGCCATCGAGCACGCAGCGCTCGGGGAGCTGGGCGCGCAACGGGTCGAGCATGTCAGGGAAGTATCGGTTCAGCGACTTTTCGTCGCGGCTCTGGATCAGGACTTCGTCGCCGTCGCGAAAAATGAGGACGCGAAAGCCGTCCCACTTGGGCTCGAAGATCCAGTCGCCGGTCTTGGGGACGTCGTCCACACGCTTGGCCAGCATGGGAAGGATGGTGGGATTGACAGGAAGATTCACAGGCGGTGTCCAGAGGCATTCTACCGAAGAAGGCTGCCCTCACCGAATCAATGCGCCAGCAGGTACACCCCGATGCAGACGCACACCGCCGCGGTCCAGCGGCGGCGGTCCACGTTTTCATGAAGGAAGAGTTTGGCCGCGATGGCATTGGTGACCAGCGTGAGCGAAGCGGCCGCCGGCGCCACCAGGCTCAGGTCGAGATGATTCAGAGCAAAAAGCAGAGAGAAGAAGGCCAAGCGCCAGAAAGCCCACGCCTGCGAAGAACAACGGGCAGGTGACGACGGCTCGGATCGCGCCCTTCAAACCGGATTGCGCGCGAATGTCATCGAGATCGCCAATGGACTTCATTGCCGCGGCGGTGAGAACTTCGCCCACGGTGGACAACAAGACGACGGCCGCGATCATGGCGGCGGCTGTCCAGGGTCCGGGTTGGGCGGAGGTCGCGGTCAGCATCATGGCGTCTGTTCCTCGAATTCCACTGCAGGCTCTGGCTTCGCCGGCCGCTCCGTCAGCGCCGGGCCCTGGGCGACGAAGCCCACACCGATGGTGATGAGCACGATGCCCGCCCAGCGTTCCAGCGAGATGGGCTCGTGCAGCCAGAATTTCGACAACAGCGCCACAATGACGTTTCCGAGCGCGGTGGCCGGCAGTACGAACGTGAGATCGGCCCACGAGAGCGCGGTGAGATAGCTGGCGAAGAAACCGATCAGCAGCGCGATGCCGGCGGCGATCCACGGTGTAAAGACGGCGGTGATGAGAGATGCGGGATGAGCCAGAGTGATCGCGGGCAGCTGCGTCATGCCGCGCGACAGGAAGGTGTCTCCGAGCGGTGCGCAGATAGAGACGAGTCCCAGGATCAGGTATTGCCGCGGCGAGAGCGTGTGATGAGACATTCGAATGTCTGATCGAGTTCAGTGATCTCCCACCTTGAGCGTGACAACCAGAAGGGCGGCCTCAGCGGAGCCGCCCTTTCGGATTCGCACCGGTAGTGCTCGGTTTACGCGCCGGCGCCAACCGTGGCCGGCGGATCGGACGGCCTTCCACTGCGCGCGGCCTTCACCATCTTGTTGCGCTGCGCGCGCAGCTTGAGGAACGCTTTGGCCTCGACATACAGCCGCGGCACGTCGCGATTCACGATAGCCTTCCAGACCACCCGGAAAGCCGCCTTGGGCCGGAAGTAGTACTCGTCGTAGAAGCGGTGCACCATCTCCATGACGTAGTCGGTGGGCAGGCCGGGATACTCGATGTGCGCCATCTGGTGCCCGCCGCCGTCTTCCATCTTCTCGTTGGTGATGAAGCCGTTGGCCTTGGCGTAATCGTAGAACTCGGTGCCCGGGTACGCGTGCGCGATCGAAACCTGGATCGTTTCGCAGTCGAGCGTCTTGGCGAAGTTGATGGTGTTGCGGATCGACTCCTTCGTCTCGCCAGGCAGGCCGAGGATGAAGTCGCCGTGAACGACCAGGCCCAGATCGTTGCAGTCCTTCGCGAAGGCGCGCGCGCGCTCGACGGTGGCGCCCTTCTTGATGTTCTTGAGAATCTGCGGATCGCCCGACTCGAAGCCGACGATGAGCAGGCGGCAGCCCGCATCCTTCATCGCCTTCAACGTTTCGCGGTCGGTCGTGACACGCGAAGTGCAGCTCCACGTCAGGTTCAGGGGCTTCAGCTTTTCGCAGAGCTCGATGGTGCGCACCTTCTGGATGTTGAAGGTGTCGTCGTCGAAGAAGAACTCCTTGACCTCGGGGAAGTTCGCCTTGGCCCATTTGAGCTCCGCCGCAACGTCATCCGTCGAGCGCTTGCGCCACGCGTGACCGCTGAGGGTCTGCGGCCACAGGCAGAAGGTGCACTGCGCCGGGCAGCCGCGCGTCGAGTAAAGCGCGATATACGGATGAAGCAGGAAGGGCACGTTATAGCGCGTCACGTCCATGTCGCGCTTGTAAATCTTGGTCGCCCACGGCATCGCATCCAGGTCTTCTACCTGGGGACGGTCAGGGTTGTGGATGATCTTGCCGTCCTGCTTGTAGCTGATACCGAGGATCTCGCTCAGGGGCTTGCCCTGGGCGAATTCCACGACCGAATAGTCGAACTCGCGGCGGCAGATGAAATCCAGCACCGGGCACTCGTTGAGCGCCTTGTCCGGGGACGTGGTCACCGGAGGGCCGACGAACGCAATCCGAATCGACGGGTTGGCGGCCTTGATGGCTTCCGCCAGCCGCTGGTCGCCCTCCCAGCCCACGGTGGAGGTGAACAGGACCAGGAACTCGTAGTCCTTGCAGATCTTGATCGTCTCGTCCGCAGAGACGTGGTGGGGCGGCGCATCGAGCAGCCGCGAACCCTCGAGGAGGCCGGCGGGGTAGGTCAGCCAGACCGGGTACCAGTACGACTCAATCTCGCGCGTTGCGGGCCAGCGAGAGGAGGCGCCACCGTCGAAATTTTCAAACGAAGGAGGGTTGAGGAAGAGTGTCTTCAGAGGCATAGGCATCCTTACTATCTTAACATTTAGACAACTTTCAGGGGGTTTTGGACGCTGATATATACCTCGCTCCGCACCTTGGAGAGCATGGCCCCGGCCGAGGGTACTGCGCCGGTTGTTTCGGCTAAAGGAGTTCTGGCGATTCCAGCACTGGATTGCCTCCATTTGGCGCGCGTAACTTCTTCAGAATCAGGGCTTGGCGCGAAGTTCCTGTAGCCAGTCTTCCATGTGACCGAGTGCGCGAAGCAATCCCAGCCGGGCTCTGGCCAGGTCGAAACCCGCATCCAGCGAGTCTTCAAACTTTTGCCGCTCGTCGATGCGGGCCAGTTGCTCGGCCTTGGGCGACAGCTGCGGCGGGGCGCCGGGGTTGGCTCCGCCGCCGTTGCCTACCTCCAGTTCGGTGAGCACCGTCTTCAACTGCTCGCCGGCAATCTGTTGTTTGAGACTCGCGATTTCGGCCAGGGTGTCCAGTTCGCGGATGGTGCCCGTAAGTTCGGATATCTGCACATCGTTCTGGCGCTGGGCTTGCTCGGCTTCCATGGTCGCGCGCAGGGCGTCTGCCGCCGATTGCCGGGACTTGGCCCAGTGGCCCATGTCGAAGATCGGCACCTGGATCGCAATCCCGGAGCTGAAGTTGTTTGCCGGCAGCGGTTTCGCGAAGAACGAATTGACGTCGTTCAGCAGGGTGGTATTGCGGTTGTACTGCGCGCCGAAGCTCAACTGGGGCAGGTAGTTGATCTCCCGGTCAGCCCTGGCCGCCATTTGTTTTGAGCTGGCCTGCAACCGTGCCGATTCAATTCCCGCCAGGGTATTCACCGGCACCTCGGCCCGGGTCTGCGGAATCTCCGGGATGCTTGCGTGATCCGGGCTAATCGATCCAGTCGGCAGCCCGGTGAGGGTGGACAACGTGTTGGCCAACGTGCCGGCGCGGCCTTCCAGGTGCTCCACCTTCAGCCTGATTTCGGCCGATGCCAGCTGTGCCTGCAGCAGTTCGCTGAGCGCATCCACGCCGGCTTCGGTTCGCTGCTTTTCGATTTCGACAAGGCGCTTGGCAAAGCCCTGCTGCTGCAGCGCGACGGCCAGTTCCTGATTCACCGTATCCAACTCGATGTAGGCAGTGGAGGCGTCGAGCGCGGCCTGCTCACGGGCGTCCCGCAATCGAGCAGTGGCGGCTTGCAGCCCCAGGCGCGCGGCGGTGATGTAGTGCTTTTGTGGAACGCCGAAGATGAGAGACTCCACGGTCGTTGTCCATATCGACGGGGGGGTGCCTGTAAATCCCACCTCCGGGAATACCGGAAGTCCGGTAGAAAAGGCCACGGTGGGGATAATCGCATCCTTCGTTTCCGACAGCACCGCATTCGCCTTACTGATGTCGGCCTGGGCCACTTTGACCGCACTGCTGTTGCGCTGTGCCAGGTCAACCACCGTGGCGAGCGATACCTGTGCCGGCAAGCAGAGAGGGCGCCGTCCAAAGAAGGCCGGCCATGAATACCACGGCGCAACGGCGGGAGCGCCAAATTCCAGCGATCTTCTGGGGCAAAAGTCTACTCAAAGCTTCAGATCCTGGGCCGGCTTGTATTCCTGTGCCATCGCAAGGGCGGCTGAGCGCTCGCGGCGGGCGCCCTCCTCGTTTCCGCTTTGCGCCAGAAGGCGCGCGAGCCAAACACGGGCTGCAAACGCCGGCGCTTCCTCGGTTGCTCCGGGTGCGGCGAGATAGGCTTCGAGCATTCTCATCGCCAGTTCCGGATTGTGATTGGCCCTGATCAACACCGAGGCGCCATTGAAGAGCGCCACCCCGGCATGGGGGTCGCGCTGCGCGGCTGCGAACCCGCTTTCAACCGCATTCTCCATTTCCGGCCAGCGTTTCAACTTGCGGTAGAAGCTGGCCAGCCGCATCCATTGAAAGGCGGGATGAGCGCTGACCGCGATGGCCTCCTTGAGCTCTTTTTCCGCGGTTTCGAGATCCTTGTTCTGGCGGGCGATCCCGCTGCGCAACTCGTGCGCCCGCGCCGGATCCACATGGTCCAACTGCGCCGCCACCCCGGCCGCCTTGTCCGTACCGCCGCCCACTACCCCCGGTGCTTCGCTGTAGAACTCGCCCAGATCGGCCAGAGCCTCGGCGTTACGCGGATCGAGTTGCACCGCCAGCTCAAATTCGGACCGGGCGTGCTTCGCCAGCCCGTAGGCGCTGATGAAGCTGGCGCGGTCGGCTGATTCACCCAGGGTCCTGCCGTACCAGAGATGGTAGGTGGAATTGTTGGGATCTCCCTTCACGGCCTGTTCGCACTCCGTGTTGGCGGCTTCATACTGTTCCAGCGTGAAGAGCACGCGACAATGCAGATTGTGCGCTTCGGCCGAAGTGCCCGCCTGCGAAGGAAGGGAACCAAGCAGCGCCAACGCCTTATCCGCCTCCCCCGCCTGCAGCGCGGCGTTCACCTGCGACAGCCCGTCCCGGGTGGATTGTCCCGCGACCGAGGCTGCCATGGTCACGGCCAGCAGCATGGCGAACAGAGGTCTCACCGAATTTCCTTTATCGGAACGCCTTCCTCAAGAGGCTGTCCCGTGGTAGTGCCCGTGGCTACCCAGTCTCCATCATTGAGACCGGAAAGAATGGCTACCTGGGTCAGATTGATGGCTCCGGTAACCACCGGCGTCCTCTTCAATTCGTCCTTAACGATCCGGAAAACGTAGGGCTTGCCGCCTTCCATGTGCAGGGCCTCGCGCGGAATGCTCAGCGCATTGGCCTGGCTCGAAGTCGTCACCGTGACCGTCACATTGGTATCGGGGAGAAGTTTTCCTTCCTCCTGGTCCTCGAGTTTGACGAGGACTTCTCCGACGGTTCGGGTTTCGAGGTGAATCACGGTGACCGGCACGCGCTCGATGTGTCCATGCCAGATGCGGCCGGGCCTCCCGTCCCACTTGATTTCGATGGGCTGGCCAACCGACAGGCTGCCGATTTCCGGCTCGTCAAAATAGGCCCGGACACGAACGTTATTCAGGTCGGCAAGCTGAAACAGGAGTTTGCCCTCCTCGATGAACTGCGTCGGCTTCACTTCGAGGTCATACACGGTGCCGGCAGCGGGGGCATACGCCTTGGTTTCCTCTTCCACGTGCTGTGCCGCCGCAAGATTGGCCTGCGCGTCCTCCAACTCCGACCTTGCCCGGGCCACTTCCGCGGAAGAGTAGCGGCCCTGGGAACTGGTCTGCGAAGCCTCCAGTGCGGCGTTGGCGGTGTCCAGCCGGCCCCTGGCCGCGGCGACTTCGCTGGGTGAAGCGGCGCCTGAGGCACTGAGTTTGGTGAGGGCGTCCAGATCGTGCTGCGCCTGTTCGCGGTCGATGCGGGCGCGGTTGAGTTCCGCGGTGGAGGCCTGTTGTTGTTCCCGGGTCCCGTTGTGGGTGGCGGCTTCGACCGCGGCCTCGGCGGCTTTGACGGCGCTCTGGGCCGTCGCCACCTTGGCCCGCGCCTGCATGTCATCGAGCACCACGATCAGCTTTCCGGCTGGAACAGTGTCGCCCGCCTGCACATACACCGCTTTGACCGTGGTCGAGATCGGACTGGGTACTTCGTAGTTCAAAACCGGTTCGACGCGCCCATTGGTGCTGATCGTGCTTTCCAGGGATTTATGGGCGGCCTGAACGGCGCGCACCTGCAACCGCTCCCGGGTGAGAGAACGAACCGAGATAAAAACAAGAACAAGGATGAGGACTGCGCCGATCCATGCCCAGCGCCAACTCAACTGCTTTCTTTCCTGTACCATTCAACCAAACCTGAGTCAGTATATAGGACTCGTAGGCGGGGCCTGAGGGAGCACATAAATGCAGACCGGGGCTCAAGTAGAACACTCATTTGGCCGGTTCTAGAATAGATACATGGCTCCTCAACCGCGTTATACCGACGACCATGCCAAGGCCGGACTGGACTTTGCGTTTCCCCCGATCGAGACCTGGAAAAACCAGTTTCCGGGTTACGAGATCACCATCGATGATCCGGAACTGACCTCGGTTTGCCCCAAGACCGGCCTGCCCGATTTCGGGGTGCTGACGATCCGGTACATGCCGCGCGAACGGTGCCTGGAACTGAAGTCGCTGAAGGAATACCTGTTTTGTTATCGGAATCTTGGAATTTTCCAGGAGAACATCGTGAACCAGGTGCTCGAGGACATCGTGAAAGCCACCAACCCGGTGTGGGCGGTGGTGAAGGGGGAGTTTCGGCCCCGCGGCGGGATCGGAACCACGGTCGAAGCGCGCTGGCCGCGGCCCTCGATCTGAGGATCGGACCCCGGGTCAAAGCGTCGGAACGCTTTGGGATTGGCCAGCGTAACCGGCCCGGCAGGATAGGAGAAGCTGTCTCCCTGGGTGGCGTGTCCGGTGCGGTTCACTTCGGTGTTGAACCCCGAGATGGTTTTCTCATCGATGGTCAACGTGACAAAGCCCCACACCTTGTCATTGCCATATTTCAAAACCGCGCCCGTGTCCGGCGCAACGGCGCCAGCGCTGGAATGAAGCGCGTGCAGATTGTGATACCCGCCATTTCCGGTGACAATAAACGGCGTCGGTCCGGACTGGCTGATCGTCTGCTCGATGCGCTGGTAATCGTGCACGTGCCCCATGATGACGAGGTTCGGCACGCGCCCGGTATCGCGAATGGCATTCTCCAGCACATCCGCCATGCGGGAACTCCCCGAGTGGTACACGTCGAACGAATAGATGGGGTGATGCAGCGCCAGGATCAGCGCCTTGTTTGCGGGGGCGGCGGCGAATTCGCTGGTTACCCATTGCTGCTGCACCGAGTCGATTGAACCGCCTTCCGGGACGTTGGTGTACATGCCGATGAACGTGGCGTAGGGAGTGTCCAGGGTCCAGTAGGGATTCGGTAGCGATAGCCCGACGCGGGGCGCATCCTTCGAAATCGGATCGACGTCCGGATGCGGCTGCATGAAGTAGTCGACCCAGCCATCGAGCGAGGTCTGCTGCGTGGGATCGTCCACTTCGCCGTCGTGATTGCCCGGAATGGCCAGGATCGGCGCAGTGTAATGGGAGTACGGTTCATAAAACTGGGCGTAATAATCGCCATGCAGGCCGGTGAAATAGACGACATCGCCAACGTGATAGCAGAACTGGGGTGAGGCTGGATCGTTGGGGTTCAGTGCTGCAACCAGCGCCGCGGCGACGTTGTCCTGAAACTCTGCATCCTGCACACCGCCCGAGTCGCCCAGAACGTGCAGGGTCATCTTGTTGGCGTGCGTAATGTTGGTGGCGATCGCCGGAAAATTGTCGGTCAGCGAGTAGTGAAACGGCGCCAGTCCGAGGGGTGGCGGCAGAGGCTGAAAGCCGGTGTTGCGGTGCGCGAGCGGATCGAGCGCAACTCCGCCGGGGTGGGCCTGGGAGTTCTTCAAATGCGGTGCCCTGCGCACTGCCCCTTGCAGCAGCCTCGGGACCGGCGATGGCGGGGCCGAGTGTACTGAACCTTAGGTTGATGTTGGCGGGATGCCTGAGGATTTGGCTGCCTTGGGGGCTGCTTCTGAGCCATGAGGGACCTCACGGTTGCGGGATTTACCTGGATGCCGGGAGCGTGCAGAGGAAGCTTTCCGCGGCACGAGGCATGAGCCTTCTTTGTAAGTCAATTCGAATAAATGTCAAGTTAATGTTTAAACAGTTAGCCCAGGCGACAGAAATGTAAAGACTTGCGGCGCTCGAATGCGGTGCGTTGCACAGGTCAGTTTCCGGGCGGACTGATTCTTCATCTGTCCGTCCTGTGATATTCATGGGACCTCAGCAGGATTACCAGGACAAAGACGCTTGAGTACCTCAGCTCAGACAACGCGCACCGGATCCAGTGCAGTCCTGGCGACGCTGCTGCTGTTGATCGGGCTGAACCTGCTCAACTACATCGACCGCTACATTCTTCCCGGGGCGCAGCCGCTGATCCAGAAGGAATTTGGATGGAACGATCAGCAGATGGGCGGGCTGACCACCGCGTTATTCATGGTGTATATGCTGGTGGCGCCGCTCACCGGATGGCTGGGCGACCGGTTTTCGCGCAAGCCGCTGATCATCGGCGGGGCGGTCCTGTGGAGCCTCGCGACGCTGGCGACGGCCTGGGTCCATGACTACCGCACGATGTATATTCGCCACGCGCTGGTGGGCGTGGGCGAAGCGACCTTTGGAATCTTCGCGCCCGCGGTGCTGGCCGACTTCTACCCGGAGCGCGATCGCAACCGGATTCTTTCCATCTTTTATCTGGCGATCCCTGTGGGCGCGGCCCTGGGATACCTTGCCGGGGGGCAACTGGGATCGGTGTGGGGCTGGCGTGCGCCGTTCTTTGTGTGCGCATTTCCGGGGCTCGTGATTGCGGCGCTGTACGGCTGGCTGGGCCGCGAACCGGTGCGCGGGTCGAGCGATCACGTCGAGCAGACGGCGAAGCGGGCAACCGTGGGCGGCCTTTTCCGCAATCCCGCATTTCTGACTGCGACATTCGGGCTGGCCGCGCTGACGTTCGCAATGGGCGGGATTTCCACCTGGGTTCCGACCTTCCTGCACCGCTTCGCCGGACTCTCGGTGGGCATGGCCAGCCAGACCGTGAGCGCAATTACGGTGCTGGACGGCATCGCGGGAACGCTGGTGGGCGGGTGGCTGGCGCAGCGCTGGCTGCGCACCAACCATCGCGCGCTCTACCTGCTTTCCTTCTGGAGCGTGGCGCTGACTCTGCCATGCGGAGCGCTGGTGTTCTTTGGACCGCCGAAATGGGCGATCCCTTCGTTGTTCGCCGCGGAGTTTTTCCTGTTTCTGAACACCGGGCCGCTGAATGCGGCCATCGTGAACTCGGTTTCGGCGCCGGTGCGCGCGACCGCGGTCTCGCTCAACCTGTTCTGCATTCATTTTTTTGGCGACACGTTTTCGCCGCAGATCATCGGCGCCATTTCGGATCGCACGGGGAACCTTCGCCTGGGGCTGGGGGCGACGCTGATTTCGCTGGTGGTTTCGTGCGTGATTCTGCTGGCGGGGGCGAGATTCGCGCCGCCGCTCGGGGAACAGCCGAAAGTCGCCGGGGCGAGCTGATCGATCCATTACCCACATAAATTCAGGGCAGAAATAAAAACCTCGCCCATACCCACGGGCGCGCACTATACTTCCGCCGCACCAAGAAAACGACCGGCACAAAGGCGCTCTCACTCCTGCACATAGCGGGACAAGCGTGGCGTTTCTCTGCGGCTTTATGAGGCCGGTCGGCTTCGTGATCCAAACCGAATGCAGGAGCTAATCCATGGTACGGAACTGGTTCAGTCAGATTCTGGTTGTTTTCACCCTGGCGGGATTAACATTCTCCGCGCACTCGCCTGAGCGCGGAAACGCCTTCTGGACCGGGCGCGCCGCACACGCTTCGTTGCGAGTACATGGAAGATCCGCTGGGTGTGGACACGGCGGAACCGCGCTTTGCCTGGGTTCTCGAGCATAGCGGCCGCGGGGAGACGCAAACTGCGTTCCAGGTTCTGGTGGCCACACGGGCCGAACTCCTCAACCAGGATCGCGGCGACCAATGGGATTCCGGCAAGGTCACGAACGACGATTCTACCCAGGTTGTGTACGCGGGCAAGCCGCTCGACAGCGGGCGGAGCTACTTCTGGAAAGTGCGCTACTGGGACAAGGAAGGCCGCGCGAGCGCCTACAGCCAGCCGGCGCGATTCGGTACGGCGCTGCTCAAGGCGTCTGACTGGAAAGCGAACTGGATCGCGGCTGGCGCGCAGGGCGGCGAGTTCCGCAAGGAATTCACGGTGCAGGGCAAGGTGACGAATGCGCGCATCTACGTCGCCGCGCTGGGCTATTACGAGCTGCGCGTGAATGGAAAGCGGATCGGCCACAAGGTGCTGGACCCGGGATGGACGACGTATCCCAAGCGCGTGCTCTACTCCACGTACGATCTGACCCCGGTGCTCAAGGAGGGGCCCAATGCGATCGCCGTGATGCTGGGCGGCGGCTGGGCCACGCAGGAAGTGGACGGGTCGCAGGTCTACTACAAGGAGCCGGCTCTGCTGGTGCAGATGAATGCGGAGTTGGAGGGCGGCAAACAGCTGAGCATCGCGACCGACAACTCATGGAAGACGGCGGCCGGGCCGGTGGTGGAGTCGAGCGTGTACGGGGGCGAGGTGTATGACGCACGCATGGAAACTCCGGGATGGGATCAGCCGGGATTTGCAGAAACAGGATGGACCGCAGCCCGGGTGGTCGATGGATCGGCCGGGCCGCGCTCTTCTGAAATGATGCCCGCCATCGAGGTGGTCGACGAGATGGTGCCGAAACAAATGACCAGTCCCCAGCCCGGTATGTACATCTTCGACATGGGCCAGAACATGAGCGGGTGGGCGCGGCTCAAGCTTGAAGGCACAGCGGGAACGAGGGTGACGCTGCGCTACGCCGAGGAACTGTATGACACCGGGATGATCAACCGGGAGAATATCCGGGCCGCGAAGTCGCGGGACATCTATGTCCTTCGCGGCGGCGGCGAGGAGAGCTACGAGGCACGGTTTACGTATCACGGTTTTCGCTACGTCGAGGTGACGGGCTTTCCGGGAACACCGAGCCTGGACTCGGTTCGAGGCGAAGTGGTGCACTCCGCGGTCAAGTCGGTGGGCAGCTTTGTCGGCGTCCAAGCAGATCCTGAACGACATCCAGAAGGTGATCCGATGGTCGCAGGTGACCAACCTGATGGGCGTGCCCACCGATTGCGACCAGCGCGATGAGCGCCAGGGCTGGATGGGCGATGCCCAGGCCACAGCCGAAGAAGCCATGATGAACTTCGACATGGCGGCGTTCTACACCAACTTCATTCGCGACATCGCCGACGCGCAGCGCGACGACGGCGCCGTGCCGGACACGGTTCCGCTGAAGTATGGCAGCTACGAGGCCGACCTCGGCTGGCAGACGGCCTATCCGCTGCTGGTGAAGTATATGTGGGAGCAGTACGGCGACCGGCGCATCATCGAGCAGCAGGAGGCGGGACTGAAGAAGTACATCGAGTATCTTCGCCGCAACGCCAAGGACGACGTCTTCGCGACCGTGCTGGGGCACGAAGGCGACTGGGTGGAACTGGCGCGCACGCCGCATGACTACATCTCCGATTTCTGGTACTTGTACGACGTTCAGGTCATGGCGGGACTGGAGAAGGCGCTGGGCCACGATTCCGACGCGCAGATGTACGCGAAGCTGGCCCAGAATATCGCCGAGGCGTTCAACCGGACTTACTTCCATGCGGACACGGCGCAGTATGCCAACGGCACGCAGGCAGCCAACGCCATGGCATTGTTCCTCAACCTGCCGCCGAAGGATCGCCGCGACGATGTGACCAAGAATCTTACCGACGACGTTCTCTATTTTCACGACACTCATGTGACCACGGGCTTCCTCGGCGTAAAGTTCCTCATGCCGGCGCTGACTTCAACCGGGCACGCGGACCTGGCCTACGATCTTGCTGCGCAGACGACCTACCCCAGCTGGGGGTACATGGTCTCGCGAGGGGCGACCACGTTGTGGGAATTGTGGAACGACAAGACCGGGCCCAGCATGAATTCGCACGACCACATCATGTTCGGCAGCGTCGGGGCGTGGTTCTACCAGGCGCTGGCCGGAATCAATCAGCCGGCGGACGGGGCGGGGTACCGGCATATCCGCATTCACCCGGAGGCAGCGCACGGACTGCAATGGGCGAGCGGAACTGTGAAGACCATCCGAGGGGCAGTGGGATCGTCGTGGGCGCGTGAGGCGGACGGCGTGACGATGAAGGTGACCGTCCCGGTGGGCGCCGATGCGAAGGTCATGGTGCCGCGACCGCAAGAACTGACGGGGATCACGGTGGAAGAGAACGGCCACGTGGTGTGGGAGAACGGGAAATACGTTTCCGGTGATGCCGGAGTTTCCGGCGCGGTGCTGGAGGATGACGGCATCACCTTCGATCTGGGATCGGGGGAGTACAGCTTCAAGCTGCGCGGCCAGTGACCAGCTATTTTGCCGGAAGCGCCTCGCGGTCCCTGGTGTTCATGAAAGAGCGGCGGCCGCCTTGCGAACGAAGGTTGGGATCGCCGAGCGGAGGACGCTCCTGTTCACCAGCTGAAGCCGTGAACGAGCTTCGGGTTGGCTTTGAATCTGGGCGGACCGCCGGAGAACTGGCGCGAATGGCTCACGACCATGCCGGCACGCCCGTGCATGGCGCTGACGATCCCCCGCACCTGCACATCCATGTCCCGGTATTTGCCCAGTTCGCCGACCTCGTCGCGGTCTTCCCAAAGGCTCAGGAAGGTGAAGCGGCAATGATCATCAGGGGTTTCAGGCGTGCAGACGTCGAGAAAGCGGGTGCCGTCGGAAAGCTCGACGACGTCATAGACATGGGCTGATACGCAGATGTCCTTGTTGACCATCTTCGTGGCCTGGTCGGCGGTGACGCAGCTCTTGGGATGGGCGGCAACGGCGGGAACGGCCAGGGAGCCAAGGATCGCGGCCAAAAGAAGAAATTCCCGCGGAGGCATGAGGTTCATGGTGCAGCCTTTCCGGGGAACTGCCATCAGCGTACAGCGAATTCAGATCGAAGGGAAGACCGGAAGGTCAGTCGCACGCCATGGCAGCATTCGAAAAGTCCAGCGGCTCGACGCTCTCGGGAGCGTCACTCGTGTCCGCCCCGCCCGCCAGCTGCATAGCAAAGAATGCGTCCACCTGTTCCAGCACTCCGGCACCGGTCTTCGCGTGGTAAATCGACGCCCGCAGCTTCGCTCCGCCGGGCACGCCATGCGTGAACCACGAGGCGAATTGCTTCATCTTGCCCGCCGTCTCTCCAATGCGCGCGTCGCGGGGAAGGTCCTTGCAGGCCTCCTGTTCGTCGAGCAGCATCTGGAAATAGGCGCGGATCATCGCATAACGATCCTGCACGGTCGGTTGTTCGTAGGACCCGGTCGCGGTGTACTGGGCGATTTGCCGGAAGATCCACGGATTGGCCGGGGCCGCGCGCCCGATCATGACCGCATCGCAGCCGGTCTGGGCCACCATGGCCGCGGCATCCTCGGGGGTACGAATGTCGCCGTTCCCGATGACCGGAATGCTTACCGCCTGCTTTACGGCAGCGATCCACTCCCAGCGCGCCTGGCCGGTGTAGGCCTGTTCGCGGGTACGGGCGTGGAGCGCCACGGCATTCAGGCCTTCGGCTTCCGCCATTTTCGCCAACTCGACGCACACGATCTGCGCATCATTCCAGCCCAGGCGGAATTTGACGGTGAAGGGAATTGAAACCGCCTTTCGCACGGTGCGAAAGATCTCGCCGATGCGGGGCAGGTCGCGCAGCAGGCCGGACCCTCCGTTGCAACCGACGACGCGCTTGGCCGGGCAGCCCAGGTTCAGATCCACCGTGTCGAACCCGGTGTCTTCGACGATGCGCGCCGCTTCGGCCAGCGTCTCGGGGTTCGAACCAAAGAGCTGTGCCGCAATTGGATGTTCGTCGTCGTAGAAGGTCAGGTAGCGGCGGCGCTTGGATTCGCGCATCCGCGACAGTCCGTCGGCGGAGGTGAACTCGGTCATCAGCAGGCCGCATCCCGACTGCTGGTTGGTGACTTCAGCCTCGACCGCGTCGGTCTCTGATCCCTGATCTCTGGTCTCTGATCTCTGGCTCGTGAACAGGCTGGCATGCCGGATGAATCGGCGGAAGACCGTGTCGGTGACCCCGGCCATAGGCGCGAGCACCGTCGCCGGTTGAACGGCCACCGGGCCCAGGCGCACCTCGGCCGGCACCCGTACCACCGCGGGCATCGCGTGCTCCCTGGGATTGTCCCAAGCCTTCTTCACCGTGAATCCTCTGCGCGGCATAAAACCAGCCTTCAGCTTTTAGCCCTTAGCTTTTTCTTACAACATAAGCGGCATCGCCCATGGCTCAGGCACCTGGCACGGACAAGCAAAAGGTAATGAATGAGACCGCTCTCTTCCAAACATACGTAGGCCTCCGCCATGGCGGAGGCCCGATCAAGCCTGAACCGATCCGCTGCGCCCGGTTACTTGGCCGCTTGTTGCGAATCTGCCTTGGCATACTTGCGGCGGAACCGCTCTACGCGGCCGGCCGTGTCCACCAGTCTCTGTTTGCCGGTAAAGAACGGGTGGCAAACCGAGCAGATTTCTACGTGGATGTCGCCCTTGTGGGTCGAACGGGTCTCAAAGTTGTTTCCGCAGGCGCAAAGCACACGCACGGCGGCATAATTCGGATGGATCTTTTCCTTGGGCATCTCTGATGTAGGACCTTTCCTGCAATCCTTCTATTGTAGGGGGATTTGGAACACATTGCAATTGAAGCAATCACTGGACTACGTGTTAATTGCGCCTATAATGTGTTGCAGAAAAATTCAACCAGCTGCAAGATGCCATTCCCGACACCTGCAACTGAGGAGACTGTCATGCACAAACCCTTGCTCCTCCTTCCCGCGGTGGTTTTTTTAGCCTTAGGCGCCGCATACAATCCGGGCTCCCCGTCTCAGGAAGGTACCGCCCCCAAAACATCCAAAGCCGCCAATGACTCGCTGGCGCGCGGCAAGAAGATCTACGACATCGATTGCGCCCTGTGCCATGATGCCAATGGAGACGGCAAGACCGACCTTGCCAAGGATATGCAACTGTCGCTGAGCGATTTCACCGATCCCAAGACGCTGACCGGGAAGATCCGACGACCAGCTGTTCGACCTGATTCGCAAGGGAAAGGACAAGATGCCGGGCGAGGACGCTGCCCGCGCCAAGAACGACGACGTCAAGTCGGTCATTCAATACATCCGGAACATGTCAAAGAACCAGCCCGCCGCCGCTCCAGCCGCTGCCCCGGAGAATCCGCCTGCTGCCTCCGCGCCCTCGTCGACGCCGGGAACGAATTAAGTCCGGGTAACCCGAGCCGGTCGACCTTGTGACCGGCTGGTAAGTCATCGAAGAACCGGCGCGAGAGCATCCTGAGAGGACCGGGCAGGCTTCACTACCGGTTCTTCACTGGGCCAGGGCGCTCTTGATCCCCGCCTCAACCAGGGGCGCCATCACCGCGTAGCCGCCGGGCAGAGGGTGAACTCCGTCCTTGCTCAGAGCGGGCGGTAAGCCGTCCCGCTGGTCCTTCATGGCGGAATGGTAGTCCACGTAGACATAGCCCTTCTCCGCGGCATAGGACTTGATCCAGGCATTCAGCGCAACGATCTTCGGCGCGGGTTCCAGGCCGGGGTGCCAGCCGAAGTCATACGCCGGCAGCACGGAGCACAACACGACCCGGATGTGATTCGCCGTCGCCAGATCGGCCATGGACGCCAGGTTGTCTTCGGTCTGTTCCAGGGTCATCGGTCCGGTATTCCCCGCAATGTCGTTGGTGCCGGCCAGAATGACCACCACCTTCGGCTGCAGTTCGATGACGTCCTGACGGAAGCGCAACACCATCTGCGGCGAGGTCTGACCGCTGATGCCGCGATTGATGTAGGGCTTGCCGGGAAACGATCCATCCGGGCCCTCGAAGTGCCACCCCTCGGTAATCGAATCGCCCATGAATACCACCCGGTTTTCGCCCGGAGCCGGCGCCGCCAGCTTCAAATCGGCCTCCTTGAATCGCGCCAGCCATGGCCAGTCGTTTTTCAATTGCTCCTGGTGCGCGCGCTCCCACGCCGACATCGGAGTGGGCGTCGCGTTCTGTACCTTGACCGGAGGCGGCGCGGTGGTCTCCGGCTTACTGGCTGGCTCCTGCGTGAGGAGCACCATCGATCCGGCAAGTGCTGCCAATACCGTCATGGCCGCTGCCGCGACACGAAAGGTGGTTCGCTTCACTGGATTCTTCTCCTTAGATTGACAAACATTTTGTTTCAACCGAGAAAGGCCATCCGCTCATGGGCTTTGATTGTAAGCAATTCCGGCCGCCGCCCGCCCGCTTGTGATCGCATCCGAGCGAAAGCTCTCATTAAAAGGAGCGCGCTTTTCCACACTGGACGCCCAGACCCGCACAGCTGCTGGACTGCTCACGATACGCTAGGCTGGATTAAGTCATGGGGGAATGCGCGATCTGCGGGGGGGTAGGACTGGTGCGGGTGATGTCGTCCGCCGGCCTGTGGGTTTCGCGCGCCTGCGAGTGCCAGAAGGCGCAGAAGGAAAGCATGCGCCTCGCTACCGCCCACATCCCGGAACGCTATCGGCACTGTTCCCTGGATAATTTTGAAACCGCCTTCAGCCGGCAATACGGACCCTCGGCCTTCAAGAACCGGCACACCGCCGAGAAGCCCCATGCCGACCCCGTCTTGACGAATGCCCTGAGGATCGCGCGATCGTACGTGACCGAGTACTTCAACGACGACGGTCGCAAGGGATTGCTGATTTCCGGCACCATTGGGGTGGGCAAAACCCACCTGGCGGTGGGAGTGCTGAGCCGGCTGGTGCAGGAGTTTGGTGTGAAGGGTCTTTTCTGCGATTACCGCGAGCTCCTCAAAAACATCCAGAACAGCTATAACCCCCAGGTGCAGACGACCGAACTCGAATTGCTAAAGCCGGTCTTCGCGGCGGAACTCCTGATCCTGGATGATCTCGGCGCCCAAAAACCGAGCGAATGGCACTGGGACACCGTGGCGCTCATTCTGAATACCCGCTACAACGACAAGCAGAGAACCATCATTACCACCAATTACCCCAACAAGCCGGCCGGCGGCGGGGAAAAAAACGACGCCGAAAAGGCCGCCCGGGAGCTTACGCTCGGCGATCGCATCGGCGACCGGATGCTTTCGCGCCTGGCGGAAATGTGTACTCCGATTGAAATGATCGGAGTGGATTTCCGCCGCCGCGTCCGGGGCGCCCAGGTGGTCGAGACGTAGCCATGCGCAAGAGCCTCGAAGCAGCCGCCCTGGTGTTGCTTTGCCTCACCTGGGGACGGACGGTCCATGCGTTATTCGGCGCCGATCCTCTGCCCGCCCAGATCCCGGTCCACTTCGATCCTGCCGGCCGGCCCGATCGCTGGGGCACGCCGCAGATGCTCTGGCTGATGCCCCTCATGGCCGCGGTGATTTACAGCCTGATGACGCTGGTGGCCAGGTATCCGTCCGCTTTCAACTTCCCCATGCGTATCACGCCGGCTACCCGGCCCCGGCTCGAGTCGATCGCGCTGAATCTGATCTCCTGGCTGAAGGTCGAAGTGCTGGGGCTGTTTTTCTGGATACAGTTCCAGGCGATTCAATACGCTCGAAAAGGGAGCGGGGAACTGTCTCCCGCGTTTCTCCCCCTGGTGCTGGTCACGATATTCGGCACCATCGCTTGGCACATCATCGCGATGCGACGCGTTGGCCGCGCTTGAGACGAAGGTTCAATTCCACGCGGCAGGCGCGATCTGAAGTGCAGTTATTTCCGGGGCGCAATCAAATCGGCAGAGCGGGGTGCCTCAGAAAACCCAGAGACTTCCCATCACGAGCAAGATCGCGGCGAGAGTAACAATCTGGTATACGACATCTTCCATCGGACGGTTGCGCAAGAAACCGTCGCGTGGTCTCGGCAGCGGCTGCGATGCGATCTGCGCTGTGGGCTGCATCTTAAGTCTGCCTTTCTTCGCCGGGCGGCAAGAGAGAGTGTGTGAGCGTCAATTCGATCGTGACGGAAAGGGTTCGATCGTTACGGGTGCTATGCCATTAGTTGCACACTTTGTTTCGTGCGCTTACACGGTTAGACGCCCTCGTTTTCGAGTGGGTGCAAGACCGGTTGATGAAGATTCGGTCACAGATCCGGGATTCAGACAGCCGTTCAGTCTAATAAGCGACAAAAATCAGATCTGCGTCTGATTGTGTGCTCAGATTGAACCGTCCCGTGGTTCCTAAAGTAACGGGTGTAAAATCCGCTCGTGAGCAATGGTCCTGAACTGATCTCCGCGAGCGACACGCGGGAACGCAACTGGCTGCCCCTGGTGATTGCCGCAGCCGCCGTGTTACTGGTTGCGGCGGTGGTTGTCGTGATCCTTGAACATGGGAAACGGGCCCCGACCGTGGCTCCGGTTTCAGCTGCGGCCGATCCCTATGCCGCCAATCTCCCCATTTCCGGGCTCCAGATGAGCGAATCGGCGAACCTCGCCGGGGGCAAGGTCACCTACCTCGACGGGCACATCGCCAACCAGGGAAACAAGACAGTCACCGCTATCTCCGTCCAGGTGCTGTTTCGCAATTCCGCACAGGAAGTGGCCCAGAACGAAACCCAGCAACTCAAGATCATTCGCACGCGCGATCCGTATGTTGACCTGGAGACGGTTTCAACAGCGCCGCTCAAGCCAGGAGACCAGCGCGACTTCCGCCTGATTTTCGACGCCGTCACGCCCGATTGGGATGGGGCTTACCCGCAGCTTCGGATCCTTCAAGCCCAGACTCAGTAGGCACTTCACTCTCTTACAGGGTAGAAACTACCGCCTCCGGTAAAAAGTACGTAGGCATAGTCGCCAGCCGTTTGCACTTCAGCAAATTGTCTGTCCTACCCATGCGTACTATCTCCTGTAGCTAAAGGACTTAAACATTTCCAATGCCCCACTGGGACTTTGGCAGGCACATTGCTAACTCAAGTGGCGAGGACATGCACCGTTCCTCCCGCGTTTGTCAGCGGAAATCAGGCTCAATCAAAAGAGGCTCCTTTTAAATGAGATCCAACGCAGTTCGAAACTTGGTCCCGGGTCAGCTGGCTATTGCGGCGCTGGCGTCTGTGCTCGCGATACCCGCGAGTGCGCTGGGATCAGGCGGTAACTCGACGTCCGGTTCACAAGACAACCCTCCTTCGACGACGCAACAGCAGCCCTCCCCAGCGGCACAGCCGTTAAGCAACTCGTCGAAGGAGGGTTTTTGGGGTCATATGAACCCCATGGCCCGCAAGAAGTGGGTAAAGCGGCAGACTGATCCGATTAATGATCGTCTCACCGAACTCGATGAAGTCAACGCCAAGAACACGAAAGATATTCAGGACGTAGATGCCCGGGCCCAGGCAGGGATCAAGCAGGCGCAATCGACCGCTGATGCCGCCAACCAGTCGGCTACGGCCGCGGCCGCCCAGGCCGAGAATGCCAAACAGATTGCAACCAATGTTTCCGGACGCGAGGATAAGGACGGTCAGATCGTCGGCGGCCTTGACAACTACAAGGCCACCAATGAACTCGATGTGCCCTTCAAGCGCGGATCGAGCACGTTGTCGGACGACGCCAAGGCGCAACTTGACCAACTCGCTGCGAGCGTCAAGGATCGCAAAGGTTACGTAGTAGAAATCGAAGCTCGCTCACCCGCAAAGGGTGTGACAGGTATTGAGAACTCGGAACGTCTGGCCGCTGCGGTCAAGCGTTACCTAGTTGCACACGACATTCCCGTCTACCGGGTGCACGCAGTGGGCTTGGGTAACGCCCCGCCTGCGGGCGCTGGCGATGACGCTGCGCCTATCAAGGACAGCAGCGTACACGTCCGGTTGATGGAAAACAGTTTGGCGGCCCGGGATGCCGCATCACCCCAGGGTGTAGCATCCACGACCGGTGCGGAGCGGCCCTAAGACCGCGCAGCCACTCCCCCGAGGCTCTTTCCGCGCCGACGGCCACCCCGCCGTCTGGCCGCCAATCAAGCTCTCGTAACAGAGAGAACCAAGGCAACTTGGCCCCCGCCGAAAACGGGGGCCGTTTTTTTTCTACTGGAAGCACTCCCCAGGGTTTTTTGCTTTCAAACTGAGAGAACCAAGTCAACCTGGCCCCGCCCTCAGGACGGGATCGTTTTTTGCTTCTGGCGTCGATATTCAACTCCGCCGGGAACCCCTCACCATCCCACAAATGGTGCAGTCTCTCGCTGGCCGACGCAGGCAACCCGCGCCGTCCCTGTGGATTTCTCGGCCAAAACGCCCCTCCGCTTCGGCTTGCGGCAACCGTGTTCCTCAACCTTTTCGGCGCGCCCGGTATGCGTACAAGACCGCGAGTAAGGGCGGCGCGACCAGCACTCCCCAGAATGGCCAGATCACTCCGAACGCGATAGGCACAAATACAGATGCCCAGACTGGCACCCTGGCCGTTCTTCTCATGATGTATGGCTGGAGCAGCAGTCCGTCGAGCAGGGCAATCACGGCATAGAGGCCGAGCACACCCAGAGGGTGCTCCCAATCCATCCACTTGATGGTTGCGGCGAAAACGGGGCCCAATAGTCCGAGGATCGGCCCGAAGTATGGCACGATCTGGAGTACTGCTGCGATGACCGCCCACATCGGAGCGAGCGGGATATGCAGGAGGTAGAGTCCGATCAGCCAGAGCGCTCCGACAGCAACAGAGTCCAGGAACTGGGCAACCGCCCAATTCTTGAGCGCGCCGCCCGTGGTGCGTAGATGTTCTCCGAAATCCATCCTCGCAATTGGGATTTGCCACCAACGCATAAGCCAGCAGTTTAATTGAAGCGACGGGGTGAGCCCTACTGTTCCGAGACCAGGACCGCAACAGCTTCGCGCCGACGGAATTTCATCGGGACAAGCCGAGCCGACGCAACGGATGACCAGGCGAACAGAAATCGCTTCCACTGTGATCTGCCTGTACTTCTTCGTGGCCCGCGCCCGGTAAAATCAAACCCAGTATGGAGAAAATGAACGAGACTTTCCCTGCTGCCGAAACTATCCTTGACGGCAGCCGATTTGTCCGCGCCTGCCTGCGCCGCCCCGTCGATCGCACACCCGTATGGTTCCTGCGCCAGGCCGGCCGCTACATGCAGGAATATCGCGACGTCCGCAAGCACCACACCCTGGTCGAAATCTGCAAGCATCCGGAACTGGCCGCAGAAGTCACCATCACGGCCGCCGAGAAACTCGGTGTCGATGCGGCGATCATCTTCGCCGACCTGTTGCTGCCTCTTGAGCCCATGGGCCTCGATTTCGAATTCCAGGCCGGAGAAGGCCCCGTAGTCCATCATCCCGTGCGCACCGCCGAAGATGTCCGCCTGCTGCGCACCGATCGCGCGGAGGACCTCGGCTATGTTGCCCGCGCCATTCAGAAAGTAGCCACGCATTTCCGCGATCGTCTCGGCATCATCGGCTTTTGCGGCGCACCCTATACGCTGGCCAGCTACATGATCGAGGGCGGCGGTTCGCGCAATTACATCCACACCAAGCAAATGATGTATCGCAATCCCGACTCATGGCGGCTCTTGCTCGACAAGATTGTGACGGTTCTTGAGCTGTACTGCCGCCAGCAGGTACAAGCGGGCGCCGACGTCATTCAAATCTTCGATAGCTGGGTGGGCTCGCTCTCGCTGGGCGACTATCGCGACTACGCATTTGACGCTTCAAAACGCCTGGTGCGCGCGGTGCAGGCCATGGGCGTGCCGGTCATCTATTTTGGCGTCGAGACCGCAGGCCTGCTGACGGAAATGGCATCCACCGGCGCCGACGTCATTGGCCTCGATTGGCGGCAGCCGCTCGACGAAGGCTGGCGCGCGGTGGGGCACGCCCACGCCGTCCAGGGCAATCTGGATCCGATCACGTTGTTTGCGCCTTTGGAAATCCTGGAGCGGCGGGTGAAGGAGATTCTGCGCGCCGCCGCCGGACGTCCCGGGCACATTTTCAATCTTGGCCACGGAATTGTGCCGGGCACGCCGGTCGAAAACGTTCAGGCCGTCGCGCGCATTGTTCGTGACTTCCGCCTGGAGGCCCCCCGTGGCTAAACAGGCGGTACTCCTGCTCGCGCATGGAACCCCGGAAACTGTGGAACAGATTCCCGAGTACCTGCGCAACGTGGTCAGTGGCCGTCCCATGCCTGCGCATGTGATCGAGGAGATTCAGCATCGCTATTCGCTGATCGGCCGAAGCCCGCTTACCGACATCACGCTCGACCAGGGACGCCTGGCAGAAGCCGAACTGGCCGCCACAGGCCATCCCGTGCGCGTATATGTCGGCATGAGGAACTGGCGTCCCTACATTCCCGATGTGGTCCGCCGGATGCGTGCCGACGGCATCGAGGAAGCGGCGGTCATCTGCATGGCTCCCCAGAACTCGCGTACCAGCGTCGGCCTCTACAAGCGGGCCGTACAGGCTGAAGCAGGGTCGCTCCGCCTTGACTTTACCGAGAGCTGGGCCTCGCATCCGCTGCTGGCCGACGCATTTGCCGAACGCCTGCGGGCCGCTCAGGCAAAGCTAAAGTCAGAGATCGGTGCGGCGGTTCCGGTCCTGTTTACCGCGCACAGCGTGCCCACGCGCACCATCCAGCCTCCGCCGGCTTCCGAAGTCGCAAACCAGCCTCGCCTCTGGCCCGGCGAAGGGGCCGATCCCTACGCCGACGACGCCAGGCGCACTGCCGAATTGGTCGCCGCGCTTGTTCCTGACATCCCGAAATGGTGGTTCGCCTTTCAAAGCCAGGGCGCCAGCGGAGGTCCCTGGATCGGCCCGACAGTGGAGGAGACGCTTGATTCAATCGCCGGCGAAGGGATCAAAACGGTTCTCCTTCAGCCCATCGGTTTCCTGTGCGATCACGTAGAGATCCTTTATGACGTGGATATTGCCTTTCGCGGATATGCGGCCAAACTGGGCATCCGGCTGGAGCGGCCGGAGTCGCTCAATGGCTCTTCCATCCTGGCGAAGGCCGTTGCCGATCTGGCAACGAGTGGCCTGAGTCGGCTTGAGACGAATTCCGACCCGTTACCTTCGTGACCTGGGCCCGGACCCCGCGAAATTTTTGTGACCGCATTGGTTACGGATTCCGGGTTCATTCAATTACTATGGTTTATTGTTTCCCTGCGAACTGCGCGGTCGTTTCTTCCCTGATGTCGGGCGAGATCGCGCGATTCAAGCTGGACCGGGTTGATTTTTCTCGTGCAGCGAACTCCATGCAGGGCCCAGAAGGATTGCGCATGGCATCCGAAGCTCATCGATTACAGGCAAGTTCCACGCGCCGCCTGCGCTGTCCCAGGTGCAACAGCCTCAGTATGCGCCGAATCGGCAGATCCGGGTTTCTGCGAGAGAAGATCTTCCCCCTGTTTGGCTACTATCCCTGGGAATGCACCAGTTGCAAGCTGGAGAAACTATTTCACAATCGCGGGCCCAGGAAATCTTCGCATTCCAATAAGAAATAACTCAGTTCCAGTGCGCGCCATTCCGCCTTGCACCGCCGTCGATGCAGGTGGTTGCGCTACCAATCCTTTCAGTTGAGGAGTCACAATGGCCTGTCTTGTTCCGAGGCTGTCCCGCGCCTCGCTTGCTATGTTACTTTCCTTTTTTGTGCAGAGCGCCGTTGCCGCGGAGCCGGAATCCGCGGCTCCCGCGCCGGTCGTTTATATCAAAGCCGGACACCTCTTCGACGCAACCAGCGATGATGTTCGCGAAAACGTCGTTCTTGTCATTCAAGGTGAGCGCATCGCGAAGATTGAATCTGCCGCGCAAGTCGCGATACCTGCCGCAGCCGAGGTCATCGACCTTTCCCATGCCTGGGTGTTGCCGGGACTCATCGACTGCCATACCCATCTCTCCTTCCGGTCGGATCAATACGATCCCATCAACCAGGTGAAACTGACTCCGTTTGACTTCGGGTTCTACGCGGTCGTCAATGCAAATCGCACCCTGCTTGCCGGTTTCACCAGCGTGCGCGATGTGGGCTCGCCGCCCTTTCTGGCGGTCGACCTTCGCCGCACGATCGATGAGGGGTTCATCCCGGGCCCGCGCATCGTAGCCAGCGGTCCGGCGCTCACCATTACCGGCGGTCATGGCGATATGAATGGCTTTGCTCCAGCCGTTTCCAACATGATGTATCCCGCTGAGCGCGATTTCTCCATTGTCGACAGCCCCGATGAGGCCCGCCACGCTGTCCGCGCGCAGGTCAAGTACGGCGTCGACATGATCAAGCTTCTGGCCACCGGCGGAGTGCTGTCCCAGGGCGACAAACCCGGTGCCGAGCAACTGACGTTTGACGAGATGAAGGCTGCCGTCGACGAGGCGCACCGTAGCGGCCGCAAAGTCGCCGCTCATGCGCACGGTACGGAAGGAATCAAAGACGCTGTGCGCGCCGGCGTTGACTCCATCGAGCATGGAAGCCTGATTGACGCCGAGGGCATTGAAATGATGAAGGCGCACGGCACTTACCTCGTAGCCGACATCTACAACGACGATTACATTCTCGGCAAGGCAGTCGAATTCGGCCTGCCCAAGGAGAATGTCGAAAAAGAGAAGATGGTCGGACGGCTGCAGCGCGAAAACTTCGCCAAGGCCGTGGCGGCCGGCGTGAAGATCGCGTATGGCACCGATGCCGGCGTGTATCCGCATGGCGACAACGCCAAACAGTTTCATTACATGGTGAAGTTCGGCATGACCCCAGCTGGCGCCATTCGCGCGGCTACATCCTCGGCCGCCGACCTTATCGACCGCTCAAAAGATGTCGGCACGCTGGAAGCAGGGAAGTACGCCGACCTTATCGCGGTTACAGCCAATCCGCTCGAACGCGTCGAAGTGCTCGAACACGTCTCCCTCGTGATGAAGGGCGGCAAGGTCTACAAAGACGAACTGGCCGCAACAAAGACGACCAAGCCATAGCTGAGAGACCAGCGGATCCCGATCTCTTTCTCTCACCGCAGTCTATGCGGTCGATGTGCTATACGTTTCGTCATGCCTCGAGTCCGCTTGTTGTGCGCCGTCTTTTTCGTCGTCACATCTATTTCGCATGCCGCACCACCGCAGTCCGTGGCGCCCACTCCTCCCATGGGCTGGAATAGCTGGGATGCTTACGGGCTGACCATTGACGAAGGCCGATTTTCGTTCCAACGTAAAGGTCCTCGCCGGCCTCAAGCAATACGGCTGGCAATACGCCGTCATCGACGAAGGCTGGTACATGCAGGACCCCTTCGCGGACAAAGTCGAAACCCGCAAGTATGTGTGGGACGCGAACGGCAATCTCATTCCAGCTGTCGCTCGATTTCCGTCCTCCGCGAACGGCGCCGGCTTCAAGCCGCTGGCTGACTGGGTGCATGCGCAGGGACTTAAGTTCGGCATTCATATCGTCCGCGGCATTCCCCGCCAGGTGGTGAAAGACAACCTGCCCATCGCCGGCACCAGCTTTCATGCCCGGGACGCCGCCGATGTCGCGGCCACTTGTCCGTGGGATGAAGGCAATTACGGTGTCAGCGACACGCCCGCAGGCCAGGCCTACTACGATGGCATGCTGAAGCTCTACGCGGGATGGGGTCTCGACTTCATCAAGGTCGATTGCATCAGCGACCACCCCTACCGCCCCACCGAAATTCGCCAGATCGCCGAAGCCATTCGCAAGACCGGGCGTCCCATTGTGCTCAGCCTTTCGCCAGGACCGACGTCGGTCGAACATGCTACTGAAGTTGCAAAGCAGGCGCAGATGTGGCGCATCACGGATGACCATTGGGACTACTGGGAGCCGAAGAAGGAGAGCGGCGAATATCCTTTCGGTCTGAAGGACGAGTTCGATCGCATCGCGAAGTGGGCGCCGTATGTAAAGCCCGGCAACTGGCCCGATCCCGACATGCTGCCTGAAGGCTCTCTCACGCCCCATCCAGGCTCGGGCGAGGCGCGACCGTCGCGCTACACCCAGGATGAACAGCGCACGGAGTTCACGCTGTGGGCCATCTCCCGCTCCCCGCTGATCTTTGGCGGCAACCTGACCAAACTTGATGGCTTCACGCGTACGCTGCTGACAAACAAGGAAGTGCTGGGTGTGAACCAGACCGCGTCCGACAGCCATCCCCTGACGAACCCGCCCCCCGGCCTGGCAAGCGTACGTGTGTGGGTAGCTTCAAGGAGCGCATACGACAATTCGCCCGCGTTCTGCGCAATCTTTAATCTCGACGACCAACCACTGACTGTTCACTTCACGTGGGAAGAGATAGGTTTTACTGCAAGAAAGCAGTCGCGCGACCTGTTCACCGGGGCCAAGGTCGCTGCCTGGAAGCCGGTAATCCTGACGCTGCCGGCGCACGGCAGCGCGATCTATCGCGTCGAATAGAAGGGCTTCTCAGGTTAGTGCAGGGCCGCTTTGAGCTGCGGTTCCAGGTCCGAAGCGGAACCGTGGCCATGCCAGAGAATTTTGCCGGACGGGTCAAGCAACATTACATACGGAACCTGGTCGTCGCCGACTTCGAAGTAGCTCCGCCATGGCTTTGCGTCCTCGGTGAGGACGACGAAGTTATCCTGCTCCGCGGCCGGAACGCCCTTCTTCATGCCGCTCTTGATCATGCCTCGAATCAGGCTCGGAGCTCCCGCGATCTCTGCGATCTCGTAGACACTTACGCCCGCGAGCGCGGGGTCGGCGTGGATCGCCTTGACCCAGGCCCCGGTGCCATTGCCGGCCTCATGGCTGAAGCCGGCAACCAGGACGACTGCATGGCCCCGCACCTGTTCTGCGAGTACGATCCGCTTGCCGCTGAGCGTCTCGCCCGCCGTATCGGGCATCTGACCGAACCCGTTGACGACCGCCATTGTTGAAGCGACAAGGATCAACCATCCCTGAACCCAACTCCTCACCGCCATTTAGCCTCCACCTGCAACCGTTCGGATCCCGCGGGGCAGGGAACTCGCATGACTCTGGTAACGCAATTTCAGGTCCGATTGTTCCCGCGCAGTGTTGCCGCTCACTGCGAGGCAACGGCGCGGGTGTGCGAAACTAGGGATGCCGACGGTAGGATGCTTTTGCGCCAAAACCGGCAGGCCCGCACAATGCCTCTTCTTCGCTCCGCCTTCATTGGCTTGTCCCGCAACCGTCTTTTGCGCCGCTTCGGTGAGCGGTCCAGCGTCGGAGTCAAACTCAGTTCTCGTTTTGTCGCCGGCATGGAGGTCGAAGACGCCCTGCGGGTGGCTGAAGCGGTCAACCGGCAAGGCATGTCGGTGAGCCTGGATTCGCTCGGCGAGAGCGTCACGACCGAAGCCGAAGCCCACCGTGCAGCCGAAATTTATCATCGCCTGCTTGACGCAATCGCGGAACGCAAGCTGAATGCGAACGTTAGCGTGAAGCTGACCCAGATGGGCCTCAGCCTCTCGCGCGAAATGGCGGAAGGCATCGCCGAAAGCCTGGTGCAGCACGCCCGATCGACGGGCAACTTCGTCCGTATCGACATGGAGGATTCGTCGCTGACCCAGGTCACTCTGGACATCGTGCGGCGCCTGCACGCGCGGCCCGGCCTGCGCGGCGCCATCGGCATCGTCATCCAGTCGTATCTTTATCGCTCCCAGGCGGACGTCGAACAGCTGCTGGCCGATGGCATTCGCATCCGGCTATGCAAAGGCGCATACAAGGAGTCGCATGAAGTCGCGTTCCCCAAAAAGGCAGACGTGGATACCAACTACATCCGCCTGACCGGAATGCTGCTCGACAGCACCGTTTATCACGGGCTGGCCACGCACGACGAAAAAATGATTGCTGCTGCCCGGGAGTTTGCCCGGCAGCACAGTATCGACTCCAGCCGGTATGAATTCCAGATGCTCTTTGGCGTGCGCCGAGACCTGCAGCGCCAGCTGATCAACGAGGGATACAACGTCCGTGTCTATATTCCCTTCGGGCGCGAGTGGTACCCCTATTTCATGCGCCGGCTTGCGGAGCGTCCCGCCAACGTGTTCTTCCTCGCCAAGAACCTGCTGCGCCGTTAAACGGGAGCGGAGGCCTGACCCAGACGCATTACCCCTGCGGTCCCTCGTGTCCCAGCCAGCAGCGCAGATAGGCCAACTGCCCCACGTGATAGGTCTCGTGGAACGCGAGGAAATTGATGACTCCGCCCGTTGTGCCATCGCCCGGCGGCGAATTCGGCGGAGCGGGCGATCGCATCGTTTCTTCCGACGCGCTTTCTAGTCCCTCGGTCACATGTCGCGTAAGGTCCTCGAAGGCGCTCAGGACTTCCTCTGGAGTGGGGTACTGGCTTGCGTCGTCCCGCTTCTTCCCGCGCGCGAACTGTTTCAGCCACGGTCGTGACCACTCCGGCGCACCCAGAAATTTCAGTACCGCGGCTCGCGCCCACACGATGTGACCGGCGATCCACAAAAGATGATTGGAGTTCTCGCATGGACTCCGGAGCCATTCCTCGGCGGTGAGGTCTTTGCAACTCTTGTCGAGGAGGCTCTTGTTTTGTCGAAAGGATATGGCGGCACTGGCGATCTGCAGCGGGACCGGCATGGGTTTTCTCCTCAGGGATCAATCAAAGTGAAAACTGGAACACCGGCTATCCTACACACGCAGTCTTAAACATGAAAGCCGCATGCTTTGCCGATTGCCATCGCATCTCCCCGTCGCTTAAGCGCGCAAAAAAACGAAACGAGCCGGAGAATCTCCGGCCCGTTTCGACCACCTGAACCCTGACTGCGAAGTCAGGCAGATCCACGCCGCTCCAGATGCGGCGGCGCTACTGCACTGGCCTGGCTTTGCCGTCTTTCAGGCTCTCGTCGATGATCGACTTGATCTTGACATCGGCGTCACGTGCCAGGCGTCCCTGCTCCGCGCCGAGCCGGCCCTGTCGCTCGCCCAATCTTCCCTGTTGTTCTCCGAGGCGGCCTTGCTCCCGGCCCAGTTCTCCTTGCTTCGTTCCCACCTCTCCCTGCAATTCGCCGAGCTTGCCCTGCAGGTCGCCGATCTTGCTTTGCAGGTCAGCCAGTTCATCCACCGTGATGGTGGCATTTTTCTTCGCCTGCAGGCTGGCTGCGGCAGCGTTCAGGTCGGCCATTTCCCTGGCGATATCGGGCGTGGGGACGCTGGCCTGTTCCTGTTTCCGGCCCAGCTCTTCCTGCTGCCTGCCCAGTGCCTCCTGCTGTTTCCCAAGTTCCTCCTGCTGCCTGCCCAGGTCCTCCATCGGTTTGTACATAGCCTGGATCCGGCCAATCGTCTGCGGGTCATCCACGACGTAGGATTTGCCGCCGCGGCTGAACCATAGAAAGTCGCCATGCGCCATGTTCCGCGCCTTGTCGATCTCGCCGGTGTGCATGTCGCCGGAAAAGTGCATGTGCCGTTCGTTGCCGCTGACAAATGCATACGACTCGCCGTTGGAGGAGTATGCATACCCGTAACCATGGGTGCCGGATGAATGGCCAGAACTGCGCGAATACATATACGAACTGGAGGAGCGGGTGCATTGTGCGCTGGTCGGCGGTTCCGGCGCCTCCTGGTCGGCGTCGGCATCTTCGTCCGGGGCCACGGGAGCGGAGGCTGCAACGGCCGGCTTCGAACCCGCGGGCGCCGTGGGAGCCACGCTCGCCGGTGCCGGAGCCTTGGCGGGCGCCTGCGTGACTACCGGGGCGACCGGAGCCTTGGCCGCGGCCGGCGCAATTGCCGGCCCTCCGTCCGTGGTGTTCTCAGGATGCGATTGCCCCGTGGCCGGACCCTGCGCAAGAACGGGTTGGCTCAAGATCCGTGCCGCTTCGACCCGAATCAGCGCCGTCGCCGAAAACAGCGCCCCGAAAACTAGCAGCAGGACCGCCATAAACCGCCGCCGGCCGCCCGCAAATGCCTGCCGGAAGCTGTTTTCATTCAGTAGCCTTTCAATGCGCTGGGAAAGACGGCCGGTGCGCGCCATGGCAACTCCGATCTGGGTCCTGCGTGGCAGGGCCGCGAATTCAAGCAGTATGCGTGCATACGAGGCGTGGCTCACAGCTTCCTCCAGCCCCGCGCGATCGCTGATAGCCTCGCTCAGGTCCGACAGTTTGCGCTTGAGCCACCAGCCCAGGGGACTGAACCAGAACAGCGCCGCGTACAGCCCCGCGAGGGCCTGGAGATAAAAGTCTCCCTGCCGCACGTGGGAGCGTTCGTGGGCCAGGACGATGCGCAGCTTCTCCGCGTCCCACTCGTCATAGTCGGCGGGCAGTACGATGCCTGAGCCCACCGTGACCGGGGAGGAAACTCTGCGGCTGCTGCGCAGGCGCAGTCCCGCCGCCAGATACGATGGTTCCAAGTGAACGGGTTCGGCCGACTGCCATAAACCCACCGCGGCTCCGAGGCCGTAGAACAGCCTCAGCAACAGCGCCAGGCCCACAGTGGCATAGACCAGCCATGCCAGATCTGAAAGCGGCAGGAAGTATTTCTTCGCTGGCGTAACGGACTGCGGCTCGTTTCCCGCTCCGGCAAAATAGGAGTTGGAAATGGCCGGGGCAGGGAACCGGTCCGCCGGCGACGAAGCCGGAGTTGCGACCACCTTGTCGACTTGCGCAGGCTCCGCTGTTGACCACTTCGCCGGGGCCTTCACGGGATTATCTGAACGAAGAACTTCTTTCCGCGCCTGCGGAAGAACGGCGGTTGCCGCGGCATGCAACCAGGTTTGCGTTGGCACCACCAGCGTTGCCTCCGCCGGGAGCCACGCCGATCGCGTGGCCCACGACGCCGCGAAGGGCATCACGAGCGCCCCGGCCAGCACCAGTCCCCAGGCGGCCTTCTGCGCGACCACGTTGCGCATGCCGAGCAACCGGAGGCCGAACCCAACGATCCCCGCGACCAGCAGCGCACGCACCGCTGCATCTGCCAATGCAACCAGCCAGCCGACCAATCCGCCTTGGGGGCCGTGGCCATCGACAGAGATGTTGGGGATAGATGCACGTCAGAAGCAATGCCGTCATCGCTTGCCCTCCTTCTTCTCAGGAGCGTGATTTCTTTTGCGCCGCCGCAATCCGGTCCGCCAGCCGCTGCAACTCGGCGCGGTCCAGCACCTTCGAGTCCACCATGCCCACCAGCAGTTCCTCCACCGATCCCTCGCAGAACCAGTCCACAATGCGCTGCACCGCTCGGCCTGCGACCTTCTGCCGTGATTCGGCGGGGCGATAGAAGAATGTCCGATTCTCCGTGGTGTGCGTGAGGTAGCCCTTTTCTTCCAGACGCCTCAGCACCGTGCGCACCGTGGAGTCTTTGAGCGGCCTGTCGAGATCCTCGCGCACTTTGTCGGCGGTGACGTTCCCGAGCCGCCACACGATGGAAAGAATGTCGCGCTCGAGGTCCCCCAGTTCGGCCGGATCGTGATCGGGCGTAGTGTTACTTGTCATAATGTTACCTACTGTAACATACGGCAATGGTAAACTCCTGCGCCCATTTTTTCCTGATTCGAGTGAGCTCCAGCGGAAGTGTGACGAACCAGCATGCTGCCGTGACGAACGGTTTGCACTCAGGACGGGGATTTCGCTATGGTCGCGCCCCAGGCATCCGGGCTCACGTCGCGCGCGTGCCGGGAAAACAGCCAGTGATGGCCTTCGAGGTCTTCCACTCCGTATTGCAGTTCTCCATATTCGGTTTCGTGGAGATCCTCGACGATGTTTGCCCCGGCAGCTTTGCAGTGTTCAAAGTGCCGTCTCCACATCCTCGATGAAGATGGTCAGGCTTTGATTTCCAAATCCGAGCTCGGCAGGACTGCGATAGTCCCCGCGCGCTGCCCGCACCATGATGTATGCATTTCCCAGCCGCACCTGGGCTCCGGACACCGGATCGCCGTAGCGAAAGTGTTCCACAATGCCGAACGTCCTGGTCAGCCAGTCCATCGCTTCGGGAAGGCGCTTGTAGGTGACATGGGGCAGAACGGTATCGACAGGGACGGACCGATTCGTCAACATGCCGACACCATATCACGCTTCGAACGGCGCCTTATTCCGTGCGTAGAGCGCGGGCCGGATCCACCGTGGCCGCGCGTCGGGACGGGATGAACCCGGCCAGCGCTGCGACGAAACCAATTACGAGAATTCCTGCGATGTAGACGCCCGGGTCGGCAACAGAAACGCCGAAAAGCTGGCTGCGCACTGCCCGCGTGGCCAGCAAGGCTATGGGAATCGTTACCCCGATCGCCCAACCTGCCAGGATCATCACTTCGCGAAGAATAAGCCTGACCACCGTCGCACGCCGCGCGCCCAGGGCCATGCGTATGCCGATTTCCCGCGTGCGCTGCGCCGTCGAATAGGCCAGGATTCCATAAAGCCCGATCCCCGCCAGCACCGTCGCCAGTATGCCGAACGTCGTTGCCAGCAGGGCGATGGTCCGCTCGGCCAGAAGGCTCTCGTCGATGTCGTCGTTCATGGTGGCCAGTTTCCGCACAATGAGCTTCGGATCGATGGTGGCGACCGCCGCGCGAATGCTGTTGGCCGCGGCCTGGGGAGGTTGCCACGTGCGGACATAATAGGTAAGGCCGGCCGGCTTCTCTGCCTGCGAGAAAAGGGTGTAGGACGTGGGCATTGCAGGATCGCGCACTGTCGTATGCTTCACGTCTTTCACCACCCCGACAATCACGGCATCGGTTCCCGGACGTCGGGGACGGCTAACATGATGGCCAAGCGCGGCGCCATTGCTGCCAAAAAAATGCCTGGCGAAACTCTCGTTGACGATAGCTACCCTCTGCGAAGTCGCGGTGTCGCTGGCAGCGAAGTAGCGGCCTGTAACGAGAGGTACCCCCAGTGTCTGCAGATAGCCGTCGCTCACCCAGGGAAGCTCAACGTCAAACTCCTCGTCAGGGCCGGCGGTGTAACCGCTCGCCAGCACGTCGCCCTCGCGGTCATCCCCGCGGAGATCGGCATCGTTGGTGGCGCCTGCGGCCTTCACGCCGGGCAAGGTTGCGATGGCATCAAGGACGCGCTGTTCAACCGGGATAATCGCCGCGGGCGCGTAACCCGCCATCTCCGGAGCAAGATCGAAAGCCAGCAGGCGATCGGTGGCAAATCCGGCGTCGACATTGTGCAGATTCTGAATCGTGCGAACAAACAGGCCCGCGGCGACAATCAGCAGCAGGCTGAAGCCGATCTGTAACGCAACGCATGTGCGCCGGAACTTCAGAGAACCGCTCCTGCCCGTTCCGGCTTGCTGCTTCAACGATTCGGCCAGCCGCGGATTCCAGAATTGCATCGCCGGAGCCAGGCTGAAGAGGAGGCTTCCGATGAGTGTCGCCGCAATCGTAAAGGCGAGGACCCGCCAATCGAGCGTCGCTGAGAACACCGGCTCTCCCGTCGAGTTTCCCGACATAAAGCGAATCAGGAGGCGAAGCGCCTGCGGGGCGAGGAGCAAGCCCAGTGCCGCCCCGGCGACACCCAGGAGCATGCCTTCCACGAGAAGCTGTCGCAGGATCTGACCGCTGGTTGCGCCGAGGGCATAGCGCATGGAGAATTCGCGTACGCGCGTCGCCGCTCGCACCAATAAAAGGCTGGCGACGTTCACAATCGCCATGGCCACAACCAGCAAAACCATTCCCATAATGATGGTGAGCGGCATCTTCACATCGTCGCGCAGCGGTGAGAAGCCTTTGGCTCCAGCGTCAAGATTGAGATGCGCATTATCGATGAAGTCGTGGCGTGCTTTCTCAGATTGGTCGTGCAGGAGAGGGAACTCCGCCTTGCGCAGCGAGAGATAGAGCGAATTCATCGCGGCCGAAGCCTGGGACGGCGAGACGCCGGGTCGAAGCCGTCCGGTAAGAACGATCCAGTTCGCCTGGCGATCGTTGAGATAATTCCAGTCGGGCTGCACGGTACGCTGCATGGTGATGGGCACATAGACAGACGGAATGCGACCCCACACCATGCTGTGAAATCCCGGCGCGGCCACGCCCGCGATCGTGAATGGAGTGCCGTTGATCAGAAGCGTTTTGCCCTCCACCGGCGCTTCAGCGAGGTGTGTTCTCCAGTAATCAAAACTGAGAACAGCAACCGGGTTCGCGCCCTCCGTCGTCTCATCGCTCGAAACAAACAGCCGGCCCAGCGCGGGCTTGACGCCCAGCGTCTCAAAATAATTGCCGCTGACCATTTCAGCCGAAACCGCTTCCGCATGATCGTTCCAGACCACTCCGATGGGGACTGGAGCGGCGGCAATCAATCCGCTCAACACCGTGTTCTTATCGCGCAGGTCGCGATACATCGGGTAGGAAAATTCGTGGTGATGGCCGGGAGTGTTTCCCCCTTCGGACTGAGTGTGGCCGGGAGCCCCTCCGGCAAAGCTGAAGACCACGAGTTCCTCCGGATTCTGAACCGGCAACGCCCGCATCAGGGCCTGGCTCAGCAGGCTGAAGACCGTGGAATTGGCCCCAATCGCCAGCGCCAGGGTGAGCAATGCAATCACAGTGAAACCGGGGTTGCGCCATAGCCCGCGCATTCCATAGCGAAGATCGCGCCCAAGCGACTCGAAACGCCACGAAGGACGCTGCTCACGGCATTGCTCGCGTGCGCGTTCACGGCCTCCAAAGCCAATGGCCGCCTGTCTCCGCGCTTCCGCGGGAGACATTCCGGCCGCCAGATTCACTTCGATCTGGCGTTCCAGGTGGAACTGGATCTCCTCGTCGACCTCGGTGCGCGGCTTTCCGAGAAAGAAAAACCTGAACCGCGAGAGCCATTCGCGAACCATACGTTTCCCCTGCTAAATGTTTTCAAGCACCAGGTTGATGGCGCCGGTGAGCCTGTCCCAGTTATCCAATTCCGACTCCAGCTGCTTCCGCCCTGTCGCGGTGAGCGAATAGTATCGGGCCTTGCGATTGTTTTCCGAAGCGCCCCACTGGGCCCGAATCCAGCCCTTGTACTCGAGCCGATGCAGCGCGGGATAAAGCGAGCCCTGTCCGATCTGGAGCACATTCTCCGATACTTGTTGAATTCGCAGGGCAATCGCCCAGCCGTGCTGCGGCTCGGCCGCCAGGGCCTTCAGGATCAACATGTCCAGCGTGCCCTGGAGCAAATCAGTGGGTGTCGGCATCTTCCCCTCGACGTTCGACAACAGAATGAAGCATGCTCTTGTCGGATGTCAAGGGGAGACACGGAGGGAGCGGAACTGTCTTCTCCATGCCCGGCCTAACATGACTTGATACATTGGAGAGGTCACGAATGCCAGAGTCTTCGTTCACAACTCGCAACTCTCGCGGTCGTTTCGGCAATATGGTGCGCCCACGCATCGTCAGTTCCTGCCAAGGCAGTCGTGGCCTACGTCTTTCCCGAGAACAACGTCCTTCAGCCCGGGCAGATCGACGCTCGCGCCCTGACCCGTATCAATTATGCGTTTGCCAATATCGCGAATGGGCGCATGGTTGCCGGTTTTGCCGGCGACCCGCAGAATTTCGCCTTTCTCGCGTCGCTCAAGCAGCAGAACCCAGATCTGACGGTCCTCGTTTCGGTGGGCGGATGGCTCTGGTCGACCAATTTCTCCGATATCGCGCTCACTCCCGAGAGCCGGACCGTGTTCATCCAGAGCGTCATGGACTTTCTCGCGCAATACAAACTCGACGGCCTCGATATCGATTGGGAATATCCCGGCATGCCCGGCGCGGGCCATCCGTTCCGCAGCGTCGACAAGCAGAATTTCACTCTGTTGCTCAAGGAACTGCGCGCGCGGTTTACCGCGGAGACGGCCAAAACCCATAAGCGCCTTTACCTCACCTTCGCTGCCGGAGCGTCGGACGAATTCCTCGCCAATACCGAAATGGAAAAAGCCCAGCAGTATGTCGATACGGTGAACCTGATGGCCTACGACTACTACGAACCCGGCTCCGACCTGGTGACCGGCAATCATGCTCCGCTGTTTACCAATCCGAGCGATCCGAAGAAAATCTCCGCGGCCGATTCGGTCGCGGCCTTCGAAAAGGCCGGCGTTCCGGCTGCCAAGATCATCCTCGGGATGCCGTTTTACGGCCACATGTGGGCCCAGGTTCCCAACACAAATCACGGCTTGTTCCAGCCGGGCAAACCGATCCCCAATGCTTACGCGCCTTACTCGGTGATCGTCTCGACCATGCTGGATCACGGGTACACTCGCTTCTGGGACGAGAAAGCGTCGGTGCCCTATCTCTACAATGCAGAGAAGCAGATCTTCGTCTCCTATGAAGACCCCCAATCGATTGCCGCGAAGTGCGAATACGTGGTCGCCCATCATCTTGGCGGAGTGATGTTCTGGGACTATTCCAGCGACCCTTCGGGTACCTTGCTGCACGCGATCGACGACTCACTCCAGAAGCACGCGCCGGGGAAACGGTGAGAACCATGACCTCTGCCTCCACCGTTCGATCTCTGCACAAGGTCGAGTCGGCCCTCGCTTCCCGGGTAGTCTCGATTGATATCTTCCGCGGCCTCACCATTATGGTGATGATCTTCGTGAATGAACTCGCGGAAGTGCGGGGTCTGCCGTGGTGGACCTATCATGCCCATGCCAACCAGGACGTGATGACGTATGTCGACATGGTGTTTCCGTTCTTCCTTTTCATCGTCGGCATGGCGATGCCGCTCTCGATCGAGCAGCGGCTCAAGCGGAATGCGTCGCTGCCGATGCTGTGGCTGCACGTCTTCATTCGCTCGGCGAGTCTCATCGTTCTGGGCCTGATCCTGGCCAACGCGGAGAAAGTTGATTCCCATAGGACGGGTGTCAGCGGTGCCTTGTGGGGGCTATGCGCATTGATCTTCGCTTGCCTTTACTTGAACGTTTACCCGAAGTCGGAGCGCTTGAGCCGGTATGCGGGCATTCTGCGCGCAGTCGGCCTCATCGGAGTCATCGTTGCGTTCGTGATCTTTCGCCGAACCACGCCTGACGGCCATGCAGCCTGGATCGATCCCGGGTATCCCGAGATCCTCGGCCTGATCGGCTACACCTACCTTGCCGCGGCGGTCCTGTATATTCCAACGCGGCGCTGGCGTTGGGCCGCTCCTGTGTGGCTTGTCCTTTCGCTCGCGCTGTGTGTCGCGACCGCGGCCAGGGTCATCGTTCTACCCCGCTATTTCGAATGGTATGTGTGGCCCTTCAGCAATGGAGCGATGGTGTGCCTGGTCATGGCCGGCGTCGTCACGTCGCAGATCTTCTTCGGCCTGCATCCAACCGCGAACAACCGCCCTGCGGCCAGGAACGCGACGTTTACTGCAATTTCTTTTGCTCTGCTCGCGCTGGCCGCCGGATGGCTTTCCGCGCCGCTTGGGATCTCGAAGATCCGCGCTACGCCGGCCTGGGTCTTGTGGAACATTGGAGCCGCGGTGCTGGCTTTTACGTTTCTCTACTGGATCTGCGACCGGCGCGGTCACACAGCTTGGGCCTCCCTGGTTCGGCCAGCCGGTTCCAATACGCTCCTCACCTATTTGCTGCCCGATCTGTGGTACTTCCTGCTGGGCACGGTGGGGCTCACCTATTTCGACACGCACTTTGCGTTTGGCTGGACCGGCGTCATCAAAAGCGTTGTCTTCACGTTGTTGATGCTGGCGTTCGCTTCGATACTCACCCGCGCCAGGATCCGCCTGCAACTCTAGCTAACGCGAACCGGTCGCCTGAAGCAGCATCTCCACTGGCGGCACTATCATGTTCCGCAGTACCGCTTCTGGCTTCTCCGCGGCCTTGAGAAGCTGCATGTTGCTCGCGACCAGGCCGGGATTGGCGGCGCCATGGCTCTGAAGATCATCGAGCGCGTGCAGGCCGATGGTTGCTACCTCCGATAAGTCGTGGGACAGCGGAACTAACTCGGCCGTAATCTCAGACTGGGGCAGGGAAGGCTGAAGCCTGGCATCATTGTCCCGCCACCGCACAAGCCAGGCGCGCGCTTGCTGCCATTGTTCCGGAGTCGCTTTGCCGGCCACGATCAGCTTGACGAGTTCATTGAATTGGCGCGCCTGTTCGCTCTCCGGCGGCACCGCATCGACCAGCCGGTTCAAGGGACTCGAAGTGTCATACTGCTTCAGCGATTCGCGCTGATAACCCTCCGGCGGCTGGACAACATCGGCGAGAACCTGCAGGTTCCTGGGATCGGATTCGCCGCTCATCCGTTGCAGCATGGAAAGCGTGAACGACTCGTGGTTCAGGCTGTAGTACTGAAGATGTTGCGAAACAACTGCGAGCCGCCGGTACATCGAGTCCACATCCCGCACCTCCTGCGGCGACCAGAGACGCTCCGCAATCGCGGCTGTGCGCGGCCAGATGCGGCTGTCGATGTTCTCCGGCGTGACGAACTCGCTCCACATGGTGGCTTCGCCGCCCAGCACCAGCGCCTTTTGCTCCGCAGTCAGTGAAGCGCCATCGCCTCCCAGCGGATCGTTCGAATAGTGGTAGGCGGCCGACTGGTTCAGGTCGATGTAGTAGCCGTTCGACAACAGCGCACGATTGCCCTGGCGTACGGCAGTCGCCAACCCCTTTTGTCCGCGCCACGACTGGATCACCACGTCGCGCGCCGTATCCGGTTGGAGAATCTCGTCCCAACCCTCCGGAATCTTATGGTGCGCTACCACCAGCTTCTGAATCCGCTCCGTGAAAGTCGCCTGCAGCGCAGCATCATCCTTCAGCCCGTGTTCTTTCATGTAGGCCTGAATCCGCGGGTTCGCATCCCATTCTTTCCCGTTGCACTCGTCGCCTCCAATGTGGAAGTACGCGTCGGGAAACAGCGCCGTCATCTCGCCGAGAAAGCGATCGAGGAACTCAAACGTGCTTTCGCGCGTGGGATCCATGGCGTAGTCGAAGATGCCCCACCGGGTCTGAATCTGGTAGGGTCCCGGCCCGCTGGCCAGTTGCGGATACCCCACGAACCACGACGTCGTATGGCACGGCATGTCGAACTCGGGCACCACGCGGATTCCGCGATCGCGCGCATACTCGATCACTTCGGCAATCTGTTTCTGGGTGTAGTACAGGCCGTTTGAGCCCTTCTCCTGCAGCAGGGGAAAGACCTTGCTCTCCACGCGGAAACCCTGGTCTTCGGAGAGGTGCCAGTGAAACACGTTCAGCTTGACCGCTTCCATTCCGTCGAGATTGCGTTCAAGTACCTCGACCGGCATGAAGTGGCGTCCCGAATCGATCATGAGCCCGCGCCATGCGAAGCGCGGATTGTCATAAATCGTCACCACCGGCACGGCGAAACCCTGGGGCGTGATCTTCACCAGTTGCAGAAACGTTTGCAAACCGTGGAGCACGCCAAGCGGATTGGCCGCAGTCAGCCGCACACCACTAGCCCAGATCTTCAGATGGTAGGACTCGTCCTCGCCAAGTTCCTGCACAGCCTTGCTCGGGCCGCTGGTCGTGATGGTGAAATTGGACTGCTGGCCCGTCGATTCGTGCTGAAAGGGGATTCCAGTTTCCCGCCCGAGCGTCTCGAAAAAGCGCTCCTTTGCCAGGACCAGGCGCGGCTCGCTGTACCCTGCGAGCGCGATCGAAAGCTTTCCGTCAATCGGGAAATGACCGTCGCCCATCTCCATCTGCGCGGGCATGGGCATCAGGGCCGGCTCTGTCGTCTGGGCGTTCATGGCATGAACCTGAAGCAAGATGGCACATACGAACAAAAGAACGGGCGTAAGCCTGCCTGGAACGAAAGTCTTCATGAGTGACATCCCCTGGAATCATCGGTGAAACAACCAGAAGTGTAGCATCCGGCGCTCATCGCCTTGGGCATCCAATCGGAATGGTATTCAAGTCTGCGTGCGAAGACTTACAATTCCAGCGCATCCCGGAATGGGACTTGTTCAAACGATTGAACGAGTGGAGAAATCGAATGAGTGTGACGCGGCGCGCATTTCTAAGGAACACCACGTATGCCGGGGCTGGGCTGGTTGTCAGCGATGCGGTCAAACCGGCGCTTGCGCTGGCCGGAGAGACGGTACCCTCGCTGAAGCCCTATGTGACCGGCATGAGAATGGCAGCGACGCCGGCCTCCGCCTATCGCGCGTACCGCTCCAAGATCGTCTCGAATCCCGATACAACTACGTGGGTCCAGCTCGACCTTGGCTCCAGCATTCCCATCGATTTTATTCAGCTCTATCCGGCTTCCGAGCGCATGTATCCCGGGCGCGACCAGTACTACGCGGGGGAAGGATTCCCGCTTGCGGTTCAAGATCGAAATTGCCGACGAACAGGACCTGACCAATTTCAGGATCATCGCCGATTTCACCCAATCCGATTTCCCCGATCCCACCGACAACATCACGCAGTATGCTGCGCACGGACAACGCGCCCGATACGTACGCGTGACGGCTACCCGTCTGCGCCCCGTGAAAGTGTCGCCGCCGGCGGCGGCTCCAGGAGCGGCGCCGGTTGATGGGCCTGACTACACCTTGACCGTCGCGAAGATCGGCGTTATTGTCCGGCGGACGCGATGCCGCCGTCGGATGCAAATCGACCGCCGATGACCAATACGGCAATAAGGATCTCCTGCCGCAACTCACGCGGCCGCCCCGCCAGGATGGCGAAGCTATTCGGATGGACAATCCGCACTCCGTCACCGATGCGTCGACGTGGAAGCGCGTCCAGTTCAATGCGGAAGCGCCGAAGAGTGGAGTCACTCTCAACGGCGGCCTCTTCGAGACGGCCTTGAAGTTCAACGCGCAATATCTCCTGAATTCCTATACCACCGACGAGCTTCTTCGGCAGTTCTACGAAAGAACAGGCAAGGTCAAGGGCTTCAAGCCCACCGGATCGCAGATTTTCTGGGAAGAAGATCTGGCCGGATCAAACGCCGGCCGTTTCCTGATGGGCGCGGGCAACACGGTGCGTTGGATCGACGACCCTGAACTGCGGCGGCGCTTGAACGTCGTCGTTGACGGGATCGCAGAATGCCGGCAGCCCAACGGCTACATCATGGCCTATCCCGAGGACACTATCTTCTATTCCGAGCGGGCGGCCTACACGCGCGCCTGGCTGACGCACGGCCTGCTCGAGGCCGCTTACGCAGGCAACACAAAGGCCCTGCCGCTGCTGCGCGGATACTACGACTGGTTCAACGAGCAATCCTTTATGCCGGAAATGTTGCGCGGAGCCATCCAGGGCGGGCAGGGCATGATCGCCAATACGCGCGTAAGTCTCAGCCCGGTCGGAAAGCCTGCGGACGCGCAGGTCATTCAGCGCTATTACCAGGAGAGCGCCTGGCTCGATGGATTGGCGCGGCGCGAGAAAGAACAGATCTGGCAGTATCCTTACGACCGTCCGCACTGTTATCTGCTGACTAACATCGAAGCCTATCTCGACTTATATCTTGTTACCGGTGAGAAGCGATATTACGAAGCAGCTCACGGCGCATGGGAGTTATATCGCGCACACTGGCAGCATGCGGGTGGAAGCATTTCCATCATCGAGTTTGAAAACGACCCGCCCGACAGCAGCTATCTCCGCCAGAAACTTGGCGAGCTCTGCGGCAGCAGCTTCTGGGTATTTCTCAGCCAGCGTTTTCAACTGCTGCATCCGGACGAAGAGCAGTATGCAACGGAGATCGAAAAGTCGATCTATAACATCGGCATCGCCAACCAGGACGGCGGGAACGGCTTCCGTTACCACACCATCATGGAAGGGGAGAAAGAGAAATCGACCCACGAGAACACCTGCTGCGAAGGGCAGGGAACCCGCCTGGCCGGCTCGTTGCCGGAACATATCTACTCCATCGCCCCCGACGGCCTCTACATGCACCTCTACGAGCCATCCACGGTGCAATGGAAGCAGAACGGGCGTGAAATGGCGCTTTCGGTGCAAACGCGTTTTCCGCTGGCGAACGAGGTCGAGGCAACCATCAAGGCCTCCGCGCCAACGCCCAGCAAGATCCGGATCCGCGTGCCATCATGGGCGAGCGGCGCAATGGAAGTGTCGATCAATGGCAAGCCAGCGGGGACCGGCAAGCCGGGCACCTATCTTGTGCTCGATCGCCAGTGGTCAGACGGCGACAAAGTCTCATTCACTCTGCCGGCCTCGCTCCGCGTGACTCGCTATCGAGGGGAAGACAACATCGCCGGCAAGACGCGATATTCCGTTGAGTATGGGCCGATCCTGCTTGCCGCCGTCGGCGCCGCCGACGTTGATCTTGCGTCGACAAGGGCTCCGCGCCCGAATCCATGGGCGATCATCTGGAACCTGTCGCAGGCTCTCCGTTGCACTTCACGCCTGCGCGGAAATCCGGACAAGAAGACTCATGCCCTATTACCAGATTTCGAACGAAAAGTTTACCTGTTATCCGACGATCTCGGTCTCGGCCTGAAGCTGGTTTGATCGGCGCCCAGCGGATTCGAGCCGTGGCGCTTATCGCGTTGGTTCCAGCAAGACAGACGAAGCTTGCGGAAGAGTGATGTGCAACGCCCCATTCTCAGCGTTGATCGTGTGCCCGGTCCAGGCGTCTCTCCACACCCCGCCGGGCATTCGCCATGAATCGGGGATCACCAGCGCCGCACTGCGGGTGAAGTCGGCATCATCGCGCAAACCTTCTTCGAGGTTCCCGGCGAGGATTCGGAATCCGCCGTCCTGCGTTCGCCACGCTGCGACGTTCATGGTCTGCTTCAAGTCGATTTTGGTCGGCGTGCAGCGCAGAGTTCGCCGAAAGCATATCAGTCAGCACGCCGGCGGCGAGCGCATATGGTGCACCGGTATTACCCCAGATCTGCGACAACGGCATTCCTTCGAGCGACCGCAGATCGGGTGGATTCCAGGCCGCAATCGTTTGCCCTCCGATGTTCAGGGCAGACGTAAGTGCCGGCGCTCCTCTTCGGAATAGATCGACATTCGATTACCTGCGGAATCACGGTGCCGACTCCACGGATGGCAATAGTCGTCGAATGCTGCCGGAGCGTTTTCGACCAGCGTCAGGCGCCTCGTTAGTTGCTTTGCAGGGAGCGACCTGCGTCTCCGGAAGCCGGCGCTGCTGCGCAGGCCGGCGCGAGCAAGCAGGATTTGTCCGATGCCGTCCGAGAAACTGCCTGTGACACCATTGCGACTGGTTGACCGCTCTTCGATGAGTTCTGCACCGATGTGAGTTGTCCATCGGAAAGATGCGATGGCGTCTTGCACAATAAACAGGTCCGACTGCACCGTGGGCAGCCATTCCATGCGCGTGGAAGACAGAATCGGCACCGGCCACTTGATCACGGATCCTATCTGTTCATCGATCCATTCGTTGATATCGTGATTCGGGCTTGCATGATCAACCTGCCATTGCATCGATTCGCGCGAATACACCAATGTCGGGCCATAGATCGCGGTCGTCTGTTTCGCATCGGCGACCGCCGCATTGATGTTGTCGGCGAGAAAGCGCACGTCCGAATCGTCCAACAAACGCTCGCCCTGGTTGGCCCAGGAGATATAGGTTCCCACCGGCATCTTCAAACCGCTGCGGCGTCTTGACTCCCGCATGTGAATAGGCCCAGATGCCCCATCGCAACCGCTCTGGCGCGGAATGAATCACATCCCAGCTCTCCCAGGCGTCGAACGTCTCCACCAAGGGGTAATGCCGAACCTTGGTGTCGGCGAGGATGGCCGCATGCATCAGCATGTAAGCGAGCTGATAGGTCCATCCCTTGGTTGGAGCATTCCAGAACGATCCTTCGCGGATGCCAACCTCGTTCCACGCTCCCGCCCACGTCTGATCGACCCAGATGTCGAGATAACCCTGCCTGGCGATGGTTTCAAGATCCATTCCATTCGACCGCCAGTCGCTGATCGCGCTGGCCCCATTCGAATACATCATCACCAGCGCCTTCGGATTCGCCTGCTTTGTCTCTCGTACCAGCGCCGCTACTGCATCGGTGGCCTGGTGAATGCGTTCCGGGGTTGGAGCCAGAGGTCCCCACGGGCCGGCCCGCTGGTAGGGGACTGGCATTCCAAACGAATCCCGGAGCATGATGGCATCCAGGCCCAGCGCGCGCGACATGCTTCCCCACTGCGCGGCATAGGCCTCGTGGACCGGCATGCCTTCCCTGATTCCGTGCGGCAGCCCTCCCAGCGCGGTCGCATCCGCATGCAGGCGAGCCGCGGGATCGAAGTAGCGGCCCACGCTGAAGTTGCCCGGCTCGATCTGTTCGATCTGCGTAAACGCTTCGGGATGGCGATGCACCCAGGCGGCTTCTTCGCCGTACGCGTCCCGCCATGCGTAATTCAACATGCCGACCCTGAGGCCGGTGATGCCGCGCCGCGTCCGCTTCGCGCTTGAGTTCGGCGCACGAGCGAATTTCACATCGCCGTAGGTCCACGGATCGTAGCCACGCCGTTTTGCGACCAGGGCCCCGGCGAACCGCGCTTCCGACTTCTTCTTTCGCTCCTCCGTCGTTCCGGTTAGAGGTCCCTTTTCGTCCACCCATTTACTTTGTCCCGAACCGGTAGGGAGTGAGATGCGCTGGTCCAGATTGCCGGACCATTCCATCACCGGCCCAACCGTCCAGCCGATATTGAGAATCACGCCCCGGTATCCGCTCACACCCCGATAGAGGGGTTCGAACCTGTCCCAGAACTGGCGTGCCGACGCCGCGATTTCCTGCTGCTTGAACCAGTACAGATCGATCTCGAGCCATCGGTCGGTATCGGGTGCGACCGCGGTTTGGGCTTGTGAGCCGGGAGAACAGGCAGGCCAAAAGAAAGATGCAAGAAGAAGCAGACCTGCATAAGCCAATCGGCCGGAAGACTTCATCGGCGACTGGTTGGAATTCGCGCGCCTGGGCATACGAGCATAAGCTCCCGCTTTGAATAGGATCGGCTCGAATTGTATTCCTTCCACCCTCGACCAACCAGGGGCATCGACGGGCAGATCGCGTGCTACACTGCAGACCCATGAAGATGTTGCGTCGGCTTTTGAACCGTCTCAAGACGGCGAACCCGCTCGTTGCCACCGGCATCGCTTCCGCGATCATGCTGATGCTCGTCGCTCTTGCCGTCGATGAGTCGCTGCGGAGGTTACTGAATGCGCTTCCGTCGTGGATGGATATCTGGCTGGTACTCGCCGTGTTTGTTGTCATTCTGGCGTTACCGGCCGTCGCAATGATTTCGACCGCTGTCAGCTACAAGCGGGCTCATCTGGGTCTCCAACGGCTTGTCTACACGTTTCTCGCCCTGGTCCTCATGTTTTCCGATGCCTACTTTGTGACTGTTGTCCTGGACGATCGCGGCGGCACGCCCTGCTATGCCGAGCCATGCCACCTCGACAACGACATACCGTTGAAGGGCGTTCAACCCGTGTGGCGCTGGCTTCCCGATATACAAGGGCGCCGGATATCTCTCAAGAGAATTGGTCTGGCATATGTCGACTGCTTTCACTACAGTCTTGTCACCAGTTCAACGGTCGGCTTCGGAGACATTACCCCCGTTCGCTGGTATGCGAAGCTGCTGACTGATTCCCAGATTCTCTTAAGTCTCGGGCTTACCGTTCTGGGAGTGAGCCGCGTGTTTGCCGGGGGCGGCCGCGGCTAGAGGGCAGAATCCGCTTTCCTGATGTTTATCGTCAGGTTCAGCGAATATGTGTCCGGCCTGCGGAAACTTATCACCGTTCGGCATTTCCAGAGTGAAGTAGATCACATCCCTACTGTCTTTCCAGCGTTAGAATTGCCGATGGTTTCGGGCCCGGATACACGCCGGGACGACACCGCGATCGGTGCTGGAGACGGAATGATCAGGCTGGAAGAACGCGCAAATGCGAAGACGATGCTGGACAAGGTTGCCGATCTGAACGCCAGGCGCGCCCAGCTTGAGCTGGGAGGCGGCAAAGAGCGGATCGACAAGCAGCATGCGTCGGGCAAACTCACTGCGCGTGAGCGCGTAGCAGCCTTGGTCGACAAGAATACCTTCGAGGAAATCGGCCTGTTCGCTCGCCATCGCGCCACCTATTTCGGCATGGCCGGCAAGGATCTGCCCGCGGACGGCGTCATTACCGGATGTGGCACTGTCGACGGACGCCTGGTTCACCTCGCCAGCCAGGACTTCACCGTGGTGGGCGGCGCGGCCGGCGAAACGCACTGCAGCAAGATCGCCGACATGATGGGCATGTCGCTCAAGACCGGCAGCCCCTTCGTCTTCATCAATGACTCCGGCGGAGCACGCGTTCAGGAGGGCATCGACAGCCTGGACGGCTACGCGCGAGTGTTCTATAACAACGTGATGCTTTCGGGCACCGTTCCGCAGATCGCCGTCATTTGCGGCCCGTGCGCCGGCGGCGCAGCGTACAGCCCGGCCCTTACCGACTTTGTGATTCAAACCCAGCAGGCCCGCATGTTCATCACCGGGCCGCAGGTCATCAAGCAGGTCACCGGCGAAGACGTCAGCGCCGAAGAACTGGGCGGACCGCAGTCGCAGATGAATCGCTCCGGCGTTGTGCACCTGGTGGCGCAGGATGATAACGAAGCACTCGCCCTTTGCCGGCGCTTGCTCAGTTTCATGCCCTCCAACAATCTTGAAGACCCGCCGCGCATGCCCTTCAATTCGCGTCTTAAATCCGACTCGGACATGAACACGCTTTTGCCGGTCGACCCAAAGATTCCGTACGACGTCCGGGAAATCGTAAAGCGCGTGGTCGACTATCAGGACTTCCTCGAGATTCAACCCGGATTTGCTGCCAACATCGTCATCGGCTTTGGCCGCCTGCAGGGTCGTCCCGTCGGCATTGTGGCCAATCAGCCCAGCGTGATGGCCGGCGTGCTCGACATCGATGCCTCCGATAAATCGGCTCGGTTCATCCGGTTCTGCAACGCGTTCAACATTCCGCTACTCACCTTTGTCGATGTGCCCGGCTTTCTTCCCGGGGTGGAGCAGGAGCGCGGCGGCATCATTCGTCACGGCGCCAAATTGTTGTTTGCATATTCGGCCGCCACGGTTCCCAAGATCACGGTTGTGCTGCGCAAGGCCTATGGCGGAGCCTATATCGCCATGTGTTCGAAGGGCCTGGGAGCGGACCGCGTGATTGCATGGCCAACGGCGGAAATCGCCGTCATGGGCGCCGAGGGTGCAGCGGAAATCGTCTTCCGGCGCGAAATCGACGCGGCGCATGATCAGACTGCGCGGCGCAAGGAACTCGTCGAAGAATATCGAGAGACGTTTGCCAATCCCTATGTTGCGGCGGGCCGCCGGCTGGTCGACGAGATCATCGAGCCCTCTGAAACCAGGAGGCACCTGGCGCTCGCGCTGGAGTCGTTGCACGGCAAACGCGAACTCCGTCCCCAGAAAAAGCATGGACTCATCCCTCTGTAAAGGACCGGCACGTGACATTGCATTGGACTGATCTGGCGTTAATCCTGGCGATCATTGGATCGGGAGGTATCGCTGGCTATTTTCTTTTGATGCGCACCCTGCGGCGGACGGTGCTCGATCGTCAACGCGAATTGGAACACCGGGTCGCGATGCTTGCCGAAGTGATACGGAGCATGGAACTGCGGCTCAGCGAACAAGGTCCGTCGTCGGAATCGACAGCGGCGCAGGATGCAGAGCCGGAATCGATTCGAGCCGCCGAACCTGCCCATCGACAGGAAGGCGGCGAAATCCCTGCCGAGATGAAGGTGGCGATTGCCGCCGCGGCGGTTGCTGTTCTGGGTCCCAAAGCCCGCGTTCTTTCGGCTCAGCGCGGTGCGGGCGGACGACGTGGTAAGCCCATGGTCGCAGCAGGGGAGAGTGAGCGTTCAAGCCTCCCACAATCTTCGCGTGCGAAGGTGAACAGGGGGAACGAATGAAGCTTCGCATCACCATTGACGGCAAGACCTACGACGCCGAAGTCGAGATTCTGGAGACAGAGGAGAGCGGTCCCCCATTTCAATCGTATCCGCCCGTTGCGGCTCCGTATCCGCCTGCGCCCGTTTCTGCTTTGCCCGCCCAAACCAATGGAATCGACAACGGTGCCGGTGACAAGGTTTGTCGCAGCCCGGTCACCGGCCTGGTGATCAAGGTCAACGTTGAGCCTGGCCAGGAGGTTCAGCCCGACGATCTGCTCCTGGTGCTCGAGGCCATGAAGATGGAAACCCGGGTGACAGCCACCCATGCCCGAACCGTGAAGAGCGTGAACGTGAATCCGGGCAACCCGGTGAGACTACACCAGGCTCTGATCGAGTTCGAGTAGGACGAAAGCGGATGGGGAGCCAATTCACGAAAGGTTTGCAAATGATCGATGTCGATCAAGAAATAACGACGGTTCCGGGAATCAAGTTCGTCGACCATATAGCTATCGCCGTTAAGCACGGCGACCTCGACAACCAGGTCCGGGCGTACGAGTTGATGGGCTTTCGCGAAATTCATCGCGAAGAAATCTCAGGATACGACCAGGTGCGTGAGGCGCTGCTGGCCATCGGCGACGGCACCAACCTGATTCAACTGCTGGAGCCACTCAGTCCGGATTCTCCCATCCAGAAAACCATCGATAGAAATGGGGGCCGGCCCGGAATCGCGCACATCGCCTTTCGCGTGGAAAGCGCGCAGCGCGCATTCGACACCATGCGCTCCCAGGGATTCCAGATCATCGACAAGGCTCCACGCGCGGGCTCGCGCGGAACCACCGTCTTCTTCGTTCATCCCAAATCAAGAACCGACAACCCATTTGGCGTTCTCTTCGAGATCGTCGAAGCCCCGGAGAACAAGTGACGGTCATGGCCACTCCATCCTTTCTCTCCGAATTCCCGCCTGTCACCACCGAAGCCTGGGAGCAGGCAATTCGCGAGGATCTGAAGGGCGCCGATTATTCCGAAAAGCTGATCTGGCGCTCGCCGGAGGGCTTCAACGTCAAGCCTTATTACCGCGCCGAAGATCTGGCCGGCATCGAATTCTTGAACGCTGCGCCTGGTGATTTCCCGTATGTCCGCGGCACTCGTTCCACTGGCGGCTGGCGCATTCGCGAAGAAATCAACGTCGTCGATCCCGAGGATGCCAATCGCGCCGCGCAATTCGCCGTGGCGGCGGGCGCCGAAGAGATCGCATTCAGCCGCGTTGTCGTCGCCAACGCTTCGGACCTCGGCATCCTTCTTTCCAATCTCGGTGAAGTTGCGGTGCACTTTGAAACCGCCAGCGAGGCCACTGTCTGTTTCCTTATCGATCGCCTGAATAACCGTCCGGGCACGATAGACCTATCGGCCGGCCTCGATTGGAGTGCCGATCCCGATGCTTCCGCGAGCGTGTTGGCGAAAGCGCCGTCATCCTTTGCGCCTTTCACGATCCATGCCGACACGTTTCAGGAGAGCGGTGCGACCGCGGTCGAAGAGGTCGGATTTGCACTCGCCTCCGGCGTCGATTTCCTCCGGGAAATGCAGCAGCGCGGACTCGCTCCAGACCGGGCCGCTGCCTCGATCACGTTTTCATTTGCGATGGGCCCGGAATTCTTCATGCAGGCAGCCAAGCTTCGCGCGTTTCGCCTGGTGTGGTCCCAGGCTGCGGAGAGCTTCGGCATCGCGCGTGAGCACGCGAGAGTCCGCATCTACGCACGCACATCGCGATGGAATCGGACCATCGCCGATCCTCACACCAATGCGCTGCGGGGCACTACCGAAGCCATGTCCGCCATCATTGGGGGCGCCGAATCCATCTATGTTGCGCCGTTCGATGAATGCTGCGGGACGCCGGACGAAGCCAGCCGCCGCCTGGCGCGCAATACGCAGATCGTACTCAAGCAGGAGGCTTTCCTGGCGCGCGTCGCGGACCCCGGCGGCGGCTCGTATTACGTGGAGACATTGACGGATTCGATAGCTGCCGGCGCGTGGAAATTGCTCCAGGAAATCGAGTCTGCCGGAGGCTGGCGAACAGCAGCGGAGATGATTACCCGCAGGCTCGAACATCGCTCGGCAGAGCAACAGGAGAAGGTTTAGCCATGGGGCCGGATTTTTCGCAAATCGATTACAAGCCGAGCCGCGAACCGGATTCGGACCGGGACGCCGCGTTGGCTCGCGACCAGTGGCTGTCTCTCGAACACATCCCCATCCAAGCGTTCTATACCGCGGAAGACCTGTCTGGGGTCGAGCACCTGAAGTACGCTGCGGGCCTCCCGCCCTTCCTGCGCGGCCCGTACAGCACCATGTACGTCATGCATCCCTGGACTATCCGCCAGTATGCGGGGTTCTCAACCGCGGAAGAGTCCAACGCCTTCTATCGCCGCAACCTGGCAGCCGGACAAAAGGGGCTCTCGATCGCGTTCGATCTTGCAACCCACCGCGGATACGACTCCGATCACGAGCGCGTTGCCGGAGATGTTGGCAAGGCCGGAGTCGCCATCGATTCCATTCTCGACATGAAGATTCTCTTCGACGGCATCCCGCTCGATCGCATGTCGGTGTCGATGACCATGAACGGAGCCGTACTGCCCATCCTGGCCTTCTATATCGTCGCTGCCGAAGAGCAGGGCATCCCACCCGAAAAATTAAGCGGGACCATTCAAAACGACATCCTCAAAGAATTCATGGTCCGCAACACATATATCTATCCGCCCAAAGAGTCGATGCGGATCATCGGCGACATCTTCCGTTACTGCGCCGCCTCGATGCCGAAATTCAACTGCATCAGCGTGAGCGGATATCACATGCAGGAAGCCGGCGCCACGGCCGATATCGAGTTGGCCTACACGCTGGCCGACGGGCTGGAGTATCTTCGCACCGGCATCCAGGCGGGCCTCAGCGTTGACGATTTCGCCCCCCGCATCTCGTTCTTCTGGGGCGTTGGCATGAACCACTTCATGGAAATCGCCAAGATGCGCGCGGCACGCGTGCTGTGGGCGAAACTCGTGAAGCGTTTCGATCCCAGGAATCCGAAATCGTTGGCCCTTCGCGCCCATGCGCAGACCTCGGGCTGGAGCCTGTCGGCGAGAGACCCTTATAACAACATCGTGCGCACCTGCGTCGAGGCCCTGGCCGCGGCCTTCGGCCACACCCAATCGCTGCACACCAATGCCCTCGATGAGGCGCTGGCTCTCCCCACGGACTTCTCGGCGCGCATTGCCCGCAACACGCAGATCTACCTGCAGAAGGAAACGGGTATCACCCGGGTCATCGATCCGTGGGCCGGATCGTATTACGTCGAGCGGCTCACGCACGAACTCATGCAGGCGGCATGGAGTCATATCGAGGAAATCGAGCGACTCGGCGGTATGGCCCGGGCGATCGAAACCGGCATCCCCAAGATGAGGATCGAGGAGGCAGCCGCGCGCCGGCAGGCATCGATCGACTCCGGGAAAGACGTGATCGTCGGAGTGAATGCCTATGTTGCCGCCGAAGAGCCGCAGATTCCTGTTCTTGCCATCGATGGCGCGGCAGTCCGCGCTTCCCAGATAGCACGGCTCGAACAACTGAAGCGCGATCGCGATCCGGTTTCGGTGCAGCAATCCCTCGATCGCCTTGAGAAATGCGCGGCCTCCGGCGATGGAAATCTGCTGGAGTGCGCAGTGGACGCGGCACGGCGGCGTGCAACCCTGGGCGAGATTTCTCTCGTTCTCGAAAAAGTATGGGGCCGCTACCAGGCCGTCACGCGAACCATCGCCGGCGTGTACTCCGGCGCGAGCGGCGATCGGGATGAATTCAGAACGGCGCAGAGAATGGTGGCGGAGTTTGAGCTGGAAGACGGCCGCCCCCCGCGCATCCTGGTCGCCAAGATGGGACAGGACGGGCATGATCGCGGAGCCCGGGTGATCTCGACGGCATTCGCCGACCTTGGCTTCGACGTGGACATCGGCCCGCTGTTCCAGACTCCGCATGAGGTGGCGCAATTCGCCGTCGAAAGCGATGTGCACGTGGTCGGCGTATCTTCGCTGGCTGCCGGCCACAAAACCCTGGTGCCGCAATTGATTGAAGAATTACGCAGGTTCAGGCGCGATGACATCCTGGTGGTGGTGGGGGGCGTCATTCCGCCGCAGGACTATGAATTCCTGCTTCAGGCCGGAGTAGCCGCCATCTTCGGCCCGGGGACGCCCATTCCGGCCGCGGCACAACAGATTCTCCGCGCCCTGAGCCTCAGCCTGGTCGGAGGGCCATCCTGATGTGATCGACGCGAATGACACCGCGTTGCATGTGTGTCCGGCGCTGCCTTCCGAGCCGGTCTCCGCCTGCGATGTTGGCATTGCGAAGCGTCGCAAGACCCGCTCGCGCGCCCAATTCATCGATGGCATTCTCGGTGGCGATCGCGCCATCCTGGCCCAGGCAATCACGTTGATCGAAAGCTCGCGTCGCCGCGGATCGCGAGCTCGCGGAACAAATTGTCGAAGACTGCCTCTCTTCCAGCTGCCCTTCGCTACGGGTTGGAATCACGGGCGTACCCGGTGCGGGCAAGAGCAGTCTGATCGAAACGCTGGGCAGATTTTTGATCGACGACCTGGATCAGAACCTCGCCGTGCTGGCCATCGATCCGTCCAGCCAGCTGAGTGGCGGAAGCATTCTGGGCGACAAGACACGCATGGGATCGCTGGCATCGAGCGAGAGAGCTTTCATCCGGCCTTCTCCATCGCGAGGCTCTTTTGGCGGCGTCGCGCAGCATACCCGTGAGGCGATGCTTTTATGCGAGTCGGCGGGCTACCGAAATATCCTGGTTGAAACAGTAGGCGTGGGACAATCGGAAACTGCCGTTCATGACATGGTCGATGTTTTTGTGCTCGTCCTGCTCGCGGGCGCGGGCGATGAACTGCAGGGGATCAAGCGCGGCGTGATGGAATTAGCAGATCTCGTAGTGATCAACAAGGCTGATGGAGACGGCGTTGCGGCAGCGGAAAGAGCGGTCGCGGAAGCGAACCATGCCTTGCACTTCTTCCCGGGTTCGCCATCAGGATGGACTCCGCGCGCCTTCGCATGTTCCGCGCATACCGGCCGCGGCATCCCCGATCTCTGGAACCGTGCGCTGGAGCACTCAGAGATCAGCAAGTCCAATGGCTGGTTTGACCGCAATCGCCGCGAGCAGAGACGGCGCTGGATGCGCGAATCCGTCGACCAGGGACTGGGGCGGCTCTTCTCGAGCCATCCGCTCGTCCGTGCGCGCATGGAGGCGTTCGAGGCTGAAGTGGTCGCTGGATGTACTACGCCCTTTCGGGCGGCGCGGGCACTGCTGGAGATGTACGCCGGCCCCGGACAAAATCGCTGAGAGAAAAAAGAAGACCGCGGAAGCGGCCTACGGGTTCGGTTTTGTCGCCCCCGGGGCGTCGGCGGGCGGCGGGGTGGCAACTGGAGTGTTGGCGACCCGGACGACGGTGCAGTCCAGATCCTTTCCGTTTGCGAGCTTGATTTTCCCCTTATTGCCGTTGATTTCGTAGGTTATATCGCTGCCGACCACCATGTCGGTGGCCTTGGGCTTTTCATTTTCCTTGGTCCGGCAGGTGTAGTCCTTGCCCGTGGGGGTGGAAAGGGAAAGATCGTATTGCAGGTGTTTATGGTTCTTTTCGGTGGTGCCCGCTGGCTGAACATCTCTGAGCGTGGTTTTTCCCTTATCCTTGGTGCCCGCCGCTACCGGGAGGGACGCGATGATGAGCAATGAGACGATAATCAGTTTTCGCATGAGTCGTCCTTCGGTTCTCGCAACGGCAGCGTACCGGTGTCGTTCAACCGGACCAGGCCGTTCGAATTGGGTGCCACGAGCCCAATCGTACGCAAAAGGCACCGGTTGCGACCACTGGCAAAACTGATAGTTAAGGCGACCCCCGGGAGAAGGTGGCTTCTCTCGAAGGGCGCCGCATCGGACGGAATTTATTCATCTTCCAGACGTTGCGCTTGACTGGATCAACCTGGCCATGTCCACTGGTCGAGCTCGGGTTTGTCGATCCCATGTTCATAGGCATAGGCCTTGGCATCGATCTGGGCATTGCGCAGGATCTCTTTGGCGTGCGCGCCGGCCGTCTGGAGCGAGGGCACTCGATCGATCACGTCAATGGCCAGGCTGAAGCGGTCGATCTGGTTCTGAATGGCGAGATCGAGCGGCGTGTTGATGTTTCCCTTCTCCTTGTAGCCGCGCACATGCAGGTTGTGGTGATTGGTCCGGCGATAGGTCAGGCGGTGAATCAGCCATGGATAGCCGTGGAAGTTGAAGATGATGGGCTTGTCCTTCGTGAACAGGCTGTCGAAGTCCCGGTCGGAAAGTCCGTGCGGGTGTTCGGTTGAAGGCACGAGCCGGTAAAGATCCACGACGTTGACGAAGCGGATTTTGAGATTCGGGAAGTGTTGGCGCAGCAGGACAACCGCCGCCAGGGCCTCTTTGGTGGGAACATCGCCGGCGGAGGCCATGACGACGTCCGGTTCGGTTCCCTCGTCGTTGCTCGCTTTGGCCCAGATGCCGATGCCCTTGGTGCAGTGAGCGATGGCTTCATCCATGGTCATGTACTGCAGGTGCTTCTGCTTGTCGCATACGATGACGTTCACGTAGCCGGTGCTGTTCAGGCAGTGATCGGCGACGCTGAGCAGGGTGTTCACGTCGGGAGGAAGGTAGATCCGGCAGACATTGGGGCTCTTGTTCACGACCACGTCGAGGAAGCCCGGATCCTGGTGAGTGAAGCCGTTGTGATCCTGGCGCCAGACGGTGGAGGTAATCAGCAGGTTGAGTGAGGAGACGGGCGCGCGCCAGGAAAGTTCCTCGGCGATGGTCAGCCACTTCGCATGCTGGTTGAACATCGAATCGATCACGTGCACGAAAGCTTCGTAGGTGGAGAAGAAGCCGTGCCTTCCACTGAGGAGATAGCCTTCGAGCCAGCCTTCCAGCGTATGTTCTGAGAGCATCTCCAGAACGCGGCCGTCGGGAGCCAACTCACCTCCGTCGGCATCTTCTGGCAGATAATCCTCCAGCCAAAGCTTCTTGGTGGCCTCGTAAATGGCGTCGAGCTTGTTGGAGGTGTTCTCGTCCGGCCCGAATACGCGGAAATTATTGGGGTTTTTGCGCACGATGTCGCGCAGGAATTTGCCCAGGGGACGCGTGTTTTCCGCCGAGATCGTGCCCGGCTTCTCAACCTGGATGGCGTAGGAACGAAAATCGGGCAATCGCAGAGCTTTGCGCAACACGCCGCCGTTGGCGTGAGGATTGGCGCTCATGCGGCGCGTGCCGGTTGGCGCAAGTTCTTTCAGCTCGGGAACCAAGCGGCCAGTCTTGTCGAATAACTCCTCTGGCCGGTAGCTGCGCATCCAGGATTCCAGTATCTGCAGATGCTCCGGGTTTTCGCGCACGCCCGCCAGCGGCACCTGGTGCGCGCGCCAGAATCCTTCCACTTTGTGCCCGTCGACTTCCTTGGGGCCGGTCCAACCCTTGGGGCTGCGGAGCACGATCATGGGCCAACGCGCACGGCATGCCTTGCCGCTGGATCGGCACTCCTGCTGAATGCGCCGAATTTCCAGAACGCACTGCTCCATGGTGGCGGCCATCTGCTGGTGCATCAGATCGATATCCGAGCCTTCCACGAAGTACGGCGTCCACCCATAGCCCTCAAAGAGGCTCTTCAGTTCCTGATGAGAAACGCGAGACAGGATAGTCGGATTGTTGATCTTGTATCCATTGAGATGGAGCACGGGAAGCACCGCGCCGTCGCGAATGGGGTTCAGAAATTTGTTCGAGTGCCAGGAAGTAGCGAGGGGGCCGGTTTCCGATTCGCCGTCTCCGACCACCACTGTTACCAGCAACTCGGGATTGTCGAAAGCAGCGCCGAAGGCGTGCGAGATGCTGTAGCCCAACTCGCCGCCTTCGTGAATGGAGCCAGGAGTTTCCGGGGTGCAATGGCTGCCGATTCCTCCGGGGAAGGAAAACTCTTTGAAGAAGACGCGCATTCCTTCTTCGTCTTCGCTCTTGTTGGGGTAAATCTCGGAATAAGTGCCCTCCAGATAGACAGGCCCCAGCACTCCGGGTGCCCCGTGCCCGGGACCGGCAAGGAAAATGGCATCGAGATCGTATTTCTTGATCAGCCGATTGAGATGGATATAGGTGAAGCTGAGGCCAGGGCTTGAACCCCAATGCCCGAGCAGCCGGTTCTTGATGTGTTCCCGATTCAGAGGTTCACGGAGCAGGGGATTGTCCCACAGGTAGATCATGCCCACGGCAAGATAGTTGCAGGCCCGCCAATAGGCTTCGATCTTGCGTAGCTCCTCGCTCGACAAGGGATGAGTGGCGTCAGAGCTGACGCCCTTGGCCTGGGCTGTTGCATCAATAAATGTGGCTCCCATAATTCCTCCGCTCGCGGCCGTTCGCGATCGCCGTTTGAACCCGGTCATGCAAGAACTGCGTCTCGGACCAGGTCAGTTTTTGGTTGGCTGCATGCGTTCCCGTTGGGCTGGTGAAGATCGATGTTTTCTCTTCCGCATTGGCGCATCGGAGATCTCATATCCCATAATCGGAGCCGGTTCGCCAACTCCGCTCTTGGGTCAAGCGAGGTTCCAGAACTTCAGGATAGTCCTGGTCGGCAACCCTTCCAAGCCAGTGACACCACGAAGCGGAACTGCGTCCTACGTTCCTCTGCCTCGCGTGACCCGCTGGACCACGAGTGGCCGATACTGCTGACGTGCCGATTTTGGCCGAACTTAAATACGCACGCCTGGATTCCGATGACCCGCACAATCGTGAATATAGGCTCGCGAGCGAGCCAACGAACTGACAAAAATAGTAGTTGCCGGAAATTAACAATCGTGGATGGGAACAAGCATGGGCTCGCAGGCCATGGTGCGATCCCAAAAAGAAAGCGGAAGCGACGACACCCTGTCGTCGTTTCCGCTTATCCTGCGAATCTGATATTTCCGAAAACCGGCCACCGGCCCTCGGTCGCCTGCCTTAGAAATCGAACCGCAGCGAGAACTGGCCAAAGCGCCGCTCGTCGTGATTGCCGCCCAGGGCTACGCTGTTCAGCCCACCCTTCTGGGCAATCACCGCGAGAGGCGGTCCGATCGTGCCGGGAGTGTTCGTTACCGAAAGCGCCGACTCGTTCACGTAGAAATTGTGGTGATTAAATACATCGAACCCTTCGGCGCGGAACTCCAGTCCCGCTCTTTCCGTGATCTTGAACTTCTTGGCCACGGAAAGATCCGCATTCCACGCGCCCGGGCCGCGGAATGAATTCCTGCGTGTCATGTTCCCCGGGAACGGCCCAAAGTCGTCAATCCCCAGCGTGTTGTTGAACGGGGCAAGATCATTGGCCCCGGGAACCTCCAGCACCTGGAACTGATTCGGACCCACGTTCTGCGCCGACCCGGTTTTGAACTGCGTCACCGGCGTTCCCGGCACAATCCTCGGCACCCCGGTATATCCATTGAAGTTGTAGCTAAAGTCATACACCGAGAACGGCGTTCCACTCCGCGCCGTGAAGATTCCTGACGCCGTCCAGCCCCCCGCGATTTGCGTCAAAAGTCCATGCCCCTGTTTGAACCATGGCGTCTGCCAGATAGGCGACAGAACGACGCGGTTCCTCACGTCAAAATCCGAACTGCCCCAGTCGAGCATGGGATTCGTTGGATCAAGGTAGCCAAGATTTCCGATATACCCTGAACCCCCTTGCGAACTGTCGGCAAACGTAGAACTCAGGTCGTCGAGTGAATGAGCCCACGTATAGTTTGCGATGATGTCAACGCCGCTGTTGTGCAGGTTGAGCGCCTGGTATTTCAAGTTGAGCGAATCGTACGAACTCGAGCCGCCGCTGCCGCGAACATTGATTGACGCGTATTGATTGTTGGGCCGTGAAAGGCACAACGTAGTCGTGCCGGGGCAATCAGCCGGCGTTCCGAGGTAGGCTTGCGCTCCGCCGATTGGATTTCCCGCGGTGACGTCATAGAGATGCACTCCGTGCGCCCCGCTGTATGCCACTTCCAAAAATGCGCTTCGCGCCAGTTGATGTTGCACCGCGAGGCTCCAGAACTGCGTTTGCGCAACATTGATGTTTTGATTCACGTTGCGTAGTTGCGTCGGCGGCAGCGGAACGGGCGGCCCGGCCGTGCCCAGCGGCCCGACATTGCTGTTGGTCACCGGCGTTCCAAAGATCTGCAACACTGCGTAATTGGGCACGTTCTGGATGGTGTTGAATGTGACGTTGCCGAAGTTTCGTTCGTAGCTCATTCCAAATCCGCCGCGCACGCTCGATCGGCCGTTTCCGAACACGTCATAGGCAAACCCGATCCGCGGCGACACCGTGCCCCACCGCGGAGCCCACAGTTGTCCCACCGGGCTGTCCGGAGCGATCTCCACCTGCCCGTTCGCGATCTTCTGCGAAAAAATTCGCGCCCGAACCGTAATAGAAATTCGAGTCGAGGTTCTGTTTGTTGTTGTGCTGCACGCCGTAGTGCTCGTAGCGCACTCCGTAGTTCACCGTCAGCCGCTGCGTGGCCTTGTAACTGTCCTGGGCGTAGGTGGCCCAGTCCTTGTAGCGATAGCTGCGCGCAAAACTGGGCGCGCCCGCCGGCGGAGTAACCTCGCACGCGCCCGTCTCGTTCACGCTGCCGTCCTGATTTGTCGTGCAGGGATACTTGCCCTGCGGATCGACCGCGGCTTCATAGTATTGCAGGTTGCCGCTCAGCATCCCATTCAGCCCGGGTTCCAGCCCACTTTGCAGGTATTCCACTGCCTGCGCGTACGCCCCGTATGAGAAGTTCATCTGGATGTAGGTGAATTGCCCGCCGAACCGCATCGAGTGCCGCCCCTTCATCCACGACAGGTCCTCTTCGGCTTGAGTGGTGTTCTGCGGGCCGCCATACGGCACACCCCCGGAACCCGATTGCATGAGGTTGTACAGCCCTGGGAACGTCACCTGCAGGCCGTTCGCAGTCGCGCCCCCGAACATCAGCATGGGCACCTCCTGCTGGGCCGTATCGTACGTGTACGGATTTTCAAAGCGGCTGAAACTGAGCTTGCTGCTGCTGAAAATCGAGGGACTGAAGCTGTGGCTGATCGAATAGAGGCCGGCATCGTTCGAGACCGCGCTGCCTACATCATACTGCGGGTAAGGGCCATAGAACTGCGTGCCCGCAAACAGATCCGAGCTCTCCTGGCCGAACCTGAAGAACATCTGCGTGTTGCCGCTGTGGGTGTAATCCAGCCGGCCCATCAGGCGGTACGTGTTTTGGGGGAAATCTCCGCCCGCATCGGCGCTGGCTTTGAAATTGACTTGGCCCAGGATCGGAGTGGTGTCGGGCACGCCGGCAAGGCTCACGCCCAGGTCCGATTGCGTTAGCGTGCTCGTGATCGGATAGGCATCGCCCCGTACTGGCTGAAATACGACTGTACGTTCGGCGCCGTGAACGACAGGAACTCCGGAGTCGGGATCAGTTCCGATTCCGACGCAGCGCTGCGCACGTGCGTCCACTCCGTGCTGCCGAAAACGAACAGCCGGTCTTTTTTGATGGGACCGCCGAAGGCGAATCCGAACTGATTGCGCGTATAGGTGCCTTTGGGTAAGTCCGTCACGACGTTCTGATACGTATTCGAGGTATACGCAGACAGGCGGTTGAACTCCCACGCCGACCCGTGAAACACGTTGGTACCGGCCTTGGTCGAAACGTTGACTACGCCGCCCGATGCCCGGCCGTACTCGGCCGCAAAGTTGTTGGTGACGACGTTGTACTCCTGCACGGCATCGATGGGAACCTGCTCGCCCACCTCATACGAAAAGATGCTGACATTCTCCACGCCATCGAGCAGGATCTCGGTGCCCGATTCGCGTTGCCCGTTTACCGCGAAACCGACCCCGCGGCTGTACACGTTCTGGCTGCTGTTGAAACTGTTGGTGGTGTTGTCTCCGTTGCTGACGTTTCCTGAGAGCACCACGAAGTCGTAAGGATTCCGCGTAAGGCTGGGCAGTCGCGCCAGTTCCTGCGTGTCGACCATCTGCGACAGTTCCTGCGTCTGTGTATTCACCGCCGCCCCGCCTTCCGCCACGACCTGCACCTCCGTGACCGTGGCGTTCACGCCCAGCTTGGCGTCAAGAGTAACGTGCCCGCCCACCGTGACTTCAACATTGGTGGCGAACTCCTTGAAGTCCGCGGCCCTGACCGTCACGCTGTACGTGCCGGGCCCGAGGCCCACAAGCACGTAGGCTCCTGTCTCCGACGACTGTGCCGAACGCTGTACATTGCTGGCGAGGTTTCTCACCGTAACTGTTGCCCGTGGAACCGCGGCTCCCGACTGATCCGTCACTGTTCCTGCGATCTGTCCGCTCTCCACCTGGCCCCAAGTGAGAGAACAGAACAAGAACATGGCGTAGATGGCAAACATCCATCTGCGAACGAATGGAAAAACATGTGCGTCTTCTTGCTCCGGATTAGACCTCGACGCACAACGACACCTCCGAAAATCGAATGCCCGCATCGCATCCTCCAGTGGTTACTCCTCGTTACGGAGCAACCTGCATGTAATTCGTGCAAGTATCCACCTGTTCATCTCGCTGCGGGATGACGAGTGACCTGATGTTGCGCCGAAGTGACGAGCGGTCGCGGAAGAGGGATCAAGGGAAAGAGGCTGACATTTCGATGACAGCGGGGGCGAATCGAATTTAAGGCCCGTCTAAGAAGGGAAAGATGGCCAGCTGGCAGTTAGGAAGCGGGTCGCCGGGTAACTGCTTCGATGATCGTGCCGCCTGGTTATCTTTCCGCCACCAGGTCGAGCAGATCGAAGAATTCAGGAAAGCTGATGGCGGCCGATTCCGCGCCCTGGATCAGCGTATCCCCCTGCGCGCGCAATGCGGCCACACTGAAGGCCATGGCGATGCGATGGTCGCCGCCGGAGTCGATCACGGCCCCGTGCAGCGCCTGGCCGCCGGGGACATCCAGTCCGTCTTCGAACTCCTCGACTTCGGCTCCCATCGCGCGCAGGTTGCGAGCCACCAGGGCGATGCGGTCCGACTCCTTGACGCGCAGTTCTTTCGCGTCCCGAATGCGGATCCCGCCCCGCGTATACGGCGCAATGGCCGCCAGCACCGGCAGCTCATCGATGAGTTGTGCAGCCAGCGCGCCGCTGACCTCCGTCGAGCCGAGGCCGTTCTCCGGCGCCGATACCTGCACCGTGCCCACCAGTTCCGCGTTCTTTTCCTCCAGATTGAGGACGGAGATGTGGCCGCCCAATGCGGTCAGCACGTCCAGCAGGGTTGCGCGCGTCGGGTTCAGCCCCAGCGAATCAATGACCAGCGCGGAGCCGGGGAAGAGTGCTGCTGCGCAAAGAAAGAATGCGGCCGAAGAGATGTCGCCGGGCACCGCGGCATCGATGGCGTGAAGCCCCTGAGGGCCTTCAATGGAAACTGAATTCAGCGTTCTCGTGAGGTGGGCTCCGAAGGCGCGCAATGCCAGTTCGCTATGGTCGCGGGTGCGAATCGATTCCCGCACCGTGGTGGCGCCCTCGGTCTGCAGGCCCGCAAGCAGGACACAGGTCTTCACCTGCGCGCTGGGTACAGGGGTGGTGAAGTCGATCGCCGCAAGCGGGCCGCCGTGGATGGTGATGGGCGCGTGCCCTTCCGTGAGCGTCAAGCGTGCGCCCATCAATTCGAGTGGCTTGCGAATGCGCTCCATGGGTCGCCGAGAGAGCGATGCGTCCCCGATGAGGGTGAATGTGCCGGTCTGCGCGGCGAGCAAGCCCGACATCATGCGCATCGTCGAGCCGGAATTGCCGCAATCGAGGGCTTGATCGGAAGGCGTTACCTCTCCGCCAACACCGGTGACGGCGACCAGACCGTCTTCCTGTCTCGCGACCTTTGCGCCGAGAGCCTGCATGCACGCCAGGGTCGATGCGCAATCGGCGCCCGTGGAGAAGTTTGTAAAGCGCGACGTGCCTTCCGCGAAAGCGGCCAGCATACCATAGCGATGGCTGATGGACTTGTCGCCGGGCAGGCGCAGGCTGCCGTAGACGTTGCGTGCCGGGCGGATGATGCGTTCTTGCGTGGCGGTATGCAAAGGGGCTCCGGGAGTGGGTCTGATCAAAAGTTTACCAAGGCGGAGCCGCAAGGCACTCAATCGTGCCATCTCCGGGATCATCAATCTCGTGAATGCGGCGACTCACCCCTCCAATGCCCGGGCGGTCACGAACTGCTTGCCTCTTTCCCGCCTCTACTCTAGCCTCGGGGCGATTACAAGAACTTCGATTCCAGCGGAGACCGCAATGAAAAGGCAGATTCTCTCCTTGATTTGTCTCACATGCATCCTGATTACCAGTCCTAAGGCAATGCACGCGCAAACTACCAATAACCCGACCGACAGCACTGCACCGAGCTATGACATGAAAGCCCAGGCCGTTCTTGACCTGCAGGCTGTGAATAAGAAGTGTGTCGATCTCGCCGAGGCACTCCCGAGCGACAAGCTCACCTGGCGCCCTTCACCCGACGCCCGATCCTTTGCTGAAGTGTTTCTGCATGTTGCCGGAGAGCGCTACGGAATCCTCAGCATGATGGGTGCGAATCCTCCGGCAGGGTTTAAAGCGCGCGAATTCGAAAAATCCACCACCGAGAAGGATCGCATTGTCGAGAATCTGAATCAATCCTGGGATTTCGCGAATAAGACGATCAATGGCATGAGCAACGCGGATTTCGCAAAGCTGCTGCCAAAGCTCGGCCCGCAGGCGAACGAGGGCGACGTTGTTTATATCCTGGTTGCCGATGCGCACGAACACCTCGGCCAGCTCATCGCCTACGCGCGGCAGAATGGCATCGTGCCCCCCTGGACCGTGGAGATGGAGAAAAAGAAGGCGGCCACCGCTGGCGGCAAATAAACGCGTGTGGACTCCACCTTCGCTCGGACTCAATGCCTGTGACATGGAGGTCTGGAGGTTATCGGTAGCCCATCGACCGCCCGGTCCTGCCGCTCTCAAGTGCTTTACCGTACTTTCAGCACAATGATCGTCTCGTCGTCAAAACGATCGTGGCCGGCCTGGAAACGCGCGACATCAGCGAGGATGGCTTCGGCGATCTGCGCGGCAGTGCGCTCGCGTTGGCCGCACAGCATTGCTGCCAGCCGGTCTTCGCCGTACATCTCCTCGTGCTCGTTCTCTGCATCCAGAATGCCGTCGGAAACAAAAACAAAGGCATCGCCCGGTTCCGTGGCTACCGAGAATTCGTCATACGTGACGTTGGGAAACATGCCCAGCGGAAAGCCCTCGGCGCGAATCGGGTGCGAACCCCCGGCGCGGCAGAACACGGGCTGCACGGCTCCCGAGTTTGCCAGCTGCAAGGTCTGATTCTCGTCGTTCCACAACACGTAAAGCATGGTCACATATTGCGATTCGAGGCGCCGCTCCTGCAGGGCATCGTTCAGCATCGCCAGCATCGCGGCCGGCTGCAATCGCTGTTGCGCTGCAGACCGCATGATGCCGCTTACCAGCGCGGCAAACAGCGCGGCAGGCGCAGCTTTCCCGCTCACGTCGCCCAGCACGATCGCGGTCTGGTTGGGCCCATATTCGAGAAAGTCGTACAGGTCTCCGCCGATGCTGCGGGCAGGCAGGAATCGTACCGCCATATCGGCGTGCGTGTGTTCCGGCGCGGATTCGGGCAGAAGCCGAAGCTGTACTTCGCGGGCCATGTTGATATCCCGCTCCAGTTGCCGCTCTTGCCGCGTGACCGCCTGGTAGAGGCGCGCATTTTCGATCGCAATCGCGATCTGCGCGGCCAGGGTGGTCAACATGCGCTCGTGCTCTTCATTGAAGAAGTTGGTGCGCGTGTGTTCCAGGTCGAGCACGCCGATAATCCGTCCCTTGTGAAACAGCGGCACGATCATCTCCGAGCGCGTCTCGGGATTCATCGCCAGGTAGCGAGGGTCTTTGCGCACGTCGGGCACGTTGATCACCCGCCACTCCCGCACCGACGCGCCCACCAGCCCGCTCGTGATCGGGATCCGCCGCAGTGGGGCGTGCGAATAGCCAAAGCGCCACGCATAGCGCGTGATGAGCGTTTCTCCCTTGGGGTCCAGGAGCATGATCGTGAACATCTGGTAGTCGATCAGCCGCCGCAGCAGTTGACCGACACGCTCCAGTAGCGGATCGAGATCGAGGATCGAGGTCAGCTCCATCGCGATCTCGTTCAGGACCGTCAGCGTCTGCGCCTGCCGGGAGACTCGGGCGTAAAGGCGGGCGTTCTCAATGGCCTGCGCGATGCGCGATGCGGTAAGCGTGAGCAGGTGAAGGTGCTCGGCGCGGAAGTACCCGGCCTCCTCGCTTTCCAGGTCCATGACCCCGATCAGGCGGTTTTTGGCAATCAGCGGAACCGCCAGTTCCGAGCGGACTTCTGGGTTGGCCGCGATGTACACAGGTGAACTCGATACGTCATTCAGCAGCATGGCCTGCCGGGTGAGCGCAACCTGGCCGACGACACCCTTCCCAAGAGGGAACCGCATCCGCTCTGCCTCCTGGGTGTGGCCGATCTGGAAACGCATCCGAAGGTCATGGGTACGGTCGTTCAGCAGAAAAATGGCGAAGATGCGGTAATTGATGATCGCGCGCACCAGTTCAGACGTGCGATTCAACAGGGTCTGCAGATCGAGCGTGGTGTTGAGGGCGTCGGCCAGTTGCACCAGGTAGGTCAGGTCCGCCGTCTCCACGCGAGCATTCACTGGATCGAGGTGGGCGAGCGGATTCGCCGACGGCGCGGGACGATAGTCGCCTTCGTATTCCGGTTCTGCTGGCGGGGAAGGGTCGGGCATGGTGTCGAAGGGAATGATAAAGCAGGGACTAGGGACTAGGGACCAGGGACTAGAGAAGTACGCTTATCCTTGTTCTATTTTCGGGTCACTTCCAGTCAGTCCTAGTCCCTAGTCCCTAGTCCCTGTCTTTTTCACTCCGCTCCCAACTCGCGCACAATCGACACTCCTGCGGATGCCCCGATGCGATTGGCTCCCGCGTCGAGCATGGTGCGCACGTCGGCCAGGGTGCGGATCCCGCCCGACGCCTTGACTCCGCATCGGCCGCCGGCAACGCCGCGCAGCAGAGCCACGTCGGCCGCCGTAGCGCCTCCGGAAGAAAAGCCGGTTGACGTTTTCAGGAAGTCGGCTCCGGCCTGGATCGCGATCTCGGCCCCGCGAAGCTTTTCCTGCACGGTAAGCAGGCAGGTTTCCAGGATCACCTTCAGAAGCGCTCCGTGATGGTGCGCAACCGTTGCCGTGGCGTGAATGGCGTGCTCCACCGCGTGGTGATTGCCGCTCTTGAGCTGGCCGATGGGAATCACCATGTCCAGCTCCCGCGCTCCCAGCCGGGTGAGGGCGGCGGCCTCGTGGCGCAGCGATGAAACGAGCGACGCTCCCAGCGGAAACCCGATCACGACGCCCACCGGAATGCCGGTTCCCGACAGGACCGATACCGCGGTCGGAACCCAGATCGGATTCACCATCGCGCAGGCAAACCGATAGCGGAGGGCCTCGTCGCACAGGTTTTCCACCTGCTTCAAGGGTGGCATTCGGCTTCAAAAGCGTGTGGTCAATAATGCCGGCAAGGTTTTGCCAGCTCGCAAGGGTCTGGGTAGTAAAGGCCGCGGAATCAAAGGTTCCGTGGTCAAATTCGATCTCTTCCTGTAAGGGCGAAACTGCAGCCATGGTCATGCTCCTTCTTGTTCGTGCGCCGCTCTCCGCAGGCGGCTTCATGGGTGTTCTCCGGGGGATGAGTATAGACCCTGCGGGACGAACTCACAAACTGGCAGGTCTCCCAGATCGGCCCCGGCAAAATCCACGTTTCGAACGACGCGCTTCTGTATTGCCGCCAATCTATTCGATGTCCATCCGGGCGATCAGGGAATCGCGAATTGTGTAAAGGTGACGTACCATCGCGTCCGACAGTAACTTTCCTTCAGGGTCGCGGACCACCTGGTGAACCTCAACTACGAATCTGCCGCTCTCGTCGCGATTTATCTCTATCGGCTCGACGTGCGGATCGAGGATTGCCCACTGCCGCGTCCAATAGTCGCGCACTCCTTCATGCCCATAGACGTAGCCGCCCTCCATCCCATTCGGCCACACCACGTCTGGCTGCATGCGGGCGAGCACCGCCTCCAGGCGGCGGGCGTTGAAATCCCGGTAAGCGCCCTGCAGCAGTTCGCGCTCATCGCTTCATCACAATCTCTCCGCAATCCCTCACTCGGGGTGGTCAGGCGTCATCAGGCAAATGTCGGGCAGGTTACGGTAACGCTCCGCATAATCCATTCCATAGCCGATCACAAATAAATTTGGAATGGAGAATCCGACATAATCTGCGTCAATCTTCTCAATTCTTCGCGAAGGCTTGTCGAGCAGCGCGGCAATGCGGAGAGTCCGGGGATGGTGCTGGAGAAAGATCTTGCGAAGATAGGCGAGGGTCAATCCCGTGTCCAGGATGTCCTCAACGATCAGGACGTTCTTGCCTTCGATCGGTTCGTCGAGGTCCTTGATAAGTTTGACCGCGCCCGAGGAGCGCTGGCCCTTTCCATAGCTCGACACGGCCACGAAATCGAACGTCGTGTCCACCTGGACCGATCGCGCCAGGTCAGAGAGAAAGATCGCGGCGCCCTTCAGCACGCCCACCATCACCAGCTTTTCGCCGTTCAGGTCACGCGTGATTGCGGCGCCCATTTCCGCCACTCGCTCAGCTATCTGCTGGCGGGTGTAAAGAACCTCGATGCCCTGGTAAGTGATAGTGGCCATGGGGACAGTATCGCCTGACGCCCCGGCGCTGGGGCAAGCGTCTTTTGTGAAAAATCAGTGCCCGGGACTGTCCCCGGCGGAAACGTGTTCGATGTGCGACCCGTCTATACTTATGTAGAGATGTTTCCCTTTATTCACATTGGTTCCCTCAATATTCCCACCTTCGGGTTGATGCTGTGGCTGGCCGCGGTGACGGCTGGTTTCATCATGGATCGCAACTTCCGCCGCGCGAAGATTACTGCCGACGCGGTGGGCATGGTTGCTATTACAGTCGTGGCCGGCATTGTGGGAGCCAAGCTATGGCACGTGCTTGACACGCCTTCCGAGTTCCGTGAACTGGGCTGGCGCGTGCTGTGGGATACGGCCGGGTTTGCCTGGTTCGGAGGGCTGGTATTCGGCATCAGCGCCCTGATTCTGCAGGGCTGGCGAGCCAAAATCGGCGCCTTGCGGACGCTCGACCTCGCGGCACCCGCCGCCGCCGTCGGCTACGGCATTGGCCGCATCGGCTGCTTTCTTTCCGGCGACGGCTGCTATGGCCTTCCCACGAACCTTCCCTGGGGTATGAGCTTTCCCCGGGGGATCGAGCCGACCTTTGTGCGCGTCCATCCGACACCACTCTATGAACTTGGAGCGGGGCTGCTGATCGGCGCCTGGCTATGGATACGCGGCAGCAAGCCGCGGCCGACCGGCTGGATTTTAGGCGAATATCTGATTTTGAGCGGAACAGCTCGCTTTCTGGTTGAATTTATACGACGCAACCCCAAGGTTCTGTGGGGTTTGTCCAACGCTCAGCTGGCTAGCGCAGGCTCCATTCTCGTGGGCGCCGCTATCGTTATCTGGGCGGCAACCCGTCGCCCGGTTCACTCCGACGAGCCCGCGCTGGTCGTAGAAAAAACCGCCTGACGTATTCCGGCGCCTCAAACAATCGTTGATTCCTCACAGCTTCGCCAACGGATTCCTATATACCCTGCCGGAAGCCCTGCCCTAGAATGATCTCCTTTCGCTGGCACACTTAGCCGCTCCGGGGGTCAAAAATGTCACTACGTCTGCCGTCTCGAATCAACGTTGCAAAGCCAAAACTCAAGACCATCCTGCTTGTGGCCGCTGTATGGTTTCCGGTCTCGATCTTCGCGGCCCCGAACGGCGTTACGTTCTCGTCCGCATCTCCCCAGGTCAACCGCTACGACTTCATCGAGATCACGGCCACCGTAAACGCGCCGGACGCGCGTAATCCATTCGAAGACGCAACTCTCACCGGCACATTCGAAACATCCGATGGCGCTCACCACTGGAATGTCGAAGGCTTCTGTGATTCCCCCGACGGCGCCACCTTCCGGATCCGCTTCATGGCGCCCATCACAGGCGACTACAAGTACTCGCTCACCTACAAGCAGGGAAGCTTTGAGAAATCGTCGAGCGGCACATTCACGGCTACGGAAGCGCACAGCCGCGGGCTGCTCCGCGTCGACCCGCAATATCCCTGGCACTTCATCTGGGAGGGCACCGGGGAGCATTTCTTCTTCAACGGCACCACTGCGTACTGGCTGGTGGGCTGGCGCGACGATCGCGTAATTCAGTACACGGTCGACCGTCTTCACCGGCTCAAGGTCAACCGCATGCGCGTGACGATCGCCGGCCGGGAGGCAATTACCATGTTCGGCGAGCCGGTCATGATCGACAAGAACTGGACATGCCTCATCGCCGCATGGCCGTCGCCACATCCGGAAGACCCCTGGCATCCGGATTTCGATTACACGCGATTCGATGTGTCCTATTGGCAGAAGTTCGAACGCATGCTCAAGTTTGCCCGCGAGCGCGACATGAATATTTCCCTCGTCCTCGACATGAACGACAGCCGGGTTCACCCCGCTGCGGGAAGCGACGACGAGCACCGCTTCATTCGCTATGCGGTCAACCGCTTCGGGGCGTTCTCAAATATCACCTGGGACATGGGCGATGATCTGGACAGTTATCGCGATGAAAAATGGACCCACGAAACGGGAACGCTGATCCAGCAGCTCGACCCCTACAAGCATCTTGAAACCAGTCATCCGGCAGTCAGTAACGACCACCAGGACCGCGCCTCCAACTGGTTCGGGTTTACCTCCTACCAGGAATGGTCGCGCAACCAGCACTCCCTGATGCTGGCATCGAGAAAGCTGCAGGAGCAGACCGGCCGCATTATTCCGCAGACCAACGAGGAATACGGTTACGAAGATCACTACCCGCACTGGGCCGCTCCCGGCTCGGACTCAGCCGATGTCCTGCGGCGCACCGCGTGGGAAATTACGATGGCGGGTGGCTACGGCACGGCCGGCGAATCGGCAAGACGGGGCACCAACATCTGGCCCGACTCCGGCGGCGGCTGGCTGAACGGACGCGGAGACGACACCCAGACCATGTTCCTCGGCTATGGCCACATGGTCGATTTCTTCACCGGCTTCGAGTGGTGGAAGACCAACCCGCACGATGAGCTGGTCAACAACAATAACTATTGCCTCGCCGACCCCGGCAAGACTTACGCGGTCTATCTTCCCCACGGCGGATCCGTGACGGTGAAACTCGATCCGGGCCGCTACAAGGCGTCCTGGTTCAGCGCCGTGAACGGCGAAAAGATTGACCTGCCGGACGCGGAAGGCCCGTCGTGGACCTCGCCTGAGCCGCCAGACAAAAACGACTGGGCCATACTGCTGGAAAAGCAGTAGCTGAGTCCGTTTAGCCTTCAACAATACCGGCGCTGGCACGAATTCGGCGCCGAAGCACTTCGGCGTGTGGGTCGCCTTCGACGGCGACGCATTTGTATACTTGCGGCCTGAGACAGAAATAGATTGAAAACATCGGCAGAGTTTCCAACCCATGCGCGTCCCCGGCAGCGGCGGCTTTTCGTGGCTATGCTTTCCGTCACATTCGCGGCCCTTGCCGCCATGGCGAGCGGCCAGGAAGGTCCGGCACGCGATCAGGCTCCCGCGCAACGCCAGACCAATTATCAGAACATGACACCCGAACAGCGCGCCGCCGCAACCCGCGCATTTCTCGGTCTCGGCGCGGAACCCGACAAAGCCGCCGCCACTCGCGGCGCACCCGTGTTCCAGCGCAATTGCGCATTCTGCCATGGACCGCAGGCTCGCGGCGCAACCGGGCCCAACCTGATCACATCGGACCAGGTCCTGGGCGACGACCACGGAGAAAAATTGGTTCCGTACGTCAGAAAGGGCGTCCCGGAAAAGGGCATGCCGGCGTTCGCCTCCATGTCCGAAGACAAGCTCAAGGATATTGCCGAATTCCTTCATCTGCAGGTCGAGCAGGTCGCCAATCGCGGCGCCTATCAAGTGCTCAACATCGTGGTGGGGAACTCCGCAAAGGGGCAGGCCTAGGTGGCGGCCCATTGCAATTCGTGCCACACACCGGAGACCTTCGCTCACATCGCCAGCAAATTCCGTTCGCCCGAGCAGTTGCAGCGCGGCTGGATCTGGCCGCTGCATAGCGGCGATAACTCGCTCGTGCCCACCGCCACGGTAAAAATGCCCGGTGGCGAGACCATCGCCGGCCGCGTCACGCAGGTGAGCGATTTTCGTATCACGCTCGTCGACAACTCGGGCCAGCCGCGCACAATCGACCGCGTTCCCGGAGTCGAGGTCCAGATCAAGGATCCGCTTGCGGCCCACCAGGAGATCATCCAGTCGCTCACCAACGACGATATGCACAATGTGACCGCGTACCTCGAGACGCTCAAATGAAATTCGTCTCCACCCTATGCGCGGCGATTGCGGCTGCAGCCCTCTTGGCCGCGGGTTCTGACGGTCCGCACGTCTCGCTCGATCCCAGTGCCATCGGCGACGCGCCGGTCACCACCTGGCCCACCTTCAATGGTGATTACAGCGGCCAGCGCTACAGCACGCTAACCCGGATCGGGCCCGCGAATGTGAACCAACTCGTCCGGCAGTGGGTCTTCAGGATCACGGATGTTGGCGCTCAGCGGGGCGCGCCGGTTCCGGTCATCAAGTGCACGCCGCTGCTGGTCGGCGGGGTCCTCTACATCACCATTCCCGATCACGTGTGGGCGCTCGATGCGCGCACCGGGAAAGAAATCTGGCACTACGACTGGGTCGATCACGGCGGGCATCTCGTCGGCCAGCGCGGCGTCGGTATCTGGAAGTCGAACGTCTATTTCCTCACCCCCGACAACTGGCTCGTCGCGCTCAATGCGAATACCGGCCGGGAGCTGTGGAGAAAGAATTATGCCGACGCGCGCAAGCAGTACTTCTCCACTTCCGCGCCCCTGGTGGTGAAGAACCACATCATTGTCGGCGTGGGCGGCGATGCGATGGACATGCCCGGCTTCCTTGATTCCTTCGATCCCGCCACCGGCGACCTGCAATGGACCTGGTGGTCGACGCCGCGCAAGGGCGATCCGGCGCTCAAGACCTGGCCCAACGAAAACGCGTCCGGCCACGGCGGCGGCATGACCTGGATGCCGGGCACCTACGATCCCGAACTCAACCTGCTCTATTGGCCCACCGGCAATACCAATCCCGTGTTCGCCGGCCAGGGACGCCCCGGCGCGAACCTCTGGACGGAAGCGATCGTTGCTCTCAACGCCGATACAGGAAAACTGCAATGGTACTTCCAGGTCTCGCCGCACGACACGCACGATTTCGACAACACCACCGCTCCCATCCTGTTCGATCGCGTGGTGGACGGCAAGCCGCGAAAGCTTCTGGCGCAGGCCGCCCGCAACGGCTTTTTCGTGACCCTCGACCGGGTTACCGGCAAATACCTGCTGGTGAAACCGTATGTGCCCCTGGATTATTCATCGGGCCTCTCGCCGGAGGGCGAGCCCATTCCCATCCCCGATAAGGACCCTTCGGTCGGCGGCTCCATCAATATCGTGAACGCGACCAACTGGCAGGCCCCCGCGTACAATCCCAAAACTGGCCTGGTCTATGTCAACTCGGTGGAAGGCAAGGCCATCTATTATCTGACCGACGACAGCGAGAAGCCTTCGGGCTACGGAGGCACGGGTGTCGGAATCGGCCGCGCGCAGCGTGTGCTGCAGGCCATCGATCCGCTCACCGGCAACGCCGCCTGGAGGCATGTTTATCCCAATCTGAACGATGCACCCACAACCCTCGGACCGAGCATCCTCACCACTGCCGGCAATCTCGTCATCAGCGGCGACGATCAGAAGAATCTGATCATCTATAGCGCCGACCGCGGCGACGTGCTGTGGCACCATGAACTGGCCGCCAACGAATCGGGCGGCATCATTACGTACATGCTCGATGACAAGCAATATATCGTTTTCGGAGCCGGGGACAGCCTCTATGCCTTGAGCCTGCCTTGATCCTTGAAAGTCCGCTTTAAAAATCATTGCGTCCGCACGATGCGATAGAGTCTCATCTATGCGGTGCGCGCCGGTAACCCTACACCGAGAGGTCTGCTGATGAAGGCCAGCCGCATTCGCTACACCGTTGTCCTCCTGGCCATTAGTCTTGCGGTCCTTTCGTATGTGCAACGGGTCGCGATCTCGGTGGCGGCCGGACCCATCTCCCACGATCTTCATCTTCCGAAAGAGCAGATGGGCTTCATCTTCGGGGCCTTCGGATTGGCCTACGCGCTCTTCGAAATTCCCATGGGGCTGCTTGGCGATCGGCTCGGCGTCAGGCGCGTACTCACACAAATCGTGCTCGCGTGGTCGGTCTGCACGGCTCTTACCGGCGCAGCCTGGAACGTCGCGTCGATGTGCGTGATCCGCTTCCTGTTCGGAGCCGGCGAGGCCGGTTGCTTTCCCAACCTGACGCGCATGCTCAGCGCCTGGCTGCCCGCGCGCGAACGAGTGACAGCACAGGCCCTGATGTGGGCTTCCGCGCGCTGGGGCGGAGCCATCACACCTCCGTTGGCGTTGCTTTGCATCAACCTGTTCGGCTGGCGCTGGGCCTTTGTGCAGTTTGCCGCGCTCGGCGTCGTGTGGTGTGCAGTGTTCCTCATCTGGTTTCGGGACGAACCGGCCCAGCACCGGTCTGTGAACTCGCTGGAAAGGGAATTGCTCGAGGGCGCGCGTATTCTCACGACCCATCACGCGGGACAACGCCATTGGACGTTCGTGCTCTTGACGCGGCGGGTCGCGATCCTGGGTCTGCAGTACTTCTGCTTTTCCTATGTCTGGTATTTCTACATCACCTGGCTCCCGACTTATTTGCGCGAAGGGCGCGGCCAGACGCCGGCCAGCGCGGCGGCGTTCTCTGTTTTGCCCCTTCTGTTCGGCGGCTTCGGTTCTCTGGTCTCCGGCCTCGCGCCCAGGAGGCTGCCTCGTCGCATCATCGCCTTCTGCGGCTTCTTTTCGGCCGCCATTCTGCTGGTGGCCGTAACTCACATCGCATCCGTCATCCCCGCCATGGTGGCCATGGGACTGGCCAGCTTTGCCGCCGATCTCACCATGCCAATCTCGTGGGATGCCTGCGTCGAAATCGGCGGCCCCTACACGGCCACTGTAGCGGCGGCAATGAACATGATGGGAAACCTTGCCGGTTTTGTCGCCCCGGTTACGGGCGGAGTCATCCTGCAGCGCGCCGGCGGTAACTGGAACATTCTCATCGATACCATGGCGGTTGCGGCAGTGGTGGCAGCCGCATGCTGGCTCTATCTCGATCCGGACGCAGCGCGACGGCAGCGCGAATTGATTATGGCCGCCACCACTGCCTCGACAAACAACGAAGGGCTCATGCCCTTGAGCGCTCCATCGACGGGAGGTACATCTTGAACATCGATCTGACCGGCAGGACCGCCGTGATCACTGGCGGAAGCCGTGGGCTCGGCGAGGCCATGGCCAAGGCTCTCTCCGAATCCGGCGCTGCCATCGCGCTCGTGGCCCGCGACACCAAGCGCCTGGAACAGGTGCGCGATGCCATCACCAGCCAGGGTGGAACCGCCGACATTTTCACCGCCGACGTGACGAACGAGAAGGAAGTCGCCGCATTGGCGGAAGCGGTGAATCAGCGCTTCGGCGCTCCCCAGATCCTGATCAACAATGCGGGAATCAATATCCGCAAGAACCTCGTCGACTTCTCTCTCGAAGAGTTTCGCAGCGTTCTGGACGCAAGCCTTATCTCCACTTTCCTGATGTGCCGCGCCTTCGTTCCCGGGATGAAGGGCTCCGGCTACGGCCGCATTCTGAACATGACCTCGATCATGAGCCACGTATCCCTCCCCGGGCGCACCGCCTACTCCTCGGCCAAAGCCGCGCTGCTCGGCCTGACGCGGGCTTTGGCCCTGGAACTTGCGGGCGAGGGAATCACCGTCAATGGCATCAGCCCGGGGCCCATCGCAACCGATATGAATGCGGCGCTGATCAACAATCCGGAAGCCAATGCGCAGTTCCTCGCCGGCCTTCCCGTGGGTCGCTGGGGCACGGCCGAGGAGATCGGCGCACTGGCTTGCTATCTGTGTTCCGAATCGGCGAGCTTCATCACCGGAACCGACATTCTCATCGACGGCGGCTGGACCGCCAAATAATCGCCACCAAATCTGGGTGCCCCATGCTAACGGCGTCTTTTGCGGTTAGGGTGGGAGACCACGAGAGCATCAAGATCGACTACTTGTTCGTTCCGGGCGCCGGCACATGTTCCGGATGCGGCGGCGCCACATAGTCGACCAGCGAGTCGACGGGCTTCTTCCCAGCCCATGCGATACCCCGCAGCAGCATTTGCTGAATCTGGTAATTGGCGAAGTTCGCATATTCATGCCCCTGCATCCAGACGAACGCCCGAGCCGGACTCGCCGCCCGGCACAGTGTGTTCGTACGTCCAGATCTGCGGCACAACTTCGCCCTTGTGCGTGCCCGCGCTCGGCGTTCCGGGAATGACCGCGGTGGCCAGCACATGGACCTTCGAATCCTGCGCCCATGTCAGGTTGTAGAAGGCTTCGTCAAAAATAGTGAAGTTCGTCATGCCCTTCATGATCGGGCTGTCGCTGTCAGCCACGGTATAAGGGATTGGCGCGCCTAACGTGTAATTCACCTCGCCGTGTTTCTTGGCCCCGCCGACCAGCGTGGCAAAATACGCAGGGTCCGGTCCGCACAAGGAATCATGGAGACTGACCAATCCGCCGCCGCGCTTGATGTACGCTTCGAGATCCGCCTTCTCCTGATCGCTCAAATAGCCCGCGTCGCCCTTGTAGATAATCACGACGTCCGTTTTCTCGAGGTCGGCGGCCCGCGGCGCGTGCAGCGCGCCATCCACGATGGCTCCATGCTCGGTCAACAATTTGCTCCAGTCGGCAAGGAACTGCGGATAGTCGTGCTGTCCGGCGTAGTGCGATTTCAGTCCCGCCCAGATATAAATGTGCATTCCGTCGGGATTCTGATCCCAGGGCCGCGGCGCCTGCGCACTGGCTGTGCGGGGGGTGGCAGGGGGCTGTTGACCGGGAAGGGAACTGATCCCCATCAGAACCGCCACCGCCGGAACCCCGCAATTGAGCAGGGTCGCTCCCAAAATACTCTTCGCGCGGCCAGCCCTTGCGTCCGTTACGTCCGAGGTCATTTTCAGGGCGGCTCGACCTGGTCCGGCATTTGTTCGCACGCTCACGGTTAATCTCCCCTCGGAGTCAGCGTGAATGAAGTAACTCCGATGCATCATGGATACTACAGCATCCCCGCTTATGCTCCGAAGAGCCGTGCTCAACCGGCCGGCTCCAGGTGAGCCGCGAAATGCCGCAAGAGTGGCGCTTGGTATGCCTTCCGGAATCACCAGGTCCACCGTCTCGGCCCCATCCGGGTTTCCCGATGCGGCCGACAGTGTCGGCATCGTCCTCACATTTTTGTCAGTTGAATCACGCGCAGAACCGTGATTCAATGCGGCGACAACTCATCGTTCATACAGCCCCTCCGCGAGCAGACGCGGAGAAGTGCGAGTGGCCGCATGAGCATTGCCCCACGCAGGAGGGTTATTCATGAGCTTCACGACGGGCAGGATCGGATTCGGTCTTTTATTCGCGTTGAATAGCCTCGTTGCGCTGGGGCAGACGCCGCCAACTAACGAACTGAGAGAAACTCGGCAGGAGGTGGAACAACTGAAGCAGGAATACGACCAGATGAAGCAGGCATACGAGGAGCGCTTCAAGAAGCTGGACGAACGATTGAAGCAACTGGAAACCGCGAATTCCGGGCCGACAGGGGTTGCTTACGCTGCCGCCGTCTCCGCGCCCAAGCCGGCCACGAAAGTCACTGTGGTGGCTACTACTCCGGCTGCCGCCGGTCAGGAAGCGTCGGGCGCGGAAGCGCAGGCAGGCGAGGCCCCGGTGCAATTCCAGGAGCCCACCGATTCAATGCAACTGTCTCTTGCCGAGCAGGAAAATAACCGCGTGCGGGAGCGGATGGAACGGGTTATGCGGGAATACGTTGATATCACGGGCTACTTCAGGGCCGGCTATGGACGTGATAATGATGGCGGCCCTCAAGTCGGTTTTCAGGCGCCAGGAGCCCTGGCAAAAGGGCGCCTGGGCAACGAGGCTGAGAATTACGGAGAAATCGCGATCGGAAAGAACTTCTACCTCCCCGAGGCCTTTTCGCTCAACCGAAGCCCTCGTCCCGACGGCACTTCTTCGCAGCCCGTCGCCCGCGTCCTCGTGCGGATTTCGATGTTCAACCCTTACCAGAACTATGGTGTCTCGAGCGGCACCAGCTTCGGTATTGCGGAAGCCTGGGCGGCCATCGGGAACCTCAGCAGCAGCCAACCTTCCATGAACGTCTGGGCTGGAAACCGCTACTACCGGCGCCACGACATCCACATCGACGATTTCATGATGTACAACATGAGCGGCGGCGGCGGCGGCGTTGAAGATATCAAGCTTCCCATCGGCAAACTCGCCTTCGCCTGGATTGGCCAGGGTTCGCAAAGCGGATTCAGCGATCTTCCTCAGCCTGATCCCGCGAACAAGGCCGGGTTCAACAAGTCGAACTTCGATTTCCGCTGGTACGACGTGAAGTTTCTTGGCGGTGCACGGAGAGTTCGGCTTCGATATATCGCACGCCACCTCGGGCCACGATCAGTCAGGCGCGTCGGCTCCCGATGCCACGGGCGCGTCGTTTACGTTTATCCACACGAGCGAGAAGTGGGGGGGGAACGAAAACAACCTGAACAAGTTTTACCTTCAATATGGCCACGGGCCCGCCAAAACATTCACATCCGGATTCGAGACCTACAACACGGCTGCCGGGACTTTCATCCGGCCGGACGCGCCGGGATCGTATCGCTTCCGCGTAGCTGACAACGTGATCTTTGAAACCGGGAAGCACTTCACCATCAGCCCGGTGCTGCTTTACCAGCTTACCGAGTACAAGCAATATGGAGGCCAGCAACACTGGTTCTCTGCCGGCGCCCGGCCGCAGGCTCAGTTCAACGATTATCTGAGCCTGGCCTTTGAACCGTTTGTGGATTGGGTCGACGACAAGAGCACCAACGTCAGCGACTACCTGTTCAAGATGACATTCGCTCCGCAGGTCTCGCTGGGCAACCACTTCATGAGCCGCCCGGCCATTCGCGCTTTCGTGACCTATGCGCAGTGGGGGAACGGCTTCAAGGGACAAGTCGGAGGCCCCGATTACGCAAACAGCACCCAGGGATGGACGTGGGGTGTGCAGATGGAGAGCTGGTGGTAGAGAGCTACGCGTGACCCTCCGGGATGTGAAGATGCGGAGATCAGAGGGCCAGCTTTGCTGCATAGTGTGAGTGCATCTCAACCAGCCGGCTCCAGGTGTGCCGTGAAATGCCGCAGAAATGGCGCCTGGTACGTCAGGCGCATCCCGCGGATCTTGTCCCGATTCGCCCATACTTCAAGTATCACTTCAACAACGTAGTCGATATGACTCTGCGTATATACGCGCCGCGGAATCGCCAGGCGCACAAGGTCCATCTGCGCCGCCGCTCCGAACATCAGCGTCCCGATTTCAACCGATCGCACACCGCCTTCCAGGTACAGCTCCGCCGCAAGAGCCATCCCGGGAAACTGGTCCGCGGGAATATGGGGCAGGAACGACCGCGCGTCCAGATAGATGGCATGGCCGCCCGGCGGCTGCACAATCGGCACTCCCTCTGAAGCAATGTGCTCGCCCAGGTACGCGGTCGATGCGATGCGATAACGCAGATAGTCTTCCTCGAGCGCTTCCTGGATTCCCACGGCGATCGCTTCCAGATCGCGCCCGGCCAGCCCGCCGTAGGTCGGATATCCCTCCGTAAGAATCAGCAGATCTTTCTCCTGCTGCGCAAGCAGGTCATCGTTCGTACACAGGAAGCCTCCAATGTTGGCCATGCCGTCTTTCTTGGCCGACATCGTGCAGCCATCGCCCAGCCGGAACATCTCCTGCGCAATCTCCTTGGGCGTCTTGTTCTCGTATCCTTTTTCGCGCAACTTGATGAACCACGCATTTTCGGCAAAGCGGCAAGCGTCAAAGTAGAGGGGGATTCCATGCTGCCGGCAGACCGCGCTGACCTCGCGCACATTCGCCATCGACACCGGCTGGCCTCCGCCCGAATTGTTCGTCACCGTGAGCATCACCAGCGGGATCCGATTCCGCCCAACCTGCTCGATAAGACTCGTGAGAGCCGCGACGTCCATATTGCCTTTAAAGGGGTGTGTCGAAGCAGGCTGCCGTCCTTCGGGAATCACGAGGTCCACCGCCTCGGCACCCACGAATTCAACGTTGGCGCGAGTGGTATCGAAATGGGTGTTGTTCGGGACGACGTCGCCTTTCTTGCAGGTGATCCCGAACAGGATCCGCTCCGCCGCCCGCCCCTGGTGCGTCGGAATCACATGCTTGTAGCCGCAGATATCCTGGATCGACTTGCGAAACCGTTCGAAGCTTCGGCTGCCGGCATAACTCTCGTCGCCCTCCATCACCGCGGCCCATTGATGCGTTGACATAGCGCCGGTGCCGGAATCGGTCAGCAGGTCGATCAGCACATCGTCGGCAGGCAACAGAAAGAGGTTGTAGTGCGCTGCCTGCAACAACCTTGAGCGCTGCTCACGCGTCGTCCATCGTATCGGCTCGACGCTCTTGATTCGAAACGGCTCGATAATCGTCTTCACCGGATCAAGCGACCCCAAGTGCCAACAGGCAAATGGGACACAACTACAAAGTGGATTTCCCCGTGCATCGGCGAACCCAAATCGCCAAGCCACTTCGTGGAGTGTACACTTTCCTTAAAGTCTCAATTTTATTCGTCGAAGGCAATTGATGCGAACTCTTGGCGTCGTTTCGGCTGTATTGTGCTTTGCCGCTTGCGGTTTTTGCTCTAGGGTCCCGAGTGAAGCTCCAAAGACAGTGGTGTTCATATACACCGACCCAGATGGAGCGCCTGAGCACGCAGACGGAACGGGGTTTCTGATGGACGTTTCTGTGACACTGCATCCAGAGCAGAAATGGATCTATCTGATTACTGCAAAGCATGTACTTAACACAGGCGAAGATGGTCCTGTCAGGGCCAAGCGCGGCGGATTGTATGCAAGGTTCAACCTGAAATCTGGCGGCGCTGAGATGGTGCCTTTGCCGCTTCTCTCGTCGGGGCCTGGCCAGACGGTATTCGTCGACCCAGATCCTGCGGTAGATATCGCCATCGTCGCGTTGCAGTTCAACGACGGTGAGAGGTTTGATGTGCTGGTAATGGGCGAAGATTTGCTAGTGACTCAGGAAGACGTGAAGAAATACAACATCGGAGTGGGCACTGAGATCTTCTTCACCGGTATGTTCGTTCCGTTTCAAGGGCAAGCGCGGAATAACCCGATCGTGCGCTTTGGGAAATTGGCTATGTTGCCAGGAGAGAAGATCGGCGTTGGGGAGAGTTCCTTCGACGCATATTTAGTGGAGACTTTTGCTTTCGGCGGCAATAGCGGATCACCAGTATTCTTCTATTCGTCAGCCGACGATACGCCTGTGAAGATTGGGGGCGTGATGAAAGGCTTCTTTGTGGACTTCGAGCCCGTGCTATCCGCAGGACCTACCGCAGACGCAAAGTCGGACTCCATTTCGCGAGGCAATTCAGGCATAGCCATTGTGGTTCTGGCGGAACATATCCGACAAATCCTGCATTCGGAGGAACTAGAGCAGTCAAGAAGGAAGTCATTACAAATTCAACATGGTGACTCGAAGTAGGCAGCGTGCTTACCATAACCGGCTGTGCGGGTGTGACGCTTGTCACCATCGGTCAAAGCAAGCGGCATTATAGTCCCGAGCATGCCCAGAAAACGCACTTCCTTCAACTGTCCCGATTGCCACGAGCGTCCAATTAGGAACGACCAAGGACAACTAGTCTGCGCTTGCGGCCGAGAGTGCCTGAATAAGCGAGGTATAGACGGGTCAACCGAAGAACAAGAACTGTTGCGGCAAAACCGCTGGAAGTTGGTCCCGAACTCGGGTGATTGCTACTGGCTTGGTCCAGATATTGTTTCTAACCGCCGAACAAAGCTGTACCTATATCAAGATGGAACCTGGGAATCTGATACGCACGAAAAGCCTGAGATTCTCGAGGAATACCTCGCCTGGTATTCAGAGCAGGTGCGGATAATCCGCCCCAACTATTTCTCAGCCAAGAACTCCGGATCATAATCGAGGATTCTATTTCTCAGTTCAGCTGTTTGTCACAATGGTCGCACTATTGTTGCTCGAATACTACGTTCGACAGGAGATACGAAGAGATAGATTATCGGGCACGCAAGGATTCGGGCGCACCGAATCGGACGTGGCTATTGGCTGTCGCCCTGGTCCGGCCCCTGGTCCTGGTCGGGTACAGGCGTCCACGAGTCGTCGGGATTGAACAACTCCATCTTGCTGAATTCATCGAGGGTTTTGATTCCGAAATCCTTCTGGTAGACGACGCCGTCGTGACTGACAATGAAGGTTTGCACGCCGGTGACATCATATTCAGCGGGCGCCGCAACCAGCGCAAAGCCTCCGATCATCATGCCTTTAATCACGAAGTCCATCTGGCCAAGCGGCGCCGCAGGACCCTGGCCCTTGAGAATCTTGAAGAAGTATCCGTGGTACGGTTCCGACTTGAGGTCATAGCCCTGCTCGATGGCCTCGGCGATTTTCTCGCCGATCGGGCCGCCCCAGGTGCCATCGGAATTCTGCCATGCGAGGCCATCCTGCGTGCCGGACGTGCTGATGATGCGCTGCGCGTACTGGTTCACGTCGTAACCCTGGCGGGGCTGCAAAGCGTACAGAGCCTGTGCGTCCACGTACCCGTGACAGATCTGGATTGCGTCGAGTTCATTGGCGCCGATGCGGCGATGGAGGAGTTCCTCGCGCCCGGCCTTGCTGTCGAAAGACCACGTCTCCCCCTTCTTCACGAGAGGGACAGGGAAGGGCCAGTCCTCGTTGCCGACAAGCAGAAATGCCCGATTGGTGGTGCTGGGGTCGACTGTTACTTCGAGCTTTTCCTTGGCTTCCTGGGCGAAATCCAGTGCGTGCTTGCGGTCCTGCGGCAATTCGCCGGTGAAAACAACGTCTTTGCCGTCGGGACCAAAGATCCGTGTAAGTGCAACCTCGTCGAAATCCCCGGCGGCCTTCACCAGAGCATCGGCCGCCGATTTCGGAGTGTTGAAGGTTTGGACCGCCGCGGAGGAAGTACTAACAGTCGCCGGAACGGGCTTGGCGGCCCCTGCCGGTTTTGACGCAGGTTGCTGAGCAGCCGAGAATGCACTCGCACACGCACAAACCAACGCAGCGGCGCACAGCATGGCAACCACTCTTGATCCATCGCTGCTCGCAGTCCGTGATTTCATTTCGATGCTCCTGTGATCTGATCTGCTATCCATGCGCTCTATCGCCGCCGGCCGCCGCCGCGGCTGCCGCCTCCGCCGCGAGAACCCATGCTGGATGAGCCGCGGCTGCTGCTGCTGCGTGCGTTCGATCCGTTGTATCCACGGGTACCGCCGCCGAAGGCATCACGGTTTCCCCCGCCGCTGCGGGAGAGATCGCGGCCGCCGATGCTATCGGGGCCGCCGCCAAGCGATCGGTTACCTGTGCCGGCTCCGCCGCGGTTGCTTACCCCTGCGCCGCCAGTCCGGTTGCCGGCCCCCCCAGCACGGTTGCTGGGAACAGTTCCGCCCTGCCGGTTTATCTGTTGCCGCGCACCCTGCTGCCGCTGCGCGAGCGAATCACCCCGCGCGGTTCCGCCAAACCGGTCCGCTGTGGCGCGATCCTTATAGGGAGCGCCCCCGCGGTGTTGAGGATTATGCTGCCAATTCCCGCGGTCTCCGCCGGCAGGCAGCGTGGACGGACGGTTTCCGGCGCCCCCAGCCGGTATTGCGAGGGACCACCGGCGCCCCCCGGACCACCAACTCCACCCGGGCCTCCCACGCCGCCAGCTCCGCCGGGACCGCCCACACCACCGACTCCGCCCGCACCGCCAACGCCTCCGGCTCCGCCTACCCCGCCGGCTCCGCCGATATTCCCACGCCCTCCGGACGGTAACTGCGAGGGCCGGTTGCCGCGGTTGATATTGGTATTGCGATTGAAGTTGTTGTTGTGGTTGATATAGACGTTGTTGCCGCCCCAGCCGCAACCCCAGCCCCAGCCACCTGCCCAGAACGCGCCCATCGCCATGCCCACTCCGAACGAAATCGCCAGGCCTGTCGGGTAGTACCAGGCCGGCGGATAGTAGATGGGGGGATAGGGATAGATGGGCGGCCCGTAGACGATGACGGGGTCGTAGGTGGGCACGTAGACCACCTGGGGGTTGGCTTGCTGGATGACGATCACTTGCTTACTTTCGACGGTCTGGGTCTCGACCTTCTGTTGTTCCGTTGTTTTCAGGGTTCCCTTGTCCTGGGCTTTCTGGCGCATCCGCTGAACCGCGTCCATCACATCGGCCTGCTGGGCAAGGAACGCATTTCCGAGGTCGGTGGTCCATCCGATATCGTCGCCGAGACGCTTCACGACCTCGGGCAGGGCGGCCAGGGCCTGGACACTGGGGTCCCAGGGTTGTTTGGCGACCGCGTCGGCCAGCGCCTTATCCTTGAGGGCCTTGTTCTTGTCCAGCCACTGCTGCAGCTGAATGATCTCCAGCGGATAGGTGGAAGCCGCCAGCACCTGGGCCAGCAGGGGATCCGGATAGAGCGCAATGGGGGCTACAAGGGAATCCAGTTGATCGGGAGGAATGTTTGTGGATTGAGTGCCGGAAGCAGCCGGCGCCGGTGACTGGGAGTACGCATACGGGAAAGTCTCGCCAGGCACAAGGGCGAGAATGCAAAAACTCGCCACGCAAAGATGGAATACGCCACGCCGTCCGTGGGGTCTCATGGCTACCTCGTAAGGCTCGTGATGCTCGCCGTCACCTGAGATGGGCCATCCCTTGTTCAATTCGGGACTCAGCAGCCCACTCCAGGAGGAACACCTTAGGCTCGCCCCGGGCGGCGGCGGCCGTCATCTGGCAAAAATGCCAGACAATCGCCCAAAAGTCTATTTGACCGACTAACATCGGTCATGTCC
>CAWEVD010000012.1:0-65108 GCA_963812485.1 uncultured Acidobacteriota bacterium
GCGTGAGAATGATGAAGTTTCCTCGCATGGACTGTCTCCGTGGATCTGGCTTTTTTCCTCAGCAAAGGAGAGAGGCATTAACCCGATCCAGCATCTGCCGCCAAATGGCTCTCTTTTTTTGTACCATCATTTTCTCCGTGGGACGATCGCCAGTCTTCATTTCGGACTGTCACAGTCTGCCTGGGATGGAGCAAGTTTGCAATCACTCCAGCTCTGGAAACTGAACTGACATCCCGGAATCAACTGCCGCATCCTGTTTCAGGCGGCTGGCAAGCGCAAGTTGGCCTGTGACATCGTGTTTTGACCGAATTCGAGACTTGGGTTACAAACCATTTCAGAGTGAGTTCACGCCGGGCGCCGAGCTCGAGGGGGTTGAATGCCACGAATTTCACAAGCATCAAGTCTAACTTTAATTGAACCGTCAAAAATACGAGCGGGACGGCGCGGCCAATCTGATGCGGCCGGTGCGTTGAAGCGCCGCCCGCAGCAAAACGGCGTCTCAGCCTCAGGAACTCTGGCAGATTTGCATCCAAACGAAGCCACAGGAACCGAGACATTGATCCAGAGACTGACCCGCAAAGAAGGATTGCTCAATTCCAAAGAGGTAATCGGAATGCTCGGAGTGCATATCACCACGCTTCAGCTCTGGACGCGCCGCGGAGAAATTCCGTTCTTACGGGTGGGCCATTTGGTGCGATTTGATCCGGTTCAGCTCGCGCATTGGCTCGGAAAACGGCAGGACGGAGCCTGACACCAGCAATCAAAGGGGCCCAGTCAGGAGAGTGGGCCCTTTTTCTCGCTATCCGAGCGCGTCCCAAGTCTTGTCAACCTGCATGCGCGTATGTTCCGAACTGGGGTCGGCGGCTGCGAGATAGCGAATGGTTGTTTCAGGAGTTTGCCGCATGCCCCAGCCAGCTCATCAGCGTTCGAATAGGGACTCCATTCTCGTGGTGGAGCGTTGCATAGGTCCTCCTGAATTTGTGAAGGCCCAGTTGCTTGCAACAAGCAGCTCTTTTACAGGACGTTCCCGGTTTTCGTCCGGCATTCACCGCAGTTCAGTTTGGCGCGAAGACCTAGATTCTGCAATTTTCTCAGCATGTGACCGTCAGGTTGCCCACGGTCGGTGGGGAATATCCATCGTTCATGCATTCGCTTCCCGACATCTCTTCTTGAGTTCTTCCAGGAGCCCCGTTGGGATCGGGATGAGCCTCTCTTCCTTGTCCTTGATCGAGAAACCCGCGTCGGGTTTTCCGTCACATGGAAGAGACCGCGTTCGAAGTCAATGTCTCGCCACGCCGAAAACATTACCTCCCGTTCACGCATTCCGAGTCCGAGGAAGAAGCGAAAGAGCATCTCTTCGTCGGGGTCTGCCGCTCTAAAGATGGCCTTCAGATCTGAGGTGGAGTAGGCGCACACTTTCTTTTCAGTTGGCTTCGGAACGAACCGCTTCTTCACTTTCTCCTTGTATTCGTAGCGTCGCAAAAAAGCGTTCAGTGTGGCGCAATAATTTGCAATCGTTCGATCCGATAGATTCCGGGCCTTAAGACTCGCCACGTAAGTGATCACGTCGTCGTCATTGATCTCGTCCAAATACGTCTTCTTGAACGTCTTGAAAAACAGGCCCAATTGCAGACGACAACCATAGGCCCTCCCGCGACTACGAATCGCAGTTATCTCCCGAACGAACCTGTCAATCGTGGGCGCTAACGCAAGACGATGGCTCAAAGCATCCGCCGGAGGCGCCTGGGCGTTGACCAGCGGCGCGACCGACGGTGGCTCCACAACGAGAACCCTCTTCGCGCGGACGGGAGGTGGAGGTTCCACCGTCGCCAGACCCATCCTCTCCCCGGCGATGACATGCTGGCGTTGCAGTTGCATGGTGCGAACCAGTTTCGGATCGGGCCCTGCAAATTGGTAGTGGCGCTTCCCTGCTCCATCTCGGTAGCGGAGATAGTAGACGCCGTCGGGGCGATAAACCTCCTTGCCTCCGATGCGCGCGTAGAAGGGTTTGATCGTGCCGTTTGCGGCCACGATCGCTGGGTAGAAAGGGTGATAGCCGTGGTCATCTTTGACTCGGAGCATGATACCTACGGTGCGCTGCTGCATGGACCCTCCGCAATCATGCCGGAAGGTATCCCGGATTCTCGGGTAACGCAAAGGGTAACGGGGCAAATTAGCCCCATTAAGTCCTTTCTTTAGAGAGCGTGGAGTTTCTTCCCACTCTCTCCGCCATAGAGTCTATAAGTTGCTTATATAGAGCACTTACCGGCAAACTATCCATCATATGGAACCCGGCTGCTCGCACGATCAAGATCAATCCTGCCCCGACGACGAAGAAGCCTATAGCTTGCGCCACGCGCGCGCCAGCGGGTGCGAGACGTTCAGCGGTGATTGCCGCTGTAATGGCGGCCATTGCGCGCAGGTCCATGACACCGACAACCAACAGGACCGCCGTCAGGTTGGCACAACTGAGCCCGCAATGGAGTCCGAGATGCATGCCCAGCCTCCACGCCTTGGCGGGGTGAGCCGATACGGCGTAGTCGCGCCACGGCGCCTCCCGGCAAGAGGTAAGGTGCTGTACCTTCCATTTTGTGAACTGAAGTGCGCCGGCGATGACAACGACCAATCCTGCCGCGATGGGAACAGCGCGCGCCAACGCCGGCTGTTCCATTTCGATCTTTGCCATCGCCGCGCCCATCGGGAAAACGGCCAATCCGAACAGTGTCCAAGCGAAGAAGTAACCCAGGCCGACCAGCGTGGTGAGTCGGTCTCCACCGCGTCTTGTGTGCCCTCCATACGGACTGGCGATAGCGCCACAACACTGGCGTCAACGATGGCAACATCATCGCTGCCATCATGACAACCCACATGCCAGACGAACGATGCCATGGCGCCGGCCCACGTCTGTCCGGGCATCCGCATCCATGCCATCGACATTGTCCAACCGCCTGGCATCGGCATCTCACCAGTGGCCGACATCGAGTTGCACCAGGCGGTCGTAACCGCAGTACACACGACGAACACCATCACTAAGGTTCCAAAGAAAGTTCGTCGAGACGCTTTCTCCGAAACCAGGCGAGCACCTGCGGTTAAAGAGATGCAAGACTCGAAATCGTTGGCGACAGAAGTTGGGTTCGTCATGGTACTCTCTCCGTCTCCTCAGCCAGGGCAGTGGCGCCCTTCTTTAGCTGGCTTTCCCCTCTGCGTCTTTGTTGCGGAAGGCGGCTACTCCGGCGTCGGAGACCTTAACCCACTTCTGATCAGGCGCGGCCTCAGCGTCATAGTTATCGTGCCAGTTCCACCATTTGTACGGCGGGGTCTGGGGGTAACCCTCCGGCGAGTCCTCCCAAAGCTCCTGGCGGCCAAGAGGCGTGATGTCGAGATAGCTCCAGAGGGTTCCCATCGCCTCGTCGCCGCGACTGTTGATGAAGTAGGTGCGGAACACCCGCTCGCCGTCGCGAAAGAACACGTTGTGGCCGTGCCATTGATCGACGCCAAAGTCCGCGTCGAAGCCGTCTGTGATGGTGTACCAGGGCATCTGCCAACCCATCCGCGCCTTCAGGCGCGCGATGTCTGCCTGCGGCGCGCGCGAGGCGTAGGCGAGTGTGGTGTCGCGGGCGTTCAGATGGGTCAGGTTGGAGACCTGATCGGCACCGAGAGAGCAGCCGCGGCAGGCGTGCTCAGGCCAGCCGAACACGCCGGGCTCGAAGAAGGCGCGGTAGACGATCAACTGCGGGCGGCCCTCGAACAAATCGAGCAGGCTGATCTTGCCCTTGGGTCCATCGAACTCGTACTTCTTGTCCACAGCCTGCCACGGCATCCGCCGGCGTGCGGCGGCCAGCGCGTCGCGGGCGCGGGTCAAGTCCTTCTCCTTCACGAGAAGCTGCTCGCGGGCAGCTTCCCACTCCTGTTGCGACACGACCGGAGGTCTGTTGATCGCGAGATGCCCTTTCTCGTGTCCCTTGTCTTTCTCTGTGCTTGTTGTCGTCTGTGTGGTCATCGTGTTTTCTCCCATCATCTGATTCGATTTTCGTTTCGTTCCTGGAGTTTCTTCCTCGACATGACCGGTCGCTTGGCGGTCATGTACAAATACTGATGCAGGTATCGAATGACCTGGGAGTGACAAGTGTGGCGGGATTCTGATGGATTCTCTGATCACAGCCGCAGCACGGGCTCTCGCCGCAGGTGATCCCCTCGGCGCATTGAAGCGAGTCGCATTGCGCGACGATGCGCCTGCGCTCGCGCTTCGCGGGATCGCGATGGCACAGCTGGGCGAGTTTGTACGGGCGAAGGAACTCCTGCGAAAGGCGACACGCGCCTTCAGCCCGAAAGAATCCGTGGCCCGCGCGCGGTGCGTCGTCGCCGAAGCCGAGATCGCGCTTGCCTCGCGCGACCTGGGCTGGCCTGCGAAGGCGCTTGACGCGGCGCGGGCCACGCTTGAAGCTCACGGCGATCGCGTCAATGCTGCGCATGCGCGGTATCTTGAGGTCCGGCGGCTCGTCCTGATCGGACGCCTGGACGAGGCGGAGCGCGCGCTTGCCGATTTCGATCCGACACCGTTCCCGCCCGCGTCGCGGACTGTCCACGAACTCGTTGTTACCGGAATCGCAATACGCCGCTTACGCACCAAAGCTGCACGCGCCGCGCTTGCTCGGGCCGAGTGTGCCGCGCGGCAAGCGGGAATCGCGGCCTTGACGGCGGAGGTGGAAAGCGCATCGCCACGTTCTCGACACGCCGGCGGCTCGGCTGATTGCACGCGGCAAGGAGCGACCGCTCCTGCTCGAAGAAGTCGAAGCATTGCTGGCGTCTGGAGCGGTCGTGGTCGACGCCTGCCGAAACGTCGTGCGTGATGCAGAGACTGTGGTTTCGCTCGCAACGCGTCCGGTATTATTCGCACTCGCACGGGCGCTGGGCGAAGCATCCCCCGGCGACGTACCGAGGGATGTGCTCGTCGCTCGCGCATTCGGATCGAAATTCGTCAACGAATCTCATCGCGCGCGGCTGCGGGTTGAAATCGGCCGGCTTCGCAGGTTGCTTCGGCAGCTGGTCGACGTTCGCGCTACACAGCGCGGTTTCGCGCTGGCGCCTCGCGGCGAACGCGAGGTAGTCGTCCTGGCGCGCCCTGTCGAAGACGAACATGGCTCAGTGCTCGCATTTCTTGCCGACGGTGAATCATGGTCAAGCTCTGCCCTTGCGCTTGCGCTGGGAACGAGCCAGCGCTCCGTTCAGCGCGCGCTCGATTCTCTCGCCGCAGCAGGCAAGGTGCAGTCGTTCGGCCAGGCGCGAGCTCGTCGTTGGATCACCCCGCCGATGCCTGGACTCACGACCACTTTGTTACTCCCCGCACCCCTGCCAATTGATTAGAGTGGACGTATGAAACGATCAAGCGCCGAGATTGTTCGAGAGTATGGTCCCTTTCCGGGTGCCGACAGAGTGGATGGAGTCACCTATGACGGTCAGCATGTCTGGTTTGCGTCCGGGGACAGGCTGAACGCCTTCGATCCTGTAAGCGGAAAGGCAGTTCGTTCAATCGATGTCGCCGCGCATGCAGGAACAGCATTCGACGGCCGGCATATATTTCAGATCGCAGAGGATCGCATCCAGAAAATAGATCCCGAGAGCGGCCGCGTGCTTGCCAGTATCCCGGCGCCCGGCGGCGGCGCAGACTCGGGGCTCGCATGGGCCGAGGGGACGCTTTGGGTAGGACAGTACCGGGACCGGAAGATTCATCAAATCGATCCCGACACGGGAGCGATTCTTCGGACCATCGAGTCAAATCGCTTTGTCACTGGGGTCACCTGGGTCGATGGAGAGTTATGGCATGCCACTTCGGAAGGGGACGAAAGCGATTTGAGGCGAATCGATGTTCAAACGGGGGAAGTGCAAGAGAGGCTGGAGATGCCACACGGCTTCAACATTTCAGGACTCGAGTCCGATGGGAACGATCGATTCTTCTGCGGAGGGCAGAAGAGCGGGAAGGTGAGAGTCGTCCGGCGCCCTAAGCGTGCCTGAGCAAGGAAGAGCCATCGGCGCCTCTGCTGCGAATTCAGACCCTCCCCGATGCAGGGAACCTATTTCATCACACTGAGTGCGGCGCCAAGGATCTGTTCCAGATCGCCGAATCGCGCTTGATAGTCGTCAAGACTCCGGCGAATCACTTCCTTTGCTTCTTCACAACCGTAGGTGTCGGTGATCTCACATCCACTCGTCAATGCGCCGGGCGCCTGCTTATACGTGAGGAAATAGTGGCTCAAGCGGTTGAGCATGGCCTCAGGTACATCGCTGATATCGGTCCATGAGCCGTAAGTCGCGTCTTCCTTGAGGACTGCGATGATTTTGTCGTCCGCCTCATTGTGGTCGACCATGCGAAATCCCCCGATGGGAACGCAATCGACCAACACGTATCCGTGTTGCACCGGCCGGTCGGTTAAAACACAAATGTCGAGCGGGTCGCCGTCTCCGTCGAGTTGCCGCCCGGACTTTGCCGACGAGTAACTGGCCACGCTCTCGCCACAAAAGGTCTGCGGAACAAATCCATAGAGCGCCGGACAAATGTTCGAGTACTTCTGGGGGCGATCGATCTTGAGGTATCCCGACACTTTATCGATCTCATATTTAAGCGTGTCTGACGGTACTACCTCAATGAAGCACTGGAGTACTTCAGGCACATGTTCCCCGGGAGAGACTCCATGCCAGGGATGGGCTTTAAACAATACGCCAAGCAGTTTCCATAATGGCTGCGTCGTTTGACTCACGGGAACCAACCTTTGTGGCGCAGTTCAGAGTAACCAAAACAACGGGAACGAAATCGATGGCCTTGCCGCGCTCATCTTCCCATTCTTCAGGACTTATCCGCAAGGCCGACACCACGCGCCTTCCGGTACTTTAGTCTACGCCGGTCGTAGAAAAATGCCAGATCTGTTCAGTTCGCAACCTCTTGAGTTGGTTCTTGCCTGCGGGGGCGGAGTACATCTATCCTTCTTGCCAATATCGAACTGTACAGATTTTACGCGGCGAAGAATAGGGAGGACGGGCTTTCGTCGACACCTGAACTTGTAATGGGCCGGGGCGAAATCAGGTAAGTTGCTCGAAAGCCGTTGAGGTGCAACGCGAGATCAACTTAAGATTGGTGGTTCCTTAAAATGAGTTCTCAAGGTCATGTCGCATTTCCCGCCTCGCCATCCATCTTGAACGATTGGTCGGCTTCGATCCAGCAACTCCTCAAACACCAGTTTGCCAAAGCGGTATCGAATGCGACCCCGGGTGAACTGTTTCGCGCCACCTCGGCAGCTTTACGTCCGCGCATCATCGACGCAATGCTGGAGACCGAATCCCGGTTTCGATTCGCCAACGCGAAGTCTGTCTATTACTTGTCGATGGAATTCTTGCTGGGGCGTTCGCTGAGGAACAACCTGCAAAGCCTGAATTTGTACGGCGCACTTGAGGAGGCATTGGGGGACCTGGGATTGCGTCTCTCCGATTTGCTTGAGATCGAGCCCGACGCGGCACTGGGCAACGGTGGACTAGGCCGCCTGGCCGCCTGTTTTCTCGACTCGCTGGCTTCGCTCCATATGCCCGGGTACGGATATGGAATCAACTACGAATTCGGATTGTTTCGGCAGGAAATCGACGATGGCCGGCAGAAGGAGAAGCCCGACTACTGGGCGAGCGAACAGTCGCCGTGGCTAATCGAGCACCTCGATCAGTCTGTGACGGTTCCCATTTATGGCCGTATCGAGCACGGCCGAGACCGGTCAGGAAATTACAACCCGATGTGGATGGATTGGAAAGTGTTGATCGGCGTCCCACATGATTTTCCGATCCTCGGCCAGGACGCGCGGACGGTGAACACACTGCGGCTGTTTTCCGCGCGGGCATCGGACGATTTCGATATTGGGATCTTTAATGAGGGCGATTACCTGAACGCCGTTGAGCAAAAGATCCAGTCCGAAACCGTGAGCAAGGTTCTCTATCCTTCCGATGCGGTGGATTCCGGCCGATATCTCCGATTTACTCAGGAGTACTTTCTCGTTGCGTGTGCGGTCCGGGACATCTTCCGCCGCTTTCTGGCTCTCCATCAGCATCCGCGTGAATTCGCCGGCCGCGTAGCGATTCAGATGAACGACACGCATCCGGCTCTTGCTGTGACTGAATTGATGAGGACGCTTGTCGACGAGCACGAAATGGGCTGGGAAGAAGCATGGGAAATCACTCAGGCATCCTGTGGGTATACAAACCACACATTGATGCCTGAGGCTCTTGAACGCTGGCCCATCGATATGTTTGAGCGAGTTCTTCCGCGCCATCTGCAGATCCTTCATGAAATTAATCATCGCTTCCTCAGGCAGGTTGAAATACGCTGGCCCGGTGACGTGTCCCGGCAGCAGAAGATGTCGATCATTGAGGAGGGCAGCCCGAAAATGGTCCGCATGGCGAACCTCGCCATCGTCGGCAGTCATGCGGTCAACGGGGTAGCCAAACTTCACTCCGACCTGGTGCGGTCGCATCTGGTTCCCGACTTCAACGAATTCTTCCCTGGCCGATTCAGCAACAAGACCAATGGAGTTACGCCGCGCCGGTGGCTGATGCAGGCAAACCCCGCGTTGTCCTCGTGGATCGACAAGCAGATCGGCAAGGCATGGCGTGTCGATCTCGACCGCTTGCGCGATCTTGAACCCGCCTGCAGAGATTCTGCCGCGCAGGCTGACTTTCTCGATGTCAAGCGCACCAATAAGCAAAGGCTCGCCCGGACCATCTTCGATCGAACCGGCATTCGCGTTGATCCGCGCTCCATGTTTGATGTTCAGGTGAAGCGCATCCATGAATACAAGCGCCAGTTGCTGCATGCGCTAGGCGTAATGCATGAATACTTTCGAATCGTTGAAGACGGTGTCCTCCCCGCGGTTCCGCGTGTCCATATTTTTGCCGGCAAGGCCGCGCCGGGTTACATTCGGGCAAAACTGATCATCAAACTCGTGAACAACCTCGCCAACGTCGTGAACAACGATCCGAAATCCTGCGATTTTCTAAAGGTCGTTTTTCTTCCTGACTATAAGGTTTCGCTGGCCGAAGTCATCATTCCCGCCGCCGATCTGAGCGAGCAGATTTCAACCGCGGGAATGGAGGCCTCGGGAACGAGCAATATGAAATTTGCAATGAACGGAGCACTCACGGTAGGAACGCTGGACGGCGCAAACATCGAGATGCTGGAAGAGGTCGGAGCGGACAATATTTTCATCTTCGGCCTGCATGCCGCGGAAGTTGAACGACTGCGGTCTGACGGATATTCTCCCTGGGACTGGTATCATCGGGACTCTCGCATCAAACGCATCCTCGACAGCCTTGCGGCAGATGAGTTTTCCGCGAAGGAACCGGGAATCTTCGAGCCCATCCGCAGAGCCTTGCTCGAGGAGGGCGACCACTACTTTCATCTCGCCGACTTTGGTCCCTATATCGCTGCACAAGACAAGGTTTCCGAGACTTTCATTGATCCGACCGAGTGGAGTTCGAAGGCGATTTTGAACGTCGCCCGCATGAGCAAATTCTCCAGTGACCGAACCATCCGCGAATATGCACAGGACATCTGGAATGTCGTACCCGTTCATCCAACGGATGGAAACTGATCGGCCGTGAAGATCCTTCTCGTTGACGACGATCGGGTCGCGCGCAGAATCCACTCCATACTGCTGCGCGCACAAGGTCACGAGGTCGTCGAGGCTGCCGATGGCGAGTTGGCCTGGCAATTGGTGGTCGAGAGTGACATCAGTTTCGTCGTCAGCGATTGGGTGATGCCGAACCTGGCCGGTGTGGATCTTTGCCGTCGAATCCGGGCAGCGAATCTCGACCGTTATGTTTATGTCATTCTGTGCACCTCCAAAGGAGCCAAGACCGACCTCATTGAGGGAATGGACGCCGGCGCGGACGATTTCCTGGTAAAGCCAGTGGGCCCGGATGAACTGCGGGTCAAGGTACGCGCCGGTGAGCGGGTCTTAAACCTCCAGCAGGGACTCGCCCAGAAGAACGATGAACTCGCCCGCACGAACCAGCAACTCCAGTCTTCGCACAAACTTCTTGAAGACGACCTCAAAGCTGCCGCCTGGATGCAGCAAAGACTGCTGCCGCCTCCCGCCCTGGAAGCGAATGGACTCAGATGCCACTGGCGTTTCGAGCCGTCCGGCTATGTGGCCGGGGATATCTTCAACTTTTTTGCGATGGACGAGCGGGAAGTAGGTTTCTATCTCCTCGACGTATCCGGTCACGGCGTCCCCGCCGCGATGCTTTCGGTTACGCTGAGCATGATCCTTACGCCGGACGCAGCTCGCGGTAGTCCGCTGATGCGCCTTAACCGCGCCACACAACTGTCCGAGATACTGTCTCCGGGCGATGCCATTCGTGAACTGAACCGCCGCTTCCAGACAAAGGACGACCGCTACTTCACGATGATTTACGGATTGTTCGATACCAGTTCGTCGATCCTGCGCGTGGCGCAGGCCGGGCATCCTGGCCCAGTCCTGATCGGGAAGAATTGCCAGCCGGAGATCCTTGGTACGGGCGGTATGCCGGTAGGACTGTGGAACGAAATTGATTTTGACTGCTTTGAGGTACCCGTAAGAGCAGGAGACCGTTTATTGCTCTATTCCGATGGAGTGACAGAGTGCATCAATCGACAAGGCGAAGCCTTCGGCGAGCAGCGGCTGCTGGCCTACCTTGCCGGCGCGGATCAATCCCTCGATAAACTCCTGGAAGGACTGTTGGAGGAGATCAGGAATTGGCGCGACGGTGTCGAATCGAAAGATGACGTTTCTCTATTGGCCATCGAAAGAAATTTAGACTCGGCACAATGAAAACGCAGGCTTACGAAATGCAAATTGCATGGAGGAACTGATGAGATTCGAGGAACGGAAGATTGGGGATGTATTCGTTGCAAAGGTTCTCGAGACCCGCATCGCTGCAGATATTGCTGCTCGCTTCAAGTCTGACCTGATCGAATACGTGACCAACGGCCACAGGAAGTTCGTGCTGGACTTGAGTGAAATTACGTTCATCGATTCAAGCGGCCTTGGGGCACTGATTGCAAGTCTGAAAGTCATCGGCGATGACGGCGAGATAGCTCTGTGCGGGGCGCGGGAGGCCGTGGCCAGCATGTTTAAATTGACGCGCATGAACAAGGTCTTCCGCATGTTCAATACGCCGGAGGAAGCTGCGGCCGCGCTTTTCTAGTCGAAGGAGGAACCTCTTGAAGGGTCTGAGCTTTTCCATCGACAGTCATCTCGGCAACGTGTCTCTGGTCGCAGTCGCCGTGAACCGAATATGCGTGCAGCTGGGCCTTGACGATCTGAGCGCGGGACAGGTAGAGCTTTGTGTCGCCGAAGCCGCGACGAATTCGATACGCCATGCATATCACGGTGAGCCCGGCCACACAGTTGTGATCGCTCTGGCAGCCAGTACGGATCAATTGAACATCGAAGTATCGGACAGCGGCACGCCAATGCCTGTCGAACAGGAGCAGAGACTGCTCCACGGGACCCAGGCAAATGAATTCCAGACCACTGACCTGCGGTCTCTACCCGGAGGGAGGCCGAGGTTTGCAAATTATTCATGATCTTATGGATGAAGTGTCGTACGTTCGTCTGGGCAACATCAACCGCCTGATCATGCGAAAGCAATTCGTTACTCCAGGAATGGAAAGGGCGTAGGCTTAATAAATCACCCGTCCAGCGACAGCGATTCGATCCTACCGCTGTTTCGATGCGTGGTTCAAACGAGGAACATTTGAGCGTTGCAGGGATCGACTTCGGAACGACAAACAGCTCAGTAGCGCTCGTTACCGGGAAATCAAAGGTAGATCTGGCGTCCTTTACTTTCGCCGGCGGCGAGACCCTTTCGTCCAGGTCCGTCCTCTACTTTGAACAGCTAACGTCAGCCGGGGGAATGAAACGAACGCATGGCCTGTCAGGACCGGCGGCCATCGAGCGCTACCTGGATTCGGACGAGAAGGGGCGATTGATTCAATCACTGAAGTCGCACCTTGCGAGCCGATTGTTGAGCGGGACCGAGGTGTTTGGCCGGCGGCACGGGCTCGAAGAACTGATCTCGCGGATGCTGAGCGACCTCCGCAAACATGCCGAAAAACAGTTCGAACGGCCGATTCGACGTGCAATGGTGGGACGGCCGGTTCGCTTCGTCGGCGCGGAAAGCACGGAGGATGACGACTTCGCCGTTTCACGACTTCGGACCGCGTTCCAGATGGCCGGATTTGAACACGTGGATTTCGAACTGGAACCAGTTGCCGCGGCCTGCTCGTATGAGTCGACGCTCGATCATGACGAACTGATCCTGATCGGCGATTTCGGCGGAGGCACGAGTGATTTTTCACTGCTGCGCGTGGGGCCAGGCTCGCGGATGCCGGGCCAAGGCCAAAGGGACGTGCTCGGCTACAGCGGCGTTGCTTTGGCCGGTGATGCTTTCGATGCCCGGATTGTCCGCAAGCTGGTCTCGCCTGCCCTGGGGTCAAATTCCGAGGCGCGCTCGCTCAACAAGATCCTTCCCGCCGTTCCGGCATGGATCTATGCCAATCTCGAGCGCTGGCATTATCTCTCGTTCCTGCGCACAAACAACGTGCGAGAGATTCTAAAGAGCGCTCGCATCCGAGCCCTGGAGCCGGAGAAGATTGAAGCCCTCATCGCCATTGTCGAGCAGGACCTGGGATTCCAGCTCCATCAGGCAGTCCAGCGGGTGAAGTTCGCTCTTTCACAGCATGAGTCGGCGGAGTTCCGCTTCCATGACGGCGGCCTGGACCTTCGGATTCCCGTGACACGCCGCGAGTTCGAAACCTGGATCGCCGACGATCTGAGCGCCATCGAAGGATCCGTCGATTCCCTGCTGCGGAACGCGGGCATCGATCCGCGCGATGTCGATCGCGTGTTTTTGACCGGAGGGAGCTCGTTCGTTCCTTCTGTACGCCGTATCTTTGCGAGCCGTTTTGGGAAGGAGCGGATTCGCGGCGGGCACGAATTCACTTCGGTGGCGCATGGACTGGCCTTGCGCGCTCAAGAGAGCACCCTTAGCTAAGGATTCTTGGAATACCTGTGACCGGCCGAAGAGACCGTAGAATGCACAACTTGTTCTCGACAAACATCCGGCAACTGCGCCGGCTCGTCAGGCGCAGCGTCCCGTCCTCGTCAACGACCGATCATCCGGTCGAACCCGTTCTACTGCGGGTTGCGGAAACAAATGTTCTCACCTTCGAGCTGGTACTCGGCCGAGCACACATCGCCGCCGCAGATCATGATTTCTCCGCCGCACAGCTGACGACGCGTGATGAGGCCCATGGTGCCGCATCGCGGACACGACATTACGGCGACGAATGGGTTTTGCGCATGCCCCAGTTTGCCTTGGTTTTGGAGGACAAACACGGTTCCGGGGTCCATTCGTTCGGGGATCCATTCTTCCAGAAACTGTAAGTCGGCTGACATCCTGCCCTCCCAACGTTGAGATGCAACAGAGCAGGATTGTGTCTAAACTCGCCCGGCTCTGTCTTGCAACAACAGCAGGCTGCGAATGGCAACCCAGAGATTGGACTCCTCAGGGTTGAAAACAGTGTTCCCGGTGAACGATCGTTCCGTCAACAGAAAACCTGCACGGAGCGTGTCGACCAGGATTCCTGCACTCATTTCGCAAACATTCACCACTGACTACAATTACCGCGATGCTCCGATTCCCGTTTTGCTCTGCGTCCCGGCGGCGACGTCGATCGACCGGTAGATATCCTCGTTGCGCAGAATCCCCTGAACGTAATCCCGGGTCTGCGTAAACGGAATCGACTCCACAAACTCATCGATTCCATGATAGGGCCCGGCCGCCTGCCAGTCCGCTACCCGTTCATCACCCGCGTTGTAGGCGGCCAGCGCGTATTCCTGCACGCCGCCAAAGCGATCCAGCATTTTGCGAAGATACCGTGTCCCCAGGCGAATGTTGGTGGCAGGATCGAGCAACTGAAAGGTCTCGAAGTGACTCATGCCCTCTTCGCGAGCCATCGATTTGCCTACCGACGGCAACAGTTGCATCAAACCATACGCGTTGGCGTAGGAGATGACAGAAGGATTGAATTCCGACTCCTGGCGGATTAGAGACGCCACCATGTAGGGATCAAGACCGTTCTTTGCCGACTCTGTCTGGATGGTGTCCCACCAGGCCTGCGGAAACAGAATGCGCCAGTAGGCCAGCGGGATCGAATTGATGGATGCGGATGTCGCGTAGGGCAGCGCCCGCTTGAGCGCGCGCATGGCGCGATAGCTCTCGCCAAACGAAGCGTAGAGCTGCGCCTCGGCCAGGGCGCTCCAACTGTCCGAATCGGGATCGGCCGCAATCTCCTGCGCGACGTAATCATTCAGCCCGGCGTTTGCTACCAGGCGCGCCTTGGCAATATGCGGGCTGTCGGCCGGAAACGTGTCTGCCAGATGAGGGACAGGCAGCGGCTGAATCGACTCCGCCTGCGCCTGCGAAACCAGAAGAGGCTCGCCGAGAGCCTGCAACCGCTGCCGGGCCATCTGCGCATAAAAGTAGTGCTGATACACGCGTGAAACGGTGCGGTAGTTGGTTGCGGCGAGAGCGCGATTATTGTCCTGTGTCTCGTATAGCCGTCCGCGCCAGTAGAGGGCAGCTGCCGTCTCCGTTGCATTCGGGAAAAGCTTGATCTGTTCGTCAAAGATGCGGGCCGCATCGCTGTAGAGGCCCTGCCGGTAGTTCAACCAGCCCGCTCTCCAGTGCGCCGCAGCGGCATTCTTGTGCGCCGGGAAATGCATGGCGAGATAACTGTAGTAAGCGGCGGCATTGGCGTAGTCGCGCCGCAGCATGTACATATTGCCGCTCGAGAACAGTGCTTCCGCCAGCCACGGGCTCTGCGGGAAATGCACCTTCATCTGCTCGACAATGCCTTGCAGTTCCGCCTCGTCATTGCGGTTCCGCGCCAACTCCATAAGGAGATACTGGCGTCGCGCGCCGTTTTCGTCCGGCGTGTCGGCAAGTGCCTGGGCCTGCGCCTCAGTCAGCCGCTTCAACTTCAGGTCGCATGCCGCCGCGGCCACGGCGAACCCGTTTCGATCACCGGCGGGCAGGGTCGCGTTGCGAGCCAGGGCGTGGTACTGTTCACCCGCTTCGGCATAGCGGCCGGCGTTGTAGAAGGCGTCGCCCAGGCTGCGCAATTCGGCGGCGGTCAAACTGCTCTCCGCCCCGATGGCCGTCAACTTGGCGCGCGCCACTCCGGCCTCCGGGCTCAAAGGATGCGACAACAACAGCTTCTTGAAAACGCGCTCTGCTTCTTCCTGTTGCCCGAGTGCGAAATCAATCTTGCCCAGAGTCAGTTCGTAATTCGGAAGCTCCGCCGCCACGTCGGCGACGCTGGCCAGTGCATGCTGCGCCGCGGTCGGGTTGCCCTGGGCCAGAAGCACATTCGCCTCCAGTTCCGGAGCTTCTATGTCGAATATGCTGTCCGCGTGGCGCTCATTGAAGCCTTGCAGAAGGGCCACCGCCGCGGCCTCATTTCCCTGGTCATGCTCGGCCTCCGCGGCCAGAAAATCCGCGTAGTCGGCCAGCACTTCACTGTGCTGGCGTACCAGGCGCAAATTGGCGGCCGCGTCGACATAGCGCTTGTCGAGCAGGTAAGCGTGTCCCAGCGAAAGATAGGCGGCCGCGGCCGCATCCCCGGTGTGCCGGTGCGCGTAAGCGGCCACGCCCTCGTAAGCAGCCGGGGTGCGCAGCGTGGTCAACTGCTGCGCCATGGGGCGCAATTCGGTGGAAGCCACAAACGCCTGTTTGATCCGGGCCGTGCGCGCCATCCGCTGCGCTTTGGTTCCCCGCCGGCGCGTCGCGTTCCGGCGCGAAGCAGCTGCGTGCCCGGCAGTGCTTGACTTGGCCGGATGCGTTTTGGAGGAAGTGGCCTTCTTCGTATGAGATCCGGACGATTTGGCGGAAGGTGCAGCCGGATCGCCAGTTCCCTGCCCATACACGGGACTGGCGGAAATCAGCACCACCAAAAGAGCAGCCATTCCCCGGGAAGCAATCCGGGCCGCCCCTTTCGGCGTGTCGGAAATCTTCATTCTTCCAATGTAAGCGGATTTTCGACGGAGGGACAGTGATGTACCTCTCTCGTTATGTGCGAACTCTACGACTTCTGTGCGATAGACTCTTTGGCGCGGCGCAAGGGTAGCCGCGGTTTGGCCCCCCGGCGGCCCGTCCGGTACACTTGTTTCTTAAGGCCGGCACCCCAATCCGTTCAAGTTCCCAAGGAATTCCGCAACCAACTCCCATGGCGACCATCCAATCGATTGCAGGAGAGAACGAGCAACACCCCGACGTAGCCCTGGTCGAGCGGGTACGCCAGGGTGATGTTTCAGCATTCGACACGCTGGTCCGCAAGTACGAGCGGCAGGTCTTCAGGATTGCGCAGCACATTACGCAAAACCGCGAAGACGCCGAGGACGTGATGCAGGATGCGTTCTTGAAGGCGTACGAAAAGCTCGACCAGTTTCAGGGGAACTCGAAATTCTACACATGGTTAGTCCGAATCGCAGTCAACGAGAGCCTGATGCGCCTGAGACGGCGGCGCACTGGCAGAATGGTTTCGATCGACGAGGACGTCGAGACCGAGGAAGGCAGCGTTCCCCGCGACCTGGCCGACTGGGCGCCCGATCCGGAGCAGAATTATACGCAATCGGAACTGGCCGAGATTCTGCGCAAGACCATCCAGGGGCTTCCTCCGGGGTTTCGAGTTGTGTTCGCCCTGCGCGATGTGGAAGGACTCTCGACGGAAGAAACGGCGGAAACGCTCGGCCTCAGCATTCCTGCCGTCAAGTCGCGCCTGTTGCGCGCGCGGCTGCAACTTCGCGAGCGCCTGAGCCGCTACTTCAAACGGAAAAGCGGGTCTGCGGCTAGTGGGACCAGCGCCAATGGGTATTGACAAGTGACCTGCACCGAGTTCCTCTCCCTGCTCGACGACCTGATCGATGACGAGGTCACTACCGAGATGCGCGCCGACCTGCAGGACCACCTGCGCGGCTGCGAGCACTGCGAGGTCACCCTCAGCACCACCCGCAAAACGATCCAGATCTATCGGTCTCACGAGATCTACGAGATGCCCGCCGGGCCTGCGCGAGCGGCTGCACACCGCCATCATGACGCGGTGCAAGAAGGGCTGCTAAAATCGGCGCCGCGATGGTCCTCACCCATTTTCGGTGTTTGATCTTTCTCTTTCGGTGCCTGGTTGTCCTGGCTGCTTCTGTCTCGATTCTCAGTGCTCAACCTGAGTCCAAGATCCGCTTGACGGTCCACGTTTTGGATCCGCCGGGGGCCGCGATCAGGAATGGATCTCCCCGCCCCGAATCCCCCCTCACCATCCGTACCGCTCACGACTCCGCCCCCGAGTTGGCCACCAAAGCCCAACTCGAACGCCTCATCGCGGCCCACGATCTTAGCCAATGGACCTTCACCCACGAGATCGTGATCGACGAAAAATCAATCCCTCACAGCCACCCGGTGCTGACCCTGCACACGCGCCACCTCAAGCAGGATGACCAACTTCTCTCCACCTATCTGCACGAGCAATTGCACTGGTTTCTTACCGCGCATCCAGCCGAAACCAAAGCTGCTGAGCAGGACCTGGCGAAGCTCTATCCCAAGGTTCCCGTTGGCTATCCGGATGGCGCCAATGACACCGAGTCGACTTATCTTCATCTGCTGGTCTGCGAGTTGGAGCAGCAGGCCGACCGTGTGGTATTAGGCGACCAGCGCACCACTGAAGTCATGCAATTCTGGGCCGGCGATCACTATCGCTGGGTCTACCGCACAGTCATTCAGGACGAGGCGAAGATCGAAGACGTCCTGAAGCGCCATCACCTTGACTCTCCAGACGCACGGCATCCAGATTAAATACGGAGCGCTCTGGCGCAATTCTCCTTACTTCGATCCCGCACCGGCCACCGCCCCTTCGCTCCATGTCTCCACTGGACCCAGCTTCAGATCCTTCAAACCCGTCTCGATCTTGCTCTTGTCGCCCACCGCGATCACGAGAAGATTGTCAGGATGCACATATTTCGCGGCCGCGGCCTGCGCGTCCGCAGATGTGACCGCCTCAATCTGCGCCGGCAGCCTGGTGTAGTAATCAAGCGGCAAACCGAACGCCCACAGATTCGCCAATTGACCGTTCACATCGCGAGCGCTTTCGAAATTCCCCGGAAGCGAGCGGATGATGGAATCCTTTGCCATGCGAAGTTCGGCGTCGGTGAGAGGGCGCGTCTGGATCCCGTCGAGTTCCTTGAACAGTTGTTCGGCTGCAGGCGCCGTTACATCCTGGCGCACCTGTGCTCCAGCAATGAACGGCCCTGTTCCGCGATAGAAGCGATACAACGAAAACGCGCCGTACGTGTATCCATGCTCTTCCCGTAGATTCATGTTGATGCGCGAAGAAAACAGCCCGCCAAGCATCGTGTTCATCACCGATACCGCCGGGTAATCGGGAGATTTTCGATCGATGCCGACGCCGAATGTCAGCAGCGCGGTCTGCGGAGACCCCGGTTTATCGACAATCAGGATTTTCCGTGACGGGATTGCTGGGGCAGGTGGCACGGTCGCCGGAACCGCATGCGAAGACCAGGTTCCGAACACCTGCTCCGCCAGCTTGCGGGCCTCAGCCGGCGTGACGTCACCCGTGAATTCAAGAAGACCGTTCTGCGGTCCATAGTGGCTGGAGTGGAAGGCCGTCACATCTTCCCGCGTGATGGCTTTGAGAGACCCTGCGGTTCCCAGGGCGTCGAAACCGTACGGGCTCTGGCTGCCGAACAAATTCAGTGCGCCGGCGCGCATCCCGAGTTGCATGGGATTATCCTGCTGCTGAACGAGTGCGGTGAGTCGGTTGGCGCGAATCCGGTCCAGGTCGGCGGCGGGAAAGGCCGGATGTTCCGCGGAATCGGCAACGAGTTCCAGGCCCCGCCCGATGTTCCAGGACAGCAGCGAGATGCCCAGCCGCGCAGTGTCGGAATCGCTTCTCGATTCCAGGTCACTGCCCAGCATGGACGCCGCATTGGCAATCTCTTCCGCCGATCGCTTCGTTGTGCCTTCGGTCAGGAGCGCCGCAGTCATTCCAGCCAGTCCGGGACGGTCTGCCGGATTGCTCGCACTTCCCGCGAGTATCTGCAGTTGGGCGCTCACGATTGGCAATTCGTGCCGTTCAACCACATAGACCGTCAGACCATTTGGCAACGTGAACAGGGTTGGTTTGGGCAACACCAGCGCCCGCTGCGGACCCGGCTTGGGCGGAGTCGCCCGCCACGCCTGCGCGGCCTCGAACTCCTGCGCGTGCTGGGGAGTGATCTTTACATTGGCGTCTGTATCCTCAGGGCTGCGCGGGACGTCATCCAACACTTTTTTGCCCGGGATCCCATAAATCACCACGCGCTGATTTTTGCCCAGCGTCGACTGAGCCAGCTTCTGCACGCTCGCCTGCGAAACTGCGTCATAGCGCGCCAGGTCCTTGGGCAGATATCCCGGATCACCCGTGTACTGGTTGTAGTAATTCAATTGGTCGGCCACTCCGCCAAAGCCGCCCAGGCGTTCCAGCCCCGAAATCAGCCCCGTCTCCAACTTGTTGCGCGACCACTCCACCTCTTCCGGCTTGGGGCCGCCGGCGGCAAACTCGTCGATGATTTTCTCTGCTTCCGCCTCCAGCTTCTCCGGTGTCACATTCGGCTTGGCGATCAGGTCGCAGACAAACGTCGACTCCAGATGCCTCGGAATCGTGATTGCAATTCACAGACTGCGCGATCTGCTGCTTGTAGACCAGTTCGCGGTACATGCGGCTCGACTTCCCTTGACCCAGAATCTCCGCGGCAAGATCGAGGTCGGCATCACCGGGCGCGAAGGCTGGGGGCGACAGCCAGGCCAGAATCACCTTCGGCAGTTGCACCGTATCGGTGACCACCTTCCGCCGCTCGGCCGTGATCGGCGGCGTCACGACTGGCGACAGCGGCACCGACGAGCCGGCCGGAATAGGGCCGAAATACTTTTCCAGCAGTTCCTTGATCGTTGCAGGATCGTAATCACCGGCAATCGCCATGGTCGCATTGTTGGGCGCATAGTATTGGGTAAAGAATTCGCGTACATCGTTGAGACGCGCTGCCTCCACGTCGGCGTGGGAACCGATTACGTCCGCGTAATAAGGATGGGTCTTGGGGAAAAGCTGGTGGTAGACCTCTTCGTCGACAATTCCGTAAGGCCTTCCCTCCCCCTGCCGCTTTTCATTCCGGACCACGTCGCGCTGGTTGGTTAGCTTGGCGCGGTCCAGCGTATCGAGTAAGAAACCCATCCGGTCGCTTTCCAGCCACAAAGCCAACTCAAGCTGATTCGCCGGAACGGTTTCGAAGTAATTCGTGCGATCAAAGGAAGTAGTGCCATTGATATCCGTAGCTCCGGCCGATTCGAGATATTTGAAATGCGCTTTTTCGCCCACATGCTTCGACCCTTCGAACATCATGTGCTCGAACAAGTGCGCGAAGCCGGTCCTTCCCGCTCGCTCTTTGACCGGTCCCACGTGATACCAGATGTCCACGGCGACGATGGGCAGCTTGTGATCCTCGTGCAGCAGGACCTCGAGCCCGTTGGCGAGCTTGTAGCGCTCATATTTGATCTCCGGAGCACGGGTCGCAGCCTTTCCCTCGCTCTGCGCGGGTGAGAGAACAGCTGCTGCGGTCACGTTGTTGAGACCAAGGGCGGCTACAAACAGGAAAGCGCAAAAAGTGCGTTTCATCGATCCTTCTCCTTTGGAGTTCCGGAGGTATACGGTCATCGCGCTGGACAGCGAAACGTCTAACGACGCAGAGGGAATATGCGCACCCAAGAATAGCTCAATTCCCCGGTTCCATCCAGAAACTTTCGCAGTTCGCCCGGGGTTCAGAAGAGCAAGCTTCCCTGCGCGCCCGGTTGGCGGGCGCTCCCAATTTGCGGCTGCGACCGAATCGGAGAAAGAAGTGAGTGCCACGAATCGACGGACCGTTTTTGAACGATCACTCGCTGCAATCGCGTGTTTCAGTCTGCTGAATCCAGCAGCGCCGGCGGCTGTTGATCCGCCTGCAGCCCCCGATCGTGTGCCGGCCCGGCCCCCGCCGCGACGCGGCCCGCCTATCACCCTGGCCAGATTGAGGGTGATGACCGCATCCTCCACGCGCTGAACCGGTTCACATTCGGTCCGCGTCCGGGCGACCTGGAAACCGTTCGCGCCCTGGGCCTCGACCGCTGGTTCGATCAACAACTCCATCCTGCCGCGATCGAGCAGTTGGAAATGAACGCACGCCTCGCCCAGTACCCAGCCATGCAGTTGAGCAGCGAGGAACTGCTCTACCGCATGCCCAGCAACGCGGTCATCCGCCAGGCTCTCGCCGGCAAAGTCCCCATCCCTGAACAAGGCGCGCTGCACGCCGTCTACGAAAACCAGATGTTCCGCGTGGCGGAGAAGAAGCAGGAAAAGCAGAACGAAGTGCCCGCGACCAAAAGTGCCCAGGCGTCCACGCCCGCGATGGATGGGACTGGCGCCATGAATTCCAACGACGCGGCCGCGAAATTACTCGACTCGCTCGATGCGGATGGGGAAGACACACGGCCGGCAACTGCGATGGCCGCCGCACCAGCGCCATCAGGAATCGATCCGACCCATATCTCCACCGTTCTGGCGCTTCCTCCGCAACAACGCATCATCCGCCTCAGCGCCATGCAGCCCGCTGAGTTCGACGAATTCTTCAAGTCCCTCCGAGGCCCGCAGCGCGCCGCTCTCATCGCCGGCCTCAGTCCCGAAATGAAGGAGACCGTCGGCGCGCTCGAAAACCCGCAGCGCACCGTCGCCGAAGAGCTCATCGCCCAACGCCTCACGCGCGATATCTATTCGAATGCTCAGCTCCAGGAAGTGATGACCGATTTCTGGTTCAATCACTTCAATGTCTATCTGCGCAAGAACGAGGCCATGCCGTATTACCTGGTCAGCTATGAGCGGGACGCCATCCGGCCCCACGCTCTGGGCAAATTCGAAGACCTGCTCGAAGCAACGGCGCACAGCCCGGCCATGCTGCTCTATCTCGACAACGCGGAAAGCATCGGCCCCGATTCGCGAGCCGCGGAACGGGCCAAAATGAATGCGGCCCGCAATGCCGGCGAACGCGAAGAAAGCCCAGGAAGGCCTGAACGAAAACTACGCGCGCGAATTGATGGAGCTTCACACGCTGGGCGTCAATGGCGGCTATACGCAGGCCGACGTCATCCAGGTCGCGCGCATTCTTACCGGCTGGACGGTCGATCGGCCGCAGCGCGGCGGCGGATTCGTGTTCAACCCCAACCGCCACGAGCCAGGCACAAAGAAGGCGCTGGGCAAGAAGTTCAAGGAGAACGGTGAGGGCGAAGGACGCGAGCTGCTGCACTTTCTGGCCACGCGCCCCGCAACGGCGCAGTTCGTCTCGCGCAAGCTGGCGGTGCGTTTCGTCAGCGACGACCCGCCCGAGAGCCTCGTCGAGCGCATGGCCAAATCGTATCTGTCCTCCGGCGGCGACATTGCCGCGGTGCTCAAGACGATGTTCCATTCACCCGAATTCTGGTCAACCGCGGTGTATCGCGCCAAGGTCAAGACGCCCCTCGAGTACGTCGTCTCCGCGGCCCGCGCCAGCAACGCCGACATCACCAATCTTCGGCCGCTGGCCAACGCTCTGCGTGAGATGGGCATGCCCTTGTACGGCGCCATTCCGCCCACCGGCTACAAATGGGAAGCGTCCGACTGGATGTCGACCGAAGCGCTTGTCAACCGCATGAATTTTGCTCTCTCGCTTGCCGCCAACCGCCTGCCCGGAATCTCGACAAGCTGGTCCTCCAAAGATTCGCAGCCCGTTGCAACACACCGAACCCGCAAGCGGAAGAGTCGCGCCTCGAATCGATCCTAATCTCCGGCGCGGTCAGCGATTCCACGCGTTCCGCAGTGCTCGAACAATTCGCGGCGCAGAACACTAATTCGCAGGCCGCACTGTCGAAGCCGCGCGCCCAATCCATGCCGGTGTCGGAAAACCGCCCTCCCGCCCCGGCCGCAGTCGAAAAGCAAGATCAGTTGCTGGCCGGACTTCTGCTCGGCTCACCGGAATTCCAAAGACGCTGACACGGAGCTCTCCATGCAGACTAATCGCCGCTTCTTCCTCCACAAAGGCGCACTGGCGCTGGCCGGAACCACCACGATTCCCGGCTTTCTCGTCCGCTCCGTGCTGGCAGAAAGCGCACCGGGGCCGAACCGCCGACTGGTCGTCATTTTTCAGCGCGGCGCGGCCGACGGGCTCAACATCGTCGTGCCTTATCGCGAGAAGAATTACTACGCGATGCGTCCCGGCATTGCGATCCCGCCTGACAAGGTGATCGATCTCGATGGATTCTTCGGGCTGCATCCCTCGATGGCTGCCTTCAAGCCGCTCTACGACCAGGGACACCTCGCCATCGTGCACGCGGCCGGCTCACCCGACATGTCGCGCTCGCACTTCGACGCGCAGGACTACATGGAGTCCGGCACACCCGGCGTAAAGAGCACCGATGACGGCTGGCTGAATCGCGCACTGCAATCGGAAGACCTGCGCAGGCGCCAGGAACACTCCGCGTTTCGCGCCCTCGCTCTCGGCGCCAATGTTCCGCGCACGCTTGCCGGCAGAATTCCGGCGATCGCGCTCAACAATGTGAACGACTTCACCGTCGGCGGACGTGGTCCGGCCCGACTCCCGCAGCCGCGGCATTCGAAGCCATGTACGGCGCCAGCGGCGATCGCATCTTCCACTCCACCGGCGAAGAAACATTCGACGCGGTGAAGATGCTCCGCGCCGCCAATCCCGCGCAGTACAAGCCCGCCGCGGGCGCCGATTATCCAGCCTCCGAATTCGGCAACAGCATGAAGCAGATCGCGCAGTTGCTCAAAGCCAATCTGGGAGTCGAGGCAGCGTTTACTGACGTCAATGGCTGGGACACGCATCATAACCAGGGCAGCGTCAATGGCCAGCTCGCCAATCGCCTCACCGATTTCTCGACGGCCATTGCGGCCTTCTGGCGCGACCTGGGGGACGATGCCGCCAACGTAACGCTGGTCACCATGTCGGAGTTCGGCCGCACCGCCCGCGAAAACGGCACCGGCGGCACCGATCACGGCCACGCCAATGCGATGTTCATTTTGGGAGCGGATGTGAAGGGCGGCAGAGTCTACGGCCGGTGGCCCGGCCTGGCCCACGAGCAACTCAACGAAGGCCGCGACCTCGCCCTCACGACTGACTATCGCCAGGTCCTCGGAGAACTCGTCACGCGCACGCTCGGCGCCAATAACCTGGAACTGGTCTTCCCCGGCGCAAGGTTGACCCCGAGCCGCTTCCTTCACCTCGCCTGAATCATGTGGGTGCCCCAGGTCTCGATTCTGAGACGTGGGATATTAAAGTTCCGTCCTGACCAGTATTTCCTGTTCCCTGCCCTTTTCACTCAGCCCTCAGCGCTTCGCACGGATTCACCCGCGCCGCGCGCCGCGCCGGCAGAAAACTCGCCAGCAGCGAGGCACAACCCAACACGACCGCGACGGCTGCCAACGTCCACACATCCCAGGCCGCCACGCCGAAGAGCACTTTGCGCATCGCCATCGAAGCGCCCACGGCGCACATCAGCCCCACGCCAATGCCGATCGACGTCAACCATCCGGCTTGCCGCATCACCATCTGGTAGACCGAACTGCGCTGCGCGCCCAATGCCATGCGCACGCCGATCTCGCGCGTCCTCTGGCTCACCGAGTAGGCAATCACCCCATACAATCCAACCACGCTCAGCACCAGCGCCATCGCCGCAAAGCCACCCACGAGCCATGTCGAAAAGCTATGCATCAACGCCGCCTGGGTCGAGTCTATCTGCTGCCGCATGGTCTGTTCGCCATAGACGCCCAGGTTCGGATCAACCTGGTGCAGCGTACTCACCAGCAACGGCAACACGGACTTTTCATCCTGCGATGTGCGTACGGCCATCGCGAAAAAATTGTTCTGACCCTGGTAGATGGCCTCGTATTCCGCCGGCCATATGTCAGCATCCAGCGCGCCTTCGCGCACATCGGCGACGACGCCGATGATCTCGCGTATCGACTTCGGATCCAATGCGCCGTTGCCGATCTTCTGGCCGATGGGATCCTCGCCGGGGAAATACTTCCGCGCCAGTGTTTCGTTGATCACAAGCACGTTCGGCCTGGACGCATCGTCATCCTCGGTCATCAGGCGCCCGCGCACCAGCCTTGCTTTGAGCGTCGGAAGATAGGTCGGACTCACGTCGCGTTCATCCACCTCGTTGTGTTCCCCATGGAAAGGCTTGCCCACAATGCGAATCCAGTCCGTGTTGCAGTTGCAATCCAATGGCAGATTGGAACTGAATCCCACCGATTGCACTCCGGGCAAACTCGACACGCGCCGCGCGATCTCGCGCATGAGCGCCGTTGTCTGCTCGCTCTTCGGGTATGCGCTCTCCGATGCCATCACCTGGACGGTGGCCAGATGCGTCACGTCGAAGCCCGTCTCCACATGCAGAAGGCGATAGAAACTCCTGCCCAGCAGCCCCGCGCCCACCAGCAACACCACCGCGATCACCAGTTCCACGACGACAAAGTTCGCGCCCATGCGCCGCCAGAAGCGGCTTGCGGCACCGCGGTCGCCGTCGCCGAGACCATCGCGAATGCGCTGGAACGACAAGCGCATCGTGGGCGTAGCCGCCATAAGCAATGCGGCGCCCAGCGCAATCCCGGCGGTAAAGATTGCGGTGTGCGCATTCATGCCCACGCCGGCGAGATAAGGCATCGCGTCCGCCATCACCTTGGGGACCAGCCGCTTCAACAGCGACATGATCCACACCGCAACGAGCCCTCCGCTGAGGCTCCCGGCCACCGCCAGCAACAATCCTTCGGTGACGAATTGCCGCACCAGCCGCAGCGGCGTTGCCCCCAGGGCTCCACGCACGGCAACCTCGCGCCGCCGGGTCTCCGATCGAACCAACAGCAGACTCGCCACATTCACGCAGGCGATCAATAGCAGCAATCCCGCGCCGGCCAGGAGTGTCAGCAGAATCGGCCGCACCTGTCCGACAATCAACTCCGAAAGCGGAAAGACGCTCGCGCCCTGTCCGTGGTTCGATTCCGGATATTGCTTCTCCAGCTGCGCCGCGATTGCCTTCATTTCCTCGAGCGCCGCGCCTGGGGTCACGCCATCGCGAAGCCGTCCGATTCCATCAAGATTGTGGCAGCTCCGCCGCTGCTCACAGCCGTTCCTGTCGAGCAACGGGGTCCAGAATTCTTTGTTTCCGCTCGGAGCAAAAGCGAATTCGCGCGGAAGCACCCCGACAATCGTGTAGGCGTCTCCACTGAGGGTTACCGACTGCCCGATCACGTCGCGGCGCCCGCCATAGCGTTTCAGCCACGTTCCATAGGGGAGAATCACGATCTTCGCCTGGCCCGGCCTGTCCTCGCCCGGCAGAAAGTCGCGACCAAGCATCGGCTTCACGCCCAGCGTGCGAAAGAAGCCATCGCTGACCCGCGCTCCCGGCACCGGCTCTGTGCCTGACGCAGTATGCAGCAGGTATCCCGTCCCGGTGTAGACCTCGATGGAGCTGAACGACTTGTTCATCCGCTTCCAGTCGTCGTAGTCGTCGCGGGAGAGATTCGAACGTGGGAAGACCGCGCTGTTCTCGTCCACCGACATCAACCGGTCCGACGCGCTGTATGGCAGCGGCTGCAACAGCGCCGCATCCACAAACCCGAAGATGGCCACGCTCACGCCCATGCCCAGCGCGAGAATCAAAATCGCGGTAAGCGCAAACCCCGGATTCTTGCGCATCTGCCGCAAGGCAAAACGCAGATCCTGGACCACCGTCTCCGCCCGGAAACCCACGATCTCGTGGCTCTCTTCTCTTAACCTGGTCCGATTTCCGAACCGCAACGCAGCGGCGCGGCGCGCAGCCTCCGGCGTCATTCCATCGGCGACAAAGTCTTTCTCCGCCTCCGCGCGATGAAAGGCCATCTCCTCGTCGAGTTCAGACCGGAATCGGTCCCGCCCGAAAAGGCGTGCAAGTTTGTTTAAGAAGAAAGAGAGCCGGTCCATGGTGATCTCCTTGCAATTCGCAATCAGGTTCTATCGGTGCGCGATCATTCAGCTCGCAGAGCGTTCATCGGATCGGTAGCGGTCGCTCGCAGCGCAGGAACATAACCAGCCAGCATGCGCCACCAGGATCACGATCCCGGCGACCGAAGCAAACGTCGCGGGATCGGCGGGACTGACATCGAAGATCAGACTCTTCAGCAGCCGCGACAGGGCGAACGCCGCCACGACACCGAGAGCCGTTCCCAGTACTGCGAGCCTCGCAGCGTGCGACAAGACCAGGCTCATTACGTCGCTACGCACCGCGCCCAGCGCCATGCGTATGCCCAGTTCCGGAGTCCGCTGGCTGACTGAATACGAAATCACGCCATACGTGCCGATGCCGGCGAGCACGATCGCCAGTCCCGCAAACAGTCCCACCAGCGCGAACGCGAAACGGGGCGTCGATACCGACGAGTTCACGATGCTGTCCATCAGCTTCACGTCCGCAACGGCAAGTGCGGGATCGATCCGATGCACTTCGTTGCGCAACGCATCGGCGAGCAGGCTCGGAGTGCCGCGCGCCCGGATGACCACCGACATATCCGAAGTCCAGCCGCTTTGAAGCTCGGGCCACCAGAAGGCGGGTTGCGCGGCAGGGCTGTTGGGCTGATCCTTAACGTCGCCGACGACCCCTACGATCGTCAGCCAGTCCTTCTCCTTTGGCTCATCTTCAAACGTCATCCGCTTGCCAATCACGTTCTCATTCGGCCAATATTTGTTCGCCATCGCATGGTTGATCAGGACAACCTGCTGCGTGTCTTTGGCGTCGGCTTCGGTGAAGAAGCGGCCCGCCACCAACGGAATCCCCAGCGCGCTGAAGTAGCCCGGAGTGGCCATGTGATAGCGCGCGTGGAACTCCTCCCCCGCGGGCGGTTTCTTGCCCTCGATTGTGAATCCCGAATTCTCGTCGTAGCCAGTCCAGGGCAAATCGCTGCCTGCGCCCGCGCTCTCGACATCCGGCAATCGATTCAGATTCGTGACCAGCCCATCGAAGAAGCGCGCGACCTGTTCACGCTTTCCGTAATTCACATGCGGCAGTGAAATACTCGCCGTGATCACATGTTCCTGCTGAAAGCCGGGATCGAGATGCAGTTGATTCAGCAAGCTGCGCAGCATCAGCCCCGCGCCAATCAGCAGTACGCAGGCGAGGCTCACCTCGGCAACCACCAGCGCATCGCGCAGCCGGCTTTGCCGTCCGCTGCCGACGGTGGTGCGCCCGCCCTTCTGCAATCCTTCCCTGGGATCCGCTCGTGTGGCCTGGAACGCCGGAGCCAGTCCGAAGAGAATGCCCGTAGCAACTGTCACCAGGATTGTGAATGCCAGCACCGGCGCGCTCACGTGAATATCCTGCGCTCGCGGAAAATCTGCAGGCAGCAGAGCTACCAGCGCCTTCACGCCGATGAACGCCAGCGCCAGCCCGAGGCCTCCGCCCAAAAATGAAATCAGCAGGCTCTCGGTCATCATCTGCCGCATGATCCGCGCCCGCGGAGCGCCCATCGCGAGGCGCACCGCAATCTCCCGCTGCCGCGACGATGCCCTGGCCAACAGCAGGTTGGCCGCGTTCGCACATGCAATCAGCAACACGATCACAACCGCGCCCAGCAGCATCAGGAGCATCGGGCGGCTGGCCCCGACCACTTCGGAATACAGCGGAATCACCAGCACCTTCCAGCCGCCATCGCCGGGATGCTCGCGGCCCAGTTGCGCCATGATCGCGTTCATCTCCGTCCGCGCCTGCTCGAGGCCAACATCGCTCTTCAACCGCGCGATCCCCTCGATGTAATGCGACCCGCGTCGATTCGGATCGCCTTCAAACGAAAACGGCCACCAGGCATCCACGTCCTCACCGTAGGCGACCGAATGGTATTCATTCCCCGGATGCACGGTTCCGGCCGGCATCACGCCGACCACGGTATACGCCTGCATGTTGATCGTGACCTTGCGCCCGATCACGTTGGGGTCTGCACCGAATCGCGTTCGCCACAGCCGGTTGCTCAGGATCACCTGCAGCCCGTTGCCGGGAATCTCCGCCGCCTGGTCAAATTCGCGTCCCAGTTCCGGCCGCAGCCCAAGCACGTGAAAATAGCCCGCCGTGATCCCGAATCCGTTCACGCGCACCGGCTCTCCCGAACCTGAGAGCTGCACGTCGCCGCGCGTAAATGCGGCCATCGATTCGAACGATTGGTTGCGCGCCCGGTAATCGCGGAAGTCGAACGGGTTCAGGGAAAACCTGGGATAGCTCGAACTGGAGAGAAATATCCTGACCAGCCGCTCGGGCTGCTCATAGGGGAGGCGTTTCAGCAATACGCCATTGATCACGCTGAAAATCGCGCTGTTGGCCCCGATGCTCAGCGCCAGCGTCAGCAGTATGACGATCGTGAACGCCGGGCTGGCCCACAACTGCCGGATCGCATAGCGGACATCCTGCACCACTGTCTCGCCGCGGAATCCAATCACCTCGCGGCTGCGCTCTTTGATTCGCGTGCCATTGCCGAACTGTCGCTTTGCCGCGTAGCGCGCTTCTTCCGGCGTCATGCCCTCTGCCACGAAGGCCTGCTCCGCCTGGGCGCGATGGAACGCCATCTCTTCATCCAGTTCGTCGTGAAACCGCTGGCGGCCAAACAACAGGGAAAGCTTGTTCAGAAACTTCATTGCCGTCTAGGCCTCCTGCACATCGCTCAGTACGCGCCCGATCGCCGCAATCATCTGCTCGAACTGCGAAAGCTCGACGCCCAGCTGTTTGCGCCCTGCGGCTGTCAGCGTGTAGAACCGCGCCCGCCGATTGGTATCGGTCATCTTCCACTCGGCCTTTACCCAGTTCTGCAGCAGCAGCCGTTGCAGGGCCGGATAGAGAGAGCCTTCTTCCACGGTCAACACATCATCGGACAGCCGCTTGATGGACAGCGCAATGCCATAGCCGTGCAGCGCCCCGCGGGTCAGCGTCTTGAGAATGAGCATGTCGAGCGTGCCGGGAAGCAAGTCAGGTTTCTTGGCCATGGTCCGATATATAGATCATCTATGGATAGAAAGTCAACGGTCCCCGAAAACTAGCTGGGATCATCGACACCGATCTGGGGACTAATTTCGAAACAGTCGATGAAAGGGCAGGTTCAGGTGCCGGGCGTGAACTGTGTGTCGTTCACCTTGATGTGAATCTTTCGGGAAGTGGCTCTGCGAATGGTGAGACCGGAACCACCGGCATTCACGACATAAAAAGTGTTCGGCAAAAGGACACTGCCAAATCTCCGGTAGTCGGTATATTCAATATCGACAGTTCCGTCGCCATAGAAGCTGTCAGAAAGAATCCGCTGTCGAACCAGCAATCCGTTGACGGCATCGAAGTAGAGCCACTTTCTGTCACCTCTCGAGTTAACCGGAACGACGAAAGCCCGTCGACCATAGACCTGATCTTCGAAGACTGCGCCCGCGGGAGTGACCTCGCCAACCTGGTCCGGTTCGAGGATATCGGCAGCTTCCATCGCTGAAGACGCCTCTCCCTCGTTCATTTCGCGCCAAGCGCCGTGCTCGTTTGCCCACGCCTTGTGTCCGTTCCTAATCAGCGTCTTCACATTGGCTCCATCGCGATCGGTTTCTTGAACGCGCGATGGGCCATCGAGAAGCACCTCGACCGACGTTTGCCGCGCGGGGCCCGTTCCCCCGTAGGTTTCCATTTCGAATTTGACCGATTGGGAAAGGGACCGCTTTCCGCCGTCGACCGATCGCCGGTACCGGGCGATCAAGTCCGCGGCGGCGGGAGGAGACGATGGTCTTTCGGCCGCTTTCTTCCAATGCTCCGCATCGGGCACCGGCGCAGCCTGCGGCTTGAGAGTGCCGCGGTGACAGGTATTGCAGGTGACCATGATCTTGCCATCGAAATGATTAGCGTTGATCTCGTCCACCATGCGCATCATCTGGCGGGCTTTGAGTTTGCCCGCATTACCATCGTCAACTTCAAACGAAGAAGTAGTGACAATGGTCGCAAGTCACACCCAGGGACCCCGCGATAAACGCCATGGTATCGAACCATGTGTCGGCGGGCGCTCGCTTCAACACCTGTACATTCTTGAAGGCCTCCCCGGCTGTCTTGACGGGCTTGTCATTAGCGGTGGATTGCTGGGCGCAGGCTGAAGCAGCACTGACGGAAAGGACACGCAATTACGGTCAATGGCAGGTTCATCTTCCGTTCTCCCAAACGCAAAACGAGACTAATTGCAGAAGAGGAGACGGCCGGCGCAGATCCGCAGGAAGGAGTTCAGGACTGTCCCCCAAGTCTCGCAGACTACACCAGGGCGGTGGTCCGCGGTCAACAACGGCAGTCAAGCTCAGTGACGGTCTGCCGAACGCTGCATGCAGACGGTAAAAAACAAGCGACGACCTCGACAACCAATTCCGGGGCCTAAAAGAGGCGCAGCCGACTCTGGCCGCGCCCCATAGAGTTGGACCTAGTGCTTGGCGTACATATCCATCACATCCTTGCGCAGATCGGCGCGGCTGGAATCGCGCGTGTAGAACATGTGCCCTCCCGGAAACTCATGCACCGCCACGCGCGTCGGATCGCCCATCACCGGCATCTGGTCCACCGTCAGCACCGAACCCATAAACGGGCAGGAAAGATCGTTCCATCCGTGCACGATCAGCACGCGCATCTTCGGATCGGCGGCCACGGCCTGGCGCAGATGCGGGCACCGATCCCTTGCGCAGGTCGTCGTCGCGATCCCAGAGGCGATTCACCTCGTAGGACAAGGCGTTATAGCGCGCGTCGATCTTCCAGCCCACGGTGCGGGTGATGAAATCAACCATCGCCGTGGTCAGCGGCGCAATGATGCTGGCCAGGATCGGATCGTTCGCACGCTGCTCCGGGGCAAACGGAAACGGATCGAACGAGGTCACGTTGGAGTCGTACACCGACCCCAGCTTGCCTTCCTCTCGATGCACCTCGCGGAGATACGCGCCGGTTTCGATTCGGCCGCCCGAGTACTTCACGAATGCGGGATCGAGGCCGGTCATCTCCGTCACGCGCTGGATCATCTTCTTTTCGCCATCGGGATCGGAATGCCCCTTGAGCAGGGCCGTCGCATAATCGCCGCGCGTGTACGCAATCACCTCCGCCATCGCCTCCGGCGTCAACTTCTTCTCGCGCTCCAGGTGCGCCGCGGTGATCGAAGGCAGCGTCATCATCCACGGCAGCGGCGACAAGTCTTCATTCTCATCCTGCGCGGGGTTGAGATACGGCGACACCAGCACCACCCCGTTGAGCGCCACGCCCAGCTGCGACTGAAGGTAGTGCGTAATGCGCGGCCCGCGAAACCCGCCATAGCTTTCGCCCACAAGATACTTGCGCGAGCCGAGGCGGCCGTTCTTCACCAGCCAGTCGTAGATGACGCGCGACAGGTATTGAATGTCGGGCGTGGTCGAATAGAAAAGCTTCTTGGCCTGGTCCTCAGGAACCGTAGCGCGGCTGAACCCCGTTCCGATGGGATCGATGAAGACCAGGTCGGTGAAATCGAGCCAGGTGCCGGGATTGTCGGTCAACGTGGTCGGGTCCGACGGGCTGTCGCCTTCATTTCCCGCGTTCATGTGCCTGGGCCCGATGGCGCCAAAATTCAGATACACGCTGGACGCGCCCGGTCCGCCATTGAACGCGAACGTCACCGGCCGGTTCTCGCCTTCGACCGTGTAGGCCGTGTACACCACGGCGCCGGCCTCCTTGCCGTCCTTGTCCCGCACCGGCAACGAGCCCACGGTCACCGTGTACTTGAGCGTCTTGCCATCGAGTTGAATCTGCTGCGACACGTGCGCATCGGCCGGCAAGGGCGGCAGCGCGGTTTTGTCGGCGGCAGCCTTGTCGGCCGCGGGTTTGTCTCCGCCGGCGGCAGGCTTGTCGCCCTGGGACCACGCCGTGGCAAAAGGAAAAGCAAGGCAGCCAAGCGCGCAGGCAAGCGCGAGGGGCAGGCGCTTCAGTGAAACTGTCATGCAAATACGATACATGTCCGGCGCAATGCGCCCGAGACCCCGGACTGATGACCAATCCGTGGCCCTCCCCACTGCTGGCAGCCCATCCGCCTGATGATTTATCCTCAGACATGGCATGACATTCAGGAACGCGTTTCTCGCTCCATCCCTGGCCGCTGCTTTCGCTCTTGCGTCCGCGGCCTCCGCGCAGCAGCCTCTGCCCGACGCGCCGCAGGCCACCGCGGCCGCTACAATCGTGCCCAACGGGCCGACCGTCGTGATGGATACCTCGATGGGCCGCATCACCTGCCAGTTCTATCAAAAGCAGACGCCCAAGACAGTGGCCAACTTTATCGCCCTGGCGCAGGGCACCCGGGACTGGACCGACCCAGCCACGAAGAAAGTGATGCACCACAAGCCGCTCTATGACGGGACCATCTTCCACCGGGTCATTCCGGAGTTCATGATTCAGGGCGGGGACCCCACCGGGACCGGCATGGGCGACCCCGGTTACACCTTCGAAGACGAGTTCAATCCTGATCTTGGATTCGATGTTCCGGGCCGGCTGGCCATGGCCAACTCCGGCCCCAACACCAACGGCAGCCAGTTCTTTATCACCGAGGTGCCTACGCCGCATCTCAACGGCCATCACACCATCTTCGGTCAATGTGACGAGGCCAGCGTCAACGTGGTGATGGCGATCGCCCGGGTGCAAGTGCGGAGCCAACGACAAACCTGTCGTGCCGGTCGTGCTCAAAAAGGTCACGATCGTTCCCGAAGGCAAGCCCCTGCCGCCGCCGCCCCGCAGTCGCACCTCAACCCTAAACAGCTTCGATTGACTAATCGGGCGCCCCAGGTCTCGTCCGCCGCTGCGGATGAGGCCGGAGATACCTCGAAACCCCAGGAGTTTTCATGGCACAAGCACCAGGCACTTACGCCACCTTCAATACCACCGAAGGCAAGATCACCGTCCGCCTTTTCGAATCCGATGCGCCAGTCACAGTGAAGAACTTCATCGAACTGGCCGAAGGCGGAAAAGAGTGGACGCATCCAACGACGCACGCCAAGTCGACCGACAAGCTCTTCGACGGAACCATCTTCCATCGCGTGATTCCCAATTTCATGATCCAGGGCGGCGACCCCACCGGCACCGGCATGGGCGGACCCGGCTATCGCTTCCAGGATGAGACCAAGGGCTCGCCGCACAGTTTCGACAAGCCCGGCAAGCTGGCCATGGCCAATAGCGGTCCGGGAACAAACGGCTGCCAGTTCTTTATCACCGTCGCTCCCACTGCGTGGCTCACCGGCAAGCACACCATCTTCGGCGAAGTGGTCGAGGGGCAGGATGTGGTCAACAAGATCTCCACGGTCAAAACCGGCGCTCAGGATAAGCCGGTAAAGCCCGTAGTGCTTGAATCGGTGTCGATCGAGCGCGTCGCGTAGTTCCCTAAGCTAAAGCCAGGCAGAAAAAGGCGCCTCTTCCATCGGGATCAACGTTGATCCAAACGGAAGAGGCGCCTTTTACTTGTTCTGATTCAGGTCCGCAGTAAGGAACTACTCAGATGCCGATTCGACGGCCTTGGTCTGAGAGACGGTCCAATCCGGCGCGCCCACCTTGAAGCGTGCAAAACGGCGAACCGTGAGGTTCTCGCCCAGCTTGCCGACCTTCTGCGCGATCAATTCCTTGATGCTGATGGCCTGGTCCTTGATGAAGGGCTGCTCGAGCAGGCACACTTCCTCGTAGAACTTCGCCATCTTGCCATCGACGATCTTCTCGATCACCGGCGCGGGTTTGCCGGTAGCCGCGGCCTGCGCGCGGTAGATTTCCTTCTCCCGCTCCAGGTCCTCGGTGGTCACGTCCTCGGGCTTGACGTAGCGCGGATCGGTGGCCGCGATATGCATCGCGATGTCCTTCAGCAATTCCTGAAAGTCTTCGGTGCGAGCCACGAAGTCGCTCTCGCAGTTGACTTCCAGCAGTACGCCGATCTTCCCGCCCGCGTGGATATACGTGCCCACGGCGCCCTCATTCGTTGTACGGGCCGCCTTCTTCTGTGCCGAAGCCATTCCGCGCTTGCGCAGAACCACGAATGCATCTTCGATATTGCCCTTGGTCTCCTGCAGCGCTTTCAGGCAATCGCCCATGGGCGCGCCCGACTTCTCGCGCAGGTCTTTCACTAACTTGGCGTCAATCTTCTCGCTCGTTGTCGTCATCTCTCTTTTTCCTTCTTGTCTACGCGAATCTCCGCGCGTTCGTACCGCGGACTCCCGAATCACGTTTCTACCCTTTTTGATAGAAACGCGGCCAGGCGTGATACTTTTCTCGCCTGCGGCACCGCAGGTACCCTAAAAGAAAAGCGTGGCGCTCGTTGATCGTGGCCACGCTTTTCATCATGCGCACGCTTATGCGCAAATATGATTAATGGCCGGCACCGGCTGCTTCGTCGTCGTCGAGCAGCGCGGCAACCGCCGCCGGAGCCTTGCGAATGCCGGGGCCCACGGCAGCATCGAAGTCGAATTCCTCAGGCGCAGCAGCAGCCTCCAGAGCCACTGTTTCCTCGGCCGGAACCGCGGGCGGTTCCTCGGCGAAGGCCTTGTCGCCCACCAGGTTCACACCCTCAGCGGCCGAATCGGCGATCTTCGAGGTGAAGAGCCGAATGGCGCGCAGGGCGTCGTCATTGCCCGGAATCACATAGTCCACCACCGTCGGGTCGCAGTTGGTATCCACCACGGCAACCACCGGGATACCCAGCTTGCGAGCTTCCTTCACCGCGATGGCCTCGTTGTTCGAATCGACCACGAACAGGGCGTCGGGCAGGCGCTTCATGCTCTTGATGCCGGCCAGGTTGGCCTGCAGGTGCTTCCGCTCCCGCTCGAGGCGAATGACTTCCTTCTTGGTCAGCAGTTCGTACCGGCCATCGGTGGCCATCTCGTCCAGTTCCTGAAGGCGCTTCACCGACTTCTGCACCGTCACCCAGTTGGTCAGCAGACCGCCCAGCCAACGCTGGTTGATATACGGCATGCTGGCGCGGGTGGCCTCCTCCGCCACTGCATCCTGCGCCTGGCGCTTGGTGCCGACGAACAGAATCGTCTTTCCCGACGCGCACAACTCGGTTACAAATTTCGACGCATCCTTGAACAGCTTGAGCGTCTTCTGCAGATCGATGATGTAGATCCCATTGCGCTCGCCGAAGATGTATTCCTTCATCTTGGGATTCCAGCGCTTGGTCTGATGCCCGAAGTGAACACCCGCTTCGAGCAGCTCCTTCATTGTGATCGTGGCCATTGGCCTCCTTCGTGGATTGCATCCGGGTGGTCGATGCCGGCGCCCGAATTAAACCCGCTAATGCGGGAGATTTGAAATGCCAGGGACTAGGGAACAGGGACTAGGGACTGAGCACGTGGCTCGAACCAGTTTCTAGTCCCTGTCCCTGATCCCTATGTCCCTCGAAGCGCTCTAGCGCTTCTGAACTGGAACCGCTTGCGTGCGCCCTTCTGACCGTACTTCTTGCGCTCTTTCTGGCGCGCGTCGCGGGTCAGCAGGCCTTCGGACTTGAGCATCTTGCGCAGTTCCGGGTTGAACTCGATCAAAGCGCGGGCAATGCCCATCTTCACAGCATCGGCCTGCGCGGATACGCCGCCGCTCTTGGTCGTGACCAGGACGTCGAAGGTCGATACCAGGTCGGCAACGACAAGCGTACGCTTGGCCGATACCCGCTGCTGCTCGGTGACGAAGTACTCGTCAAAACCCTTGCCGTTGACCTTCCACTCACCCGTTCCCGGACGCAGGAAGACACGAGCGATCGCCGACTTGCGCCGCCCCGTTCCGTAATACTGAACCAGATCTGCCATTCGTTTCCTTCTAGCTCTCAGCCGTCAGCTCTCAGCTTGCTAGTTCGAATCTGTTGTCGAGGTGCCTAGTCCCTTAGTCCCTAGTCCCTTAGTCCCTTCGAAGTTGCTTCAGGCAACTTCCAGCGTTACCGGCGCCTGCGCCTGGTGGGGGTGCTTGTCGCCGCGATAAACCTTCAACTTCGACCCCATCGCGCGGCCCAGCTTGCTCTTGGGCAGCATGCCCTTGATCGCTTCTTCCAGAATCTTTTCCGGTTTGCGGTTCAGCAGCCGGGTAAACGACTCTTCCCGCAGGCCGCCCGGGAACCCGGTATAGCGGCGGTAAACCTTGCTCTGGCTCTTGAGCCCGGTCAGCCGAACCTTCTCAGCATTGATCACGATCACGTGATCGCCCATATCGATGTATGGCACGTACCTGGGGTTCAACTTGCCGCTCAACACACTGGCGGCCTTGGTCGCCAGCCGGCCCAGTGTCTGGCCGCTTGCATCCACCACATACCATTTGCGGTCAATGTCCTTGCCGCTCGGAACAAACGTCGACATTCTTTTTCCTACCTTTAAACCAGCTCAGTAGACAAGCCAAACCCCGGCCCGTCAAAAGTCTTCGCGCACAGCGCGTTCGCCCGCGCCAAATGCTCACGGGCCAAAATTCCACCCACTGCCAAACAATTCTGTTCGGGTGAGGATTACGGGGCTTACCCTCTTCGGGATCCTGACTCTGCTGACCTGAACTCCACTCAGCAGAAGGTGCCTGTTCCAGCCGAATCCCTACTCAGGGTTCAACCAGCGGGTCCGGGCTACAACCAATCGTTCCGTCGACTTAGACCAGTCTTTGGAACCCCTATACGCAGACCCCAGGCGCAACACCGCACAAGGTCTCCAGAATACGTGAATTGGCGAGCCGAGTCAATGAACGGGTGGGTCATTACGGGTGAGTTTGCTCCAGAAATTAAAGCCGTCGAGCGCAGAAATGCCCCGCCTCGCGATGGTGCCGGGGGTTTTGGGCATGTCGACTACCGGCGGCGCAACTTTCCATTGCAGTTTTCAAACGGTCAACCAAATATTCTTCGTCTTCGTTGTAACGTTGCGGGGCTAACTTCTACTACCTGCGCAGTAACACTCTGATGCTGCATCAGAGCACCTCCCCTAAAAGGAAATTGAAGATCATGAAGAGCCTTGCCTCCGCCCTTACGGCGATCGTTGTCCTTGGCGCACCCCTGGCCGCACTGGCCATCAACCCGCAGCCCCTCCCACCCAACCAGCACGCTCTCAACCTCCCCGGCGCGACCACCACCGACGCGCCCCCGGCCGGTTTTGACCCCATCACGGCCTCGGATCAGGATCTCCAGTATCACGGCTTCCCGCCGCGTCCCAACCAGACCACCGAGCCCAAGGCTTATGCGACCTGGGCAAAGGCCATGAGCCACTCCAAGACCCGCGTTGTTCCCACCCTGGAGCAGACCACAATCTTCCATGGCCCTTCCAACATCAACAAGAACGCGCCCGCTCCCACCGCTGTGGAGAGCAACGCGACCCTGTCGCTCCAGCCGAGCAACACGCTCTACTCCTCTAACTGGAGCGGCTATGTGGACTTCAGCGGCGCCACCAGCTACGGAACCACCTCCTACTACTACCTCGTCAACGACATGGTCGTTCCGATCGCACAGCAGAAGCCCGGAACCTGCACCGGCGGCTGGGACTGGGGTTCGGAGTGGAATGGCATCGACGGCTGGGGATCGAGCGACGTGCTCCAGGCCGGCGTCGAATTCGATGCGTACTGCTCCGGCAGCACCCGCTCGGCTTACTATTCCGCGTGGTATGAGTGGTATCCCTACGGCGAAGTCCGCATCTCCAGCCTGCCCGTGGCTGCCGGCGACGACCTGTTCGTCGAAGTCTGGCACACCTCCTCAACGCAGGGCTATGCGTACCTCGTGAACTACAGCACCAACCAGTCCGTTGAAGTGGGCTTCACCGCTTATCCCGGATATCCGCTGAAGGGCAACTCGGCCGAGTGGGTCGTTGAGGCCCCGACGGTCGGTGGCAGCCTCGCAACCCTGACCGACTACGTCATGATTCCCTTCTGGGATGCCTATGCCTACACCGAGGCCAGCGCTTTCTACGACATCGCCACGGCCACCCCGGTCGACATGGAAGTCGGCACCACAGTCATCTCGTATCCGGAGTACCTCGGCCCCGAGGCCTTCGTGATGCACTACTAGTCTAGACGGCTCCTCCCCCAAGAGCAGCTCAACGAAAATGGCGACGGCCAACCAGCCGTCGCCATTTTCGTTTTCTCGCGCCGCGCGCCTAGGGCAGTGTTGAACAGCTCAGGTAGGTGGCGGATGCCGTCGATCCCGGCAAATAGCAGGGCTGGCCGTATCCTGGCTTGCGGCTGGTGTTGTTGTTATTTCCGGTGGCGCCATTCTGCGAGCTGACGCGAACATCCACGATGTTGCCTTGCACCAGGACGGTCGTGTCCACGATGTCCTGATCGGTACGAAGGATCGTCAGATAGGGGCTGTCGGGTGCGGCCACATAGACCTTGCCGTAAAGCGAGTTCTGGGTCGAGACCACGGTGCGGGGATGCCCGGTCACCGCGACCGTCTTCAACGCCGTGTGGCTGGTGAGGTTGAGGACAGTCACCGTTCCGTCGGCCTGGTTAGCGGTATAGGCGCGGCTGCCATCGTAGAGAGCCGTCACGCTGGCCGGATTGGCGCCCACCGGCATGCTGAACGTGGTGCCGAAGGTGGCGCTGTCGTCTCCGAATTCATCGAGGCTCACATCGATGAGAGTCGCCGTCCCGCCGTCATAGTCGGCCACGATCAATTGACCGGTCGCCGCGTTGTAGTCCGCAGATACGGGCCCGGCGATCGCGGGCACATTGGGCCCCGTTAACCCCGCGGTGGTCGAGAGCGGCAGGGATGGATGACAGGTGACCAGTCGCCCCAGCTGGTTGACGAAAGGTGTACACGCATTGAGCGTGTTGTTCTGGCTGTTGATAACGGTGATGGTATCGTCCCCGCGATTCAAAACAAACAGGCGCCTGGCGTCAGGGCTCTCCAGCGCAAAAACGGGACACTTTCCGAGCGGAATCTTTGAGGAGACGGTGTAATTCGCTATTTCGATACCATCGGCCTCGCCCACCGGACCGGTGGTCGGGGAGTTGTTGCAATCGACGCCGGTAGCCACCGCTCCCTGGGTAATGGCGTAATTGCGCTGGCCCACGATTCCCGGCCCAATGACGCCGATCGGCGTGGGCGCGACCGGAATGGCTAGCTTGAACGCCTCCGGCGCGCCGGTAAGTACGTCGATTACGTTCCCGTCGAGATCGGCCATCCAGAGTCCCGAAGACGGCGAAAACACATTGACCGGGATCGCCGTTGACGGGAGGGTTGAAAAGGTCACGTTCTTCTGCTGAAGATTATTGCTGGCGGGAAAATTGGTGATCGTCCCGTCGCTGTTTACGGTGTAGCCCGTAGAGCCGGTTTCATCAAGAGTGAAGGTGGTCGGGCCGACTCCGATGGGCGCCGTCGCCATGACCGTGTCCCCGGCATAGTTGATGATGGTGGCGATTCCCGGCGAGGTGGGGGATGGCGACGAAACCACGGCGGCCAGAGATGCGGGCTGTGCTGCAGGGCCGCTGGGATTGATGGGCGTCACCACGGGCCGGTATCCGGCGCCGCAGCCGGCAACCATCACTGCGATCACAAGCGCAAGACCTGCATATGCCGGCAGCACACGCGGCCGGCCCAAATACCTTGGAAAAAGACTCATTCAGTATCGTTCCTGCTTACTGATCGATTGTAAATGACCGCGACAGGAGGCCTGCGCGACCGGCGGACATTTGCCCCTGCCATTTCGCGAACGTTGAGTGTTGGACGCGCGAGAACCTCATCGGTGTGGAAGGTGGCCGGCTTCGCGGCCTCTGGCCGGGTCCCCAGGTCTCGCTCTTGAGATCTGGGATTCGCGATCAGCGGCCCACCACCTCCACGATCCGCGCTGTCGGGCCCGCTCCACGCCGGAGCCCCTTCGTGCTTCAGTTGATGGCCGGCATCGTCCCAGTGAAGCTTGGTCACCGACCCGGCCCCGTTCTCATACGCATAGGTCATTCCATCGTCGGAGAAGAGCGTGAACTCCGCATTCGCTCCCGGGTAGATCCGCACCTTGGCAATCGACTGCTGCTGGTGCGTGTTCTCGATCGGCGAACCAAGCGGCACAATCGAGCCGGCACGCACGAACAGCGGAATGGTGTCGATGGGCGCGGAGACGCTGATGGTCTGGCCGCCCTTCACGCGCTCATTGGTCCAGTAGTTGTACCAGTCCGCGCCGGCAGGCAGATAGACTTCGCGACTCGTCGCTCCCTGCTCCGTAACCGGCGCCACCAGGAACGCCGGCCCGAACATGTATTCGTCGCGCAGGTCCGCAACCTTGGGATCGTCGGGAAAATCCAGGGGCAGCGCGCGCATGAACGGCGCACCTGTCTGCCAGGTTTTGTAGCCAAGCGAGTAGATGTACGGCATCAGCTCATAACGCAGGCGGAGATATTTCTCCAGAATCGGCTCGGCCTGCTTGCCGTACGACCAGACCTCATTATTCGGCCGGCTGCCGTGGGTGCGCATGATGGGCAGGAAGGTGGCGTACTGAAACCAGCGCGTGTAGAGCTCGGGGTAATCGTCGTAGTGGCCCACCGTGTCGCGCGCATCCGAAGGATCGAGCAGCGGCGGATGCGCCGGATGGTGCTCTCCAGGAAGATACTGCCATCCTCCGGTGTCGTTGGACCAATACGCAATACCCGACGCTGTGAAGTCGAGCCCGGTCGGAATCTGGCGCTTGTACGTATCCCAGGTGGGATAGATGTCGGACGACCAGAAGATGGCGCCGTTGGCCTGCGCTCCCGTGTAGACATCGCGCGAAAGGGTCAGCGCCCGCCGCCCTGGCTCGTCCTTGCGAAAGCCGTCATAGAGGGCCGCCGTGTGGAAGAGCGGGTACACGTTGAAGTACTGCGTGCCCGGCCCGATGTGGTAATACGCGCCGTTGGGAGGCAGGTCGGGCTCGGTTTCGTCGGCCCACAGCGAATCGAAGCCGAGGCTGATGATGTTGTCGTGGATGGTCTTCCAGTACCACTTCGCCGCATCGGGGTTGGTGGTATCGATATCGGAGCCGGCGCGGTCGTAGGGGAGCCCGTTGATCGGCTTGCCGTCGGCGGTGTGGATGAGCCAGCCGTTCTTGAGCAGCTCGGCGTAGAAGCGGTCGTCGGGCACGAAACGCGGCCACACGCTGATCATGGTCTCGAAGCCCATGTCGTGCAGCTGCTTGTTCATGGCCTTGGGATCGGGCCAGAACTTCGGATCCATGTCCATCTGCCCCATCTTGGTGTAGTAGAACCAGTCCACCACCAGCACATCCGCAGGCAGATGGCGGTCGCGATACCCCTTGGCGACGGAAAGAAGTTCCTCCTGGCTCGAATAGCGCTGCTTGCACTGGATATATCCGTAGGCCGCCTTGGGCAGCATATGCGTGGGGCCTGTCAGCAGCTTGTAGCCGGAATAGATCTCGTCGGCATTGGCGCCGGCGATCACGAAGTAGGACACGCGGTCGCCGACTTCGGAGAACCACCGCGTCTGCTCGTTGAACCCGGGTTCGATCGTCGTCTTGGACGGGTTGTCCCACAGCAGGCCGTAGCCCTTGTTGGTGATCGCGAAGGGCACGCAGGTGCTGGGCGCGGCGGGGGCCAGGTAATCGTTCCAGCAACGGACTGGGTGGCCGCGATGATCGAGAATGCCCTCGTGGTTCTGGCCCAGCCCGTAGTAGTGCTCGTCATCGGGCGAGGCGAAGTAGGCGCCCACGTAATACGCCGGCGGATCCGTGGGCCGGCGATCGTTGGCCAACTGCGCGGTTCCGTCCTTGTGGTTGTATTCCGACTGCTGCCAGCCGTTCATCTCCAGCAGCGTTTTGCCATCGGGCGTCTTGAAGCACAATGTGAGCCCACGGAACCGAGCCGTTGAAGAACTTGCCGATATCGACCTGCGACTGAATGCGCTTTTCCGAGCCGGGCTTGGGATTCGGGTGGGGCCGATTGACCGTAACGATCATGCGGTCGGAACGGTAGACATCCGCGCCGTCGGCCTCTGGGCGCGTCCATCCGGCCGCATCCGGTATGCCGATGATGCCGTATCCCGGCGCCGCCTTGGCCGCGTCCGGCATCCTTGCTGAGCGTGACGCGAATGATGTTGGCCGCGTAGGGCTCGAGCACGATGGTTTCGCCCTCGCCGGTGAGTTCGAGCCGCTCGGGGATGCGAATTCTGGGCCCCGGAACTGGCGGCAACGAACGCCAATCCGGCGACAAGAGCCAGGACCGCTAAATACCTTTTCATGCACAACTCCATAGACAACGCGAACAGTTGGAAAATGGCTGCGCAAGAGAGTGTAAACCGATTGACCACGTGACTCCCAATAGCAAGCCTCGTCAGCGCCGTCGCGGCGCATGCTCTTTCGACACAGTCCGTGCCATCCTTTCGCTTGTTTCTGCGGAAAGGGTGGGAGACCACGAATCCAGCCGTCCTTGTCATGACTACCGATCCGCGATCAGGAGAACCGGCCAGCTACGATGAGACGTGGCCCGAATTCAACCAACACTGGCAATCGAAGTTGGTGCTGCTCCTCGTTCTGCCATATACCGCGGTCGGTGTCGTAGTGCATGCGCTTACGTGGTGGACGCAAGCGCCCGCGGTGGTCCTGTGGGCGCTGGGGCTGAGCGGATTGCTCGGGTTGGTGGCCTGGAAATTGCGCACCGCGACACCCATGGCGGCGGCGACCGGCGCGGTCATCTCCGCCAGCCTGATGTTCTCGACCTTCGTCTTTCCCTATCGTCCCTGGAACACCGCGCTCATTCCGGTGCTGGTGGTGTTGCTTCTCACCTCATTGGCTACCCGCTTCGGGCGGCGCAGCAAAGAACGCCTCGGCACCGCCGAGAAGCGCCACGGCCGCGGCGCCGCGCAGGTGGCAGCCAACCTCGGCATCGCCGCCCTGGTATTGGAGCCGTCGATACAGTCTCGGCTGATCGACTCGCACGTGTTCTCGCCACCCGCCTCGGCGCCATTGCTCATCTTTGCCCTCGGATTAGCCGCCCTGGCCGAAGCCGCAGCCGACACCGTGTCCTCCGAAATCGGCCAGGTGCTGGGAGGTCAGCCGCGCATGATCACGACTCTGCGCCGCGTCGATCCCGGAACCGATGGCGGCGTAACACTGGCCGGAACACTGGCAGGCGTGATTGCCGCGGGAGTTGTTTCCTGCGCCGGATGCCTGGCTTTGCGCGGCGATCCGTCCCTTTTCGCCATCAGCTGGGCGGGAGGCGTCTTCGGCCTGTTCTTCGACAGCCTGCTCGGAGCCACGCTCGAGCGTGCCGGATGGCTCAACAACGATGGAGTGAATTTTCTGTCGACGGCCAGCGCGGCGGGTTTCGCCCTGGCAATCGTGGCGTTCATACCTCAAGCGGGCTGATGGTTACTTAAATACCTAGAAGCAAACTTCGAGCCGGTGATCCCCATCACTTTCTCAAAATGAGCGACGGGCAATACTACGTTTGCCTATAGGGAAATAGCGGCTCCATACAAAGCTAATCGGCCACTTACTTTTCTTGCTCGCGCGCTCCTGCGCACCCTGCATTTCTTTCACCTTGGATCCATCGAACGTGGGATTGATTCGTGTCCATCGGACCCGGGTTGTTCTGCGTCGCGAATCGTCTTATTCCGATCTTCTCGAGGTACATATGAAAGTTACGCGTCGGGAATTTTTCAATTACTGCGCCGGATCCGCGGCAGCATTGGGGCTGGCTGGAACACTCGGTCCGCTCGAAAAGGCATTGGCCGCCACCACCGGCCCGCCCATCATCTGGATCAAAGGCGCATCGTGCACGGGATGCACGGTCTCGCTGGCGAACCGCATCTCCAGCAGCGCCCCGGTCGATCTGGCCGATCTGCTGATTCACACCATCGACCTTGTCTATCACCCCACCCTCATGGGCGCGGCCGGCGATCTGGCCGTGCAACAACTCGCGAACGCTGCGGCCGGCTCGTACATTCTGGCCGTCGAGGGCGGCATTCCCACGATCTATAACGGCAAGACCTGCACCATCTACACCTACAACGGTGTCGATATCACGGCGCTTGCCGCCGTCCAGCAACTCGCGCCCAAGGCCGCCAAAGTGCTTTCCATCGGAACCTGCGCATCGTACGGCGGAATGGCGGCCGCCAATCCCAATCCCACGCAGATCAAGAGCGTGAGTGCCGCAACCGGCGTGTCCACCATCAACATACCCGGCTGCCCGCCCCATCCCGACTGGATCGTCTCGACCATCGCGCAGCTGCTTTCCGGCGTCACGCCGACGCTCGACAGCTCGGGCCGTCCGACGTCGCTCTACGGAAAGACGGTGCACAGCCAGTGCTCCCGCCGGAGCAAATCCTGGGCCACCTCTCTCGCCTCCACCGGCCTCTGCAATGGCAACCTCGGCTGCAAGGGCCGCCAGACCCACGCCGACTGCCCCACACGGGAGTGGAACAACGGGGTGAACTGGTGTGTCGGAACCGTGTCGAGCAGCGGCAACGGTGCCGACTCGCTTTGCCAGGGCTGCACCGAGAGCGGCTTTCCTGACAAGTTCGCGCCGCTCTTCAGCACCGATGGCGCAACGCCGTCCGGGCACAAGACGATCGCCATCAAGCCCTCTTGCATGACATGCCACACAAGCGGCAGGCCAGACTGATCGCATCCTCTGGCCCGGTCGTTCACCTTCGGAACGTTGGAGATTGAGAAATGGCAACCATTACGATCGTTGATCCCGTGACCCGCATTGAAGGACACATGAAGGTGCAGGTCACGATTGACACCGTCGGCGGCAAGCAGCAGGTCACCGACGCGCAGTGCACCGGAACCCAGTTCCGGGGCTTTGAGAAAATCCTCGTCGGGCGCGACACCAAGGACGCTCCCTACATCACCGAGCGCATCTGCGGCGTCTGCCCGGTTTCGCACGCCACCGCGGCATCCATGGCTCTCGAACACGCTGCGGGCGTCACGATTCCCACCAACGCGCGCATCCTGCGCAACCTGGTTCTGGGCGCGAACTTCATCCAGTCGCATATTCTGCACTTCTACCTGCTGGCGGCGCTCGACTACATTACTCCGCCGGCGTCCGCGCCCTGGACTCCGGTTTGGAACGTCGACCTGATGCGCAGCTCCTCCATGCAGCAGATCGGCACCAACTTCATGACCGCGGTTGCCATGCGGCGCGAGGCGCACGAGATGGCGGCTATCCTTGCCGGCAGAATGCCGGGGCTCTCCGCCATCCAGGCCGGCGGCTTTTCGACCAAGCCCACCAGCAGCATGATCAGCAGCTTCACCGGGTACCTGAACACGCTCATCAACTTCATCAACAACAACTACGTTCCCGACGCGCAGCTGCTGTCCAGCGTCTACACCGACTATCACCAGATCGGTAAAGGCCCCGGCAACCTGATCGCCTACGGCGTGTTCGATCTGGACAACACCTCCAATCCCAAGCGCCTGCTCAAGCGCGGCGTGGTCTACAGCACCAATCCCACTTCGGTGCGGACGCGTGTCGACCGCGAGCATCACCGAGAGCGTCACCAACTCCTGGTATGACAACTCCACCAATAACCTCAATCCGGCCAAGGGCACCACGGTCACGGTAGATCCGGCAACCAAAACCGCTGCGTATTCGTGGCTCAAGGCTCCGCGCTACAGCAACAAGCCGTGCGAGGCCGGCCCGCTGGCGCGCATGTGGGTCAACGGCGACTATCGCACGGGCATCTCGGTGATGGACCGCCACGTGGCGCGGGCGCTCGAGACGCAGAAGATCGCCAACGCCATGATCGGATGGCTCAGCCAACTGACGGTGGGCGGGTCGGAGTACACCCCGGTTACAGCGCCCTTCAGCAAATCGGGCGAAGGATTGACCGAGGCTCCTCGCGGCGCACTCGGCCACTGGATGAGCACCGCAGCCAGCACCACTCTTGCGCCTAACGGCGTGGCCTCCATCAGCAATTACCAGGTCATTACGCCCACCTGCTGGAATGCCTCGCCCAAGGACACGAGCGGGGTTCGCGGCCCGTTGGAAACGGCCCTGATCGGCACGCCGGTTTCGGTTGCGGCTCAGCCGGTCGAGGTGCTGCGGGTGGTTCATTCCTTCGATCCCTGCATGTCGTGCGCGGTGCACGTGATGCGGCCCGACGGAAAACCGGTAACCATCATCAACGCCCAGGCCGAGTTTTAACCATGAACACGCTGATTCTCGGCATGGGCAATCTGCTTCTCTGCGATGAGGGTGTGGGCGTGCACGTCGCCCGCGCCCTCGCGCAGCGCGACCTTCCGCCCGACGTCGCGGTGGTGGAAGCGGGTACTGCATTTCTCGATGTGCTCCCCGACATCGAAAAGGCGGATCGCATCCTGCTCATCGACGCCATGGAAGGAGGCGGCGCCCCCGGCAGCGTGTACCGGGTGCCCTTCGATCAATGCCTGCATCCGGAGATGCTGGCTTCGCTGCACGGCTTCGATCTCTCCCGCGTTCTTTTCATGGCCGGCAGCGATCGCGCGCCCGAGGTCACGGTCTTTGGCGTCGAACCAGCGCGCATCGAATGGGGAACCGAACTCTCCCCCGTCATTCAACAGGTTCTCCCCGCGGTCGAGAAAGCCATCCTGAACGAATTATCGCGGTGAATGGGCGAACGGCAAAGAGTCGGAAGTAAGTCCATTTTTGACGCCCCAGCCATGAGAAAGCCAGTGGAACGAAAGGGATGTCGCCCTCCCGATTCGACAGCCACACTCTCCTTTTTTCCGCAGACGGTTTAGCGGAGTGAAGGACCTGCTCGGCGTTACTTCAAAATAGGCTACCAACCAGGCACATCAGACCCTGAGGCGTTATCGAGACTAATCCGCGTGTGATGTTTTTCGTTCCCCACGCGCGGCAGATTGATAGCACCTTTTCACTCTTCGCGCATCAACAGCACGGGATTGACGCCAAGCGCCTTCTGCGCTGGAATCCACGCGGCGACCAGCCCCAAGACCAGCATTGTCAAAACCACACCGGCCAGGACCATCGGATCCTTCGGCGCGGCCTGGTACACGATGTAAGAAAGCACTTTCGAAGCCAGAACGCCCAGCGCCATGCCGGCTACCGATCCCACAGCCAGGACCACAAACGCTCGACCCAGGGCCGCACGCAATACCTGTTTCCGCCGCGCACCGAGCGCCATGCGAATCCCCAGTTCGCGCAGCCGCTTGCTTACGGTGTAGGAGGCCATGCCGAAGATTCCTGTCACGGCCAGCATGGCGCCGAGCATCCCCAGGACTCCGAGCGCCACTGTAGCTACCCGGGCAGCAAACAACGCCCAGGCTCATCTCGTGGTTCCACGTCCTCACAATGAATGGCAAGCCCGCGTCGAGCCCGCGGATGGTGCGCTCGAGGGCGTTGGAAATCTCTGCCGGATCACGCGTGGACCGCACCAGCAGAAATGTGCCGCTAGCCTGCCGCTGCAGAAACGATAGGAACATGGCGGGCTGCTGATTCTCGGTAAGTGTGCGGTATTTCCCGTTTTCGACAACGCCGACTACCTCGGCACGCGCTCCGCCGCCTTCAAACTTGAAGTGGCCGCCGATTGCCTTCTGCACCGACCCGAAGACTTTGACTGCAAACTCGCGGTTCACCAATACGACATTCGGCGCCTTCTTGTCGTCGGCGAAGGTCAGATCGCGCCCGGCCAGCAGAGTCGTGCCCGCGGCGGCAAGGTAGCCCGGCGAAACGTTGTAGGTCATCGCGTCGGCGGTTACGTTGGTCGGCCGGAAATCGGTCGTGCTGTCTGCATAAACGAACTCGTCGCCCCCACCGAGGCCCAGCGGAAGATGGTCCACATAGCCAACCGATGTTGCGCCGGGAATGCCTTTCGCCGCATCCAGCATGCGCCGCTGCATTTGGACTGTCCGGTCGTCCGTGTAGCCTCCAATACGCATGTCGGCTTCCACCAGCATCACGGTCTGCGGCCGAAAGCCGAAGTTGCTGTGCATGGAACGAACCAGGCCACGCCATGCCACCAGCGACGAGGTCACCAGCACGGCACAAATCGCAATCTGCACCGCGAGCAGAACGTCCCGCAGCGTGAATCGTCTCAGGCCGGCCACGCCTGCGGCACCGTACGAATCACCTGCCATGGATCGGCCCGCATCACCTGCCGCGCAGGCATGATGCCGAACAGCAGGCCGCTAGCGACCGCCAGCAGCAGCGCCACAACATACGTCCAGGCATCCGGATTCACCGGTACGTTGATAGGAATATCGGGCATCGGCTGCCAGGCGCTCAGCACGTGCAAGATCGCCACGCCTCCCGCCATCCCCAGCGCTCCTCCCATCACGGAAATGAGGACGGCCTCTGTCAGCATCTGGCGGAGAATCAGTCCGCGCTTCGAGCCCAGCGCCAGCCGCAGTGCCGTTTCCTTCGCTCGATCCGCCGTTCGCGCCGCAAAGAGGCTTCCAAGATTGGCGCACGCAGCCAGCAGAATCAAGCCCGCGAGCAGCATTAACCCAGCCATGAACGCACGAGCCGGACCGCCAAGCATGTCTCCGATCAGCCCTGGGCGAGCCAGACGTGAACGTAATGCCATCGTCGTCTGCGGGATAGGTCTTTCGACAGCCATGCCGCCAGGGTATTCAGGTCTTGCGTGGCCTGCGCAGCGGTCACTCCCGGCTTCAGATGTCCGACCACAAAGGCGCCAGTGATTGCCGCGATACTGCATTTGGTTGTAGCCGCCGATGGCGGGTTGCTGCATCATCGGAATCCACATCGCCGGCGAAAAGAACAGTTCCGTACCCCGAAACGCCGGCGGCGCCACACCGATGATCGTGAGCTGGTGTTTGTTGATAAGCACCGGACGCCCCAACACACCCGGGTCGCCATGAAAATGCCCATGCCAGTATGCGTAACTCAGCACTACGTACGGAGCGCTGCCTTGCCCTTTCTCGTCGGAGGCGTGGAAAAAGCGCCCCATGTAGGGCTGAATCCCCAGCCCATCGAAGTAGTTTCCGCTGGCCATGTAGGGCCACGCCGTGGTCGCATTTCCCGCCTGTATCCACGCCCACCGGGCCGACGATGTCGTAGAGCACCATGCTCTCAAATGTCCGGTTCCGGTCGCGCAGATCTACATAGTCGAGATACGACTGCGACGCAAAATTGAAATGTTGGACTAAATAGAGATTCTGCGCATTGGGCACATTCACCGGCCGCAGCACCACGGCGTTCATCACGCTGAACACCACCGCGTTCGCCCCAATCCCCAGCGCCAGCGTCAGGATCGCTGTAATCGCAAATCCGGGCGACTTCCTCAATTGCCGTAACGCAATTCTTACTTGATTAGTCATCTTGGTTGGCCTTGAACAAAAGTACGACCCAGCCGCGCAATTAGTTCCATTGAACTGCCTGCTTTGTTTCATTTGCGAAATTTCTGCTGCCTGCCGCATTGTTCATGGATCAGGAACGACGACTGACTTTCGACCGTTTTCCGAGCTTCGGCGCGGTTTCGGACCCAGAAACATCACCTCCGCCCTATCTCAGTCCAAATGCAGGCGCCACAGCGTGTAGGTGATGATTTCGTGGAGCATGGCGTCGTTGTCCTGCGAAGCGGTTTCGGCGCCCGTGCGCGGGCGCGGCGACGTGAGCACGTTGAGCCCGTCGGCGGCGCAGATGGCGTGGATGCGGAACATATGGGTGCCGTCGCTGACGATGACAAGGCGGCGCAGCCCGTTGGCGCGGGCAATCACAGCGGTGCGGCGCGCCGATTCAGACGTGCTGCGGCTATGGGTCTCGGCGATGATGGCGGAATCGGGAACGCCGCCGCCCATCAGGTAGTCGCGGCCCACGCCGCCCTCGGAGTGCTCGTCGGCGCCTTCGCTTCCGCCCAGGGTCACAATCAGCGGCGCGGTGCCCCGCTCGTAGAGGATCCGGGCGTGGTCCAGGCGGGCACGGAAAACCGGCGAAGGGCGGCCGTCATACTCCGCCGCGCCGAACACCACGATGGCGTCGGACGGCGCGGCCTGGTCCATGACCGCGTAACGCTCGACCTGCACGTATACCCAGCGGCACCAGGCTGCGGCCCCCAGAAACAGCGCCAGGAGCAGGAAGACCACGGCTCGGAGGCGCCATCTGCGGCGCTTCGGCGCAGCGAAGCTTGGGCTGGGACGTGCTGTTCATGCCGGCTCGGTCTATCGCTGCAGGACCATTACGATTTCGTGCGTGGGAATGGCGCCTTCGCGCAGGACCTCCCAGCGCCCCTGGCCGAGCGACAGGTCGACAATGGTCGTAGGCAGGCTGCGCCCGGTGGGCCCCCCATCAATAATGAGCGGGATGCGGTCACCGATCTGGTCGCGAACGCACGCGGCGTGGGTGCACTCGGATGCTCCCTGCAGGTTGGCCGCGGTGGCCGTGATCGGCAACCCGAATTTCTCCACGACCGCCCGGGGAATGGCGGCGTCGGGAATGCGTATCGCCACATTGCCGGTGTGCGCCGTCACGCGCAGGGGCAGCTTGGTTCCGGCGCGCACGATGATCGTCAACGGCCCCGGCCAGAACTTGTCCGCCAGCTTGTCGAGCATCGGGTCGACGTCGCGTGCCAGCGAATAGGCCTGCCCCAGGGATGAGATCAAGAGCGAGAGCGGCTTGTGCTTCTGCCGGCTCTTGAGCTGGTAGATCTGCTCCACGGCGTGCAGGTTGACGGGGTCGACCGCCAGCCCGTAGAAGGTATCGGTGGGCATCGCAATGAGATCGCCCTTGCGCAGGCAGGACACGATGTAATCAATCCGGTCCGGCTGGGGCTCATCGGGATGGACGCGCAAAATCTCCGCGGACAAAAGGTCTACCTCGGTTCCCGCAATGAATGTATCGTAAAAACGGAAGCTATCACAGCACCGTCTTCGGTGCAAGTTCCGCCACTTGTATCCCGTTGGCCGGGAGGGCCAAGCAGCTAGAATCGCCTCAGTGGATGGCGGTCCTTCTCGAGATGCCTGTTCGCATTGTACAGAGTAAGCAAAACGCGCGGCTGAAAGAACTTAGGCGTGCGCTGAACCGCTTTGGGCGGGAGGATGGCAAGCTCCAGGGGATCGAGGGTCCGAATCTACTCGAAGAGGCGCTTCGGGCGGGGCTCCGTTTGCCCTACGTCTTTGTCGCCCAGGAGATGCAGCACCTGCTGGATGGCATCCCTTTGGGCGCCGAGACCGAGGTTTTGCTGGTTCCGCGCATTCTCCTGAACGCCGCGCTGAGCACCGAATCGCCGCAACCGGTAGCTGCACTGGTCGAGCCTCCCGACTGGACATGGGTTCACGTGCTGGGCCGCCGAAAGGCCCCGCTGTTGGTGGTGCTTGCCGGCATCCAGGATCCCGGCAACCTGGGAACGATTCTCCGCTCGGCCGAAGCCTTCGGGGCGGACGGCGTGGTCAGTCTGCCGGGCACGGTAAGCTGCTGGAACCAGAAAGCGGTGCGGGCATCCGCGGGCAGCGTTTTTCGCTTGCCGGTGATTTCGGCCGGCGTGGACGAATGCCTGATGCGGCTTCGGGAAGCAGGAGTGAGGGTCTTTACGACCGTGCTTCGCGGCGGGACGCCGGCCCATGATGCCGACCTGGCGGCGCCGTCCGCCATCCTCATTGGCAACGAAGGCAGCGGCGTGCCGGACGAAATCGCCCTCGAGGCTGAAGGAGCCATCACGATTCCCTGCCCCGGCCCGGTAGAGAGCCTGAACGCCTCGGTGGCGGCCGGAGTGCTGCTCTACGAAGCATCGCGGCAGCGGCGCGCCGCCGTAGAGGCCGAGGAAGGAGCCGGCATGAGCCTTTTTGACGGTCTGTCAGACCAACCTGTGAGCTCATCCAAAACTCTGCCCCGCGCAGCGGCGCCCCCGCTGGCCGAGCGCATGCGCCCGCGCACCCTCGAAGAGTACAGCGGCCAGGAACATCTGCTCGCGCCGGGCAAACCGCTGCGCGTGCAGATCGAGCGCGACGATGGCGGCTCGATGATCTTCTGGGGCCCGCCGGGTGTGGGCAAGACGACCCTGGCAAAAATCATCGCCGAAACCACCAAGGCCACCTTCATTGAGTTCTCCGCCGTGATGAGCGGGATCAAGGAAATCAAGCAGGTGATGAGCGAGGCCGCGCGGGCGGCCGAATTCCATTCGCGCACTATCCTGTTCGTCGACGAGATTCACCGCTTCAACAAGGCGCAGCAGGACGCGTTTCTTCCCTACGTGGAACGCGGGACCATCCGGCTCATCGGAGCGACCACCGAGAATCCTTCGTTCGAGATCATCTCCGCCCTGCTCTCGCGCTGCCGGGTGTACGTGCTCGAGCCGCTCAGCGAAGATCGGATCACCGCTGCTGCTGCGCCGTGCCCTGGACGACAAGGAACGCGGCCTGGGCGCAATGGAGTTGACCGCGGACGACGAAGCGCTCGACCTGATCGCCGGCTACTCGAGCGGCGATTGCCGCGCGGCGTACAACACGCTCGAGGTTGCAGCGCAGCTGGCCAATGAGGGCGCAAAGCACATCGACAAAGCGATCGCGACCGAGGCCGTGCAGCAGCGCGTGCTGATGTATGACAAGTCCGGCGAAGAGCACTACAACCTGATCTCGGCGCTGCACAAAAGCGTCCGCAACAGCGATCCCGACGCGGCTCTGTACTGGCTGGCGCGCATGTTCGCCTCCGGCGAAGACCCGCTTTATCTCGCCCGCCGTGTCGTCCGCATGGCTGTCGAAGACATCGGCCTGGCCGCGCCGGAAGCGCTGAACCTGTGCCTCTCGGCCAAGGAGACCATCGATTTTCTCGGCTCTCCCGAGGGTGATCTGGCGCTGGCCGAGGCGGTGGTCTATCTCTGCCTCGCGCCCAAGTCGAATGCGGTGTACACGGCCTACGCGGCGGCGCAGGACGACATCGAGCACACGCGCCAGGAACCGGTGCCGCTCCACCTGCGCAACGCGCCCACCCGGCTGATGAAGGATCTGGGCTATGCCAAAGGCTATCGTTACGCGCATGATGAAGCCGGGCGCGTGGCCGACATGGATTGCCTGCCGGCCTCACTGCAGGGCCGTACGTTACTACCGGCCCACGCAGGAGGGACGCGAAAAGCAGCTGGCGCAGCGGATGGAAGAGATCCGCAAGATCAGGGAGGCCAAACGGGAACGCTCCTGATCCCGGTCTTAGACGCCGATGACCGCGCAGAGTTCCTTCACCGCTGCGGCGCTCTTCTTCAGAGCCGCATCTTCTTCGGGTGTCAGCTTGATCTCGATGATCTTTTCCAGGCCGGCCGCGCCCAGCTTGCAGGGCACGCCGATGTAGAAGCCATCGATGCCGTACTCCCCCTGCAGATAGGCCGCACAGGGCAGAATCTTTTTCTTGTCTTTGAGAATCGCTTCGACCATCTCGACGGTGGCCGCCGAGGGCGCGTAGTAGGCGCTGCCGGTCTTCAGGTACTTCACGATCTCGGCGCCGCCATCGCGGGTGCGCTGGACCAGCGCTTCGAGCCGCGCGGGCTCGATCAGCTCGGTGATGGGAATTCCGGCGACGGTTGAGTAGCGAGGCAGCGGGACCATGGTGTCGCCGTGGCCGCCCAGCACAAACGCGGTTACATTCTCGACGCTGACATTCAGTTCCTCGGCGATGAAGGTGCGGAATCGCGCTGAGTCGAGGATGCCGGCCATGCCGATGACGCGCTCGCGGTTGAAGCCCGCCTGGCGAAACGCGGCCTGCGCCATCGCGTCGAGCGGGTTCGAAACGATGATCAGGATGCATTCGGGCGACTGCGCAACAACCTTCTGCACGACTTCAGACATGATCTTGAAGTTGGTGTGCAGCAGATCGTCGCGGCTCATGCCGGGTTTGCGCGGAATGCCCGCGGTAATCACGACGATGTCGGAGTTGGCCGTGGCCGCGTAGTCGTTGGAACCCGTCACGTGCACGTCGCGCTTCTCGATCGGCAGCGCTTCCAGCAGGTCGAGAGCCTTGCCCTGAGGGATGCCATCCACCACGTCAATCAAAACCACATCGGCCAGTTCCTTCGACGCAATCCAGTGCGCGGCCGTAGCGCCCACGTTTCCGGCGCCGACAATGCTTACTTTCTTTCGCATGCTTTTCTCCTGAAGTGAGAGCGGAGTTTCAGTGCTAGCCTCGCTTCGCTCAGTGTTAGCAGAGCTAGAACAAGCGACCTGTTACTAACTCCGCTTGCTCCGCTGAACCACGCTAACTCCGCTTGCTCTTTACATGTTTCCAATAATCCGAGTCGCAAACTCGCTGGTGCCCACCTTGGTGGCACCGGCGGTCTGCCGCTCAAAGTCGTAGGTGACAAACTTCTGCTGGATGGTCTTCTCCATCGCGCTCTCGATCATTTTGGCCGCTTCCTTCCAGCCAATGAAATCGAGCAGCATCACGCCGGAAAGAATCACCGAGCCGGGGTTGATCACATCCTTGTCGGCGTACTTGGGGGCGGTGCCGTGCGTGGCTTCAAACACGGCGAAACCATCGCCAATGTTGGCGCCCGGCGCGATGCCCAGGCCGCCCACCTGCGCCGCGGCCGCGTCGGAGATGTAGTCGCCATTCAGGTTCGTCGTGGCCAGGATGCTGTAGTCCGACGGGCGGATGATGATCTGCTGAAAGATCGAGTCGGCGATGCGGTCGTTGATGAGGATCTTGTTTTTCCACGCGCCGTTGCCGTGGGTCTTGCCGATCGAGTCGAGCACGCCTTTGATTTCGGCATAGAGGCTGTCGCGGAAGGCCTGATTGCCAAACTCGAGGCCCGGCTCGATCAACGCCGCGTTGTCCTCGATGCTGATTCCAGGATTGGCGTCTGCGTTGCCGAGAATCCAGCTCTCGCGCTCGGTTACTGTATGGTCGCGAAATTCCTCGGTGGCAACTTCGTATCCCCACTCGCGGAATGCGCCTTCGGTGAATTTCTGGATGTTGCCTTTGTGGACCAGGGTTACGGTCTTGCGGCCCGATTCAAGCGCGTGCAGAATGGCATACCGCACCAGGCGCTTGGTGCCGAAAATCGAAATGGGCTTGATGCCCACGCCCGAATCGCTGCGGATCTTCTTCTTCCCGCCCTTTAACAGATCGTCATTGATGAAGGAGATCAGACGAGCCACATCTTCCGAGCCCTGCTTGAACTCAATGCCCGAATACACATCCTCCGTGTTCTCGCGGAAGATCACGATGTCCACTTTTTCCGGGTGCTTCACGGGACTGGGCACGCCCTGGTAGTACTTCACCGGGCGCACGCACGCGTAGAGGTCGAGGATCTGGCGCAGCGCCACGTTGAGCGAGCGGATGCCGCCGCCGACCGGCGTGGTCAGCGGTCCCTTGATGGAGACGCGCAGATCGCGCGCCGCATTCACCGAGTCGTCGGGCAGCCAGTTGCTGAACTGGCGGTAGGCCTTCTCGCCGGCGAAAATCTCGAACCACTTGATGGCGCGCTTGCCCCCGTAGGCTTTTTCCACCGCGGCGTCAAACACGCGCTGCGATGCCTTCCAGATATCGCGGCCGGTTCCATCGCCCTCGATAAACGGAATGATGGGATTGTCAGGAATGGTGAATTGGCCGCCGGCGTACTCGATGGGCTTGCCGTCTTTCGGCAATTCCAGCCCGTTATAGGTGGTTTGCATGAGGTTTTGGTCTTGTCCTTCCCGAGTGAGTGATCAAAGGGAAGGCTAGCATCCGCCGTTTGGGGGTGGCAATTGCGACAGGATCAATTCGTTGGCCGGGGTTTGAGGGTTGGCTCCGGTGGTTCGCGGCGCGACTGGTTCTGCAGATCGTCGCCGTCAAAGCGCGGAATCCCGAAGTGCCCGCGCAGATGCAGCAGGTCCACCGGGCTCAGGTTCCCGGCTACCGTCACCAGGGTCAGCGATTTCGGCGTCTCGGCAAGCACCACCGCGCCGCGCACGTTCACACCGTCCATGACCACCCACACGTCGGTGGTTCCATCATGCACAGGACCGCCGTTGCCTGACGTGGTGACCACGTGCTTCCAGCCTCGCAGGTGATAGGCCTCGCGAATGGAGTTGACCGCGCCCTCGTCGGGAACGCCCGCCTGTCCGAAGCGCAGCAGGTGAAGGCTCACTCCATCGACGCGATTGATGGCCTGCCGGGTGGGCTCATCCGTATCGGGCATCAGGCTGGCGGCAGCGGTGAGCATGGTCCGGTCCAGCGTGAAGCTGTTTTTCACCGCTGCCAGTGCGCTGAGCTGGCCCAGCGCGGGAGGGGTCCAATCCAGCACCACCGGCCCGCGTGCATCAACTGCCGGCGGGGGCGGATCATTGGGAGCGGCCGGCTGGGCCGGTGCGATGGCGCTCGCCGTTACGACGAGAAGGACAGGTATCCCGAGCCGGAAAATGCGCGTCATCTCCATATAAACCTTCCTCGCCTGAAAAAGTTACGGCGGCCGCTGCACAGAATTGGAAAAAATTATTCGAGCCTCACCGGCGCTGAGGGGAACCCCGGATTCCAGCTTAGACCCAAATCGGCGTCACGGCCGGACACGCTCGAAATAAACCCTCCAAGTAGTTAAGCCCCGTGTTTCATTTCTCAGGAATGAGATACACTCTTCCGCGGAACGTCCACGCAATTATGGACCGGTTGAACCTCGTGGAGGGCACATAGAAATTGGGAAAAGGCATGGTCCCGAAGAAGTTGTTCTTGACCAAGGGTGTCGGCAAACACAAGGAGCGTCTGACCTCGTTTGAGCTGGCCCTTCGGGATGCGGGCATCGCCTCACAGAACCTGGTGCGGGTCAGTTCCATCTTCCCGCCCGGCTGCAAGATCGTGCCGCGCAAAGAGGGCCTCACTTATCTCAGCCACGGCGAGGTGGTATTTTCGGTCATCGCCGAAAACTCCACCCGCGAGCCCCACCGGCTGATCGCCTGCAGCATCGGGGTGGCCATTCCGGCGGATCGCAATACTTACGGCTACCTCAGCGAGCATCACAGCTTCGGCCAGACCGAAGAACAGGCCGGCGAATACGCCGAAGAACTCGCCGCCGAGATGCTGGCGACAACGCTCGACGTGGAGTTCGATCCGGACAAGAGCTGGGATGAGAAGAAGGAGATTTACCGCATCTCCAACAAGATTGTCCGCACCAGCAACGTCACCCAGTCGGCCGTGGGCGACAAGCGCGGGCTTTGGACGACAACCATCGCCGCGGCGGTGCTCATCCTGAACGAAGACTAGGCCCGTGGGCCTGATAGCTCCCGCCACCATCGCGCCTCCGGTTTTGCAGCTTCAAGGGATTAGCACCAAACTCCGGTTCAAACGCATCAGTAGTGAGGGCCAGTTCCGCGCGGCGGAATTGGCTTCGTTTTCATAAAGGGAGACTACAAAACAGATCATGGCGAATACGCGCAAATACAAGGTCGGCCTGGTACAGATGAGCATGGGCCCCGATCCGGAGGCGAACCTCAAGTCGGCGATCGGCCACATTCACGAAGCGGCGCGCCGCGGGGCCAATATCGTTTGCCTGCCGGAGCTGTTCCGCGCCCAGTATTTCTGCCAGCGCGAAGACCCGGGTCTGTTCGATCTCGCCGAACCGATTCCGGGCCCCTCCACGACCACGCTTGGCCAGGTCGCCCGCGAAGCGCGCGTCTCCATCGTGGCTTCGCTTTTCGAGCGCCGCGCGCCCGGCCTTTATCACAACACCGCGGTCACGTTAAATCCGGATGGCGCCATCGCCAGCGTGTATCGCAAGATGCATATTCCCGACGACCCGCTTTACTACGAGAAGTACTACTTCACGCCCGGCGACCTCGGATTCCAGGCCATTGATACGCCGGTGGGTCGCGTCGGCACCCTGGTTTGCTGGGACCAGTGGTATCCCGAAGGCGCGCGCCTGACCGCACTGCAGGGCGCCGAGGTGCTGTTCTATCCCACCGCCATCGGCTGGCACCCCGCTGAGAAGGAGGAATTCGGCGCAGCGCAATACGATGCGTGGCAGACGATCCAGCGCGCCCACGCCATTGCCAACGGCGTCTACGTCGCGGGAGTGAATCGCGTAGGTCACGAGCAGGGAGACGTATTGGGCAATCGCATTGAAGGCCCGGGACTCGAATTCTGGGGCGGCAGCTTCCTGGCCGATCCCTTCGGCCGCATTATCGCCAAGGCCTCGCACGATAAGGAAGAACTCATCATCGGCGAGATCGACATGGCGCTTCTTGAAGACACCCGCCGCAACTGGCCGTTCCTGCGCGACCGCCGCATCGACGCCTACGCGCCGATCACCAAGCGTTTTCTCGACCCCGTGCGCGCCTGGGCGCCGGACGGAGAGCCAAAATAGAAATGTCCGATTCCCTTCCTCCCGCAGCAACACCCCGCGACCTGGGCTACCGCATGCCCGCCGAATGGGATCGGCACGAAGGCACCTGGCTGGCGTGGCCGCACAATCCCCAGGACTGGCCGGGCAAGTTTCAAACCATCCCCTGGCTCTATGCCGAGATCGTCCGCCTGCTCGCCCGCAGCGAGCGCGTGCATCTCATCGTTCAGGACGCGAAAGAAGAAGAGCCGCGCCCAAGGTATCCTCCGCCGCGCCGGCGCCAATCTCGATCACGTCAGCTTTCACCAGTGGCCCACCGACCGCGTATGGACCCGCGACTCCGGCCCCATCTTCGTGCGCAACAGCGAAGGACGCGTCGCCATCACCAACTGGCATTTCAACGCCTGGGCAAAGTATTCCGACTGGCATCTCGACGACCAGGTTCCCGGCCGCGTAAAGGAACTGCTGGGCCTCGCCGGAATGGCAGCCGACCATTACCTTGCCGGACGGGACCTCGCGGCGCCTGGTCCTCGAAGGCGGCTCCATCGACACCAATGGGGAAGGAATTCTGCTCACCACCGAGGAATGCCTGTTGAGCGAAATCCAGCAGCGCAATCCCGGCGTCAGCCGCGAGCAACTGGAGCAGGCCTTTCACGACTTCCTGGGCATCGACCAGGTGATCTGGCTCGGTCGCGGCGTCGCCGGCGACGACACCCACGGCCACATCGACGACATCAGCCGCTTCGTCGGCCCGGCCACCATCATCACCGCCATCGAGCCCGACGCAAGCGATCCCAACCACGAGCCGCTGGCCGAAAATCTCGAACGCCTGAAAGCTGCGCGCACGCTGGATGGGAAACAGTTCACCATTATCGAACTCCCGCTGCCCCGCCCGGTTGTGTTTCGCGGCCAGCGCCTGCCGGCCAGTTATGCCAACTTCTATGTGGCCAACGGACTGGTTCTCGTGCCCACATTCCATGACCCCAAGGACCGCATCGCGCTCAACATTCTCGCCGAAGTTTTCCCCGACCGCGAAATCATCGGTATCCATTCCGTTGATCTCATCTGGGGTCTGGGCGCGCTGCACTGCATGACGCAACAGCAGCCCGCCGGGAAAGTCTAGGCCCTGCCCTCGAATCCCAAGCTCGGGTGCCCCAGAGCCTGCCCTGAGCTTGTCGAAGGGTCTCGATTTTGAGACCTGGGATGCTGCGTTACCATCGCACTGATGATCTCTGACGTGGAAGCCATGGAAGCCGCGCTGGCCGAGGCCCGCAAAGCAGCGGAAGCCGGCGAAGTGCCCATCGGCGCGATTGCCGTCCACGAGGACGCCATCATCGGGCAAGGTCAGAATCGCGTGCTTCGCGACAACGACCCCACCGCCCACGCCGAGATTGTCGCTTTGCGCGAAGCCGCCGCCGCTCTCGGCAATTACCGGCTCAACGGCTGCACTCTCTACGTCACCCTCGAGCCGTGCGCGATGTGCGCAGGGGCAATGATCCATGCGCGCATCGATCGCCTCGTCTACGCTGCCGCCGATCCCAAGGCGGGCGCGGCCGGATCGGTGCTCGCGGTGCTGAATCACCCCAGGCTCAACCACCAGATGCTGGTGGAGCAAGGAATCCTCGCCGATGAATCGGGCGAGCTGCTGCGCGGCTTCTTTCGCGAGCGGCGCTCTTCCTAGCGTCGCGTCAGCGCGCGAATCCGCTCTGCCTGGGCCGGCCACCGTTCGACCAGCTCCGCGTACCCTGCATTTCTGTAATCGGCGAAATCGAAGCCGGGCGTCACCGAGCAGCCCAGCAAGGCCACCTTGCCGTCGCCGACTAGCCGCGTGCCCTGCCATACCCCGGCCGGAACGACCACCTGCACCTGCTGCCCCGCCGCCAAATCTGGTCCAAGAGTCAAAACGGCGGAGCCGCCGTCGGGATAAAGCTGCAGCATTTCCACCGGGTCGCCAAGATAGAAGTGGAAGACTTCGTCCGACTCCAGAACGTGCATTTCCGAAAATCCACCTGCCTCCAGCAGGTAGTAGATCGCCGTCCCCTGCGCCCGCCGGCCGCGAGGCAACTCGACTGTTCCTGTGGAGGTGTACGTCCGGCGAAAGAATCCTCCTTCGACCGGGTGCGGAGCGAGGTTCAGCAGCGCTTTGATCTCGTGGGCGGTCATACGTCACCGATGGTAGCAGCCGCATCAAACTACAATGGAGATATATGAAAGTTCAGGTCTATACGGCTGCCTGGTGCCGCGATTGCCGGGCTGCCAAGCAGTTCATGGACTCGCACGGGGTCCCCTACACCGAGATCAACATCGATGCCGATCCGGCCGCGTCCGCCGAACTCGTCCGCCACGTGGGCAAGCGCGCCATTCCACAGCTTGTGATCGACGGCGAATGGTTCCAGCCTTACCGGCCGGGGCGCGGACTGTTGTATGACGAGTTGTTCCAGCGCCTTCGCATCCCTCGCAATTAAGCCCGTTGACGATCGACCCACAGGCTCCCAGTGGAATTACCTACTTAGCGTTCTTCTTATTCAGTCGGCTGGGTGCACCTATCAGCCTATCTAGGTATGGCCACTATCGAAGAGCTGCCGCTCTAGGTTGCTGCTGAAGCAAGTTTAAAGTACAAGGGCGGCGGCCTTCCTTTGCCGATCCTCCACCGTCTGGATTCTGCCTACGAGTGGCTAACAGTTGCGCATGTTCCTCTTCAGTCGGCCGCTGCAGGCTAAAGGGCTGGTGTGCGCGACAAACGTAACTGCGATCGGCTCGTTCGTTCTTGCCGTCGCCACACCTGAAGAAATGCTTAGGGCAGGGCTGTAGACACAAGAAGCGGCTGTGCTTCCAGGCGTGCACGGAACTCGTCAGCTCTTCTGCCCCCCTGGCACGGGGGGTTCGGGTCGGTTAGCAATCCAGCGGAGCAGACGGAAGACGCGTTCACAGGTCTGGGAGCTGCCGCAAAGGATCGAGGCGAGCAGGACGACGGCGATGGCTAGCGGGATGATGATGTCGGCTGCGGCTAGGATTTCGCCGAGCGCAGGGTGGAGGTAGGAGGTCAGGCCTTCGCCGCCGAGGACGCCTGCAGCCGTGCCGAGTGCTCGCCAGAGAGTAGGCGAGCGTGCTGCAGGATATCGCTGTTTGTCATCGGCCCAGCCGTTCTCCGACTCATTGTCGACGCTAGTCATGACGGGTCAGACCTCCACGTATGAGGTGCGCGGATATCGCTGTGCGGGCGTCCGATGCGGCGCGGGAGAAGTCCTCGTGGGCTGCGATCAGCTCGTCGAAGGCCAGGAATGCCGATGCGATGGCGTGCTGCTCGGCTAGTGGGGGGAGTGGGACTTCAAGCTGCTCAAGGCTTCCGACGGTGATGAAGGCTATCGCGCTGCCTGTGGATCGGTCGCGAATCCAGTCAAGGACGGCGGGCAAGGAGAGGAAGCCGAGCAGGTACCGCGGATCGGCAGCATCCGGGTTGACGCGCAACCGCAGGAGATTGGTGTCGAAGAGCCAGCCCTCCTGTCCCGCTTCGACGATAGCAGGCGGGATTGGTGTTCCTGAGCGAACGCAGAGGATGTCATTCACCGCGAGCCGGAACTTGTTAAGTCGCTGCGCCAGACCCTCTGCGACGTATTTGGCATCGGCGGGGACGACACGCCCTTCTTGAAGATGCCGGGACGCGATTACCGGGACCGACACGTTCTCAGTTGTGTTGCCGGACCGGAGTCGCGAGTACGCGGGACCCGCCTGGATGTCGCACACATCTTTCAGCGGGAGCCGTTGCCATCCGTGGGGAAGATCACCGTCATACGAGCGCTGAAGGAGTTGCAGTTTGCCGACGCGAGCTTCCAGTTTGGCTATTCTCGCACTCAGGCCCTCGAGGTCGCGTAGCTGCCTGGCTGCCTCCGCTGTGCTTCCTGGGACAAGAGCGACCGCCGTGCTTATGTAGTCTGCCGGATTTAGCGAATACTTTTGCTGGCGGATAGTCGCGATACTTGCCCATGCCGCGAGGCCGCCGCCGTTCAGCTCTTCTACCACGCCCGTAGCTGGTGCTTCCTGCTGGTCGCAAGCCTGCCGGATTGCGTCGCCTGCACCCGGCAGGCTCATCCGCCTGGCGTCAACGAACAGGACATTCCCGGGATTGTCAGTTGGGGTGCGGAGAACCCACAGGGTGGCCGCGACATTCGCCGTAGAGAACAGCCTTGGCGGAAGCGAGATGATCGCAGTTACAGTCCCTCGCTCTACCATCTGACTCCGGATCAGGTGTTCCCGCTCGTCGGACGTGACAGTCGACTGCAGTGGCATGAGCACGCATGCCGTGCCATTCGTTGCAAGTGAGGAGATAACGATCTGCAGCCAGGCGTAGTTGGCCTTGCGTGGCGGGGGCGAACCGAAGATCCACCGCTGGTCCGCGTCGCCTCCGGGCATGATGGTGCTGTTGAACGGCGGGTTGGTGATGACAACATCGAAGCCGCTGCCGTTGCGGGTATCTGGGCCTGCAGAGGTTCCGGCGTAGCCGTTTCCGAACTGGGCGGGGATGCCATGAAGGGCTAGGTTCATGCCCGCGATTCTCAGGGCGTCCGGGTCTGGGCTCTCGCCCCGCATCGTAAGAGTGGATGCTCCGATGAGATCGCGCAGTGCGGTACCGAGCTCGCCGCCGCGGATGTAAGGGTCATACACGGACCAGCCGGAACTGGTGCGAGGGCTGACCGCGATGGATGCCATCAGGCGCGCGACATGTGGAGGAGTGAAGTAGCTCGCATCTACTAGCTGTGCTTCTGCGCTGAATCTCATCAGCAGCGGATCGATGGCTTCAGGGCCGAGTTCATCGCACACCAGAATTACCGCAGCTAGATCGGCGCCAGAATGAGGCTTCAGGCGCTCCAGCAAGGGGTGGACGCCGGGCAAAATGCCGTGCGCTCGTAGTGTCCGGTCGGTGGCGTCCCCTATTAGCCGCATCAGCCCGCCTGGGTCGATTTCTTCCGAATAGCGAGCCATCTCACGTACAGTCCACCACTCGGCCTTCGCGCAGTTGCGCACGAAAATGAGACAGATCAGGAGCATCAAGTAGTCCGCTGGGGAACCTCCGCCCTTACGCACGGCCTCGGCATGCGATCCGAGCAACTGTTCCACGGTCCGCGTGACGTCATGTCTTTGCGCTTCCAGGAGGGTGGCCCGAGCATGCTCGCCGCCGATGGGCCAGTTGCGGCGGATGCGCTGCCCGTAGGTCACCCCTGGTTCTTCGCCAGCAATCAGCCCTGCGATCGGAACCGGACGTGCGTCCAGCCACGAGGCGACAGCCGCCAGTGAGAAGTAATCCTCTTCACCCGAGCTGACCGGCTTGGGAAAGTCACGATGCCGCTTGGCCCAAGTGGTAACAGTGGGTCGCTGCACCCCGGCGAGACGGGCGATCTCCGATCGTGTGACCAGCCTTTCGGTCGCATCACTAGGAGTTCGCAATGCTGACCTCCACGAGCGTCATAGTTGTTTCGTTTCTCAAGGGTAGGAAGCTGTCCCCGCCTCGTCAAGTGAGTACTGTCAGTACTTCAGAAGGACTTATCAGCCGTAGCATCTCGGGGGTGGGTCCTGTAACGCTGCTCAACTGGGGGTTTGTCCGCCAGCAAAGGCCGGAGTTACGGGTCGGCATGTATCGTCCCGATGATAACCCCCTTCGCGATTGGCGCACAGCTTACGCTGACGACATCGCGAGGTCGACCATGAGCCAGCCACAGACCACTGCGGCCCAAGTCGGGCCTGCTCACTCCGGGCTGGGCCTGGCGTCGCGGGGGCTTAACTG
>CAWEVD010000013.1:0-201399 GCA_963812485.1 uncultured Acidobacteriota bacterium
ATGAACACAAACAAGGACGAGGCCGACACTTCCGCCTCGCCCTCTGCGGCTGCACAGTCGCAAGCGCTCCAGGTGGTCTTCACCGAACGCTTCAAGCACTTGACAACCAGGCCTCACCTCAATATTGGATGTGCGACCGATCTCATCGATTAAGTATTTCGACATGGTGGCCGCCAGAGTCGTGCCCCGAACCAGCATCACCACGCTGCGAGCATACTTTGAAAAATGCAGGGCGGCCTGGCCGGCGGAGTTGGCGCCCCCACCACGAATACCGGCCTCATCCCTGCAGGAAGCCGCCTCCACAAGCGCCGCGCCATAGTCGATGCCCCGCCCCGTCAGCCGATCCCCGCCCGGAATGTCCAGTTTGCGATATTGCACCCCGGGTGCAAGCGAATCACATGACTTGAAACCTCGCGTCCGTCTCCCAGTTGGATGAACCGGTATGGCCCGTTTACGCGCAGGCCCGTGGCTCGCTGCGTGAGGAACTCCGCCCCGAAGCGGGTTGCCTGAATGTGGGCGCGCCGCCCCATATCGGCCCCGGTGATGCCGGCGGGAAAGCCCAGATAATTCTCAATTTTTGACGTGGTGCCCGCTTGCCCGCCCGGCGCCTCCGGTTCTACGACCAGCGTTCGCAAGCCCTCGCTGGCGCCATACACGGCCGCTGCCAGCCCCGCGGGCCCCGCTCCCACGACGATCAGGTCATAAAACTCCTGGGTCGCCTGGATGCTTAATCCCACCTTGGCGGCCAGACTCTCGGCCTCCGGGTCAACCAGAGAACTGCCGTCCCAAAACAGGACCACCGGCAGTTTGTCCGTCCCCAGCTTTCGCTCCTCCAGCAGCTTCAAGGCATCGTCACTGGTGACATCGAACCAGCGGTAGGGAATATGGTTGGAGGACAGAAACTGCGCACCGTGTGGTCTCGCGGAGACCAGCGATGCCCGATCACTCGAAGGCCCTCAAACGCCGGCCGGTATCCCGCCTTCCAGTCGTCGAGCAGATCGTTCAGTACCGGGTACAGCTTTTCCTCGGGCGGATCCCACGGCTTGTTCAGGTAGTAGTGAATGCGCGCCGTGTTGATGGCCTGAATCGCTGCCTCCGTATCGGCGTAGGCAGTCAGAAGGACGCGCCGGGCCTCGGGATACAGGTCCCTCGAGCGCTCCAGGAATTCCACCCCGGGCATCCCCGGCATCCTTTGATCGCTGAGCAGCAGGGCCACGGGCTCCTCGCGCGCCTTCACCTGCGCCAGGGTATCCAGGGCAGCCTGGCCGCTCGCCGCGCGCATCACTCTGTATTCGGCTCCATACTGTCTCCGCAGGTCCTGGACCACTGCCTCCAGCACATTTACGTCATCATCTACCGCCAGTAAGATCGGCCTCGCCATGTTCTCCAGTCTAGGGCCTCCGCGCGCCCGAGTTGAGGTGTCCTCCGAGCCCAACGGCGTGATTTGGGATGATGGAAAGCCGGTTCCAGTTGGATTCCGGGGCTTTATCCCTCATTAGTTGCAGAGAAAAGGTTGCTTTTGATGCAGCTTTTCATTTCACTCAAACGCCAAGAAGCGGTAATCTCATTGATAAGAACATTCCCCGAAGTTACGGAGGTTTGGGTAAATCGTTACTGGAGGAATGTCATCCTATTTTCATTGTTGCAATTACGGACACGTGCAGGGTTTTCCCCACTTCTGCCGATAAAGCCCCGAAAGGGCGGAAAGAGTGGCCTGAAGACTAGCAGCGAAATTTGGACGAAAGTGACCATGGACGGCTGGATCGGCCCCTCCGTGACTGCGTGCAAATGTCGGCAAGTGAGGCGCACGAAATGAATAAGATAATTTTGGCCGATTCACAGGCTATTTTCCGAGCCGGCACCGCCAAGGTGCTGGCGATGGACGAAGATTTTCGCATCATCGCGCAGTGCGCCGATCTCGATCGGATGCTGCACGCCATTAACACCTTTCCGGGCGCAATCGTCATCTTTGCCGCGTCCTTGCGTCCCGATATGGGCCGCCTCCGCATCATGCTTGAGACCGCGGGCAGCCGCGCCATCGTGATCGCGGAAAACAGTGAGAGCGCGAGCGCCTATCTGCACCAGGGATTTCGCGGCGTCGTGTTTCGCAACGTGACCGGAACAGCCCTGGTGGAGTGCGCCCGGCGGGTTGCGGCGGGCGATACCTGGGTTCCTCCGCAGCTGGCCATCGCCGAAGCCCCCGAAGAAGATATGGTGGAACGCGCGTGCGCGACCGGCTTACTCCCAAGGAGATGCGCATCGTCGCTCTGATTGTCCAGGGCTGCAAGAACCGCGAGATCGCCTTGCGCCTGAAAACCACCGAGCAGGTGATCAAGAATTATCTCCGCTCCATCTACGACAAGACCGGCGTCAGCGATCGGCTCGAACTGGCTTTGTTTACAATCCACCATCGAGTCCTGGCCCAGGCCGCTGCTGAAATGGGCAGCCGGCTGGAGGCCGAAGAGCAGCAGGCCTCCGCCCCGCCCGCCGTGGTGGCTCAGACCGCTTAGGCCAAGACAAACGCTCCGTGCCCCATCCTTTCGCCTTTTTTCTGGCGAAAGGGTGGGAAACCGCAGAAGTCAGAATCGCGTTTCATCTACGTGAGGGTCGGGCAGAGCCGGTGCGGAGACTACGGCACCGTGATCACAACCTTGCCAATCTGCTGGTTCGATTCAAGGATAGCGATACGCCTCCACACATCTGCCAGCGGAAATGTCTTGGCGACCTTCGGGACAAATCGCCCATCGGCCAGCCGGTCGTAGACGTACTTGGTTGCCGTCTTCAGTTTGTCCGGATCCAGCGTGATCTCCATCAGCATATAGCCGCGAATACTAAAGGCGTTCGCCAACGCCTCGACGAGCGGAAAGGGCGTAGGCTCCCCGGACAAGCAGCCCATATTCGAATATGATTCCCCCCCGCGCTGCCGCCTTGGCAAGGGTTTCAACTCCCGGCCCCGCTACCGGATCGAACGTCAGGCGCACTCCTTTCCCGCCCGTGATTTCCTTGATCGCGCGCTACATAGTCTTCTTCCTCGCTCACGATCACGTGGTGGGCTCCCAGAGCGAACAATTCCTCCCGCTTGGCGCGCGTGCGAGTCACCGCAATCGCCGTCGCTCCCGCATCCCGCACAATCTGAATGGCAGCCAAACCGACGCTCGACGACGCGGCCGGAATGGAGACGAAATCGCCCGCCTTCACGTCCCCGACGTCAATCAGGGCACCATAGGCCGTCAGATACTGCATCCAGATCGCTGACGCCTGCACCGGCGTCAGGTTGGGCGGGTATTTGCCCAGAGCGGTGGCGGGAATAACGGCTTCCTCGCCCAGCGTGCCATACCGGGTCATCGAGAAGCCGGGTATGGTCGCAACCGTCTGGCCGATCCAGCCCTGATCGACGCCTTCTCCCACCGCCTCCACCACGCCCGCGGCTTCATAGCCAAGCCGGGAAGGGAACTGCGGCTGCTCCACATATTGGCCGTGATAGAACATCGACTCGGCCCGGTTCAGTCCCACCGCCTGCACCCGCAGGCGTACCTCGCCCTTGCCGGGCTGTTGTGACGGCATTTCTTCGAGTTTCAGGTTCTCCGGGCCGCCAAGCTGGTGAAAGCGAACGATCTTGGGCATGCAAATTCCTCCGCTGCCTTGGATGGCGGAGGATTCGTCGGCGCAAAAACTGTCGTGCTCAGAATTCGAGGCTAAATCCCCGTGGGCGCCGGATTCGAACCCAGTTTTTCCGCCACGCTCTTGGCCTGCGTGAACAGATACAGATAATCCGGCCCGCCCGCCTTGGAGTCCGTTCCGCTCATATTGAAACCGCCGAACGGATGCGCGCCGACCATGGCCCCCGTGCATTTGCGGTTAAGGTAGAGGTTCCCGACATGGAACTCGCCGCGCGCCAGGTTCAGCCGGTTGCGGTCCGCGGTATAGAGCGCTCCGGTCAGCCCGTATTCGGTGTTGTTGGCAACCCTCAATCCCTCCTCGAAGCTCTCCACCCTGATCAACGCCAGCACCGGCCCGAAAATCTCCTCCTGTGCAATCACGGCATCGGGGGCCACATCCGCGATCACCGTCGGCTCCAGGAAGAAGCCGCCCGCCGGCGTGGTCACCGCATTGCCGCCGGCCACCAGCCGCCCTTCCTGCTTGCCGGTCTCGATGAAGTTGAGCATGGATTCGAGCGCCGACTGGTTGATGACCGGGCCCATGGAGCGATTCTCCGTCGGATCGCCGACCGTTAGCTCGGCTACCCGCTCCCGCACCCGCTCGACGAAGATGTCGTAGATGGGCGCTTCGATGATCGCCCGGGAGCAGGCCGAGCACTTCTGACCGCTGAATCCGAAAGCCGCTGCGACCACTCCATCCACGGCCGCATCGACGTCCGCATCCGCACACACCAGGATGGAGTCCTTGCCGCCCATCTCGAGGATGGTGCGTTTGATCCAGATCTGTCCGGGCTGGGTTTTGGCGGCCCGCTCATGGATATCCAGGCCGACCGCCTTGGACCCTGTAAAAGCAATGAAGCGCGTCTTGGGATGTTCCACGATCGCATTGCCGAATGTCGCGCCGGAACCAGGGCAGAAGTTGACCACGCCTCCCGGCATTCCGGCCTCTTCCAGAACCTCAACAAACTTCGCAGCAATCGTCGGCGAGTCACTGGAGGGCTTGAGGATAACGGTATTCCCGGTCACGATTGAAGCGGCCGTCATTCCCGCCATGATGGCGAAAGGAAAGTTCCACGGCGGGATCACCGCGCCCACTCCCAGCGGAATATAAAGTAGTTCATTGCGTTCGCCGGGGTATTGTATTGGTGTCGTTGCACTTGCCAGCCGCAGCGCCTCCCGTGAGTAGAACTCGAGGAAGTCGATCGTTTCGCCCACATCGGCATCGGCCTCGGCCCAGTTCTTGCCCACCTCGTAGGTCAGCCAGGCGCAAAACTCGAACTTCCGCTGCCGGATGATTTCGGCTGCGCCCAGCAGCAGGGAAACCCGCTGGTCGACGGAAACGCGGCTCCAGGTTTCAAAGGCAAGTAGCGCGGCACGCATGGCTTGTTCGGCGTGTTCTGCGCCGGCTTTCTGGTGAATCCCGACCACTTGTGCCGGTCGGGCCGGGTTGAGCGACCGGATCTTGCCGTCGGTCTTGAACCGTTCGCCGCCAATGACCAGCTCATATTCGCGGCCCAGTTGGCCGGCCACCTGCTCCAGGGCGGCTCGCATGGCGCGCGCCTGGTCCGGGTGTTTGAAGTCGATAAAGGGTTCGTTCCTGAAGCTGCCCTGCGGGGTGCGGGGCTGAATCGAAGTGGGGAGAGTCACGGTAGCCATAACCCCACGATTGTAGTCGAGTGCCAAAAAAATCGCAGGCAGGCGTCAACTGCTTTTCCGCATTTCCCGTCCAAAACAGCACTGCGCGGTCCGGCAGATGTTCAAAAACTTGCGAGGTGCCGCCGAAACTAATCCCCTCAGCAAGGGTTGAGATTATGCAACCGGTCTCGGGTCTGCGAACCCGCATACGTTTCGCACCCGACAGACCCGAATCCGGTGGAGCAAGCGGGGTTGCGGAAGACCCCCGATTTCAATTCGTGTTGTGGCGGATTCGGACTCCTGGTCAAGGCACTAAGCCCGATGAGCCGGACTGTGAGAAATAATGGTTCCCCGAGTCGCCGGGATCGGATCGTCGTCGGTTCCCCTGTCAGTGGTCGTTTCGCTGACTTCGATCTGCAGCATCCGCGGGACGAAGCAAGAGCGCAAACCATCGATGCCGGATCCCGATTTGCCTTGGTTCTCTCCAGATTCACCGTTGCCTTGGTTCTCCTCATCTTGCCGGTTGCCGCCCTTCGCGCCCAGCAGCCCCAGCAATGGCCCCAGGACGAAACGTACGACGATACGCAGCCCGGATCCCAGCAACACCCCAATATGGCCTGTCCCAGGATTCCCCTCAGCAGGGCAATGACAATCCGCAACAGGGATATCCCCAATCGAACCCCAGCAGGGATACGATCAGCAGCCCCAATATGGCCAGCAGCCCCAATACGGCCAGCAGCCCCAATATGGCCAGCAGGCCCAATCCAGCCAGATGCAGGGCCTGAATGCAGAACAGTTGGAGCAGCTCGTAGCGCCCATCGCCCTCTATCCCGATGCGCTTCTGGCCCAGATTCTGGCTGCGTCCACCTACCCCGCCCAGATTTCAACCGCCGATCAGTGGCTGCGTAGCATGGGGAATGTGCCGCCCGAGCAGATTGCCGCCGCAGCCAGCGCCCAGACCAGCTGGGATCCAAGCGTGAAGGCGCTGACGGCCTATCCGCAGGTCCTCGACATGTTGACCCAGAACCTCCAATGGGCGACGGCTCTGGGCAATGCCTATTACAACCAGCCCCAGGACCTGCTGCAGGTCGTCCAGGTCATGCGCCAGAGGGCCCAGTCCGCCGGCAATCTCCAAACCACACCCCAGGAGCAGGTCACGGACAATCAGGGGTACATCGCGCTGGCGCCGGCGAATCCCCAGATGGTGTATGTGCCCACCTACAATCCGTGGGTCGTTTACGGACAGCCGGTTGCGGCCTACCCCGGTTACACCCCGCTTTATGGCATCGGAGCGGTCGTAGGGACTGCGGTTCAATACGGATTGAGCTTCGCAGTCGGCGCTTTCTTTCATACCCCGTTCGGTTTGCTCAGCTGGGGACTCGATTGGTTCGGCAACGCGATTCTCTTCAACCACGGTCCCTGGTACTCGCACAGCAGGACCGTGGCGGATTGGGGATTTGCCCACGGCGGCCCGCGCGCCTACCGTGGCGGCGAGTATGCCCGCTACGGCGACCGTTATGGCCGGGGCGGGGGGAACTTTTACCGCAACGAGCAGGGCTTCAACCGCGGGGAAGGCAGATTTCCGGCGGCCCGCCCCGCCCAGGGATATGAAAACCGCTATCAGGGCGGATACAACCGGCAAACGTACCAGGGCCGCGAACTGGGCGGATCCAGCCGGGGGTATCCGGGCTACGGAAGCCAGACCCACCCGGCCATGCCGCAGCAATATGCGTCCAATCGCATGCCCACGGCAATCGGCCGCCCCCAGCCTTACCAGGGCGCTCCTCAGACTCTTGGGAACCGAGCGCAAAGCTACGGAAGTGGATTTCAGTCCTACGGGGCCCGCCCGCAGCCATTCTCGACTTACGGTCAGCGGCCGGGGTATGGCTCGAGCCCTTACGCCCGACCCATGGAAAATTACGGCGGCGGACGCAGCCCGGGATACTCGGCTCCCGCGCAGACTTACCGGGCGCCCACGCCGAATTTCGGCCACGGAGTCAGCCGGCCTCCAGCCAATGCCTTCGCGGGGTCATATGGACAGCCCGGCCACTCGGGCGGACTCCAAAGTTTCGGCGGAGGGCACAATTCCTCGCCGAGCTTTGGCGGCAGCAGCAGCCGCAGTTTTGCCGGCAGTAGCCATAGCTTCGGTGGCGGTGGCCACAGTTTCGGCGGGGGCGGGCATAGCTTCGGGGGCGGCGGTCACTCCAGCGGAGGCCATTCCAGCAGTGGCGGCCACAGTCACCATCGCTAGCCAACTTTAAGTTCGCCAGCGCTAAGCGCCCGAATCCTGACTCAGATCCACGCCCGAATTCCGAGCCCCTGGCATGAACGCGTGGCCAAATCGGCGGCCAGGCGAAGCGCTGGTTCAAATTCATGTGCGCGGGCAAAGTGGAAGCAGAAAGCGCCATGCAACACGTCGCCCGCCCCCAGCGTGTCCACAGCGTCGATTCGGGCTATCTCAATCTCAAATCGGCGTCCGCGATCCCATCCCAGAATTGGCTTGGCACCGCGGGTGACGGCGACGTGCGGCACGCCCTGTTCTTCGAACCAGGCGATGGTCGAGTCCGCATCGGATGGCCGGCCTGGAACCAAAAATCGCTCGCTGCAGATGGCGGCGGTGAGCAGCGGCGCAATCTCTTAGGTTCCGGGCTTCCAGCTTCCTCCATCCAGAACCAGCATTGTTCCGGCTTCGCGGCAGGAAGCGAGTACCGCTATGGTTTCGTTGAGATGGAAACCGTCCGTGAGTGCTACCTGCGGAATCTCCCCCCAGGCCCGCTCCCACGCCGGGCACCGATTCAATTCAACTGTGGATCGAGGCGGATTGACGATGGTGCGGGTGGCATCAGTTGCATCGAGAAGCACCGTCGTCAGGAGTGTTTCGTAGCCGGTGCCTGCCGCCAGATCGATCAGATTGATCCCGAGCCGTTCGAGCTCCGTTCGAACCAGTGCTGCCCATGGTCCCCCGCCGACAGCCGTCATCAGCGCGGCGTTGCCGCCCAGCAGGGCATGGGTGATGGCCGCGTTCACAGCCGGTCCACCCGGAGCAACACGCAAGTCGCGGGCAAAGACCTTGGTGTCCTCAGCAGGGAATTGGTCGAGCGAGTAGACCACGTCAAGCGTAGCCCGGCCAACAAATAACGCGCGGGTCAGCCATTCAATCACGCTGCAGCTTCGCTGCTGGCGCGAACTTCCAGCACCGTGCCGTCGATCTTTTGCAGGTGGGCGACCATTTCAAACAGATTGCGCGCCTGTGGATTCCCCGCGGGGCTGAGCATGCGCATGAGGCTCTTGGGCGACTTGGAGAGGGCCTTGCCAAGTTCGATAAAGCCTATCGTGCCGTTGACATACTCGCGGAGGACAGACTTGGCCGTTTCCAGATCGCCGGAGATCATATTGGCTACAGCCTCGCGTAGAAATTCGCGACGAAAGTCCCGGTCTGCAAGTTGTTCGCGGATGGTGCTCCGAAAGCTTCGCGTCAGTGGCATTTATTCTTCTCGCTTTCGTCGTTTGTATTCGGCCCAAAGTGAGTGCGCTAACTCGATATCCCCCTGCTGTCGCTTCTTCGATCCGCCTGCAAGGAGAATGACCAACTGCTCGCCATCCCGACCGAAGTAGACCCGGTATCCAGGCCCAAAATCCAGCCGCAATTCAGACACTCCGGATCCAACCGGTTTTGCCGCCGAAAAATTTCCCCGCTCCATGCGAAGAACAGCGACGATGATGCGAGCTCTGGTTGGAGCGTCGAGAGTAGTCAGCCAATCTGCGTAGCGGCTGCGACCGTGGCTATCGAGATATTCGCGAACTTCTGGCAAGAATTATGGTAACGCACGAGTTACCATAATGCAAGCGTCGATCCGACGCCCTACCGCATCTCCGTCAGCGCCTCGGTATGCTTGCTCATCTTGGCGGTTCGTTCCAGTTTGTCCCAGTTGAAGGGCTTGCCATCGATGGCCCGCTTCAGGGTCTTGAACAGCACCACCGAGAACAGCTGGCGGTAGGAGAAGCGTTGCAGCCAGATGTGGAACAGGAGCCAGCGGTCGCCCTTGTTGGCGGGATGGCTTCGTTCCAGGCTGAAGGCCACCGCCGAGGTTATGAAATCGATCAGCAGAAAGGCGAGGAAGTACGTCAGCAGTTTCTGGAAGTCGGCCGCCGAGGCAGCTTCCGGGTGATAGTGCAGGTCGATGAAGTAGTGAATGATCCCGTACACGAACATGAGATCGATGAATGGAGAAACCAGGGGGAGCAGCATCTGGAAGATCAGAATATTGGGCAGCGCGAACAGCCCCATGGCCTTGTTGCGAACAAAAGCGGCCCGATGCTTCCACACCGCCTGCAAGGTGCCAAACGACCAGCGGAATCGCTGGCGCATCAGGCCCTTGGCATCGATGGGCGCCTCGGTAAACGCCAGGGAGCGGTCCTCATACACAACTTTCAACCGCTGCTCGAGCAGGCTCATCGTGAGGTCGGCATCTTCCGCCACGGTGTTGATCGGATATCCGCCGGCGTTCTTCACGGGCAGGGTGCGCCACGCGCCGATGGCGCCCGGAACGACAGTGACCACGTTGAACAGGTTGAGGGCACGTCGCTCGAAGTTCTGGCTGGTGATGTATTCAAGGGCCTGCCAGCGCGTCCACAGATTCACGCGGTTGCCCACCTTGGCATTGCCCGCCACCGCGCCTACTTCCGGATCCTCGAAATGCGGAATGAGCTTCGAAATGGCATCGGTGGCGATGACCGTATCGGCGTCGATGCCCACGTATATGTCTTCCTCGATGCGATCGAGGGCATAGTTAAGGGCTGCCGCCTTGCCGCCATTGGGCTTGACAAACACCTGGACGCGCCCAGCCCGGATTTCGGCGGAGTAAGCCTCGCGCGCCACTTCGGCGGTGCGATCCGAGGAGCCATCGTCGATCACGATCACATGCAGGTTGGCATAGTCGGAGTTCAATACCGAGCGAATGGTGCGGACAATCACCTTCTCTTCGTTGTAGGACGGAATCAGCACCGCCACGCGGGGATTGAATCCCGGTGAAGCCTCGCGGTGTGGCCGGCGCAAGCGGTCGATGATCGCCAGAATACCCACCAGGATGAGCCGTGCGCTCATCAGGATATCGCCCACGAAGAACACGATCACGATGAAGTTGAAGATCATCGACAGGGCCGAAAACGCCAGCGAATCCGGCAGCGCGCGCATCCTCTGCCAGAACGTCAGCCGCGGCATCACCTCGGCGGTCGTCTTCCCCATCAGCGCCGAAACCTGCACGATGGAGTAGCCGTGCTCCCGCAGCGTGTCGATCAGGACCGGCAGCGCCGCGATGGTTACGGAGCGATCGCCCCCGCCATCATGCATCAGGATGATCGAGCCGCGGAACTGCGGCCGCGTCTTCATCCGGTTCAACTGGTCGAGGATGGATTGCGCAATTTCGGCCGGGCTTTTGCGGATACGCTCGTCCCAGTCGTCCGTATCCAGCTTGTTGCCGACAATGGTCAGCCCATCCTGTTGGATGCGATACACCGGCGCGGCCTGGTCGTCGGTGTCCGGCTCCTCGTCGATGTCGTAAGGAGGCCGGAAATAAAGCGGCTGGACGCCCAGCTTGCTTTCGAAGAGACGCTCGGTAAGATCGACTTCGAGATCAAGCTGTCGTGGCGAGATTTCGCTGATGTCGGGATGGGTGTAGGTGTGATTGCCGATCTCGTGGCCCTCGCGCACGATGCGCTGCATGAGCCCGATGTTCTGCTGGGCCTCCTCGCCGATCAGCATGAAAGTGGCATGCACGCCCTTCTGCTTGAGGATGTCGAGAATCCGCGGCGTCCACTTGGGGTCGGGTCCGTCGTCGAAGGAGATCGCTACCTGGTTGGGCTGGTAGCCATATTGCTGGACGGTGTAGGTCGTCGGATACACGTCCATGTGCTCGTCGATGATGAGCTTTTTGCGCGGGTCGGTTTCGTCGGTATCGACTTCGACGGTGCGCTTGCCGGGCTTGGGCAGGCCCGTAACGCGGATGATCTCGCCATCGCCTTCGGTATCGATGTCGTGGCCGGGCTGCACGGTTCCCAACGCGTTCAGCGAATCGGGACTGCTGGGCTTGTCCCAGATATTCCAGAGCGAGCTGTCCTCCTCGCCTAGTCTCCACAGGGCGAAGGTCTGGAGGCCGAGGGAGCGGGCCGCGCGCAATTGATTCAGGGCAGTCACGGCGTCGAGGAACCACACCACGTGGCGCTGGTTCTTGTCTTCGTCGATGTACTCGAAGTGGGGGTTGAGGGTGTTGTAGTCGAGATCGAGATCGGCATCGGCATCGGCGGCGCGCTCCCAGACCTCGGACACGTGATCCAACTCCTCGGTGTCGATCACGCGCGGTTTGGGATGACGGCGATCCTTGGGATCGGGAATCGACATCGTCCAGTCGTAGCCAAAATTGCCGATGGCGCAGATCAGCTTTTCCTTGGGCACCGATTTCAAGACCCGGGTCAGGTTGGCGATGAACCAGTCCTGCGCGGCGACGGGACCCGGCTCGCTCTCCACCTCGTGCTGGTCGTAATTCATCAGCACCACCCAGTCGCAGTTGGCCGCGATCTGCTTCAGGTAGGCGTCTTCGGCTCCGGCGCCCACGTTGACGATCAGGCGCAGATTGCGCGGACGCAGATCGCCGTAGAGCTCGTGGATGAACGTGAGGTAGGCGGGGTAGGAAGAATCGTCCAGATTCTCGAAATCCAGCGAAAGGCCGCGATAGGCCGGAAACGCGGTGAAGAAACGAGCCAGCTGGTCTCGAAGATGGGCTCGCTTCTTCTCATCGGCGAGCATGGTCCCCACGCCCCCATCCCAGATCCCGGTCTTGGCGTTGTAGTTGTTCAGCTGGGGAAAGATCTCCGTGTCTTCCTTGGTGGCCTGGATGACGTTCTTGATCTTGTTGAGGTCGTCGGGATCGTGGACGGTATTGCCGTCGATGATCGGGTACTCGCGAATGGTGCTATTGCTGCTGATCGCCACCAGGGCACCGGCGGCATTCACGTGCAGCCACTGGGGAAAGAGCATGTCGATCTGGTGCACATGCTCCTTGAACGAGGAGTAGCTGGTCGGATCGTCGGGCACGTAATAGGCGGCGCGCAATCCTTCGCCGGTGTTGAGGGGAATGTCCGACGGCCGGCGCGTGGTCTTGCGTCGAGCCGGCTGGGCGGGGCGATTCCCGTGCAGCAGCGGGGTGCGGTCGCTGATGGGCTTGTAGTTGTGCTTGGGGATGGGGAGAAAGATCCCGGTCAGCCGTTCGCCGCTCAGGGTATTGAAAATGAAGCCCACTACGACCAGCGTTGTGAGCACCGCCACGGTGTCAATAATCCGCCGTAGCCGCTTCCATCGTTTGCGCTGGGGATCGAAGAATATCTGCTTGTCGGGCATAGCCTGTCGAGTGTTGAGAGCTTTTCCCGAAACGTGCAGTCCTTCGGGTACAAGGATCAAGTGACTGTTTCTAAATGATAAAGCCTGCGGCTGTCCCGTTGGTTACATCTCCTGCGGGGAGCCGGGGATCAGGCAAAAAACAGGGTGGGCGTACTACCCTGTACAGTACGAATCGTATGGAAGCTGACCGCCTGAGTCAATCGCGCGCCCCCCGGTCTCTCGTTGTCTCGACGCGCGCGGGAATTTCCGCCGGGCTCGCCCTTCTGGCCGGCGGCGGGCTGCGACTCTGGATGCTCTGGAAGTTCTTCGAGGTCAACGGCGATTCGCGCCTGTACGGCGGCATGGCGAAGAATCTGCTTCTCCACGGCCGTTATGCCCTCACCGACGGTGCTGGCACGCTACACCCGACCTTGATTCGACTGCCGGGGTACCCGCTCTACCTCGCCGCCTGCTTCCAGCTGTTCGGCATGGAGAACTACTACTGGGCCGCCTGCATCCAGATCGCGCTGGAACTGGCCGGCTGCGTGCTTCTGGCACTGTTTGTACACCGCATCGCGCCGCCGGCATCGAAAGCGAGTGCGGCGCAGGCCACGCTGTGGCTGGCGGTCCTGTGCCCGTTTACCGCCGTGTATGCCGCCGAGCCGCTGACGGAATCGCTGACCCTGTTTTGCCTGGCGCTGGCACTTTGGTCTGCGGCCCGATTTCAGGATCGCCCGGGCTGGGCGAGCGCCCTGGCGTTTACCTTTGCCGTTACCTACGCAGCGTTGCTTCGCCCCGACGGCGTCCTGGTGGGCGTTGCTCTTGTTCCTCCTGTCGCCGCGCTCGTCTTCCGTTCTGACCAAACCTCCCGTGCCCCATCCTTTCGACTTTTTTCTGTCGAAAGGGTGGGAATCGAGAACCTTCGCATAGCGATCGTCTGCCTGCTGCTGGCCCTGGCCCCGTTTGCGGCCTGGACGTGGCGCAACTGGCACGTGTTTCACGTCGTCGAACCGCTCGCGCCGCGCTACGCCACCGACCCCGGCGAAGACACCAATCCCGGCTTCCAGCGCTGGGTGAAAACCTGGAGCCTCGATTTTGTTTCCACCTACCAGATCTATTGGAATATTCCGGGCGGTCCGCTGGATCTCCGCGCGCTGCCGGGCCGGGCTTTCGACTCGCCGGAGCAACGCGACCAGACGGCCGCGCTCGCAGCCGATTATGAAGCCAACGGAGAGGAACTCTCGCCAGAACTGGACGAACGGTTCGGGCAATTGGCCGCGGCCCGCATCGAATCCCATCCGTTCCGTTACTACGTGGCCCTGCCCCTGGGCCGGGTGGCCGATATGTGGCTGCGGCCGCGCGTAGAGAATCTTCCCATCGACCTGGACTGGTGGGTCTACAAACATCACCACGTCGAAACGCGCTTCAGCTGGTTTTATGCAGCCTTGAACGCGCTCTATCTTGTATGGGGCATCGCAGGGTTCTGCCTTCGCCCCCGTCTGTGGGTAGCGATGCTGGCGTATCTTCTGCTGCGGAGCGCCCTGCTGGCCACGATCGAAGCCCCCGAGGCGCGCTACACGCTGGAGTGTTTCCCGATCCTGTTCGCGCTGGGCGGAATCGCGATTGGATGGATGTTTCGCAAACGTACGATTACCGGTTGATGTATTGCGTTTTGCTGTCAGTCTTGAAGGTAAAGGCGTCGCCGGGCAAAGGAGTGTTCACCCGGATATTGAAGTAGACCGAGACGCGGTATTGCCCGGGACCCTCGTCGAAGACCTGCTTGAGACTGACTCCCCGATCCGTATCCATCCACACCGTGACCTTGGGCAGATTCTTTTTTACATCCGGATCCTTGGCGACGAGTTCGAGCTTGTCAGTCTTCACGCCGTCGAGCGTTTCGGGCCCGTCGTAGGTAATGTCCCACTTTTCCGCCAGTGCCTTGCCGCTGGCGCCAAAGCCCAGCATCAGATAGCTTTCGAACTTGCTTGCCCGGGCGAAGGTAGTCACCTGGTTGAGATTGCCGCCCTCGCACAGCTTGAACACACCCTTCGAATAGGTGTAGATCTTGGGCACCGGCCTGCTGTTGACTTCTTTGATATGCGCAGCCATCTGGAACGAATTGCCCGTGCGCTCGAAGTAGATGGTCCCTTTCTGCTCGTCCTTGTCGGGAATGGGATCGGTCTGAATCGAATCGAACTGGAAGTCGGCGGTGGTGGACTTGAACCGCTCCGCGGCCGCATCAAGCTTCGCCAGAACAGTCTGGAGATCGTCGGCTGCAAACGCTGCCCGGCCTGGCGCCACAAGAAGGCCTGCCAATAAGAAAAGAAAAATCCTTGCCATGCGCATACGTGGGGTGTCTGTCATCCTTCCTGGGGTTGGACGCGAGAAAGCGGGGAATGGAAACCTCGTGAAGGTTAGGGCGCGTGTACAGGTCCTACCGATGGGCCCAGATTTTCCACGCGACCGGATTGCCATTGGGATCGCGAGACAGTTTCCATCGCACCACGGAAATCGAATCGCCCAGTACCGGCTCCATGGCTTTCTTGAGAGCCTTTTTGATCACGGGGTCGGCGCTGGCGGCCGGAACGTTCACATCGGAAGCCTGGACAGTGACGATCAGCCCGTTCGCCCCGTCGCCTGTCACCATCACCGGCTGACTGTTGGAGTCGGTGCTGGTCGGCTTGTCTCCGTAGTCCCATAGGTGCGGAGTGACAAAAATGAACGCCAGGATGAGCGTGACCATGATGTCGTACTGGAAACTGCCTCTCGGCGAGGTCCAGTAGAAATAGCTCTTCAAAACCTGCTTGATGGTTCGGCGTGCCGCGGGCAGGGCTTCGGGGCTAAGAACCGGCGCTGTGGAAGTGCCGGGCCCCACGCCGCTGGGACCGGGCTGTAGCCCCGTTATCTCCCCCTGCCGCACCAATCGGGCCCCGAGCGGGGGCTGCAGGCCCCGGGGTATGTTTTCCGGAATTCTCATGACAGGGCCGTCCTTCTCAAATCTTCTAACCCCTCAGATTCGCATTTGCCGCGCTGGAGCCTTCTTGAAATCTTTCGAGCGGGCGATTTGCGTCTTCTCGTGAGACGAATCTCAGCATCGACCTCGGGGAAACTGGGCGTCAACGAGTGATCCTTTCCAGTCCGCCCATATATGAGCGTAACGCTTCCGGTATGAGAACGGAACCGTCCGCCTGCTGATAGTTCTCGAGGATGGCCAGCCACGTCCGCCCGACAGCCAGGCCGCTGCCGTTGAGCGTGTGGACAAATTCGTTCTTCGCCTTCGGGCCCGCCGGCTTGTAGCGGATGTTGGCGCGCCGCGCCTGAAAAGCCTCAAAGTTGGAGCACGAAGAGATCTCCCGGTACAACTGCTGCCCGGGCAGCCAGACTTCGAGATCGAATGTCTTGGCCGACGAGAACCCGGTGTCGCCGGTGCACAGCAGGACCCGCCGATACGGCAAGTCCAAAGCCTCCAGAATTTCTTCCGCGTCGCGCGTTAGCCGCTCATGCGCGGCATCGGACTCTTCCGGTTTGACGAATTTGACCAGCTCCACTTTCTGGAACTGGTGCTGACGGATAATCCCGCGCGTATCCTTGCCCGCCGCGCCGGCCTCGGCGCGAAAGCAGGGCGTGTACGCGGTCAGCGAGATCGGCAGCTTCGTCTCGTCCAGAATTTCGTCGCGATAGAGGTTGGTCACCGGCACTTCGGCGGTTGGGATAAGCCAGTGATCGTTGTCCTTGAATTCGCCCCGTGCCACCGCATCCGCGTCCGCATCGGAGCAGCGAAACAGGTCCTCGGCGAACTTGGGCAACTGCCCGGTTCCGAAGAGACTCTTGCTGTTCACCATGAAAGGCGGCAGCACCTCGGTGTAGCCGTGCTTCTGCGGTGTGCAGGTCGAGCATGAAGCTGATCAGCGCCCGCTCCAGCCGCGCTCCGGCGCCCATGTAGACCGCAAAGCGCGCCCCGCTCAACTTGGCGGCCCGTTCGAGGTCGAGGATACCCAGCGCTTCTCCCAGTTCCCAGTGCGGCTTGGCCTCAAAATCCAACGAGGGCTTCTCGCCCCAGGTCTTGACGGTGACATTGTCCGCTTCGGAGGTGCCGACGGGAACTTCATCGCGGGTCAGGTTGGGGATGCGCGACAGTGACAGGCGCATCTCCTCGTCGAGAGCTGCCGCGGCTCTATCCAACTCGTCAAGCCTCTCCTTGAGTGCGCGGGTTTCGTCCATCAAAGCGGTCGCGTCCTGCCCCGCCTTTTTCAGCCCGCCCACCTGCTGGCTCAATTCGTTGCGCCGGGCCTTGAGCGTCTCTGCCTGGGTGATGGCCTCGCGGCGGCGCAGATCGAGGGACCGAAAATCGCCCAGCAGCACAGCCGGGTCGGCGCCGCGCGCACGCAGCTTTTCTTCCACCGTTTCCAGGTTGCCCCGGACAAATTGCAAATCCAGCATGGCTCTAGTCAGTTTACAGGACGAAAAACCGGCCTCCGGCCACGCCTTCGACTTGGGTGCTCCACCCCCGCGACGTGTCGCCGCGGCGACTTTTTATCGTTGGAGAGAAACAAATGCTCCGTGCCCCATTCTTTCGCCTTTTTCTGGCGAAAGGGTGGGAAACCGCAGAAGCCAGAATCCTGTTACATCCCGCCTTTTCGGCTGTTCTCCAACCATTCGCCCTCGCCGGAATTCCACCCGGGGCAGGCGCCGGCCCGCCAAGAGCTCAAAACTGGAAGCTGAGGGCTGAGAGCTGAAAGTCGGCTAAGCGCGAGTAGCCGTTGTCTCCCTCTCGGTAGCCGCCCCTTCCGTCGGCCCGGCAACCACCTGATCCTGCCAGCCCGGAAGTCGCGTGTCGCCGGTGATCAGGCGCGCGCCGCGGGAAAAGAACAGGTAAGTCCAAAGCCAGGATGCCATCACCGCGATCCGGTTGCGGAACCCGATCAGGAAGAAGATGTGAACCACGGCCCACGTCATCCAGGCGAAAAAGCCGCTCAGGTGCGCCTTGAACGGCCATTCGACCTTGGCAATGGCGGAATTACGGCCGATGGTTGCCATGTCGCCCTTGTCGAAATAGCGAAACGGCGGCCGCGGCTTGCCGTGGAGATCGGCCTTGATCACGCGTCCCACGTGGTCTCCCATCTGCATAGCCGGCTGAGCCACTCCGGGAACCTGGTGTCCGTCCTGTTCGAAGTGGGCCAGGTCGCCGAGCACGAACACGTTCGGCAGGCCGGGCGGATTGAGCTGCCCATCGACCAGCACGCAGCCGCGTTTATCCATCGGAGCGCCCAGCAGCTTACCCAGCGGGGAGGCCTGCACGCCGGCAGCCCATAGCGTGACGGAAGCGTCAATTCTGCCGATGCCTTTGGGACCCGCGGTGTCGACCCAGCCGGGGCCCACATTGGTCACCTGGCAGTCGGTATGGACTTCCACACCCAGCTTGGCCAGAATTTTCTCCGCCTTCGCCGACAGGTCGGGCGGATAAGCCGCCAGCACGCGCGGTCCGCCATCGAGCAGAAGCACCCGGCTTTTGGTTGGGTCGATGTGGCGGAAGTCCTGGCGCAAATAGAGCTGCGAAATATCGCTGATGGCGCCCGCCAGTTCCACCCCGGTCGGCCCGCCCCCGATGACCACAAAGTTGAGCGGAGGGTGCCAGCCGTGCTCCTGCATCTGGCGCTCGGCAAGTTCGAACGCAAGCAGCACCCGGCGCCGAATTTCAGTGGCGTCTTCCACCGACTTGAGCCCGGGAGCAAACGGTGCCCACTCTTCATGGCCGAAGTAGGAATGAGTGGCGCCGGTCGCCAGAACCAGGTAGTCATAGGGGAAGCGCGTGCCGCTCGCGAGGCCCAACTGATGGGCCGCGGCATCGATCGAGACGACCTCATCCATCAGAACGTCGGTGTTGGCCTGCTTGCGCAGAACATTGCGGATGGGCTGGGCGATGTCAGCGGGAGACAGCACAGCCAGCGCAACCTGGTAAAGCAGCGGCTGAAAGGTGTGATGATTGCGCCGGTCGATCACGGTGACATCAACAGGGAGATGCCCCAGGCTCGTGGCTGCGTGGAGGCCCCCAAAGCCTCCTCCCACGATGACAACGCGGGGCCGGTGGTTGGGCGTCTGGCGCAGCGGTTCAGTCAGTTGAGTCAATTTCGCCTCGCTCTCTCACACCAAGGAGATGCGCTACGAGGCAGAATGGTCTCAGCAGCTTCGGAAATGGGACACCGTGGAAAGAGAGACATTTGCATGTTAATGGAACGGCTGTTTTCCACAGGAATCATGGAGATGGGTCCTTCGCGGGTGGATCCGACGCGGCAGGTGGGGGTCTTCAACCCCGGCTTCGTTGCCGGACTGCCCGGGCTGAAGGCCACGGAAATGGAGAAGTTCCGCTGGCTGGAAGGGGAATGGACCTATGAGAACGCCGTGCCGGCAACATCCGTTTCGCCGGCGTACAGCGACATTGGCTCGGCTCGGTATGCCTTCAACGCCCAGAGCAAATGGATTTGCATTGTAAGCCCGGCAGGCGAGCAAACACCCCATATCACCTTCGATCCCTTCAGCCGCCAGTGGATTTATCTGCTGATGAACGGGGCATACGGCATCCTGCGGTCGGCGGCAGGATGGACGGGGGAGACCATCGAGTTCACCGGGCTGATGACCATGATTGGCGAAAACTGCGAATGGCGTATGACCTGGACGCTCAACGGGTCCGACCAATTCTCGTTCGTCAACGAAGAACGCAAGGAAGATGGTTCGTGGGTCTACATCGATCAATGGCGGTTTGAACGCAAAGCCTGATTCGAAGTGGTCTCAGAGGGGCAGAGTGGCGCATGACAAACGAAGCCCGGAATTCATCTTTCGAGGAACCCCAACCGGGGCTACAATTACCTCGGCAAATGCCGGAATGCCCTGCCAACATTTTTCCGGAAGGCGGCTCATGCTGGAACTCGCAAAAGCGGTCTCCTTTCTGATTTGCATCCTGTCGCTGTATTGGGCGGGAATCAGTGCGTTCTTCTTGCCCGGGACCCAATGGGAAGAGCGGCTATGGATTGCGGGTTTCAAACTTCTGGCAGCCGCTGCCATCTGCTTCTATAGCGGCATGGTGTTTTCCTGGCCTTCGAAGGCCAATCCCACCGCGTTTCAACGGCTCACAGCGACGATGCCGGTGCGCCTGTTTTTCTGGGCAGGGGCCTGTATCGCGGTGTTGTTTGTTCTTTCGTGGTACCTGGCCGATGCTGAAGCCCAGGCGATGTCGATGCAGGGTTTCGGATTGATCACAGCCTATTGACCATAGAGTGAATGGATCACGGGTGCTGCTCAACCTTGACGGCGAGCATGCCCGAGTTGCCGGTGGTTACGACTCCGGCCAGCATGGTCGCGACTCCGGGGAGTGCTGCGGGCGTAAAGCTGACCGTGCCATCCAGGGCGGAAATCGCCGTCGACGCCTGTGTCGCCAGCAACTGCGATTGGACACAGCGGCTGTGGGGACCGCATGGCGGAGCCCACGCGTAGAGCGCCTGGTAGAACGTCACCGTGCCACCGGCCATTGGATTCCCGTTCATATCGAGCACACGCATCGTAATCATGGCCGGGGTCGCGGACGCGGCCAGACTCTGGGCCGTCCCTGACACCGCCAGAAGGGTGGCAAACTCGGGGCGCGCGCCAAAAGCCTGGAACGTCACGCACTGGCTTGTCCCATTGAGGCAGGCAGTAGAGGTAGCCTGCTGTCCCTCGCTGAGCGGCCCGACGGTGAGATTCCTGGTTGCGATTCCGCTTGAGCCGGTGGAGATCGCTGTGTTGTTCGCGGGAGTGATTCCGCCTGCGGCCTGCCATGTCACGGACTGCCCAGCTGCCGGAACGCCGTTAGTGAGCACCAGGGCCTGGGTGGTCCAGGAGATGGTGGCGCCGGCAGCCAGGGAGAGCGTTGGTGTCAGGGCAGTCAGAACAGGGGGAGTGCCCCCGCTGAAATGGGCTTCCACGCTCGAGCCGTTGGTCAGCGAAGCTGTGACCACGGATGCAGTTCCGTCGATTGCCGTAACGGTCATGGTCGCGCTCCCGTCTCCGGTTGCCGTCACAGGACATGAGTTCTTTCCGCAGCCCAGGGCCGCATTTCCGCTCGCAACCGTGTAGCTGACGGTCACTTTTCCGGCGTGCCGAAGGGTCGGTCCCAAAGCCGTGACGGTGAAAGGAATCAGGACGCCGACGGGGACAGTGTTGGAAGGCGCAGTAATCAGGGTGAGCGCGTCGCCCGTTCCGGAATCGTAACTCACGCCTCCGCTGACGATGGTGATGGCGTAGTAAGCGGGCAAATCATCGACTTCGACATCCACCGAGCCGGTCACTCCGGTCGCTGCCGGTGGAGCGATGGCGGTGATTTCGTTGGGAGAGACGCTGGTAACCTGCGCGGGTTGTCCGCCCACCAGGACTGTATCGAGGACGTGGAAGCCCATGCCGCGGATGACGATAGGCCCGCCAGCGGCCGGAAGCCGGGGTGGCTCGACCGTGTCGGCGTAGAGTACCCAGCCGTTGTAGGCGTAGTCGGGCCGCCCGTCGCCGCGCATGTCGGCAATGCCCAGCCGGACCACGTCGTCGCCATTCGATGCCACTTGCAGCCAGGTTTCCCCGGTGGAGTCGCCGTTGAGGCCGGGAGCAGCTCCCACGGGCGGCGTTCCGGGCGCGGCGAAGGCGTCCCAGACGCCGAGTACGGGCATGGCTTTCGCATTGCTTGGCCGACCGGTTTCGTCCAGGGCTTCGGTGACGATAGTGAAGATGCGCTTTCCGCGGACGGGGAAATTGAACCAGTCGGCTTGCCCGACCTGGCCCAGCCGGCCACACCAGACGCCGCTCGGCGCCAGCATGCGAGGCGTCGTTTCGGTGGAGATGGATTCCTGATAATCACCGGCCGCGGAGTCGGCCACGTTAACAGTCAAGGTCTGGGACATTCCCGCCGCCAGATCGGGCACCGTAAGGGGCGTCAGGGTCCCCGAGGGTTGAGGCGACCCATCAAGGTATGGCCCGACCGCATCGGCATAGGTGTAGAGCGGGTTGATGGCTTCAAAGCTGACCTGATAGCGGGCGTTAGCCAGACCGGGCGGAAGCGGCATGTAGCGCAGGTCGAAATAGCCCTGGAGAGATGAGTCGTTCGATCCCCACTGCGCGAGTGGGTTGCCGTTGGAATCGGTCCAGCCGGTGATGGCGTTGCCATGGTTCCCGTTGAAATAGGCTCCGGACACGAAGGTGACGGTGTACTGGTAGAGCTGATTGCCATTGCCGTCGAGCGGGCGCGCCACCACGTTTACCCCCTGCATGCCCGCCCCGGTGCGAAAAGCAATCGTGCCGGTGATCGAAACGGTATTGGCAGCGGTCAGAACTTTGCCGGGAAAGGCGGCAACATTGGCGGCGGTGATGGGGTAGATGCGATTGAGGGCCGCGATGTCGTCGAAGCGCAACGTTGCCGGGTCGGGGATGCAGGTGCCGCCGGCCGGACCGCAGGTTCCGCTCATGGGCTGCATCACCGGCCACCCTTCCGTACCATCCGGCTCTCCGTTGTGGAATGCGCCGGGATTCACCTGGGCATAGCCGAGCCCCAGGATGCGTCCCCAGGCACGCTCGAGGAGGAACTGCATCATCGTCACTTGATCGGGTGTAGCGGCGCAGCGTCCGTTCAGCACCAGCACAGCGTGCGCGATGGTCGCGTCGGGATTGAAGTTGTCGATCCAGGCCATGACACCGTTGGTTTCGCAGTTGGACGGATCGCTGGTGTAGGCGCCGAATACCGCGTCGAGCACCGCGCCGTCCGAGTCGTATATGACGGCGAGGGGATAGGTGGTGGCGGAGGGGGCAACATCGGACGGCTGTGCGATGGCCTGGTTGCTCGAAAGGATGTTGGCGCCATTCACGTCCTCGTTCAAGGAACCCATGCGAGCGAGGGTCACGCCGACCGTGGGAACAGCGCTCCATAGAGCCGCGGCTGCATCGACCATCGCCGTAGCCTGCTGATTGTCGATCGAGGAGTTAAGCGGACCCTGATCGACGTAGTAGTTCACCTGCCCGCCACGCCAGTGGACCGGCTGCCCAACCACTCCCGGATTAAAAAAGCTGACCCCGGCGACGTACTTCGGTCCGCCGGCAACCAGCAGGGCCGGAGCAAAGAAGGGCAAAATGCAACCCACGCGAACAACGTTCCGGAGAAGAGAAAGGCGCCTGGCCACAAGAGGTTCCCCCGGATGGTCAATCGCACGTGACGCCCCAACGTGAGCGTCCGTTCATGAGAAAGCTCTCATCTTGGGTAGGAGCCGGCCCGACTCCGATTCCAACAACCGCCGCCCCGTCATGATCAGTCCGCGGGGAGTCCGCTAGAATATGAGATAGATCTTCAACTTTGATTTCTGATTGGAATACCCATGCGGTTAGGTGACCTGCTGATCCGGGCCCAGCGCGTGACGGAAGCGGATGTGGCCGCGGCGTTGGCGCGGCGCGACGAGCACGGCGGACGTCTGGGTGACAACCTGGTAGCCTCCGGCGCGATTGACCAGGCGACCCTGGACACCTATCTGCATCGCATTCCCGTCGAACCGGCTGACATTGCAGCTACGGGCATTGAAGAAAATGAACTGCTCAGCCTTCTGATGAAGCTGGTCTACACCAGCCGGCTGGAATCCGTGCGTCAATTCATCGATGCCATCAAGCTCCCCTACCACGTGGTGAGCGAACTGGTGCGCATGGCGGTCGACCGGCAACTGCTGCACGCCCTGGGAACCCGCAACTCCGACCACATGATCGACATGTGTTACGCGTTCACCGAAGAGGGGCGGCGATGGACCATCGATGCGCTCGAGCGGCTTCGCTACGTGGGGCCTGCCCCGGTTCCCATCGCGGAGTTCTGTGATCAGGTCGATGTGCAGAAGCTGACCAGCGAAGTGATTACTATGAGCCGCATTCGCGCGTCGGTGGGCGATTTGCAGATGGAGGAGAGCATCCTCGAACAAGCCGGGCCGGCGTTGAACTCCGGACGCTCCATGCTCCTCTACGGACCGCCCGGCAACGGAAAGTCCACGGTCGCTCACCGGTTCGCCACGGTTTTCCAGGACGTGATCTACATCCCCTACGCGGTGGGTGTCGAAGGGCAAATCATCCGGATTTTTGACCCCAGCATTCATATACAGGTCGGTCCCGCCCTTGCCGGGGATGAGGGCGGTGTCTCATTCGTACGCCACGATGAGTACGATGCCCGATGGGTGCCGTGCCGAAGACCGTTTGTCGTCACCGGCGGCGAGCTGACCCTGGAGATGCTCGATCTTCGCTACGAATCCACCGGCCATTACTACGAGGCTCCATTGCACATGAAGGCTCTGGGCGGTTGCTTCCTGATCGATGACTTTGGCCGCCAGCTGGTGAGCCCTACCAACCTGCTGAACCGATGGATGGTGCCCCTTGAAGGCCGCTGTGACTATTTGAAGTTGCACACCGGAAAAAGCTTCCGCATTCCATTCGAAGCAATGGTGATCTTTTCCACCAATCTGGAACCGGAGGACCTGATGGACCCCGCGTTCCTGCGGCGCCTGCCTTACAAGATTCAAGTTGGCGCGCCCAGCCTGGAGCGCTTCCGGCGCATTTTCGAGCAGGAGTGTCGGCGCCATGGGATTCCCCTGCCCGACGATATCTTTGCCGCGATCGTCGATAAGATCACGAGAGAGAAAGGCCTCGAGTTGGCCGCATACCAGCCCAGGTTCATCGTCGACCAGGTCGTGGCCACGTGCCGGTTCGTGGGACAGGCTCCGCACCTGGAGGCCCGCTTCATCGACTACGCGGTGGACAATCTGAGTGTGAAGCGCGGGAGCGCCGAGGCAGAGAGTCAACAAGTGACGCCGAAGGCTTGAATACCGCGTTCTCCATCGCCCCCACTCTGCCGCAGCGGATCGCTGGAATGGGCCACCCACGTTCTCTGCTTCGGCTCAGCCACAGTCTTGAGATGTCAGATTTCGGGGTAGAAGTCGAAGAACGCGTCGAGGCTTTGCCGAAGCTGCTTCTCGATTTCCTCGCGCGAGCCCTCGAGCACGTGCATGGTGACGTGAGCTTCGTGACCATTGGATAGCTTCAGGGTCGCGTCGTGAATTTCGGTCACTTCGCCCTCGGGGAGCAGACGCAAACCGTAGATCAGAGTCAGATTCGCCATGCGAAACATCTTATCTGCTATGTAGCCAGGGATGGACCGGTTCAAGGGGCACCGGGGCTGTCCGTCTACAATCAACACGGGAAACATTGAATGACAGACACTCGCGATACCGTAATTCTGGGGTCCGGCTGCGCCGGCTTGACCGCCGCGATCTACACCGCGCGCGCCGGCCTCAAGCCGCTGGTTCTGGAAGGCCACGAGCCCGGAGGGCAGCTTTCGATCACCACCCTCGTAGAGAACTTTCCCGGCTGGCCTGAAGGGATACAGGGTCCGGAACTGATCGAAAACATGAAGAAACAGGGGGCGCGGTTTGGGGCTGAATTCCAGATGGCGCACCTGAGTTCAGTGGATCTGCACACGCATCCGTTCCGGTTGAAGACGTCGGCCGGGGAAGTGCACACGCGATCGCTCATCATCGCGTCCGGTGCCAGCGCGCGCTGGCTCGGACTGGCAAGCGAACAGGCCCTGATCGGCCATGGCGTCTCGAGTTGCGCTACCTGCGACGGGTTCTTTTTTCGCGGCCTCGAGATTGCGGTGGTGGGCGGCGGTGACTCTGCGATGGAAGAGGCGTTGTTCCTTACCCGGTTCGCGACCAAGGTCACGGTCCTGCACCGCCGGGAGAGCTTCCGCGCCAGCAAGATCATGCTTGAGCGCGCGATGGCGCATCCCAACATCGAACTGCGCACCAACACCGTGGTCGAAGAGGTCCTTGGGGTCGAACACAACGAAGTCAAAGGTGTGCGCGTGCGTGACGTGAAAACCGGTGTGGAGAGCGTCCTGCCCGTCAGCGGATTGTTTTTGGGCATTGGGCATGATCCCAACGCGCGCATGTTCGCCGGCCAGATCGATTTGGACGGCGAAGGTTACATCCGCACCCAGAACAATATCTTCACTACCCAAAAGGGAGTGATTGTGCCGGGCGTGTACGCCTGCGGCGATGTGCAGGACAGGCGCTATCGCCAGGCGATCACCGCCGCCGGGACCGGCTGCATGGCAGCCCTCGAAGTGGAGAAATACCTCGAGGAGCATGGCCACTGAGGACAGGCGATGGCGCCCTTGAAGGAGAATCTCGAAAAGCTGGAAGCAGCGATCGCCCAGGCCTGCCGGCGCGGCGGGCGGTCGCGCAGCGACGTGGAGATGATGGCGGTCTCGAAGACGTACCCCGCCGCAACCATCGCCTGTGCGGCGGCCCTTGGCCTGCGGCTGTTTGGCGAAAACCGGGTGCAGGAATTTGCGGCCAAGGCTCATGACCTGGCCGCTCTCGACGCTGCCGGGAGCGTTGCTGCTGCCGACCCGGCGATCCGCATTCATCTCATCGGTCACCTGCAATCGAACAAGGCAAGCCGGGCCGTGGAATTGTTTGACGGCGTCGATTCGCTCGATTCGGTCCGGATGGCCGAGCGGCTGAACGAAGCTGCAGGCAGGCTCGGCAAACGCCTGCCGGTGCTGATCGAAGTGAAGCTCAGCCCGGAAGATACCAAGTCAGGCGTGGAACCTGAGTCCGACGAAGCGGCGCAACTGCTCGAGCGCCTGCCCGACCTGGCGCATCTGAACACGCGCGGGCTGATGACGATTGCGCCTTGGGGCGTGCCGGAAGATGCGACGCGGGCGTGCTTCCGCAGTCTGCGGCAGTGGCGGGACCGCTGGGCGCCTTCGAACCCGCGCCTGGCTCTCGACGTGCTGTCGATGGGCATGAGCGGCGATTTTCCTATCGCCATCGAAGAAGGCGCAACGCGCATCCGTATCGGGACAGCGCTGTTTGGCCCCCGCAGCAAGCAGGTAACGGATCAGCTGAACCAGGCCGAGCCGGCATGATGCGCGAAACTGTCGACGGAGTCACGCTCGCCGTGCGTGCCCAGCCCGGCGCGAAAAAGACGGCCATCATCGGCGTCTATGGCGAAGGCGCTACAGCCCAGTTGAAGATTGCAGTGCAGGCCCCGCCCATCGAAGGGCGCGCGAATGAAGCGCTGATCGCGTTCCTCGCAGGTTTTTTCGCGGTGTCGCGGACCAACGTCGCGCTTGTGTCCGGCGGACTGTCGCGCAGCAAGATCTTCCTGCTGCGTGGAGTCGCACGGGCTCAAGCCGAAACCGCGCTGGTCCGTGCGCCGGGCAGTGTCTGACGAATCGCGATTGAACCGCTTTGTATCAGGACACGGCTTCTGAAAAGTCGTTCGGGCGGTAGGCCGGGGATTTATCCCCGGTATAAGCGATGCAATATCAACGGGGCTTTTAGCCCCTGAGGTATGCTTTTGGAGAGTTTCGCTCGAAACCATGCCTTTTTCAGCAGCCTGTTCAGCCGTGCCGCGAAACCTTCAAAGGATCGGCCTCTAGGCCCCGCGTGTGGTTCTTGTCGGTTCTTGGAACTCCGCTCGATTCATCCCTCACTGCCTGGTCCGCATTTTCCCAGCCCGCGGCCCTCGTCTCGCCCTTGCGCAAAGAATGCCCGCGCTTTTGCATTTTCTTTCTACCTGTTTTGCCACAATAGAGGTGGAAGAGAGGATCGAAGTGCAGCCTCAGGCAGAACCCAGGCCACCGAAAGCAATTCGGTTTCGTTATGAACCGTTTAGACCCCCTAAAAGGGCCCTTCCGGACCGTTTAGATTTGTGGGATGGCAGCCCATATCCACATTGTCTTCAGTGGCTTACATGGGATAACTCGAGCCGGGATAGGTAACTTCCCCCCTGTAGCCCTGTGAAACTGTAAAACTGTACGCTTCAAGCCGCGACTCAAGCCTTCCAAGCTTGTGAGAAATTCAGGCTGGCGAAAACGGTTGGACAGGGAGCAACCTCAGAGGCCGCGGATATTGAGTGCACGCAGCGCTTCTTCGGGCTCGGGCCTTACCCGGAAATCGGCGTGCGCCTCGGCGAATATGACCTTCCGGTTTTTGGCGATCACATAGGTCGCCGGCAAGGGAAGCCGCCAGGTGTCGTCTCCGTTGACGAACGGAATATTCACCAGGATGGAGCGGTAGTAAGTGCGGTGGTAGTCAGGAACGTTGTAGACGAGCCCCAACTGCTCCGCCACCTTGTTGCCCGGATCGAAGAGTACCGGGAAGGGAAGCCCGTGCTGCCCGGCCATGAAGTCGCTCTGGCGCTCGGTCTGCGGGCCGATCGCGACCATGAGAGCGCCTCGCTCGCGAATCCGTCCGTACAGGTCGCGCCATGTTTCGAGCTCGGTCATGCAATACGGGCACCAGCGCCCGCGAAAGAACTTGATGACCAACGGGCCGAGCGAGAGCAGGTCTTCGCTGCGAACCAGTTTGTTGTTCGCATCTTTCAGGGCGAATGCGGGAGCCTGCGCGCCGACGGGCAGAATGCGGTCTTCGATTCCAGTAGCGAAGAGTTCGGCTACAGCGCGCTCGCCGACTTCCAGGCGCTCCGGTTGCACCAGGTGGCGCGTGTTGGCGGTGATTTCGTCGAGTTGGTCCTGAAGGGCCGTCGTCCTTGCGTTCATGGTTACCGCCCGAATTTCTGTCTGCCGCCCATGCCCAGCGCGCCCATGCCGCCGCGCATCATCTGTTTGGCCAGGCCGCCCTTGCCCATCTGCTTGAACATCTTGCTCATCTGCGCATACTGGCGCAGAAGCTGATTTACATCCTGCACGGTGGTGCCGGAGCCGGTGGCGATACGCTTCCGCCTCGAGCCGGAAATGATTTCGTGGTTACGGCGCTCTTTGGGCGTCATGGAGTTAATGATGGCCTCGAGGCGCACGAACTGCTTCTCATCGACTCCCTGCGCGGCCTGCTGCATGCCGGCGAAAGGGCCGACAGACGGGAGCATCTTGAGAATCGACTCCATCGAGCCGAGTTTCTTGATCTGCTTCAACTGGTCGCGGAAGTCTTCGAGCGTGAAGCCGTCGCCGAGGAGAGCCTTCTTGGCGAAGTCTTCGGACTTCTTGCGGTCCAGCGTGGCTTCCGCTTTCTCGATGAGCGACATCATGTCGCCCATGCCCAGGATGCGGCCGACGATGCGGTCGGGGTGGAAAGGTTCGAAGGCGTCGGGTTTTTCGCCGGTGCCGATGAACTTGATGGGTTGGCCGGTGACGTGGCGGATAGAGAGCGCCGCGCCGCCGCGGGCATCGCCGTCCATCTTGGTCAGGACCACGCCGGTGAGGCCAAGCCGCTTGTGAAAGTCCTGCGCGGAGTTGACCGCGTCCTGGCCGGTCATGGCGTCGGCAACGAAGAGGATTTCCTGCGGGTTGAGCAGCTTCTTCAGCCGCTCCATTTCGGTCATCAGCTCTTCGTCGATGTGAAGGCGGCCGGCGGTGTCGACGATCAGTGTGTCGAAGCCGAAGTTGCGCGCCTCGCGGCGGGCTTCCGAGGCCAGCCGCTCGACCAGCGCCGAGCCCGGCGCCTCGCCCTTCAGGTCGCCTTCGTAGATCTTGGCGTCGATGGATTTGGCCACAACTTTCAGTTGCTCGCGCGCGGCGGGGCGGTAGACGTCGACGGAGACGAGGATGGGCCGGTGGCCCCCCTTCTTGAGCCAGGCGCCCAGCTTGCCGGTGGTGGTGGTCTTGCCGGAGCCTTGCAGGCCGGCCATGAGGATGATTGTCGGGGGCTGCGAAGCAAACTTGAAGCGGGCGGTGTCCTTGCCCAGCAGTTCGATCAGTTCGTCGCGGACCACCTTGATGACCTGTTCGGTGGGCGAGAGCGCAGTCATCACGTCGGTGCCGACGGCCTTGGCGCGGATATGTTCGACGAGATCGCGGGCCACGTTGAGGTTGACATCGGCCTCGAGCAGGGCGACGCGGATTTCGCGCAGGGCTTCGGCGATGTTTTCTTCGCTTAGCGTGCCTTGGCCGCGCAGGTTTTTGAAGGCGCGCTGGAGTTTTTCAGTTAGGTTCTCAAACATAGGTTCAGTTCAAGTGTATCGTGGAGCGGGCCGAGCTGCGATCTGTGTTGACATCGCATGAAATCAGCACTTCGAAGCTTGGAAGGCGGACACGAACCGCCCCGCCGCGTTCGGTTGCGGTAGGCTGGTGCTGATCGAGTGAGAACGGAAGGCGGAGCCATGGAGACTTTGGCAATGGATCGGCTGATTGAAGGGCACACGCGGTTCCTAAAAGAAGTTTTTCCTGCACGTCGCGGCCAGTTCCGGCTGCTCGCGGAGAGCCAGGCGCCCGAGTGGCTTTTCATCACTTGTTCCGACTCGCGGATTGTGCCCGACCTGATTCTGGGCACTGGGCCGGGCGATTTGTTTATCACCCGCAACGCGGGGAACGTGGTGCCCCTCACCGGCACCGATGTGGACGGTGTGACGGCGACGATTGAATACGCGGTAGAAGTGCTGAAGGTCAAGCACGCGATCCTGTGCGGGCACTCCGATTGCGGCGCCATGAAGGCGGCGCTGGACCGCAAGAACCTGCGGAACCTGCCCAAAGCCAGCCGCTGGCTGCATCATGTCGAGGCGGCTTTCAGCCACCGCCAGCCTGTTAACCCGGCCGACGGGGAGCACTCCGAGCTCGGCGCGCTGATCCGGGGCAACGTGGTGGCGCAGCTGCTCAACCTGAAGGCTCAGCCGGCGGTGGCGCGAGCCTTGGCCCACGGAGAAATCAGCGTTCACGGATGGTACTACGACATTCTTACCGGCCGGATCGAATTCTACGATCAGCAGATGCGGCGCTTTTTGCCGCTGGTCGGATAGCAAAGCATCCCTGTAGTTCACAATCGGAGGCTTGAATCCTTCGGCGCCAGAAAGGTGCTTTTATCGTCTCGCTTCGCGCGCGGCCTTTATGTGATGGTGGGCTCCCTCGATGTGCCCGGCCTGGCGGATCAGGACTTCACGGATCGGAGCGGGGAGGAATTTGTCCAGGGCATCGGCGTAAGCCTGCTTTGCAGCGTCTTCGGCCTCTTCCGCGGTTTCGAGCACCGCATCGTCGCCGGCGCCGAAGGCGGTCTTGAGTCTGGTCCAGGCACGAACAAAGGCTCCGGCGGCGCTGCCGGTTTCGTTGATGTCGCCGACGCCTTCCTGGTGAAGGATGTTTTCGAGTTCGCCGCGAAATTCGGCGCGCCTGAGCGATTCGGCGAGGAAGTAGCGTTTGAGGAGTTGGTCTTCGAGCGCCTCGCCGATCTTTTGAAATCCTTGTTGGCCGTCGATCAGGTTTTCGATTACGGTGCGCAGAGCGCCTTCCGCTTCACTCAGGTCTTTCGATGGCATTTTTTTCCTCGTTCTCTGACCAGGTTGGTGGAGGAACACGGGCGAGCGTCCGGCGGCTGCCATTGCGATTCTCCTTCGCCGCCGGCAGGTGAGGGAAATCGCGAAAACCCCACGCCGCCCGCCCTGATGACCACCCAGAGTGATAGTCAGTTGCTCTGGAACGATGGATCTCGTTCTGAACATCCGGCCGGCAAACTGGCCGACCGGCGTCCCGAGAGTATGAGGACGGGGAGGGCGGTGAGGTTGCCTTCGCAAGTTCGTTTGAAAGGCAGAACCCTTAACCAAAGAGAAGGTGGCAGATTCCCGCGCTGACGATTGGGTTGCAAAGTGCCAAAAGGGCTTCATGAAACAAAAATGCTGGTTCAGCAAGACAATTTTTGAAGCCGGAATCTGATAAAGCGGGATAAACGCGAATCTACATTTGGGGCCGGTCATTCGCCACGGCTTGGCGAATGTGGCAAGAAGTGCAGGCTTCGGTCGGGGGGCCACAGAACGGATTGTTGCGACTCATCTTAATGTGCGCACTGAAATCCCGATATTTTGCCAGGCGGCTTTTATGGTTCGGGTCGATGCGGCTGGACCGTAACTCCATTGGGCCATTACCCTTTCAGAATTCCCGCGATCGGGCGTCTCTTCGTTATAGTTGGGGCGGGCGGTACGAGTAGGATCAACTCAGGCCGGTCGTGGTCGGGACTGGCTCGAAATGAGGAGATAAACATATGGTTACAAAGCTGGTGGTAGCAGTGACTGTCCTTCTCGCCTCGATTTCGTGCGTTGCTCAGGTACAGCCAGCAGGGGGCACGGGCAAGGCATTCCCCCCACAATCTGGAGCGTGGGCGGGGGAATGGACTATTTTTCAGGCGATTGGGGAAACGGGGGCATTAACCGATGGGGACCCGCCGCCTGGGTTACCGCAACGATGTGGCACTGCCTCGGGATCAATGTGGAGGGCCACTCCATGATCGTGGGAGGAAACTCGATCGCTTCCGATTACAAGTTCTTCGTCGGTGAGGGCGGTGTAATGTGCACCATGGGTTACTGGGGCAGGCTGCAACCTATTTACAAAGGTGAAATGGGCTTTGCCAGCCTGTCGACACCCGGGAGGCAGGCCAGTCATTCCAACTATTGGACGTGGTCTGTCGGAGGCGGCCTGGAATACCACATTCGCGGGCCATTGGTGGACGCGCGTGGATTATACCTACGAGGCCATCCCGAATTTCTATAGCAGCATCAGCAAGGAGTACCACAGCCTGAATCCGCGAGGTATATCCTTTGGCGCGACTTACCGTTTTGGCGCGGCGGGAACTCGTTTCTGAACTGCTTGTGCGAACAGGCGCAGGCGCGGCGCCGGGACCATGGCGGAAGCTAGAGTCCGGAGTCACGAAGAACCAAAACGCTACCACAGGCAAGCACGGGTCATGTCGGAATCTCTGTTCGTTCACGTTTGTTAGCGAGTCTATTTTCGGCGCGGCTGGTTTAGCTTGAAATGCGCGGTTCCGCGCTGCAGGGATGCGAGACTTTGCAGGTCGCTCTCGCACGTTTGTGCCAAGGCGTTGGCACCGGAACTGCCCATCCCCTACGTCAACAAAAAATACGGTGCAGTTGCGGGTATGTAGCTGGCCCATCCTCCGGCACTTAAGTGAACACTGGCTAGTGTGGTCAGACTGAGCAAAATTAACCGGAGTCAAAGGCGTTACGCAGCGTCAATGCACGCCCGGCGGGGGAGCGGTGTGCTTGATGGGCTTCTTGAATAGCCAGACGGCGGCGGCGCAGAAGAAGGCGAGAAGAGCGGTCCAGCGGAAGATGTCGACGTAGGCTTTGAGCGCGGCCTGCTGCTCCATCATGCCGTAGAGGAGGCCGAAAGAACCGGGGCGGGCGGCGTTGGGGCCGAGGCGGTGAGCGAGATAGCCGCCGATCTGCGCCGCTTTCTGCTGCAGGATGGGGTTGGTTGGGGAGAGCTGGCCGGCGAGGTCGTTCTGGTGCTGGGCGGCGCGGCGGATGAGGGCAGTGGTGGCCATCGCTATTCCAATCGACCCGCCGATGTTGCGCAGCATGTTGAAGAGGCCCGTGGCGTTGCCCATCTCTTCGCGGGAGAGGGTCGAGGTGGAGAGGTTGGCCAGGGGCACAAACACAAAGCTGAGCGCGAAGCCGGTGATGAGGATGGGCACGAGCAGGGTGTAGGGGCCGATGTCGAGGTTCACGGTGGCGAAGTAGAGGGAGCAGACGCCGAAGCCGAGGAATCCAGCCGAGAGCAGCTTGCGATTGTCGATGTGCGTACCCAGGAACCCGATCACGGCGACCCGATAAACGATCCGATGCCGCGCGGGCCGACGACCAGCCCGGCGGTGAAGGCGGTGTAGCCGAGGATCTCCTGGTAGTAGAGCGGCAGGATGGCAATGGTGATGTAGATACACATGCCGAGCAGGGCAATCAGGAAACAGCCGGTGCGGAAATTGCGGTTCTTGAGGACGTGCAGGTCGACCAGGCCCCTGGGATTGGCCCAGGAGCGCCAGATCCAGCCGATGAGGGCAAAGATCAGCGCCGCTACCGCCCAGCGCACCCAGATGGCCCCGAACCAGTCGTCTTCCTGGCCTTTGTCGAGGACGATCTGGAGGCAGCCGGTCCAGACAATCAGCAGGCCGAAGCCGATGTTGTCGAAGGCGCCGACTTTGGCGTTCTTGATGTAGGGCGGGTCGTGCACGAACCGCATGATCATGAAGACGGCCAGGATGCCGACGGGGATGTTGATGTAGAAGGCATAACGCCAGCTGAAGGTGTCGGTGAGCCATCCGCCGAGCGTGGGGCCGAGCACCGGGGCCACGACGATGCCGAGGCCGTAGGCGGCCATGGCCTGGGAGCGTTTCTGGACCGGGAAGCTTTCGAGGAGGATGGACTGGGAGAGCGGCTGGAGAGCACCGCCGCCCGCTCCCTGAAGGATGCGGGCCAGCAGGATGACGGCCAGCGAAGGCGCCGCGCCGCAGAAGAACGAGGCGACGGTGAAGATGACGACGCAGATGATGAGAAAGTTCTTGCGGCCGAAGCGGCGGGCGAACCAGTTGGAGGCGGGAAGGATGACGGCGTTGGCGACCAGGTAGCTGGTGAGCACCCAGGTGGCTTCGGAGTTGGAGGCGGAGAGGCTTCCGGCAATGTAGGGCAGGGCGACGGAGGCGATGGCGGTGTCGAGCACCTCCATGAAGGTGGGGAGCATGACCGAAACCGTGACCAGCCAGGGATTGACCCCCTGGGTGAGGGGATAGCGCTGGTGGGCTGGGGCGGTATAGGTGCGGACCGCGGCGGGGGGGGCGGGTTCGAGGGTGGCGGTGGTCATGGCCGGGTGGAACTTCAGAGGTTAAACCACCCCGGCGGCCGCCGGTTGTGACGGATGACGCAGAAGACAGGGAACAGGGGTCAGGGACCATGATCACGGAAGCGGAGCTATGGATTCAAACAAACTGGTTCAAGTCGGTGTCGGGGGCGGGATGGCCTAATAACCGGCACATAGCCACGATCTGGCCTTTGTGATGGAACGCGTGTGTGAGGACATGATGAAGGACCAGTGCGGGAGTGCGGATGGCGACAGCTCCATCCGGGAAGTGCAAATCCGTATCGGCGTTGAGCTGTTGATCCGACAGGCCTGACAGGTAAGCCAGCGTCTGGCGTCTGACTTCCTGCTGCAGGAGCCGGGCGTCAGTAACCGCAGGGCAGTTGGCGGGATCGCGGTCTCGAAATGGCAAACCCTGCAGGGTGTGGATCCAGAAGCCTTCGCAATTGAATAGGTGAACCACCTGCTGGTGAACCGTGGGCAAGCCGAATCCGGGCAGTTCTTTTGTATAGTCGGCCTCGGAGAGGGTGGACAGATGGTCGAGCAACAGAGAAAGGCTGGCGTGGGTCCAGCCATGGAATTTCCGAATGCCGTCGAGGGTGAACACAGGTTCCTCCTGGGAAGCATGGCGCTCTGAATTCAATTATTGAAGGGACCGGAGGTAGGAGACGATCTGCCAGCGCTGGGCCTCGGGGAGGCCGGACCAGGAGGGCATGCCATGGCGAAGGTCGCCCTGGCGGAGGAACCATTCGAGATCGCCGTCGCTCACGGTGCGGATATGCTCGCTGCGTAGCGGCGGCCGCTTGTGCCCGTCTCCCTGGGCGTCGGCCTTGTGGCAGGACTGGCAGTGATCGCGGTAGAGAATGGCGCCGGCCGAGACCGTATCGGGCCGGTCGGCCATGGGATTGGTCCTGACGTGCTCTCTGAGGGGGACATGATCCCAAAGGGAACCGGATAAGGCATCCGCCGAGGAACGCGCACTCACGTCGCCGCCAGAATAGTGATGGCTAAGATCGCCTGATTTCGCTGCAGTTATAAGACCCCTTGTCAATGTACGCCACCCATGTTGGCTGACTGGCCATGAAACCAGTTGCCGATCTGTCCGAAGCTGACCGCAAAGCCGATGCGGTAGACGTGGTCGAGGCTGGCCCTGGTCAGCCCCCAGCCCGGAGCGAAGCTGAGACGCATGTCCCTGGGCAGTTGCCACCCGATCAACGGGGCCAGATATTGAGAGGTATCGCGCAGGGTGAGGCTCCAGGTGTCTCCCAGGCCGCCATAGGCTTCCGCGCCCAGCATGATCTTGTCGGCGCAAAACGTGCATTCGTGTCCAGCCGCGGCACTGCGCAGCGGATGGGCAATCCCGCTGCATAGCCGAACTCCCATGGCTGATGTCCGAGATTCTTTTCGGCGATGAAATTCTCAGAGATGTTCCAACTCTTCAGGTTGGAGGAGAGAATCAGCTTCAATTCGCCCTCGTGCTTGTGTTCCTGGCGGGCTACGCTGTTGGGATCGAGGAAATCTGCCTGACCGTCGTGTCCCACCACTTCAAGCATGGTCTTGTCGGCGCCGTAGGTGTCTTCATACTCCACATACAGGACGGGATTGATCCAGTGTTCCCGCATCAACGGGCGAAATCGGTTTTCGATTCGAAAGCCGGTGAACAGGGTGGAATCGTTCGCTGTCGTTTGCCCATCGAGGTAGAGCTCTGCGGTCCACCAGGCGCGAACTCCGTACTCCAGCTCAAACGCCGTAGCCGAATAGCCATTGCCGCCGTCGGGGTTCCCCAGAGCTGTCTTGGTCTCCAGCTCGAGTTCTCCCGGCTCTTCCAGATCATGGGAGTAGGTGACGAAATAGGGTTTGTCCTGAGCCTTTCCGGGTAGGGCAAAGCAGAGGAGAGAGCAAGAGCAAAGTGCCAAAATCGAGGCCGGATGACGGATAAATTGCGGTGCGTCGACAAGACCGTGGGCCCTCCGTTGGGAAATGACGGATTCGTCATCTGGATATAAGACTAAAACAGTCGGGGTTTACGCGCAATGGCTTTTTATCAAATCGAGACGGGAAACGGATGGTAGTTTCGGGGGGTAAGGGGAGTCGTGCGGAGGGCACCTTAGTTTATTCTTTGATGATCAAGAAAAGTTGACACTAATTGACTCAATCATGCATCTTATATAGCGTTAGTATCCTTTCAGGATTTCAGGAGCCAAAGCATGGCAAAGATTATTGGTATCGACCTCGGTACCACCAACTCGGTGGTGGCAGTGATGGAGGGCGGGGAGCCCAAAGTGATTGCAAATGAAGAAGGTGCGCGCACGACGCCTTCAGTTGTCGGGTTTTCGAAGAGCGGCGAGAGGCTGGTGGGCCAGGTTGCCAAGCGGCAGGCCATCACCAACCCGGAGAACACGATTTTTTCGATCAAGCGGTTCATGGGCCGCCGTTTTGACGAAGTCAATGACGAGATGAAGATGGTGCCCTACAAGGTGGTCCGGCAGGGCGACCACGTGGCGGTTGTGGCGCAGGGCAAGGAATACACCCCGCCCGAGATTTCGGCCATGATCCTGCAGAAGCTGAAGAAGAGCGCCGAAGCCTACCTGGGCGAGACGGTTACCGAGGCTGTGATCACGGTGCCGGCCTACTTCAATGACGCGCAGCGCCAGGCGACCAAGGACGCGGGCAAGATTGCCGGCCTGGATGTAAAGCGCATTGTGAACGAGCCGACCGCGGCGGCCCTGGCGTACGGCCTGGACAAGAAGAAGGACGAGACCATTGCCGTGTACGACTTCGGCGGCGGCACGTTCGATATTTCCATTCTCGAGGTCGGCGAGGGCGTGATCGAGGTCAAGTCGACCAACGGCGATACGCACCTGGGCGGCGACAACCTCGACCAGCGGATCGTGGAATGGCTGATTGCCGAGTTCAAGCAGGAAGAAGGGCTGGATCTTGGCTCGAAGGGCAACGAAATGGCCCTGCAGCGGCTGAAGGACGCGGCGGAAAAGGCCAAGATCGAGCTTTCGACCACGGTGGAGACCGAAATCAACCTGCCGTTTGTTACCGCGGACGCTACCGGCCCGAAGCACCTGGTGCGCAAGCTGACCCGGGCCAAGCTGGAGCAGCTGGTGGGCGACCTGATCGAGCGCTCGGTGGAGCCCTGCAAGAAGGCCATGGCCGATGCGCAGGTGAAGGCCAGCGACATCGACGAAGTGGTGCTGGTGGGCGGCCAGACGCGCATGCCCAAGATCCAGGAACTGGTGAAGAACCTGTTCGGCAAGGAACCGCATCGCGGCGTGAACCCCGACGAGGTGGTGGCGATCGGCGCGGCGGTTCAGGCGGGCGTGCTGGCGGGCGAGGTCAAGGACCTGCTGCTGCTCGACGTGACGCCGTTGACGCTGGCCATCGAGACGCTGGGCGGCGTGGCGACGCCGATGATTCCGCGCAACACGACGATTCCGACCAAGAAGACGGAGACGTTCTCGACGGCGGCCGATTCGCAGACCGAGGTCGAGGTGCACGTGCTGCAGGGCGAGCGGCCCATGGCGGGGCAGAACCGCACCCTGGGCAAGTTCAAGCTGGCGGGGATTCCTCCGGCGCCGCGCGGCGTGCCGCAGATCGAAGTCACATTCGACATCGACGCCAACGGCATTCTGAACGTGACGGCCAAGGACATGGCGACGGGCAAGGACACGCGCATCCAGATCACGTCCAGCTCGGGGCTGAGCAAGGACGAAGTCGAGAAGATGGCCAAGGAAGCCGAAGCCCATGCCTCCGAGGACAAGGAGAAGCGCGAGGAGATCGAGGCGCGCAACAGCCTGGATTCGCTGGTCTACAACATCGAAAAGATGTTGAAAGACAGCGGTGAAAAGGTGCAGGCTGCCGATAAGACCGAAGTGGAGGCTGCGCTCGCCGAAGCCAAGAAGACGCTGGAGGGGACGCCGAAGTCGGCGGAGATGAGGGCGGCGCACGAGAAGCTCACCAAGGCCAGCCACAAGCTCGCCGAGGCGCTGTACAAGGCCAACGCGGCCCAGCCTGCGCCGGGCGCACCCGGTCCGGATGGCGCGCAGCCGCACACCGAGCAGAAGAAAGACGAAGGCGTGATCGACGCCGAGTACGTGGACGTGGAAGACAAGAAGTAGGACTGGCCGTTCAGGCGGCTGCCTTTGGGCGGAAAGTTGGATCGATCGGGGTGGGCGGCGCATGCGTTGTTCACCCCGTACTTGTGTAGGCCGATTTCGCGAATGAGATGCATTGCTCTGACCGAACCGCGATAGACCGGTCGTTCAGTTGCATGATTGCGCGCAGAACGGTCAGCAAGCTGAAAAGAGATAAGAAAAAACCAATGGCCACAACAACAAACAAGGATTATTACGCGACGCTGGGTGTGAAGAAGACGGCCACGCCGGAGGAGATCCGCAAGGCCTTCCGCAAGCTGGCGCGCAAGTATCACCCCGACGTGAACCCGGACGACAAGAAGGCCGAGGAGAAGTTCAAGGAGATCTCCGAGGCCAACGATATTCTGAGCGACGAGAAGAAGCGCAAGGTGTATGACCAGCTGGGCTTCTACTCCGACCAGATCGACCCGGCGCAGGCGGAAGCGTACGCGCGCCAGCAGAGCGGCGGCGGCGGAGGAATGCCTGTCGATTTCAACGGTTTCGATTTTTCCGGGTTCAACGGCCCGGGCGGCGGAGCGCAGACAGGGGCCGGATCGTCCTCGTGGGGCAGCTTCAAAGACATTTTTTCGGGGATCTTCACGGGAGCGCAGCAGCCGCAGAAACCGCGCGGGCCGCAGCCGGGAACCGATCTCGAGTACCAGGCCACGGTGGATTTCTGGACGGCGATCCGGGGCGGCCAGGCGCGGATGCAGATACACCGGATGGACACCTGCCCTACCTGCCACGGCCAGGCCAGCGCGGGCGGTTCAATCCAGTGCCCGGAGTGCAACGGCACGGGCCAGGTGACGCAGATGGGCGGGCGGATGAAGTTCAACATCACCTGCCCGCGCTGCAACGGAACCGGCCGTATCTCGAACGAATGTCCGACCTGCCACGGCGAGGGCGTGGTGGAGCACACCGAAACGGTGGAGTTCCGCATCAAGCCGGGCACGCGGGACGGACAGCGCATCCGGCTGCAGGGCAAGGGCAATGCGGGGCCGAACGGCGGGCCGCCGGGGGACCTGTTTCTGATTGTGCGCGTGGGCACGCATCCGGTGTTTACGCGGGTGGGCGATGACATTCAGATCAAAGTGCCGGTGACCATTGCCGAGGCATCGCTGGGCGCGAAAGTGGATGTGCCGACCATCGACGGGCGCGCGCAGTTGAAGATTCCGCCGGGTACGCAGGGCGGGCAGAAGCTGCGCCTGCGCGAGCGCGGCGTGGAAAACGCGCAGCGGCCCGGGCAGCGCGGCGACCAGATCGTGACCGTGGATGTCGTCATACCCACCCTGCAGGATGAGCGCAGCCGCGAGATCATGCGCGAGCTGGCCAAGCTGAATAACCAGGATCCGCGGGTGGAGTTGTTCAACAAGGTTTAAGAGCAGGGACTAGGGACTAGGGACTAGGGACTAAGAACTGACGAGGACCAGGAACTGAGAACTGAGAACGAGAGCCCATGCCAGCGAAAAGAAAATCAAAAGGCGCGTACATGATTTCGTCGGTGGCGGAGATGTATGAGATTCACCCCCAGACGCTGCGGCTCTACGAGCGCGAGGGGCTGCTGAAGCCGTCGCGCACGGATGGCAACACGCGGCTGTACACCGACGAAGACCTGGAGCGGCTGGAGTTCATTCTGAACCTGGCCCGCGACCTGGGCGTGAACATTGCCGGAATCGCCATCATCCTGCAGATGCGGGAGCGCATGGAGGAGATGAACCGGCAGATGCAGAACTTCGTCGAGTATGTGCGCTCGGAGATGCTGACGCGCTTCCAGCAGGCGTCGCCCGGGGCGGCCGGAGCCATTGTTCCGCTGCGCAAGCCGTCGGTGGCGCGGCCGGTGGTGGTGACGCGCAGTGCGGGGCGGAAGGAGCCGTAGCAGGTATTCTTAAGCCCGCATGCTCTACGCTCTGCTCGCCCTGGCCGTATTCGGCCTGATCACTTCTACCGTGTTCACCGGCATGGTCCTTTGGGCCGTGCCGGGATATCTGCGGGAGCGGCGGGCGGCCTTTGCGAAGCTGGATCATCCCCCCGGATTCACGCCCCGCTTGAGCCTGCTCAAACCATTGCACGGCGCCGAGCCGGACTCGAGGAACATCTCGCCACGTTTTTCGAGCAGGATTATCCCCAGTACGAAATTCTCTTCTGCGCGCGGGCGGCGGACGACGCCGGTCTCGAGACTCGCGCGTCGCGTGGCCGCGCGCTATCCGCAGATCCCGGTCAAGTTTTTCTTCACCGGCGAACCTCCTTACATCAATGCCAAGGTCCGCTCCATGGAACTGATGGAGACGGAGGCCGCATACGACATTCTGGTCATCAGCGACAGCGACGTGCGCGTGACGCCGGATTATCTGCGCTCGGTGGCGTTGCCGTTCGCGGATGCGCGCGTTGGAGCGATCACGTGCCCGTATCGCGGCGTGGCTGCAGAAGGCGGGCTGTGGGCGCGGCTCGAGGCCGTGGGCATGAGCGTGGAGATGACCGCCGGCGTGCTGGTCGCGCGCATGATGGAGGGCATGCAGTTCACGCTGGGGCCGACCATGGCTTTTCGCCGCGAAACGATCCGGCAGCATGGGCGGCTTTCGCGTAACCGCGGACTACTGCGCCGACGATTTTGTGCTGGGAAACGAGACATTCAAGCTGGGGCAGACGGTGGTGCTGAGCCATCACGCCATCGACCACATGGTGATCAACGCGAGCCTGGTGCAGTCACTCAAGCACCAGGTGCGGTGGATGAAATCGACGCGCTTCTCAAGGCCGAAGGGGCACTTCGGGACGGCGCTCACATTCAGCATGCCGTTCGGGCTGCTGGGGCTGGGGGCGGGGATTGCGCTGCACCACATGGCGCTGGGTGTGGGACTGTTGGCGTGGGCTGTCGCTTCGCGGCTGGCACTGTCGATCGCCGTGGGGAACTGGGTGGTGGGCGATCCGAGCTGGTTCGGCCTGCTGGTGCTGTACCCGATCCGCGACCTGATGGGTTTCGGTTTCTGGGCGGCGAGTTACCTGTCCAGCAGGATTCTGTGGCGCGGGCGCGTGTTTCAGTTGCTGCCCGGGGGAAAGATGCGGGCGGCGAAATAGTGCTCTTGCAGCGAAGGTGGGATGCCGAACCGAGCGTTCGATAAGGTAGACTCCAAGGGCAACTTCAGATCACTCACAGGCGCGGTTCTTTCCCCGGGGGCCGATTCGCTTCCGCCCGTAGATCTTCGATCGCGTCTAGCCCGAAAGGACAATTCAAATATGGCGGCAAGCGCGTCCGTACCTGGATCTACCCCTGTATCTGCACCAAGTCCCGATCACATCCTGCAAACCGGGCTGGCTTTCTGGGCCTCAAAGACGCTGCTCAGCGCCGTGGAGATGGAGGTATTCACCGAACTGGCCCGCGGGCCCGAAGAAGGGCATGCACTGGCCGGGCGTCTGGGCCTTCATCCGCGTTCCTCGCGAGACTTTCTCGACGCGCTGGTCGCGCTGGGATTCCTGGAGCGCGAGGATGGCAACTATCGCAACACTCCGTCGACGGACATGTTTCTGGACAAGCGCAAGCCTTTCTATATCGGCGGCATGCTCGAGATGGCGAACCAGCGCCTCTACGGGCATTGGGGCCGCCTCACCCTCGCGCTTCGCACGGGGAACGGCAAAACGAAATGCCAGGGGAGTCGGACGTGTTTGCCGCGCTCTATGCCGATCCGGCCCGGCTCAAGACTTTTTGCGCGCCATGACCGGAGTGAGCCGCGGCGGCAAATATCGCCATCGCATCGCAAGTTCCCCTGGACCAATTACAAGACAGTGGCCGATTGCGGAACAGCGCAGGGCGACCTGATCGTGCAGGTCGCGCTCAAGAACCCGCATCTCGATTGCGTGGGCTTCGATCTGGCCGAGGTGGCCCCGATCTTTGAAGAGTACGTGGAGGAGAACGGTCTTGCGTCCCGCGTTCGCTTCCAGCCGGGCAACTTCTTTCAGCGACCCGCTGCCCAACGCGGACGTGATCATGATGGGGCACATCCTGCACGACTGGAATCTAGAAGAAAAGAAGATGCTGATCCGCAAGGCGTACGAGGCGCTGCCACCCGGCGGAGCGTACATCGTCTATGAGGCCATGATCGACGACGATCGCTCGAAGAATGCATTCGGGCTTCTGATGAGCCTCAACATGCTCGATCGAAACGCCGGGAGGCTTCGATTACACGGGAGCCGACTGCATGGGCTGGATGAAAGAGGCGGGCTTCCGCGAGACCCGGGTCGAGCATCTTGTGGGACCGGATTCCATGGTGGTCGGAATCAAATAGTCAGCCATGAAAACGAGGGCCAGACCGGTCGCTACGGCAGCGGCCGGTCGGTCCAGAGGGCTTTGTCGGCGATGGATTTTACCGGGTAGAGGCGGCCGGCGAGGAGCTGTTCGACTTTGGGCTGATTGGTGTCCTGGGCGAACAGCCATTTGCGCTCACCCGTGCCCCATTCCTTTGATAATTGGTCTTCGCTGAGAAAGATCTTCGGCGCGTCGGGATAGCAGGAACCCCACAGGAGCGACGATCCGGCGCCATGCGGCGAGCAGGGCTCGAACACAAGGTACGCCGGCTTGCCGAGGAAGTTGTGGGTGTAGAACACGACTGATGAGGCGTCGGACTGATCTCCATAAATGATGAAGGAATCGGCCGGGGAGCCCTTCTGCACGATCACGTCGGCGAGTTGCTTGGAGCTGAGCATGGGCTCGAAGCGCGCGAACGCGATGTGCGCGGCCACGAGGAAGAGCGCGCAGGTGAGCGCGAGGGTGGTGGTCGCGGCCAGGTGTTTGCGCCTGCAGGCGCAGAAACCAGCTGACGGCGGGGCCGATCAGCAGGGTAATGGCGGCCATGCCCGCCGGCAGGCGCAGCGCGGCAAACGACGGGCCGGTGAGGTCGAAGAAGTGGGACATGGAGAGCGTGTAGCCGCCCACATCGCGGTGCGCCAGCAGGGTGCCGATGTCGGCGACGAAGGGCAGGTTGCGCGATTCCCACAAACACCAGCCAAGAGCCACCGCGGCCAGCACGCCGGCGATGGCGAATACGGCTTGCGCCCCAGTGAGCCAGGCGGTTTTTTCCCTGGTTTTGGCGGGAGCGCCGGTCGGGTCGGGGGCGCGATTCTCTTCGATCCCGGAGAGCACCGCGGCGATGAGGATCAGGAGCGTCGGCCAGGCGGGGAAGGTGTAGTACTCCTGGTTGGTGGAGATGGAGAAGAACAACAGGATGAACGCGGAGTAGAGGCCCAGGAGCCAGACGGACCGGACGCGGAATTTCAGCTGCTGGACGTAGCTGGCTACGTCTTCGCGCCCGGCGTGGTCGAGATAGAAGTCGACGGTCTGGCCGGCGTCGCGGTGCAGGTGCTGGAGCCAGGAATGACGGGTGCGCCAGGCGACCACGATGACGGCCGGCAAAAAGAGGCTCCAGGGAAAGAGCCAGACCAGGTGCGCCAGCCAGTACCACACGACCGGCATGCGGTTGTAGTCGTGCGGAAAGCGCGTGCCGAGGAACCGGAAGACGTGCTCGTTGAGGAAGTAGAAATACCAGAAGCCGTGCACGTTGCCGGGGGTGGGGTGGTTGCCGACGGGGTGGCCCTGATCGGGATTGGCGAGGCCGGCGAGAATGTGCCAAGGCGCGGCGATGGCGAGAAACAGCAGCAGGCCGGTCAAGGGCTTGAGATCGCGCCAGCGGCGCCATAGCCCGCTCAACAGCAGCAGGGGAAGGGCGGCAGCCACGAAAAACAGGGGAGCGATGAGTCCCTTGGTGAGGAGTGCGAGCGCGAGCGCCGCCCACATGCCGTAGAAGCGAATGGGTCTTCTGCTTTCAAGGCCGGTGATAAAGCTGTAGAGCGCAAGCAGCAGAAAGAACGAAAGCAATGCTTCGGGAATGCCGAAGCGGGTAAAGAGGAACGGGCCGATGGAGGTGAGGACGCCGAGGGCGGCATAGAATCCGGCGCGCGGTCCCCAGGCGCGGCGGGCCCATAACCAGGCCAGCCAGGCGATTCCCAGAATGGCGAGGGAATTGGGCAGGTGGGTGGCGAAGACGTTTTCGCCGAAGATGCGATAGAGAACGGCGTCCATCCAATAGGGAAGAGGCGGCTTCTCGAGATAGCGGATGCCGTCGACCTTGAGAGTGACCCAGTCGCCGGTCTCGGCCATGTGCTGCGCGGCCTGGGCGTGGGAGGCGTCGGCATCGTCGAGCAGGGGAGGCGTAAACAGGGAACCAAGCTGCACGGCCGCAAAGATGGCGGCCAGAATCAGCCACGCAGTGAGTGTGGAGAGACCCTGCCGGGGGTGCGTTTGGATTTCCAGATCTTGGACATGATCGAAAAATCGTGCAAAGGATCAGGATAGCAGCCGGGTTGATGTTCACCCGGGCAGTCGAATCATTGTGACGGCGCCGGAGGGGGGGGGGGGGGGGGGGGGGGGGGGGGGGGGGGGGGGGGGGGGGGACAAGCTTTTCGGAAAAAAAAAAAAAGGCTTGATCGAAGTGAACGGCGTACAGTTTCTGTATCCCAGTACGGGTGGGTGGCCATTCCGTCACCACTGTCATCTGCAAGTAACTGACGAGAATACTGATATGGGAGAAAATCCCGCAAAAATAACGGTTCTAAAGGGGGGTTTTAGGGGCCCCTGAAGCGTTCGTAATGAAACCTAATCGCTTCGCGTGTCTGGCTTCCGCGTGACGCCGCACTTCGATTCTCTCTTCCACTTCTATTGTGGCAAAACTGGTAGAAAGAAAATGCAAAAGCGCACGCATTTTTGCGCTATCACGAAGACCTGATCGCCGAGGGACCTGGTGAGTCGCAAGGATGCGGGCACGGAGCCTAGGTTTGCGCTCTGCAGCAGCGGGTCACTGCAATGGGGCAGCAGGGTTTGTTACCGCGCCGGTGAGATTTCGCTCTGGGCTCTGCGCTAGCGGCGCCACAACAGCCAGACCGGCGTGGCCAGGACCACGAACCAGAGGAGCAGGACCGGGCCGTATTCCTCAAAAAACAACACGATCCCGAGCAAGGTGTTACCGGCGTTGTGGATGCCGCTAACGAAGGCATTGTGCATGCGCGTGCCGATGGAAGAGGAAGGCGGGTTGAACTGGGCCTTGTACTCTTCGGTGAGTTGCAGATCGACGGATGCAAAGTCGACGCGATGCTCGAGCGCCTTCTGCTCGGCCTCCATGCGCTCGATTTCGCCGCGGGTGTTGGAGATCTGCTCCTCGACCTCGAGCACCTCCGAAACCTTGCCGGTGCGCTGCTGAAGGATGGCGCGCAGGCGCTGTTCGGTTTCGCGGGCGTTGTTGAGGCGGACCACGAGGTCGGTGTGCTGCTGGGTGACTTCCTCGCCGGATTGCGATTCGCTCTGCACCTGGCCCAGCCTTCGGAGATCGGGAATAGCCGTGGGAAGTTCGGGCGCGGGGATGCGCAGGGAGGCGTTGAAGGAACGCGCATAGTTCTCCGGGGTGTTGATGTTGAGCTGCGCCGCATAGCCACGATGCTGGGCGAGGATCGCATCGAGGGCGGCGCGGGACGCGGGCACGTCCCGGACCACGATGGTGAGGGAGACGGTGCGGGCGATCATGGGACGCGGCGGGGACCGGCCGGCGCGACGGTAAGGGCTGTGGGATTGGCCAGAGGTACTGTTGAGCATACCGGCGACGCTCTGGCCGCGGGCTTGTATTGACCATCGCCCGGCGATGCCGGCCTGGAGCGGCCTGGAAGCCGCGGCATGTCGGCGGAGCAATGGCTTGGAATGCCGCGAAGTTGCGATCTTCCATCGCCAGGCTTGGCGCAATCGAGGAGCGCCGGGCGACTTGCTGGTCGGCATTGTTGGAGATCGGAGGGGCAGCCACGATGATGAACAGGATGGCAGCCACTGCGCCCCGCCGCCGAGCATCCAAAGCCGCCAATCGCGGAGGCTGAGCCGGGTTGGGCCGGGGCATGTGACATTCGGCGCGATGCGGCGTTTGCGGCGTGTTCCTGAATCGCGACATCCAGGCTCGCGGGAACGGCCGGAACGGTCCACGCAGCAAGGGAGTGCGACGTCTCGCGGAACTGCGCCGCGATGCCCGCACACTCGGTGCACTCGTCGATATGGGTCGAGACAACCTTCGCGTCGGCGGCGGGCAGTTCGCCGTCGAGCAGGGCCATGATGTCTTCAGGGGTCACGGTGTGTTGTGCCGTGCTGGTCATGCGCGTCCCTCCGATCGTGTGAGTTCCCGGGTGGCTGAGACGGAAGCCGGCGCGGACAGCAGGTTGCGCAACTCCGTGCGCGCACGGAAGAGACGAGAACGCACCGTGTTGACCGGGAGGCATAGCAGGGTTGCGATTTCGGCGTAAGTCAGTTGCTCGAACTCGCGCAACAGCAGTACCTCGCGATCGATGCGATCGAGCTTGCGGACGGCTTCGCGCAGGAGCAGGTCCTGGTCGAGGTGCACATGCGATGCCGGTTCGCGACCGGGAGCCGCGGCGCCCGCGAACATGGCGCGGAAGCCGGCTTTGCGGCGATGCGCGCGCAGGATCCTGAAGCCAATCGCATACAGCCAGGTTCGAAAGAGCGCCGTGGCTTCATAGCGCGCGGTGCCGCGAAGGACAGCCAGGAAGGTTTCCTGGGTGAGTTCTTCGGCCTGGGCCGGATCGGCGAGCCTTCGCCGGAAAAATCCGAACAGCGGCTGTTTGTAGCGTTCGAACAGCACGGTAAATGCATCCGTCTGACCGCGCGCGAACGCCACCATCAATTGCTCGTCGGTCCGGTCGTTGGCCGGATAGGGAACGCCGGAACTGTCAGGGCCGCCGTTCATGGGATTGGCAACAAGATCTTGCACTCGATTTTCTTCCTCCGCAACTGGAACGGTTACGGATGACGATCTTGCATTTGTTTTCGCAAGGTCCTTCGAGACTGGTAATGAGCCGAGATCGAGAATAGTTCCGCCGGCCGAGAAAATTCTTTTCATCAGAATTTGTTAAATCCCCGAACTGCGCGGCCCAGGCGGGTTCGTGACACGGGGAGATTCGTGGTCTCCCACCCTTGCGCCAGGAAAAAGGCGCAAGGATGGGGCACGGAACGTTTGTGGCGAGTCGGTTGTGGTGAACCAAAAGGCCAAACGGATTGCCCGCTCGGCTCGTGTATCGTGAGCCCAGAGTCTTATTTATTGGTTTTGGAGATGCTTCGAAACGCATGTCGACGTTTGCCGCCATCGATGTTGGTTCCAATTCCTGCCGGTTGAAAATTGCGCGGGTGGTGGCGCACCAGTTGAAGACCCTGCATGAGGATCGCGAGATCACGCGGCTGGGATCGAGCGTATTCGAATCGGGGCTGGTTTCACCGGAGGCCATGGCGGCCACACTGCGCGCTCTCAAGCGATTCCAGCGGGCGGTACAGGAGCATGGGGCCGACCAGATTCGCGTGGTTGCCACCTCGGCGATGCGCGACGCGCGCAATGCCGCGGCGTTCCAGGCGTGGGTGAAGGCCGAGACCGGCTGGAACATGGAAGTCATTTCGGGCCTGGAAGAGGGGCGGCTGATTCACCGCGGGCTGATGAGCGGTGAGACGGGTGTGGGCGGACGTGTGTTGCTGGTTGACCTGGGGGGCGGCAGCTGCGAGATTACGCTGTCAGAAAACAAGCGCATCAAGGAAACCGTGAGTGTGCCGTTGGGAGCGGTGCGGCTGACGGAAGAGTTTCTATCCTCTGGCGATCCGGCGCCCGCAGAAGGGCTGGCGCAGATGCACCAGTTGATCGCGAGGGAACTGCGCCGTGCGCGCCGCCGGATTCCCCAAGAAAAGGTAGCGCAGGTGATCGCGACATCGGGCACGGCGGCGGCGCTGGCGGATGCGTGCGCGGCAGTGATCAAGTCTTCCGGAGTGGCCGGAAAGCCGGCCAAGGCCGCGGCAAAGAGATCGCGCCGCGTGGCTACGACGTGGCAAACCGTGTCCGCGGGGATGGCAGGATTCGCGCCCGCGCAACTGGTGCGAAAACTGGCTTCGAAACTGGCGAAGATGACTCTCCCCGAGCGTGAGGCCATGCCCGGCATCGGGCCGCGGCGGGCGGAGATCATCGTTGCCGGCGCAGAAGTGTTCGCGGAATTGCTGGAGACGTTCGGGCTCTCCGGGTTTCGCTATTCTCCGCTGGGACTGCGCGACGGGATGCTTGCGCAGATGCTGGCGGAGACCGACACGCGGGCCAGCGGCCATCGCGAATTTGAGCACGAGCGGTGGGAAAGCGTGCTGGCGACGGCGCGCCGCTACGGAGTCGATACGCGTCATGCGGAACCGGTCCGGGCGCATGCCCTCCAGCTCTATCGCGAGTTGAAGAACCTGCACGCCCTGCCGCCCGATTATGAAAACTGGCTGGCCGCGGCGGCGGTGTTGCGCGATACCGGCAAGTTCATCAACCACCAGGGCCATCATCGCCACGCGCAGTACATCATTTCGAGCTCCGAGATTTACGGATACACGCCGGTGCAGCGAACGATCGTATCGGCCCTGGCGCGGTACCTGGGCAAGAGCCGTCCCCAGCCGGGAGACCGGGCGCTGCGCAACATACCGTCAGAGGAGCACATGAATGTGCACCGGGCGGTGGTGCTGCTGCGGCTGGCGGTGGCGCTGAACCAGGACCGGGCCAGCGATGTGTTGCGGGTGGCCGCCAAGGTGTATCCGAAGCGGATCTATCTGGAGATCAAGCCGGGACGAACGGGGGCGGAACTGGAGCTTTGGTCCCTGCGCAAGGAGTCCGGCTATTTCCGCGAAGTCTTCGGGCGCGAGCTCTTTCCAACGCTGGTGTAGATGGAGCGCACGGTGCGCGGGTCGAGGAGCCATTGCACCTGGGGTGGACGCCGGTCGAGATCGATACGCGCGATGGATCCCTTGCGCATGCGCAGGTTGGCGCCGCCGTTGCCGGTGACCAGGCGGCCCATGAACTGAAACAGGTTGGGATTGTGCCCCACGACGAGGACTCCCTCGCGGTCAGCATACTTCGCCAGCATGTCCTGAAAAGCCGCATAGTCCGCTTCAAGCGAAAGCGCGGGGCTGATTTCCACCTTGGCTTCGTAGCCAAGCTCTGTGCCGACAAACTGGGCGGTCTGCAAGGCCCGCTTCAAGGGGCTGGAGACGATGACGTCGATTTGAACCTTGAGCGCGCTCAAAACACGCGCCATCAGCATGCACTGCTCCTTGCCTTCCTTGATCAGTCCTCTTTTTTTGTCGAGAAGGGGATTGATGCGACTGAGTCCGGCGTTGGCGTGGCGCATGAGGTAAAGGTTCATCGTGACGGGGGACAGGCGGGCGAGGAATAGGGTCGAGCCAGCTCCTTACCTCGGTGATGTTAACACATTTGTAACAAAAGGCATCCGCCGGCTCAGGCGTGGCTGAACGATGAGGCTGGCTCGCGTCCCGACGGCGGCGAAACCTCGGGCTCATTGATCTCCGAGGGGCCGCCCCTGGCGAACGGCTTCGACCGCCTGATGAATGGCATCCGACACGGCGGCGGGATCTTCGAGGTTCATGTTGTGGCCGGAGGGGACCAGGATCTGCCGGCTGTTGGTCGAAAGATGGGCCAGCTTTGACTGTCCTTCTTTTCGCTCCTGCTCCAACTGGGCCGCGGGGACATCGGCATCTTCGTATCCGCCGTTTGCACGGGTGAGAACGAGGAGAGGGAGCTTGCCCAGGGAAGTTCGATGAGGGTCGGCCAGCCACAGGGCGAAATATTGTTCCGACCACTCGCGCTGGCTGTTTTCGGCGTCCTCGACACCGGGCAGGGACTGGGCCCAGAGATGCAGTTCCTGCTGGGCGGGAGGAAGGCTCTTGTACAGCGGCTCGAGCTCATTGGGAGGCTGGGGCTGGTTGTCGGGAGGCGCCTGGGGCTTGTCCGAGTCGGTCAGCATCTCGCGCGGCGCAGGGATTTCGCGGGGCTGGACGTTGACGCCGAGCTGGATGGTTTGTTTGCCGCCGATGCCGACGCGCATGCCTTCCACCGCGGAATCCACAAGAACCAGGGCAGCAACATCGCGGGGATAGACGGCGGCAAAATTCCTGACCAAGGGACCGCCGTAGGAATGGCCAACGAGCACAAACGGTCCGCGCTCGCCGAGTTTCTGGAGAGCGTCGTGCAATTCCAGATTGATCTGGGCGAAGGTGCGGGGCTTGGGACCAGGGCCGCTCCACGCATAGCCTGCGCGGTCGTAGGTGCAGATGCGGGTGAATTGCGAAACCGGGCCTTGCACCAGGATCCAGTCAAACGAAAAGTCGCCCAGGCCGGTTTCAATCACGACAGTCGGCGCGCCGCGGCCGGTGCAATCTAGGTGGAGTTGATGACCTCCGAGATCGACCATTTTGCCGACCGGTTGGGGCGAGGCGGCCTCCGCGGCCTGGATGGAGCACAGCGCCGCAGACAAGACACACACAATTTGCAATGGCTTCGCGATCGACTTCAAGGTTCGCACCCCTTCAGAATTCTTTGTGAAGGGTACGCCGGCGGTTGAGAACAAGTTCGACGAATGCCGCGAACTGCTCGCGAGCGGAGATGAATGGAGGAATTCCGGGATGACGAGGCGGCTGCGGTTCAGCTCACGGATGTCCCGGAGCGGGACGGCTCCCACCATTCGCTCACCAGCAGCCCGCGGAGCCATTTTTGCTGGTGCTTCAGGATGAATCCGGATCGAGCGAGTGCGTTGCGATGATTGGGAAGGGTGCGGATTGTGAGACCTGTGAGAAGTCCGAAGGCCCGATAGAGAAGCGCGATCACGGGCCCCGCAATGAATCGACCGAACCGGTCGTCGGGGAGGTTGAATTCCGACACAACCCAGGCAGCATCGGGCCGCAAATGCGATCGAAGCCGCCTGGCAAGCGATTCGACTTCATCGGGGGCCAGGCAGTCGAGGAAGAAGTGGGTCACGACCAGGTCATAGGCTGGCGCCGGGGGCACCCATGCGCGGATATCGGCGACGTGGATCTGAATGCGGCCGCGGTGCGGGCCGGCACGGCGCGTGAGTTCTGACAGCATGGCGGGGCTGCCGTCGGCGGCGTCAACGAGAACTGCCGGGTTGTGCGCCAGCAGGCGGGCGGTGAATCGGCCGTCGCCATCGCCCAGGACCAATGCCCGCCGGGAATGGCCGAGCCGGCCAAGAAACGCGCATCGGCACCGCATGAGAAACGGCCCGAAGCTGAGCCACTCCATCCAGCGATAGATGAGAGCAAGGCGATCGAAATCGGGCGGAGACGCCGTGGCGGGGTGAATCGCGGCAGGAGATGGAGTCAGGCTCATGGCCGAAGGGGCGCGTGGATCAGGAGCAAAGCCGGCGTGAGGAGAACCAGGTCAGCGCCGGCGCGAATGGCCACGGGCGTGAGGCGGCTGCGGAATCGATCGAGCAGGGCGAGGAGCAGGGCGCTGGCGGCCCCGGCGGTTGCGAGGGCGGCGGCGCGCGGTTCGTTCCACACAAGAAGAAGCGCCAGGAAGACCCCCACAAGGCCCACAAGGCAGGCGGTTGGCTGGACGGGCTTGGAATGCGCGCCAGGGTTGGATTCCCATTGCGCGATGGCGTGGCAATTGAGCCATCCGAGCGCGGCGAAGAACAGGGCGGGGATCAGTAGCAACCGATCCGGCAAACGGGGCGCCTCCCGAAGTGCGGCCTGGGACCATACCGGGAGCAGGCAACCGGCGGTGAACAACACGCCGATCAGGACCGGTCGCGAGATGAGCGGATACCGTAACCGCGCCAGGCAGGCGGGGAGCCGACGGCGGGAGTGGACGCTCGAGACGTAGGCCAGAGTGGCGGCGGCGATGGCCGAGTCGGGCACGCGCGCCGCTGCGGGCATACGGGCGACGACGAGCCAGATGCTCACCGTCGCGGCGAGAACGGCCAGCGGCGCCAGAACCGAGCGGTGCCGCCAGTGGAAATAATGGCGGTCCCGTAACTGGTGCCTCGGCGGAGTGCACATGCCGGCGCGGGCATCGAGGAGGCGATCGCCGATATAGATGGCCCAGGCTCCGAGAGCCAGAAGAGCAGGAGCCCAGACGGGAAGACGAACGTGCGCGACCCACGCGAAGGCCGACGTCCAGACAACCGCTACCGTAGGGGCATCGAGGCTGGCCAGATGCCATACTCGCAGCGGAGCCACGACGTCCCAAACCCTGAGCCGGAAGGCCGTCGGGGGCTGTCCCGAGGCTGAAATCGGCCGGGGCGGGTTGGCAAAGTGCGGCACTGCTTCGATTGTAGGAGGGGGATCTGCCGCAACAGGTTGGCCGTTACGCGCTGAACTCTACGCCAGACTCTGCTGTACCAGGGAATGGATTTTCGTGTCAACGTCGGAGGCACTCATGAAGAAGGGGGTCTTGAGGCACTGCAGGGTGAGTTCCTGGGTGGCGGGTGCGTAGTTCCAGGCGATTTCTACGCCGAACTTCGAAGCGTTGCCGGTATTGCCGCTGATGTCGATTCCGGCGGTTTTGGCTTTTTCGACCAGGCGAGCGTACTGGTCCGGCGTGACGCCATTGAATACCTGCGGTGCGGACGGTGCCATGTTTATCTCCTTGAAGCCGGGCTGCAGAATGCCGTGCAGAGCCGAAACACTTTCGGTTCGGAGCTGTCCGGCGACCTGTTTTCAGATGCTGTCAAATTAACGTTAGCAAGCAGGGCGGAAATTTTCTGCAAACGCGGGGATTCAATCGGCGGCGACGGCTTTGCGCGGCGCGCGCTTTGGGGAGCGCTTCTCGCGCTTGGGCATGGCATCCGGCGATATGGGATTGGGAATGGCATCCAGGTCGACTTTGCCTTCGGCCAGCTGCATGAGGAAGTCCTGGCTTGAGAACGGCTTGGCATCCTTCAACACATGGAAGGCGCGGAGGTAGTTTCCATCGGGCTGGAGGAGGCGGGCCTTGGTCGTGTCGGTCAGCAGGGACAGGAAGAATCTCGTCGTGAATCCGGGCGCGAGCGACGGCATCGCGCACCGGAAAGACGACTTCGCAGCGCTCGAAGAGGTTGCGGGGCATCCAATCGGCCGAGCCCAGGTAGATTTCGTCGTCGCCGCCGTTGGCGAAGTGAAAGATGCGGGAATGCTCGAGGAAGCGGCCCACGATGGACCGAACGCGAATGCGGTCGGAGAGGCCCGGAACGCCGGGCCGCAAGGTACACACGCCGCGAATGATGAGATCGATTTCAACCCCGGCTTGCGATGCCGCGTAGAGCGATTCGATTACGCTTGGCTCGAGCAGCGCGTTCATCTTGGCGACGATGTGCGCGGGGCGGCCGGCGCGGGCGTGTTCCGACTCGCGCCGGATCAACCCCAGGAAGCTCTCGGCCATGGTGAGCGGGGCGACGAGAAGAGGCCGGTAGTCGTCCACCTCGGCATGCGCGGTGAGGTAGTTGAAGACCATGTGCACGCGTTCGGTGATCTGGGGATCGCTGGTGAGCAGGCTCAGGTCGGTATAGAAGCGGGCGGTGACCGGGTTGTAATTGCCGGTGCCCAGGTGGCAGTAGCGGCGGGTGACGCCGTCTTCGTCGCGGCGCACCAGCATGGCCAGCTTGCAGTGGGTCTTGAGTCCCACGACGCCATGAAAGACCTGGACGCCGGCGTCTTCCATGCTGCGCGCCCAGCGAATGTTCGAGGCTTCATCGAAGCGCGCCATCAATTCGACTACCAGCGTGGTCTCCTTGGTGGCGGCGGCGTCGATCAACGATTGAAAGACGGGCGAGTCCTGGCTGGTGCGGTAGAGGGTCTGCTTCATGCTCACGACGGCGTCGTCTTCGGCGCCCTGCGCGATGAAGTTGACCACGGGGTCGTAGGAGTCATAGGGGTGGTGAAGCAGGATGTCGCGGGTGCGCAGGTCTTCAAAGATGTTGTTGGCCTTGCGGCTCAGGTGGAGAGGCTTGGGCGTGAAAGGCGGGTACTTAAGATCCGGACGCTGCACGTCGCCGTAAAAGAACATCACCCGGGACAGGTTAACCGGGCCATCGCCGCGGAAGACCTGGCTCTCATCCAGTTCGAAGTTGACCCGCAGGCGCTCGATGATGTCGGGATGGGCGCCGGCTTCGATTTCGAGGCGCACTGCGTCGCCCTTGCGCCGGTTGTGCAACTCGACGCGGATCGACTCGAGCAGAGAGCGGGCCTCTTCCTCTTCGAAGTAGAGGTTGGAGTTGCGGGTCACGCGAAAGGCGGCATTGGCCAGCACTTCGTAGCCGCGGTACATGCCGGAAAGATTCTGAGCGATGAGGTCCTGGAGGAGCAGGTAGTCGAATTTGCCCTCCGCCGCGGGCAGGCGAACGAAACGGGACAGGGCGCGAGGCACCGTCACAACACCCAGCACCTGGGGGCCGGAACTGCGCCGCTTGGGCCGCAGCAGCAGCGCCAGGCACAGGGCCTTGTTCAGACACGCGCGGAAAGGGATGCGCCGGATCGATCGAGATGGGGGTCAGCAGGGGGTCGACTTCGCGCTGGAAGTAGTTCTGGGCAAACTCGCGGGCCTCGGTCGTCCAGTTCATTCCATTCGAGGAGCCGGACGCCCTGCTGGCGGAGTTCGGGGAGCAACTGATCGTTCCAGCAGGCGTACTGGGCGTCGACGAAGCTGTGGATTTCGGCGGTCAGTGCGTCCAGGGATTCGTCTGGGCGCAGGCCATCGTAGCCGGTTTCGCGGTAGCCATCCTCAATGCGCTGCATGAGGCCGGCCTGGCGGATTTCCACATATTCGTCGAGGTTGCTGCCGGTGATGGCCAGGAACTTGACCCGTTCGAGGAGGGGGTTTGCCGGGTCCTCGGCCTCCTGGAGCACGCGACGGTTGAACTGCATCCAAGACGCATCACGCCCGTTGAAAAGCTGCTGTCTTTTGGTGGTTCCTGCCATCGACTTTTGTCCCGTGCGCCGTAGTTGGCAGTCTACAGCGTTCCCCCGCCGTGTGGGAGAGAAAGCTGGCCGACCACGAAAGCGCTACCTGCCATCCAAACAGGAAGGCAGGCGGGAAGATGTTAATTACCTGCAAAAATCGGAAATAGGTCCGGTTTTTGGGGGCGTCTGGGGCAGGGATTCACTTGCGCTCGAGCGACAGGTATTTCTTCTTGTATCTGGGCAACCGTGAGACCGAGTTGTCCTGATGGCGATGTCAGCAGGCCGACCCGGAACTCTGCTTAGGAGGCAGATTGACCCACCCCGGCTTCCGGGTTGAGGATAGAGCGAGGACGAACCTGCTTCCAGGGCTGTTCCGCAGCCGACGTCGTCGTTTCCGGTCATTCGCCAGGTGACTTTCCTGGAGAGCATGCGGACCGGATGGTTTTCGATCACCGCTGGCGCGGAACCGCTAAATCTCCCCAACCACGAGGAGCACATCGATGCCTAAGGAAACCCGTCCTTCGAATTCCCGCTTGATTCCGACCCCGCCCTTGCCCGCGGAGGCCGATCGATTCGCCGAGCGGGTGCACGGGTTGCTGGACGGCCAGCCCAAGGATGAGGCGACGGTTGCCCAGGCACTGGAAGGCATGGACGGAATGTTCGATGTGATCGCCGCCAGGCTCTACAGCATGGCTTCGATGCTGGTTGGGGAGGGAGAAGACAGCATTCGGCTGGTGGAAACAGCAGTGGCCACGGCGGACATTTCCTCGTGCACCGATGCCGAGGAGGCGCGCCGCAGCAGCCGTCTGGCGCTGGCCACAGCCGCGATCGAGTTGATTGCTGGTCGCGACCCGGGTCTTCTGGCCTCTCCGGATGGCCTGGAACACGCTGTCACGTGTATCGAGGATGACGATCTGGATGCGGCCGCCGAGGCGCGCGAGGCCATGGAGCGCATGATCGCCGGACCGGACCGCGACCGGGTGCGTAACTGGCTCGAGAGCCTGCCGACTGCCATGCGTACCATCTACGTACTCAGGGCTGTGGCCGGCTTTAGCGCGGCAGAGACGGCGGAGTTGCTGGCCGCCCATGGGGGATCCGAGGCAGCGGGGTGGACCGCGGACGCGGTGCGCGAGCTGTTCCGCCAGGCGCTCTGTTCACTGGCGTCCCAGCTGATTCACGCTACGGCGGGCAGATAGGGAACCGGCAGAGGATCATGGAACGGTAGAGAAGGCCCGGCGCGGCCACTCGTTTCCGGAACCAAATTCAGCGGGAGCCACCCTAACCCCGTTTCGATGGTGGGTTCGTTACACTGTTTAGGAACCTTGCCGCTATCCGTTTGCATCCATTAATGAGCCAACATTTTCGGGCTAGTGCCCGCTGTTTCAGTCGTTCAGGCGAGAAAATCATTGATGCTGTCAGAATCCTCTCAAAAAAACGCAGTCTTTCCGTGTGTCCGTCAGTTTTGGCAGGGCCTTTGGGTCTTGTCGTTAGGGCTGCTTGTCGGGCTGCCGGCTCCTAAGCTGGGCGCACAGGCTGCGCCGAGTGCTCCTGCCCCGGCCCCGCTGAACTCATCGAGTTACCAGGGCAGCGTGCCCACCGGCGAGGTATCGGAGCAACCGCTGGATTTGAAGCTGGACGACGCGATCCAGCGCGGCCTCAAGTACAACCTGGGCGCGATTCTGAGCACCACCCAGGCGTCCGGGGTGCGCGGCCAGCGCCTGAGCCAACTGCAGACTCTTCTGCCCACGGTGGATGCTTCCTGGAAGTGGTCCGTGCAGCAGGTGGACCTGGCGGCCTTGGGATTGCGGGTCCCGGGATTTCCGACCATTGTGGGGCCGTTCGGCTACACCGATCTGCGCGCGTACTTCTCATGGGCGGCGGTGGATGTGAACTCGCTCCGGAATTACCTGGCGGCGCGGCACAACTTCAACGCCGCGGAACTGACGGCCGACGATGCTCGCCAGATGGTGGTGCTGACGGTGGGCAACGCCTATCTCCTGGTGCTGGCGGATGAATCCCTTGTCACGGCAGCGGAATCCCAAGTGGCGACGTCGAAGGTTTCGCTCGACCAGGCGATCAACAGTCATCAGGCTGGGACCGCGCCATTGCTCGATGAGCTGCGCGCCCGGGTCGATTACCAGACGCTGCAGCAGCAGCTGATCGTGGACCAGAACGCATTGGAAAAAGACCGGCTGGCACTGGCGCGCACCATCGGCCTGCCGCTGGCGCAGAAGTTCAACCTGGTGGACAAGGTCCCGTTTGCGCCATTCGACCAGCTGGATATCGACGCCGCAATTCACCAGGCTCACGCCAATCGCAAGGACCTGGCGGCCATGGTGGAACAGACCTCCGCGGCTAAAGAGCAGCGCAAGGCAGCTACGGCCGACCGCTTTCCGACCCTCAAGACGGATGTGGATTATGGCCTGATCGGGGTGAACTTCGGGACTTCGCACGGGACCGTGGATGCGTCCGGCACCGTGAGCATCCCGGTTTTCAAGGAATTCGGATTGCGCGGCGAGGCGGAACAGGCGCAATCCCAGCTGGACACGCAGACGGCGGGGCTGAGCGACAAGAACGCGCAGGTGGATGCCGATGTGCGCGACGCCATGCTGGATATTGCGTCGGCGCAGCAACAGGTGGAAGTGGCGCGCTCGAGCGTGGACCTGGCGAATGAAGCGCTCAGTGAAGCACAGCAGCGCTATGCCGCCGGGGTGAGCGACAACCTTGCCGTGCACCAGGCTGAACAGTCGGTCGCCGTGGCCAACAATCAATATGTGTCGAGCCTTTACCGGCACAACTTAGCCAAGCTCAGCCTGGCGCGGTCGCTTGGCGCCGCTGAGAATTACAAGAGTTATCTGGGAGGAAAGTGAACGTGGCGGAAACAACGACAACACCAGTACAAACCGAGCCGGATACGACAACGGAGGTCGTACAGCCGCGGTCCCGCCGCAGGGGCATCATCATCGTTGTGATTGCAATTCTGATCGTGGGAGCCGTCGCGTTCTGGTGGCACTCAACATTTACCGAGGACACGGATGACGCGCAGATCAACGGCCACCTCATCCAGGTGAGTTCGCGCATCGGCGGGCAGGTGCAAAAGGTCTATGTCGATGAAAACCAGTTGGTGAAGAAGGGGGACCTGATCGCCGAGCTCGATCCGCGTGATTACCAGGTCGCAGTGGAGAACGCCAAGGCGGTGCTCGCCAGCGCAAAAGCGAATGCCGCGGCTGCCAATGTTAATGTGCCTCTCACGACCATCAATACAGGGAGCAATCTGACGTCGGCAACATCGGACGTGAGCGGCGCACATGCCTCGGTGATGCAGGCGCAGCAACAGCAGCAGGCGGCCCATGCGCGCGTTATCCAGGCGCAGGCGAATAATGCCAGGGCCCAGGCAGACCTGGAGCGGTACAAGCCGCTGGTCGAAAAAGATGTGATCAGCAAGCAGCAGTTTGACGCTGCCGTTGCCGCCGCGGCGGCGGCGGCGGCGTCCGTGCAGGATGCCCTGGCCAGCGAGCAGGCTGCCGCCGAAGGCGTGCGGGTGGCGCGCGACCGGGAAGCTCAATCCCAGGCGCTTTTGAAATACGCACAGACCGGGCCGCAGCAGATCGCGGCGCAGAACGCAAAAGCCAGGCAGGCCGAAGCGCAGGCGGAACAGGCGCAGGCGCAACTCGATCAGGCCAATCTCAACCTCAGCTACACGAAAATTATTGCTCCCGAAGCCGGCATTATCACCCGCAAGAGCGTCGAGCTCAACCAGAATGTCTCGGTTGGCCAGAATCTGCTCACCCTCGTTTCTCTTGAAGATATCTGGGTGACAGCCAATTTCAAGGAGACCCAACTGCGCCACATGGCGGCCGGGCAAGAGGTGGAAATTTCGGTGGACGCAACGGGCAAGACCTACAAGGGCAAAGTGACGCAGATCGGCGGGGCTACCGGGTCAGTACTTTCCCTCTTTCCCCCCGAGAACGCGACCGGCAACTACGTGAAAGTTGTGCAGCGCGTCCCGGTGCGCGTCGACTTTACCGACCTCGAGCACGAAGACCCCGACCACCTGCTGCGGCCCGGCTTGTCAGTGGAGCCGAAGGTGCGGGTGAAACAGTAAGAGCAGTTGTTAGCTTTTAGCCTCCAGCTCCGAATTTCGCGGAGCTGGAGGCTTTTGTGTTTCTGAAGCGGGCTTCAACTCATGATGAGCGGTTGAATGCAGCCCTCAGGGATTGGGCTGAAATCCAGGCACGCCAAACTGCCACAACAGAAAGCTCCACTTGTCGGCGGCTGTTTCCTGCTGTTCTGTTTCGCCGCTGCCGCCGCCGTGGCCGCCTCCGTAGTCGACACGGAGGAGGACCGGCTTGCCGCTCGATGTGGCCGCCTGCAGGCGAGCCGTCATCTTGCCCGGCATCCACGGATCGACGCGCGGATCGTTGATCCCGGTCGTCAGCAGCACCGCAGGATAGGCCGTCTGATCTTTCACATGGTGATAGGCGCTCATCTGGTAAATGTTCTTGAAGCCTTCTTCGGTCTTCACGCTGCCGACTTCAGGAATGTTGGTCTCTCCGTTGGCGGTGAGTTCGGAGCGCACAATGTCCAGAAATCCCACATCAATGATGGCGGCGCCAAACAGATCGGGTCGCTCCTCAATCGCGCGTCCGATCAGGATTCCGCCCGCACTTCCCCCGGTGCCGGCCAGCCGTGGTGTAGAGGTGTATTTCTTGTCGATCATGTATTGGGCGCAGGCGATGAAATCGAGCCACGTGTTGGGCTTGGTTGCGCCTTTTCCAGCCAGGTGCCACTCTTCGCCGTATTCCCCGCCGCCGCGCACATGACAGGTTGCGAACACGCCGCCGAGTTCGTACCAGGCTAACTGGGTCGGGCTAAAGTATGGAGTAATCGAAATGGCGTAACCTCCATAGCCGTCGATCAGCGTCGGGTTCGTGCCGTCCAGCTTCAATCCTTTCTTATGAATGATCGAAAGCGGCACTAGCGTACCGTCGTGGCTGGGAATCTTGACCTCGACCGATTCCAGGTTGCCGGGGTCGTCGAACGGTCCCGCGGGCTGAATGCCGGTATCGGTGACTGGCCTGCGATTTTGGGTCGTAGGCATAGATCTTGAAGGCCGTGGTCCACGTAGTCGCGAAGAACAAGGCACCCGGCAAGCGAGGATCGGTACTCGAGATACACACTGCCATCGAAGGGCAGGGCCACTCTTTCGGCCTTCGGCGCCGGGCCGTATGGAACCCGCAGCAGGCGGCCGACTCCGCCGTCCATCAGGCCAACGTACAGCGCGTCCTTCGCTCGATGCATGTCGGTGATAACCATGTGGCTCGGCGAAACCATCGTTTCCGCGGAGGCCAGATCGGGCTTTCGGGCATCGGTGCGGACAATCTTGTAGCGCGGAGTGTCCTTGTAGGTCAGCATGTAAAGGTCGTCACCCTGCACCGCGACGTCGGTGACTCCATCGGCAAAATCGGCGATCTTGCGCCACGGGGTGTTGGGCTTGCCGAGCGATTCGATGGGGGCGATGTAGTAAGCACTGTTGGGCGTGACGCTCCCATTGAGCACGCCGATGGCATACCGCGAACCCTGCGGGATGATTACCGATGCGATCAGGCTAGGATCGACGTCAATCGAAGGCACCACGCCGTTTCCAAAGACAGGCTTGTCCTGCTCGGGATCGGTTCCGAGGACGTGCAGATAGGCGCGGAAGTTCTGCCGGACCTGTTCAGGCGGCGCGCCGGCGGGGAGATCCTGCAAGCGTCCATAGACGAACGAATGGTTATCCGGCAGCCACGAAGCGCAGAGCCCTTCAGCGCAGGCGCCGTGGGCGACCACATCTCCTAGCTCGCGGCCCGTAGCGATTTCGATGACATGCAACTCCCCATTGGTTTCGGAACCTCCGGGAACGACGGTCGCCACCAATAGCTTGCCATCGGCGGACACTGCGCGAGCCCGTGGCTTCGTTTTTTCCTTTGGCTTGATCCTCCGGGGCGAGCTTGATCTTTTCGGGATCGACAAGCAGACGATCGGTACCCTTCAATCCGTTGCGCAGGTAGATCTTCTCGGTGTCTTCATTGGGCAGGCGTTTAAAGATCAGATACACATCGCCGGGCAGGCGCCCTGCGAATACCCTCGGTACGGACTGGTCGAGTTCGCGGATCCGCGACAGCAGCTTCGCGCGGCCGGGAATTTTGGCCAGTATGGCGCGCGTGTACTCGTTCTGGCCCTTGAACCAGGCCTCCACTTCCGGGTCCTTGAGATTCTCCATGTAGCGATACGGGTCGCTGACCTTAGTCCCGAAGTAGTCATCAACTACCGCCTTTACAGGCGCAACTGGTGGCGAGAGAGCCGAAGCAGCATTGGCAGACTGGGTTTGCGCAAAAACGGCATGGGCGAACAGCAGAATCGACCCAACCGCGAGTACACGTAGCGTGTGTCGCGCTTGCATGGGGACCTCCTCCCAGGAATTGAGCAAGGCTAACACAAAGTAGCTTCCAGCTATGGCTTCCAGCAGCTGACTTAGGGCCGGAACGAATCCGCGGGATGAACCCCAAAGACAGTCTCAATCCTCTTCATGCCATGGTCTTGCTCACGGAGTCGATAGTTTCCTGGTTCGATCCAATGGGCGGATACAATTGAACTTTGCCGCCGCGAGGTTCATGAGCAGGCGACTGGAAGCTAGAAGCCGAGATGCGAGATTCCATCCACGTTTCGAAAGAGAATTACCTCAAGGCGATCCTCGAGGCTGAGGCAGAGGGACGGCAGGTCATCCCTGCCATGCTTGCCCATTGGCTCGAGGTCTCGGCGCCGGCGGTGACCATGGCGCTGAAGCGGCTGAAGCGCGATGGCGACGTGGAGGTGGGCGAAGACGGCATCGTTCGGTTGACCGCGACCGGCCGCGAGACCGCGTATCGGACTGCGCTTCGCCATCACCTCATCGAGCGCATGCTGAGCGAGATCTTCGGTATGGAGTGGTACGAGATCCACGAAGAGGCGGAGCGGCTGGAGCACGCGGTCTCGCCCGCCTTCGAAGCCAAGCTGCGGGAGAAACTGGGAGAAAGCGGGGCCTGCCCGCACGGGAACGCGGTGCTGCCGGAGAATCCATCCGAGCGCAAGCTCCGCGGCGAGGTGCCGCTTTCCGAGGCGACTGAAGGGCGTCGGTATACGGTGACGAGCCTTCACGAGCGCGACCCCAGGCTGCTGTTGTTTCTGCACCAGACCGGCATCGGGCCCCGGCAGCGGCTGCGGGTGGTCCGCCAGAATTACGATCAGACCGTCTTGATCGAATTGCCGACGGGGAATTCGATCCTGGGCCGGCCGGCTGCGGAGGCGGTGTGGCTGCGGCCTGAGGCAGGATGATGAATCGACGCGAAATGCTGAAAGGCTCAGGCGCGTTTGCGGGAGCGGCGACTCTCAGCGCCCAGGCGAAGGCCGATCCGGAGTCAGCTGCGCGCAAATTCAAGATCATTGTGACCGGCGGTCATCCGGGCGATCCGGAGTATGGCTGCGGAGGCACGGTGGCCCGGCTCACAGCGCTGGGGCACGAGGTTGTACTGCTGTATCTGAACGACGGAGCCTGGGAGACGTCCGCCGCGGTGCGGATCGCCGAGGCCAAAAAAGCCTGCGAGATTCTCAAGGCACGGCCGGTTTACGACAATCAAACCAACGGGCACGCGGTGGTCGACGGCGCGCACTACGACGCTTTTGAGAAAATTATCGCCGCGGAGAATCCCGATGCGGTCTTCAATCAATGGCTTGTTGACAACCATCCGGATCATCGCGCCATTGCCAATCTCACCTATGAATCGTGGAACCGGCTGAAGCGCCGCTTTGCGCTGTATTACTACGAAGTGTCGGATGGGGAAGATACGATGCAGTTCCCCGCGCCCACGCATTATGTGGATATCAGCAGTGTGGCCGATACGAAAAAAGCCGCGTGTTACGCGCATGCCAGCCAGAATCCGGACTTCTTTTATGGCGTACAAGATACGGTGGCTCTGTTTCGCGGCTTCGCGGCCGGCTGCAAAAGAGCCGAGGCGTACGTAATGCAGATACGGAGCCCGTACGATATTTTCGCCCTCACCGGGCTGTCTCGCCAATAACGGCGCTACAGATGCGTCATCAGGTGATCGATATGAGAATGGTGGCTGCGGCTCATCGCCACTTTCTGGCCGTTGGAGAGAAGAACGGAGAAATCGCCTGAAGTCTCTCGCCGCACTTCCTTCACGTGTTTCAGATTGACGATCGCGGATCGGTGGACACGCATGAACATCCGGGAGTCGAGTTTGCTGGCAATGCCGGTCATGGTCTCCCGGAGCAGGTGCGTCTCCGACGCGGTGCAGATGCGGACGTAGTTTTCTTCGGCGGCGATCCATCGGATCTCCGACAGGGGCAGGAAGAGAATGCGGCCGCGCGACTTGAAGGCGATGCGGGCCGGATGAGGATTGCCGTTGCCGGCCGGCTTTGCTTCCTGCGGTCCGTGCGCCGGCTCATTGACCATCCGCTCGCGCGCATATTGAACTGCGGCATGGAGGCGCTGGGCCGTGAAGGGCTTCAACAGGTAGTCGGCCGCCTGCATCTCGAATGCACGCACTGCGTATTGGTCGTGTGCCGTAGTGATGATGATGTAAGGCAATACTCCGGCGCGATTTCTGGACAGCTCCGTGATCACATCGAAACCATCCATTCCCGGCATGCAGATGTCGAGAAACAGAAGGTGCGGATTCTTCGTTCGCACCAGGGCCACGATCTCGGAAGGAGATGCCGCTTCACCTACGATCTCGACGTCGGGAATAGTCTGCAGCAATACTCTTAACTTCTGCCGAGCCAGCGCTTCATCATCGGCAATGATTGTCCGTATGACCACGAAACCTCCTCGTATTGTCTGCTCTGCCCAATGAGTTACACAGTTCTGAGGGGAAGCTCGCAGGAGCTTACAACGAGTTAGTCTGCATGTCCGGGTCCATCCGGCGCGGCGCGCTATGTCTTTGAAAGGTTTGGCGATCGGCAGCCGGGCCGGAGAAACAGCGATAGTCCGAGTGGCCGAATTTGATCATGATTGTCCGAGTTCGGACACCGGCCGCCGAGAGCTGGTACACACCGCAAGCCGGCTCGCTCAGCGTCAGGATGACAACCAGAAGCGATCTCCTGCAATCCGATCGGTCTCTTTAAGCTGGAATTAATAAGCGATGAAACAGGCAAGAAAGAAGGCTGCACCTCGCTTCTCACCGCACCGGCAGCGTTGATCGTCCCTGGAATGAAGCTATTCGTCACCAGATATGAAACCGCATAGGGCTGTGCGCCCCGAATCCCTAATCATGGAGTGATATAAGTCCTTGGACGTCCATGCCTAAATACGCTGAGGGAGTTACTCACCGGAGTTAGACCGTCTGTCCCTACCCATAGCATTTCGTCACTTCTGAGCGGGCGGCGCGGCGACTGGTTCGATGGATGCACTTTGTGCGGCGCAGAGCTATTCACCTGTCGAATGGAGCCAGTCATGCATCGAATTTCCCATCTGATCACCAGGATTGCATTTTTCGCCCCGGTTCTCATCTCTGCCGCTTTGTGCGGCGCACAGGGCATCGTGACCGGTTCCATCAGCGGAACCGTTCAGGATCCCAGCGCCGCGGTTGTTCCGGGCGCCAGCGTAACGGCGATTCAGAAATCGACCAACTCAGCTTTCCGAACCACGTCCAGCGCGACGGGCACGTTCCTGATTCCCGGGCTGCCGGTAGACCAATACACGTGTCAGCGTCGATGCGCCGGGGTTTACGTCGTTGAAAGTCGATAATGTTGGCGTGCAGGCGGGTGCCACGTCGCCCCTGGGAGTGGTGAGTCTGAAGGTAGGCACCGCATCCGAGGGAGTTACAGTGGAAGCGTCAACGGTTCTTCTTCAGCCCGATACGGTCCTGATCAGTCAGGAGTTCGACTCGCAAAAAACCGAAGATCTTCCCATCGGAAATGGCTTTGACATTGTGGCGCTGCTGACTCCGGGAGTGGCGCCATCGGGCGGCAACCTGTTCACCAACACCAATGGAGCTGAATTCTCCACCAACGGCGTGCGCGACCGGAACAACAACTTCCAACTGGATGGCCAGGCAAACAACGATACCAACATCGGCGGCCCGAACGTGTTCTTTGGGAACGCGGATGCGCTGGCCGAAGTGCAGGTGATCACCGCGGAGAGCGCGGAATACGGCCGCAACAGCGGCGCAGTGGTGAACTACATAACCAAGGCGGGCAGCAATCAGTTTCACGGTTCCGGGTTCGAGTTCTACAACGGCAGCTGGGCCGATTCGCTGGCCAACCAGGACAAGAGCCAGGTGTTCGGTTATTGCGCGCCGGGCGTGAGCCCGTCCACGGGCTGCATCGCGCCCCAGGTTCCCCGGTATGTGGACAATCGCTGGGGAGGCACCATCGGGGGACCGATCAAAAGGGACAAACTCTGGTTCTTTGGTTCGGGGAATTGGGAACACACGCGGACCGGAGCGAGCCCGAGTCCTCGGCGCCGCTGGTCACGCCCACGCCCAACGGAATTTCGCAGCTGCAGGCGGCATTCCCCAATAACTCCGCCGTGGGTGCGCTGGCGTCCATCGGCCCGGCGTCGGTCAAAGCCGGCACGCTTTCGTTCGGCACTCCCACCACTCAAGACGTGCTCGGAGTTCCCATCGAGTTTGCCACCGCCCGCCGGACCGTGAGCCACTCCATTCAACGACGCTGAGGGGATGGGCCGCGTCGATTACCAGTTATCACAAGAAGGATCGCATCTTCGGGAGATACATCTATCAGAAGAGCTTTTACCTACGACTATAACTACTTCGCGCCTTCGGAAGGAGTTACCGGGTCGTTCGTCAACGTGGGCGGGGTCAGTCATTTTGTAGGCGTGGACTGGACGCACACCTTCAATGATCGGCTGATCAACCAGGCCCGCTACAGCTATGCCCACAGCACCAGCGAATTCGGGAGCGGTGGATTTCCCAATTGCACTGACGCGAACATCCTCAGCGGCTGCCCGACTCGCTTTTCATTCAACGATTCAACCGATCTGGCGATCGGCCAGCTCAATTCGTTTTGGCCCCAGGGCAGAATCGTGAGGAGCCAGCAGATCCAGGACAATGCAACCCTGCAGGTGGGCAGACAGAGCATCAAGTTCGGCGGCGAATTCAACCACTTCCCCGAAACCGACTACGGAGTCCCGTATCTGAACGGCTACTTCTTCTTCGCCAGCTTCGACGATTTCATTCAAAGCAATCCGGCGCTCACGCTTTATGCCGAGGGCTCTTCGACTTATCCACTTACCTTCAACGCCGGAGCCGTTTATTTCCAGGACGACATCAAGGCCACTCCGACTCTGACCGTGTCGGCGGGTTTGCGCTACGAGATCCAGAGCCAGCCCATCAACGGACTTCATGATCTGACTGTGCAGCGGGAGTCGAACCCGTCGACGGCGTTGTGGGATACCACGCTGCCGTTGAGCCTGCGGACGGTTCAGTCACTTCCCATTCCCAAGCACAATTTCGGGCCGGTGGTCGGGTTTGCCTGGCAGCCTTTGACCAAGGGCCAGAATGCGACGGTGGTTCGCGGCGGATTCCATATTGGTTATGACTCTACCTTCAACAATCCGTTTGCCAACATCGCGCAGAGCACGCCTATGGTGAATCTCGCTACGCTCCAGACGTGCACCAATTGCATTCCGTCGGACGGCTCGGCCGCGAGCCTGAGAACGCTCATCAATCCGCAGGTGCCGCTGGGCGGGAACCCGGGAGAGCGTTCACAATCCAATACTGACCCGCACCTGTACAACCCCTACACGGAGCAGTGGTCGCTCGGGGTACAGCAGGCAATCACGCGCTACATGGTGGGCGAGGTTCGTTATCTTGGAAACCACGGTGTGGGCCTGCTTGAGAACCGAAACGGCAATCCCGCGCTTGGCCCACTGATTGCGGCGGGCTATCAGAATGTCATTCCCGCGGGCTTGACTCCGTGCACCGATCCCAACGCCCCTGGGTTCTCGGCCGGATTTGCGGACTGCAATCGCACCAACCTCGTCACCCTGGGCAATACCGGCTACTCCAACTACAACGGCCTGCAGTCCCGATTTTCCATCGAACATTGGCACGGTGTTACGGCGGGCGTCAGCTATACCTGGAGCAAGGACATCGACAACATCAGCGAAATCTACGCAACCCTTGGCGGTGGCAACACGACCAACTACTCGCAGAGCCCGTTCGATTTGTCGCATGCCGAACGCGGCGTGAGCGGCCTGGACTATCCCAACGTGGCCTCGATTTACATGCTCTTCGAAGTGCCGGCGCTGAGCAAGCAAAACGGCTTGACGCGCACGCTCCTGGGCGGGTGGCAGATCAATCCGGTATGGCGTTATGTGAGCGGCCAGCCTTATACCGTGATCGAGAATGCAACCCCGGCATTCAACTTCACCAATGAGGCGTCTCCGAACCGCCTGCTGTGCGACCCGACCCAAACGTCGGGAAGTACAACCTGCCGGCCGATCATCGCCAGCCGGCATGCTCCCATCGATTCCGTCGGCCAATGCACCGACCCCTCGGCCAGCGGCTGCGGGCTGGTCAACTACTACACCGGAGCCCCGGTTTCGCAGCAGGACGTCCACTGGATCGTGAATGACGATCTCTCCGCTGCGTACTTCGGAACGCCGTTTGCCGGCGGAGGAAGGAACCAGCAACGCGGGCAGACGATCAACAATGCCAATCTTGCTATCCTCAAGGATTTCAAGTTCCATGATCGGTTTACGATTGAGACCCGCGGGACGGCTTACAACGTTCTCAACCGCCAGTATCGCGGAGTGCCCCAGCCGAACGTGGACAACGGCAACTTTGTCGATGTGGGCGGCTCATTCGGAAATACTATTTACAACACCAACAGCGGCGGGCAGACTAATTCGGTGTTCTCGGGCATCGACCGCCGCCGCATTGAGCTGGGCGCGAAGGTCCGGTTTTGAGAGGCGTCCAAAACAAATCTTTGGGGCGCGATCCGAAAGGGTCGCGCCTGATTATTTTTGGAGAGCTAGGCTGTCATCCAGTTGCCGGTCCCAGGTGGATTGATTATGGCTCACTTTGTGACGAATCGGCCGTCCCTACAGGCAAACGACTCCCAACCGGGAGCCGAAACGGCAAATCCGAGTGGTAAACCGGTCCGATTTCGTGATGAGCGTCGATTACCTCCGCGCAACGCAGCAAGTCTCATTTGTGAACGAGATGTCTGCTTCTGATCGCGGTTCGGTGCGATTCCTTGAATTTGTCCGTTCATGCGGCGACAATAGTAGCCGGGTCCGAGCGTGAATACACGCCAGGTTTCTAGTTTTAAGCGACGGCTTCATTCCCCTCATTTTTTCCAGACAGGGACGTTTTCAATGTCAGCGGCCCGACAATTGCCGCACACGACCTGGAGAACAGGACAATCTACGCACGTGACGACAAGCAAGCAACATCGCGCCTACACCATATTCATGCATCCCGCCGTCTTTATCCCCTCGTGCGTGATTCTTGGAATCCTCTTTGGGTTCCAGGAATGGACGAATTACCGCCGCTGGGGTTACCACGTCAGTGCCGCGATTACGTTGGAATCCTGGGGAATGGAATACCTCGTGCTCGGCTCTCTGTGCTGGCTGATATGGCGGTTTCTGTACCGTTTCATCGTGAAAGCGAATGTGAGGGACATGCTCACGTGGATGTTCGGTCTCAGCATCGCCTTTGGCATTGTCAAGGAGATGATTTGGGCTCCCTTTTTTCCGAACGTACCGGTAGATGTGCCTCACATGGCCTATTGGCAGCGCGTTGAGTTCCACTGGAAAGCTAATTTTATCGTCAGCCTATGGATCTTCTGGTGCGCCTTCTTTTTATTCCGGGGCGTCAACTACTACCAGAGATACCGTGAGAAGGAGAATGCCGCGGCCCAGCTGGAAGTGCAGCTGGCCAATGCACAGCTTGCGGCGCTGCGCATGCAGCTGAACCCGCACTTTCTGTTTAATGCCATGAACAGTATTTCCAGCCTGATGCGAACTGACGTGAATGCAGCGGACACGATGCTTGAACAACTCAGCAGCCTTTTGCGTATTTCGCTGGAGCGCGGTAATGTGCAGCTGATTCCGCTTCGGGAGGAAATGGAATTCATCGAGGTCTACCTCTCGATGCAGGATCAGAGGTATTTCGGGCGTGTCCGGCGGGATATCTCCATCGACTCGGAATTGCATGATGCACTTGTGCCGGCAATGATTCTCCAGCCTATCGTGGAGAACGCATATGCTCATGGCCTGTCGAAGCTTGAGAGAGGCGGCGAACTGTTCATCGAAGCTCACCGCCAATCCAGCCACGTCAACTTTGTCATCACCAATAGTGGACTGGGACTGCAATCTGTCGCCCAACGGGTCTTCAAACGGGCACGGAGTCGGTCTGGCCAACGTTCGTGAGCCGGTTGCATTTGCACTACGGAGACAATTGTTCATTCAAGATCTCCCAGATCGATCCAACTCACGTCAAGGTAGCGATTGGTCTTCCCTTCCAGTTGTCTGACAAAGCCGAGATCGGCATGACAAGGTATGGTGCACAATGATTCAAGCTGTGTTGGCGGATGATGAAGTGCTGGCCAGGCAAAAGCTGCGCCAGCTTCTGCGCGACGAGCGGGATATTGAGATTGTCGGGGAATGTGCGTCCGCGAATGAGACCGTTGAATTGGTCCGCGCGACAAAGCCCGCGCTCTTGTTCCTCGACATTCGCATGCCAGGTATGGACGGATTCGATGTCATTGGCGCGCTTGAATTGGAAAAGAACGTGCCGATGCCGGCCATTATTTTCACGACCGCGTATGACCAATACGCGTTGCGGGCGTTCGAAATCCATGCGGTCGACTATCTTCTCAAACCGTTTACGCCGGAGCGGCTGCGCTCGGCCATCCAGCGGGTCCGCGACCAGTCGGCAGGGGATTTGGAGGTCCGCGCCAACGGACATAATCAGAATGGCAGCGGCTACACCACGCGGATCGTGTTCAAGTCGCGCGGACGCATTCTTTTCCTGCCCGTTTCAGAGATCCGCTGGATCGGGGCAGAGGAGAATTATGTGCGCCTCTGCACGGAGCACGAAACCCATCTTTTGCGTGAAACCATGGCGCATCTCGAAGAAAGACTGGATCCTCATTCATTTCTGCGCGTCCATCGGTCATTTATCGTTAACCTGCAGTTCGTAAAGGAAGTGCGTACCGACCACGACGGTGAATCATCGGTGATGATGTTAGATGGCCATAAGATCGCGATGAGCCGAAGTTATAAGTCGCGCATTCTTGAATCGCTGCACCGATGAATATCTTGTTTCTTGAATGTCTGTTTAATTTTCGAACCAATAAATCTAACCTCTCGCCCTCCGTTCACCTGCCCCGTTTACCCGTTCGTCCCTGATTTGGGAATGTTATCCCGCTATTCATGAATTGGAATATTGGCGATTCAAGATTCCTGATTCTGTGGATTGGGAGGAGGCTTCGTCTCCGGTGACAAATGGATCGTGGGTTGTCATGTCTCGCCAGGCAAGCAATTCTTCCCCGGAATGAGGGTTTCGTCACAAAGCCATTCACATCGGCAACGGTGGAATGCTGGTTGCACAAGCGGATTGTATGCTGCGACAGAACGTTACATCGATCACGGAGCGGTTTCCTACTAAAGACCTACCTCTGCGTCCCAGAGTCGTTCGGCAACAAGGTTCCTGGACGGTTCACCTGGAACTCAGCATAAAAGCCGAAGTTCGGCGGCTGTTTCATGCACTTACCGCTCCGGAGTACATCGAGACCTGGCTCTCATTTCCCGGACATCCGGCCGGTTGCGCCAACGTTGCCACAAAGATCGAGAATGACTTTCTCATCGCTCACATGTGCGAGGGAGTTCCCACCACGCGCATTTCGGGCAGATTCTCGGTGTGTGAGCGGCGTAATTTGACCTTCTCGTGGCGAGTGGAGGGAGACAGGAATGTCAGCACCAGCTTTGTCAACATTCGTCTGTCGGGAGATTTCGAATACACCACGCTCCAGTTGAGGCATGGTGGATTTGCCTCGCGTGAACATTATGGGTGGCATCGATCCCTTTGGTCTTCGTCACTGGCAAGGCTCAAGAGGCTATATGACTCTTCTCCGCTGAGTTATGCGTGAATTCGACCGATTTCCCGCTTCCGCTCAGAAGGGATTGGCCGGCACTAATCCCACTGCGTGCTCGTCGGAGTTCTTAGTCGCAAGGGCAAACGCGGGGAAGCGCGACCAATGATCTCCGTCCTTGTAGATCACTTCAAGTGCCAGGTTGTGCTTCTGGATCCAGGCGTTGGCGTCCTGGTCGATGGTGGCACGCTGATCCCCGCTCAGCTTTGCTTCCAATGTTTGCAAGTCTTTCTTTAGCAGTGCCTGCGCGGCTTCGCCGCCCTGTTGGGCGGCGATGCGGAAATGGAAGTAGGCGGTGCGATCATCTTTCGCGACCGATTTCCCATCGCGGGCCAGAATTCCAAGGACAATCTGCGATTTCCATGTTCCGGCTGCGGCAGCCTGGTTGAGATTCATGAGCGCTTCATCGGTAGAATAACCCAACTCCGGATGATTCAGCATGAGAAGGCCGAGCGAGTGCTTTGCAGGTATGAATCCGGCGTCTGCCGATTCGCGAAACAGTGCTGCAGCGCGTTCGATGTTTCGCGGATGATCGGCCGGTGTTGAGAGAAGAACCCCAAGGCGGTACGACGCGAGGCTGTTATGGAGTTTGGCGCCCTTTTCATACCAATGTTCAGCGGCCGCCTGATCGTGCGCGACTCCTTCACCGAAGTTATACATTTCGCCCATATAGGCTGCCCCAATCCCGCTTCCCTTATTAGCAGCCTCATTGATTAGTTGTTGAGCCATTTTCTGGTCTTGTAGAACACCTTTGCCCCAGAGGTATGCGATCCCAAGATTCACCTTGGCATCGAGGAGGCCGGCGGACGACGCGAGTTGATACCAGTGGACGGCGCGGGTAGGGTTCGGCGAGACGCCGATGCCCATTTCGTAAAAGTATCCAATCTCGTTTTCCGCTGACGGATCGCCCAATCCCGCAGCCTTTTCATACCAGTATGCCGCCAACTTGAGGTCCTGCTGCACTCCATGGCCGCTCAGGTATGCAGCGCCCAGGGCGATCTGGTCGTGAACATGCCCATGCTCCGCGGCGGCGCGAATCTCTGGCAGATCGGCGTCAGCGCCGGCGACCGCGAACGCGCTTACGCGGGACAGGAACAGCACGCCGTATGCAATCGACTGTACGGCAACACCAAGGACGCTAGGACGCGAACTAAGCATAACTCCTCCGTCGCTGAGTCTTGCGACTTATCCATTGGTCAAGTCATGCAAGACCAAGGCTGATATTGCCTAGACTCCTCGACATCGGTCAGGTTATCAGCCTATCTGGGAGTTAGCTGCCCGCCGGGACCCCAGGAATAGCTGCTATAAGTGGGCAAAGAGCCTCTTCATCCGCGGCCGCGGTCCACTGGTCACAAAATCGTGAGGTCACAAAAAAAGCGGCGAACCCTGTGAAGGCTCGCCGCGTTCTGTGGTTCGCTTGAACTACTTGTTTTAAGTGGCGATCCTCTCCAGCCTGGTGACCCGGCCGGTCTGATTCCAATCGGAGATATAGATATTGGCATCCTTGTCGATGAAACATCCGTGCGCGGCGCTGAATGAAGACCGGGTGATTTGTTCGGGATCTATATCGTACTTTGCCCATTGAGCCTTTTGCGGATTGTCTCCCAGGAAGGCTACTGGAACATTGTCCCGATCGAGGATCGTGGCGCGTCCCTCCAACTCCGAAACCACCGCATAGTCGCCATAAAAGCTGACCTGGCACGGCCGCCGCAGATGCTGGGTGACTGTGCGGACAAACTTTCCATCGAAATCGAACTGGCACAGTCTTCGGTTTTCGCGATCGCAAACCAGCAGGAGCGGCTGATCGTATCGCGTATCAACGGCCAGTCCGTGGCTGCAATTGAACAAGCCATCCGCGCTGCCCTTGGAGCCGTAACTTGTCTTGTACTGGCCTTTGTTGTCGAAGCGGAAAATCCGCGAGTCGCCGTAACCATTGGCGATAAAGATGGAGCCATCGGGCCCCGGTACAGCGGCGGTGATTCGCCACTCATTGGGAGTCTTGAATCCAGCTTCCGGGGGCGCCGTGATTTTCTGCACGACCGTCCCGTCGGTCTTCATCTTGATGAAGAGCCAATTCTCTTTGGGCGTGCCTTTCTGGACGGTGCAGTAAAAGTACTCGACGCCGTTTTCTTCGGCATGCACCATGGAATGAATCTCGGGGAAGTCGACGGCAATGGTTTTGAGGAGAATGCCATCGGCGCCGTAGACAAGCACTCCCGTCGTGCTCTGGGTGCTGACATAGATACGGCCCGCATTGTCCTGCGCGATGGCCCCATGCGTGCCACCGAACGTGGTGCCGGCGGGCAGCTTCCCCCAATCTGACCGGATGCGGCAGGTCCACTCGCCATTTCCCGTTAAGAACTCGCCTTGCATTTCATTCGCTCCTCGCGCAGCCGTCTCCGGATGTGCCGATGGAATTGCAGTCGCGGCCAACGCCGTTGCTCCCGCGGCAGCCAGAAAGCGCCGCCTGCCCATTTCCCTGATTTCCTCATTGTTCCGGGTTCGATTCATTGCGTACTCCTGGTGTTGGACTGGGCAGAGTCACGGCCAGGCACGGCCGCGACAGAAGCCGGCGCGGGCTGAGCGGGACTATTGAAGAGATAAATGTGGCGCAGATTCGGCATCGATCGGATCGAAGATAGATTGGCCGCGGTCACCTTTGTCTCACTCAGGTTCAGATAAGTCAACTGCGACAGAGGGGCCAGGCGGGCCAGGCCACTTCCCGTGACAGCCGTGCCTTCAAGGTGAAGCGCACGCAGATGCGTGAACCTTGCCCAAGGTATCGAAACTCGCATCGGTGACCGCCGTGCGCGCAAGGTCGGCCTCCACAATATAGGGAGCGAACTTCTCGAACTGCGCCAACTGCGCGTCGCCAAAGCTGGCGGCCACGTCGACCGTATTCAGGATGAGCCCATCGGAGGGTTTGCTCGATACGGGCAAAAGTTTCGCGCCCTGGGAATTTTCCATCTGTCGAATCTCTTCCATCAACTTGCTGTAATCCCCAACTGGCTGGATCGGCGACTCCTTCACCGCGGCCGGCGTTGAAACCCCGGCGACAGTGTTCGCATCAGGCGACGCGCCCTGCTCGATCCAGGCGCGAATCGAGGCGATCTGATCAGGCTTCAACGGCGGGCGGCCCTCGGCGGGCATGAAGTGCTGATTGTTTGCCGGCAATGTGACCCGCTGAATCAGCAGGCTGTTATCCGCGCGGCGGGGAAGGAGGACAGGCCCGTCTTTGCCGCCTTTCATCAGCATCTCGTACGAGTCGAGGCGCAGGCCGCCTTCCATCTTGGAGGTGCCATGGCATCCGACGCAGTTCGCGTCGAGAATCGGGTGGATCCGTTTCGCGTAGAAGGAGTCGGCGTTCGGAACCGCCGCATTCACGGCGCCAAGCAAGGCCCAGCGCTTCAGCGGCGCGGGCATGTATTGGGTGAGGTAAGTTGCTTCCGTGCGTGAGTGAGCCACCCTGGTGTGCCGTCCATAGCAGCGTGAGCATGACACAGGCGAGCATTGCGGGATAGATGCGCCGAACGTCTCCTGCGGACCAGGATGGCCGCGCGAGCAGGCACAGGAGCAACCCGATGGCAAGCGCGATGCCGCCCCACATGTGCCGCGTGACCGTTGTTCCCGTGTCGCCGCTTCCATACGCGAGCAGGTAGCCGAGAATCAGTGTCCCGATGCACGCAACGACGGCCAGCGCCAGCACAAATCCTGCAGCTTCTCGCAGCGGCGGCCGGAATACGCCAGCGATTTCAAGCACGGGCACAAGAACGATGAGGCCGATGGGCAGATGAACGGCAAGCGGGTGGAAGCGCCCGACAAACTGCAGCCAGTCGGCGTGCGGCTTGCCGTCGAGCCTGACGACGGCCGGGAGCAGCAGAAGGGCAACTGTAATCACGAATGCTGCGAGCCAGGCCATGCGCGTCGCGCGGCTTTTCGGAGTCAGCCGGGCGGCGATCCCGCGCAGATCAACCGCTGCGATCACGCCAGGAGTCCATTCACAACGCTGGCCGGCACCGGACTGGTCAGCTTCTGATCCAGCCCCTGGAATTTGTAGGTAAACCGGTTGTGGTCGATGCCCAGGCAGTGCAGAATGGTCGCGTTGAAATCGCGAACATGCACCGGGTCTTTCACTACGTTGTAGCTGTACTCATCGGTCTCGCCGTAGGTAAGTCCCGGGCGCACGCCGCCGCCAGTCATCCAGGTTGTGAAGCAGCGGGGATGATGATCGCGGCCATAATTCTCAGGAGTCAGTCCGCCCTGGCTGTAGACGGTGCGCCCGAACTCGCCGGCCCAGATCACGAGCGTGTCGTCCAGCAGGCCGCGCCGTTTCAGATCGGTGACCAGCGCGTAGCAGCCGCGGTCGGTTTCCTCGCAAAGCAGCGGCAGCATGCCTGTTACGTTGTCGTGCACATCCCAGCCGCGCTTGTAGACCTGCGTAAATCGCACGCCGCGTTCCGCCATGCGCCGGGCCAGCAGGCAGTTGTACGCAAAGGTCCCCGGCTCTTTGGCATCCGGCCCATAAAGATCCCACGTGGACTGCGGTTCCTTGCTCAGGTCGACAAGTTCGGGCACCGAGGCCTGCATGCGATAAGCCATCTCGTACTGAGCAATGCGGGCATTGGTTTCCGGATCGCCGATCTCCTCGAGGGTCTGGCGGTTGATCTGCTCCACCGCATCGAGCATGTTGCGGCGCACCTCGCGATCGACGCCGCTGGGATCGGCAAGATAAAGCACGGGGTCGCCACCGGATCGAAGCCCACACCCGCGTATTCCGAGGAAAGAAATCCGCTGCTCCACAGGCGCGACGAGACCGGCTGGTTATTCTCTTTCGCATTGGTCTTGGTCTGCAGCACGATGAAGGTGGGCAGGTTGTCGTTCATGCTGCCCAGTCCGTAGGCGAGCCATGAACCGAGGCACGGCTTGCCGGCATTCATGTTGCCGGTATTCATCAGCATGATCGCGGGTTCGTGATTGATGGCGTCGGTGTTGACCGACTTCACGATGGTCAGGTCGTCGACCATGCGCGCCGTGTAGGGGAGCAGGTCGCTTACCCAGGTTCCTGTCTGCCCATACTGCTTGAAGGGCCAATGCGAAGGCGCAATGGGAAAGTGCGCCTGTCCCGCGGTCATGCCCGTCAATTGCTGGTTGCCGCGCACCGAGTCGGGAATGTCCTTGTTGAAAAGCGAGGCCAGGTTCGGCTTGTAATCGAGCAGATCGATCTGCGGCGGCCCGCCGGACATGAACAGATAAATGGCGCGCTTGGCCTTGGGGGCGAAATGCGGCAGCTTCAACTGGTCGCGCGGCGCCAGCTTCGGCGCGCTGGACGGAGTTGTGCCATGCACGTCGCCGCGCAGCGCGGCTTCGCCGAAGAGGCTTGCCATCGCCGCCCAGCCCAGCACTTTGCCCGATCGTCCCAGGAAGCGCCGGCGCGTCTCGATCGACGCCCACTCGCGCTTCAACCCGGCCGGGATGGGCAGATCCATTACGCTGGCGCTCTGTTCGCAATCCGTGCACAACGGATGTTGCTTCATAGATCAATCCTCAACTACTTCGTTAACGTCTCATCCAGGTTCAGCATTTCGCTGGCCACCATCATCCATGCCGCCAGTTCCGGTTCCGGGATGGAAGTGTCCCGCTTCTTTTCGCCTACGTCGACCAATTCGCGCGCTGCTTTCGGATCGGCGGCATAGTGTGCCTGCATCTGCTGGAGCGAGCCTTCGAGAACGGCCGCCATCTTCGGCGGGTGGATCATGCGACAGCAGGATCTCGCTCATCAGGTTCACGCGCTGTTCGGGCTTTGGACCGCCTTCGCGAATCACTCGCTGCGCCAGGGCACGCGCCGCCTCAACCCATTGCACATCGTTCATCGTGACCAGCGCCTGCAGCGGGGTGTCCGTGCGCTGCCGCCGCGTGCATACCGCATCGCGCATCGGCGCGTCGAAGACATCCATGTTGGGCGGAGACGCCATGCGCTTCCAGTAGGTGTACATGCTGCGCCGGTAAAGCGCCGGTCCGTGCTCCTGCACATAATTCACCGTGTCGCTGGTCGGATAGCTTACCTGCTCCCACACGTTCGCGGGCTGGTACGGCTTTACGCTTGGACCGCCGATTCTGTCGACCAGCAGACCGCCCGACTGGAGTGCAATGTCGCGCAGCATTTCCGCATCCATGCGGAATCGCGGGCCGTGGCTCAGCAGCAGGTTGCGGGGATCCTTCGCTGTCTGTGCCGGCGTCGATACCGCGCTCTGCCGGTACGTCGCCGACATCGCCATCAGCTTGTACATGTGCTTGATGTTCCATCCGCTGTCGCGGAATTCCACCGCCAGCCAGTCAAGCAGTTCAGGATGGGACGGGCGCTGCCCCATGATGCCGAAATCTTCGGTCGTCTCCACCAGGCCTGTTCCGAACAGCTCGTACCACATGCGGTTCACGGTCACGCGCGCGGTCAGCGGATTGTCGGGGCTTACGGTCCACTTCGCCAGCGCCAGCCGGTTGCGCGGTTCGCCCGCGGGCAACGCCGGCAGATAATGCGGCGTGTTGGCCTCCACGCGCTCGGTGCGCGCCGCGTACACGCCGCGGGTCAGCACGTCGGCATAAGCCAGCGACGGCTTCTCCCACGAGACCTGCGTCAGGTCGCCGCCTTCGGAGAGCTGGTCGAGCTGGGCATTCAGTTTTCCGATTTCGGCTTCGATCGCGGCAACGTTTTTGTCCACGCTGTTCAGGTAGAATTCGCTGACCGCGTGCCACTGATCTTCATTCCACTGCGTTGCCGGTTTTGCCGTGACTTCCGCAACGTAGTCCTCGAAGGGAAGCCGCTTCGCCTCGTCCGAATCGAGCGCCCGCCCATAGAGCCGGATGTCCTGGTAGCGGGTCTGCTTGGCCGGATCCGCGTCAGGATAGCGCCACCCAAGCTGCATGGGCGTATGGGTGCGAATGGTGGCGCCGGCCAGCGTGTCGGAAACCACCGTCGTCGCGGCGGGCGCGCCGTTCACGTAAATCTTTACTCCAGAGGCGCGGCCCGAGCCGTCATAGGTGAAGAAGATATGTTTCCATCGGCCATCGACAGGGAGCGGCTCGATGGCGCGAAACCTTGATGGCGACTTCGGGCGTTGTGTCCTTCGCCTCGGCAGGGGCCTCGGGCTTCTTCTCTTCTTTCTTCTTCTTCTCCGGCGGCTTCTTCTTTTCGGGAGGCTTGTTCGCCGACAGATCCTTCTTGGTCAAATCCTGCGGGGTTGGATAACGGAAAGGCTCTTTGGCTTCCGCAGGCTTTTTGGCTTTTGGATCCTTGGTCTTCGCATCTTCCTTCGGTTTTGCGCTTTCCTTCGGCGATTGGTTCACCAACTCGACGGTGACGATGCCTTTCCTGATGGAGAGGTCCCAGCCGCGATTGTGCTGGGTGGTATCCATCTTCGCGAGCAGGGTCTCCGGCGTGTCTTCAACCGCGAAATACGGAGCGAAGCGCATCATGAACCATCCGCCCGAAGAGAACGCCTGGTTGGCTTCGTAGTCGCCTGCCGGGTCGAGGATCACGCGAGTGCTCGACTGCATGCGGAAGTCGGGCCACAACCACGTGGTCTCGCCCCATTCGGGTTTCAAAGTGCTGGCGCGGAAACTTGCCGGGCTCGCATTCGGCGCGCTGTTCCTGAGCACATCGCCGCTGCCCTCATCGAGACGCAGGCGAACAACCAGCTTGTCGGTGGGTACGGCGCGCGGCAGTTCCTGCCGCGAGGCAAGCCAACGCTGGACAAGCTCCCGCTGATGGAGGCGCATGTCGTTCAATTGCCCGGCCAGCTCCGATCGCCTGGCCAGCACGCGGTTGTAGGCTTCTTCATTTTGCGGCTTGGGAATGCGGACTACGGGCGCCCACACCGGCCGGTCGTCGTTGAATGGCTTCTCGTCGATGTTGTTGAAGAACGCGCTCAGCGCGTAGAAATCCTTCTGCGTGGTGGGGTCGAACTTGTGGTCGTGGCAAACCGCGCAGCCCACGGTGAGCCCCATGAACGTTGCGCCAAAGGCCTCGGTGCGCTCGCGGGCAATGTTCACGCGCAGTTCTTCGGTGATCGTTCCGCCTTCGTTGGTGCTCAAGCCCAGGCGCACATAGCCGCTGCCGATGAGCGGATCGAGATTGCGGGCCGGCATCAGGTCGCCGGCGATCTGCTCCATGGCGAATTGATCGAAGGGCTTGTTGCTGTTGAACGAGCGAATCAGATAATCGCGATAGGGCCAGATGTCGCGGCTGTTGTCGTAGTGCAGCCCGTAGGTGTCGGCATAGCGCGCGTAATCGAGCCAGTAGCGGGCCCGCTGCTCACCGAACGTTGGCCGCGCAAGCAGGCCGTCCACCAGGTGTTCGTAGGCCTGCGGAGAAGGATCGTTGACGAACGCTCGCACCTCGGCGGGCGTGGGCAGCAATCCGGTCAGGTCCAGCGTGACCCGGCGGATGAGAGTCGCTTTGTCTGCCTCGGGCGAGGGTTTCAGGCCCTCCTTTTGCATGCGCGCCAGGATGAACGAATCGATCGGATTCTTGACCCATGCATTGCCTTGCGCCTTGCGGCACTGCCGGCCTGACCGGGACTTCGAAGGCCCAATGCGGCCGGAAGACCGCGCCCTCTTTGATCCATTCCCTCAGGATCGCGATCTCTTCCGGCTTCATGGGCTTGGCTTCGCCCTCGGCCGTCTGCGGCATCAGGTGATGGGGGTCTTTGGATTCGATGCGCTTGACCAGTTCGCTTTGATCCGGATGCCCGGGAACAATCGCGTCGGGATGCCCGGGCCGCTTTTTCATGGCCGATTCGGCGAGATCGAGGCGCAAGCCAGCCTTGCGCATCTCCGGATCGGGCCCGTGGCAACTGAAGCATCGCGCGGCCAGGATGGGCTGCACATCCTGATTGAAATCAAGATGCTGGCCGGCTGCAACGCGCGGCTGCGCACGATGGCAACCTGATGCAGAGACCAGGATGATCATCGCCGACAGGGCATTCACCCCAGGCCAGAGGGCTCTGCAGGCATGACCAGCTTTTGCCTGGAGTTGGTTTGTTCTCCGAGAGCGTTCTGAACTTCGAAAGTATCGATTGACGTCGGTCACGGTGAACGGGGAAGACCGGATGCTTGCGGGTTTCCGCTAAGGAAAAGTTTGCCATCCGGCAAACACGGTTGTCTACAGTACGCGACGCTTTGTCTGGGGAATCGAATTCCCGCCGGGACGCGAGCGCTTCGAGTCCGGTCTAGATCCCCAATCGCGACTTGAGGATGCGGACCCTGTCCCGGGCCACCGGCAGCTGCGTGTGGCGCGCGTCTTTGAGCGTCAGCACGACCTTTCCCGCAAACCACGAGTTCACCTCGTGGATCCAATCGACGTTGACCAGAACGGCGCGATGAATGCGCAGGAACCGCGCCGGGTCAAGCCGCCGCTCCAGGTCGGCGATGGTCTGGTCCACGCTGTGCTTGCGGCCCTCGGCAATCGCATAGGTAAGCTTGTCGAGCGCCTGGAAATGGGTGACCGCGTCGAGGTCGAGAAACGAGATGCGCTCGCCTACGCGCGATGCAATGCGGCGCGGGTACTGTTGGTGTTCGCCGCGCAACGATAACGGTCAGCTCCCGCAAAAGCTGGGGCAATTCCTCGCTCTGTTGCCAGGCCGGCTTGGCGACCGGCCGCAGGCGTTCCAGCTTGCCCACCGCTCGCTCCAGTTGCTCCGCTTCGACAGGCTTGAGCAGATAATCGATGGAGTTCACTTCGAAGGCGCGCAACGCGTATTCGTCATAGGCTGTCGTAAATATCACGAAGGGCTGCTCGGCGAGCCGCGCAAGCAATTCAAATCCGGTCATCCCCGGCATCTGAATATCGAGAAACAGCACGTCGACGGATCTCCCGTCGGCTCCGGAGAGGAAACTGAGAGCCTGGGCGGGATCGGTGGCGCTGCCGACGATCTCCATTTCATCGTAGTTCGCCAGCAGGCGCGTGAGCCGATCGAGGGCCAGGGGCTCGTCATCCACGAGATAGGCGCGCAGCGGTGCGGTTGGCATGGCGGATACTAACTTTGCAGCGGAAACAACAATGTTACTACCGTCGTCTCGTCCTGGCGCGCGACGGAGAGTTGTCCTCGTTCGCCGAAGAGTAATTCAAGGCGCGAGACCAGGTTGCCGAGGCCGTGCTCGGGGGTGATGGAGTGGAGCGAGAAGCCGGGCCCGTCATCGATGACCTGCAGGCGGACGCGTCCGTCCTCCGAGGACACCGCCACATGGATCGTGGCTCCCTCGGCGCGTTGCGAGACCACGTGCTTGATGGAGTTTTCGACCAGAGTCTGCAGCGCCAGCGGGGGCACCTGCGCCCGATCGAGCGCCGGCGGCGCATCGATTGTGTAACGCAGCCGTGGTCCAAAGCGAGTGCGCTCGATTTCGAGATAGTCGCGTACGATCTTCAGCTCCTGGCTGAGAGGCACGAGGCCGGTTTGATTTTCGCGCAGTGAAAAACGGAGCAGGGAAGCGAGCTTGCCCACCGTATCCTCGGCGCGTTTGGGATCGGTGGGAATCAGCGACGCGATGGAGTTGAGCGTGTTGAATAGAAAAGTGTGGATGAATCCGCGATGCGAGCGAGGAGAGCCTCGCCTCGGCCAGCAACTTGTATGCCCGTTCCTGCTCAACCTGCTGGGTGCGAAGTTTCAGAGTCGCGGACTGTAACTTGTGCCGCATGGTTTCAAAGGAAGAAATACTCAGACCGAGAACCAGGTTGAGGACGATGGAAGTCGGCAAGGACAATGTGAATTCATGCCAGTATCCGTCCCCCGGGAAAAGGCCGATCCATTGATATACCAGGCCGGCAGCGAGGCTTCCGGCGATCGCAGTGCATAAAAGCACAACGATGTTGATCAACAGGATCAGGCGCGGAAAGCGTTCCGTGTAGCGAAATCCAACCCAGTTGAGCACGATCGCGGAGGGTACGCCGATCAAGGTGGCATACACCATGGACCCCAGGAATTTGCGGCCCGAGTCAGAGAACCGCGCGTGCTGCACTACCAGCAGGAACACACCGACACCAACAGCGATCAACGGAACGATCCACAGCCACATGCGGATCATTTCGTGCCATAGCTGTTTTCCGATGGGCTCCGGGGGGCAAGCCGTTGGTGACTGCTCCAATATTGGGCTCATAGCTGGAACCTGATTCCGACCGATGTGGCGGTGGAGTACGGAGCGGAGCCATACAGCGATGTCGGCTTGCCGCCGGGTACTTCCAAATGGAGATAAGACGAAAAATGTTTACCAAACCATCGATTGACATCGAACACCGCGGCATAACTTCGATCGTCGAAATTGGTCACCAAGGAGCCTGACACATCCCATTCCTTCCATCCAGGCAATTCGCGAAGACGCGATTTGCTCACATTTAAGAATCCGCAGTGTTGGCGGCCCGTTAACGGCCAGGCGCAATTGGGCTGGTAATAGGGAATGGCGGGCGGAGTGTAGAACTCGCCAATGAAGGTAACGCCGGACGCGGTGGTGTATTTCGCGCCTAGCAGAATCGCTTCGCCATCGCGCCACGTGGCCTCGCCATGTACTTCCCATGCCTGGCCGAGAACGCGCGTGAAGGTGAGAGCACCAAATGCATCGCTGCCGCGATCGTAACCGGCAATGAGCGAAGTGTCGAACCCGTGCACCAGTACGTTATACCGGAACGCGGTGGTGTCGCGCACGGTCACTCCTGTTCGAGCGAAGTTTGCAGTCGACCACGCCGCCGAGATTGCATGGTGCCCCTTCACCCAGTCGGCCTTGATCATGTCGCGGCCTTCGTTGGTGTTCAGCCGATCGGTAGGATTGGTCGGATCGCGCGGCGGATCCAGAACGCCCGCCGACGTGAAGGCATATCCAGTGCCCCAACGCACCATCTTGCGCCCAGCGAGAAAATCGAAATCTCCCGCGGACAGTCCGGCGTATGTTTCCTTCACTCGAAAACGCGCAGCAGTGTCGGCGTAGGTCACTTCGTTTTCGATCAGGCACGTCGAGAAATTCCAACGGCTGCGGTATTTCAGGCTGAAGGTCGGCTCCAGAAGCAACTGGTTGAGTGCCTGCGGAAGCGGCTCCTTCAGATTGCTGTAGAAGGTGACATCGTCAATGACGGCGACCGCATATCGCGTGCTGTAGCGGCTCTCTTCGGGCGCGGGCGGATCGTTCTGGCCAATCGCGGCCGCACACGCGCTCGCCAGAAAAAGCAGCGGAACCAGATGAACGCGTTTCATGCATGTGCCTCGTATGCGGTCAGAACCGGTCGGTGCGGCCCTGGTAGAAGAGCTTGTCGGGCAAATCGCGCGCGCTGGTGGACGAATACTCGAGCAGGCTATGGGAGTTATGCCGGATCTCGTCGTAAAGCGTGAAGCGGCGCAGCAAGGTCTTGCCGCCAATCTCTGCGTAATCGTCGAAACTGGCCGACTTGATGTGCTTGCCGGAGGTGAGATAGAACTCGGCCCGCACCGGGCGCGCGTCTTCCGCGCGCACCCAGTAGAGAATGCGCTGGTACGTCGCGCCTTTGCGCCTCGCCGTGAGTTCGAGTACGTGACAATCTACGTCACCTATCTTTTCCCTGCGAAGATAAACGGGCGAGTAGTCGACAGCGTAGTTGGTGCGCGCCACGTCGCCGTTCGACGCGTCGCCGGAGAGCCGTTCGAGCGGTGTGATGCGCACCGGCCGGCTGGTATCGGGCAGATAGACCCACATATCGTCACCCAGCATCAGCAGGTGGCGCCCTTTTTCGCGCGGACTCATAAATTCGACGTAGGTTTTGTCGGTGCCTTTCTGCGAGACTTCGTAGAGCTTTTCCTCGTCCGGCTTGCCCGATTCGAAATTCGTGATTTTGACGTGGGTGACGAACGACGGCCACCCATTGCGGTACGTGTCGGAGCGCTTGACGAGGGCCTCGGCATCGGGCGCGGTGGCAGATGCGGCGTGTCCCACCATGGCCAGGGTGACGAGGAACGCGATGACGATCAGCAGCAGAAAGCTACGTAGAATGCAATTCACGTTAGACATGGGCCAGTGCCTCCGCGATCTGCAGCCGCGATGCACGGATCGCAGGCAGAATCGATGCCAGGGCCAGGGAGACCACAACCAGGATCGAGGAGCCCACCATCAAGGTGGGCACGTGAAGAACCTTGAACATCATGTCGAACGAAGTGCCCGGAGGCGGCGGAAGGTGCAAGCCGGACGCGTTGAGCGCCACGCCCAGAAGATTGCCGCCCACCACTCCCACAGCGGCACCGAGAATTCCGGTCAGCGTTGCCTCCACCATGAACAGCGCCACGATCCATCGCCGCGGCGTCCCCATGGCCAGCATGGTTCCGATTTCGCGGGTACGCTCAAACATGGCCATCAGCAGCGTATTTACGCTGGCCATCAGCACCATGAAGAAGACAATCACGCCCAGGAAGAGGAAGATTCCGCTGAAGAGCGTTCGAACCTGCTTGTAATAGTCAGCCAGGTCGATCCATTTCTTCAGGGTGATCTGCTGAGCCTTGCCCTGGAGCCGGGGGATGAGTTCCGCCGCAACTGTATCGGTGTTCTCGGTCTGGTCGAGTCCCACCACCAGGTTGGTTACGCGCTCGCTCTGCAGCAGCCGTTGCGCCGACGGCAAAGTGATGCGCAAATAGCGATCGTCGAGATCCTTGAAGCCCGTGCTCACGATGCCCACGATCTGCACATCGATTCCGTTGAGCGCGCCGTCGGCGGTTACGGCGAGAATCGTGAGGCCGTCGCCGACTTTGACGTTCATGGAGCGAGCCACGCCGGTGCCGATGAGGGCTTCAACTTCTCCATTGGAATTGCCGCTGAGGTCGCGCCCGGTGGGAATGCGCGGATCGAAGCCCATCCTGCGTTCGCTGTCGGGATCGACGGCGCTGCCCATGAATACCGACGATTTCACGCCGTTCGACAGCATTCCATAGAATTCGATGCGGGGTGCGACGCCGCGCACGTGATGGGCCGACTGGGCCGACGCGGCGACCTGGTGCCAATCGCTGATCCCGGTGTCGAGCACGTGAACTTCGTCGCGGCGAAAGTGCTCGGCGTTGAAGATCTGGATATGCCCGAGCCCGGTGCGAATGGTGCTTTCCCTCAGGCCGCGAAACATGAATGCAAAAAAACCGCCCACCAACAAAAGCCCGGCCACGCCGCCGCCCACCATCAACAGCGTCATCACTGTGCGCCGCCGGTTGCGGAATACGTTACGAAACGCAAGAAGCAAGAACTTGCCCATGGCTTCCTCCTTCGAGAGCGCTGTCGGATACGACTTGTCCATCGGTCAGCCGAATGATGCGGGACGTGTGCTCCAGCAGGCGCTGGTCGTGGGTGGAAAAGATGAAAGTAAGACCGAGTTCGCGGTTCAGATCGCGCATCAGGTCGATCAACTGGGTAGCGTTGCGCGTGTCAAGGTTCGCGGTGGGCTCATCGGCAAGCACCAGCGCGGGGCGATGCACGATGGCGCGGGCCACGGCCACACGCTGGCGTTCCCCGCCCGAAAGCAGATCGGGACGATGATTGGCGCGGTCCGCCAGCCCGACGCTCTCGAGAGCCTCGGCCACGCGACGTTTCCGCTCTCGCGAACCAATGGACTGGACCAGCAGCGGAAATTCGACGTTCTCAGCAGCGGTGAAGACCGGAATCAAGTTGAAGGTCTGGAAGACGAAGCCGATCTTTTTTCGGCGCAGATCGGTGGTCCGGCCCGGACTTAGCGTAGTCGTGTCGGTACCCTCAATCAGGATGCGCCCACTGGTGGGCTTATCGATACAGCCAATCAGGTTCAGCAGCGTCGACTTGCCGCTGCCGCTCGGGCCCGCGATGGCCAGAAACTCGCCCGCGCTCACGCTCAGACTTGCATGATCGAGCGCGGTCACTTCGCGGTGATCGAGGGGAAACTTGCGGCTGACTGCTTCGACGCTGACAATGGGGTCGAATGAGTTCATCTGGGCCGTTCCTTTCCGGAGCATTCTGCTCTACGGAAAAGTTAGCGGCGGCAGAGATGGAATGCGCGCGGTTCCCGACGGAAGGCGCGAAAACCCGGATGAACGGTTTGAATCGGTGAACGAGTCGTTCTCAGGGAACGTCGAATGTTTTAGGGAAGCTACAGAGCCTTTGACAGATCACCCCAGAAACGAAGACCCGTTTCCAGGACCCCGAGTCCGGTCGGTGCGGCCGACGTGCCCTCCTCAGGACGAATGACGATCTGGCTCCGTGGTCTCCCACCCTTTCCGCAGAAAAAAGCGGAAAGGATGGGGCACCGAGGTTTGTGGTTGCGTCGGAGGCCAACTTACCGTAGCTCTTACCGCGAGTCGGGTGCTCGGGATGACAGCTCATTTTGGATGTGAGATGCAGACTCAGGACATCAACGCGATGCTGGTGACTTGTCGAGCTCTACCAGCATCCCTTCCGCGGCCCGGAGATCGACCATCCCACCTACTTTTTTCCCCTCGCGATCGAGGTGCGTCGAGGACAGCACGGTTCCAGCCGCAACTTCAATATTCGCAGGCTCCGTGGCCATATTCAGGACCACGAGGAAACGGTCCTTTTTCTCCGTTCTTTCAAATCGCAGCACGTGGTTGGCGGCGGTCACATGTGTGAGCTTGCCGCTGACGAGCGTCGCATGCGTCTGGCGAAGCTGAATCAGATTTCGATAGAGCCGCAGGATCGAATAGTCGTCGCGTTCCAGCGCCTCGACGTTGACGATCTCGTGCTCGTCTCCGAGGGGAAGCCAAGGCCAGCCGGTCGTGAATCCGCCTGACGGGGAGCTGTCCCAGGGCATCGGCGTCCGTTCCGGGTCGCGCCCCAGCCCAAGACCCGGCTCGTTCTTCTCGAAGGGGTCCCGGACCTGGTCAGGAGGAATGAGTACGTTGCACAAGCTGAGTTCTTCGCCGTAGTACATGGTGATGGTGCCGGGCAGCGTCAAGAGCAACATGGCCGCCACGCGGGCCTGGCGGGTGCCGATCCGGGTGGCGATGCGCGCGGTATCGTGGTTGCCCACCACCCAGTTCGGCCACGCGCCTTCGGGTAAAGCAGCCTGGTAATCGGAAATCACCTGCGCCACCGACTCGGCGCTCCACGCGCACTGCAGCAACTGGAAGTTGAAAGGCAGGTTTGCGCCGCTCATATCCCGCCCGTAATAGGTCATCAGTTGCGGGACAGGCAGATAGATTTCGCCGATCAGGACGCGCTGCGGAAATTCGTCCACTACGGCCCGCATCTCGGCGACCAGATCGTGCACTTCGGGGCGATCGGAGTTATAGGTTGGCAACTGGCGGTTGTTCGACGCCTGCCCCAGGCGGTATCCGGGATTGGGCGGATTGTCGCGAAACTGATCGTCCTTGATCATCAGCCACATCACGTCTACCCGAAAGCCATCGACGCCCTTTTTCAGCCAGAAGCGCACGGCGTCGAACATCGCCGCTTTCACTTCCGGGTTGCGCCAGTTCAGGTCCGGCTGCTGTTTCAGAAACGAATGGTAGTAATACTGACCGGTCTTCTCGTCGTGCTCCCAACCCGAGCCGCCGAAATGACTCAACCAGTTATTCGGCTGGTCGCGCCAAAGGTACCAGTCGCGTTTGGGATTGTCCCGGGACGAGCGGCTCTCCAAAAAACAGGGGTGCTGGTCGGACGTGTGGTTGGGTACAAAATCGAGAATCACCTTCAGGCCGCGCCGATGTGCCTCAGCCAACAGGCGATCGAAATCCTCGATGGTGCCGAAGATCGGATCGATGCCGCAGTAATCGGCTACGTCATAGCCGAAATCCGCCATCGGCGAGGGGTAGATCGGGGAAATCCAGATCGCGTCCACTCCCAGCAGCATGAGGTAATCGATGCGCTTGAGAATCCCGTTCAGGTCCCCAATCCCATCGCCGTTGCTGTCCTGAAAAGAGCGGGCGTAGATTTCGTAGATCACCGCGTGCTGCCACCAGATCAACTCCTGCATCTCACCAATTGCTCCTGAAGGTTAGTTTCGAAACCGAAAGATTGCCCGCGTGATCAACGATCTCTGGTACAAGAACGCAATCGTGTATTGCCTGTCTGTAGCCACCTATATGGATGCTAACGGAGACGGCATCGGAGATTTCCAGGGATTGATGCGCAGGCTCGATTATTTGCAGGGGATGGGAGTGACAGCCCTGTGGCTGATGCCGTTCCAGACGTCGCCGGGCCGAGACGATGGCTACGACGTGGCCGATTACTACAACGTTGATCCGCGCCACGGCACACTGGGAGACTTTGTCGAATTCACGCAAGGCTGCAAGCAGCGCGGTCTGCGCGTGCTTATCGACCTCGTCGTGAACCACACTTCGAACCAGCATCCCTGGTTTCAGGAAGCCTGCCGCAATCCGGAATCCAAGTATCGGGATTGGTATGTGTGGTCGAAGACGAAGCCGAAGGGCGCGGCTTCGGGCATGGTGTTTCCCGGCGTGCAGAAATCGACATGGACCTACGAAAAGACCGCGCGAACCTGGTATTTTCACCGTTTCTATGACTTTCAGCCCGACCTGAATACCGCCCATCCCGAAGTGCAGGCCGAGATCCTCAAGATCATGGGCTTCTGGTTGCAACTCGGCGTGGACGGGTTTCGCATGGACGCCGTCCCCTTCGTGATTGCGAAAAAGGGCGCCGACCTTTCAAGGTCCGTGGAGCACTACGACATGCTGCGCTCCTTCAGCGAGTTTCTCAGCTGGCGCAAAAGCGGAGCCATCATCCTCGGGGAGGCGAATGTTTTGCCGAGGAACGACCTGGAGTACTTTGGGAAATTCGGCGAACGGCTGCAGATGATGTTCAACTTCGACGTGAATCAACGCTTGTTTTACGCGTTGGCCAGCCGCGACTCCCGGCCACTGATTAAGGCAATGGAGGACACCAAGCCTCGCCCAACGACTGCGCAGTGGGGCCTTTTTCTGCGCAATCACGACGAACTCGATCTCGGCCGTCTCACCGAGAAACAGCGGCAAACGGTGTTTGCTGCGTTCGGTCCCGAAAAAAGCATGCAACTCTACCAGCGCGGAATTCGCCGCCGGCTCACGCCCATGCTGCAAGGCGATCGCCGCCGCCTGGAACTCGCCTACAGCCTGATGATGACTCTGCCCGGCACGCCGGTGATCCGCTATGGCGACGAGATTGGCATGGGAGACGACCTGCGATTGCCCGAGCGGAATTGTGCGCGCACCCCCATGCAGTGGTCCACGGAGCCGAACGCGGGCTTCACCAAGAGCGACAAGCCGATTCTGCCCGTCATCTCCGAGGGAACTTACGGCTTTCAGCATGTGAATGTCGCCGCGCAGCGCCGCGACCCCAATGCGCTGCTCAACTGGATGGAACGTATGATTCGCATGCGGAAGGAAGTCCCCGAGATCGGATGGGGCGATTTCTCATTTCCCGCGGCCGGAAATTCAGCGGTGTTGGCGATGCGCTACGACTGGCGCGACAATTCGGTTGTTTGCCTTCACAATCTAAGCGCGGAGCCGCAGGAAGTTCGCGTCTCGGTGCGCGTTCCCGACGAGGAACGAAAGACGCTGGTGAACCTGCTGTCGGAGGATCACAGCTATGCGGAAAAGGGTGGGAAGCATTGCATAATGCTCGAGCCCTATGGCTACCGCTGGTTCCGCGTCGGCGGGCTCGACTATCTGCTCAAGCGGGCGGAGGTCTGAATCGCCGGGCTTTGTGCTCTCCCAGGTCTCAGAATCGAGACCCGGGGCACCCTGGATGTGTTGGTTACGCGGCCGAAATCCTCTTGATCAGATCGGCTTGTTCGTCGTCGTTTTCCGCACCGATGGTGAATGCATCGAGGACGCCGGTCCCGAGCGCGAAACGGATTGCCTCATCCGGCCGGCTACGCATGTCGCCCTGGCCCAGGATCTTCATGCCGATGATGCCTTTGCCCTGGGCGCGCATTTGCTTGATGACGCCGATCACGGTTTGCGGGTCGGCGTCCATGTGCGAACCAATAGGGTTCAGCCGCACCAGGTCCACATCGATCCACGGGGAAGCTGCAGCCGCCCGCAGTGCCTCGATGGTGTGGCACGAGCAGCCGTGCGCCCGAATCACGCCCTTCTGCTTGGCCTCTTCGAACACATCCATTACGCCGCGATACTTCGTGGTCCATTCACCGTCGCGAACATAGTGCATGAGCAGAATGTCGATATAGTCGGTTTTCAACTCGCGCCGGTAGCGGTCGACGTCGTCCTTCGCCTCCTTCGGGTCGCGCGAGTCGCACTTGGTCATGATGACGACCTTGTCGCGCGGAAGCCGGCTAATAGCTTCGGCCACTTCGGGATGCGAGCCATAACTGTCGGCGGTATCGAAGAAGGTGAGTCCGCGGTCATAACCGGTGCGCAGCAACCGCGTCAGCCCGCCGCTGCGCGTCTGGTTAGAACCGCCGCCTGATCCCACCGTTGCTGTTCCCATGGCCAGACGGCTGGTGCGGATGCCGGTCTTACCTAGCACGACGGTGTCATGGGCCGCGGCGTTGCCGGCAGGCGTGGGGAGATCCAAAACTCCAGATATGGCGTTCGGCGCGAGGTACGCCTCACCCAATCCAGCCGCGGCGCCAGCAATGAACTTTCTACGGTTCATGAAACCTCCTGGGTGGGTATCCGTCTATCCCTTCTGGAGACTCGCCTGAAAGATTTTTGCGGAGCTTGTGCTATCGGGCTTCGAGCCGGCGCTCCGGCGGAGTTATTCTACGCCGCCCCGGACTATAAATTGCGCAGCGTGTGACCAGTTTCCTGTTTCGCCCGAGGCAGGAAAGAAGCGGATCCTCATTCATGGCGGAAGATTGAAAGCGGCGTACATCCAGACCGGGTAATTATTCTTCTGCTTTGAGGCGCAAGAGAAAGCCCGGCCGTGAGGGCCGGGCTTCGATGTGAGTCAACATTCAAAGTTAGACCCGGTTAGAAATGAGGCGCGTCCTCGTCGTGATCGTGGTGCTCCTCCTTCATGTGGTGCATGGCACGGCTATAGCCTTCCTTGAAGCCATGGCGATAGTCGTCGACAAACTCGCGCTGTACGCTTGGATGCCGGTATCTGTCATGGTCGTCGGCGTCCTTGTGGCTGCGGGTTTCGTAATCTCTGCGCGCGGCTTCGATGCCATCGTTAAAGCCCTGCCGTTGCGCATCGCGATATTCCGACGGCGGCTCATCCCAACGGCCTTCCTGCGAACTAGCGTAGCCAGCGGCCGGAGACGCTGCCGGCGCTGCGTAAGCCTTCGCGGCGAGCCCGCCCGACGCAGCACCGAGCGACAACGCCAAAGCCGAAACTGCAAACCATGTCTTCGTCATAATCAAAACCTCCTTGCATTCCAGAGCGTAAAGATGTGAAGTTCCGGCATGGTGTTGCTTATGGAACAGCCCGATGCCAGGGCGCGGGAGGGCTGAAATCCGGCAAGCTTTTGATTTTTAGCGGCTTGTGCCGGAATGAAGATTGATGAGATACGATGGCCTCATGGCGCCACTTATCGAAGTTAATAACTTGCATATTCATTTCGGCGCTACGGAAGCCGTTCGAGGCATCCATTTTAAAATTTCTGATGGCGAGGTACTAGGGCTGGTGGGCGAGTCGGGTTCGGGAAAGAGTGCCACGGCGCTGGCGATTCTCGGGTTGCTTGGAGCTTCGGCAAATGTCACCGGACAGATCCTCTGGCGCGGGCCGGGTGACGCCGCCTCGGTAAAGAGTCTGCTGAATCAGCCGATCTCCGCCCTGCGCGATCTGCGCGGCCGCGAAATCTCGATGATCTTCCAGGAACCGATGACCGCGCTCAATCCAGTCATGTCCATTGGCCGCCAAGTGGCCGAATGCGCCGCCGCGCACGCGACCTCATGGACGGGCAGGGAAGTGAAGCGGCGAGCCATTGCGGTGCTCGAGGCGGTTGCTATTCCCGATGCCGCGCAGCGGTATGGCGACTATCCCCACCAGTTCTCCGGCGGACAGCGCCAGCGCATCATGATCGCCATGGCGCTTATCAATCGCCCGCGTCTGCTCATCGCCGACGAGCCCACCACGGCGCTTGATGTCACGGTTCAGGCGCAGATCCTCGCGCTGCTGGCCCAACTTCAACGCGAGTATGGGCTGGCCATGCTGTTCATCTCCCATGACCTTGCTGTGGTGGGCCAGGTCGCGAGCCGGGTAGCCGTGATGCGGGGAGGCGAGATTGTCGAAACCGGCCTGGTCAGGGACGTGTTAACTCGCCCGCAGCATGAATACACGCGCAGCTTGCTGGCCGCCGTGCCTACGCTGAGGACGGATCGAAATCGGCCGCTGGCGATGGTGGGGGATTCCATCCGGAGAGAGGTATGGTCCCAATCCCATGATTAGCGCTCGTTCGATGAAAACAGTTCTCAGTATAGAATTGCTGCCAACGAGGAACGGGCCGAAATGAAGAACCGGATTCCCCGGGGTCTTTCGAAGTACTTTGTGAACCGCCCCTTTGTGGAGCAGGGCTTGCCTCCGTGCCGGGGCGAAATGGAACGCATCCGATCGAGATTCGGCTTGGGGCTGATTATGGCTCTCGTGCTGTGTTGTCCGCGCGGTCTTTGCGGCCACCCCCGCCCCGCCGACCATCGTCGCCGTTGAGGCGGAATTGATTGCCGACATGAACGCTCGCCTGTTGAAGGTGGGCGCGACCATTTACGCCCGTGTCACCGCCGATTGGCAGGGCACGGACTGCGTCCTCCGGAGCGGTGCGATTCTCGAAGCGCACGTTACTGTCGGTAAGTTCTTATCGACAAAATGCCAAATTCTCGGAAGTCGATCTTGCCTTTACGGGGGCGCAGTGCGGAGAGCTCAAAATGAGGGCCTTCCCTCTGCTCCTTGCCGCCATGGGAGCGCCGCCGCAGAACAGCGATCTGGGCATTCTTAGTCGCCCTTGCCGATTTCCACTTCGGCAGGCCACACGGCTGCCCAGGGCTGGGGAAGCATTGCCGCTCTCAGGAACCATGCAAAGGGCGGCAGATCCTGAACCTGCAAATGGATATGCACATTTATAACATCTCCCAGCCAACTCCCGCATGCGGATGGGCGAGGTTGACGGGATCAAAGGGTTAAAACTCAGATGTTGCCACGGGGCCGGAAAACAGTTCCGTTCTGACCTGTCGGGGCCACGACGTGTCGCTGGAGAAGCATACCTTGCTCCTCCTGGTTCCCGCACAAGCGACTTTTCCCCGCGCGGAGATCCGCTCGGATGCCGCTCGGCCAGCCCCCGCCGACACTTCCGGTGTCGTCGGTACCACTCCTGCGCCAGACACGATCGCGGCAATGCCTGCCCTGCCGCCCATCGACGACCTTGATCTGTGTGCTCCGCCGCAGTGCAATGTCGCATTGCCTCCCGGAACCGGGAACGATGGGGTCAAGCCTGGGGCCACCATTTCGATCAGCCAGCTGGGCTATTCTCCGCGCCCTCAAAAGGCGATGGAAAACTTCGATCACGATGAGGTCCTGGCCTATCTCAGCCCCACGGAATTGCTGGTCACCTTCAATCCGCATATCCTCGCGCCCCGTCATTCGCTGGGACGGTCGGGTTCGACTGCTCGTGTGATCCGCGCTGCTCTGGTTGACACCGAAACACACCGGGTGACCCATACCGTCGACTGGGAATTGCCCGACAATCGGGAATATCTTTGGCCGCTCGGGGAAGGGCGAGTGCTGGTGCACGTCGGCTCGGAGCTTCGAGTCTATGGCGAGGGACTGAACGTCTATGATCGGGTTCCCCTGGATGGGCCGCTCGCCTTTGTACGGGCAACGCCCGATGGAAGTTTCGTCGCTGTCGGCGTGATCCGTGAACGGCATACACCGGAGTTGCACGCCCAGCTTTCCCAAAGCCTCAACCGCGATCCGGACGAAGACGTGGATGTCCTGGTTTTGAATCGCAGCTTCGAGACCATCGCCAGATCAAAAACGCAGTCGGGAATCATGCCTCCTACCCTGCTGAACGAGGGGCAGGCCACACTCGAATCCATGCCAGACGCAAGCTACCGTGTGTCCTTGCTGACCTGGGACAACCATGGTTCGATCCTGGCCCGATTCAAGTCAAGCTGTACCCCAGAGCTCTCCAGCTTTGCGCCGGACCTTATCCTCGTGGTGAGCTGCAATAAGCAAACCAGGGAGCGCGCGTACCGGGTTCTGAACTCGAACGGGAAACTGTCGCTGAAAAGTGACTCGCACTCGAATAATTGCGGCAACGCCGCCAAGGGCAGCGCGAACCGGCAGACCTTCGTTGTGAAAACCGTGCAGTCGAGTAACCCCGTATTGGCGGGAGATGCGTTCAGCGCGAGGGATTTGGCCTCCGAGGACCTGGAAGTCTATCGCGCAACGGATGGCAAACGGCTGCTCGGCGTGCGGGTCGCTTCTCCGTCCTCGAGCCGAGACGGTTACGCGCTGGCGCCGGACAGCTCGCAACTCGCAGTCCTGACCCGGGACCAGATTTCGGTTTATTCCGTCGCGAAGGATTGACTACAATCTCCGTAGTCAGGCACTTGATTTTCGGCAATACTGGAATTCCCCTGCGATAGCGGTCAACGGGGTGGTGGAAGTTGGGGATGACCATGTCCGCGAAAATAGACCGTGAAAGACCCGCAGAAGTGACGAGCAGTGCAGGTGCATTCTGCAGTCATTCCGCGTATCCTTACTGCCGCGTGTGATCTTATGGGGAAGCTACGACGCCAGGGGCCGTTCCCTGGGCTGAAAGCAAGGACTCTGTGTTCATGGGTGCTGCTGACGATTCCAGGCATCGTCTTGTGCATGTTCACCAGTCCCGGTAGTGCGGCCCAGCAGCATGCGAGGGACGTTGTTGTGTTGTCTGGGGGGCGCGGCCGTGCGTCCTTGAACCAGATGGAGGCCGCCGTGCGAACTCATGTGCCGTGGCCAGTGAACTTCTCTGTTGTAGACCTTGAAAACCCCCGATTCGAAGAGAAATCTTATCGCGAGAGCCTGGCAGAAGCTCTCAGGCGTGCGTACGGCGAGAAGCCCGACCTCGTGATCGCAGTGATGGACCCGTCACTCCGTTTCGCGGAGCAGTACCGTGACAACATGTTTCCGGGTGTGCCCATCGTGTTTATGTCAGTCAGCACGCTGCTCGCTGACCAGAAGCGGGAGCCTGGGGTTACCGGCGTGGCGTCGATGCCGGGGATCCGGGAGACGATCGATCTGGCGCTTCGGCTTCATCCGGATACAAATGCGGTTGCGGTCATCACCAATGAATCCGAGACGGAGAAGGATTATCTGGCGGCGGTGCACTCCGAACTTCTTCGCCACAAGGACAAGCTGAAGGAGATCGACCTTGATCGGACCTCCAAGCGGGCAGATGCTGGAGAGAATTGCTGCACTTCCTCCTCAAACGGTCGCGCTATTTCAGCTTATTCCGCACGATTCAGAACAACCGGCGATAGGAGCCTTTGATGTTCTGGATACCGCCGCAGAGCACCTGCCGACCTATTCCGTTTTCCCATCGCTCGCTTACGATCATGGGGGCATTGGCGGAGCGTCCTATGACGCCACGAATGATGCTGTTCAGGCAGGAGAGATCGCAGCACGGGTGCTGTCGGGTGAGCGACCGGACCGGATCCCCATTGTGCACAACTCCAATCTTCAGATACGCGTGAACTGGCAGGCGCTCCGCCGGTGGAATATTTCGGAGTCGGCGCTTCCACCGGGAAGCGTGGTGTTATACCGGGAGCCGACTCTGTGGGAGCGTTATCAACGATACGTGCTGGCGGCCATCTCGGTGATCGTCGCCCAGGCACTCCTGATCGCCGGATTGCTGTGGCAACGAGCACGGAAGCGCAAGGCCGAAGCTGTCCTTCGCGAGAGCGAGGAGCGTTTTCGACTTCTGGCGGATGCGACGCCCGCAATGATCTGGATGTGCGACGCTGAAGGCAAAATAACCTACGTGAACAGTCGTGCGCTCGCATTTTCTGCCCCGAATCCAACCGCGGGACATGGCGCCAAGTGGATGGGAGGCATTCATCCGGACGATCTGCCCAACATGTCGAAGACCATCGCAACGGCTCTGAAGACCCGGCAGCCGTTTTCATATGAGTATCGCCTGCGCCGCAGCGATGGCGTCGACCGCTGGATGCTGGACGTCGCATCGCCGAGAATGAATGGCGATGGATCTTTCGCGGGGTTTGTCGGGTCGGCGATTGATTCGACCGATCAGAAACTTGCACAGCAAGCACTCGAAAGAGTGAGCGGTCAACTCATTGAGGCGCAGGAGAAGGAACGCAGACGAATCGCCAGAGAACTGCACGACAATATTTGCCAGCGCCTGGGGCTTTTGTCGCTGGAAATTGATCAGGCGAATCGGAACTCAAACGGCGCACGGATGAATCTTGAGGACATCGGGAAGCACTGTGACGACATTGCCAATGAAGTACAAGCGATATCGCATCAGCTTCATTCTTCGAAGCTCGACTACCTGGGGATGGTGGCGGCCCTCAAGAGCTTTTGTGAAGAGTTCTCGAAACAACACCATGTCGAGGTCGAATTCATCGGGCGGGACGTACCTGAAAATCTGTCCCGGGACATTTCTCTTTCCCTTTTCCGGGTCACGCAGGAAGCGTTGAATAACTCGGCCAAGTACAGCGCCACGGGCAGATTTGCCGTGGAGGTGAGGGGCTCCGCGGGAGAGGTGCGGCTTGAGGTCAGGGATTGGGGTAAAGGCTTCGATGTGGAAGAGGCGAAGCAAAATCGCGGCCTGGGGCTTGTGAGCATGCAGGAGCGCGTAAACCTGGTTGGGGGGAGATTCTCGATCGAATCCAACCCCGGGGAAGGAACGATAATCAAGGTAGTTGTGCCCCTGGCCGTGGAGAAGGAATCGCCTGCGGAAGCGGAGGCAATGCGTCAGGTAAGAATCGCATGAGACGGTTAAGGATTCTTGTGGCAGACGATCATCCGCAAGTCCGCGAAGCCCTCCAGAAACTGCTGGACCGTAATTTCGAAGTGATCGGCTGCGTCGGCGACGGTCGTGCATTGGTGGAGACCGCCGTGGAATTGAAGCCTGACCTGGTGGTGCTTGATGTGGGGCTTCCCTTGATGAATGGGTTGGAGGCAGGTCGAGCGTTGAAAAAGCTGATGCCTGAGGTAAAACTCGTATACCTCACGATGAATGCCGATCCTGACATCGCCAGGGAAGCTTCCCGGATCGGGGCCTCAGATTATCTGCGGAAAAGCTCAATGGGGCAGGAATTAGTGCAGGCTATTCAGAGAACGACCGATACGGAATCCCAAGCTACGCCTCTACCCTCCCAGGAAGGCGGCATCGTTTGATAGCTTGGTTCGGCAGCCCCGTCGCATAGTTCAAACCCGGTCAGGTCCAAACACACCACCGCCCCTCGACGACGAGAGGCGGCGGACGGTGGCTGAATGTAATTTATTCTGCGACGGCTTCTTGCGGAGCTTCAACGGCTGGCTCCGAGGCGGGCGCTTCTTCGATCGCGTCGCCCAGAACTTTCACCTTGAGCCGGGCGTTCACCTCGCGGTGCAGCTTGATGGTCACGTCGTAGTTGCCCAGGGCCTTCAAAGGCTCGTTCAACTGGATCTTGCGGCGATCGATATCAAAGCCCCTGGTCCCCAGTTCAGAAGCAATGTCGGACGAGGTGACGGAGCCGAACAGCTGGCCGTTTTCGCCGGATTTGCGGGTAAAGGTCAGCACGACCGGTTCGAGTTTGGTGACCAGTTCTTCCGCCAGCGCTTTCTCTGAGGCGGAACGACGCGCGGCGGCTGCCTTCATCTGATCGATGACCGCCTTGTTGGCCAGGGTGGCCTGCAGCGCCAGCTTGCGGGGCAGCAGGAAATTACGTCCGTAGCCGTCGGCCACCTTCACTACGTCTCCGCGGTGGCCGAGGTTAGCTACGTCTTCTTTCAGGATGACTTCCATTTCAGATCTCCAGATTTACGAGCAGCGCATCGTTCTCCGCCAGTCCTTTAGACCCAGCTTCGGGCTGGTGGTTGCGCCGCGAAGGATTCTACATCCACGCTTCGAAATTGTCGCCTAGGTTCCTCAAACAGCGCCAGCCAACGAAAGCGGGACACGGAGTACCGCTTTAGTGGCGCGTCGCGAACGGAAGCAGGGCGATGTTGCGAGCCTGCTTGATCGCGCGCGTCAGGCGCCGCTGGTGGGTCGTGCATACACCAGTCAAACGACGCGGTACAATCTTGCCGCGCTCGGCCACAAATCCCTGCAGCAGACGGACATCCCGATAAGGGATGGCGTCGATCTTCTCAGTGCAGAACTTGCAGACCTTTTTGCGGCGGAAGAACTTGCCCCGTCCACCGGGACCGCCGCCGGGACGACCACCGGGGCGACCGCCCGGCCCCCCGGAACCGCCGCCAGGTCCTCCGGAACCTCCGCCAGGGCCACCGGGCCCGCTTTGTGCTGCTGGTGCGCTCGTTTCGGGCGCCTTTCCTTGCGTTTCATCTGCCATAGTGTTCCTCTTCACTCTTTCGTTTCCGGCTTGGCACCGGAAGGAATGCCTGAGGGGCTAAGCCCCACGTATTTCGATGCACTTACGGCACGAACAATGTCGCGCCAGGGCAGGTCCGCAGATTCCTGCACGGCGCCTAGGCGCTTGCCTGCACCGGTTCAGCCGGTTCCGCAGCCGGCGGATGCGCCACGGCGGGTTCGGCACTGACCTTGCGGCGCGTTCCGCGCAGGGCCTTGACCTTGGCCAGCCGCTTCTCTTCCTCGTCCATGCGCACGGTAAGGAACTTGATTACCGGCTCGGAAACACGCAGCCGGCGCTCCAGTTCCAGAACCACGGCGCCATTGGCTTCGATGGTCATCAGCACGTAATTGCCATCGTTGAACTTGCGCACCATGTAAGCCAGCTTGCGCCGTCCCATCTTATCGACCGACTTGACCACCCCACCACCGTTGGTCACTGTGGCAGTGAAGCCGGCGATCAGCTTGTCGGCATCCTCTTCGACCACATCGGGCCGAACGATAAACATCACTTCATACAAGCGAGACATCCGTCATCTCTTTCCGCTGAGGTCCCCTTGACTTCAGCCACCCGCCGCCGGCAAATACCATAGCGGCACTTTCCTTCATCTCTCGGGTCCTGGTTCACAGTTCCGGATTCTCTAAATCCTGTTCCCTGATCCCTGGTCCCTAGTCGTTCTTTCCTACGTCCTTGTCCAACTCGCGACGATTGAATTCGTTCATCGCCGCTGCCGGACCCACTTCGATGATGCGCCGGACCGCCGTTGCCGCCCGGTCCAAAACCTCGTCCAGCACGGCCAGGTCTGCCTTGCGCATCGGCGAAAGCAGGTAATCCTTGCCACCGCGCCTTGCCGCGCCTGCCGCTACCGCTTCGGGTGGCAGATCGTGCCCTACCCCGATTCGCAGCCGCAGCCACTCCTGGCTTCCCAGGGCGGCGGTCACGCTGCGGGCTCCGTTGTGTCCCGCCGTCGAGCCGCGCTCCCGGATCTTGATCTTGCCCAGCTTCAGGTCAAGCTCGTCGTAAATCACGAGCAGGTCCCGGGCCGGGTCGGCTTCGAACTCCCTGAGCAGGGCGGCGACCGCCATCCCGCTCAGGTTCATATACGTCTCCGGCTTGGCCAGCACCACTTCCCGCCCCGCGATGCGGCAGGTCGCAGTTACCGCCCGGCAGCGCCGGTTCTGCACCACAACGCCCTCTTGCCCGGCGATGCGGTCGATTGCCATGAACCCCGCGTTATGCGGAGTCCAGAAATACTCCGGGCCGGGATTGCCCAACCCGACCACCAGGAACGGCCCCGATCCCGGTTCCCGATCGGGCGTGGGCCGGCTGGCGGACTCGCTTTCCCCGGCCAAGGCCTACTTCTTCGCCCCGGCTTCCGGCTTCTTGCCCGCTGCGGCATCCGGGGCCGCGTCGGTCTTGCCCTTCTTGGCCACTTCCGGCTCCGCAGGAGCCCCGGCGACGGCGGCAACGGCTTCTGCCTCAGGCGTCGCCACAACTTCTTCGCGAATCGAAACCACGTGGGCTACGGTCGCATCTTCCGCGTTCAGGTACTTGATCTTGTCGGAATGGGGCAGATCGCTGATGCGCACGACATCGAACAGGTTCAGGTTGGTCACGTCCACGTCGATGTGGTTGGGAATGTCCGAAGGGAGGCACTCGATTTCCACTTCGCGCAGCACCTGGTCCAGGATGCCGCCCGCGGTCTTCACGCCCACCGGCACGCCCATGAGCTTTACGCGCACGCTCACGCGCAGAGCCTTGTCCATGGCGATCCGTTTAAGGTCGATGTGGATCAGCATGTCCTTGATCGGCTCCCGTTGCCAGTCCACGATCATGGCCTTGACGGGCGATCTGTCTCCCAGGTCGACATCGAAGATGGTGTTGTGCCCGGTCTCGGAAAACAGGATCCGGGAAATATGTTTCGGATCCACTTCGACGGCGACTGCGTCGGCACCGGCTCCATACAACACGGCAGGAATCTTGCCCGCGACGCGCACACGGCGCGCGGCATTCTTGTTGAATTTGCCCACGCGGGGCTTGGCTGTTACGACTTCAGGCATTCTCTCTCTCGTTTCTGTTCGGGCACGGACGGTTGAGGTGCCGCTCCCTTTGTTGGGCCAGTTCACAGTTCTATCAGTTCACAGTTCACAGCCAAAATTTTGACCGCTCTACCGTATCCCCATCCTGCTAACCAGCTGATAATTGCCACCCACTAACTGCAACCTGCGAACAATGAACTGCGAACTCAGGAAAACAGCGTGCTCACGCTGGTTTCCAAATGAATGTTCTCAATCGCCGCGGCCAGCAGGCCGGCGATCGAAAGCACCTTGATCTTGGATAACTTCTGGCCCGCCTCGCGCAGCGGGATCGTGTTTGTGACCACCACCTGCTCCAGTCGCGAGTTGGCGATGCGGTCGATGGCGGGACCCGAAAGCACGGCATGGCTGGCGCAGGCATAGATCGAAGCCGCTCCATTTTCATGCAGTGCCTCTACGGTCTTCACCAGGGTGCCCGCGGTGTCGATGATGTCGTCGATGATGAGGCAGGTTTTCCCCTTCACGTCGCCGACCACGTGCATCACTTCCGCCACATTGATGTCGGTGCGCCGCTTGTCCACAATGGCCAGCGGGGCCCCCATCTTCTGCGCAAAGTGGCGAGCCCGTTCCACGCCGCCCGCATCGGGAGAAACCACAATCAGGTTGGGCAGCTTCAGTTCCTTGAAATGGCTTACCAGCACCGGGCTGGAAAACATGTGATCGACCGGAATGTTGAAGAACCCCTGAATCTGCGCCGCATGCAGGTCGACGAACAAAGCCCGGTGGGCGCCCGCGGTGGTCAACAGGTCGGCGATCAGCTTGGCACTGATAGCCACCCTGGGCCGATCCTTTCGATCTTGCCGGGCGTACCCGTAATAGGGAACTACCGCCGTGATCCTGGCCGCCGAGGCACGCTTCATCGCATCGATCATAATCAGCAGTTCCACCAGGTGCTGGTCGACGGGATAGCATGTGGGCTGCACCACGAATACATCCACGCCGCGCACGTTATCCAGCAGCTGGAAGTACACCTCGCCGTCGGCAAAACGCTGCAGCTTGGCCTCGCCTACGGGCACGCCGATGTGGCGGCCGATCTCTTCCGCGAGGGGACGATTCGCCGTTCCGCTGAACAGCTTGAAGCGCCTGTCTTCGCTGAGGTTGCGCGCCCGCTTGCGCTCGGGGGCCGGCTTGATGTCCTTGGCCTTGGCATCCGGTTGCGCCTGCTGCGATGGATCTTTCCCGGCCCCGTCTTTGCCGGAGTCCGGCGCGCCAGGTTGCTGCTTTTCTTCCTGAATTACCGTCAACGATTCCACTTCCATTTGAAGAGCACCTCCAAGCTGGTTGGCTTTGGCTGCGTTCCGGTTTGGATTACGGCCTGCGTTCTGCGGACCGTCTACTTATTCCCTGATCTAAAAATCCAGACCTGGGGCGCCCATCTTCTGGGTCCCGGCGTTCTGGGTACCCGTTCAAGAAACCTGGCTGGGCGACTAGGATTCGAACCTAGACAAATGCCTCCAAAGGGCATTGTCCTACCATTAGACGATCGCCCAGTTTTGCGCCCCTTCGACCATTTGTCGGAGTGGGCGCTCCGGCAGCCGTTCGCGAGTCTCTCTCCGAGAACGGCTGCCTGTCAAATTACCTCGAGCATCCGGCTCCAGTATTCCGTTCGCGGCAGAGTGCGCGTAAGAGTGGCGCGCACCTCGACCTCCCGGAACTGTTCCAGCCGGCCCAACGCTGCTTCCGCATCTTTGCGGGTGAGGTACAACCCGAAAAGTGCCGAACCGGACCCCGACAACGACGCATGCAGAGCTGCCTCCGGGGTGCCCGGAGCCGCAAGAAGACGCTTGATTTCTGCAAGGGAAGGATGCTGGGGAAACACGACTCGTTCAAAGTCGTTCTGGATCCAGCTCGTGATCCCGGTGCGGACAAGCGCGGACTCTTGTGGTCCGGCCAGGTCCTTCTCATTGGGAAGGACACCGGAGGAGCCAACTCCCTGCTGCTTCCCTGGGATTCCTCCCCCGAAGGCGCTGGCGTAGGCGCGGCTCAACTCATTTAGTTTATCGGTACTTGCTTGTGCGGTCAAACCTTCCGCCGCGCACAAGGCATCCCAGTCGCGGAAAGCCTGGGGAGTGGAAACGCCCACCGCCGGCGCGGCGACCACGCACCACAGCAGGCTCGAGATCGGGCAGGGGATACACCTCCTGGCCCCGATCCAGCCCGAGGACCGTTCCCCCAATCAGGAACAGAGGCACGTCGGAGCCCACCATCGCGGCAATCCCTAGCCGCTTCGACCCCCATCCATCCGGGTGCCCCAGGTCTCGATTTTGAGACCTGGGATTGGATCGCAGCGGCGCCAAAACCCAATTCCATCTCCAGCCCCAGCAGACGCCGCCACCGCATTGGCCGATCCCGCCCCCAGCCCGCCCTGCACCGGCAGCCGCTTCTCGATGTGGATTTCGACCTCAGCCGACGATGCCGAAGCTCACGCAGAGCCAGCTCCACCATCTTCCACGCCGTGTTGCGATTGTCGGTCGGAACCCGTCGGTCGTTCGATGTCAACTGCAGTGGCAGTTGCCCCGGCCGGCCGCGCCGACACCGATCACCAAATCATGCATTTCCAGGGTCTGATAGACAGTCACGAGGGCGTGAAAGCCGTCCGGCCGAGGCGCGCCGATCCCTAACCCCAGGTTCACTTTCGCGTGCGACCGGACTGTCGTAGGCATACCGGTTCATTGTAGAGCCGGGCCGACCGGAGGCCGGTCCGGACCATCACGCACCAGGGCACAGATTTCCCTGGATTTGCGTATCTCTTTACGGAGTAGAATGCGGGCACTGGATAAGGGGTAGATCCAGGTCTGGCGGGTCCCCGAAGCGAGAAGGAGGGGCTATGAAGTCCCTGTTCAAGTTTGCCGTCTTCTGCATCGTCATCACTGTCCCAGGCCCCAAAATCCATGGCCAGGTCAAAGCGGCCCTGGCTCCGGTAAATTCCGCCCCCATGGAAGTGACCCACGGCAAGCCGTACGTAATGGTGACGGTCAATGGCAAGGGACCATTCCGTTTCATCGTCGACACCGGCACGGGCGGCGACGCGATTATTACCTCCGAACTCGCCGCCCAGCTCGATCTTCCGGTGGCCGGCGAGGCCCGGCTGAGCGATCCTACCGGCCAGGGTGGTCAGAGCGCTCGGCTGCGGCGCATCGACACCCTGGGCGTCGCGGGCGTCGACTTCTACGCCATCAAAGCCGTCGAACATAGCCTCCCGGTGGGCGAGGGCACCTGCCAGGGCATGCTCGGATTCACCCTGTTTCGCGACTTTCTGCTGACGCTCGACTACGTCAATGGCCGGCTGATCCTGGCCCAGGGCGAGCTTCAGCCCGACGGCGAAAAGTCGGTGCTGTCGTTTCGAATGCCCGATGGCGTGCCCATCGCGCGCCTCACCATCGGCAATCACGAGGTGGACGCGCAGATTGACTCCGGCGGCGCCGGCCTGAGCCTCCCCGAACACCTCGTATCGCAGCTCAGGCTCAGGGAAAGCCCCACCCTCTTCGCCAGCGGACAGTCTCTCGCCACGCGCTTTCAGATCAAGGTGGCCAAACTGGCCAGCGACGTCCGGCTGGGCGACGTCACTCTCGACCAGCCATGGGTGGAGATCAATCCCGCCTTTCCGCTGGCCAACTTCGGTTCCTGCCCCATGCAGCACTTCATCATCACTTTTGACCAGGGAAAGCACCTGGTTCGCCTCGACGGCCCGCGCAAGCGCATCACCCTGGGAGTGACGCCAACTCCGCTGCGGCTCGACAACCAGCCCGGCAATCCCTCGGAACTGGCGCTGGTGCCGGTGGGATGACAGGCAAAGGAACAGGGATCAGCTAGTGTCCTGAATCTGAAGTTCGCCTCAAGATAGAGCTGCCCACCTGGGCGAAGGTCGCCGTCGGCGACCGCGGTCGAAAGCCTGCCCTGATCGAGGCTGAAGCGGATCTTCCCTGACAAATTAATGCCCTCCACCAACCTCCGCTCACCGACAAAAGTGTCATCCCGACCAGATGTACCGCCATGGCTGGACAGCGATGAGCGGAGGGATCCGCAGTCTGCCTTTCAGCACCGTGCAGCTGCTCGGCGAAGCCCTGATCCATTGTCGAGTAGCCGATGAAGCACGAGCGCACGAATTGGTATATGATTCAGGAGCGACGGAAGGTCGACTTTCAACACATCGGGAAGACCGCAGCCCTGAGATCTATCGGGGGCGGTACCGACTGTACAAGGCTGGAGAAGTCCAGGATGCTTGGCCCGTCGTGAACACAATCGGCGAGACCAACTGTCTCCGACGAATCAGAATCGCGAAAATGGTATAACCCCCCATCCCCGATGAGATTCCCCGCTGAGATCGTCTTTCTTAGCTCACCTCAAGAAGTTAGAATCAATCAGATGGCTTTACGAGAGATTGGCCCTCTGAAGTCGCAACGAGCACTGTGCACCTTGCAAGTTTGCCCCGCTCAGATTTGCCACCCGGAATTTTGCCCATCTGAGGTCTGCCTGCTGATCTCGGATCCGCTTAGATTCTCGGTGCTGAGGTCCAAACCGGTGAGGTCCATGGGCGATCCGGTAGAAGATAGAAACTGCGGCTGCCACGCACCCTGGCCGTCTCGATCACCATCGCCTTCGCGGCGCGCAGGGTCGCAACCGGGTCTGCACTGGGGCGAAATTCCATTGCCGCCACGTGCTTGTAGTTCAATTGGGCCAGCTTTTTGTAGATGTTGCCGTAGTTGATTTCGCCGGTGCCGGGCTCGTGCCGGCCGGGCACATCGGCGACGTGAATCAGCCCGATCACGTCGATGTGCTTGTCCAGCTTCTCGATCAGTTGCCCGAAGCTCATCTGCTCATGGTAGATGTCGTAGAGAAACTGCACCTGGGGGTGATTCACCGCCCGCACAATCTCAATCGCCTCGGTGGCCGAGGTGAGGTAGTAGTGCGGATTCTCTTCGAGGTGAATGCACTCGAGCAGGAGCCGCACCGGCTGGCCGTCGATCTGCTTTCCCTCGACCAGCTTTGCGGCCGCTTTCAGCGAATCGATGCAGCTCTGGTGCTGCGCTTCGTGGGTCAGCCCCGGAACCACGTTGCCGGAGAGCATGATCATGGCCGGGCAGCCGAGCGTCTCCATGGGCTTGAGAGCCTGGCCCAACTCCTCCATCAAGGCATCGCGTTGCGCCGGGTTGGCGACCCCGTTCTTCAGGCCGGCGGTGGCGTCGAAGCGGATTCCCAGCCGCTTGCGCGCAGCATTGGCGCGGTCAAAATCGGCAGGACCCCATTTGGCGTATTCCCCCACCAGCTCGATATTGGTGTAGCCCGCCTCGACGACCTTGGCGAGGCGCTCTTCGAAAGGGAGATCGTTGAACACCGTCCACAGCATTACGGAAAGCGGAAACGGGGTTGCGGCGCCGCCGTCCGGCGACGCAGGCGCCACGGCCGGCAACGCCGGAGATGCGGCCGCAAAAGCCGATGCGGCAAGAGCTTGCGTGAATTGGCGGCGATCCATACATCCTCCTCGGAATCGCAAGCATATTATCGCAAGTTGCCGGGTGTGCCTTGGTTCGCGTCCGGGTCGTTTGCAGCAGTGTGAAATTGAACGAAACCAAACCAGCTTCCTGGCCCACAACAAAACCCCGTCCGAGGACGGGGTTCTGGGAATCCGGAAATTCGCGAGGGCATTGAAAAACCGCCCCGAAAAGCCTTACGCCTTGGCGATTTTGCCGCTCTTGATGCAGCTGGTGCAGACCCGAATCCGCTTCGGAGCGCCGTTCACCAGCGCCTTGACCGCCTGCAGATTCACGTTCCAGCGCCGCCGCGTCACGTTGTGGGCGTGTGAAATGTTATTGCCGAACTGCGGGCCTTTCCCGCAAACATCGCATACTTGTGCCATCGCTTTGCTCCCAATCCTGGATAGTTTCACGCTGCCGTAGGTTTTCCAGCGCTCAAATTTCGATTGCCAAATGCAAGTCCTTCGATCTATCACCTCAGCGACGAAGAGCTATCGCTGGGGACCCCGATTCCCGTCGCAACAGCGACTTCCGCTCAGGATGACGGCATCGATTAACGCGCAATCCAACATGTGGTGCGCATTTGAACGCACCACCGGCAACTTGCCGAAACTTTAGTATACCGGGAACCAGCCCCGCGGCCAAATGCCGGCCCCAGAGGGGGTGTTATTTGAGCGCCGAATCCTGGCCCAGTCGATCGCCGGTCGGCGGGGCCGCATTACGCACGCGCTCCTGCCGCGATCGCATGCGCTCCGAGCGGGACTTATTTACCACCCGCGCCGATTCCGCAAGGAACTGGGCCGACTTCCGGGAAAGGGCTGTCAAATGCCCGCCAAGAAGACGGCTTTGGGCGATAACCTTATCTACCTCATACAGCCATGCTTCGGGCGGGGTGAGCGAGTGCACAACCAAGTCGAACGCTGCGCCTTCATAGGCTCGATTGGTACCGCTGAAGAGGACCACCGGTGCGGACGAGCAACTCCTGGCCAGCGATGCCGCTTCTTCCAGTGCAACTCCATTCCCATCGCTCAACAGTACGGCGTCGGCCTCACCTCCAGCCAACAGCGAACCACGCAATTGCGCTAGCGACGTGCAGCCGTCCACGGCATATCCGGCACTGCGGAGCACCATGAGACGATGGCAATCGTCAGGTCCAAAATGGATGACTCGTGCAGCCATGTTCTTTCCGTCAGGGGGTTTGCGCAACCTGGAATGTATGTTGATACCGAAAAGCATACCTTCTTTCGGTACCGCTGGCACTGGATTTTTGACGACTCCAGCGGCTTACTTTGATTACATAACCAAAAGGAATTTCTAAAAACGATTTACCAAAAAACGAATACGGATTGACGCGACAATTCCCCTTACACGCTATAACCCGCCTCCTAAAAAAAGTTCCCCTTCCGGCGAGATTTTCGGAAGGGGAATCGGAAGGCCCGGATAAATTTGTCGAACACATAGCGAACGGAGACCCGGGCTGGGCATTCGCCGGTTGTGGGGTTCTGCCCTTATTGACCGGAATTAGGCGAAGGCGTGAACACCAGGGTCACCTTGTTCAGGTTGATGCCTTCGAGAACATTCGATCCGCCCTTGCTTGTGGTCAGCACGCTGCTGACGGCGTTCTTCTGGTCAACGACCTTCGCTGGGAGGGTGACTGTGGACTTGCCGCTGGCCAGCGTGACTTGCGCGCTGGAACCGGTTCCGGTCCAGGTTACGTGATATTCCGCGGCGGGCAACTGGGTCGTTCCCACGGTAACTGGTTCCGAGATGATGACGGTGGAGGAATTCTTCGCGGCAAAAGCCGGAGCGGATAAGAGAGCGAGAATTGCGGCGTACCCTGCGAAACGCTTCATTTAATCTCCTCGTATGCCTCGAATAAATTTGCCTATTGGAAAAGAGGCATTAGGGAGATTACACAACGATTGTCCAGCATTTGAAGCTTAAGAAATCTTAAGCGGCTTCAATCGCACACCAAGCTGTGCGCGATCGCGTGGAGCGCGGTGGGTGGAACGTCAATGGGAAACAGTGCTTAACACCAATGGAATGGTGATCTCCACGCGCAGGCCCGGCGAGGCATTCAGGGCAACGATGCTGCCGTGGTGCAACTCGACCGCGCGCTTGGCGATGGACAAGCCCAGACCCGATCCTCCGCCATTGCTGTTGCGCGCTTCTTCCACGCGATAAAAGGGATCGAAGATGCGCGTGAGTGTGTCGGCCGGAACGCCCGGGCCGTGGTCGCGCACCGCAATGATTGCATCGCGGCCATTCTCGGCAACCGAAATAGCGACGATCGATTTCTCCGGCGAGTAGCGAATCCCGTTGCGCACCACGTTCTCTATGGCGCGCCGCAGCAATTCGCGATTGCCCATGACCTCGCCGTCCGAGCGGCCGGTCATTTCCAGGCTGCATCCGCGAAGCTCCGCTTCCACGGCGCAGTCTTGCATAACCGCGTCGAGAATCTCCGCCAGCGGCACGGTTTCCGCGCCCCGCAGTGCCGGGTCGCCTTCCACAAACGTGATCTCGACAATGTCGGATACCAGCGAGGTAATGCGGTCCACATCGCGCTCCACGCGGTCCAGTGCCGCCTTGGTATCGGCGGATGTTCGCGCCAGCTTCACGGCAAATTTCAGCCGCGCCAGGGGCGAGCGCAGCTCGTGCGAGATATCGCCCAGCAATCTTCGTTCGCTTACGATCAGGCGCTCCAGCCTTTCTGCCATCTGGTTGAACGAGCGGCCCAGTTGCCCGATTTCGTCTTCTCTCGTCGTGAGTACCCGTGCCGACAGGTCGCCCTGCCCAAACCAGGCGATGGTCCCGGCGATCCGGCGAATGGGCGAAACCACACCCACCGCGGCCAGCCAGCACAGGAGTCCGGTCGCCCCAATCACGAGGAAGTAGTAGGGAAGGAAGGTCAGCAGGCGCGGCCGATCCAGCGGGCTTACGGCTGCGAACCAGTACCTGCCATCCTGCGAGCGACGAGTGATGTGCCAGTCGCCGTGCGTGCCCGCGCGTGATTTCGTAGCTGGCGGAGGCGGCAGCAGACTCGACCGGTTTTCGCGGGTGACAAGATCCACTCCATTCGCATCGAGAAGAAAATGAGACCCACGAAAGATGCGATTCAACGTGGCCAGATAATCCCGGAGTGCATCCGGGCCGGCGCTCTCGTACATGCCCCGCGCGCTTTCGAGTTGTAATTCGTCGGCGCGTTCGAACGTGGGATCGATGGTCATCTTCTGCATCCGATCCGATATCTGGTGGAACACCAGGAAGGAGAGCGTAAGGATGCCGACCATGGCTGCCAGCGTTCCGATGTAGAGAGATTTCAGGCGCACGGGATCTACTTCGCTCCGGTAAACATGTAGCCCACGCCGCGGATGGTGCGGATCAGGCCGCGGCTGTCTTCCAGTTTCTTGCGCAGGTGGCTGATATGCACATCGAGGAAGCGGTCATATGGGCTGGCTTCGCGCTCGAACAGCGCGGCGGTGATTTCATCCCGAGACACCACGCGTCCGGCCGAGCGTATCAACATCTCGAGCAGGTCGAATTCCATGGCCGTCAATTCCACCGGCGCTCCGGCGCACCACACTTCGCGCGTTCCCGGGGCCACGCGCAGATTGCCGACGTTGATGACGGCACTCTCTGCCCGCGGCAACGATTCCGTTCGGCGCAGCACCGCCCGCACCCGCGCCAGCAATTCATCGGGGTCAAAGGGCTTGGGAAGGTAATCGTCCGCGCCCGCATCGAGTCCGCGGATGCGGTCCTGCTGCTGCACCCGCGCAGTCAGCATGATGACAGGTAAGTCCTTGCGCCGCCGCAACTGCTCGAGCACCGAAAAGCCATCCAGCGTCGGTAGCATCACGTCGAGAATCACGAGGTCGTATACGCCATTCAGTGCCCGCGTCAGGCCCTCGCCGCCGGTGCACGCACAATCCACGTGATGTCCGGCCTCGGCGAAAAACTCCTTCATCATGGTGCAGAGTTCCGCATCGTCGTCGACGAGCAGCAGCGAGAGCCGTTTGGGTTTGTCGGGTGCTTCCATTGTCATCTTGTGTCCTGCCGAACGGCGCCGGCTTGCACGGAACAAGTGTCGCACAGGGTTTCGGATACGCGGCCGGTTTAACAATTCTTAAGATTCAAGCTACCCCATGGCCGCTGCGATGCTTTGCACGGTTACTCGCTGGAGCAGTAGCCAGTGAGCGAAAGACGGTTTTCGCAGTAAACCTTTTCTGGGGACCCCGAGCCCGCACACTTCGGCCGCCATTCACGCGATCTTTTTTTTGTTTCTTGATTTCTTCTTCCCCGAGCGTATTCTGTAAACGCATTCTCACCCGGCTCCCATGCCCGCCAAAAAGACCAAATCCGCGCGAGGCCGCAAGAAGACGGCCGTTCTGATGGATATCCGCACCGTGGCCGAGCGCGCCAACGTCTCCATCGCCACCGTTTCCCGCACTATCAATCATGTTCCGACGGTGAATGCCAAGATGGCCAAGCGCGTGTGGGAGGTCATCCGCGAGCTCAACTATTTTCCCAACACCCAGGCCCGCGCCCTGGTTTCAGGCCGCACGCGCCTGTTCGGCCTCATCGTTTCCGAAATTACCAATCCATTTTTCCCCGAACTCATCCAGGGATTTGAGGACATCGCAGTCGAAAACGGCTACGAAATCCTGGTCAGTTCCACCAACTACGACCCACCCCGGATGGCGCTCTGCATTCGCCGCATGCTGGAGCGCAAGGCCGAGGGCGTTGCGGTGATGACCTTCGGCATCGAGGAACCCCTGCTCGACCAGCTCGCGGAACGCAACATTCCTCTGGTTTTCGTCGATCAGGGCCCGGACCGGCCCGCGATCAGCCTGCTGAAGGTGGATTACCACCACGGTATCCGCCAGGGCGTGCAGCACCTCGCCGCCCTCGGTCATCGCAACATCGCGTTCATCACCGGTCCGGCGCGCCTCCACTCCGCCCAATCCCGTCTCTCCGCATTTTCCAAGTCGCTGAACGAGTGCGGCATCACCATTAACCAGGAATGGATTGTCGAGGGCGACCACACGCTGGAGGGCGGCATTCGCGCCATGGAGAAGCTTATCGAAACCTCGCGCCTGCCGACCGCGGTGATGTGCTCGAACGACATGACCGCAATCGGCGTCCTGCACAAGGTTTATCGCGCGGGCCTGCGCGTTCCGGATGACCTCTCCATCATTGGTTTCGACGACATCCAGATGGCCCGGGTCACGATTCCTCCGCTGACATCGATCCAGATGTCCCGCCTGGAACTGGCGCGCGCGGCGGTCACCGCATTGCGCGAACACGTCGAGAACACCAACCCCCATCGCGAATACAGAATCGATACCAAGCTGGTGGTCCGGGAGTCCACCGGCTACCCGCCCGGCGCTATGCAGGACCTGCACAGTTTGAGAGCCGGCGGCGAACGCCCACCCACCAAGACCGCACGTCACCAGGCTTGATAGTTCCGAGCGCTCTCCTCTTGCGGCTTAGGTCGTCGGGCCGTCATTGCGCTCGGAATAGAGTGGCTACGAGCGCAGGGTCCAACTACGTTTCCAGCCCCCGGAAACTTCTTTAGAGTCAGGCCTTGGACTATTCCACGACCGTAGCGGCGTGAGGCCTTGAAGTGTGCTTTCGCGATTCTCCTTTGTATTGTCTGCCAAGTAATCGAAAAGCGTGAAGTCCCCGTCACAAGAGATAGGGCTCTTTGTTCATAGTCAAGTGCACTCGAAGTGATTCTTGCAAAGTAAGAGGGGGCCAACATGAAGACTTGGAAAGCTGCATCGGCCTTCTTCCAGGGCGGAACTTCCCAGATCAATGGTCTGAAGGGCAAGCGGGTTCGATCGACCTCTGTTCTGACCTCCGCCCGCGTATACGACCCGGTCTACAATCGCCCGGACACCGCCACCATCGAGCGTGGAGCAATCGGTTTTGTCTCCAATCCGCTGGGCAACGAACTCCTGATCGCTTACCCGAAGCAGGGACACACCCAGATCGTCTCGCTCGACGCCCTCATGCGCAACTGCATGTTCTTCGTAGTGGTGGTGAACGGACCCACGTTCAAAGATGAGTTTGAGGTCGAAGTCTAGCACCTTCGTCACGAATCACCATGACGCCGATCGCGTGCGGTTGGGCTCCCTCAATCCACTCGGGTAGGCGTGCTCGTCCTTGGTGCCTTCGATGTGAGCCATTTTGAAAATACTTCGCACAGATTCGCTGCTTAAGGTTTCAATCATAGAAGGCGCACTGTCCATCCATCCTCAGTAAGGTCTTCCTGCCATGGTTTTTAAGCCACGCATGACCCAAGACCCTCCCTCCGTTACATAATCAGCGTACGTTGCCTTTCAAACGGGCTTGCCGGAGGGCGAGCCCAAATCAATCTGAGTGTGGCAGTCGTCCCGGGTGGATGGTCCAGGCCAGAGCCAGTTTCTGATTTGGGCGTTCATGCTCGCGACTACCGTATGCTCGAAGCCAATCCCTGGTGAGCTGCCTCTTCGATTCTGACAGCAGCGCAAGGTGGGCACGCGTAAGAACCGGCCACGATATCCACGGCATCTCCATCTTCCGACCTATCGGCTCCAATCGCCGTGCCCTCACACTTGCTGGACACAAAGGTCTGCCGGAGGGAGTCGCAAAAACATACGAATTAAGATTTGAGGATATCGGCTCCCGTCTCAAGAACAGAAGGGTGTTTGACAACGGCTCGGAGACATCGATCACCCTGATTCGCTTCGGACTCAGGTTCACAATTCCCTCGGGACTCCAATGCTGTTTTACCAGGATGCATCCTGGGGGAACCAACACTCCGTCGCAGTTGAGAGGGTGCCTGTTCAGATTCACATGCTTCCATTGCAAGCCGCATATTTCCGAGATACTTAACCCGGTAGTCATCGTAATCAGCGCGATCTCCCGCTCCGGAGATTGCATCATCCGGAGCATTGCCTTCGCTTGAATAATGGTAAGTGCGTGTGTTCTCTTGCGGGAAACTGGAGGTAAACTTACGCCCACGACTGGGTTGTCGCCAGAGATGAGCCCTTCCCGCTTTGCATGGGAGACGATCATTCCGAGTACATTCCTGATGTGTTTCACGGTTTGAGTGGAATACCCCTGAGTTGAGGCTGCGTCAATCAGTTCTTGGACGTGATGTCCGGTAAGCTCGCACAGCCGGATGCCGTCGAGATAAGGCCAATCGGGGACTGCCCTCATCCGCGTTTTGACCTCAGCCAAGCTTTCACTGAACAAGCGGTCCACGGTCTCGGGCCTTAGTATGTGCTTCAGAATAGATCGATAGTGTGTGCGACCGGCAAAGCTCTTCCGCTCGACGTGTTGAGGGATGAACTTCGTTTTAACGAACGCCTCGAACGTGATCCTCAAGTTCTGCATGGAAGGCTCTTCCAGCATTAAACCGAGGCAAGCCTCGCTCAATGCCTGCGGCCACGTATCGCCGGGGGAGCCGGCATGTGTACGCCTGAGCTGGCGTCCTCGTTGAATCCGTTGTATGGCTTCTCATGTTGGCGAATCTCCTTGTTAAGTAACATGTTTCTGACTTAGAGCATCGACGTTTAGTGATACTGGCCGGGACCACGCATATAAGGAACTCTGCCTCGCGCTAAATTCCTTAAATGGCGAGCTGTCATCGGACACGGTCACGAACGCGCCTTTGGCCGACGATCCGGGGCAGGACGTCGCGGCATTCGAGGCAAGAGGATGTCCCTTGGGATTATTCGCTTCAATTCATCGTGCAGAAGGTTACCGAATTCAGAAGCCAAGGCCACGCGCGTTCGGATGAATACAGACCAGGATAACCATGGCATGCCGAGAGATCCTCCCATCGACTTCAGCTTTCGTGCCGCGAGGTTGTCCTGGCTGACAGGGGTTCCATTGCGAGAGGCCAGCACAAAGTCTTCAGGGTCAGTGAAGTTCTTCCGAGCTTTGAGATCACGTAAAATTCCACATAATAGTTCCGGAATAAGAATATTCCGCTGTCTGGGCTCGATTGCCGATGAGAGCGTCGCCCGATAACTCAGCAGTCGTATGGCTATCGTCTTTGCCGGGAGCCCTTCGCCATCGACTCTCCGCCGATCGTAGGACAGATTTACGTACTTCCATTTCAGTCCGCAAATCTCGGCGACGCTCATCTCGGTAAGTAAGGTCAGGACGGCAAGTTCCCGCACGGGATATCGCATTAGCGGGATTACCTGCTGTAACTGATCCAGCGTGAGCGAAACTGTTCCTTTGCGAGCCATGACAGGCAAAACGACCAGCGTCGCAGGGTTCTTTCCCATAAAATGGCCGGTCTTCTGCGCATGATTAAATATTGAGCGAAGAACATTGCGGATGTGAGTAATTGTCTGGATCGAATATCCGTGGCGCAACGCAGTTGAGAGAAGATCGTTAATTATTTCTGCGGTTATGTCATCCAGGCGCACCGACTCCAGATATGGCCAATCGGGGAGGGCATGGCGCCTGCCGTTGTGCCCGGGCGTCACACCAAATGCCCGGTCCACTCGGTCTGGAGTCAGGACATGCTTAAGCGTTCCAAGAAAATGCGCTCGCCCTGCCGGCGTCTTGCCAGCCACATGCTCTGGAACAAACTTCTGTTCTACGAAGTCCTCCAGGCTTATGGCGATTGTATTGTCATGTTCTTTGCGTCCTCGATGGCGCCTGTCAAGTTGGAAAGGCATCGAGATCCCTGCAGCAGATGACTCTCCGAAAAACGGGCCGCCGACCGAGAGCGGGCATGACCCTCTCTCGTCTCCGGATGCAACGGTCTCAACCGTGACTTGTTCCCACCCGGCATCCCAGGGCTCCAATCGCTCGTCCGCGATCAGGGGTGATGTATCCATCTCCATAGACCTCCTGACAAAGTGTTGCCCGTGCGGTTACAAACAGGTAATGGCAGCAAGCGAAGCACGGAGTTACTACAACCTGAACCGGAATGAGTCGTGCACCTACCCATGAACTAATTCCGGCCAAAGGTACCCATGAATGAGTCACTAACTAATCGCATGTTGCAGCGGCCCCGGTTCGCCCTAATATCAGTATTCCGATGTGGCCGCTAATTGCAAAATGACTGCAAGCAGTCATATGGAAATGGTCTACATTGCGCGCTCAAAAGGCATGCAGTCAACTTGACAAAATTGACAAAAATCGAGACTTTACGCTCGTTTTCCTTGCGCCAGAACAAGCAGCAGATTTCGCGGTCAATGGATTGTTGAGCGATTCGCGCGGGAGTGAAGCGACGCTTGCGACCGCTGTTCAGCTTCACGTCCGAGGGAGGAATACGAATGTCGAGCAGAAACCTGGGCGCAACTCTGTCCCTGTTGGTGGTCATGATTGTATGGGCGGTACCTGCAACCGCACAGTCTTTCAGAGTTCAATGTCCCACCAGCACGATTACTCATCCTGACACCACCACCACGCAGTTGGTGAACAGTTCCGAACCTGCGTATACGGCTCCGACGACGCTGAAGGCAGGCACCAACGGATACCTGGTACCGAGCGCCAACGTGAACGGCGCCATCAAATGCCAGCAGATCTCCGGCGGCGACGGCTACTCGACAATGGCAAATGGCACGCAGACATTCATGTTCTCGTTTGGGCCACTGTCCGGTATTGCCGATATCGCCAAGGGACTTCCGGACACTCAGTTTCCGAACATCTTTAACTCGGTGTATCCGGGCACGCTCCTCCCCGGCGATCCCGCCACCACCGATGAATCAAACACCCCGACGCCGTACACCTCGTATTCGAACACAAACCAGGGAGCCGCTCAGCCTTCGTTTAATTGGAACGGTGCGGTTGGTTTGACCCCCGATATGGATTGCCTCGCAGATCCCACGTGCAGCCCCACCATCCCTCACACTACGGGACAGGCTAACTATGGACTCGACGGGCACGTCGATCCGCGCCAGATCATGGACATCGGCGTCATGAACGGCAACATCCCCGCCCCTCTCATGGCCATCGACGAAGACGACGAGTTCTTCCTAACTCTCTCGAACGTGGGCATGATCATGCGGCCCGATCTGTTCGAACAGCACACGATCCACTTCCACGGTTATCCCAACGCCTCCTCGTTCTACGACGGTGTGCCCGACGCCTCGGTTGCGATCAACATCGGCGGCAGCTTTACTTACTACTACCTGGCGCCGGATGCGGGAACTTACTTCTGGCATTGCCACATCACCCCGCCTGAGCACTTGCAGATGGGCATGGTCGGACAGATCTATGTGCGCCCCCGCCAGAATCGTGTTCCGGTCGGTGTCTCGCTTTACACGGGGCTGCAGACGCAGCAAGGGGATCTGAGGACGGCATGCGCGACGGTTGTCAGCGCGAGCGCTCCGAATCCTGACATTCTTTGTACCAACCCATTGCCTGCAGTTAACACCGGCGCAGCGCAAGCTCTGGATTTGGTCGGCACTTCTACGAACAATCCAGACTATAACCAGCCCTTGCAATACGCCTACAACGACGGCGACGGCTTGACCGCGTATAACGTCGAGTATCCCATCCAGATCCACGGCTTCGACCCCAACTTTCACTTTGTGGCATGACCTTCAATCCCGAAGCATTTGTGGACATGAAGGACAAGTTCTTCCTCCTCAATGGACGCAGCTACCCGGACACGGTGACGCCCGGTCCGCTGACCACCGAGAGTTCCGACGGCCGCAGCCACTTCTCGCAGCCCCTGCCCTCGATCATCAACATTCCAGCGGGCGGCAAAGCGCTGCTGCGCCTCTCGGACCTGTCGGTGACGGAATATTCAACGCTGGCTTCTCTTGGCATTCCGATGCACGTGATCGGATACAACGCCAAGCTATTACGTGACCAGGAAGGCCACAATACCGACTATTACACAAACTCGATCACCCTGGGCGGCGGCGAGTCGCTGGACGTGATTCTCGATGCCAGCAACACCAGCGTGTATCAAAAGGGTCAAATCTTCTACCTCTTTACGCCTCAGCTGGATCACCTGGCCAACGACTAGGAAAACTTCGGTGGGCTGATGACCGAAATCCACATCAACTAGGAGAGCAATGATGATGCCGATGATGATGAAAATCGCGTTCTTGAAGACAAGACTACTCCTGCCCGTACTGGTGGCAGTGGCGTCGCTCGCGGCGACGGCTCATGCTGCTGCTCCGGGAATAACTGGACCAACCTTCAATCTCACCGCACAACCGGCGTTTCTGAACCAGCCCGACGGCTCGACCGTGTACTCGTGGGGCTATGGCTGCAACGGTGCCCCGTCAGGCTTTGCGCCCGCGGCCATCACCGGGGCGACCTGTCCCACCATGCAGGTTCCAGGGCCGACGATGATCGTCACCGAAGGTCAGACCGTCACCGTGAACTTGACCAACAACCTGCCCACGCCCGCCGGGAACACATCGATCCTTTTCCCGGATTCAAGGTGACCGCGACGGGCGGATTAACGGGGCTAATGACCAATGAGGCGGCGCCGGGAGGCACGGTGACATACACCTTTACGGCCTCCACCCCGGGAACCCACTCTTATTACAGCGGCACACAGGGCGACCTGCAGATCGAGATGGGCCTCTACGGCGCCCTGATCGTGCTGCCGGCGTCTATCCCGACAAACTGCACAACGGGCTTACACGCTGCCAATCTGGCCGCGGAAGCTTATTGGCGCGAGAGCGATTTCCGCCTGGCGGCGGCGGCCTACGACCATCCCGCCACCTGTTACGACCGCGAATATCTGTTCCAGTTCTCTGAGATGGATGGAAATATCCACGCTCAGGCGCTGGCCCAGGTGACAGCGATCCAGCTTGCCAGCACATGCACTACACCAACCGCGCCGGGATGCAGCCTTCAGGTTCCCACCGAGCCCTATCATCCTTCCTACTTCCTGATCAACGGTCGTTCCATGCCGGATGACATGGACCCCAACTACGACACTCCTTACCCGCACCAGCCCTACAACGGCAATCCTCACGTTCATCCGGGCGAGGAGATGTTGCTGCGCATCATCGGCCAGGGCCGGTGGCAGCATCCGTTCCACGAGCACGCGAATCACGTTCGGGTCCTGGCTCGCGATGGGAATATCATTCTCACGCCGGATGGCGCTGCGCTCGCAGGCGCTCCTCTGTTCACGACCACGACCACTCCGGGGCAGACCATCGACGGAATCTTCTACTTCACCGGAAGAGGCCTGAACTGGGACATGTACCCGCACCATGCCGGAACGGATTCGGATCCCAGCGCCAGCCTTCCGTGCACGCCGGATGCGAATGGCTACAACACCGGGGCTCCAACGGCGATCAATTTCTGGGAATGGTGCCAAGACCACAACAAGCCGCTGGAAGCGAATCCGGTGGGCGATGTAGGCGGGGGCGGGCCGGTAACGCTGCCGAATCCGCTCATCCTGACTAACGGCAACTGGTATGGAGGCAGTCCCTGTCTGGGGCCTGACGCGACAACCCGTGCTACGGGGCCGAACACCAACTTGCTGCCTTCAAGCACACAGGCCAATCCAGGCAACGAGCGGGGTTGGGCGTTTATGTGGCACTCGCATAACGAACGCGAGATCACAACCAACAACGTATTTCCCAGAGGAATGATGATGATGCTGCTCGTCGATTCCCGGGAATTCGTCATCGATGAATCCAACTAGCTAGGAGAACAGAAATGCATATCAACTCTCCCAAGGCGATCATCAAAACAGCAGTGCGGGGAGCGGCTGTTCTCCTTCTTGGGGTAGGAGCGGCTGGCGCACAACAGCAGATTAATCTGACTGCTGCACCGACGACCGCGACCCTTCCCGATGGGTCCTCCGTGCCTATGTGGGGCTATTCTTGCGGTGCTGCGGCTTCAGGCTCAGCCGCAACCTGCGCCCCGTTAAACCCAGCTGCCGCCAGTGCCTGGTCCCCCGTAGTCATTACTGTTCCGACAACGGCGACGGGTGGTCTGCAGATCAACCTGACGAATAACCTTCCCACGCCCCCCGGGGCCTCGACGGGCATACCCACTTCGATCATCATTGTCGGCCAGATCAGTGGCGGACTTGGCACTCAGCGGACAACAACCAAGAGCCCGGATCACTCCGGACAGGGTGTCACGTGGCCGACAGCCAATGTCGGACCCACGTTTCCTCCGCCCGTCCAGCCGGATCGTGTGAAATCGCTCGCCACGGAAGTTGCGACAGGTGCGACAACGCCTCTGACTTGGACTTCGCTTCGTCCTGGCACGTACCTGTTTGAGTCGGGGACACATCAGTCGATCCAGGCGACCATGGGACTCTACGGAATTCTTGTGGTGACCAGCGCGCCTTCGGGCAGCACTGCGGGCACAGCCTACCCCGCGGCGGGTTCGAATCCGGCAGTGTCTTACAACTCCGAGATACCGCTGGCCCTGGGAGAAATTGACCCTGTGCAGAATAACGCGGTCAATAACGCGGTCAATACCGCGGGTTTCAGCGAGACGAAGGTGTGGTCGGGCCAACCGGGCGGCTGCGGTAACCCTGCCTCTCCGGTCGGGGTCATCAACACCTGCTATCCGCCGGTCGTGAACTAAACCCCGCTCTACTACACGATTAACGGCGTGGCTTTCAGCAGGACCAATGCATCGGCTTCGTTGTTCGCGAGTTCGATTGGGATGGCTGCGGCTCCGGTCACAGGAAATGTGCTGGTTCGCCTGGTGAATGCAGGCTCCTGTATGCACGTTCCTTCAATCGTCGGTTCGACGACCGGGACAACTGCCAAAAACGGCTTCGCGCTGGTTGCAGAAGACGGCAATCCGGTGTCCTTTGTGCCGCACGTGCAATCGGAAATCTTCATGGCTGCCGGGAAAACATTTGATGCCCTCATCAATGTACCGGCTGCGGGGGGCACCGCGCTTCCAGTCTTTGATCGGGAACTGAGCCTTTCGGCGAACAAGATCAATCGCGACGCCGGCATGCTGGCTTACATCGGGGTGAACGGCGCCGGGCTTCCAGCTGCCTCCGGTCTTGGAGCGGCACTCGCCAATCTTGATACCTATAACGCGGTCATTCCAGGCCAGACGCTCACGATATCGAATCCAGGTAAGGGCGTTATCGCGAACGACGTGAACGTGTATGGGGTCAAGGTTGTCACGGCGCCCACGAAAGGCACATTGACGCTCAATTCAGACGGGACATTCACCTACGCTGCAAACTCCACCTGGGCGACCTCCGACTCGTTCGTCTATTGCGGCAATGGAGCGACGTCCGGGCAGGCGTGCGCTACGGTTACGCTAGGCGCCGAGACTGTAGAATCGGCCTCCGGGATTACTTGCGGTTCGAGTGCTTTCAGTTCGAACGTAGCCACCCTCATCAAGATTCCGAATCCCGGCATCCTGACAAACTGTAAGGATGCGGCCGGCTATCCGTTGACGGTCGTAACTTCGTCCATAGCTCCGTCTTCGGGGCTGACAGTTGTGCCGGATGTAGCGGGCGGCTTCACCGCTTCCATCGCCAGTACTGGCACCACCTTTCCGGGTGGCACCTCTTCCTTCACGTTTAAAGCTCAAAATGCGCAGGGCACAGTTACCGCCACAACGGCGACTGCGACCATCACGTTTCCGGCCGGTGCGGGGGGCGGCGCACTCCCACTTCTGGGAACCAACTTCCACACCAGCAATATGCCGTTTGTAGCTCAGGGCTGCACCGGACCACTGTCGTGCGAAACCGGCCAGACGATGGTGGATACCGGCACTCCATGCACATCTACGTCGCCCAACGTGCCGGCGGGGTGTAGCCCTACCGCGGGCCAGCACATCCCCGCGATTTGCGACGTGGGCAACGGCGTTTGCCGGCCTGAACCCAACAAGGTCCCAACCGGCAAGGCGGCCGCACTGCCCGGAGCAGTGGCGCTCGATCCAACCAAGCTTGCTCGCGGTGAAAACTGGCTGCAGACCGACACGCTCGACGGCCAGAAAGCGCACGACTCCTTCCTGCGCATCGGCGAGCCGGCTTACTTCCAGGAATTCGGACCGGCGTCGTACCACGTATCCATCGGCTTCGCCAATCCGAAAATCATCAACAGCCGACTGGCTTCGGTTTGCAGTGGCAATGATGCCTTCCTTCCCGGAGCGGGCAATTGCACGAATACCGTTACCGGCAAGGTCACTACCGAACGCATGAGCAGGACGCCCGATGAGCGGCTTTACAGCAGCGGTTCGCGCGACTCCTTCTTCTTTACCCAGTGCTACGTGAGCGTTGGAGATCCTGACGGCGAAGACTTCGCGTTCACTAGCTGCAATGCCGATGGGACATTTACCCTATCTGGTCTGCCAGCCGGCAACTGGAGGGTAACCACCTTCGACGAGTGGAACGACCAGCTCGTTGACGGCCTCTCGTTCCCGGTCGGGCTGGGGTCGAGCCAAACGCCGCAGATATGCCCGGGACTAGGTTCGAAAACGGGTACGTGCGACATGGGCGATCTGGCCGCGAACCAGTGGCAGGCGAACGTGTACACGCGGACCTTCATCGACGAAAACAAGGACGGCATTTCGCAACCAAAAGAAGGCGGAATTCCTTTCATTAACACAACGGTCCGGTACCGCGACGGCAGCTTGTCCAACAACCTGGTGACCGATCTGAACGGGACCGCCGACTTCAACGAGGAGTTTCCGCTCTTTAACTGGTACGTTGTGGAAGCGGACACGATCCGCTACAAGACAACCGGAATCTACACCGTGTACGATTCGGGCGGTCCTGCGGACGGTTCAGCGTCATGCGGTCAAGCGGGCTACCCGGCGTGCGGAAACTCCACCATCGGCAAGTACCTGGCGAACACCAATGAAACTGTGCCGCTGCCTTCGAATCTTCAGGTTCCAGGCGCAGTTTATTGCGATTCGGCAGACTGCACCGGGCTCTCGATCGCAACCGGGCCAATCGCGGGAGGTTCCAGCGGTCCGGGCGGCTCGACCGGGCGCATCGATCCTCCCTGGGTACCGGCCGAAGGCTGGCAGGGATACTCCGGTCAGAACAACTTCATCGAGTTCGGTAAAACTCCCTACGTTCCCGGAGAGAACGGGGGCATCCATGGGCACGTGGTCTATGCTTCAACGCGTCCGTTTGATGATCCGCAAATGCTCGTGCAGACACAATGGGAACCCCTGGTTCCTAATGTGACCATTAACCTCTACCAGGAAGGGACGGCGGCGGACGGCATCACGCCTACGCTGACGCTGGTCGATACGACTCAGAGCACAAGCTGGGATGCTTTCGCTCAGGGCTTCCGGTCCGATGGCATTCCCAACATGAACTGCCCCGGCCAGACCACCACTGACTTGTTCTATTTCTCGCTGTATAACCAGGAGAACTATCTCAACCTGTACGCGGCTCAGCACGGCGGTCCCGCTGCGCCGTCGCTGCCGAACAACTCGCAATTCAAGTGCTATGACGGCATGCACAACTGGAATCAGTTGCAGCCTGCGCCATACGACGGCATGTACAGCTTTCCCAGTGTCACGGGCCTGAACCCCTCCAACGGCAAGCCAAGTGGAACCAACTGCACCATCTGCACCACCGATCCTGACGCGACCGATCCTTACCGGTTCGGCGCTCCGATGCTGCCGGTCGGGAAATATGTAGTCGAGGTCGTTCCGCCGGCGGGATACGAGATCGTCAAGGAAGAAGACAAGAACATCCTGATCGGCGATGACTTCATCGCGCCGGTTACGCAGGAGTTCGGCGGCCTCGGCAACATCTTCATCATTCCCGACCAGGCCTCGGTAGCTGCGTCTCAGCAATACCCCGGCCCCGGTTACAACCCGAACAACGCGCAGAATCCGACCCAGAGCCTCGGCGCCAACCCGAACAACGGCATCGTGCCTGGTTTCACTCCTGAACCCACCTGGCCGTGCGTCGGCGACCTGCGCGTCGTGCCCGACTACATCAGCCTCTTCCCGCAGTCCCAGCAGGTTGCGCCCTTTGCCGGTGCATCGCGTCGCCTTTGCGACCGTAAGGAAGTGACCCTGAGCGATCAGGCAGGCGCGATCGCGAAGTTCTACATCTACACCTCAACCCACAAGGCGGCGAAGTTCACCGGTGTGATCACCGACGACTTCACCTCTGAATTCGATCCGTTCTCGCCCCAGTTCGGCGAGAAGTTTGCTCCTCCCAACATGCCCATCGCGATCAAGGACTGGACCGGCACAGAAATCGGTCGCGTCTACTCCGATTGGTGGGGCGATTACGACGGCCTGACTTACTCCACGTGGGAGGTCAATCCGCCCAACCCGACGGGTTATTCGCCGACCATGATGATCTTCTGCATGAACGACAAGGGCACCGGCACGACTCCTGATCCGTTGTTCAATCCGGCCTACAGCCAGTTCTGCTATGAACTGCCGTACATGCCGGGTCAAACACAGTACCTGGATACGCCGGTAGTACCCACCTCGGCATTCTCGGCCGGGTACAACCATCCCGATTGCAACTATCCGGCTGCCACTCCGGCAATCAAGGAAGTGGATGGCGATCAGGCCAAGGGCGGTCCGCACGTGAGCGCGTTTGGCAAGACCCTTACAATTACCGGGCTGGGTGACCAGGTGGTGCCCAACTACGGGTACTCGGGACCCTCCGCCACAACTCCTCCGTTCAATAACAAGACCGCGACTCGCCACTACGGATTTGGCGGGGCGAAGGGAACTGTCTCAATCGGCGGAGTTACAGTACCGGCGGCCGATGTTAATGGCCGGTCGGACGAATCAATCACCTTGACCATACCCAACACCACGGCATTTACGAGCCTGCCGGTGTGCGGTAGCAGCAGTCTCCAATGCCTATCCTGCATCCATGACCCTGGCTGCCGCCAAAGCGGCCTTTGGGCAATGCGGGCAACTCGTAATCACGGCAGCCAATGGACAAACATCGGTCGATGCCGTGACTGTCACGATTGGCGGAAAGGCACCGACGTACGTCAGTGGCAACACGCCGCTTTCACCCACCGGGACTGGTTCGATTCAACAGGCGACCGACGAAGCCAATCCGGGTGACCTGATTATTGTTCCGCCGGGCAACTACCAGGAGATGGTCATCATGTGGAAGCCAGTCCGGCTGCAAGGTGTCGGAGCTGCTTCCAGCATCATCGACGCCAACACTCAACCGGCCGGCAAGATGGATCCATGGCGGCGGCAGATTGTCTGCCTCTTTGGATTGCAGCTTGACGGCACACCCATGACTCCTGCCAGCGGTGGCAAACAAGCGAGTCCGTTCGATCCGACGAATACGTATCAATGCGGAGCCACGCGGACAACGAACTGGGTTGGCTTCAAGGCCATTCCCGGAGTCAGTCCCCAGGTGGACAGGTTGCCGCTGGAAGGCATCGTCGGCTGGGACGCCACAGTCAATGGCAACCTGGCGCAGTTGTTGAATGAACCAACCCTGATGGGTGCCTACGAAGGGGCCGCAATTACGGTTGTGGCCAAGGGTGTGCGCTATCCCGTTGGTGCTCCGTACCTGTTCGGAAATGGGCCGGATACGGGCACGGTTGCGACGGAAGGGCAGGTCCCATTGAGCACTCGGTTGCTGACCAACGGCGTTGCCTCGGCAGCGAATAAGGTCACACCCGGGGACGATTGCAAGGACTTCCCCAGCAACTTCCTGTGCGCTCCGTCGGCGATCGACGGGTTGTCCCTCACCGACAGTTCCCAGGGTGGTGGCGGCATCTTCTCGCATGCCTGGGGGCATAACCTGCAAGATAGATATCTGCTTGACTCAGGTAACCGCAAGCTATAGTGTTTCGGGTCGTGGAAGATTATCCCCGAGATTTGCTTGAATTGGAGGCACGTTTTTCGACCGAAGCAGCCTGCCGAGAGTACTTGGCACAGTTGCGTTGGCCGGGAGGCTTTCGTTGCCCGGGTTGCGGCGGCGGCAAAGCATGGCCGGTACGCGGTGTGCTGCTGGAATGCGCGGTCTGCGGCGCACAAACCTCGGTGACGGCGGGAACAATTTTCCAGGACACTCGAACCCCGTTACCGGTTTGGTTTCGCGCCATGTGGTGGGTAACAACGCAAAAGAACGGCGCCAGCGCACTGGGATTGCAGCGGGTTCTGGGTCTGCGGAGCTATGAGACGGCCTGGACATGGCTACACAAACTGCGCCGTGCCATGATCAGACCTGGACGAGACCTGTTGGACGGCCGGGTCGAAGTGGATGAAGGCTACATAGGCAGCCCCGAGGAAGGATTGCCGGGACGGCTCAACCTGGAGAAGACGCTCGTGGTCGTTGCCGCACAGGAAGATGGGAAGGGCATCGGCCGGATTCGCATGCGCCAAATTCCGAATGCCTCGGCTGAATGCCTCATACCCTTTGTTCGGGACTCCGTCGTGCGGGGGAGCATCGTGCATACCGATGGATGGCTTGGATACTCGCCCCTGGAAAGCAATGGCTTTCACCACGAGGTCACATACCTGAAAGGCAACAGGAAGGGCGCCTCGGAACTGCTGCCTCGCGTTCATCTGGTCATTTCGCACGTCAAACGATGGTTGTTGGGAACCCATCAGGGCGCGGTCAGCCACAAACATCTCGACTACTATCTGGATGAGTTCACGTTTCGCTTCAACCGCCGCCGCTCAAAGAGCCGCGGCAAGCTCTTCTACCGGCTCGCTCAGCAGGCCGTGATGATCGATCCTGTGCCCTTGGCAGACATTCTCCATCCTGATGTCGACAAGCCGGGAAAACCACAACCGGTAGGGCCTACCTGAGTGAAGCATATACCCATCACCTGCAAATCGCCAACAACCGCATCTTCAGCAATATTGGAACGCTGTCGGGCGGCATCAACATCGGCCAGGGTGAATCTCCCGACGCGCTCCTTGCCGGCAACGGCGGGGATCCGCTTGCTCCAACGGGCGGCTTCGATCAGCAACCGTGGACATGCTTGCCAGGCAGCATCAACAACGATGGCAGCGACAACGCCAATCCCGAAAACTTCGCCAACAATACGCAAATGCCGTATTGCTACAACCGGTATGTGAACGTTCACCACAACGCGGTCACATCGAACACATCCATCGGCGACGAGTTGTTTTCCGGTACGCCGGCGGGTGCGGGAGGCGTGAGCTTCTGCACCGGCGCCGACTATTACAAATTCAACTACAACTGGGTCTGCGGCAACATGAGCACGGGTGACGGCGGTGGTTTCTCTCACGTCGGGTTTATCTACGACGGCGATATTGAACACAACTCGATCCTGTTCAACCAGAGTCTCAACCCAACCATTCCGACCAACGGCGGCGGCATCATCATCATGGGCGCCGCTCCGGACGGCAGCGGCGGTGGAGCTCCGGGATCTGAATGCGGCAGCACCACCGACGTGGATTGCGCACCCGGACTGCCGGACGGCACAGGTCCTGGCCTGGTGATCAACGCCAACCTCATCATGGGCAACGCGGCGGAAGCCGGCAGCGGCGGCGGCCTGCGCTTGCAGTCGGTCAACGGAACGGAAGTGGGCTTCTTCCCACGCAATCCGAACTCGGGCGTTCCAAGGCTCAGCCCGGGATGGAATACCGTCACGGTGACCAACAACATCATCACTAACAACGTTGCCGGCTGGGATGGCGGTGGCGTGTCGCTGCAGGACGCGTTGGCGGTGAACTTCATCAACAACACCGTGGTTTCGAATGACTCCACGGCCACTGCCGGTGTGCTGTTCAATACGATCGGCGCCCCCGAGGCCAGTGCTCCGGGTGCTTCAAACCAAACCACGTCAAGTACCACATCGGCGCCTCAACCCGCCGGCCTGGTGGCCATGTTGAACAGTCCTAACCTGGTTGGATCGCTCACTGGACTTCGTCTCACCTGCCCGGCGAACCACGCCAACTGCGGGACTTACTCGAACCCCTACCTTGCCAACGATGTGTTCTGGCAAAACCGGTCATTCCAGGTCGGCGTAGGCGCCTTGAGCCCTGCGTACCAGCAGAACATCGTCACGTTGTATAACTCGGCCTTCACCGGAAGCGGTGCACTCGGCGCTGCGCTCATGAACCAGCCGCAGGCCGACGCAACCACAGCCAATGGCGCTGGCGCTGTCATCACCGGGGGTACCGGAGCCTGCGTTTCAAACTCAAGCTACTGGGATCTCGGCATACGCGGCGACACGGGACCGGGCCAACCTGCCAGCACGATCGGCACCACGGCAATCAGGCTTGCTCCCACGTATTCCATGCTGACCAATGCATCGGAAAACGGCACCGGCACAAATAATCTTTTGGCAACCAATCCGACAGTTGTGAGCCAATACTGCAACGGTTCGCGAATCCCACCCGAATTTGCGGCGGGAACCTGGAATGTGCCTCCCGGCATTGCAGACGCGACCGTGCCCAACCCGCTGTTCAACCTGACTCCAGCCGCCACGGTGGATGAAGGCAACAATTGGATCAACATGACCTGGGGCCCTCTGGCAGAGGCGAACCCCGTGACCGGCACTACGCTCGGCAACTACGCGCTGGCAGCGGGCTCGCCTGCCATCGATCACATTCCATATACGTTCTACACGACAACGTTGACGGTGGCTCCGACTCTCAGTGCCGACTTCTTTGGCAACCCGAGACCGGATGCTGCCAGGACTGCAGTTGATGTAGGAGCGGTCGAATACCAGACGCCGGCTAATACTCCGATCGGCAGTGTCACCGGCGGGCCGCTCGCATTTGGAAATGTGGTTGTCAATACGACCAGTGCGGCACAGACTCTCACCTTGAATAACACTGGTACCGGTGCTCTTACCGGCATCACGTTGACCTTCGGATCACCGCGCTATGCACGGGCGGCGGCGGGAGGTACGTGCGGCGCAACCCTGGCCGCGGGCGCCAGTTGCACCATCAATGTAGTGTTCTCGCCAACGGCAACCGGGTTGGTATCTTCAACCCTCACCATTACCTCCAACGTGGCGATAATCGGCTCGCCGGTTACGCTGACGGGTACGGGAGTGGCCGCGGTTGTGAGCGCATCTCTCACTCCCGCGAACTGGAGCCCGGCACACGCTCGTAATTGCCCGACACCGGCTGTGGGTTGCGCGCTTGATCCGGTCCAGGCGTTTACTCTCAACAACACAGGCAACGTAACCTTGACCGGTATCGGTCACGGAGTGCTCGGCGGAACCAGCCCGGCGGATTACTTGGTCAGGCCTCTGCTGTCCACTTGCGGCGCGGCCGGCGGCGGTCAACTTGTGAGCAACGTAACTCTGGCTCCAGGTGCAACCTGCGTGATCACGGTGCAGTTCGAGCCGCGCACGAGCGATCCGATTAACTCAGTGCGAAGCGCGACGGTATCCGTCACCGACGCAGCTGGCACTCAACCTCAACCTTGACCGGCACGGCGCAATAATTACGGTCAACCAACTCGAATGCAAACCCAGACGCACCGGTTCGTACAATGCACCGCGTCTGGGTAGCGCTGCCTAAAACCGATATCGGATCGCAAGTTGCATACGTCGCGCCGGCATGGCGCTTACGGCCTGTCCGAAGTTAGTGCTGGAGACGTTGCCCTGTACCGCGGATGCGCCGAGGAACTGTGCATGATTCAATAAATTGAATGTCTCCGCGCGGAATTCGACCACTCGGTTCTCATGTACATGAAAGTCGCGTGAGATCGTGGCGTCGATACTCTCCATACCCGGGCCGGAGAAGAAGCGCCGCCGCGCGTTGCCCAGCGTGCCGAGCGCGGGCAAGCTGAACTGGCTCGCGTCAAATACCGGCGCGCTGCCGCGCGGATTCAAATTCAGATGAAGCGCTTCGCCGCTCCACTCCGGCGCGTCCACCCCATTGTTGTTGATGCCGTTCGGAATTGTGCCCAGCAGGGATGTGTCGTTGTTATTCAGAAGCGTGACGGGCAGGCCGGAAGTTAAGCGCGCGATTCCTGCGATTGCCCAGCCCGACGCGATTACACGAAACGGTTCCTTGGAGGCCAGGGCAGGGACTTCGTAGCGGAAGCTCGCGACGCCATTGTGCCGCATATCGAATGCTGAGAGCCCGCGGCTGAGCGATGGATCCACAGGGTTCACCGGTTCCGGCAATCCGGCCGACTGGTCGATCGATTTCGAATAAGTGTAGCTGACCAGGAATTGAACTGTTCGGACGCGATGATTCAACGCGGCCTCCAATGCGTTGTAGCCTGCATTGGCGATGGTCCGTTGCAACTCGACGCTTCCGAAGGCCGGTCCGAATTGCGTCCTCGCGGCCTGCTCATTAAATGGACCGCATGCCGATCCCAGGGACAGACAAAGGGACGGATCCGCGGGATTCGCCTCCTCCAATACCAGGAGATGATGCGACCCTGCCCCCACGTAGCTCACAGTCAGCAGAGTCGATCCGGCAAATTGCCGCTCCAGGCTCGCCATCCAGTGCTCTGCATACGGGGTGACATCACGCGGGTCGACGGCGGGAATGCCGACAAGCGGCTCAAACTGACTCCAATCCACACTCGAGTTGGGATTGGCCCGGCTGGCGCCATACGCCACCTTCTGCAGCGGGAACCGCTGTCCTGCATCCACCCCCGTTGCCGCTACCGTGAACGGCGAATCAAACAACGGCGGCGCGGCCGAAGTGTACGTGTATCCATACGGCGGATTCGCGCTCATGATGCCTGCAGACAGTCCTTCGTAGGCGGTGTAGAACATTCCGTATCCCAACCGCACGCTCGTCTGTCCTGCTGCTCCGATGACTTTGCGCGTCCAACCTGCATCCGGCGCCGGCGACCACGCAATTCCGATCCGCGGCGCAAAGTTGTTATGCGCACTTGCCAGGGAACTGGGTACGCCGGTATCGCCAGGAAACACGAGACCCTGTGGAGCATCGGGAAATACCTGCGACTGAGCGCCTTTCACCAGGGTCTGCAATTGGTTGAACTTCTCGCTCCAGGGGCGAATACGATCCCACCGTACGCCGTAGTTCACCGTGAGCCGGTCGGCGGCCTTCCAGCTGTCCTGAACAAAGGCGGCCAGGTAGAGATTGCGGTTATAGAAATTGCGCGCCTGCCCCTGCGTGTAACTGGAGGGCACGCCCAGGAGGAAGTCGGCAAAGTCGCTCCCCGTTTCCGAACCAGTGAAGCCGAAGCTGCCGTTAAACACGACATCGGGATGAGTGTTGATCTGGTTCACGTGCATTTCGCCGCCGAACTTCAGGCCGTGCTTTCCCAGGATGCGCGAAAACGCATCGCTGGTCTCGTAGATGTTCTCCGCCTGCACCAGGGCAGTGGTATCCACGCCCATTGTGAAGTCGTTGAATGCGACATTCGCAATGCCTTCGGTTGAGGGTTTTAGCGGAATAATCCCGGTGAACCCCTGGGATGCCAGCGAAGGTCCTACACCGCCTTTCGGTTGTCCCACCGCATTGTGGTTGCGCATGAAGCTCAGGTGGAACTCGTTCAGGGCTGCAGTGCCAAAGGTGATCATGTGCCCCAGGCTGAACAGCTGGGCGCGCCCGTCCGAGGTAGCATCGAAGCCCGGCACGCTGGCGCCGCCCGTTCCCGTCGGATACGGATGATCCAACCAGTAATCATCAAGAAAGTAATAAGCGGTGAGCGTGCCTTTTCCGTGCGTCCAGTCGGCGCGTAGCGCACCCTTGTTATCTTGAAGTCTCTCGGATTCTTGAGAAGTGGCAAACACGGCCGGTCCCGCGTTAGGCGCTGGAACGAAAGCCAGCAGGAACTTCGCCGGCGCTGACCACGCCGATTGCGGAATATTCCCGTCGGCAAATACCTGGGCATACGATTCGCCGGCCGTCACCGGCCGTCCGAGGCGAGACGAAAGCAATGATGCCAGGTAACTCCCGCTCACATTTCCGGTCAGCGGCGCATCGCGGAAATCACCGGTGCGCTGGGCCGTCGTCGGCACCGCGATGTTACCCGTGTCAATGCCCTCTGTGAGCTGCGTTCCCTGGTAGTCGCCGAATAGCGTCAGGCCTTTGCCATGAAACGGCGTGCCGCCCAACGTACCGCCGAACTGGTTTTGCCGGTAAGCTGCCCGCTCCTGCGAGAAGTAATTCCGCGCATCGAAGGCAGTGTTGCGCAGGAATTCGAATGCCGACCCATGCAGATTCGCCGTGCCGGCCTTGGTTGCCACAAGGATCTGGCCGCCGCTCGAGTTCCCGTATTCGGCGTCAAAGTTGGAGGTCAGCACGCGAAAGCTGTCGATCGCGTCCAGGTTGGGGACGATCGACGTGCCCATATTGACGTCCTCTTCCACGTCGCTTCCATTGACGCGAAAGCCGTTCGACGTCTCCCGCTGCCCACTGATAGACAGGTTGCCAGGATTTGCGTCGCCGGAGGGCGGCGTCGACGCCACACCGGTCATGATGACCGCTCCTGGTTGTGCGGTGTTCTGGGGAACGATGCCCGGCTGGACGGCCATGAGATCGGTGAAGCTGCGACCGTTCAGCGGCAGGCTGTCGATCTTCGTGGTGTCGAGGACCTCGCCTAGTTGCGTGCTTGTGGTTTCGGCGGCCAGTGCATCGGCGGTTACTTCGACCGACTGGGTGCTGCCGGCAACCATCATCGTGACGTCCACATTTTCTGACAGGTGGCCCGAGGTCAGCGTTACTTCGGACGCAACGGAGACGAAGCCCTCCGCTTCGACGAGAACCCGGTAGGTGCCTGGGTCCTCTAACTGGACACGGAAGTTCCCTTCGGCATCCGATCTCACATTCTGAACCGCGCTTCCGCTGGAGGTCAGGACGCTGACCAGCGCCCCTGGAACGACTGCGCCGCTTGGATCATGCGCGGTGCCCGTGACTGCAACGGGCTCCCCGGCCCGGAGCCGGATCGGGAAAGCAACTGAAAATAAAAGCATTGCACTCCATAACAAGACTTTCACTGCAAAATCCTCTCGGGTCTCACGGGGATGTAAATGCATACCCGTCCCATTAATCGGTATGAAATCAGACTGTTTTAGTCGTACTTAATATACGACAAATTAAGTCCGATATTTTTTAAGTGATTTGGATCACGTCAGTCGATTATCGAAGCGACCTATGACCGGGAATCCAACGAGTGATTTCGCTACTTGGCAAACCGCCGTCCGGACCGCAGCAGCGTTGGCGGCCTCAGTGGTGGCGATGGTCTTGGTGCAGGGAACCGCGGCGGGTCTCTCGACTCGAGGCGCATGCGATCGATGAGTTCGTCGCTGGTACTGTTCTGAACCTCGGCTGGTCTTCAACAAGACCGTGGTTTTGCCGTGCCACCCAGCAATTGGAGCGCAGGCGACTCGTCAGCCGTGTCCAACCTCGGACGGCCCAATCCGGATCAATATCGAACCTCAATGAGCAGCTGTCAACGAAATCCCACTCTACTGCGTCGGCTAATTCCAAACCGAAGGTTCCGCCGAGAGTGTAGGGAGTGGAGAAGAAACTACAAAGTTCTTATTCCCATCTCTGCTCACAGTGGCAAGCGTTTTCGTCCACGAATGTAGCTGGAATTGATTCGCTTGCGGCATACATAGGACTTAGATGGCGTCTGGTTACCGCTGTAGGAAGGCCGGAAACTTATAACGTTGTCCCAGTAGAATCCGCGGCCGTTTGCGTAAGTCCTGGCCCTAACGTCAACGTAATGATCGCTAACCCTGACAACGAGGAAGTTGTTGGAACCGGTGCTTTGATCGCAATAATCGGCTCGATAGGACCCACCGCTCCGCCGAAAAATTGTCCAATTTGCGATGAGAGGCCGGTTGATCGGCGGGAAGAATGTCTCCGGAACCGATAGTCTCCCAGGGAGACTCGAGATAATGCAGATGTCCGGAAACCATTCCGATGACATTGTGGTTTTTGATCACCTGCCAAAAATCGTGATAGTCGCTTGTCGACCATTCCTGCTGACCGACGTTTTTGAGGTTGTAGTGTTGAAACAGAATCACCGGCCGGTTGCTGTTTCCGACATAGTAGGCGAGATCGCGCGCGAGCCACAGCAGTCATTCGTCCCGCCGGCGTGTACTTAAAATTCTGATATCCGCCCCAGTTATTCAGCATGACCAGGTGAACGCCTGCCAATCCCAGGAGTAGTGCTGTTCTTTCGTGCCGACTCGCCGTCAGTCGCGACGGCCGCAACCTGACTTACTCGCAAATCCATTTCCACGGCATCGACCTCGACATAGTGCGCCGGTTCCAATAGCGTTGAGCGGCCTTCGATTAACAGAATGCCCATGGTGGAGCAGAATCCGTTGCCGGTAGAAGGTCAAGGCATGAATTCGATATAGAGCCTCTTGTCGGCCGCGGTCTCTTCGCGAGCTGACAAGCGTGCCCGAATGTATCCATCGGCTGTGGCGTGCCTCGCGATTGTGGAACGCAGCTTCCTGATGGCGAATGCGGAGTGCTGGTGGCCGAGAGGGCCTTTCGGTATTCGATGATAGGAAGGAGAAGCGACAAACTCCGAAGACGACTCAGCTTCCGAGGTTTGTCCGTCAGCCTTCCGGAACCCCGGCCTTACGAAAGACAGCAAGTGAGCTATCGAGGCCGGCTTTCGCGGCTGCTTCCGGTGTCATGTCTTTCGTTCGCCCGAAAACTTCCACGCTCAGCGCATCGTTGTAGTGGATGCTTTGGAGCGCCTGCAAGAAGCCGGTCAAGTTGATGACACCTTCGCCGGGTAGCAGGCGCTGATTATCGTGGATCTGCTCTGGAGGCAAGTTCGGGGAGTCATTGAAATGGACGTGCACGATGCGATCGCGGCCGGCGGCGACGATGTCCTCGGGAGTGGCTCCTGCATGGTGCCAGTGCCAGGAATCGAGCAGCAGTCCGACGTTGGGACCACATTCTTTGGCGAACGCGAGCATATCGTTCATGCGCCAAATGAATTCGTATTTGTACGCTTTGCGCAGTTCGAGCGGACCTAGAAACTCGAGGCCTAGGCGGACGTTGGAACGGGCCAAAATGCGGGCGCTTTCTGTAAACCGCTGCTTATAGGTTTGGCGCAGTTCGTCTTTTGGCGTATCGCTCGACGGCATGATGTACGTGATCATGCGCGGGCAGTGGATAGCGGCAGCGAACCGGGCGGCTGCGTCGAGCTGGGTGAGCGAGGCATTAAAGGTTGCGTCGTCTTTGCGGAATTCGACCGGAAAATCGATGACGGCTGGCCTGATCTTAAGGCCGGCAAGCAGGTCGTTGGTTGCGCTGACGCCGGCTTGCATGGCCGGGCCTAGCATGATGTCCGTGCCGGGAAAGCCAATTGTGGCGGCCAGGCGCGCGAAGTCAGGCCAGTGAACACGACCTTGCAACAGGACGCTGTTCAGGGAGAGGAACATGTTGCGCTCGCCCGCGAAAGCTCTGGAGAGCGAGGCAGCGGCAAGCAGCTTACCAAACGATCGTCTGGATATCAAATAAGCCACGCGCAATCGATCATACCCGAGTAATATGGCGTTGAGGAGGCGGAAACATGAACAGACGAGAGATGCTGGCCACCACGGGTGGTGCGACGCTTGCGGCACTTTGCATTCCGAAGCTCATAAAGGCCGAGGCACCAGCGAGCCGGGTTGCGATCGTGCCTTGCCGCGATTACGCGCAATATGGGCAGCAACTCTCGAGCGCCTTCGATCAGATCGGCGGGATCGAGAAATTAGTGCGCGGAAAAACCGTTGCTCTCAAGCTCAATCTCACGGGGAATCCGAAGAACTTTCCGCTGACGCCTGAGCTTCCCTATCGGACGAATCCGCAGTCGGTGGCGGCGACGGTGCATCTGTTTGCCAAGGCGGGTGCGCGGCGCGTTCGCATGATTGAAAGCTTCTTTCCGGCCGATCAGGATCTCTCGTTGTGGGCACGCTACGGCCTCGACGTAAACGCGATTAACAACATGGGCGTGCCGGTGGTTTGGGAAAACGTGCAGAACCTGGGTAACTACAAGCAATATGTGCGGATGAAGGTGCCCTGGGGCGGGTACGCCTATCCGGCATACCACCTGAACCCGGCGTTCTATCAGTGCGACGTATACGCTTCAATGGCGAAGCTGAAGAACCATTGGATTGCGGGCGTGACCATGACGATGAAGAACAACTTCGGCAACACGCCCTGCTCGCTCTATGGCGGGGACTGCGGACCTAGCGGTAACGAGCGCCCGACGAAAGAGCGCGGACAAGTGCTGCACGACGGAACGACGCCCGCGCCCTCGGGAGTCGATGCCGAGTTGCATCCTGATTCGCCGCGCGATCCGGGCTATCGGGTTCCGCGCATTCTGGTTGATCAGAACGGTATTCGGCCAATTGACTATCGCGATCGTGGATGGCGTCGAGACGGTGCGGGGAGGGGAAGGTCCGTGGCTTCCTGGCCTGGAAAAGATGACACCGGGCGTGATCATTGCCGGCCGTAACGCCGTCTGCGTGGACGCTGTCGGAATGGCAGTGATGGGCTACGATCCGTATGCCGAGCGTGGGACTTCTCCGTTCATCCGAGGCGACAATTCGCTGCGTCTTGCCGAAGAAGCCGGGATCGGAACACGGGACCTGAAGCGTATCGAAGTCGTCGGACTTTCGATTAAGGACGCTCACATCAATTTCGGACCTGGCGCGGTTGGTAAGAAGCTGAGCGAATTGAATTCATAGCAATCTGCCGCGAAATTGAACTAGAACTCTACTCGAAACGTGGATCCCTGCGCTGCTCCGGGAGCACTACGACAAGGTAGCTATACAGACAAGTGGATTGCCGCTGCGAACTGCGCCCCAATGGCTTTCCTGGACTCGTGCACTCTCATCGGATCGCAAACGCCTGCTTCCCGGTCCAGTCCGGAACGGAATTCACAAGCAGGTCAGTGCTGGTGGGAATTCGGTATGACCATGAACTTCACATTGAAGCCAACGCTCTGCGTGTAGTAATCCCGCGCGTTGCTGGCGGTTGCGAAAATATCAATATATACATGTGGAGAAATGCGACGGCCCATTCGGATATCGGCGTCGTAGTTGGGTGTCGTGCTGCTCGTTGATGGATAGGTCCGAGGAGAAACGACGGTGGGATGGGGCGAGATCGGATAAAAGGGCGACGCGTCCTGCTGAAGATACTGCATCCCTCCGCTGAATTTGATTTGGTACTCGAACCGTGGTTTGTGGGCATACCAGGAAATCGGTATGGACGCCAGGTAGTACTGTTGCGGGCTGAAGTATCCTCCCTGGCCAAAGGAGAAGAAATTCAAGTTTTTTTCATAGTGCATGCCGGTGACATTTACACCGAGGGTGAGGCCTTGCACTGCTTGCCAATATAAGCCTGCATTGCCTGCCGCGCTCCAGTTGTTGGGTACGTGCAGCCCTTGGATCAGCGAGAAACTGACCGTGGCGTATTCGCCAATGGTTTTGTAGAAGAGGTTGGATGAGGGAGCGGAATCGAACCTTGAAGTAGCGGTGTTGGAGATAACTCCTCCCCACCGAATGTCGGTGACCGGGTCGTGTGCGCCGGCATAAGAAAGCAAGCTGTCCTTGACGCTGTCGCGTATGCCTAGAAGCGTGAACCATCCATTGTGAGGCCGAAAGCGGACTCCGCCAATCAGTGTATGAACCGGGAAGCCGTGCGGAGAGCTCCCCACCATCAGTCCGAATGTATTCGTCGACAATTCGGCGATGGCGCTATAACCGACGCCGGACTGTTCGCCGAACGCTGTTTTCGCGGGTAACGTACCGAACATCAAATTCGAACTTCCATTCGACGTCCCGGCGGAGGCGTAGACGGCGTGTCCCTCAACTCCAAACCGCACCCGGTCGGAGGCAGTGTATGCTGTTCCCAGAACGGTATCAGCAATAATAAGCTGGCTAAACCCCGGAACTCCAATCCTTCCTGCCCCTGTCCCTCCGGTGCCGATCACAGGAGTATTGCGGTTTTCCACGGCATCGACCTCATCCTGCATCTGTTGTTCCTGCTCCTGTTTCTGGGCCCGACCGCTCGAAATCCGGCCACCCGTTTCCTCTTCCCCCGAACGCTCATTACGCGAGACCGTGAATACCAGGCTGATTGGCTTGATGAGCGCAGTGCTTGCGGTGGTATGCACCCCCTTTGGCCTGCATGGAGTGGTCGATTGCAGAAAGTTCGCGGGCAGGCTGGAGCCATCGTGAACGGCGAGAAGGCTGCCGCCATCGGCATCCTCCCGGAGATTCTGCAACGGCAGGGACTTGGCCTGAGACGCTGACGAATCCTGCTCGTGAATGGCCAGCAAAGCTGATCTCAATTCACGCTCTCCTGCGTCGTAGTCTCCACGTGCGATATCTTGCCTGGCTTTCATGTGCATCAGTTCCGGATCATTCGGAAAACAATAGAGCCCCTGACGCAGAAAGTGGTCGGCCAGATCAGTCTTGTGGACGGATAGAGCCGTTCCAGCCGCGACGCGGAAGTCTCCCGCCTGGGCTCCTTCCATTCCCCAGGTTCGGAACACCTCGAGTGCCTCCTGTTTCTGGTGCCGTTTCAGATAGAGCGAAGCCAATGTGTAGTGGATATTGCGATCGCCGGGATACTCGTGTCCTGCATTGCTGAGAATTGAAAAGGCATCTTGCGGATTGGTCACGAAAGCGCGCTCGGCGCGGCGCACGCTCAAGGTCGAATAGAGCTCTCTAATCGCGTCGCGCTGCTTTGAGGTGACGTCGGTCCGTCTTTTGTCGTTGAACAAGAGATCACCGAGGCCCGGCTCATCTACGGAGACGGCAAGCATGGTCCATGCAAGCTGGATGTCAAGATCGGCGGGCGGATCTTTGCTCTGCCTTGTATAGCGCAGACGTGCTGCCCGCAAAAGCGGAAGAGCATTTTGAGGCTGGCCCGCAATTGAGTACGCGCTGGCCTCAAGAATCAGAAAGCTCGGGTCCGTTTCAAGCTGAGTGCGAACGGCGGTCGGTATCTGTGGGATTTCATTCATAAGCACCCGATCGGCCCGCTGTTGGTGCAGCGCAACGAGAAAGCCGCGCCATGCACCCGCGGAATTCGCGTTTTTCCGAACGATGTCGCGATAGAGATCCTGCGCATCGACGTAGTTGCGTTCGCGCATCCAGATGTCTGCCAATTGGAGCCGCGTGCCTTCAGCAGGCTGGCGTCCTGCCACTTGATCCAAAGTCAGCGAGCGGTTCAAGAAATCTTCCGCATCCTGACATCGTCCCTGGGTCGAGAAGAGAACGGCAACCGAGTCAAGAAACCCCGCATGTGTCGACGCCAGATCATAGGAACGCTGTGACATGGAGCGCACCGAGGTTATTGCCTGTGAGAAATCGCCAATGCGGGTATATGCACCGATTAACCCTTCCCAACCACTCGGGTTATCTGGATGAGTCATTGTTGCATGCCTGTAGATCTCGATGGCACGCCCGGTTTCATTTCGATCCATAAATGCACCGGCTATGTTAAGACGAAAGCTGAGTGCGTCGTCGCTATCGGAGCTCTTCGCGATCTCCAACGCCCTGTGTAGCAACTGATCGCCCTCGCCGGACTGGTTTGCTTCGTAGTAGACAAGCGCCATTTCCGAGAGGTAGTCGGAACGGGCCTCCATCCGCAGCTTCAGCACCGGAGGAATTTGGTGCGATGTCTCGACGGCAGCTTTAGGATCCTTTCCCCCGACCTGTGCCTGAATCAGGGCGAGCCAGCTTGATTCGTCATTGGCATTTGCCGCGGTTAACTGAGCGTATATCCTGGCGGCCGCACGAAAATCGCCGGCGTGTTCAGACGCGTTGGCCAATCCCAGCAGCGCGTCTCTGTCATCGGGATTCAGCAAGAGAGCCTGTTGATATCTACCAATCGCATCCTTGGGCCGATTGTGATTCAGCGCCTCAACCGCCAGGTTCATAACACCCCAGAATTTCGCGTTGTGATAGCCTTCCTCGACATCCTTTCGTGCAGGATCAAGCTTGCGCGCCTCCGCAAAGAGTTTCTCAGCTTCGTCGAATTTACCCTCGTTCAGCCACACGAATCCTAGTCCAGCCATTGCGTCAGTGTCGTTCGACGCTTGACTCAAGACTTGTTGGAAGTTCGGTGCCGCCTCAGCAAATTTGCGTTCACCCACCAGGGCATTCGCCATCCCCAACAAGGCTCCGTTATCCTTCGGCCGCAGGGTCAGCGCCTCCTTATATGCCACGATGGCAGCGTCAAGTTGGTTGTGTTGTTCGGCTGCTGCTCCACGCTCGATTGCCAGCCAGAATCTCGCGGCCTCATACCCATCGCGAACGTCCTGTCTTTGAGGGGAGAGCGTGCGCGCATGATCAAAAAGGTTGAGAGCTTCGCTGAATTTCTCTTGGTTGAGGCGAACATAACCCATTCCGGTAATGGCATTCGCATTATTGGGCGACTGACGGAGAACCTTGGTAAAACTTGCCTCGGCCGTCTCCAGATCGTTGCTTCGAAGGGCCTTGAAGGCGCGCTCATTGTCGGCAGAAGCTAGGTCCTCTAGCTGTTTGGTGTGAAAACCTGCCGCGATCGACTGCAAGTCGGGATCTGAATAGTGTCGAAGATAGGCTTCGATGGGCGCCAATGCATCGGGGTTCTTCTCCTCCCACAGCAGCGCCTGGCGCCACTGAACCCGGGCTTGCTCTACCGTGCCAGGATCCTTGATCGACTCGAACATATGGAGCCCGTCCATGCGCGTTTTAGGATCATAGGTGAGCACGGTGGCCAGCCACACGCGATACTCGTCCTGGTTCGGATTCGTTGCGCAGAGCTGGCGGAGCTGGGAGATCGCCCTTTCTCTGCCGCCGGTGCTCGCAGCTTCAGTTTCGTAGAATGGTTCGGCCCACTTGCCCGGGGGTGGCTGCTGCTCGCCAAGAACCTCACGATAGATGTTCATGGCTTCGTCGGGCTGGTGCTTCATCGAGAGCCGCCCTGCTTCGTCGAGCCGATTCCGTTCTTCGGGCGTAAACACGCGCATTGTTTCGACGGCCTCAATCGTGTGGTCGCGAGGATCAATCCTCCGCAAGCGATCGAGGTACGAACGTTCTTCTTCGGCTTGACCGTTCTGTTTGGCGCTGCGCGCCAGACCTGCGAGAGCTTCTGTCTGATTGCGATCGACCAGCAAGACCTTGCGCCAGTTCTGAACCGCCAGATCGATGCGGCCTCGCAACTCGAGGGAGCGTGCTTTCGCGAGCAGGATGTCGACTCCGCCTGCTGTCTGTGACGGCGCGGATCCGGCCACTAGCAATGCCATCGCCAACAATAGATTGAAGCGAATGAATGGTGTCATTGCAATCAGCCTCGGTCAGGTTTCCCAGGTCGCAAGACGCCCTTCGGCAACCCGCTCTGTAATCCGGCGAACCCAGGCAGCGATCACGGATGCGAGAACCAGCACGAGTGGCGGGATGACCCAGTAGTATTCGATAAGGAGAACCGTTGCGTATTGATAGCGATCGAGCTCACCGGCGTGGTAGGCCAGAGTCCCCACCAGGTAAGATTCAAAGCGTCCATCGTGGGAGACGGCCACGCCGCCGTACACAGGGCCCTGGCGCTCTGATGGTGTGAACAACGCGCGAACGTCGTCGATTGCGCTGGAGTCCCGGGGAACGATCGCGACCACCAAACGGTCTAGCCGCAGTGGCGAAACGAAGCTTTCAACGAGCACAGCAGGATTAGTGCCGTCGCCCAGCAACCGCCTTAACCGGTCACCATCGTATGCGCGAAATGGCCATTCCGGATGCAGCAATAAATTCGATGCACCACCTTCGTTAACGCGCATTTCAGGGCCGGACAGAGCGAGAGGCATTCTGTCCGCCCACTTCGACAACAATGGCTGCGAATCAAGCGTGCCGATCAGGACGAGGTCTTTATCTTGTACGCGGTCAAGACGGTCAGCGACGGTGACTGTGAGCCCCGACGCGAGCGCCCCGGTCTGGGCTCCAAAGAAGCCTGTCATATCCAGCAACGTTTCGTATTCGGCCAACGTTGGTGCGCTCGGAATGATGACGGCAGTTCGACTGAGATCGGGCCAACGTGTGAAGGGATAACCCGCAGCGGCAAATAACTCCAGGCGGGGCAACACGACAGAATGGGGAATTTCGCGAAGATCGAGCGACGATCCTCGATGGATCGCGAAGGACGGCCGCACGTTTGGCGGAGGAGCGTTTCCCTCAAAGTAGAAGTCGACAGTGAGCGTATTGGCGTATGTCAGCAGACTGCCTGTCGGGAGGTGGAAAACTTCCGACTCCTCGACTGGACTGGAAGCCACCTTCAGGTGAATGCTATCGATATCTCTTCCATTCAGGCGCACGTGCAGCACGGCCGACGATCCCTTCGGCGTTCCGCCGTATTGGAACTTCAAGAGCATTGGGACGGATTGACGGGCGCGCAGGAAGAGGTCGGGCGGCAAGCGAAAATACAGATTGATCGAACCCGTTCCCTGCAATTTCAGGCGCTCGTCCGTTGTGTAGGCGCCGATCGCGAAAGGCTTATCAGATTGAAGCCATCGCGGAGCGTCATACGCCTGCCTCGCAGGAACCTGAATAATCGGGGTGTAGAAACTTGCCCCGCGCAGCATCTGGCTGTCGTTAGTCAGTGAGCGAGTGGCTTCGAGCAGATCTTCGGAATGATCGCCGGTAACTATCAGTAACTTACCGTAGGGGTCGCGAGGATTGTCGCATATCGCAAGAAGCGGGCCCGGCCCGGATGGCAGCGATAGGCCGGCGAGAAGACGCGAGTCACGCAATCGCGAAGACAACCGCATTTCCATTAGGAAACTCGCCCACGCTGACGGGAAAATGTACGCCGCGTACGTCTGAAAGTGCGCCGAACCACGAAGCGACGAGTGCTGCGCCGCTCAGAACGATTTCATCAGGCGAGTCACCGAAGACAAGGGGCAGACTCCAGGACCGTAATCCGGACGGATCGAAGAATGGCAGGGGCAGTAAAGAGAGGTCGTTCGCAAGGGGCAGCCTTGTTCCACTCAAACTGACCGTGCTGTGCGGATCCAGGGTCACCCACGGCGCGGATTTCGAATCACAAGTCGCACAGGTCCCCAGAAGTTGGAAAGAGAGCGTGTTGTCGTTCGTCAGCAGGTCCGTGGGCAAGGCGAACTCGGTTTGTTGCGCAGGCCCGGGGGAAAGGACGATCGAGCCCACCTCCGCGCCATTCAGTGTAAGCTCCAGCCTGACCTCATTCGCGCGGAGATCTGGCGCCGCGTAGTTGAGTCTCAAGGTCGCATTCGTGGTAACCTTGCTGACTGGTTCGCCGAAGAAGAAGTTCAGTGACGCCCCGCTCCCCAGCAACGAAAGGTCTTTTGCCTCGCCCGCAATTCCCAGTTCAAACTCATCGTGAAAGTTAGCCGGCTGGATTCCGCCCGCATGTTTCGCCTTCATATTCAGGCCTTGGGATTGAAGGTCAAGGGAATGAAGCTGAAAAGGAAGGAGGAGACATGCGAAGAGCAGAATCGGAACGACAAGGGATGCGGCCTCGCTCGTGCGCCTCGCTGGCAGCGGATCCGTTTCGACCGCAGGGGAAGGCATGAAAAGTCCGATCAGCACGATCGGCAGCCCCCGTATCGCCAACATGAGGATCAGCAGTAAACTGCGCAATGGCCGATCGCCAGGCTGCGAGGTGTGCAACGATCGCCACGCGCTCCGGCGTGAAGACATCAAGTTTTCGATGTGGCGCTCCTGCTGATCTGTGAGCTCGGGAAAGAACAGGTGTTGACGCCTTCCCGCGGAATGCGCCACCAAGGCGGGAATCTCGCAACTCGACTTGCCGTCATCGAGCGCGAGCAGAACCGACATACCCTGGGCTAGTTCCAAAGATTCCTCAACCTTCACCGTCGCACTGCGGCGCGACAGGAGAACTGTGACGCCCCCAATCTGCCGATCGCCTTTGCACCCACGACAAGTTTCAAGTTTCAACGTAGCCGGCACCTTTGCGCGCAGACACGCTCCGGATCGCAATCGCCGTCGTTCCCATGCTGCCGAAGCTGCTACTGACAGGATCATCGTGCTGTACATCGTCCATGCGGCGTTCATGATGATCGTGTCTCTATGTGCGGCATCTGCAATGAAACGGCGCTCCGCCATCACAAGGCCCGCCACGTTCAACGCCAACAGAATCAGGTAAGGCAACGCGATGCGCCGGTTGAAGTACGACCGCCGAATGATCCCGCCTTTGCTTGTAACGTTGAATCGTCCGAGCCGCGGATTGATGAGTGCCAGCAGCGTGGGGAAAAGAATGTACGGCGCCAGTACGACCTCGTAGATCTCGTTCCAAAATGAATATCGATACTGTCCTTGAATGCGCGAATTCGTCAGATTTGAAAGCACAAGGTGAGGAAAGGCGTACGCCAGAATTGCCCACGTGTAGCCATAGATATTGATCTTCCCAGACAACAGGTAAACCAGCGGCACGGTCAGAAAGAGCAAGCGCGGTAGGGCAAACAGAAAATGGGTGGTCGCATTGAAGTAGCACAGTCTTTGAGGCAGTGAAAGTCCGGACGCAAACAGAGGGTTCTCAAGACGGAGAATCTGAGTCATGCCGCGCGCCCAGCGAATGCGTTGACCGATGTGTGCGGCTAGGCTCTCCGTAGCCAGGCCTGCGGCCTGCGGGATGTTGATATAAGCGGTGTTCCAGCGGACCTTGTGCATGCGAAGGGCAGTGTGGGCATCTTCGGTGACCGTCTCCACCGCAATGCCGCCAATTTCATCGAGCGCGCTGCGCCGGAGCACCGCGCACGATCCGCAGAAGAAGCTTGCATTCCAAAGATCGCTCCCGTCCTGCACCAGGCGGTGAAACAGTTCGTCTTCGTTTGGGACTCTGTGGAACTGTCCAAGGTTTCTTTCTAGCGGGTCGGGAGAATAGAAATGATGCGGAGTCTGCACCACTCCAAGACGAGGTTCACAAAGAAAACATCCCAGTGTCATTTGCAGGAACGAGCGTGCTGGGACATGGTCTGAATCGAAGATAGCAACCAACTCGCCGCTCAATTCCCGCAGGGCATGATTGATGTTTCCTGCCTTGGCATGCACGTTGTTTTCACGTGCGATGTATTCCACTCCAACCCGTGCGGCAAACTCACGGAACTCCGCTCTCCCCCCGTCGTCGAGCAAGACAACTCTCATTTTCTCGGGCGGATAGTTGAGGGCCCTGGCGGCGATGACCGTGGCCTGTACCACGTGAAGGGGTTCGTTATAGGTGGGCACCAGGACATCAACCGTTGGCCAATTGGCCGGGTTTCCGGTAAGGGGCTGTGGCCGGCGGTTCAGGGGACGCAGAGTCTGGAAATATCCGAGAATCAATGTGGAGAAAGCAAAGAATTCCGCGCCCAGAAGCAGCAATACAAAGATCGTGTCCGATCGATAGATGTGGCCCGCATTGGTGATTCCCTCCCAGGTTTGGATCACCCGCCAATAGCCGTAGCGCAGAGTACTGAAGACAGAGATGGTCATCAGGATCATGGTTACGGTGATCGAGCGCGAACAGGTGTTCAGAAATAATCCAAGCAGTATCAGTAGTGCGCCAAAGATTGCCTGCTCCTGCCAGGCAAGCGGCACGGTCAGCAGCGGGGCGAGCACGGCAGCGGCGGCCAGGGCCAATAGTCCCAAGACAACCGATCCGAAGCGCGAATTCCACCAGGATCGTGCAACAGATCCGATCATGCGGGCTACCTCAACCCATGCTGTGACCATATGCTTGGGCGCTTCCGGGTATGTCTTCAGAAAAACTGAAAGCCAGCTCGCATCGCGCCTGGCTGAGGCGGGTCAATTCTGGATGACAATTACAGCGAGAACCCCCATGGTCTTCCGTTTCCTACCGTGAAAAGGAAACAGGATTCCTAAACTCTTAACGCGTTAAGACTTGATTGTCAAGCAGGAAAGGGAATCATGGACGCCATCGCTTGTCCAGGATTCAACCTAGCCAGAGCCCATCTAAGTCGTCACTGACGAGAGCGTCCACCAAATCCAAGATGAGATCCAACTTTAGAGAAGCCAAACTTAACCGAGCGGATGGCCCAACCACCGACTTTCGGGATGACATGCCAGACAGCAGGACGCCGCGTAGACTTCGATTCACTTTGCGACTGAGACGGGCCGGAGACATCTGAGATGTTCTTCGGAAGTTGCGGAGTGGAAGCAGCAAACTTGGAGCGTACGCGGTGAACTTTGGTTTCTGGAACGCGCAACTTGTGTTGTTGTGACCCCAGCTTTTGCCGGGTTGACGAGAAGAGTTGAAGTGAGGTTGGGGCTCCCAGGGTCGTAGTTGCCGTGTCTGAGAGAGTCGCGCTTGCCTGCGAGAAGGGTGTAACCGTCACCTCCGGTACCTGCCTCAAAGCGATCGTGAGGGAGACGGCGGCGAGGCATCCCAACGCCGCTTTTTTGGTCGAGGAATAATCTAGATTGGGTGGCGATACCAGCGCGCGAACCCGCGCGCCGAGCAATGACGGCGGCGAAAGAAAATCGATCGGGCCGGCGAAATCCTCCCCCGACAGCCGCCAGCTCGCCAAGGTCGTCAGACACGCCGCGTATTCCAGGCGACATGCATCCGAGCGATCCGCCGAACCATGGTCGCAGGCCAGTTCTCGATCCCAACGCAAATGACGTCGAAGAAGCCAAGCTGCAGGATGAAAGAAAACGAGATAACAGCCAAGAGTCGCGAGTCTATCCCAGAGATAATCCCGACGCCGAACGTGCATCAGTTCGTGCCTGAGAACGCCCACGAGTTGTGGAGTCTCCAATCGAGAAAGGAACTCGTCGGGCACCATGATTATGGGGTGCCACCATCCGGTGGCGGCAGGGGACAGAAGGCCCTGGACCAGCCGCAATTCACACCGAGGACCCTGAATGCGCGTGCGGACCGAGTCGAAGAGCGATGAGACTGACTCAGGAGCCGGCCTGGAAGCCCGCAACAAAGTCTTCAACTGCCAGAATCGGGCGCAAAAACTCAGTAAGAACAGGGCGAGAATAGCTACATATGCCCAACACACGCCGTTCAGAACCGTCGGAAAGCGTGTCGTTAACGCAGAATTTAGCGTCCACGACCAATGTGTCTCTGAAACGGCTACAGGTGCAGCGCTAACCGTCGAAACTGGGGTCTGCTGACCGGACAACAGGAGCGAACCTAACCACGCGGCCACCATGCCCCCGAGAAAGACTCCGCGCAGCCGAAATCGGAACTGAGGATCCCGGACGAACCGGCACAGAAGCCACAAGAGCATGTATCCAGCCGCAGACTGGAGCACATATGTGAACCAAAGACTCGAAAGCGCCGATGCAGTCTCACTGTTCATGTGGCTCCTGGGCTCAGGCGGGAAGCCGAATCTAATGTCAGCCTACAACAACTCCTTACGTCGATTGCGGACTAAGCCCTCGAGCTGACGCAATTCCTCCCCGCTGATGCGCTCATCGCTCAAGAGTTCCATTAACAATTCCGATCGGGAACCGGTGAAGTACCTGGCCAGGAAATGACGAATGGAGAGTCGATGGACATCCCCCCGGCTGATCAGAGGGCGGAACACAAAGGCACGACCCTCTTGTTTGTGTTCCACTTGCCGCTTGCGTTCCATGATCCGCAGCCAGGCTTGAACCGTTTTGTAATTTGGAGGTGGATCTTCTCCAGAGGCCGTCACGATGTCCTCAATGGTCCCTTCATCAATTCGCCACAGAATTTGCAACAAGCGAAGCTCGCCCGGAGTGGGGAGTTCTACCTTCTGGCTTGGCTGTTTCTTTCCCATCGCTATAGAGATTGTGCAACTATAATCCCGTAAGATCAACAGCCTTGAACTCGCGTCGATCGCGGGTGATAGGACTCTGCTGCTTGAGCGTATTGGCCGAGGCTCGCGTTGGCTCGCCGAAATAGTCTTCGGGAGTTTCCTCACCAGGCTTGACGCGAGCGGCGAGCTCGACGGCGCGGTAACGCCTTGTTCGCCTTTTCTCGGCACGCCGGAGTATCCGCAAAAAGAATCTTTACACCACCAACATCGCCAATTTCTCTCCGCGCCGCAGCGAACGCAGTCGAAAACGTGCCCTGAGTTTCTCCAAGGGAACCTGTATTTTGGGATGTGCGTTTGATGGAATGAACTCCGGGACTCACCGGGACAAGGTGAGATGATGGCGAAGACCACCACAAATTGACCATGAGAAAACTGAGCAGAATTCAATGGTTCGGCCCTGCTGCCTTCGCTTTCGCAACCTTCTGCGCATCGAATGTCCGCGCTGCGGCCGTCGCACCCCCTGCTCCAGAACTCTCCACCTCAAACATTCACATCGCTCTGAGCGCTTCAGGTGCCCGACCGCACCTGGTGTGGATCAGCGGACCAGCGGGCCTTTCCCTGCGCAATCGCGCCCCGGAGCAACTGCCTTCGAGTGTCGAGATCGACGGCGCAAGCGTTCTCCTGAAATGGCAGCACAAACCGGAACTCGACGCCGCCGACTCGCGCCGCGTCGTCTTTGTTTACGAATCGGCGCAGCCGCATCTCCGCCTCAGTTGGGAGTGGCAGGCCCGTGCGGAGTTTGGCGCCATCGAACACCGCATCGTCATCGAAAATCTGGGCAACAAGGAAGCTTGGCTTCCCATGGTCGATTCACTCAGCCTCGATTGGGCGATATCCGCGTCTGACGAATTGCACAATTTCTACGTCGAGAAAGGAGCCGGCACTCCCTCAGCGCAGGGCACTCACTTCGAAACCATGGCGGAGGGCTACCGCTGGACGGGTACCTCATCCACCTACGCCCACCCGGCGAAAGGCCAGCCGCGCGAAATTATTCCCGCCGAAATTGTGTTCTCACCCGCACAGCGCAAGTTAGGCTGGTATGCCGGCATCGAGTTCAGCGGCCGGACACGGATCACGGCTCGAGCGCAATTCCGGCAGCGTGAAGTCCGTCCTGGGACTGAATCCCGACCCGGGCCCCTTCCGCACCCGGCTCGTTTCGGGCGGCAGTTTCGAATCCCCCACAGTATTTCTGAGTGCATTCGAGGGTGGTCCCGACGGCGCGGCCAATCAGCTTCGTTCGTGGGTGCGCGCAGTTTTGGGCAACCCGATTACCTGGAAGGACAAGCACTACCCGTTCGTGGTGAACAACAGTTGGGGCAGCGGCATGGCCGTGGACGAGCCCCTCGCCTTGCGCATGATCGCCGAATCGAAGGAACTCGGTGTGGAGATGTTTCACATCGACGCCGGCTGGTTTCGCGGCGTGGGCGATTGGTATCCGGACCCGAAGAAGTTTCCGCATGGCCTGGCGTATATCGCCGACGAGGCTCACAAGCAGGGACTTCGCTTTGGTATCTGGGTGGACTGGACCCAGGCCGCGCTCGACACCGAGCCCGGGGCACTGAACGTGCATGATCCCAAGGTCCGTAACTGGCTGGTGGCAGACGTTCCTGTTGATTGGAAGCCCGAAGAATTCAAGGGCCAGACCGTCGATCTGGGGGTTCCCGCGGCGCACGATTATCTCCGCAACGAGGTAAAGCGCATCGTCGAAAACTATCACCTCGACATGCTGGAACACGACGGCTATTTGGTGGCGCAAGGCTGCACGCGCGATGATCACCCGCATGCCCCGCCCGATCGCAGCACGATGAAATTAAAACACGATGAGGGCTCGGACTTCGTGCTCGCGTCCAATTCGACGGACGTAAGCTATCACGCTGTCAGATCCTACTACGACATTTATGAGCACACACGGCGTGAGCATCCCGGCCTGCTCTTCGAGATCTGCAACGACGGCGGGCGCATGGTGGACTTCGGCAGCGCCGCGCACGGAGACTATTTCTCCATCACCGATAGCTACGATCCGCTCTCCAATCGCCGCGCCTTCTACGACACCAGCTACATGCTGCCCGCGGCGATGTTGGAAAGCTATGTTGAAAAATGGCCGGTTCCGCGCCCGGAAAACTTTCTCTACATGCTGCGAAGCGGCATGATGGGCTGGCTCACGCTGATGCTCGACACCAGCGTGTGGACCCCGGAACAGCACGAAGCCGCGCGCCAGGCCATTGCGCTCTACAAGCGCGAACTGAGGCCGCTCATCCGCGACGCACGCCTCTATCACGTCTCGCCGCGACCCGATGGCGTGCAATGGGACGGAATGCAATATTGGAACCCTCAACGTGCAAAGGGCGTGGTTTTTGCATTTCGCGGCAGCGTTCCCGGCGAGTCGGAGCATCGCTTTGTGCTCTCCGGTCTGGATATCTCGACGCGTTACCACCTCCACTTTCAGGACGGGACCGCCCCTGATCGCACCGCAACCGGCAGTGAGTTGATGAGTGAAGGGCTGGTCGTACGGCTGCAGAATCCATTGAGCTCCGAACTCGTGTTCCTGACAGAAGAAGCCAGAGGGCGGTAAAAATTTGCACGGGCCAACCGAATCAAAGAAAGGGCCCGTTATGAACAAGGCATCATCTGTTGGAAAAATAGTGGTTGTCACCGGAGCGGCTCGCGGCATCGGACGCGCCATTTCTGGACCCGGGTTGGGTCAGCATCTCTTCGAGCAGAGCTATCTGAAATCTTTACGATGATGGTTCACTTGCTCTTGTCCAGAGCCGAAGGCAATGGGCCTCTTCTGCGATCTTCCATTTGACCGATTACGATGAGACTCCACCGAAAGATTGAGTAAGGTACCAATCGACCGGTGCAGGACAGTACATAGACTCAGGTACTACTGTTCATCCGTGCAGCCCGCCGAACGATTTCTTCCCCTGAACTTTGGCGGAGCCCTGCCCCTGGTGATGCGCGCCAGCATTCTCTAACTCATGATGCCTTTGACGATGCGGCAAGTATTTTGGCGCATATGTCATCGCCATCAATGTCGACAGGTTCCACGCGAACCACGACGTCACTCTGTTTGTAGTGCCAAGTCTTCTGGGAGAGGCCGAAAACAACATGAACATGGTTCGCAATGTGCTGGCATTTGTAATGCTTTCTTGCCTCAGTCTGTCTGCTCAGCAGATCACAGGAAACATTCGCGGAACCGTTACAGACCCAAGCGGCGCTGTCATTCGGGGCGCGGCGGTTACTGCCCGGCAGGCGGAAACGGGCCTGTCGCGCGCGACGACCACCGATCGCGACGGGAACTACGTCCTTCTGGAACTCCCGGTCGGACACTACAGCCTGCAAGTCTTGGCGCAGGGGTTCCAGGAACATGTGCAGGATGGCATCACGCTCAACGTGAACGAGACGGCTTCGGTCTCGGCACATCTCGCGGTCGGATCGGAAAAGCAGCAGGTAGTGGTGAGCGCCGATGCCGAACTGATTGAGCCCACCGTCACCAGCATGGGCAAGGTAGTGCAACAGCAGGAGCTGGAGGATCTGCCCCTGAACGGACGCAACTTCGCGCAACTTGGCCTGTTGCAGCCTGGAGTCGTTCCCTTGACGCCTGGCATAGCTGAAGCGGGCGGGTCGCTACGCAACGGACAGGCTTATGCGGTCAATGGCCAGCGACCGGAATCAAACAACTTCCTCATCGACGGCGCGAACAACTTCAACGGCGTTGACGGCGGATTCGTCCTTAAGCCGCCGGTGGACGCGATCAGCGAGTTCCGCATCATCACGCACAGCGCGAATGCCGAGTTCGGAGGCTCGCTAGGATCGACGACGAATGTCATCACCCGGTCGGGCACGAACCAGCTTCACGGGACATTATGGGAGTTCCTGCGCAACGACGCATTCGATGCGACCAACTATTTCGCGCAGACGCAGGAGCCGTTGAAGCAAAACCAGTTTGGCGCCGCCGCCGGCGGGCCGATCAAAAAGGATAAAGCATTCATTTTTGGCTTCTATGAAGGCTTTCGCAATCACCAGGGCGTGTCAGCGCTCACGACAGTGCCATCGGTGAAGCAGCGTGCCGGCGATTTCTCGGAACTCTGCCCTGAGGGCTTTACGCACGGCTTCTGCAACAACCCGCAGAACCAGCTTTTCAACGTCTTCGCCAATGCACCGTACCCGAATAACCTGTTGCCGTCGCAGCAGTTCAACCCGGTTTCACAAAACTTGCTGAGCTTCTTCCCGCTTCCGAACGCGGGTACGAATCTGTTCGCCACAACGCAAATCTTGACCAATGATACAGATCAGTTCGGCATCAAGGTCGACGATTACCTCGATCCCCGCGACACGCTGAACTTCAGTTACATGTTTTACCAGCTCTCCCAGCTCAGCCCGTTATCGCCGGGCGGCGCCAGCGTGCCGGGCTTCCCGGTGGCCGAAAACCAGCGCGCGCAGAGCTTTGTCGCACAAGATACGCACCCTTTTTCGCCAAGCGTCATCGCTGTCGGGCGATTCTCGTTTCTGCGCAACAAGTTCCTCTTCGGCGAGTCTCAGAACCATGAGCCACCCTCAACCTTTGGATTCCAATACACGCCGAGTCTCGATGTCGCCGCTGGACCGCCGTTCATCCAGGTGAGTGGCTATACTCTGGTTGGTAATCCGATTACCGGCCCGCGCGACACCTACGAAAACGTCTTCGATTACTCGGGATCGCTGAGTTGGGTGCATGGTAACCATACGCTCAAATTTGGCGGCGGATACCAACATCAGCAAATCAACGTCTTGCAAGGGATCGCAACCAACGGCTTTTTCGTATTTGCGCCATTCCCGGTAACGGACGCGTTCGCCAGCTTCCTCACCGGGCAGCCGGTCGTCTTCCTGCAAGGTATCGGCGATTTCTCGCGCAATATTCGCGGCAACAATGCGAACGGGTACGTGCAGGATACGTACAAAGTCGCCCCGCGACTCACGATCAATGCCGGACTGCGCTACGAGTTGCCGATGCCGTCCACCGAAGGTCGAAATCGGGTAACGCTGTTTGAGCCGGGGAAGCAGTCCACGGTCATGCCGGATGCTCCGGCGGGTTTGCTGTATCCGGGCGATTCCGGGGTTCCGGCCGGCCTGATCCCCACCGATTACAAGGCGTTTGCGCCGCGCGTTGGCATCGCCTGGGATCCGAGTAATGATGGCAAATCGCTGGTAACCTTGGCGTACGGCATCTTCTATGAGCCTTATTACACCGGACAGGGTGGCCCTCTGCAGGCACCGATCAGTGCGCCTCCGTTCCTGGGGACGCCGCAGGTGAGCCTGCCGGACTTCGCGGATCCGTTCAACGGCAATCCTCCGGCCCCGGGGACATTTTCCAAGCCACTCACGAACCTGACTCTCTCGCCGACGTTGTCACTTCCTTATACGCAGGATTGGGACTTGAACTTTCAGCAGTCGTTCGCGAATGATTGGCTGTTCGAGATCGGATACGTCGGCACCAAGGGAACGCGGCTGCCCCGCTTTATCGAAGCGAACCCAGCCGTGTTCGTGCCCGGAACCGTGGACGGCCAGCCAATTTCGAATTCCAGCAATGCCGATCAACGGCGGCTTTATTCCGGCTGCACGCTCGCCGATTCGCCGAGCAGTTGCCAGTATTCATCTACCGGCGAGATCGCGGGCATCGCCAATTCGTCGTACAACGCTTTGGAAACGTCGCTGCGCAAGCGGTTCAGCCACGGGCTGTCATTCCTCCTGTCGTACACATGGTCAAAGGCGATCGACGATGTTTCGTCATTCAACATAACCGGATCGGCAGCAAAGCCAGTCGCAGGCGAGAACGATCTCGCCCAGAATCCGTTCGATCTTGGAGCAGAGCGTGGGCCGTCGCTCTTCGACGCGCGCAACCGATTTGTTGGGAGCTATGTATGGACGCTCCCGTTCTGGAACCATCCTCAGAACTGGTACCAGTCAGCGTTCGGCGGATGGCAGTTGGATGGCATTGCCACGTTGATGAGCGGCACGCCGTTCACCGTCTTCGACTCGAATGATGTTGCGGCGCAAGGCAGCGCGCCGGAGATCACCGGTTTCTCCGCCCAGCGACCCAATCTCGTCGGCAACCCCAATCACGGGCCCCGTACGGTTAACGAGTGGCTTAACTCCAGCGCTTTACAGCGACTTGATCCCACAGCCAACGCGGGACAGTTTGGCACGGAAGGCCGCAACGTGAATATCGGTCCGGCGTATGCCAACTGGGACTTCGCCACCCTAAAGAATTTCAAAGTGACCGAATCGATGCAGCTCCAGTTCCGCGCGGAGCTATTTAACATCCTGAACCGCACGAACTTCTTCTTGCCTGACTGCGACATCAGTTCGCCGACATTCAACCATATCCTTGCGGCGGGAACTCCGCGCCAGGTGCAGTTTGCATTGAAGTTCATGTTTTAGCAGGTCCAAACGAATAGACATGAGGATGTCTCCAGAAGCTGCGCCGTATTAAAACAGGTAATCCAGGGTTAACCACGTTTCTGAGTGGTAAACGGCCTCGCCCAGACCCAGCACGCCATCGACGGAGCTAGTAGCCTTGCTGCTGCGGTTCTCGTCGTCCTTGGTGATGTGCGGGGTTACATTCAACTCCGGCACTGTGCGCACGAAATCCTTACTGTCATATGCCTTGTCGGCCCCCACGGGGATGGGGCGTGAACGGCCTTGTTGCCTCTCGGCGAGCATCAACAGCGCGGCGTCGCGCTCTGCATTGCCTCCGGCATGTGTCACCATTGCCGCGGCGATCAGCCCGTTGTGTCTCGACCAGGGCATGGCCCGGATAACTCAACTTCGACTCCGGGCTCAGCGTCTCTAGCACCGCGTCCGTCAACTTGCGAAGTGCTCGCAGCGGATGATCCAAAGGTACCCGCTGCTCCAACGAAACATAGCTGAACATCCCGCCTTGAATTCGCTCGTCTCCTCGCATGTCTGGTAGCCGACTTCCTCTTTCAAGCGACGCCATAGCAACTCTGAAGACAATAAGGGAAGCGGAGCGTGTCCTTTGGAAAAGCGAGAATGCACAGGCAGCATGGCGAGGATAAAGAGGTGTAGTATGAGGTCACTCTTTTCGTACCCGTGGTCCAGCCAGAATTGTCCGTTGGTTGTCCATATGCGCGCAAGGACCTGAATTGTGGAACATGGTTTATAAATAGAATGCGCAACTAGACCCGCAGAGTCGAGTTTAGACTTTTTAAAGGGGCCAAATTGGAAACGCCATCAAGCCGGGTTCTCGTGGTCGAAGATTTTGAACCATTTCGGCGCTTAATTTGCTTGATGCTGAGAAAAAGGCCGGAATTTCAGATCGTCGAAGAGGTCACAGACGGATTAAAGGCCGTTCAGGCGGCCGAAGAACTCCAACCGGACTTGATTATGCTCGACATCGGGCTTCCTTCACTGAATGGAATCGATGCGGCTCGGCGAATCCGCAAGCTGTCTCCCAAAAGCAAAATACTCTTCGTGAGCCAAGAATCTTCTGCCGATGTGGTGCAGGAAGCTCTCGCCTTGGGGGCACTGGGCTATGTGGTCAAGGTGCATGCCGGAAGCGAACTGCTAGCTGCTGTGGAAGCGGTTCTTCAAGGCAGGCAGTTTGTCAGCAGCGGGTTATCGGGTCACCATTTCACCCCTGCGTCGGATTCGAAAACCTTCGACCGCGCCAATGACCCTCTCCCACCACTTGCATCGGGAAGAATGGAGATCGCGCGCAGCCACGAGGTTGCATTCTATTCTGATGATGCAGCCTTTGTAGTTGGCTTCAGTCGTTTCATCGAAGTCGCTCTCGAGTCCGGGAATGCCATTATTGTGGTCGCTACCGAGTCACATCGGAAGAGTCTTCTTTCGAGATTGCGGGAACATGGCGTGGATATTGTCGCCGCAGTTGAGCAGGGGCGCTATGTGTCTTTGGATGTTGGCGACACGCTCTCCACTTTCATGGTGAATGATCTGCCTGACCCGGCTCGATTTCTGAAATTCGCGGGCAATCTGATCGCCGCCGCCGCCAAAGCATCGAGGGGGGAGCGCCGTCGCGTTGCTGCTTGCGGTGAATGTGCCCCCACCTTGTGGGAGCAAGGGAAGGAGGATGCGGCGATTAAGGTCGAACACTTATGGGACGAGATCGCCAAGAGCTGCAACGTCGATATTTTGTGCGGGTATGTGTTGAGCGACCCTCAGCGCGAACAGGAACGCCGAATCTATGAGCGAATCTGTTCGGAGCACTCCGCCGTATCTTCCCTGTGAGCGAACAATTCGGGCTTCATTTAGCCAGCCGCTCGCATGGAATCGCGTGCAGAACGCAAAGGCACTCTAACGTGGACTGTAGTGCCTTTTTCGAGTTGCGAATCGATCGAAAACGTTCCTTCCACTAGTTTTACTCGCTGCTCTATTCTGATCAGACCAAGCCCTCGGCCTCTCCTTGCCGCTCTGAGGTCAAAGCCGACACCCGAGTCGCCTACTCTAAGATGAATCCCATCCGACTCACCCCATAGTTGCACGTTGAACTTCTGCACCCCGCTGTGCATCACCCCGTTGTGCAAAGCCTCCTGTAGAACCCGGAAGAGGCAAATAGATATGTCAGGCAGCAAGAGGCCAGGGAGATCATGGCTCCTGAAGTCAATCTCCACTCTCTTCCTGTCCCCGAACTCTTCGCAGAAGGCTCTCATAACCGCAGCAATGCCGAGATACTGTAGTCTCGGAGAGTACAATTCGTGCGCCGAAGCTTTGACATCGGTCAATATATCCAAGGTTTTCCTCCATACTGCGTCCATGCGGTCGAGGAGTTCAGCGGCCTGATTGGGGAGGTCATTCTTGAGTTGTTCGATCGCAATTGCCAATAATGTAAGACGCTGACCGACGTTTTCGTGAAGGTCCTTCGCGATCCGGTCACGTTCCCGTTCTTCTGCCTCGATCACTCTGCGGTTCATGCAGGAAAGGGCTTCTTCCGTCAATTTGCGCTCCGTGATATCCAGCGACACGCCGAGCATTCGCTCGGGGTTCCCGTTCCTTGTGTAGTAGAACTTGCCTCGCGCTGCCAGCCAGCGAACTGTCCCGTCGGGCTGTACGACACGGAATTCCGCCGCGTACAGCTTCTGGTTTTGCCTTGCATCCTCGACTGCTTCCGCGACTTTCGCCCGGTCATCCGGATGTATGTAATTAAAGAACTCTTCCCTGGTTGTTGCGTAAACATCGGAAGGTATCCCAAAGATAGTTTGCAGGTCGCCGAACCAGACATTCCGTCCGCTTGTGATCTCAAAGTCCCAGGCTACCGATGTACTCGCTTCCATTGCCAGGCGCAGCCGGTCGTTGGCTAAACCAAAATCAACATCCAGTTCACGTCTGGCGATGTACTCCTTAATGTATGCAGCACTGGCCAGACACAGAATCGCGACAATTGCGACCAGCAGGCGAAGAGTGCCTAGACCGATATTCTCATTCCGCTGGAACAGTTCCCAGATAATCGGGATAGAGACCATCACAACAACGAGCATCGCCCATACTGAGTCTCGTGAGCCTTGGCTACTATCGGGTCGCACGGCTGTTGCTTCTCCCTTAACCCGCGGTGCGCGCAGCGGTATCCACACAAACCAGCAAACAGAAGCGGTCAGCCCCAGACCATACAGTTTGCCATTGACGTAGCCTCCCGAGTCAGTTGCAAGGTTGGCGACGATGGAACTTAGCCCGTACAGGGTGGACGCGCCCAAAAGATGAAGACAGGTTGACTTCCAAGGAGCCTGCACGCGAAGGGTCAAAATGCCCACAACGAGCATCAGCGCCAGATTCTCTAAAAGGTAAAGAATGTCAAAGCGTAGGGCGTAGCTGGTGGCGTTTGGAAAGTACTGGTATGGAAAAACAAGATAACCATAAAGGAAACTCCAGAAAAACAAAATGAGAAGAGAATTTAATATCTCCCTGTATAGCTTGCGGTGGGATACGTTCTGGTGTGGGAGGGTTGCCGCAGCGGCCATCAGCGGTACGATGTGCAGAAACAGCGCCGGATCGGCAATCGAACTGTCGGGCGCATCGATGTGCCGACCAAGCTGGTAGTAGAGAGTAACGCACTGGTGTAGCGCCCAGAGGCCGTAGGCAATTGCGAGAAACACCCAGAATGGCCGCTTTTCCAGCGTGTTCTGTATTCCGTTGCGGATAGCGAAACTGGTTGCCAAAAGCAGTAGCAGGAAATAACTGATCCCGCTATAGGAAAGCACAAAAGATCCCGGCTTCACGTCGAGTGAAAGTACGGCTTTGATGACCACAATTCCGATCAGTGCCGTTGGCCAAAAGGAAAACCTTAGCCCCCTTCCGGGATTAGACGAGAATGGTTTCCTCATGATCCTCCCGAATTGAAACGGACACGAGCGCGGATGGTAGTGCAGCGGAAGGCCATCATACACTCTCAAATTCAATGGAATTTGGATAGGCAACCGATCATCGCTGACAGCTCGCGATAGCAGAAGCGCTCACCGAGCCCAACTTGGCGCGCCCGATCTTCGCGTTCCCGGGGATTGTGGGCTACTCTCCCCATAGTGGGAAAGACACCGACGTGTGCGAGAAAATAGAAGAGGACCACACAGAAACATAGGCCAAGAGGAACTGCGAAATGAATGAACCTTTGCCAGCAACCATTCTTTCCCATCCACATCGCCTTCGCGTCTTTGACGATTCTATCTTGCAATGATCCAGTGGGTCACGCACGCAGGAAGAAGGATAGTCAGCACGGATTTCCACTGTCTGGTCAGCAAGAAAAGTATCGCCATTGCGGCCACCAGACCGACGTCCGCGAAATTCCGACTGTTTCGCATAATCTCAATCTCGCAGTAGTATTTGCGATAGCAATGTCCACGATCACACTTCGTGGGAGAGTCGTGGACATTGCGGAAGTTTCGAATGAGCCGGATCACGAGCCGCAGCCGGGTCAAACCGGGGCAAGGCGAAAATCTGGCATCGGGAAGCATCGACGGTGACTTGGGAACCGGGTGCGCTGAGGAGTGTAAGCTTGGAGGCTAGGGGATTCAGATGCTATACAAAAAGATCAATCTCGAACTCATCGTAGTCGCTGATGAGGCCGACGCAGTTGTCGCCGAGTTGAACGCTGCGCTCGATCAACTAGAAGGAAAGCACACACTTTTCGGTGGTGAGATCGAGACCGTCCCTTTCGAGCACCCGCGAACACGGAAGAGATCGGCACTCGCGCATACGATCGCCGCAGGCGAGACAGTCGCCGTTGCGATCAGGACTGCACGTGAGAGCGTGACTGTTGCCCTCCGGGCAGTCATCTGATTTACCGTCCTGGCGAAGCTAAGGCTATAGATCGCGCTGAGAAACTCAAAGCAACTGGGCTTGCCCGAGAGATCGTTCCCGAGCGGTGGGCATTTTGCACATTACCAAGCGGTAATGTTGGTGTGGGCGGTTAACCACCGTGCGCCGGGCTAAAACCGACATGTCGTAGGGGATGCGTGCCGCAGGTTTCGGTTTCGGAGATCTTCGATGTTCAGGAACTGAACGTTCTACCCTCCGGACGAGCCTTGGAGGAAATCTCGCCGTGATCCACGCATATCCAGTTGACCTCAACATATTCCGGGGTAAAGACCACTACTTTTACCAGTATCAAGCGGATTGCTGAGCGAGCAAACTTCTTACGATGCGTACTTGCGAGACAACCCGGCCCGCCAAAAGAAACATGTGGATCGAAGTACAAGGGCCAGGAGCGGGTGCTTGCCATGCCGCTGTCGCCGCTGATGCTGGCCGAAGCCCGGGTGCTGACCGGCCAGATCCGCAGCCTGAACCAGGGCATCGGCGAGTTGGAAGGCCTGATCGAAGAGGAGGGACCTAAGCTGGCCGGTCATCGAAACCCGCTGAGCAGCAAGGGCATCGGCCCGGTCAGCGCCGCCTTGCTGCTGAGCGTTATCGACGACATCCGGGACTTCTTCGATCCGGGCAAGTTGGCCGCCTATCTCGGCCTGGTGCCGCGAGTGCAGAACTCCAATGAAACGGAACACTCCGGGCACATCGCCAAACGCAGCAACAATTTCGCGCGCGCCGCTTTGGTGCACTGCGCGCTCATCGCCAAACGCTACAACTCATTCCTGTAAACCTTCTACCAAGGTATCCAGCACCGCCGCGGTGGGGGCAAGGTGAACATCGCACTGGCGCGCAAGTTCCTGGGAGTCATCTATCACACCCTTAAGAACGACTGGGTGTTCGAGGACTACCTCAACTTCGTTCTGGCCTCCTGAAAACGGGCCAAACCCTAACAATGAGTAGACAACTACTTATGGGAGAGGCTATGAATTCGCGCTGCAAGAATTTCTGTCTGTTGGTCGCAGCAACGCTGAGCCTGCTATTATGCACCACCGCCTTCGCCGAGGGGCCGGCGGACTTGACGGTCGCGGGCCCGGTTGCGGCAGCACCAACGGCCACTCCCGCGATCCCGGACGCGCCTTCGCCGGCGGCAGATCCGATGCCCGCACAGGGGCCGGGTCCGGTGTCACCCTACCCGACGGGAAGTACCGGTGGTAATTGGCGCGTCGGAATCTCGATTTACGGTTGGTTCCCGGGATTGCACGGAACCGTTGGAGCGCTAGGCCATAATGCCAGCATCCATGTTCCCTTCTCAGATGTCTTTCATACTTTAAAAGGGATCGTACCGATCGCAGTCGAGGCCGATAAGGGCCGCTTCGTGATGCCGGTGGATTTCTTATGGATGAAGCTCGGCGTCGACAACGGGATCCCCATCAACGACTTTGGCCAGACATCGATCAATACTCATCTGACAGAGTCGATCTTGACGCCGAAGGTGGGGTTCAGGCTCCTTGACGCCGATCACTTGAAGTTCGATGCCCTCGGCGGAATTCGCTATTGGTATCTGAGCCTGGACAACACACTGGAGCCCTCTGGGCTCGGCACTTCAAGATCGGTCCAGTGGGTCGATGGCGTCGGCGGCGGCAGGTTCATACTGCCGTTCGGTGAGAAGGCCTCCGTGACGGTGGCAGGCGATGCCGGCGGAGGTGGATCCAACCTGGACTACCAGCTACTGGGCCTGATGAATTTCAACCTCAGCTCCAAGCTCGGACTGGCGGTCGGATGGCGCTATCTGGATGTGGACTACCAACCGACCACTAACCAGTTCGTATTTGACACTGTGACAAGTGGCGCGATCGCGGGTTTCAGCTATAACTTTGGTGGCAAGCCACCAGTGCCGCCGACGGTCTCGTGCTCGGCTTCGCCCGCGCAGGTCTTTCCGGGCGATTCGGTCACAGTGACTGCGACCCCCGCAGGTCTGAATCCGAAGTTGAACACGGTGTATGCCTGGAGCGGTGACGGCGTTACCGGCAATGGAACGACCGCGAGCGTCAATACCGCTGCCCTGAATCCCGGAGCCTACACCGTGAGAGGCAAGCTGAAGGAAGGAAAGCCCGGTAAGGAAGGGGAAAAGCCCTGGCAGGTTGCGGACTGCTCCGCAACGTTTACCGTCAAGGAATTCGAGCCGCCCACACTGAGCTGCTTGGCGAGCCCTACCAATCTCAAGCCGGGTGACTCTTCTACCATTACGGCCCAGGGTGTCAGCCCGCAGAACCGTCCGCTCACTTACAGCTACCAGGTTTCGGGCGGCACCGTCAGCGGCAGTGGAACTACCGCGACATACTCGTCGACGGGCGCTTCCACCGGTCCAATGCAGATCAGCTGCAGTGTGTCGGATGACAAGGGCCACACAGCGACAGCAAGCGCCAGCGTGAACATTCAGGCGCCCCCTCCTCCTCCTCCTCCGCCGGGGCCATCCGCTGCGCTAATTGCAAGGCTGACATTGCACAGCATCTGGTTCGCGACCGCTCAGCCCAGGGAGAAGAATCCCGAGGGCGGCTTGGTTGAGAGCCAGCAGGCAACTCTCAACGCTTATGCAAGCGACTTCAAGAGCTACCTGGCCCTCAAGCCGGATGGGCGTATAACCTTGACCGGTCACGCAGATCCGCGTGGTACTCCGGAATACAACCAGAAGCTTTCCGAACGCCGTGTTGCTCGCGCCAAGGCATTCCTTGTTGAACAGGGTATTCCCGAGGCGAACATTGATACGCAGGCAGTTGGCGAGGAGCGTCAGCTCAGCAAGGACGAAGTCAAGAACCTGATCGAAACCAATTCTGATATTACCGACGAACAGAAGAAGAAGGCACTGCGCAACCTGGACGTGATTGTTCTGGCTCAGAACCGCCGCGTCGATATCTCGCTGAACGGAGGGGGCCAGGAATCCGCAATGCACTATCCATTCAATTCTGCCGATTCCTCGACTCTTCTCGATCTGAAGAAGCCGGTTCACAAGGCCGCGCCGAAGAAGTAGTAACCCTTCAACCTCCGGAACAGGCCCGCCAAGACCTGTTCCGGTGGCCGTTGTGGATAGGAAGTGGATTTCTGTCAGTCCGGGTGTTTTTCGCGACACGGCCGGCGCCGCATCCATCTTTTATCTCGGCGCGCATGCTGGCTGCCATGCCCTGCGCATAAATCGCGCTCTGACCGTCACCTTGAGTGCGATACTGCTTGTAAAGTCTGCTCATCGGCGGCCTAAGCCTGCGGCCGTAATCCCTGACGGAGCACCAGCGATGGAATTGCGCCCACCGTCCACGTTACGCCCGCCTAGTCGCCTCACGAGTCTCGACGCTCTCCGCGGCACCGTCATGATCATCATGGCCATCGACCACGTCCGCGACTTCTTCGACCACTATTCCATGTCCAACTCGCCCACTGACTTGTCGAAAACCAGCGCAATCATGTTCTTCACTCGCTGGATCACCCACTTCTGCATGCCCGTCTTCATGTTCTGCGCCGGTGCGGCAGCCTTTCTCTGGTGGAATCGCGGCAAGAAGACGGCCGGTCAGCTCTCATGGTTCCTCACCACCCGCGCCGTCTGGTTCCTGGCCCTCGAAGTGCTGGTCATGAACTTCGCTTACAGCTTCAACGTCTCGACGCACAGCCTGATCCTCCTTCTTGTCCTCTACATCTTCGGCGCCTGCATGCTGCTCATGGCCGTGCTCATCCACATGCCTCTGCGCTGGCTGGCCGTCCTCAGCATCGCCATCATCGCTCTCCACAACCTGCTGGATCCCTACTCCGCATCGCGATTTGGAAAATTCGCTTGGGCCTTTCATCTTCTACATCAACCTGGCGTCATCATGCTTGGCAACCGTCCCGCCTTCGTCGTCTACCCGATCCTGCCCTGGATCGGCGTTATGGCCGCTGGCTTCTGCTTCGCTCAACTCTTCACATTCGATGACACTACCCGCCGCCGTATCACATTCCGCCTCGGTCTGGCACTCACTGCAGCCTTCCTCGTCATCCGCGCCATCAACGTCTATGGCGACCCATCACATTGGACCACGCAGAAGTCTACCGTCTTCACAGCGCTATCATTCCTCGACTGCACCAAGTACCCGGCGTCTCTGGACTACGTCCTGATGACCATCGGCCCGGCATTACTGCTGCTGGCCTGGTACGACCATCTCGGATTCTCGAGCCGCAGTCCGCTCATCGTCTTTGGCCGCGTCCCACTCTTCTACTTCGTTCTGCATTTCTATGCCATCCACATCCTACTCGGCGTCATGAGCTACATCCGCTACGGCAGCCGCGCCTTCAGCTTCATCTTCAACGCCATGCCCGCGATGGGCGGCCCCAGCGAAGTCTATCCTCCGGATTTTGGCTATCCTCTCTGGGGCACCTATGCCATCTGGATCGGCATGGTTGCAGCACTCTACCCACTCTGCCGCTGGTTTGCGCGATACAAGGCGACCCATCGGTCGTGGTGGTTAAGTTATCTGTAGTTCGAGAAAATTGACTCGCCCCCAGGCTATTCAAATAGCCGCAAGAGAGGAGGCGGACAAGACTGTCAATCAGCGAAATTCATTGGTTCTTATCCGAATTTTCGCTTTCGCCGACTTGCTGCCGAGAACTTGACTTTCCGCCCACTGATGAGTGCTTGGCATTCAGAAGTTGTGCGAGGCGAACCACTGACTTATTGGGCAAGCCCAGGCTCCTTCCTGTGGTTGGAGGGAAGATAATGTGGGCTGGAATGAATGCGTGTCAACGCTTGCCAGTGGGAACCGGCAGAAACCAACAGAAGCCAACAAATAGTAAAAAGAACTTAAAAATAGCGGAGGGGATCGCCATTCGAGTTAAGCAATTGATTCTAAATGCGCTTATATATTTTTGGTGCCGAAGAAGGGACTCGAACCCCCACACCCTTGCGAGTACGTGGACCTGAACCACGCGCGTCTGCCAATTCCGCCACTTCGGCACGGGACACAGGCCAGGCACGATTGGCCCAACCGGCAGCATCTCTGAGTCTCGCAAAAGCGGCTTGCGGTGTCAAATATTCGGGGGCCTTGTTGCGAGCCCGCGGTTATCGCCCCGCGCCGTCGGGCGTTTTGACCCCGCTGCGCAGCATTTCCACGGCCTTCACGAGCCGGTTGGCGCGCGTCTCTTCCCGCTTGGCTTCGGTGATCCAGCGGCAATATTCCCGCTTGTGCGTGTAGCTCAATTTCTCAAACACGGGCAGCAGCTTTTCTTTCTTCAGCAGCTTCTGGAACTCCGCCGGGACTTCGACAGTGCGCTCGGATTCGTCCTTTTCGATCGTGACTTCGACCGTGTCCCCGGGACCTTTGCCGATCTGCTCGCGGATACCCTTCAATATCCCCAGCATGTGCTGAGGCGCGCCATACTTCACCAACGAACCCGAGTAGGGCACTCCGTCGAACGTGGCCTTTACCGGCACGCGCCCTCTGGTTCCGAATTCCTCTTCCACGTTGTAGGGAAAGTACACGCACGCCCCGCCGAGGGATGCGCCTTCAATCCTGGCTTTGAATTTGTAGGTTTTCATGGGAAGTTTCGAAGCTCCTCAGAGCCCTGGTGACAGCATCCTCACTCTCCCACACGCGAAAAGCGAGCGCAAGCATTTCCTGCGCCGCATATGAAGTCCGAAAGACGAGAGATGCTTCCCGTCCGGATGAGGGAGCGGGAAGCATCGGTGGAAAACGAAATGAGACGCTCTTTTACACCAGCTTGGCGTCGAGCGTGATGTCGGTGTTGTTGGCGAAGAGCTTCGAAATCGGGCATCCCGCCTTGGCGTCCGCGGCCGCCTTGTCGAAGGCTTCCTTGCTGGCGCCGGGAACGCTGGCCGTCGAGGTCAGCGCGATCTTGGTGATCGCAAACCCGCCGTCCGTCTTGGCCAGGGTCACGGCCGCGTGGGTTTCGATCTTTTCCGGGGTCAGGCCGGCGCCGCCCAACTGTGCGCCCAGCGCCATGGAGAAGCAGCTCGCGTGGGCCGCCGCAATCAGTTCCTCCGGCGTGGTGCCCGAGGTCGCGCCTTCAAACCGCGTGGCAAACGAATAATTGGCGTTGTTCAAAACGCCCGTTGCCGTAGAAATCGTGCCCTTGCCTTCCTTCAGTGAACCAGTCCAAACCGCACTTGCCTTGCTTGCCATTCAATTCCTCCTTCGGGGTTCGTAGATCGTGGTTGGTCCAGCGGCGTGTCGCACCGTCTCCTTGGGGAAGTGGATCGGGCGGCGCAAAGATGCAAGCCACCGGGTTAATGCTTCAGGAACCTGCCGGGCTGCCGTCAACCAGGCGAGCCCTCTCTTCCATGCTAATCTCTCACCCATGCTGCCCGAGCGTCCCCGTGCCCTTGACCCCGACTTCGTCCCGGACTTCACCCCCGACTTTGAGGCCGGCCGTCGAGCAGGCGTCCCGCAAAGTGGTCCGCAGCCCTCTCCGGATACTGCAGCTCCGGTCGATCACCATTGCCAGATCTGCCCCACCTGCGGCCATCGTCTCACCGGCCACCATTGCAAGCTGGTGTGCACCCAATGCGGCTATTACCTCAGTTGCGCTGACTACTATTGACCGTCCCGCCGTGCTGGTCTATGATTGGGAGCCGGATACCGCTGACATTTGAACTGTCCGCGAAGGCAGGAATCATGAAAGGGATCGGCACGCTTGTTCTTCGTCTTTCTCAATCCTTGAGCTTTGTTCAAAGGTGCTCTCGCGCTCTGGCTGGCGACGGTTGCCTTTACTCGTCGCGTTCGCGGCCCCAGCCGGCTTCGATCAGCAGACTTCGTCAATCAAGGTGACTTTCGACGCTCACCGTCCCGGTTTGAGTGCGCTGAGCATCGACTCACTGCTTAAGAGCAGCTTCCGTCCAAATCCACTGATCGATCCCGGCGGCCAGGCAATTCCATATTCGGTCTCGAGTCAGGACGGCTGGGCTCGCTATGCCTTCCCGTCTCATCCTGACCATATCGCCTGGCAAATGCGCACCGACGGCGACCGCCTGGTCATGCGCAGCGTGTTCCAAGCCGACGCCCCGCCCCAGGACATCACGCTGAAATTCGACCCCAACGTCACCCACGCCACGCTCTTGGGTCATGTAACACCATCTGGAGACATCGCTCTTCCCGCGGTCCTCCATCTCCCCGGCATGGGTTCCATGCGCATCTCCGTATCGGGCAACGATGGGGCGGTGCTGCACTACGATGCACGTCGTGCTCCCGAGCAGTTCGTGAAGGTTGTATTTCCCCGCGGCCAATTCCCAACACCCCACCGTCGAGTACTCTCTTCAAACTGCCGCCATCTATCCTGCCGTGCCGGGCATTGAAAACGACCCGCGCTACGATGGCTTTCGTCGCGACTTTCTCGACATTTTTCAGCAGCAGGCGGAGATGCACGTTCTCGCCAATCACGCCGCCAGCGATGCCTGCGCGTTCACCGTGTACGAATACGCAGATATGGCCCGCTACACGCCCGAACTGGCAAAGGGACTGACCGCGCTGGACCTGGTGCGCGAGACTCTCGACCGCTATCTTGCCGGGTTTCTCGGTTACGGCATGCCGGGTTATCAGGGGTTTGATTCGCCGGTGGAGACCGGCCCAACCACCACCCCGTACATATACAGCGATGTTTATCCGTCGTTGCTGATCTCCGCGTATGACTACGTCTCCGGCAGCGCAGATGAATACTGGCTTCGCAGCAATTACCCCAAGCTGCGCAACTGGGCCGACGCCATGATCGCCCAGAACTCCGATGGCGGCCCGCTCATCGAGTACCCCGGCCAGCGGCAACTCGGGCTCATGGCCGGAGAAGATCGCCCTTCGTCCCGCAAACTGGTGGGACACGATTGGATTCGGCCACCAGGATGCCTATTCCAACGCGCTCGCATACCGGGCTTTGCGCGGCATGGCGGCGCTCGCCGATTTACTTCACGAATCCGCCGACACGGCGCGCTACCGTCAGCGCGCCCAGCAGATCCGGGACGCCTATGTGCCCGCGTTTCTCGACAAGGATGCGGGCGTCCTGGCCGGCTGGAGAAGCCGCGACGGCCAACTGCACAATTACTACTTCACATTCGTCAACGGCATTGCGGCGCTTTACGGCCTGGCCGACGAGGACCTCAGCCGTCAACTGATGAGCCGGACTCTCGCCAAGATGCAGAGCGTGGGTTACACCAACTTCTCGCTTGGTTTGCCGGGCAACCTGGTTCCCATCCGCCGCGCCGACTATGTTGACCTTGACCCGCGCTTCGGCGGTCCCAGGCGGGAAGATGGAAGCGACGGGTTTCAGGTATATGAGAATGGCGGCGCCACCGCCTGCTTCGCCTATTTCACCGTGGCCGCGCTCTACAAACTGGGAGAAAAAGAAAAGGCCGACACGATCCTCATGCCAATGCTCGATGCCTTCGCGCGCCAGGGATTCTCAGGCCGGCGCCCGACGGCCTGACGTACGACTGGAAAGACTGGCACGGAGGCGCGCACGGCTACGAAGGATTCCTGGTCGACAACTACTACGCGCTTCTCGCCGTGCTCGACCGCGCCAACATGATCGCAAAGATACCGTGAGGCGGCTGTGAACAACTCCGGCAGACGCTGCAGGAGTTGTTCCAGGTTTTCGGTTAGATATTGCTCATCCCGCCATCGATCAGCAGCTCGCTGCCAACCGTAAACGCCGACTCATCCGACGCGAAGAACACCACCGCGCTGGCAATCTCGCTCGGCGTGCCGAACCGCTTCACCGGCACCTGGCCCTGGATCGCCGTCGCCACCTGCTTCAACTCGGCGTCGGAAAAGCCCAGCTTGCCGTACAGCGGCGTAGAAATGGGGCCCGGGCTGATTGCGTTCACGCGAATGCCGCGGCCAATCAGTTCGCCGGAGAGCGTTCGAACCAGCGAAATAAGTGCTGCTTTCGTAGCCGCATACACGCTGGTGTTGGGCATCCCGATATGCGCGTTCACTGAGCCGTTGAGCACGATCGAAGCCGGGTTTGCAAACACCGGCAGCAGCGCCTTGATCAGGAAATACGGTCCCTTCAGGTTGATCGCAATCGAGCGGTCGAACCCCGCCTCGTCCATCTGCTCCATGGGCCGCATGTCCACGATTCCGGCGTTGACGAAGAGCACATCCAGCCCGCCGAACGCCTGCCGTACATTCTCCGCCAGTTCCTTTTGCGCACCGGCATCGGCAGCATTCGAAGCCACGGCGAACACGTCGGGACCAAGCTCTGAACGCGCAGCTTCGAGGTTCGCGGGATTGTTGCCGGTAATCATCACCCGGGCCCCTTCGCGCAAGAACTGGCGCGCGGTTTCAAGGCCGATGCCGGTTGTGCCGCCGGTGATGAGCGCACGCTTGCCTGCAAGTCGGTTCATCGATCTTCTCCGTTCTGCTTATCGGTTCTGAAGGCGCGGCATCACGATGACCGTTTTGCCGTAGCCGCGCCGCGATTCGATCTTGCGGGAGTAGGCTGCCGCTGCTTCGGATAGCGGAACTTCTGCGTCGACAAAAACGCGCAGCTTTCCCTGATCCAGCAGCTTTCCAATCTCCGCGAGTTGTTGGCTGTTGGGCTCGACGATGAAGAATGCATCCTTGACACGCGGATCTTCAGTGGCCTCGCTGTCGGCCGCGATCGTAACCATCCGGCCGCCGGGCTTGAGCACACTCCACGAGCGCCGCAGGGTGTCGCCTCCCACGCAATCGAATACTACATCGAGATCCCGGACCTGCTCCTCGAATCTTCTCGGCTGAGTAGTCGATCGCATGTTCGGCCCCGAGCCCGCGAACGAACTCCAGGTTCTGGGCCGAAGCGGTAGTGATGACGTGCGCCCCGCGCAGCCGCGCCATCTGAATGACAAACACGCCCACCGCGCCCGAGCCTCCGTGCACCAGGATTCGCTGGCCGGCCTGGAGCCGCGCACGCTCGAGACCCTGCCACGCGGTGAGCGCGCCAATCGGAACCGCCGCCGCTTCGGCATGGGTGAGACTCGCCGGCTTGCGCGCGATGCCCGACGTATCAGCCACGCAGTACTCCGCCGTCGCTCCGTCCGCGAACCAGTCGTTCATGCCGAAGACTTCGTCGCCAATCGAGTATCCGTTGACCGCGGCGCCCAGCGCCGTGATCACGCCGGAAAACTCGTGTCCCGGAATCGCTCCCGTGCGTTCGCTGCCGTCCTTGTTATGCGACGTGGGATACCACAGGAGTTCGGTGGGCGTGACTCCGGCGGCATAAACCTGAACCAGCACTTCATTCGCCCCGGGCATCGGTTCGGGCGCATCCGTTTCCAACAGTACCGGCGCGGTTTGCAATCGCGGTCAGTTGAACAGCTCTCATGAGGTTCGCCAAAACTAACAGTTACACAGATGTGCCTGCATCGCGAAAAGTCGCAGCGAACTCATGGATGAAGCTGCTCTACTTTGCTTCGTTCTTCTTTCGCGCCGCCTCGAATTCGTCGCCCGCGTTCCATTCCACCGGTTTCGGCTGTTCGCTCGCCAGCCAGCCAAGCACAAACCCGAATCGCGCCAGCTTGGCGTTGCCGCGGAAATCCCAGTCGGCGCGGTACTCATCGGAGGGCTGGTGATAGTGGTGCGCTACGTAGTCCTCGTACTGGTCGTGGCCCCAGGCTACGTCGTGACCTTCGAAAAGATTGCCCTGGTCCACCGAGAACGCCGGAATACCCACCCGCGCCAGCGAAAAATGGTCGCTGCGATAGTAGTGGCCCGCGCCCGGGGTGGGATCGGGCAGCAGCTTAAGATCGAACGCCTCGGCCACCTTCTGCACCGTGGGCCAGAAGTCGATGCGCTCGGCGCCGCCCAGGTTCGCTGAGAGTGGTATCCCCACCGGCAGCACCATGTCGTAGTTCAGATCGAGCGAGATCTGCCCCGCGGGCACCGGCGGATGCATGCCCAGGTACTGCGAGCCGAGCAATCCCTGCTCCTCCGCGGTCACGGATGCGAAATAAACATCGTGGGGCGGCTTCTCGCTCGATTGCGCAAAGGCCCGCGCCATCTCCAGCAGAATGCCGCAGCCCGTGCCATTGTCGGCCGCGCCGTTATAAATGTTGTCGCCCTTGGCGTCGGGATCGATGCCCAGGTGATCGTAATGCGCGGTGTAGAGCACCGCATTGCTGCCGGACGCGACTCCGGCCACCTTGCCCACCACGTTGGTTGAGTCATAGCGCCGCACGCGGCTCTCTACATGGCCCTTCAACCGCACGGAAAGCTCGACCGCATGGAATCCCGGCTTGCCCGCCTTCTCAATGGCCGCGTCCACATCGCCAAGTCCCGCGGCCGTCAGCAGTTTCTGCGCCACGTCGTGCTGAATCCACGCCGCCGCGCGCAGCGTCGCATCGGGATCGCCCTGCAGATAGCTCTTTTCGATTGCCTGCGAATTCCGCACCACCTCCCAGCCATAACTGGCCAGGTCGGTGCGATGAATAATCAGCACGCCCACCGCGCCGCGCCGCGCCGCTTCTTCATACTTGTAGGTCCAGCGTCCGTAGTAGGTCAGCGCCTTGCCCTTGAAGAAATTCACGTCCTCCGACGGCGGCTCGTTCACGATCACCAGCGCCACTTTGCCCTTCACGTCCACGCCCGCGTAGTCGTCCCAGTGGTACTCGGGCGCATGAATGCCATACCCCACAAAAACAATGGGCGCGTCGATATCGGCCGTCGCCTGTCCGGTCTGGTCCTTGGAGACAATTTCTGTCCCATACGTCAGCTCCACCGGCGATCCGCTTGCCGGCACAAATGCGAACTTCGTCTTGTCCTCGATGGTGTGCACGGCGTAGAGCGGCACGCGCTGAAAGTAAGTATTGTCATCGCCGGCCGGCTGCACGCCATCGAGCGCAAACTGGGTGGCGATATACTCGGCGGCCAGCTTGTCGCCGCGCGTCCCCGGTCCGCGCCCTTCCAGCAGATCCAGCGACAGAAATCGCACGTGGGCGCGAATCTTTTCTGGATCAATCGACATGGCCGCCCGATGGGCCGCCGGCGGTACGCCGGGAATGTCAGGGATGGCGTGTTCACCACCCGGCTGGGCGAAAGCACTGCATGCACTGAGAATCATGCCGGCTACGATCAACGACGTGTACTTACGGCTCATTCAATCTCCATTAAGCGACAAAAAAACTTCATCCATGGAACAATCTCGGAGTTCGTCGCGAATAGGATGATTCTATCCGCAGACTCAGCTCAAGGGCTGGCGAGAGCGCCGGCTTCGAAAGCCTCGGAATCGGGATTTCGCGGAGGAAGAAGATGTGCGCGACGCAGCACTTTCCGCGCCAGCCCCGTCAATGCCATCGTCCCGGCCTCCGGCAGCGAAACCCATCGCCGCTCTCCGCCGGCCACGGTTCGCGCAGCGCACCTCCTCTTCCCGCACATCGCAAATGCGCACAATGTAGATTCACCTGCATGATGGCGTGGCGAACCGTCATCCGCACGTCGTCTGCTTCGCCGGCCCCGTCGCGCATGGCCGGCAACTCCCACAGGCCGGGCATGACGCTCGCCGCGGCCGGCCGCTGCTCCAGCAGGACCTCGCGATCGGGCCTCCCATCGCTGCCGTTCGCATCGGGCGGCATCCGCACGCACAGGGCATGCGCCACCTCGCGCGTCGCAATCCGCGGCCGCGGCGCCGTCTTGTGCTCGCCGCGCGTCTTGCAACTCGCCGACACCGGGCACACCAGGCACTGCGGATTGCGCGGAAGGCACACCGTCGCGCCCAGTTCCATCACCGCCTGGTTGAAATCTCCCGGCCGCTCCGGATCCAGCAGGCGCGCGGCCATCGCCTCGATCCGGTTTCGGAGGTCCGTGCTGCCTTTGCCGCCGTTTGCGTCCCATCCCGCCAACCGGCACAATACTCGCTCTACGTTGCCGTCCACCACTGCTACGGGTTCGCCGTGGGCGATGCTCGCAATCGCCGCCGACGTGTAGCCGCCGATGCCGGGAAGCATACGCAACTCCGCCGCCGTCTCCGGCATGACGCCGCCGCGGTCCGCCACGATCACCTGCGCCGCCTTGTGCAACATGCGCGCCCGCCGGTAATAGCCCAGCCCGCTCCACAGCGCCAGAACGTCCTGTTCCGAAGCGCGGGCCAGGGCGGCCACTGTCGGAAAGCGCGCCATGAACGCCTGGTACCGCTCCACCACCACGGCTACCCGCGTCTGCTGCAGCATGATCTCCGAGACCCAGATCGCGTAAGGATCGCGGCTCCGGCGCCAGGGCAGATCGCGCCGGCCGCCTTCATACCACCCAAGTAACGCTTTCCGCATCCAGGTAACTTGGCCTGCGCTGGCTCGAATCTTCGCCATGCGCCCAGATTACGGCATCGGCCGCGGTAGGGCAGGGCGCGCAGCTAGCCTTCCGGTCCTGCGAGGCCATTCTTGCCGGAGAAGGTACAACTTTTGAGGGAAAGACCGGCAACTTCTGGTTCATTCCCAAAGTTCAGACCGATGGTAACCTTCAGGCAATATCCGATTTTGGACTTGAATTCAAAGCTGCAACGCGTTCGCCGGCTATTCGGTTGCTCGCGTCAGGCGGGGGTCCTATATTACCGGTTAAAGGCCAGCCAGGCCGAGTCGATTATTTAAGGAGGGGGGTCCTGATAGTGAAAACTAGAAAATTCTTAATCGCCATTGTTTTGCTTGTTACTTCCTCAACCGTGTTCTCACAATCTTCAACCTCTCTGGTGAGCTACCTTGATTCCGAAGCCATGCCAGGCGCGGGTCACGAGGCTGTAGCTCCCGAACAGGCTCCCGCGCCTGCCATCACTATCTGGTCTCCGCGGCCATTTTCGAGGGTGGCCTTCGGAGTCGGATTCTCGCCCCTGGGGGTGCAGATGGCTTTGACCACCAACCTCAACCAGCATTTCAATTTACGCAGCACGGGCAATCTCTTCGGCTACTCCAGCAGCTTCACCACCAATGGAATTCCAGCCAACGCCAGGCTCAACCTGAAGTCCGCCGGAACTGCTGTGGATATCTATCCGTTTCACAAAGGGTTCCGCATCAGTCCCGGATTGCTGTTCTACAACGCTAACCAGGCCACCGCCGACGCCAGCATTCCCGGCGGCACGAGTTTCACCCTCAACAACCATACGTATTATTCCGCCAACGCGAACCCCGCCACCGGAGCCAGGCCAGTCGATGGCACCGGGCAGATGAGCCTCCACACCACCAACCCCGCTTTCACCATTACCACCGGCTGGGGCAACACCCTGCCACGCAACGGCCACTGGTCCTTCCCGTTTGAAGTAGGTGTTGCCTTCACGGGCGCACCGTCCGTGAAGGCAAATCTGAACGGCTGGGCCTGTTACGACAACGCGCAAACCCTTTGCACCGACATCAACAGCAAAACCGATCCGATAGCGCTTGAAATTCAGAGCAACCTCCAAATCCAGGTAGCCAAGTGGACGCACGATGTTGAACCGCTCAAAACCTACCCCATCGCTTCATTCGGTGTGGCTTACAGCTTTGGGCTGGGTAGCGCGCCTAGACGATGAACTTTGCAACTATAGAAACTGGGCCCATATATAAAGGAACCGGGCCAATACATTAAGAGCTTGCGCATCAGACTGAAGGCCGCTTCTCTCTGTCGGAGAGGCGGCCTTCGTGTTTGTGCCTCTGGCAGTTAAGATTCCCTCGCGCGATTCATCTTTAAGGGGCGTCCTTTTCCTTCACGCGCCAGTGATCATGTTCGACATGCTGGGCCAGATATGCACCTCAAACCAGACCCGGAAAGCGGCCGTGTATCACTCCTATCCCATTTTTGAAGGGGGAGTCGCCTCCACATTTAGTTGGCGGAGGAGGGAAGTCGAATAGGCGCGAATTCTACCCCAGCAAATCCGCCACAATCCCCGGAGCCGCCTGCAGCGCCGCATCGATCTGGGCCTGGTCTTTGCCCCCGGCCTCAGCGATCTCCGGCTTGCCGCCGCCCGATCCGCCCACCAGTTTCGCCACCGCCCCCACCAGCTTCCCGGCCTGGATGCGCTTCGTCAGTCCCGGCGTCACTCCGGCGATGATCGCAACCTTTCCTTCCGGTTGCGCCGACGCCAGCACCACCACGCCTTCGCCCGCCTTCTGCTTCAGGTTGTCGACCAACGTGCGCAACTGGCCCCGCTCGAGGTTGTCGGCGCGGTGCACCAGGACTTTGACTCCCTTGACCTCGGTGGCGCGCGCAACCGCCTCGTCCAGCCCGCCCGCGGCCGACTTCATGCGCATCTCTTCCAACTCCCGCCGCAGCCGTTTGAGCTCCTCTTCCTGCGCAGACAGGCGGGTACGAAGTCCTTCTGAAAGGCTGGCCCCCGCCGGAGGAGGCGCGACCTGCGAAGCGAACTGCGCCAGTTCGAAGTCGCGTCTGAAAGTGTCCAAAGACCCCAGCCCGCTGATGGCCTCGACTCTCCGCACGCCCGACGACACGGAACTCTCGCCGGTCAGCTTCAGCAGTCCGATCTCGCCGGTTGCCGCCGTATGCGTGCCTCCGCATAACTCCGTCGAGAAGCCATCCGACAGCTTCACCACCCGGACCTTGTCGCCGTACTTTTCGCCGAACAGCGCCATGGCGTGATACTCGTTCACGGCCACATCGATGGGCACATCCTCAAGCGTCTCCACCCTGGCGTTGGCCAGCACTTCGCGGTTCACGATGCTCTCGATCTCCTGAAGTTCCTCATCGGCCACCTGGGCAAAATGCGAGAAGTCAAAACGCAGCCGCGTCGGATCCACCAGCGACCCGGCCTGCTTCACATGCGTGCCCAGCACCTGTCGCAGCGCCGCGTGCAGCAGATGGGTTCCGGTGTGGTTGCGCCGGATGGCGTCGCGCCGTTCGCCGTCGACCACCGTTCTGACCAGATCGCCAACGGCGAGGTCCTGCTTGAGCAGCGCCTTGTGCGCACGCACCCCCTGCACCGGGAGCACGCAGCCGACGATCTCCGCAACCGTTGTGTTCCCATCCAATGACAAGAAAAAACCAGTGTCGCCAACTTGGCCGCCCGAGTCGCCATAAAAGCTGGTGTGATCGAGAACGACATCGACCTGTTCGCCTGCCTTGGCCGCCGGCACCCCCACCCCGTCCTTCACGATGGCGAGCACTTCGCAGTTATTTGCAGTCAGGCTCCTGTACGCCTTCGAAGATCGTCTTGGGCAGATCGCGATACGCCGGGCTGGCCGACTTCTGGCTCCCACCCTTCCAGGAAGCCCGCGCGCGGGCCTGCTCTTCGGCGCGGGCGGCCTCGAAGCCTTCGTCGTCGAACTTCACGCCCAGCATCGCGAGCCGCATCGACCATGAAATCCAGTGGAAGGCCGAAGGTCTCGTAGAGGTGAAAGGCCTTGTCGCCCGGTAGAGTCAGGGTGGTGCTTCGCCTCCTTAAGCCATCAATCCAAATTGCTCGTTGGACGCCGGTTGCGAGCGTTTCTCCGGGCTTTAGTTTTGCTTCGGCGAGCCGCATCGCGGGTTCCGCGTTGATCAATTCCAGCTCTCGGGTTGTACGGCGAGGAACAGGCGCGTGATTTGTTCGTCGAATTGTTCCAGCCCGGACCTTAAGTACACGATCGAATTGCTTTTCTTCCTCATAGATCACCTCTCGATTCGGTTGGCTGATCCGAGCAACTCAGAGTAAGGTGCGTAAGCGAATTCCCCGCTTGGGACCCCAGACATGGTGATTACATGGATAACCATCATCGAAAAGCAACAGGCTCTTTCTACCCCAAGCAGCCTCCCGTGGCGGATACGCGCGGCGCAAGAATTTTGCGCAGCACATACCCGCGCCCCTCATTCGAAGGCAACCACTCCATCATTCATCAGAAAAGTTGCTGCACGAGCGTGATCAGCAATGATACGCAGGACTTGCATTTCCTATCAGTCATTCGACCACGATCGTAGCACGCTAATCGCGGCCCTGCTCGAATCAACGGCGTAAACAGATCCGTCTCGAAATTCGACAGTCTTGCCCTGCAACACTGCCGCCACGCGCTCCAGCCCCATCCCCGTATCGATCGACGGCTTGGGCAGCGGCGTCAGCTTGTACCCGGTCGTCTTTCCCAGCGGATCGACCACCGCCGAGCGGTCAAACTGCATGAACACCAGGTTCCAGATCTCCACGTACCGGGCATCGTCCTCACCAAACGGCTTATCGACCCCCGGAATCTCCGCCGCCTCCAGCCCCATGTCGTAGAAGATCTCCGAACACGGTCCGCACGGCCCCGTTTCACCCATCTGCCAGAAGTTGTCCTTCACGCCATAGGCGCGGATGCGATCCTTCGGAACTCCCACTTCGAGCCAGTAGCCCTCGGCCTCGTCGTCCCGCGGCACCCCGTCGGCGCCCTCGAAAATCGTCACGTACAGCCGGTCCTTGGGAATCCCCATCCACTCTTCGCTGGTCACCAGCTCCCACGCAAACCGAACCGCGTCGCGCTTGAAGTAGTCGCCGAAGCTGAAGTTGCCCAGCATCTCGAAAAACGTATGGTGCCGCCGCGTAAATCCGACGTTTTCGAGGTCGTTGTGCTTGCCGCCCGCGCGCACGCATTTCTGCGACGTCGTCGCTCGTGAGTAGTCGCGCCGCTCCGCTCCCAGAAAAACATCTTTGAACTGGTTCATGCCCGCGTTGGTAAACAGCAGGGTCGGGTCGTTGGCAGGCACCAGCGACGACGAGTGCACACGACGGTGCCCCTTCGTCTCAAAAAAGTGCAGAAACAGCTCTCGGATTTCGTTTCCCGTGCGATATTGCATGTCAATTTCAGTGTAATCGGCCCTGTACGGTGCGGCGCGGGCGCGGCGGCATCTCCTGACGATGCGGCAACCGCCAATGTACATGAGAATTCATTGCGACCCGCGATCCCGCCCCGCATCTCAACAACGAAAGCAAAGGAGAGTCTCGTGGATCGATATGCATTGCTGGCCCTACTCCACGCCAAGCCCGGCAAGGAAACCGCACTCGAAGAGTTTCTCAAATCGGCTCAACCCCTGGCCGTTGCCGAGCCCGCCACCACCTCCTGGTACGCAATCAAGCTGGGCCCTGACCGGTTCGGCATTTTCGATACCTTCCCCGATGAAGCCGGTCGCGACGCGCACCTCGGCGGCCCAATCGCCAAGGCGCTGATGGCCAAGGCCGATGAGCTTCTCGCCGATCCGCCGCAGATCGAAAAGCTCGAAATCCTTGCCGCCAAGTAGCCCGTGCTTTGTGCGTGCCGGGTTCTCCGCTCTCGTAGGTAAGAGCTCGATTTTGAGACCTGGGAAGGAGCGCACCAGCCGTCAAATGAATCCATGGCTCTGCGCTATTGCTTTCCCCTTCTGCTCGTTCTGCTCCCCGTTTGTCCAGCGCTCGCGCAGGATGGTCCGCCCGATCACCCACACGTCGAAATCGCCTCGTCCCACGAGCTCAGGTTCGGCCCCAACGTTCTCCAGGTGGATTTCGCCGCCGGCGATCTCGATCTTCCCATCGACACAATCATGGCGCACGTCCAGGCCGCCGCCTCGGCGGTCGCCACCTACTATGGCCGGCTTCCTGTTGCCCGAGCCCGGCTGTTGCTGGTTCCCGTCGCTGGCCGGAGCGGCATTATGCAGGGAACCACCTGGCCCGGCATGAACGGCTTTCAGGGATTCACGCGCATTCGCATCGGCCAGCACACCACAACGTCGGAGCTGGCCGAAGACTGGACGACCACCCACGAACTGGTGCACATGGCTTTTCCCACCCTGCCGGACGACCAGCACTGGATGGAAGAAGGCCTGGCCACCTACGTCGAACCCATCGCGCGCGTGCAGACCGGGGAACTGGAGGCGCGCCAGGTGTGGCGGGACATGGTGTACGGCATGCGCAAGGGCGAGCCGGCGGATGGCGATTCAGGGCTGGATCGGACGCATACCTGGGGTCGCACCTACTGGGGCGGCGCCCTCTTCTGCCTGGTGGCTGACGTCACCATCCGCCGCGAAACCCAGAATCACAAGGGCCTCCAGGACGCTCTCCGCGCCATCGTCGCCCAGGGCGGCACCATCGATCACGAATGGCCTCTCGATCAGGCGCTCGCCATCGGAGATCGCGCCACCGGAACCCATGTCCTCACCCGGATGTACGCGGAATGGAAAGACAAAGCCGTGCCGGTGGATCTGCCCAAGCTGTGGGACGATCTGGGGATCCATTGGACAGCCGGCGGCCCAATCGAGTTCGTCTCTTCCGCGCCCCTCGCCCAGATCCGCGAAGCGATTGCGAGTCCCGTGCCCCATCCTCTGAAGCCCGACCCAGTCCGCTAACCGCGTTTCGGTACCCTGTCCGAGCCAAAACCGCTGGGTGCCCCATTCTTGGCGCGTTTTTGTTTTTGCGCCAAGGGTGGGATAGCACGAGCCTCGACCTCTATCCGGTTCTGCAAATCCGACCGAATTCCTAATCTTCGTGGATATCCTCGCCCAGATTTTCCAGCGCGCTCAGCGCCTCATCCGGCACATCCCACTGGCGCAGGATTTTGTAGATCACGCCCGTCGAGAACCCTGCCGCCACCAGCCGCCGCATCACCCGCGCAGTCTCCTTCTCATTCTCCGGCTTGCGAATCCGTTTCTGCTCCAGGTGCTTGCGCGCCAGCGCTTCTTCGTCGGTGCCCTGGTAACGCGCCTCGACAGCCTCGTTCACGATCGGGGCAGCCACGCCCTTCTGCGCCAGCTTCTGCCGCACGTTCCGCTGGCCCAGCTTTTCGTTTTCCTGCCGCAGCCGCGCATAGGTCTCGGCAAAGGCCGCATCGTCCAGGTAGCCGTACTCCTTGAGGCGTGCCACAACCGCGTTGACCACAGCCTCCCCGCGCTCCCCGGGCTCGACGCGCGTTCGCATAAGCCGCCGCAACTCGGCCTCGGTGCGCATGGCGCGCCCCAACGCCTTCACGGCGTAGTCATAGCAGGCCTCCCTCATTGAGGAATGGCTTTCGGCTTGCCGGATTTGGATTGGAAAGGCAACTTCTGACTCCTGGCCTCCAGTTGTTCTGGTCCCTATGTCCCTAGTCCCTTGCTTTCGTCCACTGATCCACCCAGTCATTCACGGTCTTGTACCAGAGCTGCGAATTCTGCGGCTTCAGCACCCAGTGGCCCTCATCGGGGAAGTACAGCATCTTCGACGGCACCCCCAGCCGCTGCAGCGTATCGAAGAGCTGATAGCCCTCGCTCACGTCCAGCCGGAAATCGAGCTGGCTGTGAATCACCAGCGTGGGCGTCTTGAAGTTCTTCGCAGACATCATCGGCGCCCACTTGCGGTAGGGATTCTCCGCGTCCGGTTTGCCATAGTAGTCCCACGGCTTGCCCTTGAACTCCCACTCGTTGAACCACAGTCTCTTCGGTGGTGCCATATGCCGACTCGGGATCGAACATCCCGTCGTGCGAGACGATGCACTTGAAGCGGTCGGTATGGCCGAGCACCCAGTTGGCCATGTAGCCGCCGTAGCTCGCGCCCAGCGCGCACTCCCGCGTCTTGTCGATGAAGGGATAGTGCTGCTCCGCGTAATCGAGCCCCGTCATCAGGTCGGTAAACGGCTTGCCGCCCCAGTCGCCGTTCACGCCATCCACAAAGGCCTGCCCATACCCCGTCGACCCGCGCGGATTGATCATCACCACCACGTAGCCGTTAGCCGCAAACAACTCCGCATTCCAGCGATACGACCACGAATCGCCCCACGCCCCCTGCGGCCCGCCGTGAATGAGAAACTTCAGCGGATATTTTTTCGCCGCATCAAACCCCGGCGGCCGGATGAGAAACCCTGCACTTTCGCGCCATCCTTGGCCGTAAACCAGAAGGATTCCATCTTGGGAAGGTCGAGTTGGCGAGAGGAGGGCGTCGTTGAGATGAGTGAATCTGACCAGTGAGCGTTATCGGAATCCACACCTGGGCTGATCGTCACGCTCCGGCGTGTCGCACATCCGATCAGTGCGACTTCTGAGGGACGGTCAACGCGTCATCATTGATCGCCACAGATCGAACTCCACCGTCCTTGACCATCAGACGATGGAATCGCTATCGGATGAAGTCGCTCGCAATTCGCCGGCCAGGTTATGCGAACGCGGTTTCGCCTCCGTCGTAGCGCCGACCAAATAGACGGGCGCCTCTCCGCGAGTGCCGGTAGTGAAAGAGATTGTTGTGAATTCTGTCCCCACGCGAATTCATCCACCCAGTTATCAAACTTCGGCAGCAGATCCTTGATCGTCTTCGCCGCGCGGTCATACAGCACCAGCCGAAACTTGTCGCTCTCATAGCCGGCGCGCGCCTGCGACCGCCACGCCAGCTATTTCCCATCCGGCGAGTAGGCCGGATTGAAATCCCCACCCGGTGACGTGCGATATTTTCACGGGTTTTGGACTTGGCATCAGTCAGATCCAGCGTAAAGATATCCGCATTGGTCGAGATCGCCGGCTCCGGATCGAGATTCTCGGTAAACGCCAGTTCCTTCGAATCGGGCGCAAACGCGAAACCACCTCCGCCCTCGAGCGAAAAAGGCGGCACGTCATGCGTGTCGTTCGGATTCAGGTCGCGCATCGCGCCCGAGTCCAGAGAAACCAGGAACAGGTGAGACCTCTTGTCCCCCGTGAAGTGGTTCCAGTGCCGGTACAGCAGGTGAGTGAAGATCTGCGCCTTCACCTTGCTCGCAGCCGCAGCCGCGTCCCGATCTTTGTTGCACTTGTCGCCGGTCGTCTGATCGGCGGTCGTAATCGGCGCGCAGTCCGGATACACCGCCGACGTGAACACGATCGCCTTCCCATCCGGCGACCACTTCGCGTTGTCGGCTTCGGTTGCAATCGACGTCAGCTTCTTCGCATTGCTGGTCGCGCCGGTCGCCCCATCGAAATCCGCCAGCCATACCTGCTGCCCGCCCTCGCGCCCGCTCAGAAACAGAATCCGCTTTCCATCCGGCGCAAACTCCGGCCCGCCATCGCCCGGCTGCGCAACAGCGATCTTGATCGGCTCGCCGCCCGCAATCGCCTGCAGCCACAGCTCCGGCGTTTTGGTGTTCTTTTCGAGATCGACGGTTGTGACGGAGTAAGCCAGCCACTTTCCATCCGGCGAAACGGCCGTCTCTCCCAGGCGCTTCATCTGCATCATGTCTTCAAACGTCATGGGCCGCTTGGCCGATCCCGCCTGCGCGAAAGCAGCCGTAGAAGCTGCACAAATCCCAACCAGAATCAGCAAAAAAAGCGCGACGATGCATCTGCATGGAATTCCCCATACGCGGAGCAGCGATTCAACTCTGCGCGAAGAGAAAGTCTACACCCGGAGGTGGTTCTACTTGCTGTACTCGTCCCGCAGCCGCGTCTGCCGGCTCACCATGGGCACCGCCACGCCCTGGATGTAGACCTGCTTCACATCCGTCCGCACGTCCAGCGGATCGCCGTTGGCGACCACCACGTTGGCCATCTTGCCCACGTCCAGCGAGCCGAGCTTGTCGCCAAACCCGAACATCTCGGCAACATTCAGCGTGATTGCCTTGAGCGCATCGTCATAGGGCAGTCCGTAGGCCACCGCAAAGCCCGCCGCGTACGGGCAGATTACGCGACGAGTGGCTGCTCACCGGCCCGCCCGCGTCAGCCGACGAGATGGCGATCTTCACGCCGCGTTTGGCCAACTCCGCCGGCAGCGTATACACCGCGTCGAAGCGCTGGTCGGCGCGCGGAAAATCATAGATCGAGCCCACGATCACCGGCACTTTCCAGGCAGCGATCTTGTCGAGGACTTCCTGGCTGTGGGTCACGTGGTTGAGGATCACCTTCAGGTGAAACTCCTGCGCCAGGCCCATGATCGTCTCCACGTCGTAACCCTCGTAGACGCCGATCACCACCGGCCGTTCGCCCTTCAGATAGGGGATCAGCGCTTCCAGCTTCAGGTCGCGCTTGGGCTTCTCGCCCTTTTTCACAGCGGCATCCTGCTTGGAAACATAGTCCTGCACGTCGAGAAACGTCTGCCGCAGTTGCGTGATCAACCCCATCCGCGTCGAAGGATATTCCCGGCTGATGCCTCCGCCGCCACCGCGCCCCCCCCGCCGGCGTTGCTCCGCGCCGTAGTTCATGGCCAGCGCCACGTCGCGCCCCAGGATCATCTGGTCGCGATCGGCCCCAAAGAGTTGAATGAAGATGTCCTGTCCGGCGATCGTGTCGTCGGTCGCCGGTGCCACTATGGCATTGGTGACGCCGTTCAAACGCGCCACCGGAATCAACTCCGTCTCGGAGTGAAAGGCATCGTAGACGTGCATGTGAGGCATGATCTCGTCGGAGCGCTCGATGAGGTCATTCGACATCTGGTCCGCGCTCACTTCCGTCAATCCGAAGTTCGACTCCGGATCGATCAGTCCCGGATACACCGTCATCCCCTTCGCATCCACGATCTGTGCACCAGCAGGCACATTGACTTTGCCGTTCTCGCCCACGGCCGCGATTTTGCCGTCTGACATCACCAGCACGCCATTGTCGATGGTTCCATGGCTGACCGTCAGAAGCTTTCCACCGGTTATGGCAATCACCTTGGGCGACGGTGCCTGGGCGGCGACGGCGGCCACAGTTGAGACCGCAAGCACACTTTTCCAAAAGCAAGAAAGAATCACTGGCCGTCCTCCTCGCCCGCTTCGTCCTCACCGCCGAATCCGCCATCGTCGTGCATCACGCCATTGAAATGCGTAGTGCCGAGGCCCGGGGAGAGAGGCGTCAAAGAACAGCTCGCCATCGATGTACACCTTCTGCGCCCGCGCATAAGTCGATAGCGGATCGTGATTCCACAACACCAGGTCCGCATCCTTGCCCACATCGATCGAGCCAGTGCGATCGTCCACGCCGATGATCCAGGCCGGGTTCAGCGTCACCATGCGAATCGCCTCATCCTCGGTGGCTCCGCCATAGTGGACCATCTTGCCCGCCTCCTGGTTCAGCCGCCGGATGTGGTCGTCCGAATCGCTCTTCAGCGCCACTCGCACGCCCTTGCGCATCGACATCACCGCGTTCCAGGGAATGGCGTCCCAGGCCTCGTCCTTGAAGCCCCACCAGTCGCTGAAGGTGGCGATGGCGGTCTGGTCCGCGGCGATCTTGTCCGCCACCTTGTACATCTCCAGCGCATGATGGAAGGCGCGAATCTTGTAGCCGTACTCCTTGGCGATGGCTTCCTCGGTCAGAAACTCATCGGCGCGATAACAGTGGATCTGCACGTAGAGCTTGCCCCGCAGCACGTCCGCCAGCGCCTCCAGTTTCAAATCGCGCTTGGGCGCGACCGCATCCTTGTCGTTCTTGGCCGCCTTCGCGTTGTAGGCATCCCACTCGGCCATGTAGTGCTTGGCATCTTCAAAGGCCATGCGCATCACTTCGAAATTGCCCATGCGCGTCGATGGCAGCTGATCGCGGCTGCCGTAGACGCGCTTGGGATTCTCGCCGGAGGCGAACTTGATCGATCCCGGAGCGTTGGGAAACAGCATCGCGTCGCGGTCCAATCCGAACTTGTTTTTGATCACCACCGCCTGGCCGCCGATCATGTTGGCCGAGCCGTGCAGCAGCAGTTCCGTAGTCACGCCGCCGGCCAGCGCGCGATACAGGTCGGCGCTGCGATTGTCGAACGCGTCGATCATGTGCATCGACGGGGTCACCGGGCTGGTCGCCTCGTTTACGTCGCTGTCAAGCGCCGAGTGCGAGTGGGGATCGATGATGCCCGGCGTGAGCCACTCGCCCGCAGCGTCCACCACCACGGCCGATGCCGGCGCATTCACCGTTTCGCCGACGCCAGCGATCTTGCCCGCATGCACCCAGACTGCCCCGTGTTCGATGGTGCCGTGGCTGGCCGTCATCACCGTCGCGTTACGGATAACCAGGTCCGAAGGCGGGGCCGCCGCCTGCTGAGCGTTCAATGCTGCGCCCGTCGTTGCACAGATGAGGAACAGGCGAAGTACCGACCGCCCAGCGTGGGGCAGCCTTTCATGGAATTGCTTCAAGAGGCCTCCTGAAAGCGCAAAAAACTGCGCGTGAAATCAAAGCTGAGAAGGGAAGAATGCCGGCTTGATCGAACCGATTGCCTTGGCCGCATCCTATCGCATTCGGGACCCGGCGTGGCGGAAAAGTCCAGCGCGTCAACCTGCCGCCAGCACGGCATCGGCAATGCGCGCCGCCTCCACCGCGGGCCTGACGGTGTGCACGCGCACGATGGAAGCGCCATGCAGGATGGCCGCCACCGTGGCCGCGATGCTCGCCGTTTCGCGCGCACCCACGGGAGCCGGCGATCCCCCATAGAGTGGGGCCAGTGTATGTCCGAGGAACGATTTGCGCGAGATCCCGGCAAGCAGAGGACGACCCAGCGATAGCAGTTGATCCTGCCGCGCCAGCAGGGCGTAATTCTCGCCAAAGCGTTTGCCGAAACCGTAGCCGGGATCGACGACGATCGATTGCGGCCGAACGCCGGCGGCCACGGCGACGGCAAGGCTCGAGGCAAGCCCGTCGCGCACCAGGTTCAGAACAGCTTCCGGAGCCAACTGCGGCTGCGTACGCCATTCCTCAGGCCGTCCGCGCGTATGCGTCAGCACCACGCCAGCCTCGATGTCTGCGCAGGCGGTCGGCATTTCCGGATCCCATGTGAAGCCGCTTACGTCGTTGATGATTTCGGCCCCGGCCGCCATCGCCGCGCGCGCCGTCGCTGCCTTGTATGTGTCGACCGAGACAACCGCGTCGGGCTTCTCCTTCAGAATGCCTTCAATCACGGGAAGCAGTCGCGCCTGCTCTTCTTCGGCACTCACCGCCGGCGCATCGGCCGAGCCCTCCGTGCCTCCGGCGCGCGAACCCGGCCGTGTGCTCTCCGCGCCCAGGTCGAGAAGATCGGCTCCGTCTTCGAGGCATTGCATGCAACGGGCCACGGCTACCTCCGGGGCAAGGAAAGAGCCGCCGTCGCTGAAGGAGTCGGGCGTAATGTTCACCACGCCCATCACCAGCGTCCTCGCACCAAGCTCAAGCGTGCGGGTCCGCAAATGCCACGCGATATTTGTGCGCACTCGGAGATTTCATCAGGCCCCGCGTTCCCTTTCGCGCGTGACTCGATTCTAAGCCGCTTGGCGATTGCTGCTGGGAAGTCCTTCGATTGAGGGGCCTGCTAAACTCCGGAGCATGATCCCTTCTCGCCGTCGCTTGGCGCTTTGGTTATTGTGTGTTTTGATCCCTTGTTCTGGCCTGGAATCACAGACAAAATCGGCCCGGCCCGCGGGGCCGCATACCCCGCTTGCCGATCGCATCAACGCCATTCTCGCCGACCCCGCTGTGAGCCACGCCCAATTCGGCATCAGCGTCGTCACCCCGGACGGCCAGCAACTCTACGGCCTGAACGAAGGCCGCCTGTTCGTGCCCGCCTCGAACGTCAAGCTGTTCACAACCGCTGCGGCTTACGCCCTGCTTCCCGTTGAAACGCTTACCTGGACGACCAACATCGTGGCCGGCGGCACCATCGATACCAACGGCACTCTACATGGCGATCTCCTCCTGCTGGGTGCCGGCGATCCGACCCTGAGCATCCGCCACTATCCCTACCAGCCGCCCGCGCCTCCTCCTCCTCCGGGCACGCCTCCACCTGCCGGCCCGACTACGGGCACACCGCCCCCGGCCGGACCCAACCCCATGGAAGTTCTGCAACGGCTCGCCCAGCAAGTAGAGGAGTCAGGTGTGCGCAATGTCGAGGGCAGCGTGGTGGGGGACGACAGCTATTTTCTTCACGAGCCTTTCGGCACGTCCTGGGGATGGGACGACCTGCAGTGGCCGTATGGCGCGCCTGTTTCGGCGCTCTCGTTCAACGACAACATTGTCGAGTTGAGGCTTGCGCCTGATCCCGCCTCGCCCAGCGCGACGGTGGCCGAATGGTCTCCCAACGTCGAGTACTACACGCTTGACAACACCGTCACGCTGGCGGCGCCGGGCGAAACTCCACACCCCGGCCTCGACCGCAGCCCCGGCAACATGATGGTTCGCGCCTATGGCACCATCGCCGCCCAGGGCTTTCATGAGGGGCTTGCCGTCGACGATCCCGCGGCGTTTACCGCCGCCGCGTTCAAGGAAGCTCTGCGCGGCCGCGGCATCACAGTAGCGGGTTCCGCCACCTCGGCACACCGCTATTCCATCGAAACCGGGCCCTTCGCCGCCGAGCGCGCCATGCCTATCAAACCCGCGCCCACCCGTGCCGGCCTCGACACCATCGCGGCGCCGCTCGAAGGCCGCAAGATCCTGGCCACGCGCGTTTCGGTTCCAGTGGCCGAGGACATTACCATGACCAACAAACTGAGCCAGAATCTGCACGCCGAATTGCTTCTTCGCCTGCTCGGGAAAGTTCACGGCACAGACGGCAGCTTTGCCGAGGGAGCCCGCGTGGTGCGCCAGTTCATCACCGGCATCGGCGTGGATGATAATGATTTCTTTCTCTACGACGGCTCGGGCATGAGCATGGATGACCGCGTCGCTCCGCGCTCTCTTACAAAATTGCTGGTCTACGTGACGCGCCAGCCATGGGGAGAGGCCTGGCGGAATTCGCTGCCCGTCGCGGGCGTCGATGGAACGCTCTCCGGGCGCTTCAAGAATTCGCCCCTCAAAGGCCGCATGTGGGCCAAGACCGGGACACACAACGAGAGCGATGCGCTCTCCGGTTACATAACCACCGCGAGTGGCAAGACAGTCGCGTTCTCGATCATGGTCAACGGCCATCGCCCCGGCAGCAAGGTCGAGATTCAGGCGATCGACCGGATCTGCGAAGCCATTGCGGCAGACTAAACCCGAGTCCATGCACCCAGCCCAGAAGCCATCGAAAACGCCGCCCGGCCCTAGTATCATCAGAGGACAGATGCGCATCCGTACGTTTCGAGCTATTCTCTCCGTCGCAGCCGCTTCGGTTGGCTTTGCTCTGGCCTTTGCCGGCTGCCGTTCGCTACCACCCTCCAAGCCCGAGTCGGAGTGGACCCAGCAGGAGGCGCGCGGCGCGCAGGTATTCCACGACGCCTGCGCCAGGTGCCATTACCCCACCAATACGCATTCGCTCCACGGGCCGGGCCTGCAGGCCATCACCAAGGTCAAAGCCATGCCGTCGGGCGCCCCGCCCACCGATGAGCGCCTCACAAGCGTGATCATCCGCGGACGCAACATGATGCCCGCCACTCCGCTGAGCGACGATCAGCTCAACGATCTGCTGGCGTATCTGCATACGCTATGAGCGGCGAGAGTGAGCAAGACCCCGGACAGCAATTAGCGCCCGAAGTGAACCCGGAAGCCCCTGATCCCGCCGCTCCACCGGTCCGGCGCGAACTACTTCCCCTGCCCGGCCTCGCTGTGATCGCTCTCTACATGCTGGTGCTTTCCGGGGTTGACATCCTGGGTGTCGCCGGAGGATACATCCGGCCCATCTACCTGATTTTCGCGGCCGTGTTCATCGCCGCGGGTCTGGGTTTGCTGCTGCTCTTTCGCTGGGCCTGGACACTCACCCTGTCCGCTGTCGTTCTTCTCTTCGGTCTATTTCTGTGGAGATTCTCAGCCGGGCGCGATCTTCCATCGCTGGCCCAGGGTTTGCTGAATCTCGTGATCTTTCTCTATCTCATCCGGCCCGAGGTGCGCACCCACCTGCGCTGATCCGGAAGTCCCAAAATCTGCACCACCCGCCGAGTCCGCAATGTTAATCTCGGCCCATGCCGCGTGAAACGTTCAAGCCTTTCCTTTGCGCCGTCTTTCTGTGCTCCGTCCTCGGGTCCGCCTGCGCGGCGGACGCCCCCAAAAAACGGGCCATCACCCTGGATGATCTGGCTCGCATCGTGCGCGTCGGCCCTCCGGTGGTTTCGCCCGACGGCCAGTGGATCGCCTACACCGCTACCCAGGTCGATACGAAAGAAGACAAGAATCAGACCCATCTCTGGATGGTGAACTGGGACGGCTCAGTCCATCTCCAACTCACCTATGGCAAGGAAGGGGCCTCGGCTCCGAAATTCAGCCCCGACGGCAAGTACATCAGCTTTCTGTCTTCGCGACCCGGGCCGGCCAAGGGCTCGCAGGTCTGGGTCATGGACCGGCGTGGCGGCGAACCGCAGCAACTCACGGCCATCACCGACCAGGAGATCGAAAGCTATATCTGGTCGCCCGATTCCCAAAAGCTGCTCCTCTCTCTGCATCCCAAGGCCGAGCCCGACGCTGAAGAAGGCAAGCCTCCCGCGCCGCCCAAGCCGATCGTGATCGATCGCTACCATTTCAAGCAGGACATCCAGGGTTATCTGCGCGACGACGCATGGGACGCGCTGTATCTCTACGACCTGGGCACGAAGAAGCCGGAGAAACTCACCACCGCCAAGAACGTCAACGAGGAAAACGCCGCATGGTCGCCCGACGGCGCCTGGATCGGCTTCGTCAGTAACCAGGACACCGATCCCGACCGCTCCAACAATACCGATGTATTCGTTGTGGCCGCGAAGCCCGGATCCGCCCCGCGCAAGCTCACTAACTGGAACGGTCCTGACGGTGGGCGCCTGGCCTGGTCTCCCGACTCGAAATCCATCGCGTTCACAGAGGACGCGGAACTGAAGCTGCTCGAATACTCGCAGGCCAAGCCGGCCGTGGTTACGCTGGATGGAAAGGTGAGTTATCCTGCCGCGACGCTGGACCGCTCGGTCAGCCAGCCGTCTTACTCGCCCGATGGTCATCTCTCGTATCTCGTCAGCGACGATCGCAACGAGTATCCGGCCGAGGTGGAACTGGCCGGAAACGGTGCGCGCCGGGTGTTGACCGAGCCGGGCACTGTCGCATCCTGGGATGCGGCTGCCGGGCACACCGCGGTGCTCTACACCAACGACACCGCGATGGGCGAGATCTACGCGCTCGAAAATGGCGCACTGCGCAAGCTCACCACCCACAACGATGCTCTGATGGCGGAGTTGAACCTCGTGCCCACCGAAGGCATCGAGTTCCAGAGCAAGGATGGCGCCGAAGTCCACGGCCTGCTGACCAAGCCCGCCGACTGGAAGCCGGGTTCGCCCGTTCCCATGATCTTGTTCATCCATGGCGGCCCCAACGGACAGGACGCCCACAGCTTCGACTTCCTGCGCCAGTTCGTTGCCGCCCACGGGTACGCCGAACTCAACGTCAACTACCGCGGCAGTTCCGGCCGGGGACAGGACTACGCCAAGGCCATCGCCGCCGACTGGGGCAACAAGGAAGTGATCGATCTGCTGGCCGGCGTCGACAAGGCGGTCGCCATGGGCGTCGCCGATCCCAACCGGCTCGCTGTTACCGGCTGGAGCTACGGCGGCATCCTCACCGACTACACCATTGCCAGCGATCCGCGCTTCAAGGCCGCCATCAGCGGAGCCGGCGTGGCCGCGCCGCTTTCGTTCTACGGCACCGACCAGTACATCCTGCAATACGACAACGAACTCGGGCCTCCGTGGAAGAACGCCCAGCTCTATCTCAAGCTGAGTTATCCCTTCCTTGAAGCCGACAAGCGCATTCACACCCCGACGTTGTTCATGGGCGGCACATCCGACATGAATGTGCCCATCCTCGGCGGCGAGCAGATGTACCAGGCGCTCAAATCGCTGGGAGTGCCGACAGAACTGGTCGTCTATCCCGGCCAGTTCCATGGCTTCACGCGCCCCAGCTTCATCCGCGACCGCTATGAACGCTGGCTGGCGTGGTGGGACAAGTACCTCAAGCCTGCTCCGGCGGCCACTACCACCGCGGAGGTCAAAAAATAGTGCACCCCGCGCGCCGGGGTTTGCCCGGTCGCTCTGTTCCTCTACGATGGCAGGCGTGACCGACATCCAGACCGATCGATTGCTTCTCCGCGGCTGGCGCGACTCGGACCGCGAGCCGTTTGCCCGCATCAATCGTGATCCGGTGGTCATGGAGTTTTTCCCGGCTCCGCTCTCGGCGGACGAAAGCAGCGCCATGTTTGATCGCATCGAGTCGCACTTTGAACAGCACGGGTTCGGGCTGTGGGCCGCCGAACTGCGCGAAACAGGCGACTTCATCGGGTTCATCGGCCTGGCCGTGCCCCGCTTTGAGGCGCCCTTCATGCCCTGCGTCGAGATCGGCTGGCGGCTCGACGCGGCCCACTGGGGCAAAGGACTGGCCACGGAGGGCGCGCGAGCCGTGGTGCGCCACGCGTTCGACGTGCTGCACCTCGATGAACTCGTATCGCTCACCGTGCCGGCCAACCTGCGCTCCCGCCGTGTGATGGAGAAGCTGGGCATGACCCACGATCCCGGCCGAAGACTTCGATCATCCCATGATGCCCGCCGGCCATCCCCTGCGCCGCCACGTCTTGTACCGGCTAAAGCGCGAACCCTGACAGTGTGAACTTGCCGTGCCTCATCCTTTCCGCTCCGCGGGGACGCCGTGGACAGGTCTGCGTTCGCGGGGTGGTGTTCTGCGGAAACGGTGAGAGACCACGAAAACCAGCCCGGTTTCTTGACCCGCCCTCGCGCCGTTCCGTATGCTCGGGACACTTCGCGCGGCGGGCGCAACTCCGCAGCCGCGCAGGGAGACGCGCATGAGCATTGCCGCCCCGGCTCCGGTCGCCGCGCAGGAAACCTCCACTCAGCCATTTCTGGTACGCCGCGCCGCCGTGCTCGGCGCCGGCACCATGGGCTCGCGCATCGCCGCGCACCTCGCCAATGCGGGGATTCCTTCATTCCTGCTCGATCTCGTCCCCGACGGAGCGGGCGCGCAGCGCAATAAGCTGGCCATGAAGGCACTCGACGCATTGGGCAAGTCCAAGCCCGCCGCGTTCTATGAGCCGGGCCTTGCCGCCCTCATCACGCCCGGCAACTTCGAAGACGACCTGGCCAAGCTGGGCCAATGCGATTGGGTGATCGAAGCGGTGGCCGAGAATCTCGAAATCAAGCGGGCGCTGCTCGAACGCGTTGTGCCCCACCTCGCGCCCCGGGCCGTGCTCACAACCAACACCTCCGGCCTGCCGGTAAAGCAGATTGCCGCGGGGTTCGGACAAGCTTCCGGCGCCATTCAGAAACGATTCTTCGGCGCCCACTTTTTCAATCCGCCGCGCTACATGAAACTGCTGGAGATCATTCCGGCGCCCGGGAGCGATCCGGCAGTCGTGGCCGCCTTTGCCGCCTTCGCCGACCGCCAACTCGGCAAGCAAGTCGTGTTCGCCAACGACACGCCCAACTTCATCGCCAACCGGATCGGCGTAGCCGTCACCTTCACGGCCGCGACGCTGATGCTGGACCAGGGCCTCACCATCGAAGAGGCCGACGCGTTGACCGGGCCGGCCATCGGGTGGCCCCGCACTGGCACGTTCCGCCTGGCCGACATGGTGGGCATCGATGTCCTGGCCCACGTAGCCGCCAACTTCCCCCAGGGCGCGGCCCAGGGCAGCTTCTCCGCCGTGCTCCAGGAGATCGTGAAACGCGGATGGCTCGGAGACAAAACCGGACAGGGCTTTTACAAAAAGATACGCGGCGCGGCCGGCAAGGAGGAGCGCTTCGTTCTCGACGTCAAGACATTCGAGTATCGTCCCCTCGCCAAAGCGGCTTTGCCCTCGCTGGACATGGCGAAAAATGCGCCCACGCTGAAGGAACGGCTGAAACTGCTGCTGGCCAACGACCCGGCAAAAGACAAGAGCGCCAGGTTTCTGTGGCCGCTCCTCTCCACGCTGTGGAACTTCTCCGCGGATCGCATCGGCGAAGCCGCCAACGATGTTCCCTCCATCGATCGCGCCACGCGCGCCGGCTTCAACTGGGAGATGGGCCCGTTCGAGATGTGGGATGCGGTCGGAGTGAGCGAAACGATTTCGCGGATGAAGAGCCTTTCGATTCCCGTCAGCCCCAACGCGGAGGCTCTGCTCGCCGCCGGGCGGGACTCCTGGTATGCCTCGGATTCCGACGCCGGGCGGGAATGTTTTCAGCCGCTCACCGGGCAAATGGAGCCGCTGCCGCAGGTTCCCGGCCACGCCCGGGTTGCGGATTTCCGCCGCTCCAACGGCGTCGTCCGCGGCAACTCCGGCGCTTCGCTCGTCGATCTCGGCGATGGCATCGGCTGCATCGAACTGCATTCGCTCAAGAACGCCATCGGCGGCGACGTGGTCTCGGTGATCTCGTCGGTTTTGCAGCCCGGCTCCGACGCGGTGCGCGATTTCGCCGGTTTCGTTATCTCCGGCGACCGTGACAACTTCAGTGTCGGCGCCAACCTTCTGCAACTTCTGCTGTCGGCCCAGGAGGGCGAGTGGGACGAAATCGCCGCGGCCATTCGCGCTTTTCAGCAGATGACGGCGGCCATCAAGTTCTGCCCGCGCCCAGTGGTCGTGGCGCCCTTCGGCATGACCCTCGGCGGCGGCGCTGAAATCTGTCTGCACGCCACGCGCCGCCAGCCTTACGCCGAAACCTACATCGGTTTGGTCGAGGCCGGCGTCGGCCTGATCCCCGGCGGTGGCGGAACCAAGGAAATGCTGTTGCGCGCCGTGGATGCGGCCGCCGCGGTTGCCGCCGCCAGACCCCAAAGACCCTCCTTCGCGCTTTGCCCAGTCGGCGGAGATGCTGGCCGCGCTTCGGCGCACGCTCGAAACCATTGCCATGGCCAAGGTCGCCACGTCGGCCGTCGAGGCGCGCGCCCTCGGCCTCGTGGCTCCTTCCGACCGCATCACCCTCAACCGCGAACGGCTGCTGCTGGACGCCAAAGCCCAGGCTGCGGCGCTGGCCGAGGCGGGGTACGCCGCTCCGCAGCCTCGTACCCAGATTCCCGTCCCGGGCCTGGCGGCATTAGGGGCGCTCGAAACCGGCATCTTCCTCATGGGAGAAGCGGGTTACGCCTCCGAGCACGACCAGAAGGTGGCGCGCTGGGTGGCCTACATCCTGGCCGGAGGCCGGGTGACGGCCGGATCCCTGGTGAGCGAGCAGTACCTGCTGGACCTCGAACGCGAGGCTTTCCTTTCTCTTTGCGGCGAGCGCAAGACCCAGGAGCGGATCGCGTTCACGCTCAAGACGGGCAAGCCACTGCGGAATTAAGCGCAGGCGCGTAGGATGAACTGCGGGGAGTGCGCGAGTCGATGCAGTTCATGCATTGCCCGCAGAGTACGCGATGCTGCATGGCTGGCTCAGAACGGGATTTGCGCTGTGCGGCCTGTTGTGGCCCAGCCTCGCGATACCAATTCAGCAGCCCGATGCGGATACGCAGCGACTGGTCGAATCCGGCCAGGTGGTCGTCGATGGCCAGAGATCCGCTTACCTGATCCGGAGGCTGCCCGTCAGTTCGTTCCCGGATTTGCCTTCGGGCGTTGCGGATCTCCTCAGTCAGCGCGATTGCCTGGTCCCGCAAACCTACGCCGCACATCACCCGGAAAATGTCATTCATGCCAGCCTGGAACGCTCCGGATCGTCCGATTGGGCGGTGTTGTGTTCGGCTCAGGGGACGGTTTCGCTGCTGGTTTTCTTCGGCAGCGCTTCGGGACGGCCGATCGTCTTATCCTCTGCGCCGGAGACGAAACGCCTGCAGCGCCACGATTCCACCGGGGTACTGGGATTCAACTGGGCCATCGATCCAGCCTCGCCGGAAGCCGTGCACCAGGCGCAAAGCACCATGCAGCGCAAGCCTCCGCCGCTCGATCACGACGCCGTGGCCGATTCCGTTGTGGATCATGGCACGGTTTATCGCATTTATATTCAACACGCATGGACAGTGGTGGAGACGAAGGACTAGAGCGTCGGCCGACCACGCTGCGATGGGAGTTCTCCAGATTTGCCAGCTCGCGCGCTCCGGACAACTAAGAATGAGCCAGTGCGAGAATGGAACCTGCGACGTGGTCCCAGACATCCAAAGCCAGAACGCAGCAGGAGTATTCCCGATGCCCGAAGCCGTCATTGTCAGCGCCGTTCGCACGCCGGTGGGCCGCGCGCCCAAGGGCGCTCTCGCCACCACCCGCCCCGACGACCTTGCCGCAACTGCGTTGGGCGGGGCTTTGGACAGGGTCCCTGACCTGGACAAAGCCGAAATCGACGACGTGATCCTGGGCTGCGCGCAGCCGGAGGGCGAAGCCGGTTTCAACATGGCGCGGTTCGCCGCGCTGCGGGCCGGGTTTCCGGTCGGGGTTCCGGGTGTCACGGTGAACCGGCTCTGCGCCTCGGGTCTGGAAGCCATTGCCCAGGCCGACATGCGCATTCGCACCGGCACCGACCGGGTGGTTGTCGCCGGCGGCGCGGAGTCGATGAGCATGATTCCCATGGGCGGCTCGAAACCCAGCCCCAATCCATGGCTGGCCGAGAATTATCCTGCGTCGCTGCTGACCATGGGCCTGACCGCGGAGCGAGTGGCCCGCCATTACAACGTCTCGCGCGAAGACCAGGACGCCTTCGCGCTCGGCAGCCATCAGAAGGCGTTGGCTGCCCAGGCCGCCGGGCGCTTTGATGACGAACTGGTCCGGTGACGGTGACCACCGCCACCCCCGGCCCAAAGGCCGGCAAACCTCACGTGGCGGAAACGGTTTTTGGCGCCGACGAGGGGCCGCGCGCTGACACTTCGGCGGAGGCCCTGGCCAGGCTCAAGCCGGCCTTTCACGCGCAGGGCACCGTCACGGCGGGCAATGCCTCGCAGACCTCCGACGGAGCCGCCGCGGCGGTTCTGATGGAGGCCGGGCGGGCCCAAGAACTCGGACTCCAGCCGCTGGCGCGCCTCGTGGCCTACACCGCCACAGGGTGCCTGCCGGAGGAGATGGGCATCGGCCCCATCCACGCCATTCCCAAAGCGCTGAAGATGGCCGGGCTCACGCTCGATGACATTGGGCTTATCGAGTTGAACGAAGCGTTCGCGTGCCCAGGCGCTGGCGGTGATCCGCGCGCTCGGCCTCGATCCCGACAAGGTGAACGTCAACGGCGGGGCCATTGCCCTGGGGCATCCGCTGGGTTGCACCGGGGCCAAACTCACCGCGACACTACTCCAGGAAATGAAACGCCGCCAGGTGCGCTACGGGATGGTGACCATGTGCGTGGGCGGCGGCATGGGGGCCGCGGGGATCTTCGAGCGCCTGTAACTGGATCGCGACTTCAAGCTAGAAACTTCGCGAGCGGTTCCCAGTAGTGGAGTCTCCACCCCTCCGCCAGGTGCGAACCCAGTCCTTTGGGAAAGCCGGTGTGGTCGAACACGATTCTGGTTCCGTCTCCCTGCTCTTTCAACTCAAATCGAGCGATGGAGTAAACTCCCGGCTCCCAGTCGACCACGCGCCAGGCCTGGATGATTCGTTGGTTCGGCAACAGGTCGATCTGCCGGCCGATAATGTGTCCGCCAAAAATGACGAAGGCGCCTCCCACCTCACCGCTTATTTGAGTGGGCCTCGTGCCCAGCGCCGTGGACTTCTTCGCCCCGCTGATTTCGATCACCTTGTCGAATTGCCCCGTATCCGTAAGCGCCTCGTAAACCCGTTTCCGGCTGGCTTTGAAAGTATTCTCCTGGTGAATGGCCTCCGCCGTGTGGGAGATTTCATCAACAGATTCGGCACTAGCCACAATAGATCTCAAGGCCAGTCCACCCCATCCCATCACAACCGCGGTGATCGCCCCCCGCCTGGTGAGCCGCCTTACCAGCATGGCCTCACTCGTTCCATCGCCCATGGTGCCCTCCCACTTTCGGTTAACGAATTGATTCCCCTCCGAGAAGAACAGGGGGCGGAAATATGTTCAAGAACATATTTTGCCGGGCTGCCAAACTCCCTCGGGGGCATACTGAAATTCCGGAGCAACGAAGGAGAAATCATGCCTTATCCTGCTGGTCATCGCACGGCCGTCAAGAAAAAGATCGTCGACAGCGCGCGGAAGCTTTTCAATCGCCATGGCTTTGAAAATGTCTCGCTCAACCAGATCATGGCCGGCGCCGGTCTCACTCATGGCGGCTTCTACAGCTATTTCAAGAGCAAAAGTGACCTGTATGCCGAGGTGCTGGGATGCTTCTTCACCGACCCGGAGTGGAAAAATTGCTGGGAGGGCGTGCACGTCGACTTGTCATCCACCGATGTAGGCGCGCAAGTCGTCCGAGCCTATCTGTCGCGCCAGCATTTCGAGGACGTGGAAAACTCATGCCCCATGGTCGCACTTCCAACGGACGTTGGTCGCAGTGGCATCAGTGCGAGGCGCGCCTTCGAGACCGTGTTCAAGGCAATGGTGAGCGTTCTCGAACGGAGCATGGCCCAAAACGGCCGACGCCGCCGCAACACCGCACAAGCCATCGCCGCCCTCTCGATCGGCGGCATGATCGTCGCTCGCACGATTGCCGATCGCACTCTCGCGGACGAGTTGCGCAACGCCTGCATGGCAGTCGCTCTTCAACTGGGAGGCTGGACTGGGCGGCTGAAGCCTCAGGAGGTCTTGACTGCGACGTGCGATTCAACCCACCCGATCGCAAGAAAACACAAACGGCCAAGGTCGCCCCTGGCCGTTCAGGATCTTGGCAGATGAAGGCTGCTATGCCTTGGCGGTCGCCAGGGCCTTCAGCCGCGCATTGAGGCGGCTCTTGTAGCGGGAAACGGTGTTGGAGTGGAGAACGCCCTTCTGGACGCTCTTGTCGAGAGTGGAGACGGTCTCGCGGAACTGCGCCTGGGCGGCCTTCACATCACCCTTGGCCAGCGCCTCGCGAAGCAGGCGAAGGCTGCCGCGCACACGGCTGCGGTTGGCGCGGTTCACCGCGGTGCGGGTTTCAGTCTGACGGGCGCGCTTCAGCGACGATACGTGATTTGCCATTCGTGTTGTTCCTTAATGTCTTTGGGATCAATAAGCCGGAATGCAAACACGGCCGCATCCCTCGCAATTTCTTAGTTTACGGGAAAGCCGGCGGGTGGTCAATGCGAAGGGGGTAGAGGCTCTCGCGGATCAGGCCGGCGCAGAATAAAGCCGTGCGGAAGGTTGGGCCTCAGCGTGAATCATCTCAGCCGGAAGTGGCCCCCGCGAGCCGGAATGCGCAAGGCCCCAGAGGGTATCTTCCGAGTCATATTTTCACGAAAATCTTTGACTTGGCGCATTGACGGCGCTAACCGGCGGCGCTACTCTCACCCCAGATACCGCATTTGGTCGCTCACGCCAACCCGTCGGTTCCTGAGGCACTTCTGAGCAACTGCTCAGGTTTGCCTTGGTTTTCCTGGACCCCAATTCAATCGAAATTACGCCTTACTCATCAGAGGGGAGCGCAGCGATGCGCCGTCCGCCCGATGATCGCATCCAATTTATCAGGAGTTGTTTTCCCGCCATTTTCTGCCGATGAGCAGGAAAGAGTGGCAGGGGCCATCGCAATTTCAACGTCAGTCGCTCGCATGGGAGGATATTGAAAACATTGAAGATCGCTCTGGAGATCACGCCAAACCTTGAGCCCCTGTTCGGGACCCGCGATGAAAACCTCAGGTTGATGGAAGACTCACTCGGTGTTCGGATCGATCTTCGCTCGGATGCCGTGCACGTAGAGGGGCCGGAAGACAGCGTGGCCCGCGTCCAGCGCGTTTTTCAGGATTTCGAGGCTTTGCGCCGCCAGGGCGTGAATCCCCACAATGGAGAACTGAACGGGATGCTCCGCCTCGTTGTGGCCGATCCCGCCACCACGCTGCGGTCCCTGGTGGACTCGGGCAAGCAGCGCTCGGCCGGCATCAAGCGTTGCGTGCAGCCGCGCTCCATCAATCAGCGCAAGTACGTTGAGGCGATCGAACAGAACGACATGGTGTTTGGCGTCGGTCCGGCGGGTACCGGCAAGACCTATCTGGCCGTGGCCATGGCCGTTTCGGCCATGAATGCGAAGAAGGTGAACCGCATCGTGCTGGTTCGCCCCGCAGTCGAAGCCGGCGAAAAACTGGGCTTTCTGCCCGGGTCGCTGCAGGAAAAAGTGGATCCCTATCTTCGCCCGCTTTACGACGCGCTTTACGACCTGCTCGACGCCGACAAGGTGGACAAGATGCTGGAAAAGAATGTCATCGAAGTGGCGCCGTTGGCCTTTATGCGCGGCCGCACCCTCAGTGACGCGTTCATCATCATGGACGAGGCGCAGAACACGACCATCGAGCAGATGAAGATGTTCCTGACCCGCATGGGGAACAACTCCAGGGCGGTGATTACGGGCGACATTACGCAGATCGACCTGCCCAATCCGCGCAAATCGGGCTTGATCGATGCGATCAACGTGCTCGAAGGGGTGGAGGGCATTCGCTTCTGCCATTTCGAGGATTCCGACGTAGTTCGCCACGCCTTGGTCCAGCGCATCGTGCGCGCCTACGAGTCGGCCAAGCCGCAGCAGCAGGAACTGCCGCTAGGGATCGGCGAAGGCATGGGAGTGACAGGCGCAGACGCGGGAACCGCGGCCGCCGGGCCGGCGATGCACCCGGCCAAGCCGCAGTAAGGCCCGGTTCGCGTAAAATCGAAGTGAACGGGGGCTTCGCCGCGGCGAAGCCTCCCGCACGATGATTCTCGTTGACCCAGATTTGGACTCAGACCCTCCCAGCTTCGCCCTCCAGACGAAGAGGACGTCTTCGGCTGATCCCCCAATGACTGACCGTGATCGCCGTCTGCCCTCGGCGCGGACGCTCAACCGCTTTCTCCGCGAAGCACAAGCGGCGGTGCGGCTTCGCGGCGAGGTTTCAGTGCTGCTGACCACCGACCCGGCAATTCGCCGCCTCAATCGTCAATTCCGCCGCATGAATAAAGCTACCGACGTGCTGTCGTTTCCCGCCCCGAAATTAGCGGGCGGGGAAGTGGCCGGCGATCTCGCCATCAGCGTGCCGACGGCGCTTCGCCAGGCGCGCGAGCAGGGACATGCGCTTGCCGTCGAAATCAAGGTGTTGATCCTCCACGGGCTGTTGCATCTGGCTGGATTCGATCACGAGGCAGACGATGGCCAGATGGCGCGGCGCGAGCGCCTGCTACGCGGGCGGTTGGGACTGCCCCAGGGCTTGATCGAACGCACCAAAGCAGGAGTGACACGATGAGCTGGCTGGCCATTTTCCTTGTGGCTCTGGTGGCTCTCGTTGAGACGCTGGCCGCGTACATCAGTCGCGTCTATGCCGAGTTCGGCAAGATCCTCTCCCGCGAGGTGCAGGAGAATCTGGACGCGTGGGAAGAGAAGATCGAGCCGCACCTCGGACTGACGCGGGAGCACGCCGCTATCTCCGCCGCGGTGCTGCAACAGGTGGCCCTCGGCGTCATCGCGCTGGAATTCGGAGCTGTCCTGTTCGATCGGGGTCCCCATATGGGCCGGCCGACCTACGGTGAGATCGCGCAGGCCGTGCTCGGCGTAGTGCTCGTGGTGGTCTTCTGCAACCAGGTCCTCCCCTGGCTGCTGTTCGAGCGCACCCGGGGGCGCTGGGCGGTCCGTTTGCTGTGGCCGATCCGGCTGCTGCTGTGGTCGATGACGCCGATTACGGTCGTGATCCGATTCTTCTTCTCGGTGGTGACGCTGACGGAGGAGCCTGCAACTCCCGAGGAGGAAGCGGCTGTTGACGTCGAAGCGCTCCTCGAAGCGGGAGAGGAAGAAGGCATTCTCGAAGAGACTGACCGCGACCTGGTTCGTTCCGCGGTCGAGTTTGGCGACAAGCTGGTGCGCGAAGTGATGACGCCGCGGCCGCGCATGTTTGTTGTGCGCGATTCCACGACGTTGGAGCACTTTCTAACCATGCTGCAGGAGCAGAATTATTCGCGCGTGCCCGTGTTCCAGGGAACGATCGACAACATTACGGGCATCGCATTCGCCCACGATCTGCTGCAGATTACCGATGAAGAGGCGCGCACGCGCACCGTGGCGAGTATCCAGCGTCCGGCTGTATTTGTTCCCGAGACCAAGCGCGGTTACGAGTTGCTGCGCGAGATGCAGCGTGAGAAGCAGCACATGCGCATCGTCATCGACGAGTACGGCGGCGTGGCCGGCCTGGTGACGATCGAAGATCTGCTGGAACAGATTGTCGGCGAGATCCGCGACGAGCACGAAGAGGACGCTCCGGTCGAGGACCTCCAACATGAGCCCAATGGCGCATGGGTGGTGCCCGGCAGCTTCGCCGTCGATCAGTTGGGAAGCCTCTTCGACACTCCGCTCGATATCGGCAATGGATACGAAGCCACAACGGTCGGCGGCCTGGTCAGCGAACTGGAGGGGCGCATTCCTCTTGTGGGCGAGGTGGTGACGCTCGAGAATGCCGGCTTGCGCATGGAAGTCGTGGCTTCGACGGATCGAAGAGTGGACCGCGTGCGCGTGTTCCCCCCGGCACTCGCAACTGCCGGGCAAACGGCGGGGTAGATATACTCTAGTTCTGTCAATGGCTCTCATCACTGAACCAGCCCTATGAAATATGACGTTCTCATCGTCGGCGGAGGGCCGGCCGGTTCCATGGCTGCAATCCAGCTCATGGGTAGCGGTCTGCGCGTCGCAATCCTCGATCGAGCGCAATTCCCGCGCATCAAGCCGTGCGGCGGAGGCATCAGCTGCCGCGCGTACAGGAGATTCGCGAAGCTTGAACACGTGTTGAAGAGTGTCCCCACCAACCTCGTGCACAAGCTGGTCTTCGAGTCTCCGTCGGGCGATGCGGTCGAATTCAGCGCCGATGGTCCGCTCTACGCGATGATTCGCCGCCTGGAGTTCGACAACGCGCTGCTCAACCACTGTAAAGCCGGGGGCATTGAAGTAAGGGAAGACGTGACTGTCTCCCGCGTCGAAGTGGGTGCCGATGGCGTTCGTTTGACCTCATCGGCAAATGAGGAATTTTTTGCGGACCTGGTGATCGGCACTGACGGGGTGAACAGCACGGTGGCGGTTCAAACCGGCTTGCGCGGTCCGTGGAGACACAACCAGATCGCAATTGATGGCACAGAAGAAAGTCCGCGCACGAGCCTGAGCGTCAGCTCAGACACGATGTATGTCTATTACGGATATGGCGGAGGATACGGCTACGGATACCTGTTTCCCAAGGCCTCGCACGTCAATGTCGGCGTGGGCTATTTTCTGGAGTATTACAAGCGGGATGTTTCGCAAAAGCCTTATCTCCAGCACCTCGACTTTCTCGATCATTTGAAGACAACGAATGTGCTGTCGGGCCAATCGCAGCGTGAGAATTTTCATGCTTATGTTCTGCCGGTTGGAGGGCCCTTGGAGCGCATCTCCCGGGATCGCATCCTGCTGGCGGGCGATGCGGCGGGGTTTGTAAACGGATTTACGGCCGAGGGGATCTACTATGCGATGGTGAGCGGAGAACACGCGGGGCAGACGGCGCTCAATGCCATCAGGAACGGCAACGTCACGGCGGAGTTTCTTCGCCGCCATGACCGGGCATGCGAAGCCGAGATCGGTCATGAACTACGAAATCGGTAACGCTGCAGAAGCGTCTGTTCGCGAATCCCGCTCTGATCGACAGCGTTGTCCGGTTCGCTAGACGCAACGCTACGGCGCGCAGCCTCCTCGCTCGATTCGGGGTGGGCGAGATATCGTATGAAGAGCTCAAGAGGCGTACGATCTTCGAGGCTCTGCCGGGATATCTGCGCTATCAGTTCGAGAAGATGTGGCGGAAAGCGACGCGCTTCTCCGCGACTGCACTCCAGACACGTAGGTCGTGAACGAGCTGCGTTGTGACTTGCGCCCTGACGGCGGCGCATAATCAGATGAAAGAGCGGAGTTCGTCTATGGTATCGGGAAGTCGCAGAACTCCCATGCGATCGGGATTTGTCGCCATCTTGGGGCGGCCCAATGTGGGCAAGAGCACCCTGCTCAACGCATTGACCGGCGAAAAGGTCGCCATCGTCACCGCCAAGCCGCAAACCACGCGCAACCGCATCGCCGGAGTGGTTGAAGTTCCTGCGCGCAAAGGAAAACATCCGGCCGCCCAGATCGTTTTCGTCGACACGCCAGGCGTCCACAAGCCGGGATCGCAACTGGACCGGCGCATGCTTCAGGAAGTGTACGAGGCGCTTGAGACACGCGATGTGGTTCTTGTGCTGGCGGACGCGACGCGGCGCATAGGTTTGGAAAAGCCCGCGCCAGAGAACTCCCAGGCCTCAGAAGCAGACGCTGAGACCTCCGTTTCTCCGCAGGACCGTCCCCCCGCAATCTCAAAAACGAAGTCTGGAGGACCCAGATCAACCTGGGCCAGCGAAGACGAATTTCTGTTCAGCCTGGTGCGCAAGCTCGATTGCCCCGTGTTCCTGGTGCTGACCAAGATCGAT
>CAWEVD010000014.1:0-38272 GCA_963812485.1 uncultured Acidobacteriota bacterium
CGCTCTTGTTGCCGAGGCCGAAGATTTTCTGGAACAGGTTGCGGCGATCGGGGGGGTGGCTGCAGGTGTCGGTGGGCGCTGTGCCGTCAAGGAACGCGGCGGTGTAGGTGGTGGGGCACGCGCTGTCGGGAAGCAGGTTGGTGATCTTGTCGAGGTCGACGAGTTGCACACCGTCCGGCGGCGTGAAGGGCTTGGTGTCGGAGTACTGGGGCAACTGCACGGCCTTCTTCATGAACTCGGCCCAGATGGGGCCGGCGGCGGGTGCGCCTTCAATGACGATATCGGTGTAGTCGTCGTTGCCCACCCACACGACGCAGAGCAGGTTGCTGGTGAAGCCCGCGAACCAGGCATCGTGGCTGGAGCCGGTCTTGCCGGCGGCGGGAGCGGTAAAGCCCAGCGAGCGCACGCTGCCTCCGGTGCCGGCGTTGAGCACGTCTTCCATCAAGTTGGTGGTCAGATAGGCGACGCGCGGATCGAGCACCTGGCGTGCATTGGGCGTGTAGTCGGTCATGACGTCGCCGTTGGCGGTGCGAACGCTGGCCAGCATCCAGGGATCGAGGTGCACGCCGCCATTGGCAAACACGGTGTAGGCGCCGGCCATGTCGAGGGGCGAGGCATCGTAGGAACCGATGGCGACCGAAGGCGTGCCGCGCGCGCTCTTGACGCCCGGCGTCGCGGCGCCAGCGCGGCCACGCGATCGAATCCCACCATCGACGCCAGGCCGATGGTGGCGTTGTTGAGCGACCACTGCAGGGCATACCGCGCGGTGACCTGGTCGTGATAGTTGTCGTGGTCGTTGCGGGGGCTGTACTCCTTGTCGCCGACCATGTATGTGCTTTGCTCATCGTTGAGCATGGTGACCGGCGAAAACAGCTTCTCCTGGCCCGGGCAGGGGAGTGCCCTCGACCGCGGTCTGGAACGCCGCCGCGTAGACGAATGGGCTTGAAGATGGAGCCGGTGGGACGATGCGCGACGGCGTGGTTCACCTGGCTGTTGCCATAGCTGCGGCCGCCCACCAGCGCCAGCACCTGGCCGGTGTGCGGGTTGAGCGCGACCAGGGCCACCTGCGGATAGGTGATGGGCGTGGGGGGCGGCGGCGTCTCGCCCTTTTTCACCGGTTTGGCGGGCGTGGAGCTTCTCCACCTGCTCGTCGACGACGTGAATGGTTGAATCGACCGCCGCGGTGGCGACGCGCTGCAGGTCGGGATCGAGCGTGGTGTAGATGCGCAGCCCTTCGAGGTTGGAATCGCGCTCGCCGATCTTCTGCAGCAGCTGTTCGTGCACGAGGTCGACGAAGTAAGGCGCCTCGCTGGCGTCGACACTGGCGGTGGAGAGATGGAGCGGCTCGGCCTGGGCGCGTTCCGCCAGGTTCTTGGTAATGGCGCCGGTCTCAACCATGGAATCGAGCACCAGGTTGCGGCGCTCGATGGCGCGATCCGGATGGCGGTAGGGCGAGAAGTAATTGGGCCGCTGGATCATGCCCGCCAGCAGGGCGCTCTCGGCGAGATCGAGCTGGCGCACGTCCTTGCCGAAGTAGGACTGCGCGGCCTCGCCGAAGCCGTTGATCGCAAAGCTGCCGCGCTGCCCGAGGTTGATCTGGTTGGCGTACAGCTCGAAGATCTGCTTCTTGGTGAAGCGGTGCTCCAGCTGAAAGGTAATGACGATTTCGATGATCTTGCGCTTGATGCGCTTTTCGGGAGTAAGGAAGAAGCCGCGCGCCAGCTGCATGGTGAGGGTGGAGCCGCCCTGCTGCTTCTGGCCGGTGGTCAGGTCGCGGAAGACCGCTTCCATGAGGCGGAAGTAATTGACGCCGCCGTGCTCGAAGAAGCGGCGGTCTTCGATGGCGAGGACCGCCTGGACCAGGTTCTGCGGGATCTCGTCGTAGGTGATGAGGCGGCGCTTGGTGCGGTTGGCGTCTTCGCTGAGGCCGGTGATCAGGACCGGCTCGAGTTCATAGCTGGCCAGCGCCTGGTTGTGATCGTCGGCGATCGACTGAACCACGCCGTTGCTGACGTGGATGGTGGCGCTGTCCTGCGCATGATAGGACTGCGGGCCGGGATAGACGGTGATCGCGCCGTCGCTCTCGCTGTAGGTGCCCATCGGGGAGTCTTTCTGGGTCCCGACGAGGGTGTAGTTGGCCTGGCGGAGTTCTTCGGCGATGAGATGGATGGAGAGCTTCTGGCCGGGGCGCACTTCGCGCGGCTCGGCGAAAATCTTGGCGGTGTTCTTGAACAGCGGCTGCTTGAGCCGCTCGTCGACGATGTGCTGGTATTTGACGTAGAAGTAGCCGCCGACCGTCAACACGGTGACGGCCGCGGCGGCGACCAGGATCAGCCCGATGCGCAACGCGAGCGAGGCCCAGCTCGCGCGCTGGGTGGGCATCCGGAATTTGATTTTTAATGCCATAAAGACAGCTGTTAGCTATTAGCTCCTATGCTTGAACGCGGGTGCGACGATGATCGACGATGGGGTTGTTAATCATGCCGCTGAACTATCCCGCCCTGGAGAGCCAGACGTGGCACCGCTTTGTTCAGACCGCTTCCTCGAGCAGATCACTCTTCGGCCACGCGGGCTTTAACTTGCGCGACACGTCGGCGAGGGCTACATCGACGCTCTGGCTGGTGGCGCGGGTCACCAGTTCTACCTGGCCGCTCGCCGCTTTCTTACCTACATTGATGCGAAAAGGAATGCCGACCAGGTCCGCATCCTTGAATTTGACGCCGGCGCGCTCGTCGCGGTCATCGAGCAGGACGTCGAGGCCGGCGGCTTCCAATTCGGCGGCGAGCTTCTCGCCGGTTTCCTTGAGCATTGCGTCGCTCGACGTTGGTCACGGTGACAACCACGGTGAACGGGGCGATCGAGGGCGGCAGCCAGAAGCCGTTGGCGTCATTCGACTGCTCGATGGCGGCGGTCAGAATGCGTTCGATGCCGATGCCGTAGCTGCCCATGATCGGCGTCACTTCCTTGCCGTTGGGGTCGAGCACGGTTGCGCCCATGGATTCGGAGTACTTGTAGCCGAGCTTGAAGATGTGGCCGACCTCGACGGCCTTGCCGACGACCAGCTTGCCGCTGCAGGGCTCTCCGTTCTTATCGACGGGGCAGGCCTCGCCTTCGTTCACGCTGCGGATGTCGGCGCTGACGGTCCAGGTGAAATCGCGGCCCGGAACCACGTTGCGGAGGTGGTAGTCGAGCTTGTTGGCGCCGCAGACCAGGTTCTTGCGGCCTTCGAGGGACTTGTCGACCACGACGGTGAGGCCTTCGCCGAGCGGCTGGTCGTTGTGCTTGAGGCCGACGGGGCCGAGGTAGCCGGCCGGTCCGTTGAAGAACTGCTCCAGTTCCGCCGCCTGCATGGTGCGCAGGTCGGCCGCTCCGAGCACGCCCAGCAGCTTGGTTTCGTTCACCTGGTGGTCGCCGCGGAGGAAGGTGGCGACGCCATGCCAGGTGTCCGGAGTGCGCCCTTTTCCGGCCGATCCCCGCTTCAGGGCCATGTAGGCGACGCACTTGATGTCGGAGGCGGGCGAGATTTTGAAGAAGGCGGCCACGTCGGAAATGGCGGCGCAGCCGGGCGTAGACCAGCTCCGGGGTGCCGTCGCCGGTGGCGTCCATCTCGGCCACCGGCTCCAGCCGCGAGATGGCCTTTTCGAGATTGGCCGCGTAGCCGCAGACCGGGCAGCTGGCGATCAGGTCCTCGCCGGCTTCGGTGTAGACCATGAACTCCTGCGACTGCGAGCCGCCCATGGCGCCGGAGTCGGCTTCGACGGCGACGAACTTGAGGCCGCAGCGGGTGAAGATGGCGCGGTAGACCTCGTCGTGCAGGTCGAAGCTCTTGTCGAGGCCGGCGGCATCGATGTCGAAGGAGTAGGCGTCCTTCATGATGAACTGGCGCACGCGCAGCAGGCCCGACTTGGGGCGCGGCTCGTCGCGAAACTTGGTCTGGATCTGGTACCAGATCTGCGGCAGCTGCTTGTAGCTGCGCAGTTCGCTGCGGGCGATGGTGGTCATGATCTCTTCGTGGGTCATGCCCAGGCAGAGCTCGGCGCCCTTGCGGTCCTTGAGGCGGAACATGTTGTCGCCCATGCCGGTCCAGCGGCCGCTCTCGACCCACGGCTCCTTGGGCAGGATGGCGGGGAGAAAGAACTCCTGGCCGATCTTGTCCATCTCTTCGCGCACGATGGCGATGATCTTGTTGAGCGAGCGCTGGCCGAGGAAGAGGTAGTTGTAAATGCCGGCGCCGAGCTGGCGGATGTAGCCGGCGCGGAGCAGGAACTTGTGGCTGGCCACTTCGGCGTCGGCCGGGGCCTCGCGAAGGGTGGGAATGAAGAGCTTCGACCAACGATGCATAGAAATAGCTTGACGTGCTTTCCCGTCCGAAACCCGGACGCAAAACGATGAAGAGTCAACTCCCATCTTAAATGTTCGCGCGCTCGAGGCCTCCGCCTCCTCCGGGATTCTGACCCGCCCGAGCAGTTGCCACACCTGGTAGGAACTTGCCATCGCGTCGCTCTCCGTTGCAGGGCGCCCAAGGGATTGGGGATCCAAGGCAACTTGACGGCTGACCCTCAAGCGCCCCGCACCATGGAGATTGCAACCGCCATGCCAAGGCGGTTAGTCCTGAAAACAATGGGGTTGTCGATCGATTGGCCCGTCCGCCCGTGTCATGCAGGACACAGAGGTGTGGAACGGGTGACGCGCGTCGGGGTCCGTGCGCAGGCCTTTCGCGAGCCAATCAGAGAAGGCGGCGGGACATCTCGTGTTCGAACACCGCGGGATCGTTCGGCCATGGCTCCCTGAAAGCCGGTAAAGGTGAAGCCGAGGCGCTCGTAAAACAATTGCGCGGAGGGATTAGTCGAGGTCACCATGAGGCTCATCGTGTTGGCCCCGGCACCTCGCGCCCAGTTCTCTGCCGCTCTGACCAGCAGGGCGCCCACCCCCAGCATGCGATGGGTCGGGGCCGTCCACATCGACACCAGGCGTGCTTGCGTTCGATCGCTCTCGTCAAGGAATGAGCCCACAATGCCGCACGCCCCATTCTCGTCCATGGCCAGAAATCCGGCCCCCCTCACGCCGTTCCAGTTTTCCGCGCGCCTGAGCCATTCGTCATCGGTGAACTCAGACTCCCGGGCGTAGGTGGATCCAAAGGCGAACGGGCTATCCTGAAGCGCCCGAAGGCGAACAGCTTTGAAGACCAGAAAATTCCGGGCTGTGATGGGCACGATAGAAATCATTCAAATCCTGATCAAGATGGAGTGACAGTGTTCCCGCCTGCAGACACTCGTTCTCCCATTCTCGCCTGCAGCTAAATCAGCTCCACACCCCACAGGTCGTGCAGGTGGACGACACCTTCGACTCTCTGCTCGGCGTCCACCACGACCAGCGAGGTGATCTTGCGCTCTTCCAGGCTGGCCAGGGCTCTCGCGGCCAATTCGCTCGATGCAATCGTTTTGGGGTGGGGATTCATGGCTTCGCCGGCGGAGCGGGTGAGGGCGGCGCCGCCTTCGCGCTCGAGCAGCCGGCGCAGGTCGCCGTCGCTGATGATGCCGCGCAGCCGGCCGTCTTCCTGGACGGTGGTCATGCCCAGCTTCTTCGACGACATTTCGTAAATCACGTCGGTCATCGGCGTGGAGAGCGCGACGCTGGGGATGTTGTCGCCGGAGTGCATCAGGTCGCGCACCAGGGCCAGTTGCTTGCCGAGCTTGCCGCCGGGGTGCAATTCGGCGAAATCTTCGGCGCGGAAGCCCTTGCGCAGGCTGACCGCGATGGCGAGCGCGTCGCCCAGGGCCAGCATGGACGTGGTCGAGGCGGTGGGCGCCAGGTTAAGTGCGCAGGCCTCGCGTTCCACGCTGCAGTCGAGCGCCACATCGCTGGCCGTGGCGAGGGTCGAGGAGAGATTGCAGCAGAAACTGATCAGGGCATCGCCTTTGCGCTTGAGGGTGGCCAGCAGGCGGAGGATCTCTTCCGTTTCGCCGCTGGCGGAGAGGGCGATGACCACGTCGCCGGGCATGAGCACGCCGAGGTCGCCATGAACTGCCTCAGCCGGGTGGAGGAACAGGGCCGGGGAACCGGTGGAACTGAGGGTGGCGGCGATCTTCTGAGCCACAATGCCGCTTTTGCCCATGCCGGTGACGACCACGCGGCCATTCGATTCGCCGCAGCGCAGGATCAACTCGACGGCGCGATCGAAGTCCGGGGCCATCGGGCCTTCGAGGCGGCGGGCGAGCGCCAAAAGAGCTGCCGCTTCGGTGCGGACCAATTCAGCCGGAGTGAGGGCCGCGGGCTGCAGGCAGTCCGGATCAGAAGGGCCTTCGCGATCCCTGGGATTCATCGGTTTCTGATGGTAACAGGGTTGTGAACCGGATTTTTCTTCCCAACCTGGGTGCCCCGTCCAAGCTCCGCTTGGGCGGGATCGAGGCAAGACCGCCATTTTGTAACGCTGCGACCGGCTCGTACAATCAAAGAGGAGAGGTCGAACGAGTTGAAGCGGAACACGATTGTCATCGGGGTTGTTTTGTTGATTCTGGCCACGTTTGCGTGGGCAGGGTGGGCGAACTGGGAGTACCGCAAGCAGGCCGCCGAGCGGCGCCTGGCCAACGCCGCCCAGGGCGAACTGGTTGCCGCCGCGGGCGACGATCAGCAGCCGTCGCTTTCGCCCCTGATCGGCAAGCCGGCGCCGGCGTTCTCGCTCGAGGATCTGAGCGGCAAGAAGGTCTCGCTGGCCGACTACAAAGGCAAGGCCCTGCTGATCAATTTCTGGGCTACCTGGTGCGGGCCCTGCAAGATTGAGACGCCCGTGGATTGTTGATCTCCGAAACCAATATGCCTCCAAGGGGTTCGAGGTACTGGGGGTTTCGACGGACGACATCGATCGCAGCGACGTGAAGGCCTTTGGCGAGGAGAAGAAGGAGATCGCGAGCTTCGTCCAGCAGCATCACATGCCTTACCCGGTGCTGATCGACGGCGACACTCTGAGCAAGCCATACGGCGGCCTGGATGCGATGCCGACGTCGTTCTATCTCGATCGATCGGGCAAGATTGTCACGGCGCAGATGGGGATTACTTCGAAGGACGATATCGAGGCGAATATACAAAAGGCGCTGAAAGGCAGCTCTTAGCGGATGGCTTTAGCTCTTAGTGTCCTGACTCCAAACTTTGCTCCATAATTGAGCTGTCATCCTGAGCGGAGTTTGGCCGTTTTTGGCCAAACGGAGTCGAAGGATCTGCGGTTCGGGCGCTTCGATTTATGGAATGAACCTCGAAGTCATCACGTTCGCTCCGCTCCGTTGGGAAAGGTTGTTTCGACGTGCTTACCAGATCAAGTGCTTTCTGGATGGTCCTCCTGGCGCTTGCGAGTCTGACGGTTCTCGGGCAGGTTCCTTCGGGAACGGGGCCGACCAGGTCGGGCGCCAAAGCGGAAGCCGTACAGTATCTCTATCCCGAGCAGATCACGGTTCCGGCAGGGAAAGCGGCTCAGGTGGCGATGCATTTCCGGGTGGCACAGGGACTGCACATCAACTCGCACGCGCCCAAGGACGAGTTCCTGATTCCGACGGAGCTCTCGATTCCGGATTCGTCGGGCGTGCGGCTGGAAGGGGCGGAGTACCCGGCCGGGAAGGAATTTGAGCTGCCGGTGGAGCCTGGGACCAAGCTCGTTGTCTATACAGGTGAATTCACGATTCAGGCGCGGATTGTCGCGCAGCCCGGAGATCACATGATGGAGGCCCGGCTCCACTACCAGGCCTGCGATGCGAATGCCTGCCTCCCGCCGAAGACGATTAAGGTTCCGATTGATGTGATTGGGAAGTAGCCGCGGGCTCCCAGGTCTCATCCGCTTGATTGGATTCTGATCCCGCCACAAGCGAGCTTGGACGGGACACCTCGACTACTGGTTCCCGGGAGCCTGTTGATTGCTGGCGGTGGTTGGATTCGCCACCAGGTTCAGCGGTTGCGTGAGCGTGAACAGCAACACGGTACCGGGCTCGAGCTTGGCCTGCGGATGGCTGACGAGAAGGTGCACGGTTACCGCGCCTGCGCCGATCAGGCCACCGGCCAGGGCGCCTGCGGGACCGCCCATGATGGCTCCGGCGGCGGCGCCGATGCCCACGGCCGCGCCATATTCGATTGATCCCCGCTTAATGCGGGCTTCGGCGCCGATGGTACCCTCGCGATCAACGCGGGCCTTGGCTCCGGGCGCGCCGGCGACGTAGGCCGTGAGCTGAAAGCGGGAGCCATTGGCAAGAGTCACGGTTTCAGGGCGGAGGCGCATGGAGCCACGGCCGCCCAGTTTGCCGCTGGAAACATCGACAATGTGGCCGTCGATTTGAGCGCCGACGGGGATCAGGACTTGCCCCCCTTCAACAACGTCGCTGGCAACCGTGCCACGGAAGGCGTCTCCCTTGACGCTGTCAAGCGTGGAGAGCCGATCGAGCAGGTGGACGCGGATGGTGGTGCCTTCGCCCAGAACGCCGGGAGGCAGCGGGACGGCCTGGACGATGTCGCTGTCGGGATCGGAAGAGATGACCTTCAGCGTTGTCCGCGTTTGAGGCAGCTCGGGCTGGACGATGCCGACATCCGTGCCCGCATTCGGGTCGGGAGAGCTGACGGGTGGATTAGCGGCGTTGGGCTGAGCCGCCGGCTGCGCATCCATCGGCTTGGCCGCACTCGGCTTTGGCGATGGCTCGGGCTGCGCCGGCGCGGAGGACTCGATGGTGTCGTCGGGCGGAGGTGCGGCCGTTCCGGAGTAGGGGCCGGACGACGGTTGCTGCGCGCACAGGGCGGCAGACGCAAATGCGAAGAGGGCGCACGCCAAGATGGGCCGATTCATCCGAGTCTCCTTGTGGGGGTCTCCTTGGGGCAGGCAAAACGCCTTGATGTTCAAACCCCGCCGGGGACAGGGAGTTTCGCTCGAATCTTAAAATGGAGAAAATCGAGCGCCGACTCGCCAAATTCAGGCTATCGCGAAGGACTCCCTGGCAACGGACGCGGCGGGACAGAACGTTCCTTGGCAAGCACGTATCAGCGAAGATACCTCCTTCGGGATCGGATTCGCGCTCCCGGCCCTGTAGGACGACATCGCGAAGATGGGGCGCCCGGGTTTCGGGAGTTTCAAAATAAATTCTGGTTAAAGCACCGGCCGCGTTTGGCTGTGACCATCGCCACACCGGCGCGAAAGCCCCGGTTTGCTAGAATCCGTAGTGAACTTCAAGCCATTTTCCAAAGCTCATCTAGCTTTTTGAAGCGCAGGACGGAGAGTGAATGCGTAACGTGCAGGAGCTTCTGACAACGATTCAGAGCGCCGCCGGAGGAGCTCTTGCCGTGGATCGCCGTCCCAAACTGAATGACCGGCTGCTGCACCGCATTGCGAGGACGAATATGACTGAAATTATGGAGATCCGGGCGCGCGAGGTATTGGATTCGCGCGGCAATCCTACTGTGGAAGCGGACGTGATTCTGGAGAGCGGCGCGCTGGGCCGTGCGATCGTGCCTTCGGGCGCGTCCACTGGTGAACACGAAGCCGTGGAACTTCGCGACGGGGACAAGAGCCACTACCTGGGCAAGGGCGTGCTGCAGGCCGTAGCCAACGTGGAGACGGTGATTGCGCCGGAACTGGAAGGCATGGACGCCGCCAATCAGCGCCTGATCGACACGACCATGATTGCGCTCGACGGAACGGCCAACAAGGGCAAGCTGGGCGCCAATGCGATCCTGGCGGTGTCGATGGCCTGCGCGCGCGCAGTGGCGCAGACGCTGGAGATTCCGCTGTATCGTTACCTGGGCGGCGTGAACGCCAGCATTCTGCCGACGCCGATGCTGAACGTGCTGAACGGCGGCGCGCATGCGGACTCGAACGTGGACTTCCAGGAATTCATGATCATGCCGGTGGGCGCGGAACGTTTTTCCGATGCGCTGCGCTGGTCGGCGGAGACGTTCCACACGCTCAAGGGCGTGCTGAAGAAGAAGGGCTACAACACGGCCGTGGGCGACGAGGGCGGATTCGCTCCTTCGCTGAAGTCGAACAGCGAAGCGATCGAATTGATCCTCGAAGCCATCGAGGCGGCCGGCTACAAGCCCGGCGAACAGATCGCCATCGCGCTTGACCCCGCCTCCAGCGAGTTCTACGACAAGGAAAAAGAGAAGTACGTCTTCAAGAAGAGCGACAAGCGCGAATTGTCGAGCGAAGAGATGGTGGCGTTCTGGGACAGCTGGGTCCGCCAGTATCCCATCGTGTCGCTCGAAGACGGCCTCGCCGAAGACGATTGGAAGGGCTGGAAGCTGCTGACCGACCAGTTGGGCAGCCGCATTCAACTGGTCGGCGACGATCTGTTCGTGACCAACGTCAAGCGCCTGCAGCGCGGCATTGAAGAGGGCGTGGCCAATTCCATCCTGATCAAGGTGAACCAGATCGGCACGCTCACCGAGACACTCGAAGCCATCGACCTGGGCCGCCGTTACGGATACACCTCGGTGATGTCGCATCGCTCCGGCGAGAGCGAAGACACGTTCATCGCCGATCTCGCCGTGGCGACCGGCGTGGGCCAGATCAAGACCGGCTCGGTAAGCCGCACGGATCGCATCGCCAAGTACAACCAGTTGCTGCGCATCGAAGAGGAACTGGGCCAGGGTGCGACGTTCCTCGGCCTCGAGAGCCTGAACTACAACGACTGAGTCGGATTAGAAACCACTTCGAGAGGGAGCTTCGGCTCCCTCGTCCTTTTTGCCGATCTACCTTAACATCTGTCATCCTGAGCGTGCCTTAACGTCTGTCATCCTGAGCGTGCCTTAACGTCTGTCATCCTGAGCGTGCTTTAACGTCTGTCATCCTGAGCGTGCCTTAACGTCTGTCATCCTGAGCGAAGGCCGCGCAGCGGCCGTAGTCGAAGGACCTGCGGTTGTTCTTGCGGTTGTTCTCGCATCGCGATCCATCATCGACGGATCAACCACATACCATCCCTCACTCAAATCCGCCCAAGCCGGATTCATCTTCTCGATCAGCGCAATCTTCTTCGTACGATGATCCAACCGCAGTGTCTTGAACTGCTTGGCGACGTGACGGATGGACCCTCCGGGACGCTAGGCGAGTCAGGTGGCTCGAAGAGAGCGAGCGGTTGAGTTTCCGAAGGTCGACTTGGATCCCTCAGTATGACATTTGCTGGCTTTGTGTCTGGACGAAACATCGCTGGCTGAGCAGACTTCCAGTTAGACCGATGCAATACCGCTGTAGTGGCTGCCTAGGCTGGCAAAGGCCGATACTAGGTGTAATAGCGCTTCGGCTCTTCATCATTGCATGGGAGCGAATATGTCGATCCCCTGATAACTGAACTTGGTTCAATTCAGCGCGTAGCCGCTTGGTATGAGAACGAGAGTAAAAGACCGGAGAATCGCCCTTCTGAAAGCGAAACAATCGCTATCTCGTTATACCTTTGCTCTTTTCACTCGGCTGGTCAGAACAAACATGCGCGATCGAATGGAAGCGCGTTGATGTCGCGCATTTGATCGGATGCCGTCGAATGATTCGACTCTGTCTGCGTGTGGCGCTGTCTTAAGAAATCGTCATCAACCAACGTCCATGCGCAAATATGCTGACTCCTCGAAGAGCCGCGTAAGCGCCTATCGAAGGACCTGCGCTCGTTTTGCAAAGCGATGGTTATTCTCAACAGAGTGCCCCTGAAAGGTTGATCCGCGATTTCCGCACCGCGTAACTACGCGCCGCGCTTCGCTCAGGATGACAGTTTTGTGGCGAAGCACACAGTCGATCAGAACATGCGATCGTCACGCTTCACATCGGGCACGCCGTCTGGCAGGTTATTCTAGAGATGAACCCGATTTCATTGAGGTGTTCCTTCGTGTCCACATGTCAAGCGTCCTCTCGTTCTGACCATCCTCGATGGATGGGGCTATCGCGCCGAAACCGCCAACAACGCCATCGCGCTGGCGCGCAAGCCGTCCTACGACAAGCTGCTGAAGGAGTATCCCAACACGCTGATCCGGGCCTCGGAGCATTTCGTGGGCCTGCCCGACGGGCAGATGGGCAACAGCGAGGTCGGCCACCTGAACATCGGCGCGGGACGCATTGTGCACATGGATATCACGCGCATCGATGAGCTGATCGCTACGGGAGAATTCCAGAAGAACCCGGCGATCGTGCAGGCCATGCAGCGCGCGCGCGAAGGCGGCCGGCAACTGCACCTCTTCGGGCTGGTGTCGGACGGCGGCGTGCATTCGCACCAGGAACACCTGTATGCGCTGCTGCGCACCGCGCGCGAACACAAGCTGGACCGCGTCTTCGTGCATTGCTTCATGGACGGACGCGACACCGGCCCGACCTCGGGCGCGGACTATGTTGCCAAGCTCGAGCAGAAGATGCGCGAGTACGGCGTAGGCAAAGTAGCTTCGATCAATGGCCGCTACTATGCGATGGACCGCGACAAGCGCTGGGAGCGCGAGCTCAAAGCCTACGACGCGATGGTCAACGGCAAGGCGGAAGGCGGCGCTTATCCAGACGCCGGTGGCGCGCATCAAGGAGAACTACAACAACGGAATTACCGATGAGTTCCTGATTCCGTTTGTGGTCGTGGATGGCGCGGGCAAGCCGGTGGGGCAGATTCGCGACGAGGATGTGTGCATCAATTTCAATTTCCGCGCCGATCGCGCCCGGCAGATTACGCGGGTGCTGGCGCGCGAAAGCGGCCTGAACAAGAACGGCGGCCGCGATCTCGAAGGGTGGGAGTCACTGGATCAGACCATTCCCCGCTCCGAGATTCCGAAAAACCTGCACTACGTGTGCATGACGCAATACGACAAGCTGTACGAACTGCCGCTCGTGATTCTGCCCGAATCGATGGACAACATCCTGGCCAACGTCCTTTCCGCGCACCAGCTGCGCAACCTGCGCGTGGCGGAGACGGAGAAGTTTGCGCACGTGACATACTTCTTCAACGGCGGCATCGAAATACCATTCCCGGGCGAGGAACGGACGCTGATTCCTTCCCTGAAAGTAGCCACCTACGATCTGGCGCCGGAGATGAAGGCCGAGGCCATCGGCGACACGGTGGTGAAGGCCGTCAACGACACCGCGTTCGACCTGATCGTGGTGAACTTCGCCAACGCGGACATGGTGGGCCACTCCGGGAGGCTCGAGCCCACCATCAAGGCCTGCGAAGCCGTGGACGCGCAACTGGGACGGATCTACAAGGCGATCCGCGAGCGCAACGGAAGCTGGCTGATCACCGCCGACCACGGGAATGCGGAGATGATGGTCGATCCGGTCACGGGCGGCCCGCACACCGCGCACACCACCAACCCGGTGCCGCTGATCTATGTGGCCGAGGAAGCGAATCACTACCGGTTGCGCAACGACGGTTCATTGCGCGACATTTCGCCGACGATGCTGGCGATTCTGAAGGTGGAGGAGCCGAAGCAGATGACGGGCGGGGACCTGAGAGTGCCGATTACGAAATAACTTCCATCAAGACGTTACGACCCCGTCCTGGCAAGCCAGGACGGGGCACCCGCAGAAGTCACTGTTCGAAGTCCAACTGATATTCCGCTCCCGGAAGTGCCGGGGGCATCGCTAGGCGCTTGCGAAAGTCCTGGAATATCTCCTGAAGCAGAATGGGCTTAGCCTCGACCGCCGCCAGTTCGTTGGCGCGTTTCTGCAACTCGGCGACTTTATCCGGATTTTCTGCGGCCAGGTTGTTCTTCTCCGACGGATCCTGGGCAATGTTGTAAAGCTCGAGTGCCGCCGGCAGCGGCGCACGCCAGATCAGCTTCCAATCGCCCTCGCGCACACCCGCCCTGAGAGGTTCGATGTTATAGATGACTTCCGTGCGCGGCGATGGCTTACCTTCGCCGATGGTCGGCCACATGTCCATGCCGTCGAGCGGCTTGTTCTTCCCCAGGTGTCCTCCAGCCAGCCCAAGAAGGGTTGGATAGGTGTCGACAACGTGCATCATGCCATCGACGACGGTGCCGGGCTTGATGTGGCCAGGCCAGTTCATCAATGCAGGCACGCGTGTCCCGCCTTCGTAAAGCGAACCCTTGCCGTCGCGATAGGGACCGTTGTCGCAGGGAATTACGACCTTTGACATATCGCCCTCGCCCGCGAACATGGCGTTGCGCGTTCCTCCGTTATCACTCTGAAAGACAATGATCGTGTTGTCTCGTATGCCCTTCTTCGTGAGCGCCTCGACAACGAGGCCAATCTGATCGTCCATCGCGGTGATGCTTCCCGCATAGGCGCGGCGACTTGGATCCGCGATGTTCTTGTATTGGTCGAGATATTCCTGTGTTGCCTGGTAGGGCGTGTGCGGCGCATTAAAGGTAAGGTACAGGTAGAGCGGAACTGCGGTATTGTGCTCTTCGATAAGCTTGACCGCCGCGTTACCCAGCAGCGTAGTCGTGTACCCCTTCTCTTTGACCGGCTTGTTGTTCAGATACCAGTCCAAGACCCCGTGCTGCTCGTGGGTGAAATAATCGAGTTCCCCGATCATTGGGCCGTATTGATAATCGAAGCCGCGCTGCCTTGGCCAGTACTTGGGATCGCCGTGCCCGAGGTGCCACTTGCCGATGATCGCGGTCTGGTATCCGGCTTCCTTCAGGGCTTGCGGCAGCAGCCACTCGTCCGTGGGGAGGCCGTAGGTAAAGTCCGAGGGAATGACGAGGGTCTGCAGGCCATACCGGAAGGGGTAGCGGCCGGTCATCAGGGCAGCGCGGGTGGGCGTACACATCGGCTGCGCGTAGAACTGTTCGAGCCGCGCACCGTCTTGCGCGAGCTTGTCGATATTAGGCGTCCTGATGTCGGAGCCGTGATAGCCGACGTCTTTCCAGCCCAGATCGTCCGCGACAATGTAGACGATGTTGGGGCCGTTCCCGGCAGCTTGGGCACGCGCTGGAACTCCCATCACCCCTGATATTGCAAGGCCAAGGAATGCGCAGTACTTTTGGGTCAGTTCGTTCATGGCGTACGTCCGTTTCGGAGAAATAGGAGTAGGAGTTTTGCGCAGCGATCATGCGAGATTATCGGTCACAACTCCGCGAGGACTACTGGCACAAATACTAGGCGACTAACTTCCCCCCCCAGAAACTGACGCACTTTGTAACGCTCAATTCGCTGGACACACTATGGCGCCAGAGGTAAGATTTGGCCGTCTACGTTGGGGCCCGCGTATCTACCCCTTTTTCTATGGCTTGGTTGCGCCTCCACGGTGCATTCGAAGCTGCGATTGATCTGTTCCCCGGTCATGATTCCGAACCGCAAAGAATCGGATGGTTCTTACGGCCAATGTACCCGTAAATGAGCTTGCCCCGAACTGGCAACATCAAAAATTGAAAGAGGTGTCCCAATGATAACTGAAGTGCAGAAACGTCCTCTCAACGTGTCCTTCCGCCGTGGATCCCCTGCTGAGCGGGTATTCCGCCAGCGCGCAGGTCTGCCCGTCGATGAAGTCATCGCCGCTGGATTGAAGGCTACCCCGTCCCATGACTTGCACTTCCACGGTGGCAAGACCATCGCGAATCTGCATTTCATGAACTTCTACGTCGGTGCCGATGCGTGGGCGGCGAGCGATATCACGAACATCGATGCGGCCCTGTCTGCCGCCATGTCGGACGTGCAGTTGAACAACGTGATGGAGCAGTATTTCCCTGGCTCGATCTCGAGCACCTTCGATGGCTCTGAGAAACTCAGCGGCCCAGCGCCGGCGACCGTTTCTCAGGGAGATATCGAGAGCCTTATTGGTTCGATGGCCGCGAACGGGAAGTTCGCCGGGCGCGATCTTACCTCCACGGTCTTTAATTTCATGCTTCCCCCCGGTACGGTGTTAAACGACAATGCCACTGCTTCGGCAGCTTCGTCACATGTCGAAAAGGAGAAGGCGAAGAAAAGCCCCATTCCGGATGACGATGAAGCCGACTCCCTTCATGGGCTGGGTGGCTATCATGGGTCGATCCATACGGGTAGCGGCACCACGATCTACTACGCTGTGGGCGTGTACTCGGACGTGCGTCCAGACGGCACAGAGAACGGCATTGTGGTCTTCGACCAGCCATGGAAGAACGTCGTCGCAACCTTTTATCACGAGTTGAACGAGGCCCGGACGGATAGCGATGTGGAAGATGCGATTCGGGCCGGCAACGATCCGAAAGGCGTCAAATTTCTAGGGTGGACATCAAAGGATGGCGAGGAGTGCGGCGATTTCCCGGTGTTCGAGGCCGGAAACAATCTCGCGCTGGTATTCAAGGAAGTACCGCTGGCTGCGAATGGAAAAACAGTCCCGGTTCAGTTCCAATACTCAGACAATGTGCATGGGCCTGAGGGTCCCAGGGCAACCCCGGCCAAAAAGGCCCACGCGTAGTGAGGTGAGGCCTTCAGAACTGAATCGCCCAATCAGTTAACGCGAGCGCAGCGAGCGGATGGCATCCGGGAGATGCTCTTCGAGGTGCTTGGCGCGTTCGGCGGCAATCCCGCTCAGGTACTTCGGTACGGGAGTTGTGGTTAGGACAAGCGCCAGCGCAATCACAGAAAAGATCAGCCCGGCGATACCGGCCGACACGAACATGTGGTACGTGTCAGCGATATCCAGGCCAAAAATGTTGAAGGCCACGTGCTCCAACGGCTTGATGTGCTGGAGAACCGCGAGGGCGAACAGAAAGAACAGAACCGCCGTCGAGGTCAGCACAGCAAGGGAGACATCCAGGCTTCGATGAAACTTCAGCCGGGCGCGGCAGTGGCCGCAGTCGACGAAGTGTTGTTCATAATCCCGGCGCATCTCCTGCGATATCCCGGAGATGTCATATCGCCAGCTCGCCAGGATGGCGCCTACGACGTGATCATTGCATCGGGTTCGAGCCATTCGTTTATCACTCACTTCTAAAGAGTTACGCTTCCTGTCCAGGAAGCGCGCAATTGTTTAGCGGCGGGGAAAGAAACCCTGTCCGTACTTCGATGCGCCGCCCTACCCTGTTGATTCACATGGCCCCCGAAAAAGCAGACGCACCCGGCCTCACGCAGGGACCCCCTGGGTTTTGCTATTTCCGGGCAGAGGCCGTTAGCTTTCATTGTAACGTACTTCCCTAGAAAGAGATAGGTTGAAGAGGCTCGTGTTGGGTAGCGAGCATAAGGCGATTCGCGAGCAGGCTGGGCCGGCCCGAGAGAGCCCTCTCGGCAGCGACCCGGGCTAGGTCAGGAAGATTATTGCTTTCAGAAAGATGCCCCAGGACCACGTAGGCGGCCTGGCCGTCGTACGTGGTTTCAAGGAAATCCGCCGCGGCCTCATTGGAAAGGTGGCCCACGCGCGACAGCACTCTCTGCTTCACCGACCAGGGATAGGGTCCGTCACGCAACATTTCGAGATCGTGGTTGGACTCAAGAAACAGCAGATCCACGGACTTCAACTGGGCTTTCACATTCGGCGGGATATAGCCGAGGTCAGTAGCCAGGGCCATGCGCACGCCCTCGGCGTGGAAGACAAATCCAACCGGATCGGCGGCGTCGTGGGGGATGGTGAAGGGACTCACCGTGATATCGCCGATCTGGAAAGGGCGGCCCGCTTCAAAATACTGTACGGAAGGAAGCCAGGCGGGATCGGGCGTGGGCTCGGCCAGCACCGTTTTGCCCTGCTGCTCCGCTCTTGCTCAGTTGCAGTGACCGGTCCAGCCGCGGAATCGGCTTCCGGCTCATCGCACTCGCACTCGACCGCTGCGGCGAGGGCTTCGGCCTGGCGGGCAGCGGCCTGCTGGCGGCATTGCTCCACCCATTGCGCATAGGTCATGTGGCGGCGCGGCGTAATCCAGCGCATCCAGGCGCGATGCGTCGCCTGGGTGAAGTAAACGGGGATGCCAAGCTTGCGCGCCGTGACCGCCAGCCCGCCGATATGGTCGAGGTGCTCATGGGTCACGATGATGGCGTCGAGGGTATGCGGCTCCTCGCCGGCAAGCTTCATGCGCCGGAACAACTCGCGGCAGCTCAGCCCGGCATCGACCAGGATGCGGGTATGGCCGCCTGAGACGACGGTGCTGTTGCCCTTGGATCCCGACGCGAGCACCGTGAAGCGCACCATGCTGTGAGCATACAGCGGGAAGCTGTGGAGTGGAGGGTATAAGGGGGTTACCGCGAGGGAACGTGGCGGGATGAAACTCTGCGATCGGCCGCGAGCAGACGTTCGAACATCAACAAAAACGCATCCGGGATGAGGCATGTTGAGTTTATGCTGGATCCCAAGAGCCAGGTCTTGCTTTCGCCCGCGGCTCTGTTCCCTGCCCCGGAGGTCTTGCGCATGACAAACAAACCGCTGACGGCCGCTCTGGCGGTGGCCGCTGGGACTGCAGGGCTGCTGGCCTGGCTGCCGGCCGGTCCGGCCGCCAGCGGGGTTCTGGCTGCGGACAAGCCGGCCGCGGCGGTTGCGGCGGATTGGGACAAGCCGGCGGCGGCGCGGTACCTGGACAGCCGCGAAGTGTGGTGGCAGGGATGGGACCATGACAAGCGCGACCATGGAACCAGGTGCGTCTCCTGCCACACGCAGGCTCCGTATGCGCTGGCGCGGCCGGAGCTTCGTTCGGCCCTGGGCGAAAACGGAATCTCGCCGAGCGAACAGGCGATGCTCGCGGATGTGGAAAAGCGTGTGCGAGCCTGGGACACGATGCTGCCCTTCTACAGCGACGAGAAATACGGGGAAGGCAAGGAAATCGAGTCACGCAATGCGGAGTCGGTGCTGAATGCTGTGATCCTGGCCAGCTACGACGCAGGGCAAGGGGCAGTTGAGCGAGCTCACGCGGATGGCTTTCGACCATGCGTGGGCCCTGCAATCGCAGACCGGTCCGGACGCCGGCGCATGGGTGTGGCAGGACTTCGCGTACACGCCATGGGAATCGAAGGAGTCGCAATACCACTGGGCGGCGCTGATGGCGATGGCCGTGGGTAAGGCGCCCGGGACACTATCGCGATGACAAGAAGATTGCAGCGAATGTTGCCCTGCTTGGGGCGTTTGTGCGCGGTCACTACGACGCGCAGCCGGTCTTGAACAAGGTTGCAGCGTTATGGGCCTCGGCATCGATGCCGAGCCTGCTCAGCAAGACGCAAGAGGCGGACCTGGCGGCGGAATTAAAAAAGCTGCAGCATGACGACGGGGGCTGGAGCCTGACCGACCTGGGCAGCTGGGAGCGCCGCGACAAGACGCCGCTCGAAACGCGTTCAGACGGGTATGCCACTGGGCTGATTGTGCTGGCGCTGGAACAAAACGGAATCGGGGTTCCACAGGCCGAGCGGGGCGCGAGCTGGCTCAAGGCCAACCAGGACAAGACCACCGGCTCCTGGCCGGCATGGTCACTAAACAAGAACCGCGATCCGCAATCGGATGCGGGGCTTTTCATGACCGACGCCGCGACCGCGTACGCGGTGCTGGCGCTCGAATCAATCGCCAAACCCTAGATCGGCAAATTGGGGTGCCCTGTCCTGGCTCGTCTAGGGCGGGGGAAGAAAGCAGGACGGCGCCACCCTGCTCCGTGCCCCATCCTTGCGATTTTTTTCTGTCGCAAGGGTGGGAGACCACGAACCCACATTTTCTTCAGCCACGGCGGGGAAAGAGAGGAAGACGGCGCCACCCCCGCCAACGCGTCGTCTGATTTGCAGGAAATTACTCAGCAAAATGGCACAATGAATCCGGATCAGGCATGCAATTCTTTGGAAACCGGGAATGACAAATGGCTCACACAACAAATTCTGACGCGGTTAACAACCGTTCTGGAGCCAGAAAATCCGGGTTTAGAACCGTTACTTTGCCCGGAGATCTGGCCGCAAATCTCTCTATTTGTGATAGTTACTCGCTTGGCCCGGGCGAAAAATGTATCTCCCCTCTCCATATTTCCCGGTGTAACTGTGAGGGACCAAATAACTACCGCATAATCAACGATTTGCAGTCGTTATTCTCACGGGGTCACAGATTCTGCGTTCCTGTGCAACTGTGAAGCCAGTTGTAACTCGCGCCGCAGCAATGGTTTCTGCCGCCGATTCTCGCAGGAACTGTGCAGCGGACGCTAGGAGTTTTCCGGCAGATTGGCAGGCAGTTCGATCGAGACCAGCGTTCCCCGCCCCGGGTTGCTGACCACGGTAAAGCGCGCCTGCGATCCGTAAAGAACTTCGAGGCGTTCGCGCACGTTCTGCATGCCGATCCCATTGCCGGTGCGGCGGAGCGCGGAATCGGGGCCAGCGGTAATGCCCACGCCATCGTCGGCAACCTCGATCGAGACGCGATTCCCCTGCAAGCGGCTGCGCAGCGTGACCGTGCCGCCGTGGATGCGCGGCTCCAGGCCATGCTTGATGCTGTTTTCGATCAGCGGCTGGAGAAGAATGCTGGGAACCAGAAGGCCGAGGGTCTGGGGGTCGATGTCTTTTTCGACGCGCAGCTTGTCGGCGCCAAAGCGGACCACCTCGATGTCGAGGTAATCGTCAGTGAAGCTGAGTTCGTCTCGGAGGGGGACGTAGGTGTCGTGGTCCTTGAGCAAAGCGCGCAGGATGTTGGCCAATTTCACGATCATCTCGCGCGCCAGTTCGGGCCGGATGCGGACCAGCGAAGCGATGGAGTTGAGGGTGTTGAAGAGGAAGTGAGGATTGATCTGGCGCTGCAGGGCATCCAGGCGGGCTTCGAGCAGCAGATGTTTCTGTTCCTCAAACTTGATTTCGAGCCGGAGGGCGTTCCACACCTTGAGGGCGATGCCGACGACCACCGGAGCGCTGAGCCAGACAAGAATCTGAAGTCCCCAGGAATCGGTGATCAGGGCAAAGAGGCGGCCTGGGTACATGCGGCGGAGGGACTCCCGGACGACTTCAAACCCGACGATCAGAACCAGCATGAGAAACTGCCGATCGAAGCGCGGCTGGCGCAGGACGCGGCGAAACCAGCGATAAAGGCTGAGGTCGATGAACGGGGTGAAGTCCCAGATTTCTTCTTTCTCGACAAAACGGCCGAGGATGCCGGCGGCCAGACCCAGCATGGCGTCGAAGGGCAGGGCCAGGAATTCATGGTTGTAGACCGCCGGAGCGGAGAGGACGAGGCCGGAGAGCATGGCCCAGCCCGGTCCAAGAAGCAATCCGAGAAGGATGATGGTTTCAAACGAGATGTCGGCGGCGAGAAAGTTGGCTACGGTGATCCTGACCCAGACGCCAAGGGTCAGCGGAACCAGGAAAAAGGCGAGCAGGGCCACGGTCTGGGACCGGCTGCGGCGCTCGGCAAACAGCAGGCGCTGGAAGGTGCGCGCGCGGGCCAGGGCGCTCGCCATGGCGGCGGCCACGCCCAGCTTGACCAGCAGCGTGATCAGGATCAGCTTGTTATCTGCCACGCAATCAATGTATCGCGGCGTGCGGTGGAGCATCCAATGCGCGTGATCCGACGTCGGGATGGAAGGCACGGAGCTTTTGAGCTTCGGAACTGGCGGCCGGCACCTGCTGTGACGATGCGACGCAGCGATCAATCTGAAGCAAAGTAGAATGGGACCATGGGATTTGAAAGCGTGAAGAAGATCGCCGAGGCGGATTTCCCGACCCGCTGGGGCGCATTCCGCATTCTGGGCTTCGAGGGCGTGCTGCCCTCGCCGCGGCCTTGCTGCGAGCACGGCGAGGCCTCAGGCAAGCGTGTCGAGGGCCTGGTGGCGCTGGTGATGGGCGACATCCATACCGCGCCTCCCCTGGTGCGGATTCACTCGCAATGCCTGACCGGAGATGTTTTCGGATCGCTGCGCTGCGACTGCCGGCTGCAACTGGAGCTGGCGCTGAGCGCGATCGCCGCCGAAGGCGCGGGCATTCTGCTCTACGAACAGCAGGAGGGCCGCGGCATCGGCCTGATGGCCAAACTCAAGGCCTACGAGTTGCAGGACCAGGGCCTGGATACGGTCGAGGCCAATGTGGAACTGGGGTTTGCGCCGGATTGCCGCGCCTATGAATTGCCCGCCGAAGTGCTCAAGTTGCTACAGGTGTCCGCGGTGCGCCTGATGACCAACAATCCCGAAAAAGTGGCGGCTCTGGAAGCTGCGAGCATCACGGTGGCGGAACGGGTGTCGGCCGAGGTGGAGGCGCAGGACAGCTTTGAACGCTACCTGAGGACAAAACAGGAGAAGATGGGGCACATCCTGGACTCGGTGCACGAGATCGATATCCTTCCCTGAAGCCCCAAATCGAAAAAGCGTCGAAAGGCCCGATCGCGGCAATGCCCACTTCGCGACCCTGCTCAAGAACAATGGCGAGATCCGGCTCTGTCACTCTCTGACTCAAGACCAAAAGAATCAGTCAGCTTGATGGCGAAGTGTGCCCGGGCTCACAGTCTGCGAGGTTGGATCTGGGGTAGGCTCTGTCTGAACTGACTTGCGGGATTGTTTCATTTGGTTGTCGTGGAGTAGAAAAGTATGTCGACCGAAGGTTCTCGGGGCCTGAAAGATGGCTCCGGTTCGGCGGCATCGTCATCAGCTAACGCCGTCATGGCGGAGCGCCTGGTGATGATGTGCGCCTCTGCGTTGTTTTCCGGTCTGTCGCAGCGGGAATGCACAGAAATAGCCTCGTGTGCGCGAGCGAGAACATTCGCCCGCGACGAAATCCTGTTTACCCAGGGACAGCCGGTTCGCAGCCTGATCATGCTTGAAACCGGTAGTGTCAAGCTGACTCAGCTGAGTCCGGCCGGTAGCGAAGTTCTGATGTGGATGAGCGGCTCGGGCGAGGCTATCAATGTGAATACGGAGCCGCTTTCCTGCAGCCATACCTGCTCGGCGCGGGCGATGGAGCAGTGCAACGCCCTGGTGTGGGAATACCAGCGGCTGCAGTCGTTGCTCAATCAGTATCCGCAGATCAGAAAGAATATCAGCCGGATTCTTGCGGGTCGTCTGCAGGAACTTGAAGAACGTTTTCGCGAAGTGGCGACGGAGAAGGTGGCCAAGCGTTTGGCCCTCACCCTTTTGAGGCTGCTGAAGAGCGTGGGCAAGCCCTCGAAAGACGGTGTCCAGGTGTCGCTCACCCGCGAGGAACTGGCGCAAATGACGGGCACCACCCTGTTCACAATCAGCCGCGTGCTCTCGAAATGGGCCGCCGAGGGGTTTGTGCAGCCGATGCGTCAGGCCGTGGTGGTCCACAATCCGAAACGGCTGGAATCTGTGACCGGCGAGGAAGAGTAGCCGAGCCGGCCTGGATTGCCAGCCCGGACTGCGCCGTTCAGGCGACCGGGCATGCGCCACAGGGCGGCGCTGATCAGTGATGCCCAGATTTGGCGCACCGGATCGGGTGCATTACGAAACGCCCGAGTTGCGGAGAGCTTTCAGCACCTTTGCTGTTGTGACCACCTGGCCGACATGGCGCTGGGTATGATCGGCCACATGGATAAGGGCTCCGCCGAGGCTGGTGGGAAGCTGCTTGCGGCCCACGGCGCGCGGCGTGTTGAAGTCGGCCAAACCTAAAGCGCGAACCCGCGCGGCCGCATTCGCGAAGGAAGTCTTAATCTCCGCCAGCAATTCGTGAAGCGTCTCTGCGCCGGTTGATTCGCGTTTGAGGGCTTGCAATTGCTCGTTCGAAAGCTGCCCGCCTTCGGCATAAGTCAGGAGCCGGTCTGTAGAGCGGGCTATGTGCTTGAGATGGCAGGCGATCGCCATGAGGCCGAACGGCTGAGCGTGGACTTCGAGATCGGTGAGGCCTTCGGTCCATTTGGCCAGATCGTCGACTGCAAGATCGAGCGCGTGAAGGACAGCGCGGGCGACGGCGGGAACATCGGGATGGGTGCCTCGGAGCCAGGGTTCGGTGTAGGGCGCGGCGGTGGACAGAGTGTTCATGAAAAGTTCCCCCTGGGAATTAGGAGTGGCTCTCTGCGACGGAAGATGGCTAGGGATACAGGACGGATTGGGTTGGTGGTTTCCCACCCTATCGACATCTGACGACATCGACAGAATGGAGCACCCAATCGTTGTTTTGCACTAGCCTGCGCTCTTCACCCGGACGACAGTGATCTTGGCGAAGCCTTCCTCGAACGCCGGCGGTTTAAGTTTTTCCGCCATCTTGCGCATCACGTCTTCGCTTACCGAACGGTCGCGCTGGCGGTTGCGATCGAGACACACCTCGAGGGGCACATCGAAGAAGAGAGCCTGGACCTCGTAGCCAAAACTCTTGGCCATCTTGATCCACTGGCGGCGCTCGTGGATGGAAAGATTTGTGGCATCGACATAATTCCACGGCATGCGTGCAATGAGACGCGCGCGGAGCAAAGAGCGGAGGGTGGAAAACACCAGTCCCTGGTAGCGCTGCTCTTCTACGTCGTCGAAGAGGATGTTGCGCAGGAGATCGCTGGAAAGCGGTGTGACTCCGCGGCGTCGAAACCAGGTGGTCTTGCCGGAACCGGGAAGCCCGATGGCGAGGACAACAAAGCCCTTGGGCGCCTGCGCGGAGCGATCGGCGGGCTGGACCTCCGGCGGAGGCATAGATGGGGTTTCGGGCTGGGTTTCAACCTCAAGCCGACCTGATTCGGGCGGCTCATTCCAATCGGGACGCGCAAAGCGATGGGGCTTTGCATCGGGTTTTGGTTCGGGCCTGGCGTCGGGTCTGAGGGGCCGCGGCGTGGCCGAAGCGGATCGCGGCTCAGGAGAACGGCGCACAGGCTCCTCAGAGCCGGCAGGGCGAGACACGAATGGGCGAGCCGGAGGAGCGGCGGAAGCGGCCTCATCCGGATAAAAGGGCACCAACGGAGCCGGCTGATTCAAGGGCAGTTCCTGGCCGATCTTGCCTGTGGACTCCGACAGATTAGGAGCGCGTTTCGAGCGTCTTCTCATTCCGACTTCAACACCTGCATTGTATTACCGGGATACCATACCAACCGAGTGGGCTGCAAATTGTGTGCAATGCGTCACAGACCATCGTGGGCAAAACCCATTCAACTAGCGTTGAGCGGTGTTTAATTACGTTAGCTTGGCGCGGGAAGCATGGCCGCGGCGATTTGGTTCTCGTTGACAACAGTGGTAGCATCATGGGTTTGGTGGAATTGCCAGTCGGGCGTTTTACAAGCCGCCGAACTCCACATCTTATTCACGCTTTTGAGAGCGCACGAAGGAGAAATAACGCATGGCAGTGAAGGTTGGCATCAACGGCTTCGGCCGCATTGGCCGCAACGTTTTGCGCGCCGCACTCGGCAATCCCGAAATTGATTTTGTTGCGGTCAACGATCTGACCAGTCCGGCAACCCTGGCACATCTTCTGAAGTACGATTCGATCCTCGGCAACCTGCCCAACGAGATCAGCGTTGACGGTGATTTCATTGTGGTCGACGGCAAGAAGATCAAGGTCACGTCCGAGCGCGACCCCGCCAAGCTGGATTGGGCCTCGGTCGGAGCACAGATCGTCGTCGAATCCACCGGCTTCTTCACCGACGGTGCAAAGGCCAAGGCACACCTGGGGTCCACCGTAAAGAAAGTCATCATTTCCGCTCCCGCGACCAACGAAGACGTGACCCTGGTGCTGGGCGTAAATGAAAAGAAGTATGATCCGGCCAAGCACAACATCATTTCCAACGCCAGTTGCACCACCAATTGCCTGGCTCCCGTCGTGAAGGTGATTCTGGAAACCACTGGCCTGGTGTCCGGTATCATGACCACCATCCACAGCTACACTAATGATCAGGTCATTCTTGACTTCCCCCACAAGGACCTGCGCCGTGCCCGCGCTGCGGCGCTGAACATGATTCCCAGTTCCACGGGCGCAGCCAAGGCTCTCAAGCTGGTCATTCCCGAGACCGCCGGAAAGCTGGACGGCTTTGCGATTCGCGTCCCGACGCCCAACGTCTCCATCGTCGATTTGACCTACATCGCCGAGAAGCCCACCACCGTCGAAGCCCTGAACGCAGCCTTCAAGGCCGCCTCAGAGGGCGAACTCAAGGGGATTCTGGGCGTTGACTCGAACCTGCTGGTCAGCTCCGACTTCAAGGGCGACAAGCGCAGCTCGATCGTGGACGCACCGCTGACCAAGGTCGTGGGCCAGAGCGTGAAGGTGCTGAGCTGGTACGACAACGAGTGGGGCTACTCCAACCGCGTCGTCGACCTGGTCGGCTTCCTGGCCGCAAAGGGCCTGTAAAGACAGTTGCCTGTGAACAGTGGCCAGTGGGCATATTTCTTGCCCACTGGCCGTTCACTGGCTAATGCCCACCAATCACTGATCACGATTCCTCTGAGAAATCCATGCGCCAGAACATCAGCGGCGGATCTCCCTTTGAGCCCATCATCGGCTTCTCCCGCGCGGTGCGCGTGGGGAACGTCATTCACCTTGCAGGCACAGGCCCGGTGGGCGCCGATAACCTCGACGCCGAACGCCAGACGCGCCGCGTCTTCGCTATCGCATCAGAAGCTCTGGAAAGAGCCGGCTCGTCCCTCAACGATGTTATCCGGACCCGGATGTATCTAACCCACGTCGAAGACTGGGAGACGGTTGGTCGCGTGCATGGTGAGTTCTTTGCAACCGTTCGCCCCGCTGCCACCATGGTGGTTGTCGCAAAACTTCTCAATCCCGCCTGGCGTATCGAAATCGAAATGGAAGCCGTCATTCCTGAGGCCTCCACTTAATTAGCCGGTGACGGAGTCAACCGACCACTGTTCACTGACCACTGTTTTCAAGGAAGGCTGACTTATGCCCAAGCTATCCATCCGTGATATTGAATTGGCTAACAAACATGTGTTCATCCGGGTTGATTTCAACGTGCCGCTCAGCGAAGACGGCGCGACCATCACCGACGATACCCGGATCGTAGCCACGCTGCCCACGATCGAATACGCTCTGCGTCACAGGGCCAAGGTGATCCTGGCATCGCACCTCGGCCGGCCCAAGGGCAAGCCGAATCCGAAGTACTCGCTGCGCCCGGTTGTTGACCGTCTTCGCGAACTGCTCGACAAGGCGGTCGGTGAAAACGTGAATGTTGCGTTTTCGCCCGATTGCGTGGGCGAAATCGCCAGCGAGCTGGCGCGGCAGCTCGAATCGCGGCAGGTGCTGCTGCTCGAGAATCTGCGCTACCACGCGGAAGAGGAAGCCAACGACCCGGCGTTTTCAAAGGCTCTGGCCTCGCTGGCCGAAGTGTATGTCAACGACGCCTTCGGCTCGGCGCACCGCGCGCACGCCTCAACGGAAGGCATCACGCACTACCTGAAACCTGCGGTCGCCGGGCTGCTGATGGAAAAGGAAATCACGTATCTCGGCAAAGCGCTCGAGTCGCCGGAGAAGCCGTTCGTGGCTATCCTCGGGGGATCGAAAATTTCGGGCAAGATCGACGTGATCCAGAACCTGCTGGACAAGGTGGACACGCTGGTGATCGTGGGGGGCATGGCCTACACGTTCTATCGGGCGCTGGGCGTGACCACAGGAAAATCGCTGGTCGAAGAAGACAAGATCGATCTCGCCAGGCAAACGCTGGAACGGGCAAAGGCGAAGGGCGTAAAGCTCCTGCTGCCGGTCGACAATATCCTGGCCGACAGCTTCTCGAATGATGCCAAGACGCAGCCGTGGGACACTTCCGTCAATTTCCCTGCCGACTGGCAGGGCCTCGACATCGGACCGAAGTCGGTTGCGGCGATCGAAGAAGTGGTTTCGAACGCGCGCACGATTGTGTGGAACGGGCCGGCGGGCGTGTTCGAATTTCCGCGCTTTGCTGTGGGGACCAATGCCATCGCCAAGGCGGTGGCAGCGAACAAGGCAGCCACATCGATCATCGGCGGCGGCGATTCGGTGAGCGCGATCAACCAGGCGGGCGTGGCCGATCAGATCACGCACATCTCGACTGGCGGCGGCGCAAGCTTGGAATTCCTCGAAGGCAAGAAACTGCCGGGAGTGGAAGCGCTGACGGATAAATAGCCAGGTAAGATCGAGACAACAGAAGCCCCGTGCCCCGAGATGTAATGGGTGCGGGGCTTCTCATCGATGAGGTGAAGGCTTGTGAGCTACTACACGCGGGTCTTATCGAAGGATGACGCATCTCCCTCCCTGGAAGAACTTGCTGCTTTCATTGCGGAACAGCATCCGGGTTACAAGCTGTCTATCGAAGACGGGAGCGAAGAGGAATGGGAGACAATCCTGCTCTCCGGCAACGACGACGTCGAGGTCGCCCTGATCGAACGCAATCCCGTTACGAACGGCTCTGTCGGTCAGGACGAGGTCGCGGATTTCATCGAGGACATTCAGGATTGCAAACCGGATAGCGGTGTCGCATGGCTCACGGAATATCTGGCTTCGGTTAAAACGATCTATGCATTTCAGCACTTGCAAGGTTCTGAAACAGAGGAAGGCGGCAACGCGCTCCATGCTTTGCGCTCGGCGATCTGGGAGCGCGGAGATGCGATCCTGCAAGCCGATCACGAGGGGTTTACCAACGAGGATGGCTACCATATCGTCTGGCAGTTTTCGGACTCGGTCTCAGGACCTTGGAACATGGGCGTTCTTCAAGACGGGACCTGGTACCACTTCAGAATGGACTTAGGCGATCCTGATCATCGCGCTGCTTTCCTGAATGGCGAGATGCCTGCCGATTTGTCGGTAATTCGGGCGTCTGGCTAGAGAGACTATCGCAGAACAAGAGTAGATCTCTGGGTTTCAGACCGCATGTATATTCGCTCGGCCTGTGCCCGTCGTCACCCGGCCCGCGCAAAACCATCCCCTAAAATGAACATGAGGAACCAAGAAAACATGTCACGTAAAGCTCTGATTGCCGCCAATTGGAAGATGTACAAGACGCCTGCCGAAGCGAAGGCGTTTGTTCAGGCTTTTCTGCCGCTGGTTGCCGGGCACGACCGCGATGAGATCGCACTGTTTCCCTCCCCCGTTCTGCTGCCCACAGTGATTGAAGCCGCGAAGGGCTCGAATGTCGCCGTGGGCGCGCAGAATATCCACTTTGCCGAAGAGGGCGCTTACACAGGCGAGACTTCCATCGGACAGCTCATCGCTGTCGGAGGCACCCATACTCTCATTGGCCACTCCGAGCGGCGCCAGTACTTCGCCGAGACTGACGCGATTGTGAACAAAAAGCTGCACACGGCGCTGAAGCACGGGATCATTCCGGTTGTGTGCCTTGGCGAGGTACTCGAGGAACGAGAGTGCGGCAAGACGGAGCATGTTTGCAGGGCCCAGGTTTCGGCGGCCCTTGCGGGAATCTCGCCCGAGGCAGCAGCACCCATCGTCATCGCCTACGAGCCGGTATGGGCCATCGGCACCGGCAAGACCGCGACGCCGGAGATGGCAGCCGACGCGCACCGGATTATCCGCGCGGAAGTGGCCAGGTTGCTGGGCACGGATGTCGCCGCCAATATGCGAATTCTCTACGGCGGCAGCGTGAAGCCGGACAATGCCACTTCGCTTCTTATCCCAGGAAGAAATCGACGGCGCGCTGGTGGGCGGCGCCAGCCTTAAGCCGGATTCGTTCACAGCCATCGTTAAGTATTAAAATCCCGCACCAATTCGCCCCGGCCGTGAACTGATCTTCACGGCCGGACGTATTATGGCTCATGCCCGAATACGCAGCCCAAACTGTTCCTCGAATTTCGCCCATCGAGCGTACAGGGAACGATCAACCGCGTTCGCGCGAACTGTACATCGATCGCCTGCGTAGCGTGATGACTGCCTTCGTCATTTTGCACCATACTGCCATCACCTATGGAGCGCCAGGCGGCTGGTACTATAACGAACTGAAGCCATCCGGCACGGTGTCAAGCCTGCTTCTCACTCTTTTTGTCGCCACCAACCAGGCGTATTTCATGGGGTTCTTCTTTCTGTTGGCGGGTTACTTCACTCCGCCTTCCCTGGAGCGCAAAGGCTATGCTCGTTTTCTGGGCGACAGGTTTCTTCGGCTGGGCTTGCCGCTGCTGGCATTCATGTTTATTCTCGGCCCGGCCACGTCGGCACTGATTACGGCTTACGAGGGCAAGGGCTTTTGGTCGACAATCGAGTATCTCTGGAATCATGGCATCTTCGGGAACGGGCCGCTGTGGTTTGCACAGGCGCTGCTGATGTTCAGCATCGGGTATTGCGCGTGGCGTGCAGTGGCCGGCGCCTCTCTCAATCAAGTTGAGCGAACAGCAAGACCGGTGCCGGGCGGACGCTGGTGGCTTGTGAGCGCGGTCGCTGTCGGAGTCGCCGCACTCGCCATACGCCAGGTGGTTCCCACGGGAGTGAATATCATCGGCCTGCAACTCGGATACTTTGCCAGCTACACATTTCTTTTCGCGCTCGGCATCGCCGCATGGCGTCACGATTGGCTGCGCCAGCTTGAGTGGCGGCAGGCGCGTGCATGGATCATCGGCCTCGTCTTCACGTGGCCGCTGTTGCCGCTTGGCATTTTTATCGCGCGCGTGGTGAACGGCCCTGGCAAATCGAACTTTAGCGGTGGACTCTCGTGGACTGCGATTCTCTATGCAATGTGGGAGCCATTCGTCGCGTGGGGCCTGATTGCCGCATGGTTGTTGCTGTTTCGTTCCCGGATGAATCAAGAGTCGAGATTCTGGAGATGGCTCAACCGCCGGGCCTATGCGGTGTACATTATTCATCCGCCGATTCTCGTCGGCAACAGTCTGCTGCTTCATTCATGGATTGCGCCTGCACTGGTGAAGTTCTGCGTCACGGGCGCGCTCACATGCATTGCATGCTGGCTGGTGGCCGATCCTCTTGTTCGCTTGCCTGGCTTGAGACGGGTTGTGTAGCGTGGTTCGGCTCAGCATCAGATTCGCGTTTCAACCTTGATGAACAATTACAATACAACTGACTTGAATCGGGTGAACATCAGAATCTGAGGAGATATCTATGGCGACCAAAAAAGCTACTAAGAAGAAATCGAGCAGCGCAAAGAAGAGCAGTTCTTCGAGAAAGAGCGCAGCAACCAAAAAGGGCACGCACAAAAAAGAGCACGAGGGCGAAGAAGTCATCCGCAAAGAAAGCCTCGGGGAGGAAATACTCTCCCGCAGCAGGAAAGAGCGTTGAGACTGAGATGAAGGCGATGAAGAAGGGCCAACTCAAGTCTGGACGCAGCGGCAAGAAAGTGACCAGCAAAAAGCAGGCCATTGCCATCGGTCTCTCGAAGGCGAGAAAGGCCGGAAAGAAAGTCCCTTCGAAGAAATCCTAAAGATGGGCTTGTAACTTATTGCGGTTGGGTATTTAGAATCTCCGATACGACTGCTGCCGCGGACTCCTGCCAGGGCGGCATGGTGAAATTGAAGACTTGCCGAAGGCGCGTGCAATCGAGCCGCGAATTGGCCGGGCGGCGAGCAGGAGTGGGATACTCACTGGACGGAACTGGGACAAGCCTCGCAAATTTCAGGTCGGGGCGCGTCGCGGCAGCAAGCCGAACGAATTCCAGCGCAAACCCGTACCATGTAGTTTCCCCGCTGTTAACGGCGTGATAGACGCCCTGATTCACGCGAAGTGTATCCGCGGCGGAGGCGCCCGTCTCCATGCTTCTCCGCGAGATATCTCCCATCACATGCGCAACAAGTCGAGCAAGATCGCGCGACCAAGTTGGCGCGCCGTACTGATCGTCAACAATGCGCAGTTCCTCTTTCTCCTGGGCAAGGCGAAGTATGGTCAGCAGAAAATTCTTGCCGCGAGTGCCGTAAACCCAGCTTGTGCGGAAGATCAGATGTGCCGCTCCACTTTCGGCAAGGGCCAGATCGCCGGCGAGTTTACTTGATCCATAAACGCCCAGCGGCCCGGGCTCGTCCGTTTCGACCCATGGCTTCGTGCCGGAGCCGTTATAGACGTAATCAGTGGAGAAATGAATCACCGGAATTCCCAACTCCGCAGCGACCTCTCCCAGCACTCGCGGTGCCTCGGCATTAATCGCGTAGGCTAATTTGGGCTCATCCTCCGACTTGTCGACCGTCGTGTATGCGGCCGGATTGACGATCCAATGCGGCTTGCAGTCGGTGACAAATCGACGAATCGCCTGGGGATTCAGGAAGTCGAAATCGGGCAGGTCAGCAGGTATGACTGTTCCAAAGGGCTGAAGCAGCGGCAGAAGATCGCCGCCGACTTGGCCATTTACACCTGTGAGCAGTACGCGCGTATCGGATAAAGACATAATCGATCTGGTTCACTCCAAGAACGAATGGTTTCAACTAAAGCGTGTGACCTGCATAAGCCGGGGGAAGTTCCGCATCCTTGAACCAACCGCCAGCGGCATCTTTTTGAGAGACGCTGGGGTCACCAATTCCCTCGAGAGGCCATGCGATGGCAAGGGTGGGATCGTTCCAGCGGATACACCGCTCCCCCTCACGGTAGTAGAACCCGGTAGTCTTGTACAGCACATTGGCCGTGTCGGAAAGAACAATAAATCCGTGGCCAAAGCCCTCGGGAATCCAGGCAAATTCGAGGTTTTCTCCCTTGAGATCGAAGGCCGCCCACTTTCCAAAGTCTGGGGAGCCGGGCCGGAGATCGACGGCAACATCCCAGATGTGGCCTGAGATGGCGCGAACGAATTTTCCCTGCGGCTGTCCAAGCTGATAGTGGAGGCCGCGCAGGACGCCGCGCGAAGAAAAGGATTGATTGTCCTGGACGAATTGTTGCGGCAATCCCGCGGCAGCGAAGGTCCGGGCGTTGAAAACTTCCGCGAACCAGCCGCGTTCGTCTCCATATTTTCGTGGCCTGATCAGCTTCACGTCGCGCAACGCAGTATCGATGATTTCCATGTCAACCTTACTAAGTCCGATCAGAGTAGCGGGCCGCCCGTTCAGTACACTGTTTCTGTTAGTAACTGGCGAAGATAGGTTCCGTAAGTGCTCTTGCCGATCCTGGTCGCGAGGGAATTCAGTTGTTCCGCGTCGATGTAGCCAAGGCGATAGGCGATCTCTTCCGGACAGGCGACTTTCAAACCCTGGCGGCGTTCGAGGGTAAAGATGAAGTTACTCGCGTCGAGGAGGGAATCATGAGTCCCCGTGTCGAGCCAGGCCATGCCGCGGCCCATGACTTCGCACCGAAGCTGGCCGCGTTCGAGGTACCAGCGATTCACATCCGTAATTTCGAGTTCGCCTCGCGGGGATGGCTTTAAACCCTCGGCTACACCGACCACCTGGTTGTCATAGAAGTAGATGCCGGTGACCGCATAGCGCGATTTGGGCTTTTGCGGCTTCTCTTCGAGAGAAATGGCGCGCCGCTCCCGATCGAACTCGACCACACCGTAGCGCTCAGGATCGTTGACCGGATAGGCAAACACGGTCGCTCCGGACGTTTGCGATGCGGCCGACCGTAAGTCGTGCGCAAACTCGTGACCGTAGAAGATGTTGTCCCCGAGAACGAGGCAGGAGGAATCGCCGCCAATAAAATCCTTGCCGATGATGAATGCCTGGGCAAGACCGTCGGGGGAAGGCTGCACGGCATACTGGAAATGAACTCCCCAATGGCTGCCATCGCCAAGGAGGGATTCGAAGCGGGGAGTGTCCTGGGGCGTGGAGATGACGAGAATGTCCCGCACGCCCGCGAGCATCAGCGCCGAGAGCGGGTAGTAGATCATGGGCTTGTCGTATACGGGCAGGAGCTGCTTGGAGACGGCCTGGGTCACCGGATGAAGGCGCGTGCCGGAACCACCAGCGAGAATGATTCCCTTCATCGCGCACCTGCTGGCGTCGAAGTAACATTTTTTTCCTCGCCGCGTTGTCCGTAATTTGCGTGGACCCAGTTCTGGTACGCGCCGGAAGTCACTTCCTCCATCCAGGGTTTGTTGTTGAGGTACCACTCCACCGTCTTGCGCAGCCCGGTGGCAAAGGTTTCCTCAGGACGCCAGCCGAGTTCCCTCTCCAGCTTGCGCGCATCGATCGCGTAGCGACGATCGTGTCCGGGACGATCCTGTACGAATCGGATCAACCGACTGTGCGGTGCGTGGGTTGAGTCTGGAACGAGTTCATCGAGCAGGCTGCAGACCATGTGAACAACGTCGAGATTGGCCTGCTGGTTGCCGCCTCCAACATTGTAGGTCTCGCCGATCCTTCCCTTTTCGAGCACGGTTTCGATGGCGCGGCAATGGTCGCGAACGAACAGCCAATCGCGCACTTGGCGCCCATCACCGTAGACCGGCAAAGGCTTGCCGGCCAGCGCATTGTTGATCATCAGCGGCAGCAATTTTTCAGGAAATTGCAGAGGCCCATAATTGTTGGAGCAGTTCGTGATGATGGCGGGGAGTTGGTAAGTATGCACCCACGCGCGAACGAGGTGATCACTGGCGGCCTTGGAGGCGGCATACGGGGAGTTGGGCGCGAAGGGCGTGTCCTCATGAAACGCCGGATCGTCGGGGCCGAGGGTGCCATACACTTCGTCGGTGGACACGTGGAGGAAGCGAAAGGCAGATTTCTCTTCGCCTCCCAGGCCGGCAAGATACGCGCGCGCTGCTTCGAGAAGGTGGAAGGTGCCATAGACATTGGTGCGCAGAAAGGCCTCGGGGCCGAGGATGGATCGATCGACATGGCTTTCGGCAGCAAAATGCACGATGGCCGAAGGGCGGCGTTGGGAGAGTACTCGATCGACCTGGGGCCGATCGTTGATATCGCCACGGACGAAGATGTGATCAGGGTGCCCTTCAAGGGATGCAAGGTTACCGAGATTTCCTGCATAGGTCAGAAGATCAAAATTGATGACCGGGCCCTTGTTTTGAGCGAGCCAGTGCAGGATGAAATTCGATCCGATGAATCCGGCTCCGCCGGTGACGAGAATCGGATGCGCATAATGCGTCATATCTTCGGACGACTCCTCTTGACCAGATCGCATTCGGGGGGCCAGCACACATTATATCGGGCTGCCTATCTGTTGGTTCTTTCGAGGGCCAGCGAACCGGCCTAGCGCAGAGCGAAACGGGCGGCATGGAAACCGCACATACCATGCACACCTCCTCCCGGTGGGGTGGACGCCGAACATAGATAGAGGTTGGGCGTACCGGTCGAGTAGCTGCGCAGGCTGGGGCGGAAGAGGATCTGGCGCACCGTGAAGGCTCCGCCAGAGATATCGCCACCGACAAGATTGGCGTCCATAGCCTCAAGCGCCCGCAGGCGGAAATACGCGGCGCGCAAGGATGCAGTCACGGAAACCGGGAGCGAAGCGCTCTATCTGGGCTTCGATCCGATCGGTCATGTCGACGGTGGAACCGTTGGGGACATGGCAGTAGGCCCAGAGCGCGTGTTTGCCCTCAGGTGCCCGGGAAGGGTCAAAGAGCGTGGGCTGCGCGGCGAGAACGAACGGCTTGCTCGGGATGAAGGCCATGGGCTATCGCGTCTTCACCGGCGGCGATTTCTTCGAAAGTGCCGCCAAGGTGAACGGTGATGGCGCGATGGCAGGCGACGGCCCGCCAAGGTACGGGTTGGGAAAGCGCATAGTCGACTTTGAAGGCGCCGGGGGCGTGTTCAAAGGACTGAATTGTTTTCCGGTAGCTGGGTGCGAGCCTGTCGCCAGCCAGGGCGAGCAAGGCGCGTGGCGCGGTATCGCAAAAGGTGAGAGCATCGCCGGTGGCCAAATCTTGAAAGGACTGCGCATCGATGTGGCGGGAAGTGTGGACAATCCCGCCGAGAGACTGGAGATGACCAATGAGAGCGCGCGGAATGGCCCCGGCTCCTCGCTGCGGAATTGGCCATCCGACCGCGTGGGCGGCGGCGCCCAGCAGCACTGCGGCACTCGAACTGAAGGGGCGATCGAACGCGAGTATGGAGTGAGCGGCGAGCCCGGCGAACAGGGCGCGGGCGCGAACGCCGGAAAGGCCAGTGGCAAGGCCGTTGGCGGATTGCATCGCAGCCAGGCCAAAACGCGCCATAAGTAAGGGATGACGGGGAACGCGCAGGACCGGGCCGAGCGCGCCTTCCGCAAGTTGATCCCAGCAGACAGCGAATGGCTCAATGAGACGCCGCCAGACACGGCCATCTGCGCCGAGTTCCCTCTCGGCCGCGGCCAGGTCGCGCTCCAGCACGACGGCAGTGCCGTCGTCGAGGGGGTGGGCAACAGGCGCTTCTCCATGTACCCATTCGAGCCCGTGATTGGCCAGTGGAACAGTGTTGAAAAAGGGCGAACCGGCGGCCAGGGGATGAACCGCTGACCCGAAGTCATGGAGAAATCCGGGCAGGGTAAGCGGCAAGGAACGGCAAGCTCCACCGGGTTCCGGCTCAGCTTCGAAGACCTCAACCGCCAGCCCGGCCTGGGCAACAACGATGGCGGCGGCGAGGCCGTTGGGGCCGGAGCCGATCACTATGGCGCGCTTCACCAGGGTCCTCCTCCGATCAGTCGTGTTGCGGCAGATCGTCGGGCCAACGAACAACATCCGGTTTTCCGTCGGACGTGAGGGTAAGTTCGGGCGCGTACAGGCCCAAAAATTGACGGCGCCACCAGTCGCCAGTACGGCGCTTCTCTTCCGTCGAAGTAAACCAATATTGCCATAGCACGGCCCGCGTGAAGCGCGGCGGCGATCGCGGGAATGGGTTACTGCGAAAGAGTCCGAGGACGTCGGGGTCATTTGTGAGAAGACGCATTTCCGTCGCCGGAACGAGATCGTTCTGGCGCCAATCACCGAGCGAGGCGAACCAGAGGTTCCACTCGAAGCGGGGCTGATACGGAGCGTAGATGCCGGGAGCCTCGTTGAGTGCCTGCGGCTTATATCGAAATGGGTAGGCGATCCAGTCGGCGCCATCATTGGAGCCTTGAAACTCGATTTCATACCGGCCGCGGGTCATCACCGCGAAGAGGCCATATTGATTGGCAATTCGAAAGGGATCAAGTGCGGCAATGGGCGCGGTGGGCAGAGGGGCGCCACGCAGTGGCATGGCAATCATTTCCACCGTCGTGTCGTACGCGATCCAGGAAAGCATGACCACTGAAACGGCGAAGCGTAAAGCGCGGAAGTGGGCGGCCAACCGAGCGCGCAGGCCGAGTTTGGGACGAGCCCGGTCAACCGAGTCGCCCTCGGCTGGCGTCGTCGCCGCATTGTCGGTTGAAAGGATCGAAAGAGATGGCTGCGCCGACGGTTCAGCAGTTGAAGTAGCTGCCGGTTCGGGCAGGCTGAAGCGGGCGGGCACAAACCTGCGCAGGAACTTGTCATCGAGGAGCAGGAAACCAAGGGAGAGAACCAGGTAATTGAGGAACGTATAGTTGGCGGTCAGAATCACGCCGGCCTCCCAGGGCGTGACGATGAAGAAGCAGAGAATCCGAATGCGCCGCGGGAAAAACAACATGAACACAAGGCCGAGCTCCAGCACGAGCGTGCCGACAACTGATGCGGCGTGGAACCAATGGGGCAGATGTTCGACGTACCAGCCGATCCAGGTGGGCAGCGGACCGTTCTGGTAGTACTCGTCCATTGCGGTGAAGTTGCGCCATTGCTCGTCGCCGCTGAGCAGCTTGACCATGCCCGATTCGAAGTAGATACGAAACCATTCCCATTGCAAAAGGAAGAGGCTGGCGCGCGAAGGAGGGTGGCTTGCTCCCCAGCCGGGCAAGACGCCGGGGGGTGCAAAGAACAGGGCAAGGAAGCCGGCTTCGAGCAGCATGCCATCGGACTGATAATTCGACCAGACATTGGTCGCGGAAACGAACGAAAGAAAACAAACAAAGCAAATAAAGAGGCTGAGGCGCGGCCAGACGTTGAGGAACGCAGCTACCGAAGCAGCCAGGCCGACAATCATGGTGGCCATGAGCATTGCTGAGCAGGCGGAAATCCAGAACAGCGAGGGCGCGTACCAGAAGCGCGTCGAACCCATGGCCCTCGCTACAGCAGCGAGATACTGTTGTGCCGGGAGGACACCCTGCGGGCCCATGAGTCCCTTGATCTGGAAGAGCAGTGAGTAGAAAGCGGAAAAATAAATCAGGCCAAGGGCGCGGAGAAAGATCCAGCGGGGAATCAGCCGGTCCGCCGGACCGTTGCGGGAGTCGAACAACCAGCGAACCGGGTTGGTGCGGGCGCGCGTCCATTCTATGGCGATCAGAATAGCGATTCGCGCAAGGCGGTGTCATTTTCGATGTGGGCGGTCCGCATTCCGGGCAGAATTTCATTCTCGTCACAATCCGCCGTCAAAACTCCGCGACATCAACAAGATGGGGGCAACCATGGAGCAAGCGGACTTTACGTGGGCACGAAAGGGGACGATACTGGCGGCAGGGCCTGACCGCCCAAAGAGAATAAAGTTTCGCTGGACACGTTGTCGGGTCGATCTGTTGGATCGATCCAAGACAGCGTGAGAGTTGGAGCCGGTGCTTCCCTCACAAAATCTCAGTCGCTCAGGTCTTGAGAGTAAGATCGAACAACCGGTGCCGGTTCAGCGCCACCCATTTTCCCAACGGCACGTC
>CAWEVD010000015.1:0-152013 GCA_963812485.1 uncultured Acidobacteriota bacterium
GTACACATGACCGGCTCCATCCCTTGTGAATGCCAACCCAAGCTCTCAGAATCGGGACTTCCACCCCCGGATTAAGAGTTATCCGCAGGGCTCCCGATCCTGGGGTTTCAGGGGTTGCTGGCCGTCTGGTACCGATGACGGGGCACGCTAGCCGCGGTGGGGGCAGGTTTTCGTGTTGATGCAGTCGTCGGCGATGCGCAGGCGTTCGACGGGCCGGCCGCCGACCAGGTGCTCTTCGACGATCTCGGCGGCGTCTTCGGGCCTCACATTGCCGTACCAGACAGCTTCAGGATAGACCACGACCGTGGGGCCGTGCTCGCACTGGTCCAGGCAGAGGGACTTGTTGATGCGCACGCGGTCGGCAAGGCCGGCGGCTTTGGTCAGCTGCTGCAGCTGGGTGTGCAACTCGCTCTTTCCATCGGTGGTGCAGGAGGGGCGCGGCGCATCGGCGGGGCGGACATTATGGCAGACAAAGACATGATGTTCAAAAGGCGGCAATCGTGGGATCCTCCTCTTACTCAGATTAACCGGGATGAGCCTGGCGCGGACAAAAGGTTTCCACAATCTCGAAGCCCACCCGCCTGCATCTGAGAGAATGAGTGCTTGACCATGAGCACGGACAATCTGCTCTCGCTGAAAGACGACATGGTGGCCTTCATTGAGGGCCATGGCATGCACCGCCTGCCCGGATATGTCACCGAAGACATTCCTTCCATGCTGTGGGAGGGCCAGGGCAATCCCGACGCATGGAAAGACTTTGTGGAGATGGCCAAGCATGTGGGCGCTCCCTTTGTCACCTTCAGCGAAATGACGCTGGAACGCGAAGAACTGGACGCGCTCGATTGAGGAGGCCGGGGAGATGAACTTCCCCGACGAAGAGGCCACCGAACTGGTCGAGGCGCAGTGGCTGCGCAAGTACGCCGGCATGCTGGGCTACATCCAGCTTGGCTTTGTCTACCAGGGCCTGGTGTTCCTGCACGAGACCACGACCGAGTGGTACGAGCGCTTCCAGACGCTGCTCGAAGATATCGAGAGCTTCCAGGACATCGTGATCGACGACGCACACGACCGACGACGAGGACGAGTAAGCGCGGTGAGCACCGTGGGCACGATCGACAGCACCTTCCGACGCGCAGTCCGCAAATTTCCCGCGCCAGCGCTGGGTCATTGCAAGCCCGCCCATCCCGAACAGGCAACGGCACTGGCGCAGGCGGCGCGCCTGCCGCAGGTGCTGGCTGAGTTGCTGGTGGCGCGCGGCATCACCAGCGCGGTCAAGCGTACGCCTTCCTCAATCCTGAGTTTCCCACCTGCACGATCCGCTCTTGATGCTGGGCATGGATGCCGCCGTCGAGCGCCTGGAGCGGGCCATCGCCGCGCGCGAGCCGGTGCTTCTCTACGGCGACTACGACGTGGACGGCACGACCGCGGTGGTGCTGCTGAAGACCGCGATCGAGATGCTGGGCGGCGAAGTGCGGTTTCATGTGCCGCATCGACTGCGCGGGGCTACGGGCTGCAGTCGAGCGTGCTGGAAGCGGCGTATGCCGAGGGCGTGCGGCTGGTGATCACTGTGGACACCGGCATGCGCGCCTTTGCCGAAGCGGAGACCGCGCGGCGGCTGGGCCTCGACCTGATCATCACCGATCATCATCTGCCGAAGGCCGACGATGCGTGCCGGCGGCGCTGGCGATTCTCAATCCGAATCAGCCCGGCTGCGGCTATCCGGAGAAATCGCTGTGCGGCGCGGCCATTGCGCTCAAGCTCGCGCAGGCATTGCTGAGCGGCGCGATCCGGTGCGCACGCGCGAAAAGACGCTGCCGAGTTTTCTCAAGATGGCGGCGATCGCGACGATTGCCGATGCGGTTCCGCTGCGCGGCGAGAATCGCGCGATTGCCGCGCTGGGACTGCGCGAGCTGCGCCGGCCGGCGGGCGCGGGACTGCGCGCGCTGTTCGCCGCGGCGGCGCTCGATCCGGCCGCGAAGCAGCTCACCGGCTTCGACGTGGCGTTCCGCCTGGCGCCGCGCATCAATGCCGCGGGGCGCATGGATGTGGCGTCGGAGGTGATCGAGCTGTTCTCCACGCGCGACTGGCGCCGCGCGAACGAGCTGGCCACCAAGCTGGAGCGGCTGAATCGCGAGCGGCGCGATGCCGAGGCCGCTGCGCTGGCCGTTATTGAAGCGCGCCTCGCCGACGATGCCGAGCTTGCCGCCTGACCGCCTGCTGGTGGTGGATGGCGACGGCTGGCATCGCGGCGTCATCGGCATTCTGGCCTCGCGCGTGGTGGAGCGCACCGCCAAGCCGGCGATCGTGGTCAGCGTCGAAGACGGCGTCGCGCACGGTTCGGGCCGCTCGGTGGATGGCTTTCCGCTGCTCGACGCGATCGAAACCTGCGGCGATCTGTTTACGCGCTTCGGCGGCCATGCGTTTGCGGTCGGGTTTGCGATGCCGGCCGAGGCCTTCCCGAGCTGAAGCGCCGGCTCGGTCTTCACGCCGAAGACATCTGGCGCGCGCGAACCCGAGCATCTGCTGCGGATTCACGCCGAGCTGCCGCTCGACCGCATCACGCCGGTGCTGGCGGGCTGGCTGCGCAAGCTGGAACCGCTGGGCCACGGCAATCCCGAGCCGATGTTTGTGGCGCGCCGCGCGCGGCTCGTCTCTGCGCCGCGCATCATGAAGGACCGGCATATTCGCCTGGAACTCGCCCAGGAACAAACGCCCCGGTTCTGCCCTCGGCCCGTTCGACCGTCGTGATTGACCCGCGCCCTCGGCTGGGACTGGGCCGGACGCTGCATGGATCTGCAGCTTTGCCAGGGCAGCCTGATCGATCTCGCCTACCGGATCCGCGAGAACGACCACCCGGATTTCGGCGGCATCGAAGTGGAGATCTGCGGCCTCCGCCTCGCCGAGGCGTAACATCTTCCCGGCTTCCCAGTCCGCCGCATGCATGAAATTCGCTCCCCGGTAGTAGGCGCCGCCTTTCGCTGAAGGTGCCATGTACTCTCCCTCAAAGAGCCTGCTTGCCATAGGACAATTGCAGACAGGAACACGATGGCAGCTCCAAGTCTCAATCCGAACAACATTCAAGAGGCCATGAGCCTGCGTCTCCATCGCTCCGTCGAACTCGTCCCGCTGCGGGGCGGGGTTGAATCGCAAGCGTACCTGCTTGTCGAAAACCGCGCTGAATACGTTCTCCGGATCAACAGATCAGACATTGGATTCAAGAAGGACGCATTCGCTTCGCGTCACTTTAATTCCGCCGTCTTCCTGTCCCTGCGGTCATCGAAATCGGTAATATCGACGACGTCCATTCATTTTGCATTACGGCTCGCGTTCCCGGAACGACACTGCAGGATCTGTCCCCGGAGCAAGTTCGACGCACTCTGCAATCGACGACGGCCACTATGGGTGCGATCTCCCGATGCGACATGGGCTCAACGAAGGGTTATGGCACGTTTGATGAGCATGGAGTCGGATCTCATTCAAGTTGGCGAAGCTTCTTGAGGTCACCCTCAACTCTGGAGTGGACAAAGAACGCTCCCCGATCAGCAACACCGGTATTGATTCTGCTCTGCAAATGCTACACAAGCTCTCAGAGAACATGCAGGACTTCCGGAACCTCGTACATGGCGATTTTGGATCAAACAATGTGCTCAACGACGGAACCTTTATCACCGGAGTAATCGATGTCCGAGGCTATGATAGGAGACCCGCTCTATGACGTTGCCAACGTTTTTTTCTGGCGGACCTGGCTCGACTGCATGGATATTCTGTCAGTCTTTCTCGCCGATACGCTCGCTTTCAACCGGAACAACCGAAAGCGGCTCGTCTGTTATCAACTTCACATTGGGCTTCGAGAAGTCTATGGCAGCGTATTCAAGAGGACTCAGTCATGAATTCGAGTGGGCCATCGCACGCCTCGAGGAAATACTAAGTCAGGCCCGATAATCTTCTTCTTTCTTCGGCTCTCCCACCCCCCTCCCCAACAGCCGAAGCGTCCCTTGACCGCATTACGAAACACAAAGGCCCACGCCGCAGCGTGAGCCTCTGTTTCCCGTACTGATTCGGGGTCTAGCGGTGCGGCTCCTTCGGTTTGGATTCCGACTGATGCTCGGGGTGGGACTGCGGTCTGGGCATGCGGCTCAGGCCGTGACTGGGACTCGGGATGCGAGGGCTGAGCCGTATGCGCAGGCTGCTGCTCATACTTTGGAGCCGGAGCCGGATGCGATTGCGGAGGGAGCGCGGCTCGGGGGTGGTTTTCGGGTGCCGGCTGGGCCTGGGGCTCGGGCCGCGTAGCTGTACTGGGAGCCGGATGTGATTCGGGGCCGGTGGCGGATTCGGGAGCCGGGTGCGATGGCGGCGCTGGATGCGCCGGCGGCTCAGGATGCGACTGGTACTCAGGGCGCGACGCCTGAGCCGGATGAGACTGCGGCTGCTCGTACTTTGCAGCCGGTGCTGGATGCGACTCAGGCGCCGGCCGGGATTCAGGAGCCGGATGCGACTGAGGCTGATATGCTGTCGCGGGATGCGACTCCGGGTGGCCAGCTGGAGTTGCGCTGGGTTGCGTTCCCGGCCGATTGTACTCGGCGCGCGGAGCGCCTGCATTGGCTGCAGCGCCCACAGGAGCAGCATGGTGCTCGGGTGGCAGGGGCCGCGCGACGGCCACGTTCTGCGGATGCCCGTTGTTGGCCTTGAAGTATGCGGTCCGGTCGGTTCGAGCCGTTTCCATGTGCTGCTGCTGATACGACGTCGGCGCCACGTGCGATTCATGCATGGCCTGCTGTTCCACCGGGGTGGGCTCGTGGCGAATGCCGCCGGGACCGCCGCTATAGGCAACGCGATTGTTATTGACGATCGTGGTGTTGTGCACGATGGTTTCGTTCACGTAGGTGTTGCGAATGACGGTGTTGTTCACGTGCACGACCGCCGTGTTATAGGCAAACTCGTGGCCACGCCACTCGCCGCCCACAAAACCAACGCCCATGTAGCCGAAGCCATAGTTGACGCCGCCGTAATATCCGACGTGCGGGCCCCAATAGCCGGTGTGCATGACATAGAGGCCGCCTTCCCAGCCCCAATACGGCGGAGTCCACAGCGCGCCCTCATAGGGGGCGGGCACCCAGGCTCCGGGAACCCAGTAATATCCATCATCGCCGTAGGCCCAGTAGCCCGGCGTCCACATCAGGCCGGGCTGGGGGCAAGGCGGCTGCACATAGACGGGCAGCACCGGAGGGGCAAATCCCACGCTGATAAAAACACCCGCGTACGAGGAAGCGGGAACGAGCGAAACAAGCAGCGCCAGCAACAGCCAACGTGCTGAACGAAGAACCTGCATTGAAAAACCTCCTGAGATCGTTCGGCCCTGCCGGCTCGGAATGCATCTACCGTGAGCGGGCCAGGACTACGAGGTCACGAACTTGTAATCGCCTGAAAGCTTTAAGCGCAATCAAGCTACTAGGTTGGAACCCCATCAGGGGTGAGAAGTTGTCAAGGTGTCAAATAAGTAACGCCAGTGCGGAAGTTATTAAGGCTCCTGCAGCATTCCAGCGAAATAGAATTCTTTCCCGAACCCATTCTCGCAGTTCGAGATCCTGGCAGGCCGGGAGCGAGATGGCGCCCGAATCTGCCCGGTTAATCCGCGCCTCAGTAGCGCAGGCTCAGTCCGAGGCCGAGGACGTTCCGGGCCTGCAGGTTCACGGGCGTCACCCCCTGTGGATAAATAAAGGTATAACCGATCTGATTCGCCACTTCGCCGACCCCGATATCGAATGCAAAGTGGGGGTTTTCTTTCTGGGTGATCCGAACCGCAAAATCCAGGGTGGTGGGTATGTGAGACTTGCCGCCGATCAACAACGAGCCGAGGTTCTTCACCTGCGAGGGCTGCTGCGTGAATCCCGCCGCGGGCACGATCGCGGTTTTAAAGAAAAACGGAAGCGGAATCCCCAATCCTCCGAAGAAGCGTCCTTCATACCCGGGTGCCTGCCCGCCAACTCCGTAGATCGAAGCGTTGGTGTATTTCCATCCCAGGTTGGCGAGAAACGGCAACGGCAGGTGCAGCCACGTCTTGCTCGCCACAACGTAATAATCCTCGTTGACGTAAATGGTGCCGTCGAGGGCGCCGCTCACGAACTGGTCTCCGGTTCGCACAACAGCGCCCACAGCAAGCCCGGGGACCAGCGGACTCCATTGGCCGTCTTTGATGGCCACCACTTTGCCACTGAAGATATTCATTCCCGCATAATGCCAAAGGCTGCTCAACAGCGGGTCGTTGCCTAACGTGTGCACGTTGCGCGTATATCCCACCTCCGCCCGATTGGCAAAACCCTCCGCGATATTGAAGGTGTAGACGTTGCCAATCACTTTATCGACGTTGATGAAGTGGAAGCCCACCGCGGGATGCGAGAAGATGTGATCCTTGGCCGTATAGACGACGTAGGCCGTCGGCGTGATGAAGCCGCCCGTCTGGCCTTCGAGGGTCAGGTTTTGAGCGTTCACGCAGGGAGCGGCAAGAGCTACTGCCGCAACGACACCGCACAGAAGGATTCTCGAAAGGCTGCGTGATCTCAAGGGCGGAACTCCAAAGTGCGCCGGTGGCGCGTGTTCGCCGTGATTAAAACTTCCCCGTTGTAACACAACCCCCGCCGTGTCGTCTCCCCCCTTGCCGCAATGGTAGACTCACGCCATGCCGCGCGGTCTGTTCATCACGCTCGAAGGGCTCGATGGATCGGGCAAGACGACCCAGATCAAGCGTCTGGCTGCGTGGATGCAGAAACGCGGCTCGGCGCCGGTCATTACCCGCCAGCCCGGCGGAACGGTGCTGGGCGAACGCATCCGGGAACTCCTCCTCGATTCCCGCTCCCGCGGTCTCTCGCCCATGACCGAGATGGCTCTCATGTTCGCCGATCGCGCCCAGGCCATTGCCGAAGTGATCGAACCCGCGCTTGCCTCAGGCAAGACGGTTCTCTGCGACCGCTTTACTGACTCCACCGAGGCCTACCAGGGCGGAGGTCGCGAGATCGGTTCGGCGACCATTCTCGAATTGCACCAGCTTATCTGCGGCGATCTTCAACCCGATTTGACCCTGCTGCTGTTGCCGTCCCTCCAACTCAGCCTCAACCGCGCCCGGCGCCGCAGTGACCGCGTCGCCGAGCAAAACGGCAAGGACGAAAGCCGATTCGAGCGGGAAGACGACGCCTTTTATCGACGCGTCTGGGAGAAGTATCGCGAGATCGCCGCGCGCGAACCCGAACGCGTGGTTCTCATTGAAGGCGACCTGGGCATCGACGAAGTTCACGAACAGATCGTTGAAGCCGTGGCCATGCGTCTGAGCGAATCGCACCTGCACGCAACCAACTCTTAATCTAGGAAGAATCACGACGCCACGTTCCACGCCCCCAGCATGCGCCGCAGCAGCACCAGCTGGCCCAGGTGGTAGGCATTGTGATCGGCCACCAGCAGCGCTTCGCGCAACACCGTCTGGCCATCCCCATGGGGAATGCGCGCATACAGGTCGGTGGCATCGTCGGCCACCAGCGCACACATCGTCTCCAACTCCTGGCAGAAGGAATGAACGCTTCGGTCCCAGGCTTTTTCGTCTGGGGGCTCCGGGCTTTCAGGCCAGTAGGCTTCCGGCCACTTCGGCGCCGTGTAGCCCGGATTGCGGGAAAATTCGAGAATGTCCCACTGCGCGATGCGCATGTGTTCCAGCAGTTCCCACGGGGAGTGGGGTGACCCCTTGGGCCGCTTTCCCCTCAATTCGGCTGGAAAATCCTGGATAGCGTCCTGAAAACTCGCGTGGGCGCTTCCGCCCTTGAGCAATTCCAGCAGATGTTGGCGCAGCGCGGCGTCTTTCTCCATGGCGATCGGCGTCTCCTTCTTTCTACTCTGAAAAAAAACTCTCCGTGCCCCATCCTTTCGCCTTTTTCGGCGAAAGGGTGGGAAACCGCGAATCAGACCGCTTCATCACCTTCGGGCATCGCCTTCGGCGAAGGCTAACAACTGCATTCGAGATTCGCCGAGCCCGAAAAGATGCTTTGACTTTTTCTCAGGCCGCAAGTCCGCCAAGAAATTGCTCCAGGGCGACCTGGGCGTCCTCGAGCGCGGTCTTTGACCCCTCCAGGCGGCTCATCGCCAACCCCCCTTCGAGCGTCGCAATCACGACATTGGCGACGTGGCGCGGGACGGTGCCCTTGCGAATCTCCCCCGCGCGGATCCCGCGTCCGGCAATTCGAGTCAGGCGCGCTTTCCAGTTGCGCAAAGCCTCCAGCGCCAGGCCCCGCAGCACCGGATTCCCGTCGTCCTCCCCGATGGCGGTATTGAAGATGGCGCACCCCCCGGGCACATCGGAGCGCACCTCGACGAAGCGCCGGACAAGGAAGCGAAGTTGATCGAGCGCACTCAGGGCTGGATCGATCTTTTCGCCGCGCAGTTTTTCGGCCCGCGCCACTGTATACCGAAACACCTCGGCGGCCAGTTCCTCTTTGCCCGAAAAATGCCTGTAAAGGCCGCCCTTTTCCAGCCCCGTTGCCTCCATCACATCCTGCATCGAACAGCCGGCGAACCCCTTCTGATTAAAGATCGGCGCCGATTTCTCGATGATCCGTTGCCGCGTTGACTCCCCTTTTCGCATTTCGATGTACCTTCGCCGATCAGAATATATCAAAAAAAGACGGATCGGTCGCAAATCCTGAGAATCAGATGAAACACGAGACCGATCGGTCTCAATTTTGGCTTCTTCAGGATCCCGCATGGCCGCTGCCGCTACCCTCCCCGCCCCCGTCGCCGCGCCGCAAGCCCCAACCAAGAGCCCTAAGCAGGCCGCCTATCAATCCCTGGGTGGTCGCGCTCACCGTGACCCTGGCCACGTTCATGGAGTTGCTGGATACGTCGATCGCCAACGTGTCGCTGCCCTACATCGCCGGAGGCCTGGGGCGGTCCTACGACGAGGTCACGTGGATTCTCACCACCTACCTGGTGGCCAATGCGGTCGTGTTGCCCATGTCGGCGTGGCTGTCGCGAGTCATCGGGCGCAAGAACTACTACATGCTGTGCGTCGCGTTGTTCACGGCAACATCGTTCCTGTGCGGCATCGCTCCGAGCCTGGAGATCATGCTCCTGGCGCGGGTGCTGCAGGGAATCGGCGGAGGCGGCCTGGCGCCCGTGGAGCAGGCCATCCTCGTCGACACATTCCCGGCCCACAAGCGCGCCTCGGCTTTCGCGCTCTACACGGTTGCCATCGTCACCGCTCCGGCGATCGGGCCGGTCCTGGGCGGCTGGATCACCGACAACTTCAACTGGCGCTGGGTCTTTCTGATCAACATTCCCATCGGCATTCTCTCCATGTTCCTGACCTCGCGCTACGTCCACGACACGCCGTCGTTCGAGCAGGAGCGCAAATCGGTGCGCGACGAAAGCGGCCGGCTGCGCGTCGACGGCGTCGGAATCGGCCTGATCGCGATCGGCTCCGCGGCCCTCGAGATCCTTCTCGACCGCGGCCAGATCGATGACTGGTTCGGGTCGCGATTCATCCTCTCGATGTTTGTCGTCGCCGCCTTCTGCCTGGTGACGGCGGTGGTGTGGGAACTGCGGCAGAACGATCCGGTCATCGAGTTCCGGCTGCTGCGATCGCGCAACTTCGCCATCGCCAACACCTTCTACTTCATCTTCGGATTCGGCCTCTTCGCATCGACCACCATGATTCCGCAGATCCTGCAGACGCTCTACGGATACCGGGCCATCGATGCGGGCCTGGTGCTGGGTCCAGGTGCATTCGTCATTACGCTGCTGGCCCCGGTGGGAGCGCAACTGGTGCAGCGCGGCATCGTTCAGCCGCGCATTTTGCTGACCGGCGCTGTCGTAGTTGTGGGGCTGTCGTTCCTGCACTACAGCCACTTCACTCTCGAAACCGATTACGCCCACTACGCACTGGCACGCGCCCTGCAGGGACTGGGATACGCATTCTTCTTCGTCCCGCTTTCGGTGATTGCCTACTCCGAGCTCAAGCCCAACCAGAACAACAAGGCGTCCTCGCTCACCAACTTCTTCCGCAACTGGGGCGGCAGCTTCGGCATCGCCTTTGTCAACACCGTTTCGGAGCGGCGCCAGAACTTCCATCAGTCCACGGTGGGAGCCAATCTTCCTCCGTCTTCGGCGGGGTTGCAGCAGCAGGTGCACCAGGTGGCCGCCTATCTGCAGGCGCATGGTTTCGCCGCCGCGGATGCGCTGAGCGCGGCGTACGGGCGAGCCTATCACCAACTGCAGGCGCAAACGCAGTTGCTGGCCTTCATGGACTGCTTCCATCTCATCGGCGTGGTCACGCTGGTGGCCGCGCCCCTGGTGCTGCTGACGCGCAAATTCCGCGTCGGAGGCGGCGGAACGGGCGGGCATTGATCACGCAAATCCATTCTGTGGCACAATGTGAGATGAGAGGTCTACCGGCCCACTCAGAATGACACTGGCCCGGCACAGGAGCGCATGGATTTGGGTGGCGATCGCGGCAATCGCGATGGCGACCGTTGCGCGCGCCCAGGCCGGCGTCCAGAGCGCGACGGCTTACACCCACCCCGTCCTGGAGTTTCTGGCCAGCCATTCGAACGCCACTGGACACGCGACGAGTGGTATCCCGCGTCTTTCGGGCACCGCTCCGACCGGCAATCCAGGACGGCTCTGTCGGACAGCGCCAATCCCGGCGTCTGGACGGCGATGCTGCCCGTCCTGTTCATTGGCCTGGTTGCACCTCTGAGCCTGGTCTCGCCGCAGTTCGCCCTCAGTCTCGGCCGTACACCCTCGGCTCCGGCACTTCCCTTCTCCTTCCAGCGCCCTCCGCCCCCGCTCCTGTTCCTAGTCATACCGATTTCGGTCCTGACGGCTTTGGCAACTGACTTGCCCTCGAGCCCGGGACCGACCCTCTTTCGCAAAGGATCGTTTGAACGGAAGGAGCACTCATGATTCTCTCCATCCTCCTGTGGCTGGGTAATCCCATGACCTGGCTCATCGCCATGATGATCATCGTCGTATGGTCTCGTATCTTCCGGCGGCCTAACAGGAATCCACAGGATCAGTCGCGCATCGTGCACACGGGGACCGATTCACCCGAAGCTTTCGGTGCGGCGTTCCTGTTCCTTTCCATGGCCTACCGGCCCAATCATGCATTCATCGCCAAGGCCCAGATAACACAACGGGAAGACGAGGACGATGACGACGAAGGCGGTCCGGACACTGCGCGCAAACACCTGCTCCGCCAGTTGCGGCGGATTCGCCACGGGGAGAAGGTAGACCGGCTGGTTTTGCGGCTGGAATGAGGCCCTTGGCGATTCGAATCGACTCGTCCGGCGGGCGGCCCGAGGGCGCCCGCTGACACCCACAGCAATTTACACTGGTATACGGAGACTCCTGTGTTTTTCGATAAGGCATTAACAAAGGTTTTTGGCACCGCGAACGAGCGCGTCATCAAGCGCCTGGTGCCCACCATCGCGGTCATCAATGCCCTGGAACCGGGCATTCAGCAGCTTTCGGATGAGCAGTTACGCGCCAAGACGGCCGAGTTCAAGGCCCGCATCGCCGCCAGGCTGGAAGGCCTCAAGGAGGCCGACGAAATCAAGGCCGCCGAGAAGGCCGCCCTCGACGAAATTCTGCCCGAAGCTTTCGCGGTGGTCCGCGAGGCCGGATGGCGCGCGGTCCACATGCGCCACTTCGATGTGCAGTTGATCGGCGGCATGGTCCTGCACTCGGGCAAGATCTCGGAAATGAAGACCGGCGAAGGCAAAACCCTCGTCGCCACCCTGGCCTGCTATCTCAACGCGCTGGCCGGGCACGGTGTGCACGTGGTCACCGTCAACGACTACCTGGCCAAGCGCGACGCCGAGTGGATGGGCAAGATCTACGAGTTCCTCGGCCTCACCGTCGGCGTCATCGTCCACGACCTGAGCGACGACGAGCGCCGCGCCGCCTATGGCGCCGACATCACCTACGGCACCAACAACGAGTTCGGCTTCGACTACCTGCGCGACAACATGAAGTTCGAAATCAAGGACTGCGTGCAGCGCGGCCACTACTACGCCATCGTCGACGAAGTGGACTCGATCCTGATCGACGAAGCGCGCACGCCGCTCATCATCTCCGGCCCCACCGACCAGACCACCGACAAGTATGTCAAGGTGCGCCAGATCATCCCCGGCCTCGAAAAGGGCGAAGAAGTTGAGTGGAGCGACACCAAGCGCCAGGAGCAGCTTGGCATCCAGCTTCGCGAAGGCGAGAAGTTCCTGTCCGGCGATTACGTCGTCGACGAAAAGCACCGCACCATCGGCGTCACGGACGAAGGCTGGGTCACGCATCGAGAAAAAGCTGGGCATCGACAACATCGCCGACGCCGAAAACTGGGATCTGAAGCACTACGTCGAAACCGCGATCAAGGCCCACGCTCTCTACAAGCGCGACGTGGATTACGTGGTAAAGGACGGCGAGGTCATCATCGTCGACACCTTCACCGGCCGCCTGATGCCCGGCCGCCGCTGGTCCGACGGTCTGCACCAGTCCATCGAAGCCAAGGAAGGCGTCAGCGATCCGCAAGGAAGACCAGACGCTGGCGACGATCACCTTCCAGAACTACTTCCGCCTGTATAAAAAGCTGAGCGGCATGACCGGCACGGCCGAAACCGAAGCCGCCGAATTCGAGAAGATCTACAAGCTCGAAATCGTCGTCATTCCGACCAACAAGCCGATGCTGCGCCTCGAAAATTCCGACGTTGTCTACCGCACGGAAAAGGAAAAATACAAAGCCGTTGCCGACGATATCGCCGACTCTGCACGAGAAGAAGCAGCCGGTGCTGGTCGGCACCACGTCGATTGAGAAATCGGAGCGGCTTTCCGGGATTCTGCAGCGCAAGGGCGTGCGCCACGTGGTGCTGAACGCGAAGTTCCACGAGCGCGAAGCGGAGATCGTGGCGCAGGCGGGCCGCCTCGGCATCGGTCACCATCGCCACCAACATGGCCGGCCGCGGCACCGACATTCTGCTCGGCGGCAACCCCGAATTCATGACCCGCAAGGAACTGGTGAAGAAGGGCCAGGCGCGCGCCATCAGCGTGGCCGAGGGAGCCATCAATCCCATGGCGCCGGCGGGCTTCCTGCGCTTCTATTACCAGGGCCAGGAGTTCGAAGTCGCCGAGCCGGACTGGGCCGAAGCCTTCGCCGTCCACGCCGAATGGGCGCTGAAAGATCACGAACAGGTGATCGAGGCGGGCGGACTCTTCATTCTCGGCACAGAGCGGCACGAGTCGCGCCGCATCGACAACCAGTTGCGCGGGCGCGCCGGCCGCCAGGGCGATCCCGGCGAATCGCGCTTCTATCTCTCGCTCGAAGACGACCTGATGCGCATCTTCGCCAAGCAGTGGGTCAGCGTGCTGCTGGAGCGGCTGGGCATGGAAGAAGGCGTGCCCATCGAGTCGCGCATGATTTCGAACCGCATCGAGGCCGCGCAGAAGGCCGTCGAAGCGCAGAACTTCGAATCGCGCAAACACCTGCTCGAATACGACGACGTGATGAACAAGCAGCGCGAGGCGGTGTACGGCCTGCGCCGCCAGTTGCTCGAAGGCGTCGAGCAGCGCGAGCTGATTCTCGAAGACTACGTCGGCGGCATCCTCAGTTCGGCGCTCGATGAATTTGCGCCCGAGGACAAGCATCCCGACCAGTGGAACATCAAGGGGCTCGACGATCGCCTCGTGGGCCAATTCGGCCTGAGCTTTGAGGCCGTCAGGCATCAAGCCGCTGGAACTGGCGCGCCACGAACTGGGCGATGAAATCTTCGAAAAGCTGAAGGAAGACTACGAGGCCAAGGAGAAGATTCTCGGCGCGGAGACGATGCGCTATCACGAGCGCATGGTGATGCTGAGCGTGATCGACGGCCTGTGGAAGGATCACCTGCTCTCGATGGACCACCTGAAAGAGGGCATCGGGCTGCGCGGCTATGCGCAGCAGGATCCGCTGGTGGCCTACAAGCGCGAGTCGTTCGACATGTTCGAAGCCATGATGCTGAAGTTCCAGGAAGACACGGTCCGGTTCCTGTTCCGGATGCAGATCATTGGGCCGGACGGGCAGCCGGTCAACGCCGCCCCGCAGCCGCGGCGCGCTGTTCCTGCCGCCCCGCCGGTAGCGAGCGCCTCCGCCGCGCGCATGAGCTCGAGGCACGCGCCCGCGCGAGATTCCGATCGCCACCCGCACGCCGTCCACGACCATCGACGCCCTGGAGAAGGAGTTCGCCCGCAAGAAGCAGCGCGAACTCGCCGTGGCCAGCATGGCCGGGGGCTCCGCAGCCAGCCAGCCCAACCAGCGCCGCACCGGCGAAAAGGTAGGCCGCAACGATCCTTGCCCCTGCGGTTCGGGCAAGAAGTACAAAAAGTGCCACGGCGTCGAAGCCTAAGCAACTCGCCGTTCTTCTGCTGAACAGAAACAAATGCTCCGTGCCCCATCCTTTCCGCTTTTTTTTGCGGAAAGGGTGGGAAACCGCGAACCCAAACGGTTCTTTTTCATCCACCGCGGGTCGGCATATCGCGCCGGTCACTGCGCCATGTTGAAGCTCACCTCGACGGCCACGGTCGCAGTGCCATCGCCGGGAGCGAACTTCCATTTGCGCACCGCATCCTCGGCCGCCGACTGAAGGGCCGTACTCCCGCTGAGCGTTTTCACCGCGGTGACTTTGCCGTCGGCATCGACGGTGGCCTCCACCTTCACGATCCCGGAGATCTTCATCCGCTTGGCCAGTTCCGGATACACCGGCGGCACCTTCGACTTGATGGGACGATCGCTCGCCGCGCTTCCGGGCAGCGACATGGCCGCCACCAGCCCCAGGACGGCAGCCCGCAACCCCCGTTTGCCCACCGACCGCAACACCAACCGGGCCAGGTTCTCGCTCACCTTCGCCATTCGCCCCTCCCGCGCACAACTCCTCGCACGGTCGCGTTATCGGCGAATCAAGCAGCAACGTTAGAGACTGTTCAGAATCCGATCAGAGAAAGGTCGCGAGTGACCGGATGATCATCCCGCCGGAATTGCCTCAAAAGTGAGGTGCTCCGCGGCGGATTGATGCTCTTCCCGCCACTGCTCGAAGAGCCGTCCATAGCTCAGGGTCACGTACTCGGAATGAGAGACGCCCAGGTTCGCCGCCACGCGGTCGATCCATTCCGGCTCGCCTTCCAGCTCCGCGTAATTCCCGATTGGGGTTTCATCGACGACGCAGTGTCCCTGCCCGTCGCTCCACTCGCTGCGCCATTTCTCATAGCGAAAGGCAGCGATGAGTCCAAGAGACCGGAAGACCTCCGCCAGCGCGCTGCCGTCGGTAACCTCGGTCTCGGTCTCGATGCGATGCTTGTGGCGGTCTTCGCCCGGCCCATCGTCCGGCAGGCGCTTGTGGGTCATCGTCCACTTTCCGCCGTAGCTGCGGATGCGCAGAATCTCCGTGCGCGCCCGCATCTGGCGGTCGGGCGTGTCATACAGCACGTTGCTCTCAAAGGTGCGCGGGGTGTCGAGGTGGAAACCGGCCTGCTCCAGCTTTCTGGCCAGCTCGGCCAGGTCGCCCACCCGGAATTTGATTTCGGTCTCCACAGCTATCATGATCGTGAGTATATGCGAGGTGGCGTGGTTGCCCGGCGACCGGCGAAGATAACACGAGTGCAGACCCTCCGCCTGGCCGTCGATCCCGAGCATCTCGATACCGCCGAGGCCCGCGCCGCTCTCGATCGGGCCGCGGAGATTCTTCGCTCCGGCGGCCTGGTGGCTCTGCCTACGGAGACGGTATACGGCTTGGGTGCGAATGCCCTCGATCCAGCCGCCGTGGCGCGCATTTTCACCGCCAAGCAGCGCCCCTCCTGGGATCCCGTCATCGTTCACATCGCCGGCCCCGTCGACGCCAACCCCATGCTCGACCAGATCGTGACCGACATCCCCGACACCGCCCGCAGGCTGATCGCCGCCTTCTGGCCCGGGCCGCTCACGCTTCTGCTTCCTCGTTCGGCCGCGGTTCCGGACGCGGTCACGGCCGGCCGCCCCCTGGTCGGGGTCCGTATGCCCGCGCACCCGGTTGCGCTTCAGCTCATCCGCCGGGCGGGAGTACCCGTCGCCGCGCCCAGCGCCAACATGTTCAGCCGCACCAGCCCCACCACCGCCGCCCATGTCCTCGAAGATCTCGACGGCCGCATCGACGCCATTCTCGACGCCGGGCCGACGGCGCACGGCGTCGAGTCGACGGTTCTGGACCCCGGTCAGAGCCCGATGATGATCTACCGGCCCGGCGCGATAACCGCGGAGCAGATCCGGTCTGTCGCGGGACCGGTCGAGATCTATCGAAAGGACGCCGACGCGCCGTCCGAGTCTCCGCAGGCGCTGCCTTCGCCCGGCGTGGGGATGCGCCACTACGCGCCCCGCGCCCGCCTCGTGCTCATCGAAGCGCCGCTCTCCGACATCCCGGCGCAACTCGCCCGGACCGCCGCGCTTTACTCAAAGGAGCGCATTGGCATGATGCTGCCCGGCCGATATGGCTGTCGCCGGGGGGCCGGAGACGGCAGTTTTTCCATGGGGACGATGGGCGGCGCCGGAAGAGATGGCGCATTCCTTGTACGCGGGCCTGCGCGCCCTCGATAGCCTGGGCTGCACGGTCATCCTCTGCCCGATGCCCCCTGGTGAGGGCATCGGAGATGCCATGCGCGACCGCCTGCGCAAGGCCGCACGCGGGCACTAATGACCTGGAGCCGGCTCCTCTACCAGGCGGATTATGTTTAGTCACGCTTCTCCGGCGCAGGCTCGGTCACTGACGGCACCAGGCGCAGCTTCTTGTTGATGCTCGGCCAATACTGGCGCATCATGTTCCCCCCGAACCTCCAGCCAAGGTCGGCCGCGTAGCGGATCAAAGCACTGGAGACGTCGCGGTTTCCTTCGGGATAATACGTGTTTGCCAGGAACTCGCCCGCCAATGGACCCAGCAGTCCACCATAGTTAACCACTCGCGTTCCTGAATCGCTGCGCGTGAAGACCAGCCTCACGGCTGAGTACTTCACCGTCTGGCCAAAGGACAGATTCTTCCTCACGTAGAAGCGGGGATCTTCGCGCATAATGGACGCAATCGCAAAGGTGCCAAACAGGTTTTCAGAAGCGGCGCGGGCCATGCCGGCTCCAAAGCGTTTGGCGTATCCGTCAGCGCCCTGGCCATAGCCCTCAGGACTGTCGATCGCCTGGCCGAAACCGGCGCCCGCAAGCGCTACCCCGATCGTGGCCAGCGACCAGGAGTTGTTTACCGCCAGCTTGAACTTCTCCCCGGTGCCGAAGGGCTCCTCGTTGGTGGCGAGGTCAGGAAAGACCAGCGACTTCCGCTCCAGCAGTTGCACGAGTTGCACCCCGCCCTGCAGTGGCTTCGCCAACGGCGTCACGCTCTGCGGTTGCGAGTTCGTGGAAGGCGCATCCGGCAGCGGTTTGGATTCATCGACTTGTGCAAAGCATCCTGCGTGAGCCAGACAGCAGACAGTGATCAGTATTGCGAAGCGCCGCAACCTGGCCTGGTGATGGTTACCGCAAACGACCCTCGCCTTACAGAGCCGATCCATGTCAACTCTCCCCGGTTCGGTGCCTGGTGGAATATTTCAATTGGAAGCTCCCTCGATTCAAGGTCTGATGTCCACGGACTCGATGAGGATTCCTGACTTCCTAGAGTAATTGACGGGTTGCCCGCCCGTTCCGCTGAGGGTTTCTCGGCGCTCGCCGGTGGCCGCGTCCTGGCCGACAACCTGCGGGACGGCTCAGGAGTTCGTAACCAGGGATCATTTTTTGGGCGCCGGCGATTGCTTCCACAATGGGTCGCTCCCGCTGCGCAATCTGGCGAGCGTCGCATGAACACGCTTATAGTGGTCGTAGGTGATCTCGGTTTTCGGCATGACCGGACGGCTTGGAGTGCAGCAGATTTTCAGCAATTCGTGATCGGAACAGCGGCCAAAGAAATCTCACCCTGATTTCAAGGGACTTACGGTGAATTTACCCAACTCAGTCACGATGAGCCGGATCGTCATGATCCCGCTCCTGCTCTGGATTCTTTCGCCGCATTTTCCGTGGCAGGGTCCGAGCGGAGAGCAGGAGATTCTGGCGTCGATCCTCTTTGTGCTGGCTTCAATCACCGACGGCGTCGACGGCTACCTCGCCCGCAAGCGCGGCCAGATCACGACCATGGGCATGCTCCTCGACCCCCTGGCCGACAAGATCATGGTGACCGGCGCGATCATTGCCCTGGTGGCCTATAACCCCCAGGTGGTCAAGGTCTGGATCGCCGTGGTCATCATCGGCCGCGAATTCCTGATCTCCGGCCTGCGCTCCATTGCCGCCTCCGAAGGCTTTACCATCACGGCCAGCGATCTGGGAAAGCTCAAGACGGTCGGCCAGATGGTGTTTGTGATTGCCACGATCCTGGCCCATCACTGGTACCAGTGGGAGTTCGGATGGCTGATCATCCCGGTGAAATGGACGGCCATCGTCGCCGGCTACTTCACCGTCCTGGTTTCCACGGTTTCGGCGATCGACTACTTTGTCGGCTTCTGGAAGCAGATTGACCACGCTTCGAAGGACCGGCGCGGTTCCTTTGTGCTGTCCCGGCGCAAGGGTGCGGCCAGCCCCAGCACCAACCCGCGCTAAATCACCTGATGGGCGGAGCCAGCTCGCGATAACGAGTTGGCCATCATGGAACCGTGATTGTTTGCTAACAACTTTTTCTTCCCACAGGCATCGAATTCGACTCGCCTTGAGACTTTGGCTCAATATGATCTCGCGCGAGCCTGGTTTTTGGTCTATATTCCTAGCCGATGGTGATCGATGCGACGCTGCATTGATCGGCCCATCGACCGGCGTCATGCTCCATCGCGTTCTGCGCCTGCGGTACCTGATAGAGGCAATAGATCAAAATGCCTCGGCAGATACCCCTGGTTAGAACTCCCCGCGCGAGCCGGTCCCAATTCCACGGCTGAAGCAAAAGAACGCCGTTCGCTCGAAGAGCGTTAACCGAAAAATTTATAAGGAGAAAAGCGATGAAGCGCATCCTCCCCGCGCTTGCGCTCGCGTTGTCGGCGATCGCTGCTCATTCAGCGTCCACCAATGCTGGCCAAACCCACCGTCGCTCTGAAGATCCCTCAGACGGGTTTCAATTGCGGCGTATTCAGCACAAAGTCGTATTACTGTTTTGGCTTGCCGGTTATCAACCGTTCGCAACGGTGTGTCCACTACCGGCTACCTCTGGATCGATAACTACGCCGCGTCATTCGGCCACACGGGGTTCGTGTACCTTTTCAACGTACCCGTGCCGAACGGCGTCATCAACTCATGGACGTCAACTCCGGATGGCGCTGTCCAGGAGGATATCTCCGGCCCAAACTACACGGGCAAAATAATTCTCTACTTCACCACCAGGCACGCCTGCTCAGGGGGCCGGGGCGGCGGCGGCTGCCACACCACCTGGACAGTACTACCCACGAGCTACATCCAGATTAACTGGGATTAGAAACTAATCACCCGATCAGCAGAAAGCCTCGGCCAAGCGCCGAGGCTTTTTCTGCTGCAACTTCCACGACTCAGGACTTAAACCATCGCAGGGAGAGGATCCGAAATCCGCACCGCCGGAGCTACGCCGCCGCCGCGGGCACACTCACTGCCGGAGTCGACGGGCCGCGGGTAAGCCTGTGAACGAAATGGTATGGCGGCCAGGGACCGGAGACCTGCATCTGGCAATCGCGCAGCGTCGCGCTGGTGGAAGCGAACTTGTTCTGGTAGCGCTCCACGCACTTGCGGTCGATCAGGTGGGCAATGTCGAGAACCATCTTGCCGCTTTCCGTGAGCCGGCAGCTGACTTCTTCATCCAGGGGATTGAAGAGCCGGTGCATCTGGAAACTGACTGCCCGCGCCCGCGTCTGGCGCTCCCGCTGCCGCACGGCGTTCTCTCTCAGGCTGGTCAGATATTCACGGCCCACTCCCTCGGCCGGGAGGTGGCGGGTGAGCTCGCGGGCGCAGCAATCATCCACAAAGATCTTGAGGTGCATCTCGGTCTTGCCGCGCAGCTTCTCGATGTTGTTCAAAAATTGCCGCTGGTTTGAGCGGATGGATTTCCGCAGGCTCTCGTCGTCATTGAAGACCGTCCCGAACCGGAACGGCAAAACCGTGGAATGCTGGAAACAATCGGAGATCACCCGGGCGTGGTCCATGCCCGATTTCTGGCTGAGGCTCTCTGCTGGGGTTGTGTTCGCTTACGATGACGGCGAGGTCGCTGGCGGGATAAAGAAATACCTGATTTCCGCTGACGCCGTGGACGGATTCCAGGGGAACAGGTTTGCGGTGACGGGCCAATTCAGGAAAAGCTTGCTTCTCACCGATGCAGTAGGCGTACCATGCCATGACAGGACACTCCTGCGCGGTCGCCGGTAAGCGCCGCTCGTTGGTGAAACCTCTGTGAACTCGGGAACAACTGCATGCTGGCGTATGTTTTTCGGGTCAACCGTGTCAACCCAGTCGAATACTAGCCCTCTGAAAACACGACTGGCAATGTCTCACATCACGATGTTCACGAAAAGGAAGCATTCAGACCAAAAATCGTGTTTGCTCTAGATCAAAGTAGTTTCATATAATGAAAACAGTGTACTGGACAGTCTATTTTGGGGGCAAGTACCCCTTTTCGGCACCCAAGTGACGCCCGGACCGGATGCAGTCCGGGCTTGTGATCTGGCGATGACTCGCCGTCAGGCCTGACTTCTCCCGTCAATCACCGGATTAGCGTCCGATCCGTGCTGCTTGACCAGTTTGTTATAGAGCCCGAGAAGCAAAAATGGAGCGGCCCATTGGCCCACAAACAGCGCCTCGTGCTTTCGCCCGCTGAAATGCAGCCCCAGGGAAACCCCCATCGATCCGAGCGCCAATCCAAGAAACGCGCTCGACGGGAGTTGCGATGTGACCTTTTCAATGGCGGCCGTTACCTGGTCTTCCTGAGCTTCCCCTTTGCCCACGCGATAATCTGTCAAATGAGTCCTCCTTGTGCTTTTAAGTACATGTCGTGTGATGCAGAGCCGGCACAAGAGTGTGAGGAGATCGGCACCCAGGATGGCTGGACGAAAACCGGCTCAGGAAACTTGTGGCCGGATCAAAGGCAAGGTGCGCCCATGACCAATCCACAGAAAGATACCGCAACGTTGTTTCTGGAGCAGTCGCGCAAGCTGACTGTTCACGGAGTCGTGGTCGAGGCTTCGGGCAACCGTCGAGCCGCTCAGCGAGGAACAACTCTGGTGGCGTCCCAACCAGGCCAGCAACAGCATCGGAAACCTGCTGCTCCACCTCAACGGAAACGTGCGCCAATGGATCGTGGCGTCGTTCAATCGCCAGGAGGAACAGCGCAACCGGCCGGCTGAATTCCGCGAGAAATCGGGCGGCCCGCCCTCAGCGGTATTGGCAACCTTGGGCGCAACGATGAACGAGGCTTCAGCGGTGCTTTCCCGGCTCACCCAGGAGGATCTGCTCGCGCCGTATGAAATTCAGGGCTATCACGTGACGGGTCTGGAGGCTGTGTACCACGTCGTGGAGCATTTCGGGTTGCATTACGGGCAGATCATCTACATCGCCAAAGCCCTGCAGGGCAAGGATCTGGGCTTTTACAGCGAACTCGACCAGACCGGCCGCGCTTCCTGAAGCGATGCCTTAGTTGTCGGCCAGGAATTCGGTGCAGGCCTTCACGGCATCTCCCGGCAAAACCTGGGAAAGCGTTTCGTCCGGCTTGCGTCATGGCGTGCTGATACTTGAGGGACTGGCGATTGCGCTGAATTTCGTCGTCGGAATGGCCGATCGTGACCCCGGCGAGCTTCGCCGCAAACTGGGACGCATCGGTGGGATCTGCCTTTTCGCAAAAGGAAGTAATCGCGTCGAACCGTGCCAGCGAGTCAGGATGGATGGGCGGGGTTCTGGGCTCCGCGAGCGCGGAGACCAGAACGACCACCGCCGTACCGAACACGGCCAGAACACTTGCTCTCATGTAACTCCCCAAGGCAGAAGTGGAACAGTTGGACTGCGTCGCACGATTTGCGTGCGTGTTTTTTCCTAGAAGTGAATGTATCCGGGACGAATCCATGGCACATTGCTCCCGCGCAAACTTCACGCATCAAACCCATTCAACTCCATAAGCGACGAATGACGCGCAAACGTGCCATCACGCAGAAATATCACTTGCAGGAACTCACGCTGCTCACAACAATCGGATAGTGTCTTCGCGTGGCCCGGCGTTTCGCCGCGCGACCGCAGTTCCCGGAGATATCGATGAAGAGATTCGTTGTGCTCGCGTTGCTGATCGCATGGTGCGCGGGCTGGACACAAAATGCCGCCGGACCCAACCCCGCGGCCCAGCCCAAGCCAGTCGCCTTGCTGGACGGGCTGAGCACTCTGCATCACCCCGTCTCGACGAAGAGCCCCGAGGCCCAGCAGTTTTTCGACCAGGGACTGCGCCTCGTGTACGCGTTCAACCATGAAGAGGCGGCGCGCTCGTTTCGCCGCGCGGCAGAACTCGATCCGCACCTGGCGATGGCCTGGTGGGGCGTGGCGCTGGCCGTGGGTCCGAACTATAACCTTCCCGTCGACCCCGAACACGAGAAGATCGCCGTCGATGCGGTCGATCAAGCGAAAGCCCTGAGCGCCGGCGCTCCGCCGATCGAGAAGGACTACATCGCGGCGATCGCGAAGCGCTTCTCGCCCGACGCCCATCCCGATTACCACCAGCTCGACGCAGACTACGCCAACGCAATGCGGGAACTGAGCCGTAAATATCCCGATGACCTCGATGCCGCCACGCTGTTCGCCGACAGCCTGATGAACCTGCGCCCCTGGAAACTCTGGAATGCGGATGGAACTCCGGCTCCGGGCACCGACGAGATCGTCGCAACCCTCGAAAGCGTTCTCCGCCGCGATCCCAACCACATCGGGGCGATGCACCTCTACATCCACGCGGTGGAGGCGTCGCCGCATCCGGAGCGAGCGCTGCCCTATGCGGATCGCATTGCCGCGCTGGCTCCATCCGCCGGCCACCTGGTACACATGCCCGCCCATATTTACGAGCGCACGGGAAATTACGACGGCGCCCGCGAACACAACGCAGCCGCGGCCAAGGCCGATGAAGAATACGCCGCTATGACCGGCACGCAGGGCATGTACATGATGATGTACTACTCCCACAACCTGCACTTTGGCGCCATCGCAGCCAGCATGCAGGGGCATTGCGCCGAAGCCCAGGCCTCGGCTGCCCGGCTGGCCGACAACCTGCGCCCCGCCATGAAGGACATGCCGATGGTAGAGCCGTTTGTGGGCATTCAACTGGTGGTGGCCGTGCGCTGCGAACGATGGACCGACCTGCTGGCGATGAGCGAACCCACGGCGCAAACACCGGTGCTCAAAGCATTCTGGTTGTACAGCCGCGGCATGGCCCTGGCCGCGCAGAGCAATCCCGACGCAGCCGAGGAGTCTCCAGAAACAGTTGGCCGCGATCGAAAAAGCGACGCCCCGCGAGGACCTGTTCATGCCGCCGGTCGAAAACCACACCTGGCAGATCCTTCACATCGCGAGCGACGTACTTGCGGCGCGAATTGCCGCGGCCCGAGGGGAGAAGCCCGCCGCTATTGACGTTGCTGCGCGACGCCGTCGCCAACCAGGATCAGCTTCTTTATGACGAGCCGGCGGACTGGTACTACCCGGTGCGCGAATCGCTGGGCGGCATGCTGCTTCAGACCGGCGATGCCAAGGCGGCGGAGCAGACCTTTCGCGAGGATCTCAACCAGAATCCGCGTAATCCCCGATCCCTCTTCGGTCTCGAACAGGCGCTGCGCCGGCAAAACCGCGACTACGATGCTTCCTGGGTGAAGCAGCAGTTCGACTCCGCCTGGAAAGGCGCCGACGTGCAATTGAAAGTCGAAGACCTTTAGCTGCGAGTCGATCCGGCTACCGCGCCCGGCACGATCAGAGCCCGTTGGGTTGAACGGGCTTTCCTGATCGTCCCCGTGCAAATGGGTTTCGCAGTGTTTACACGTACGAAACGCCGCTCAGCTTGCGGTAGAGCTTGATCGCTTTCGCAAGCTGCTGCTGCGCGTCTTCCGCCGCTCCGTTGCCGCCCGAGCATAGGTTCTTACCTTGCTTGATCAACCGCGCGAGGTCCTTCTTCAGGTTCTCAGGCACGCTTCCGATCGAATCAGGAAGCCTTCGGATGACGTGCAAAAGGCGGGTGATCCTCTTCTTCCAGTCCACAACCGACGTGGTTTCGCCTTCAGGAACGACGGATGCACTCGTGCTCGTATCCGAGTCGGTGGCGGTGGCGGTATCGGCCATCACGATGCGGATTTCGTGCCGCACCTCTTCCATGCCGCTCACGCGGCCTTCGAGCAGAATCTTGGCCGCCATGAACAGATGGCCAACGATTTTTCCCAAGGCCCCACGGTCGGGGCTCATGGATTTGGTTGAGGCGCTGGGCGCGGACGCACTGGGGGCGGGGGACGGATCTGGCATGTCGATTTCTCCTCAGGGATCAAATTGTGACGAGAGCTTCTTGCGTAGGATCGGAAGAGCCGGTCACTTTAGAATGCGACGATTCAGCCGGAATGTAATCACGAGATCTCAACTTTTTTTGAGAGCCGGTCGGGGATATTTGGGATCTGCCCTATATCTGATCTCGATCGTGGATTCACCGCAGAGCGGGAAACAGGTATTCACCGCCAGGGACGTCTCGATCTCCGAACCCTGTCTCTCGTTCTTCGCCGTTGGCTAAAACCGGTCATTCATAGCCCCGCCCGGGTCTCCTCGGCCATGTAATCCACCACCGCTTTCAGATCGCCCTTGGACTCTTCGAAGACCTTCAACTGGCGGTCAGCCCCGGTGCCGGTCTTCAGAATGTTGCGAATGCCGTTGATGGCTTCGCGGCTGCCAAGTTCCTCGACATCGGGATCGACCAGGGCGAGGTACTCCTCGATGAGGTCGCGTTCGGGAACCTCCTGCTGCTTGCCGAAGTCGATAAGCTTGCCGTCGAGTCCATAGCGCACGGCGCGAAATTTGTTCTCCATCAGCAGCGGCCGGGCGTACTGGCGAAAATCCTGGTTGGATTCATGGAGCCGGTAAAGATAAGCCGCCGTGGCCTGGATCAGCGCCGCGATCGCCACCGTCTCCTCGGCCCGCAGCGGAATGTCGCACGCCCGCACCTCCACCGTGTTGAAGAAAGGATGGGGCCGGATGTCCCACCAGATCTTCTTGGCGTTGTCGATGCAATTGGTGCGCACCAGCAGGCTCACATAGTTCTCGAATTCGGAGTAGCTTGAAAACGCGTCGGGGATCCCGGTGCGGGGAAAGTTCTCGAACACCTTGGCGCGGTAGCCCTTGTAGCCGGTGTTTATACCCAGCCAGAAGGGCGAATTCGTGGCCAGCGCCATGATATGCGGCAAAAAATAGCGCATCGAATTCATGATGCGAATGGCGGCCTCGCGGTCTTCGATGCCCACATGGACATGCAGTCCAAAGATCAGGTTGGCGCGCGCGACCAGTTGCAGGTCCTTGACCACCTGGTGGTAGCGCGGGTCGGGATAAATCTGCTGGGTCCGCCAGTCGGCGAAGGGATGCGTGGCCCCGGCGACCAGTTCGAGTTTGTGCTCGCGGGCCAGCTTGATCATCTCGCGGCGCAGCTCGTAAATATCCTCGCGGGCGTCGTCAATGTTGACGGCAGACGCGCGTGCCGACTTCGACGACCGACGTGTGCATCTCGGCCTTGACCCTCTCCTCGAGGCGCAACTTGCCCTGGGCCAGCATTTCCGTTTCGATGTGGGAGCGCAGGTCGCGCGTCACCGGATCGATGGTCTGGTACTCCTCTTCAATGCCAAGCGAGAAGGATGGCCGCATGGAGTCTCCTGGGGACAGCTTGTGGGCAATTGTATGACAGGGATCAGGGGGATCAGGGACCAAGGACGATGTCAGCGGGCATACAATCGGCGATGTGTGAATGAAGTCATCTTCCAGGACCGGACAGAAGCGGGCCGGATGCTGGCGAGGATCGTCGCGACAGCGCCCGGCTTGGGCCATGCCGTTGTGCTGGGCCTGGCTCGCGGCGGCGTGCCGGTGGCCTACCAGGTGGCGGTTACGTGCGGCTTCCCGCTCGACGTGATCATCGTGCGCAAACTGGGCGCCCCCCGCTGCCGGGAATTCGCCATGGGCGCGATCGCCAGCGGCGGTGCGATGGTGCTCAATCCCGACGCGGTGCGCGAGTTCCACGTGACCGAGGAGCAACTCCATGCGCTGATCGAGCAGCAGAGGAAGGAAATCGATCGGCTGGAAAGCACCTACCGCGAAGGGCGTCCGCCGGCGGAGTTTGGCGACAGCGGCGTGATCCTGGTGGACGACGGCCTGGCGACCGGAGCCAGCATGCGAGCGGCGGTGAAGGCGGTTCGACCGCGGGCCAGGCAGGTCACCATTGCTGTTCCCGTGGCGGCCAGGAGCAGCGTCGACGAAATCAGCAGCGAAGTCGACCGCGTGATCTGCGTCAGCGTGCCGGAGCGGCTCGAAGCGGTCAGCCTGTTCTACCGCGATTTCTCTCCGACCACCGATGACGAGGTCCGCGCATTGCTGGCGGATGCGGGAAAACGACCCTGCATTGGGGATCACGAGCAGCGAATCAGATAGTTTCCTGGACTGACGCTTCTTCCGCTGCGTTCGGCTGGCTCGGCTTCTTCGGCTTTCCGGCAGACTTTTTTGGGGATGACGTCTTGTCCGGCTTGGCAGCCGCCGGCGCCGCGTTCAGGAACGACGCCCAGTTCAACTCCAGCAGCTTCGGTGCGGCCTTGGCCTTGTCGATGGCCAGGTCGGCTACTTCTTTCACGATCCAGTCGAAGTTGGCCTGGCCGACCGAGTGCAGATCGGCGTCGGGCGCGGGATTCATGAAATCGATGGCGTAAGGAATGCCGTCTTCCACCGCGAATTCCACCGTATTCAGGTCGTAGCCCAGCGCCTGGCAGAGCTTCAACGCATCGTCCTCCACGCGCTTCAGCAGCTTCTTGTCGTAGGCAGGCGGGTTCTGCAGGTAGCGCTCGTGGTGCGGATTGCGCGGGTCGTAGGGCATGATGTGGACCTTCTTCCGGCCCACCACATAACAGCGGAAGTACTCGTTGAAGTTGACCGCCTTCTGGTACATCATGCACAGGTTGCCGGACTGGTCGTACGCGTTGAAGAACTCCTCGCGATTGTGAATGTGGTAGACGTCGCGCCAGCCTCCGCCATCGACGGGCTTGAGAAATCCATGCTCGCCCACGTAATCGAACACCCCATCCCAGTCGAGCGGATATTCGAGGTTGCGCATGGAGCGTTCGTTGGTGCCCTCGGGATATTTCTTGTGGGGCAGAATCACCGTGGGCGGTACCGCGACACCCAGCTTCTCCGCCAGCGTGTAGTTGAAAAACTTGTCGTCCGCCGACCACCAGAACGGATTGTTGATGATGATCGTCCCATTGAGCGCGGCGTGCTTGAGAAAGGCGCGGTAAAAGGGAATGTCGTGGGAGATGCGGTCGACGATGACGGCATACTTGGGAGCCCGGTTCAGGTGCACCGCGCCGGTGTCAACGAATTCGGCCTCAATGCCTTCGACATGGCGCGCATTGATGTGCTCCACCAGTGCTCCCGGAAAGCTGTTCTCCATGCCGAACAGAACGCCGATCTTTTTCATGCCCCCTCCTCCAATCACGACTCTTCACCAAAACCAGAAAAACAGTGTACGGCAGGGATTATGGCACAGTCGCCCAATCCACCGAGCCGTCCCGCGTTGTGGACCGCATGTAACCAAAGCCCCCAGACCTCCGTAGAAAATAGACATGAGGTCTGCTATGGGTACATATCTTGCTCCCATCGAAAAGCCGCAGGGCCTGGTGAAGAAGATCGTTTACGCCATGTCGCGGCGCCAATTCGGAAAGGTTCCCACCCCCGTGAAAGTGGTCTATTCGCGCCTGCCGGTGGGGTTCGGGATGTTTGTCGGGAAGATCGCCAAGCTCGACAAGGAGCTGACGCTGCCGCCGGAAACGGCCATGCTGATTCGCGAACAGGTGGCGCACATCAACGTGTGCACGTTTTGCACCGACATCGGGCGCTACTTCGTGATCAAGGCCCGGATGAATGAGGCCAAGTTCGACGCGCTGCCGGAGTACAGCACCAGTCCGCTGTTCAGCGAGGCGGAACGGGCGGCGCTGGACTACGTGACGGAGTTGACCAGGAACAGGTCTGTAGCGCCGGAAACGTTCGACCGCCTGCGCCGCCACTACTCCGAGCGCGCCATCTGCGAAATGGTGTGGCTGGTGGCCAGCGAGCACTTCTACAACCTGACCAACCTCGGCCTGAACATCCACTCCGACATGCTGTGCGATATCGCCCGGAAACGATAGATCAGAGGTTAGCGGCGGCAATTCGGTGCAGCTGCCCGATGTGATTCAGATCGTGGCCGGCCATGGTTTCGATGATGGTTTGAAAGGTCATGGCGCCGCGTTCGGGATGCGTGACAGGGCGAGCCGCGGCCTGCGGCATCACGGTCCGCAAAAGCTGCAGGTTCCAGCCGCGCAGGGCGGCGAAGACATCGAGCGCCTGGTTGGCTGGGATACTCGGGTAGTGCGCAGCCCACTTCTCCTGATCGAAAGGCTGGATGGTGGGGGCGTCTTCGGCCAGCGTCTGCCGAAGACGGAAAGCAAAGACCAGCTCGCAATCGGCCAGGTGGCTGACGATCTCCGCGGCATTCCACTTGCCGGGAGCGGGTGGCGTTGTGGCCTTCGCCGGGCCCATAGCCTCGATGAGTCCGGCAAGCGTGACGGGCGTTGCGCCAAGAATGTCCTGGATGGGCCGGCCGTCGAGAAATTTTTCGTAAGGATTGAGCTCAGACATGGGGGCTCCTGAGTGATCAAGCTGGGACTATCTTCTCATTGCGACTGGAGTTGGGGACAATCGCCAGTCCTTAGTCCCTAGTCCCTAGTCCCTAGTCCCTGCCTCACAGATATTCCTGGATCATCCGCTGCCACGTCGGCCAGTCGTGCGAATTAAATGTGCCCCAGATGTAGAGCTTGTGGGGAATCCACTTGCCGTTCATGATGCCGTCCATGTACTGGTTCTGCCCCAGGCACTGATCGTCCCATCCGGTCGCCAGCACCCAGGTATTTCGGCTGTAGCGGTCGAGAAACCAGGGATCGCTCAGGCCCGGCAGGAAGTGCGTGGGCTGGTTGTAAAAAACGTCCTGGTCGTAGTAGCCGTTGAGGAAGTTGGTGGTGTCGAAGGCGCCCGACATGGACAGCATGCCGGTAAAGACGTCGGGGTGGCGCAGGGCGATGTTCAGCGCGTGGTAACCGCCGAAGCTGCAGCCAAGCGCGACCAGGTGCGAGTCCTGGTTCTTCTGGCGGATCAGGGGAACCACTTCATGGATGAGATAGTCGTCGTACTGCACGTGGCGGGCAATGCGCCAGCGCGGAGGAACGTTGCGGTTGTACCAGCTCTCCATGTCCACCGAATCGACACAATAAAACTGCAGGCGGCCCGCCTCGATGCGGTCCCAGACCGCAGAGCCATCATGTTGCGGTCTTCGAACTCGAAGAAGCGGCCGCCCGAGGTGGGAAACACCATGACCGGCAGACCCGCATGCCCAAACACCAGCAATTCCATGTCGCGGCCGAGCCGGGGAGAATACCACTTGTGATACTCGCGATTCATGCGTGCTCCCGGTTCACGTCAACAGAATTTGCTGAAGTGAAATTTTTAGAGTTTCACCTGTCGTCATCCTGAGCGAGTCCGCAGCGGTGGACGAATCGAGCGATCTGCGGCTGCTTTGGAGAACTGCTGGATTCTTGATACTGTAACACTCACAGGCTGCGCTTCCGGGTCTCCCCGCAGCGGCGCCTCCCCGCACGAAAGGTACCTTACGGATTGAATCTGGAACCGCACCCGGAATCGCAGCCCCAGGCCGACGGTTGGAACGACACACCCGAGGGCCTGCTGGCGGGCGATGCCGACACACCCCACCCGCGGCTCCGATTGCATCGGGGATTCGCAGGCATCCATCTCCCCGACTCCCGCGACGTGATCGTATATCTTCCCCCCGGCTATGATGACGAACCGGAACGCGCCTATCCCGTGCTCTACATGCACGACGGGCAGAACCTCTTCGACGGCCGCACATCGTTCATCCGGGACCGCACATGGGAGATGCGCGAGCAAACCGACGAGGTGATCGACGCCGGCGAGGTGGAACCGCTGATCATCGTGGGCATCTACAACACCGGCGAGCGGCGGCTGGCCGAGTACACCCACGAGCGCGACTGGCAGCGCGGCGGAGGCGAAGCCGACCGTTACGGCTTGCTCCTGACCGAGGAGTTGATGCCCTGGATCGCAAACCAGTACCGGGTGCGAACCGACCGCGAATCGACCGGACTGGGAGGCTCGTCCCTGGGTGGACTGGTGACCCTGTATCTCGGGCTGCGCCATGCGCATTACTTCGGCAAGCTGGCGGTGCTGTCTCCGAGCGTGTGGTGGAACCACAAGAGCATTCTCGGCTACCTCAACGAGCGCGCGCCGCAGATCTGGGAACGGCCAAAAATGTGGCTCGACGTGGGCGACCGCGAAGGCCAGCGCACCCTGCGCGATGCGGAAATGCTGGCCCGGCGGCTCAAGGCAAATGGCTGGGTTGCCGGTCATTCCCTCCACTTCGAACGAGCCCATGACGGGACACACGATGAGCCCAGTTGGGCCCGGCGCGTCAAGCCCATGCTTCGGTTTCTCTTTCCGGCCGGATGAGGCCCCGCCGTCCCAGCCCGGCGAGAACCGGCCCAAAACCACTGAAACTTGCCCCCAACGGCCACTTTCGGCGATACTTAGGTGTTGCGTCTTGCGAGGCCGGACGTCTGTGTCTGGCTGATGGTTGGCGGGCATGGATAGAGCAGATGCCGCTAAGTCCCCTGATTCTGCGGGACACGAACCGGACAAGGCAATCGAAGCAAAAGGATTTGAAAGGAACAGTATCGCCGTGGTGATGATTCGTTTGGCGCGCGTTGGCGCCCGCAAGCAGCCCTATTATCGTGTCGTAGTCATCGAGAAGGACCGCGCCCGCAATGGCCGTTCCATCGAAGTTGTCGGCACTTATAATCCCCGCACTAACCCCGCAACCGTGAACCTGAAGCACGACCGCGTCGCTTACTGGCGCGGTGTCGGCGCGCAGTTTTCGTCCCGAGTGGCCAAGCTGGTGGAGAAGTTCCCGGCCACCACTCCGGCTGCTGAACCAACCGTAGCGTAAAGCAAACTTCTCTCCCCCTGGAGATGTGCAAAAACAGTTACGACTGTTTGCACAAGTTGCTGACGGCGGCCTCTATTGCTGTTACTATCGGCGCACTGATCCAAGTCGCCAATCATTGGATGCAGAAACGGTCAGGGGCACGTGCATGACCCAACACGAGATGGTGGCAGTAGAAGAACTGGTCCGCGAAATAGCGCGGGCCTTGGTGGATGAGCCGGAAGCCGTGGAAGTACAGTCCGTGGGACGGGAAGAAAACACGGTTCTCAAACTCCGGGTTGCTCCTCAGGATGTGGGCAAGGTCATCGGCAAGCAGGGACGGACGGCGCGATCGGTGCGCACCATCCTTGGCGCGGTGAGCATGAAATTGCATCACCGCTACACGCTCGACATCCTCGAAGAGGATGAACAGGGCTAACCAGGCGCGCGTTGAGGAGCAAACCCTGGAGACAGGACTGACGCCGCACAAGACGCCGGACTCATGGGTCTGGCTGGCACGCATCCGACGCGCGCAGGGACGCAAAGGCGAGGTCTTCGCCGAAATCCTCACCGACTTTCCGGAAAAGTTCGCCGAGCGGCGGCATCTCTGGCTGTTGAGCGAGAGTGCGTCGGCCGCATCCCCGCATCGCGCGCAGGAATCTCGACTCGGCTGCCCGGCCCTCCGCGCTTCCCTCCCCTCGCGAAGTCGAGCTCAAAAATCACTGGCTGCACAAAGGCGGCATCGTTCTGCACTTCGCGGGCGTCGGACTCCATCACGGATGCGGAACAGCTGGCCGGCCTGGTTGTCGCGGTTCCGCTCAGCGAACGTGTCCCTTTGGCGGAAGATGAGGTCTACATCAGCGATCTGATCGGCTGCACGCTGGTCGACGTGGCGCGCCCGGATGCGCCGGTTGTCGTAGGCCAGATCGAGGACGTTGAGCGAGCCGTTGGAACGGCTCCAATGCTCATTGTTCAGAGCGCCTCCGGAGAAGTCCTGATCCCCTTCGCCAAAATCTATCTGCGCAAACTGGACCTCGATGCCAGGCGCCTGGAAATGGCGCTTCCCGAAGGGCTGACGGACCTGAACACTTAACAGGAAACAACCGCTCCGTGCCCCATCCTTGCGACTTATTTCTGTCGCAAGGGTGGGAAACCACAGAAGTCAGAAAAACACTCCTTGCATCTTTTCGGATCGCAACCCGGGCAGAATACGCGCGACAGCCTACTGAAACGCCAGCGGCTCCCACCGTCCATCCTGCTTCAGCGCCAGCTGAACAGGCCGCGGCGGACCCTTCGGCGGCACCGTCACTTCGACCCACAACTCTGCGCCGGACGCAAGCGGGAGCGGACTGCGCGCATGTTCGGCAATATAGAAATTGACCGGATCGACAAGCCGCATCTGGTCGCACGGCGCTCCGGGCGATGCCATCACCATTCGCTCCCCTCCGCGCTTTTCCGCATCTCGAATGGCAATCGCCCACAGCTTGTTGTCAGCCACCTTCAATTCGGCCGGAAACCCCACGATCCTTGAGCCTCGGACGGCATAGCGTCCCTGGATCGCTGCGCCGTTGACATCACGCGGGAAATCCGCCTGCTTTGCGGAAGGCAGCGTGCTCTGGCAGCCGTCAACCATCAGTTGCAGGCTCAAATAACGGCCGCGCATCAGAAGTTCAGGATCGTATGCCGCGGTGCGCGTCCACACCCGCGGGCACGACCAGCGCTGGTAAAGGTATTTCGCAGCCACCGAGCACACGAGCGCCAACTGAATCACAAGCAGAGCCACCGACGCGCCTGACAGCCTGATTCGTCCAGCTTTCATCGTGCCTCCTCAACCGCCGCGCCGGGTGGGCTCATGCGGGCCAGCAGGCCGCGGCGGGCTTTTTCGAGAGCCCATCCGCCCGCCAGAAAGAGGATTCCCAACCCGATGAGGCCGAGCGAACGCCCGACCTTGTCGAAGATGTTGCTGTAGTAGAACCATGTGACGGCGATCGCGAAATACACCATGCCGAGATTGACCAGCGCACGGCTGGTCTGGCGCATTCCCCACCCGATGATGAAAACCGCAAAAGCGGCGACCAGCACGTGAGCAAGCAGGTTGGGTTCGCTCCGCGTGAACGATCCATTCCGCCCGTTGCCGGATTCGTAGTGCTCGATCCAAATGCGCTGGCACCAGGGCAGCGCGACTGCAACGGCGACCGCCGATGCCGGAGGAATCAGGCCCCAATGGCCCCTGAATGCGGCAATCGCCAGCGGCACGGCGGCGATGGCCGTCCACGCCCAGAAGCGCGCCCCAAACGGGATGGGGGTTTGCGATGCAGACCACGACGCCCAGCCGCTATTCATCATCACGGTGCCGGCCACCGCCGCAATGGCCGCCACAGCGAACAGTATCCCGTGAACTACCTTTCGCCGCGAACCCAGGAACATGGTGAGATAGAAGATCGCCCATACAAAGAGAAAGCGGCCCAGGTATGCGCCCTGGCCGATGTTCTTATCGGTGTAAGACTCGAGCTCGCAGAAAATCCAGGCGGGAAACAGCAGCAATGTCAGCGTCAGTTGGGCCTCATCCTGGAGGAGTACCAACCCGGCAAGCGCGGCGATCCCCCACAGCAGAATGGCCGCCGGCCAGTGCTCCTGGATGTTGAAGATCTGGCCCACCAGCGCAATCGCCGCGCCGGCCGAAACGGTGCCGACAGCATGCAGGGTGGTCGACAACCCATGGTATTTCTGACGGGCAACCGCGGCCCCCAGGTGAAAGACCGCAACCATGGCGATTACGAGTGCGAACCGTACTCCGGGGCTGATGTCGTCCCAGTGGGCGGAGACAAACAGGATCACGCCGGTCGCCAGCAGAATGCCGCCGAGGATGAGAGCGACAATTCCCTGCCAGTGCAAACCGGAGGGGCGTTTCTGGCCCGACTCCCACACACGAATGCGCTGGGCCGTCTCGTCTTCGAGGATGCCCGCCGATTTCCAGCGGTTTAGCAATCCTTCAATGTCAGCCATGATGGTTGGCAAACATTAGAGCACATCTTCCTTGGGACTGATGTGGCATCCGTGCACGACTGCTGCGATCTTCTCGCTTGCGCACAAAAGATCAATGGCACAGCCACACGGCAGGATTCATGGTGAACCGCCAGGCGATGATCACAAGGACGACGGCAATCACTGCCCACATGCCGATCAATATCCATGGCAGGACTTTCAGGTGCTTGTCGCCCAGCTGGTGAGCCTTTCGGACTCCCCCTCCCCGCAATTCCGGGAGCCCCAGCTTTTGAGCTCGAACCCCGAAGCGCTGGTCGAAGGTCTCGTGCAGGTTTTTGCGGGCGATCCGGGTGGCTTTCAGCGACAGACCGGAAAACCACACCAGCGTCATCGCCACGCCAGCGATCAGTACTCCAAACCACAAGAAAAGCCCCGGCTGGATCGCCATATAGGGCCAGGTCACCGAGGCATGCCCCTTGACCTCGCAGAAGCTTTCGAACTCCGTGTACCGCTTGTTGAATTCAGAAATACTTAAGCCGAGTGCCGCAAACAGAAATCCCTGCACGGCTAGCATGCGCTGCAGGCGCTGGTGGATCAGCAGATTCTCGCTAAGGATGTAATCCCGATAGATCTTCCAGAGTTGGAAGATCCGCGACGGGGTCTCTTTGATCTCCGCAATTTCCGGTTGGTGCTCCAAACAGCTCTCCCCTTTGCGCAGGCTTTCGCCTTCGGGACCTGCGATACGCACTCGTTGGGAAAAGGGACGGAAGAGAGGCCACCCGGTTCACCCGCCTTTTCAGCGAATGTGAGATAGCCGCTTCTTTGTTCGCTGAAAGTAAACCACAGAGGAGCGGCATTTTCACCTTGAATCTCGCGTGGCCATACTCTGGGGGCGTGTCCTAGCATGGAAGAACGCCGATGCGCTTCGACATCATCACCATTTTTCCCGGATTCTTCGCGGGCATTTTCGAGCATGGCATTGTGCGCCGCGCCCAGGCCGAGGGGCTTGTGGCGGTGGGCTTGCACGATCTGCGCAACTTCACCCACGACCGGCACCGCACCGTGGACGACCGGCCCTTTGGCGGCGGGGAGGGCATGGTGCTCAAGCCCGAGCCCCTGGCCGAGGCACTCGAGTCGCTGGGAATTCAGCCCAGGACCGCTCGCATCGAAACGCCTCTCTCGGAATCGGCTCCCCTGATCGCGCAGGGCCCTGTTCCCTGTTCCCTATTCCCTCTTCCCTCGGCCGTCATCCTGCTCTCCGCCCAGGGCCGTCCCTTCACCCAGGCGGTCGCCCGCGATCTGGCCCGGCTTGACCGCGTCAATCCTGATCTGCGGCCGCTACGAAGGCGTGGACGAGCGCATCAACGAGCTCTACTGCGACATGGAGCTTTCCATCGGCGACTACGTGCTAAGCGGCGGTGAACTGGCCGCCGCGGTCGTGCTCGACGCCACCATGCGCCTCATTCCCGGCGTGCTGGGCAACGAAGCGTCTGGAGAATTTGAAAGCTTCGGGGTGCCCGATGCCTCGATCACCACCGGCCAGGAAGGTGTCCCGCGCTCTCAACACGGCGCCGGCGGTCTGCTTGACTATCCCCATTACACCCGCCCCGCCGAATTTTCCGGGCTGCGGGCTCCCGAGGTGTTGTTGAACGGCGATCACCAGCAGATCCGCCGCTGGCGCCGCGAACAGCAGTTGCGCAAAACGCTCGCCAACCGGCCCGATCTGCTCGAGCGGGCGGCACTGAGCGGCGAAGACCGGCGGATCCTGGAATCGATTCGCACGACCCGCAATCCGGGTGCGCCATGACCCGATCGAAACCATCACCTCGTCGTTGCCCAAAAATCCCCGCGCTTTTGCATTTTCTTTCTAATGTTTTTGCCACAATGGAGGTGGAAGAGAGGATCGAAGTGCGGACTCACCTGGAACCCATGCTATCCACGGCGAATTGCGTTTCGTTCTGAACGCTTATGGACCCCTAAAACCGGCCTTTAGAACCGTTTACATTTGCGGGTTAGCTCCCATATCAACATTGTCTTCAACAACTTGCAGAGTAAATCTCGATCCAGGAATGGGTACCCTCCCCCCCATAGCCCTGTGAAACTGTGAAACTGTAAATCCGTCCCTTCGGTCAAGCGATGACTCAAGCCCTCAAAGGCTCGTGAGAAATCCAGACCAGGGGATGCGCGTCACTCCGGGGAGATCCCGGGAAAGGAAATGCCATATCGGTTGGAGATTTCGATCAATTTCGGGAGATCGGCGGGCACCGAAAGCGGCGAGATTTCCTCGAGATAACTTTGAAAGCCTCCCGGGTGAACAAAGATCAGGATTCTGCCGGTGGTTGTGCCGCAATTTCGAAATGTGTGGATCGTTCCGCGGCTGCGATAAAACGAATCGCCTGCGGAAGCTCGGATCCATTCGCCGTCGACCAGAAATTCGTAGTCTCCCTCGATCACAAAGAAGGTCTCGTCTTCATTCTGGTGCTTATGAGGGGGTGGTCCGCCGCCTGGAGGTGACGTCTCGACCAGCGTTGCCGATTGTCCGCCGGTCATCTCTTGGGTCACCAACATGTCGACCTGGTCGCCCAGGACGGGGAAGCTCTTGATTGCGGTCATGTGTTCTCCAACGAATTGAGAGGGAAAGACGAGGATCGTATCATTTCGCCCGGCGGCAATCGAACTGGCGATCGCTAACGCAAGCGATGTGGACTTACCGGAAAGGCTGCACCGCGGCCGGCTGTTCGGCGCCCACCTGGCCCACTCTCACATCGGCCACGTAGAAGTTCTCGCCGCGCGTCGGCGAGCCTGCCAGGCGGCGCAGCATGGCCAGTTGGCCGACATGGGTAAAGGCATCGGCGATCGGTCCCTGGAATAGCGGTTCCATCGCCGCATACATCGGCTCACCGGACGCCAGGTAGGCGTCGAAGGCATGGAGCACGGCGAAGAACCGCTGCACTTCGATCGCCCAGGTATGCGGCCGCGAAGTATGCCACTTCTCCCGGCCCTGGACGGTGCTCAGCGCCCAGTCGAACAGGTCGCCCATATGGGCCAGGATCTGAACCGGTTGCCGGCCCGCCCCTTCGAACTGGCCAAAGTCTTCGGGCGCGCCTTCGAGGACACGCGCGGCCCGGTAGGCGAGGCTGGCCACGGTGTGCCGGAGCAATTCACGCTTTTCGTCCATGGCCGACACTATACAACACGGGGAACTCGAATGGCTGCAAGAGATTAGGCGCGCAGGCCACTTCTCTGTTAAACTTGAAGTTCTGAGTTCAATTGCAGGAAGAAACCATGTCAATCCATCCCGTTATGCAGCGCCTGGCCGACAAGCTGAAGCGCACCGATCTCCCCGACTTCGTGCCCGGCGACCAGGTTCGCGTGCAGGTCAAGATCAAGGAAGGCGATAAAGAGCGCCTGCAGGCCTTCGAAGGCCTGGTCATTGCCATCAACCGCGGGCCCCAGGGCACGTTCACTGTGCGCAAGATGAGCTTCGGCCAGGGCGTCGAGCGCATCTTTCCGTTCAACTCCAAGGTCGTCGACAAGATCGAAAAGATTCGCAGTTACAAGGTTCGCCGCGCCAAGCTGTTCTACATCCGCGGACTGCGGGGCAAAGCCGCCCGCCTCAAGGAAGTCGACCGCGAAGTCGCCAAGGCCTGAATCCCAGGTTTCGAACCGCTTTTACACAACAGGAAGCCCTCAATCCATTTCGGGTTGAGGGCTTTCGTTTTTATACTGTCTGCATGGCCAAACCTCCCGTATGCGGTTGGAAGCTGGAACGGGCTGCTCGCAAGTTCGGCTTCATGCGCATCGCGGGATGCGATGAGGTGGGCCGCGGGCCGATGTTCGGTCCCGTAGTCGCCGCGGCCGTGATCCTCGCGCCGAATTGCCGGATGGAAGGCCTCGACGACTCCAAAAAGCTCTCCGAAAAGAAGCGCAACGAACTGGATATCCATATCCGGGAAAACGCCGTTGCTTGGGCGATTGCGGCCATCGATGTGGAGACCATCGACCGCATCAACATCCGCAAGGCTTCGCTGCTGGCAATGCGCACCGCTGTCTCGCAGCTTGCCCTTACGCCGGATTACCTTCTCATCGACGGCGTCGACACCATCGACTGGGCATGCCCGCAGCAGGCAGTGATCCAGGGCGACGGAACAAGCTTTTCGATCGCCGCGGCCAGCGTCCTGGCCAAGGTGTATCGCGACCGGCTGCTGGTGGAACTAGACAGCCAGTATCCGGGCTACGGCCTGGCCAGCCACAAGGGCTACTGCTCGGCTGCGCACCGCGAAGCCCTTGCGCGCCTTGGGCCCACTCCATTGCACCGCAAGAACTGGAGCCCGGTGGCACAGACCGTGCTGGACTTTGAATCGGTGCTGGAACTGGGCGACATGTGAGCACAAGCGCCCGCCTCGCGATCGGGATTGCGCTTCTGCGTCTTGCTTCGTGCCTGCCCGCTTCAGCGCAGGAACCTGCGGCACCGGAACCGGCCGCGCCGGCTGAGTCCAATGCGGCGCCCGAGACGCCTGAACCTCCGGGTTCCGTGACCGGCACCGTCTATTGCTCCGATACCAACCTTCCGGCGCGCCTGGCCGAGGTGGTTCTGGTCCCAGCATCCGGCGAATCCGCAGATGCAAAGCTGACCGCCGCAACGGATCTGGAGGGGCGCTTCTCCATCGCCAAGGTCCCGGAGGGGAGATACTTCGTAGTCGCCAATTATGCGGGTTATCTGAATCCACTGGGCAGCGCAAACCAGATCGACCTGGATGCGCTGGATGCCGAAGCGCGGAAGCATTTCGAATCCCGCCTCACCAGCGTGACCGTTTCATCCAAGTTGCCCGCGCCGGTAGCGCTTCGGCTGGAGCGGGCCGCCGAAATCGACGGTACCGTGCAATACGACGACGGAAGTCCAGCGATCGGTTTGCGCCTGAGTGTCAAATCGAAATCAGAACAGAATGCCGCAACCGCCGCTGAACCAGGCTCTGTGACTTTCGCCCCTGACTCAGGGGAGTCTTCCCGATCCACCGACGATCACGGGCGCTTCCGGCTGGTGGGGTTAGCTCCCGGAGAATACTTCGTCAGTGTGTCGGTGCCGACGATGAGCAGCGAGATGACCGCCGGACACAGCCTTGCCGATATTGTCGCGTCCTCACCCGGCGGCGGGGCGTTGACCGTCTTCCTGGGCGGTGGCCTGCGCGCCAGCAAGGCCAAGCCGATCAAGCTGGGAACGGGTGAAGCGATGACCGATGCAAACATCACCATCCCGCTGAGCACCCTTCACACCATTCGTGGACGCGTGGTCTTGAAAAGCAACGGCGCCGAGCCGCCCGCGGCGGCTTTGGAACTGCTGTATGCGGATACAGGCGAAGTAGCCCGCTTCGCGCTGACGGCGGGAGGCGACTTTGCCATCGCATACGTCGCGGATGGCAGTTACATTCTTCGCGCCGTCGCCAACTCGGAGCCGTTTCCCGCGGTGAACGTGAATGCCGATGGAGGCGTCGACATTGCGCCCGGAGCACGCGGATTGAATACCGCCAATCAGGAAGGCGCTGGGGAGATGCCCATCCTGGTCACCGGCGAGGTCGCGGGAGTGACGATCGCCGTGCCGGATCCGCCGGCCAAAACTCCGGAGGCGCCACCGCAGCCTGCAGAGCAGAACGCGACACCTCCTCCTGCTTGATCAAGCCCTGATCAACGGACAATCGAAGCGCGCGCGGATGCGGCCGCCCGCATCTTGCGGTCCTGCACCCAGTCGAGCACCGGCCGGGCCGCCAGCAGCACCGCCAGAATCACGGTGATGCTCAGCGGAGCAAGAACGCCCGGCTTTACCTGCCACCAGTAGTGAATCACTCCGCACACCGCGGCCACGTAGACCAGCTGGTGGAGGCGCTTCCAGCGCTTGCCACCCAGCTTGCGGATGGACCAGTTGGTGGAAGTAAGTGCCAGCGGTACCAGCAGCAGCCATGCCAGCACGCCCATGGTGATAAATCGCCGCTTGGCGATGTCGTCGATCATCGTTTGCACGCTGAATCCGGCATACAGGGCAACGTAGGCGAGCAGGTGCAGGCATGCGTAGAAGAAGGCAAAAAGCCCGATAAGCTTGCGCCAGGGACCGATCCAGCTGAGCGGCTTGATGAGCCGGCGTACGGGGGTGATGGCAAGCGAAATCGTCAACAGATTCAGCGTGGTCGAGCCAGTCGCAAACGAGAGAGTCGCGGTGGGATCCGGTCCCAGGTGATTGGTCACGGCTTCCCATACCAGGATTCCCAGCGGCCAGAGGCAGGCGATCCAGGTAAGTGTCTTGAGCAGAATGATGTTCGATCGGGTCATAGTCCTTCTGGTTTGGCGGGAGTCTTTGTTCCCCACCCTAGCTGCAAAAGATGCGGCTAGAATGGGGCACCCAAGTGCGTTCTATTCCCTATTCCCTAATCCCTGGTTCAGTAGTACTTCTTCAAATCCATTCCGTTATACATTGAGGCGACCTGCTCGCCATAGCCGTTGAACATCAGGGTCGTGCGGCGCTGATTGTAGAATGCCTGCCCGATGCGGCGTTCGGTCTTCTGGCTCCAGCGAGGATGATCCACGTTCGGATTGACGTTGGAGTAGAAACCGTACTCATTCGGCCCCTGTTCGTTCCACGTGGTGGAAGGCTGCTTGTCAACGAATCGCACCGTCACGATGGACTTGGCCGACTTGAATCCATATTTCCACGGCACCACAATGCGCACTGGGGCTCCGTCCTGGTTGGGGAGCACCTCGCCGTACAAGCCAAAGGTGAGCAGGGTGAGCGGATTCATGGCCTCGTCCATGCGCAGGCCTTCCGAGTAGGGCCAGAAAATCGTTGACTCACTCGACCACTTCTCCACGTGCTTGTCGTAGTAGGAGAGGAACTGAACATATTTCGCGCTCGGCAGCGGATCGCATTCCTTGATGAATTCCGAAAGCGAGTAGCCAACCCACGGAATCACCATGCTCCAAGCCTCGACGCAACGATGACGGTAAACCCGATCCTCGAGAGGACGCAGCTTGAGCAGCTGGTCGATATCGAAGGTTTTCGGAGTCTTTACCTTGCCCTCGACCTTGACCGTCCAGGGCCGGGTGGGCAAGCCTCCCGCGTTCTTTGAGGGGGCCCCTTTGTCCACTCCGAACTCGTAGAAATTGTTGTAGTGGGTGATGTCCTCGAGGGTGGTCAGTTCTTCTCCGGTGGTGGTGAGGGGGCTCTTGACGGTCTCCAGCTTGGCTCCAGCGAAGGCGCTGAGGCGCGGCGAGACTACGTCGGCCAGCCGATCGAGACCGAGAGCCGCAGCGCCCGCAAGCGCCGCCCCCGATGCCGCCCCGCGCAGAAAACGGCGGCGGTTCAAGTACTGGTTCTTGGGCGTGATAAGGGACGACGGGATATCGCTGGGCCTACGAATGAGCATGCATTGACCTCGCGCCGGGAAAGCGCCTCCGCTCCATTAGACACCCGAGAACGCGGCGGGTTACAAGTTTCCCCCGAAGGGCCACTGGGCCTGCCGCCTGGCGCGGATTCCGTAGATGAAGGTTCCAGAGACGGCAATGCCCGCCGCCACAGCCAGTCCCCCAATCGCATGAGTGCGGTTGACCAGGATGAATGTGAAGCCGGCCATGGCCGCTAGCGGCGGAAGCGGATACAGCGGCATGCGAAACGGCCGTTTCAACTCCGGTTGCCGCACCCGGAGCAGCATCACGCCAACGTGCTGCAAAAAGAATTGCAACAGGATGCGCGTAATCACCAACATGGTTATCACCTGGTCAAGCGTGAAGAAACAGAACGCGGCGGCCACCAGGCCCAGCGCCACCAGAGAGCGGTGGGGAATCCCGTGCCGCGGATGAACCGCCGCTAGAAAGCGGAAGTAGTTGCCGCTTTGGGCAGCGGCATACGGGACCCGCGAGTAGCCAAGCAGCAACGAAAAGACCGATGAAAATGCGGTCCAAACTACCAGGGCAGCCATCACGTACCCGGCCCATTCCCCGAATGCGGAGCGCGCGATATTCGCGACCAGTTGCACGCGCGTGACGACACTCTCGGTGGTATGGGCGGCGGCATCGCGCAGCGATGGCAGGGCCGCCATGTTCATGGCCACGTAGAAAGCGGAAACGAACAGGACCGAAAGAAGAATGGCGCGCGGAATAGTGCGCTCGGGCCGGCGAACTTCGCTGCCCAGAAACGTGATGTTGTAGTAGCCCCAGTAATCGTAGGTGGTGATGAGTGTGGCGTGCGCCAGTCCACCAAGCGCGACTGCAATCGACACCGAAGGCCCCGCCGGCATGTGCCAGCCGCCCATGGCCGATGCCCGCGCAAACCCCGACACGATGACCCCGGCAATCGCTGTCAGCACGCCGCCGAACAGGATCCACGCCAGCCGCGTGACGGCGCTGAGATTGCGATAGAGCAGCGCCGTAACCAGCAGGCACGCGGCCGCGGCGGCAAAATTGGCGTAATGCAGTCCCGGAAGGCCCGCAAACGGGGCTCGCACCAACCCTGGCCAGAACCAGGCCAGAAAGCTCGAAAGCCCGATGCACCCCGACGCGATCGAAAGCGGCGCCGAGAAGCTCAGTTGCCATACATACAGAAAGCTCAGCCAGTTTCCCGCACCCTGGGGGCCGTAGATCTCCCGAAGGAAGGCATAGGAACCGCCGGCTTGCGGAAAGGCCGCGCCCAGCTCAGCCCACACCAGCCCATCGGCGACGGCGATAGCCGCACCCAGAACCCAGGCCCAGACAGAAAGATGAAATCCCGCAGCGGCAATTACCAGGGGCAGCGTGATGAACGGACCAACGCCGATCATTTCCAGCATGTTGAACAAGACCGCGGAGCGGAGGCCGATGCGGCGTTCAAGATGCGCAGGGCTCCCGGAAGTCGTCAAAGGCTGGGTCATCAGGCTGTTGCGCTCACCGGATTGTACACTGACGAGAAGCCATGTTCTTTTCCCTGAGATCCCTATCTTCGGCACCCACGCTTGCCCTCACCGGCGTCCTTTTTTCAGGTTTGAGTTCAATTCAACTGCAGTCCCAGCAGGCGGCGGAAGCATCGCAGAAAGGCGCGCTGCCTCCAAGCGAGCCGCGCACGTATGCGCTTCCCCTGCCTGAAGACCGCGGCACCGCTGCCGTGGTGCAGGCTCTGCGCCGTTTAACGACCACCGCCAGCGTGATGGAAATTGTGGCCCACCCCGACGACGAAGACGGGGCCCTGTTGACTTACCTGAGCCGCGGGCATGGGCGTGCGCACCATTCTCTACACGCTCACGCGGGGCGAGGGCGGACAGAACGCCATGTCGGCCGACACCTACGACGCGCTGGGCGTGATGCGCACCCAGGAACTGCTCAAGGCCGGCGAATACTACGGAGCCAAACAGGTCTGGGGCACGCAGGCTGACTTCGGCTTCTCGAAGACCCAGGAAGAAGCCTTCGCGCGCTGGGGCCACGAGCGGGTGCTGTACGATGCCGTGCTCGCGGTGCGCCGTGAGCGGCCGCAGGTCATTATCGCCACCTTTATCGGGGCGGTCAGCGACGGGCACGGGCAGCACCAGGTCTCGGGCGAGATCGCGCAGGAAGTCTTCAAAGCTGCGGGGGACCCCAAGGTATTTCCCGAACAGTTCAAGGACGGCGTGGAGCCATGGCAGCCGCTGGCCGTCTACAGCATGGTTCCCTTTGCGCCGGTCACGGACAAGGGGGTCTTCGACTACGCGACCGGCAAGTGGGCGCCGGCGAAGTTCCGCAACTACGTGACGGGGAATGGATCACGGGAGAGCCGTCGACCGATGTGACCATCCAGGTGGGTACGTGGGATCCGGTGCTGGGCCGCGGCTATGTGCAGATTGCGCGCCAGGGCTGGGGAGAGCAGAAGTCGCAGAACGGCGGAGCCAATCCCACCCTGAGTGGGCCGGGCTCGGCCAGGTATCACCTGGTTGCGGTTTGGCCGGGGGCGGCCGCCGCGGATTCGGAAAGCGAAAAATCGAAACAACCGGATGCGGATCTCTTTCACAACCGGCGCGTCAATCTCGACACCAGCATCTCGGGACTCGCCGGTCTTGCTCCAGGCGCTGCATGGCTCGCGCGGGACCTCGCCCAGATTCAGAGCGGGATGGATGAATTCTCGAAAGAGTGCCCGTGCAAGTCCAACCTGGAAACAGCCCACCGCCTGACGCCGGTGTATCGGCAGACCATCGCATTGCGCGAAAAAGTTTCCACTGAGACTCTCGAGGCGCAATCCAAAGCCAGCCTGCTTTTCGAACTCGACGCCAAGATTCAGGAGTTTCAATCCGCCCTTGAGAACCTGCTCGGTCTGGAGCTGGAGGCATTCCGAACCAACGAATCCACCGTTCAGAGCGGCGGATTCCGGGGCAACTCCGCCGACGAGACTCCGCGCAGCGTTTCTCCCGGGGAAGACTTCAAGGTACGCGTGCATGTGTCCGGCTTGTCCCCCGACGTCCACCTGGTGAAGACATGGTTCGAGTCGCCCGCCAACGAAGGATGGAAGGCTGGCGTGCGGCCCGGCGCGGACGGCAAAAATTCGGCGGAAGCAAATTCGGCCGTTTCGGGCTCGGTTTCCGACGCCATCTTTGCTATGAAGGCGCCCGACGACGCCCATCCGACCCAGCCCTTCTTTACTCGACCCTCCATTGAGCAGCCGTACTACGACATTTCCCGTCCGGAGTGGCGCTTGCGGTCGTTCGCTCCCTACCCCCTTGCGGCGTGGGCGGAGTTTACCTTTGACGGGGTCCCGATCCGCCTTGGCGAAGTGGTGCAAACCCTGCAGCGGGCGACCGGGCACGGCGGCTTTTACGAGCCGCTGGTGGTCACCCCGGCGATCGGGGTACGGGTGGATCCTGAAACGCACATCCTGCCCGTCGACGGCAGCGCTCTTCCCGTTCACGTAACCGTGCATACCCAGGGAACTGCCGAAGGAACCGTTTCGTTGAAAATTCCGGAAGGATGGCGCGCCGAGCCGCCCGAGGCGCATTTCAAACGCGCCGCCGCGGGCGATACGGAGCCCATTCTTTTTTCGGTGACTCCTTCGGCGGTTCAGTCGGGGGCGTACAACCTGGAGGCAGTGGCGCGTTCCGACGGGCACACCTATGAATCAGGGTGGCAGAGCGTCGGCTACCCGGGCTCATTGCCCTATGACATTTACAAAGCAGCGCAGTTGAAGACGCGCAAAATAGATGTAAAACTGGCGCCTGGTTTGCGCATCGGCTACGTGATGGGGACCGGCGACCTGGTCCCCGAGGCCATCGAGGAACTGGGCGCGGAGCCGCGCCTGCTATCGGACTCGGACCTGAGCACAGGCGACCTCTCGGCATGGAACGTGATCGTGATCGGCATCCGCGCCTACTCCAATCGTCCCGTTTTGACGGCGGCGCAGCCGCGGCTCGACGAATTCGTGCGCAACGGCGGAACCCTGATCGTCCAGTACCAGAGTGCGAACTTCCCCGCCCCGCTTCCCCTGTCGATGAATGGCCGGATGCCGGAGCGCGTTGTGGACGAACAATCTGCGGTCAAGCTTGTTGCCCCCGCCGACCCGTTACTCAAGCAGCCCAATGCGATCACCGCCGCCGACTTCGATGGCTGGGTAGAAGAACGCGGGCCACTCCTTCCTTGACACCTGGGACCCGGCCTACACGCCGCTGACCGAAACTGCCGATGCGGGCCAAGACCCCCAGCGCGGCGGACTCCTGGTGGCCCATCCGGGCAAGGGTACCTATGTCTACGTGGCCTACGCACTCTACCGCCAGTTGCCCGAATTAGTCCCCGGAGCCTATCGCTTGCTGGCCAACTTGCTCAGCGCCGGAAAGGGCTGAAGCCGCAGCGGCGCAAATGACCGCAACCGAGGCAGCCCTGCAGTGCAATCTCCGTGCGGCGGAGTTGTCACCGCAATGTGAATGCGCTGGAGTCGCAGTGCTCGCTGACCGATAACCCCGTTGGTTAGCAATCGTATAGCCGTATTAAAACTCTGTGAATTCGTCAAATATTCATCAAAGTCTGCGAGGCTTTTTTACGGACGCAGACGGGGAAAGTACCGCTCATCCGAACTCATTTTCCTCCAGCTTTCCACCACATCTGCAGGGCGAAGACGATTCAAGGGAACCGGTTCTCGGGATTCGCCTGTGTAGGGACTAAAAGCGCGTTCGCGGCACGGAGCGCGAAACTGAACGACCTCGAAGACACGAGGATAAGAGAGGCCCAATGAACTTGAGATTCAAAACGGCTGTCGCGGCAATTCTGGCAGTCAGCATGGTCAGCACGTATGGCTACGCAGCCGATGGGACACCCAAAAAGCCCGCTGCCAGGAAGGCCAAACCGAAAGGTCCAACGGTCGACGAACAGATCCAGGCCCTGCGCCAGGAGATGCAAGGGCAGATCGACAGCCTGAAGAACAGCCTGGCGGATAAAGACGCACAGCTGAAGCAGGCGCAGCAGGCAGCGGCCGACGCGGCCGCCGCAGCGGCCAAAGCCCAGGCGGCCGCCGATGCCCAGGGGCAGGCGGTGCAGGCGAACACGGCAGCGGTCGGCACTCTGAATTCAACCGTAACGGATATGAGGGCCGCCAACGCTTCGGCGGTTTCGTCGCTGTCCGACGAGCAGGCCGCGATCAAGAAGTCGATCGCCAATCCCAACGTCTTGCACTACAAGGGAATCTCCCTGACGCCCGGAGGCTTCGCGGCGGCTGAAACAGTTTGGCGCCAGCGCTCCACCGGCGGCGACATTCCGACCGCATTCAGCGGCTTGCCCTATGAACATGCCGATGCGTACACGCTGAGCGAGTTCTACGGCAGCGCCCGGCAGTCGCGCATCAGCCTGATGGCGGAAGGCAAGGTCAACTGGGGCACGCTGCGCGGCTACTACGAGGCTGACTGGCTGGGCACCGGCATCACGTCCAACAACAACCAGTCCAACAGCTACGTGCTTCGCCAGCGCGTGATCTGGGCTCAGGCCGAAACCAATAATCACTGGGCGTTTACCGGCGGCCAGTTGTGGTCCCTGGCAACAGAAGACAAGAAGGGCATTTCCAACCTGTCGGGCGACATCATGACCCCGCAGACCATAGACCCGAACTACGTTGTGGGCTTTGTTTGGACTCGCCAGTACGGCTTCCGGGTCACCAAGACCTGGGATAAGTTCGCCTTCGGCGTGGCGGCCGAGAACCCGCAGGTCCTGTACACGGCCTCGCTGGCCGGAAATACTCCCTATGCGGTGCTGGGCAGCGCCGGCAACAACGGCGGCAACTACAACGCGGCCATCAGCACCGAGGCCGTCACGACGTATGTACAGAACTACGTCCCCGAGGCTGGAACGTTGTCGTACCTGCCCGTCTATAACACCGTCACGGCCAACACCAATATTGCCAACTACTCCTTCAACTATGCGCCTGACATGATCGTCAAGGTGGCCTTCGATCCAGGCTGGGGCCATTACGAGATCATCGCCATCGGCCGCTTTGCCCACGAAACCATTTATCCCGGCGTGACCACCGACGCCCTGAAATACGGTGGACAGAAGGACATCGAAACCGGTGCAAACGTCGTGAGCTCTGCAACCACTGCCGGCGCAATTTGCGAATAGCATCGCGCTCGGCGGCATTGGCGGCAGCTTCCGGGTTCCGATCACGAAAGATGGCGAGCTTTGGGACCAAGGCCTTGTACGGACCCGGATGGGCCGCTACGGCGACGACACGCTCGCCGACGTGACGGTCAACAACTGGGGCGGGCTCTCACCCCTGCACAACTTCTCGGGATTGGTGACACTCGAGATCAATCCGTCGCCGCGCCTCGCCATTTATGCAACTACGGCATCGACTACGTGGGCCGCAACGACTGGGCCAATCCCGGCGCCACGACCCTGGGCGGGCCGACCGCTACCTTCTGCCCGACCGGCTTTACATCGCCGTCGCAATGCACGTCCAAGCCACCGGCCGCCATGCTGGCCGCGGGCGGCACATGGGGCGGCCACTGGGGCACTCCCTCGGCTTCCGCTCTCGGTTACGGTTCGCGCGTGCTGAGCAACACGCCGTGCAACACGACGGCTAACCCGGGCTTCAACGGCAGTTCGACCGGCTACTACCCCGGCGGCTCCTGCGGCGCGCAAACCCGCAATGTCCAGGAAGCGACGTTCGGCTACTGGTACGACATTTACCGCGGCGACCGCGGCCGCCTGCGCCAGGGCCTCCAGTATGCCTACACCATCCGCGACGCCTGGTCCGGAGCTGCTGCTACGCCAGGCGGACCTGGCATCGGCGCCAAGGGCGTTGACAACATGTTCTGGACCTCGTTCCGCTACTACCTGCCATAACACCAACAGAATCGCAACGAAAAAGGGCAGCCCAATCCGGGCTGCCCTTTTTGTTTTCGCCGTGAGTTCAGCTATTGTCCTTTGGGCTCGCCGGTAGGGAGAAACGCGAACCCATCCAGTGCGCTGCCCGATGCAAGTACATCCCGCAGCCGTTCCGGATTGGCTCCGCTCTGTCGCTCTGCGGCGCATAGAAGCCGCAAAGCGGAAGCAGGAGTTGCCTCGGCAGGCATGCGGAAGATCCATGGCACGTTGGTCGCGGTGAGCGACCGATCCCCGCTGATAGCAATCACCGGAACCAGCGCCTTGAGCGCCAGTTGCTCAGCCAGATGTGCCGCATTTCGATCGAGCGCGACGATCGCCAGCGCATGTTCGTCGAAGAGCGCATGCACGAGCTGGGTCGAAGCTGCGCCCCAATTCTGATTGCTGTCCACAGCCACAAGATCCCATGGCTGTCCCGAGGGGAAGGCAGATAATGCCGCCAGTGTCTCAGCCGATTGCGCAACACTCGCGGCCTTCGGGCCGAACACCACGACATGCACAGGCCCGGGTGGAACATCGGCAAGGTGCGGGCCGGCGTAGGCAACGCCATCTTCACCCACCCGCGCATAGGGCACCGATTGGCCAGGAGAGTCTCCCCGTGAGGAAGGCGCCAGCCCCACCGCTGGTGGTTTCTCCATCGAGGCCACACGGTATGTGACCGTCCCGTTACGCACCGTGCCGAGGTACATGGGTGACACGTTCTTCTGGTTGGGATCGAAGACCATGTGCCCGGTCACGCCGTCGTACTGCTCGATATCGGCGAGCGCATCGTGAATGCGGGCGCGATTCAGTCCCGCCCTGCAGATGGAATCGAGCAGCGCGTTCATCGCATCGTAGGCCAACGAAGCAAACTGTTCGGGCTTCTCCTGGAAGCGCTCTTCGAATCGCTGGTTGAAATCAACCCAGCGCGGATCGGTGCGAGTCGGATCGTAGGGGAACACGGCTTCGAACCCGTCGGCAGCCGGGCCGGCCTGGGCCAGCAACTCGGGGCCCAGCGTGCGATAGGCGCCGAACACCCGCTGTTTCATCCCTAGCGTCTGCATCTGCTTCAGGATCAGAGCCGCTTCATTCTCGTCCGCCCACAGGACAATCGCGTCTGTGCGCGAATCCTGAATCACTTTCAGCTGATGCGAGAAGTCGATATCGCCCGGCAAATACTTCTGCTCGATAACGATGGGGTGGCCCAGACGCCGCGCTGCGTCCCGCAGCTTGATGACCCCAAACCGGCCATAGCGATTGTTGACGCGCAGAATGGCAACCCGCTTGAGGCCAAGTTCTGTGAAGACGCGCCGCGCCAGCGTCAGGCACTGCACGCGATCGTCCTGCAGGTCGGTAAAGTACCACGGGATGTAAGTCTCGGGAATTGTGGGATCAGTCGAGGCCGAGTTGACGATCGGAATCTCCGCGCGCAGCGCCACCCGCAGCGCGATATGCGTCGACTCGGAACTGATGGACCCGAAGATCGCCCAATCCTGATCGTCGTAGACCATCTTGACCGCTTCATTCGACGCCGAACCCCAGATCGCCGGATCCGTGGGGCGGTCGTCCCCGTAGGCCGCTTTGGCCTGCCAGTTGTCATAGTCGTTATGAAGCATCAGCCGGAACGGCTTGCCTCCGTAGCCGCCGCGGGCGTTGGCTTCATCGACAGCAAGTTGCGCTCCGTGCAGCATGCGCAGTCCGAAAACGGAGTCAGGATTATGCTCGATGGGGCCAAAGAAACCGATGCGGACCTCGGGCAGATCCTTCGGCTCGGGCAGGTCCCGCCCCGCGCCCGAATAGATGTTGGGATGGGTGTAATTGAGATCGTAGGGCGCGGCGAACTTCGCATACGGGCTCAAGTCCGCCGGCTCCCCCGCGTATGGCGCGACCTCGCGATCGCGAGGCGGTCCCGGCGGATGCGCGCCGCACTCGCACTTGATGCGCCGGCGCAGCCGCACTTGGCCTGCGCCGCGACGCCGACTCCGCCGCCCGCACCCCACAGCCAGGCAGTGGCCAGCAACCATCCCTTAGCATGGCCGGCTACTCCTTGCCGGACTTTTCCGTGCGGAACATGGCGATGGCCTCGATCTCCACCAGCAGTTCCGGCCGGCACAGCTTGGCCTCAATACCCGTGGAAGCAGGCAGCGGATCGAGACGCTGCTCTTTGAAGAACGCAGTCCGCTCTTCATTGAACGCTTCGTAGTCGCGATCGATGTCCCGCAGATAGCACGAGGTCCGCACGATGTCGTGCCAGCTGCAGCCTTCGCTCTCCAGCAGGCCCGTGATGTTGTCCAGGGTGCGGCGCATCTGGGCGCGGAAGTCTCCGATGTGCACGCTCTTGCCGTACTCATCGATGGAAGCCGTGCCCGAAATCAGCAGGATGGTGAGCCCGTTCAGGTCGATGCGCATGCCGCGCGAGAACGAGCTGGGCTTGGCGTACGCATAAGCCTCGTTGAGTACGCCGTGGTTTGTCATGGCCCGCTTCTGTATCGGCGCGTGCGCGATAGTTTCAAGTATTTCTGCGAATTCAATCATGATGATGGCTCCCTTATCGTTATCGTTGAAGAATCCCGTGGCTTAAACCTTTGGCCGTGGCAACCCAGATATCACTGCCCTGAAAATCGATGCCGAGCACGTAATTGTGCGCTGGGGCCGTGGTGACGGCGATGGGCGTGACCTTGCCCTCCGCGTCGCGAACTGTCATTTCCGGTTTGCCGCTGGTGAGTGACGGGCGGTAAACCGCCCAATTCAGTCCGTCGTAGTAGGCGAGGCCCTTGTCGGTGCCGAACCAGGCGTGGTTGGCGTCGATTCCCTTCACAAAGTTGGTGAAGTTCGAAGGCAGGCCGCTGTCCTTGGTCAGAAAATTGTGCCAGTAGCGCCCATCATAGCGGCTGTCGCCGAAATAGGTAGCCGCCCACACGATGTTGTCCACGTAGCTGACCGACGTCACGATCTCGTGGATCAACCCCTGGTCCTTGAACAGCACCATTTCGTTTTCGCCATCGGGGTCGTCGTACTTGTCCCAGCGGCCCGTCGCCTGGTCGTACTCGAGCAGTCCGCTGCCCCACACCGCGAAATAGACTTTGGTCGGCGTCGCAGAGACGCCATACACCCAGATTTCGTTCATGGGCGTGTTGCGCTCGTTATAGAGCGACCACTGATTGGTGCGCAGATCCAGGCGGCATGCGCCGGCAGCCGTTGCCACCCACACGTTTTCTCCCTCGACGGAAACGCCGTACACCACGTCGTTGCTCAGTCCCGAGTTGAGTTGCGTGAACGTGTCGATGCGCCCGCCCGATACGCGACTCAACCCGCCCATGGTCCCTGCCCATACATCGCCTGTGCGCTTGTCCAGAGCCAGGGAAAGAACGGCGCGATGCGCCAGTCCGTCCGCGGTGGTGTAAGTCTTCCACGCGTGGTTCTCGTAGAGTGCGAGTCCGTTTTCGGTCCCCGCCCACACCCGGTCTCCATCCACCAGCACAGAGAAGACGTGATTGTCGGGCAGGCCATTGGCGGTGGTGAAATTATCAAAACGGAACGTCGGCATCTGCGGCAGTGCGGGGGCCGGTGATGCTGCGGCATGCACTTTCACGCCCGTGTGCGGTTGCGGTGCGCCGTAGGCCCATGCCGCGCCAGCGATCAACAGTGCGATTGCGCAGGACTTTTTCATCGCGTCCTCAGGTACTCGATGAGATCGTTCAGCTCATCCTTGGTCAGGTCGTTGGTGCGCCCATGTTTGTCTTCTGGATTGAACACGGTCCAGATTTCTTCGAGTGTGCGCGCCGAACCATCGTGCAGATAGGGCGCCGTAAGCGCCACGTTGATCAGCTGCGGGGTGTCGAGCAGGCCCGAGTTGTCGGTGCTCTTCTTTGTGCCCACGTCAAACGACTTCTGGCTCGTTCCTTTTGCCCCGCTGTGGCAGTACGAGCAGCGATTCGACTCCGCAATCGGCTTGCCGAATTTGTCCGTAACGCGCTCGAACAAAGCCTTGCCGCGTTCCTGCGCCGGACTGAGTTCCCGGCCGGGCAGCTTCCATCGATTGGGCCGCAACGGAATGCTGCGCACATAAACCACCAGGTCTGTCAGCGTGAGGCTGTCGTAGTTCTCCGAGCGCCAGAAATATTTCTCCGTGCGCGGCCCGCACTCGGTAGGCAGGTTGGGATTGCCGCCGTTCCACTTGTAGGGCTCGGTGTCCTTGATGTCTTCGAGCAGCCGGTTGTCGACGATGTCGCGCCCGAATCCATCCGGTTCCAGATCCCATGTCAAGCCATCGAACGTCGAGTCGATGTGGCAGTTCGCGCAGCCGATCTGTCCCTGGAAGGAATAGCGCGCGGTGTAGAAGGCCTGCTCTCCATGACGCAGGACCGACAATTCCTTCGGACCATCCAGGGGAACCGTTGCGCAAACACGGTTGGTCCTTGTATCGATGACGGTCAGCGTATCGTCGAGCCGGTTGGCCACCAGCAACCTGCGGCCATCGGGCGTAAACGTCATCCCGCGCGGGTCGCGGCCCACCTCGATGCGCGCGATAACGTAGTTGGCGCCGGCAGAAAGATCCTGGACGAAATCCCCGTTGTGAGTGCGAATGAAACCAAGCGCGCGCTGAACGTCGATGACAGCAACGATCTCCGACCCTTCGCAGCTGACATAGATTCGCGATTTGTCCGGCGAAATCGCCACGCCGAACGGTCGCACTGAATAGCGCTCAAGTTCGTCAAGCGGCAGTTCCACCGGCTTGCCCACATCCGCGCCAAACAGCGTGATCGTATCGGCAAACGCTCCGCCATGTTCCATGTGCGCGAGAGGCACAAGATTCTTGGGATGCAGGTTCGCCGTCACTCCCAGCCGCCCGTCGGCAGAAAACGCGGTGTGGAACGAGTGCGCGATGCGATCAAGCGGCATGCGGTCGACAACCACCGCGCGCGCCGTATCGATCACCGTGATCTCTGACCTGGGAGGAACGCGATTACCCCCTGGCGTCGCGGTCTGCGGTGGATTTGGATATACGTGCGTGGCGTAAAGCCGGGTTCCATCTGGGCTCGCCGTGATGTAGCTGGCCCCGCGGCCCGCGGCCAGCCGCTTCTCTTCCGCGCCGGTCCTCGCATCGAGCACGGCCACGTCATTCGAAATGCGATTGGCAACAAACAGGCGCCTGCCCTCGCGGTCCGCGATAACACTGGATGGTTCTGCGCCGGCCTTCCACGTGGCGACGACCGTAAGTGAAACGGTGTCAATGACGGAAATCGTATCGTCCCACGTATTGGCGACAAAGAGCCGGGTGCCATCGTGCGACAGCGAGAATCCGCGCGGCACGCGGCCCACTGAAATGTTCTTCACCGATGCGTAGGTCTCTGCATCGAGCACGCGCACTTCCTCGCTTCCCTGGCAGAGCACATACAGACGCGATCCCGTCCGGAGAAAAAAGGAGTTCGACCGGGGAAGCATAGGTAAGCACGTCTGGTACCCTTCCCGTCCCGGTGGATGCCCGCGCGGGCCCGGCATGCCACAGCAGCACGCACCCGCCTGCGAAGGCGCCCGCGCACAGCATCGCCGCCAAGCCGGCTCCCCAGCGAACGTTGGCCGTAACGCTTCACTTCGGCTCCTCGATAGTGATGACGCGGTCCACGGCCTGCTTCTCCAGCGTCTGTTCGCGGCCGCTGGGCCAATGAATTTGAATCTTGTCGATCGATTCCGCGGCGCCCAGCCCGAAATGCACGCGGTCGTCATCCTGCGAAAGATAGCCGGAGCTGGCCACGCGCTCTGCAGTCCAGCGTTTCCCTCCCGCGATCGACTTCGATCCGCGCCCCGATGCCGTCACGATTACTCTTCGTGCCCCTGAGCTTGATGGCGACCCAGTGCCCTGTGTTCTCCGAAATGTTGTGAACGAGTGTGCCTTTGGCGCCGAGATTCACCAGGAATGCATCAACCTTGCCGTCATTGTCGAAGTCGGCAAAGCATGCGCCGCGTGCCGTTGTACGCACGCTGAGCACCGGGCCGGCCTCCCGCGAGACATCCTGAAAGTGAGCGGCGCCCACCCCGCGAAACAGCGTGTGCTCCTGCGGGATCAGGTGAATCAGACCTCCATGAAAAATGAGAATGTCGGGGAATCCGTCATTGTCGAAGTCGTACACGCCGGTTCCCCAGCTCACGTATTGCGCGTTGGTCTGGGAGACGCCGTTGGATGCGCCCATATCCTCGAAGCCTTGCTTGCCCTGATTGTGCAGCAGCCGGTTGTAGTGGCCATCGGTAACCCACAGGTCGAGAACGCCGCGGCCTTCAAAGTCGGTAAACACCGGACCCATCGATGATGTGGATTCGCCGTTTTGCCCGAACGCTGTGCCGGTGTCGTTTCCGACTTCCTCAAAAGTTCCGTCGTGCTTGTTGTGAAAGAGGAAGTTCTCCGTGCGGTCGTTGGCGACGTAGATGTCGTCCCAACCGTCGCCGTCGAAGTCGGCAGCCGTGACGCCCATGGTGCGGCCCACGTAGGCGGCGATGCCCGACTTTTCGCTTACATCGGTGAAAGTGCCGTCGCAATTATTGTGGTAAAGCTTGTTGGTTTCGCCTTCGTAATCGAGTGGGCCGGGATAGTTGTCAGCCGCGTAGAAGTTGCGGTATTTCGGGTCGAACTTCACATAGCGGCCCACAAACAAATCGACGCACCCATCCTTGTCGTAATCGAGCCATGTCGAACTGATCGACCACCCATCGACCTTGATCCCGGCCTTCGCCGTCACATCGGTGAAGTGGCCGTTGCCATCGTTGTGGTAGAGAATCGTCTTGCCGTAGCCGGTGACCAGCAGATCGACGAAGCCATCGTTGTCATAGTCGGCCGCCGTCACGGCCACCGAATACATATCGGGATTGAGGCCGGCCTTCGCCGTCACATCGGTGAAGTGGCCGTTGCCGTCGTTGCGGTAGAGATGATTATGCGGCGGCGGAACCGGCTTGTCTTTCAGCGGGTACGGGTGTATCGAGTCATCGAGCGGACGGCCGTTGACCACGTAAAGATCGGGCAGGCCATCATTGTTGTAGTCGAGCCAGACACAGCCTGCGCCCGTGCCTTCGAGCAGCGACCCGAGTTGCCGCGAGCCGAAGCTGTGGGTGAAGTCGATCCCGGCCTTGTCGCTCGCGTCCTCAAATTTGATCGTGGGTCCCTGCGGTACTGCCAACTTGGACGTTGCAGGAGGAGCTTGCGCATAAGCCAATGGAGCGCCGGCAAAGAGAAGTAGAAAGAGAAAGCGATTCATACTCATCAGCGGCTTCCCTTCTCAGCCTGCCGCGAAGTGTCTGGTGCAGGGGCGCCCGACAGGTCCACGGGAGTTGTCGAGCGCAACAGCACCGCGGGCACATTGTTTTCCGCGGCGCGTTCCGGACCGGTGTGGCATCCCACGCAAATGCGCTGTTCGCCGCGGCGGATCCAGAACCATCCGTGCTCCTGGCGCACCACTGAACCCTTTTCATCAACGAGTAGGAAACGAATAGGCCTGTCAGCGGGGACCTTGACGAAAAAGGATCCGTCGCTCTCGACAGGCGAAGAGCCCAACACCACCGCGCTGCCCGCGGCATCTTGAGTTTCGAGCCGCACCCGCGCGGGCGTTGTCTTCAAATCTCTTCCGCGCGATTGGCGCGCATCGAGTGCCAGCAGGTTGGCATAGTTCCAATCGTGCAATGCAGATGGATGCTGCTTGGGTTTCTCGCGCGAAGCAAGCAGGACCGGTCCGACGAGATTCTGGCCCGGCAGCGCCAGCACTGTATTCAAAGGCGATCCAGCTTTTTCAGAAGAAGGGTTCGGCTGCCACGATTTCAGCGCGTAGTCGCCGCCGTGTGCAGTCCGCGCGCTCACGAGCCACTGGCCCGAGAGGGTTTCAGCGATTCCCCCCGCATAGTCGGCACCCGGAGCGGCGACACTCGCCTCGTGCGCGAGTGGGGACGTGAATTTCGCAAGGGTCGGGCCGTGGGTAAAGACAACATCTCCGGAGGCGAGTTGCCGTCCACCCCAGCGATGGGCGCCGTGATCGCAGCGGTACGACTCCACTCCCGAACCATCGGAATAGACGAGGTACAGTTCCGGCGTGGTTCCCGTCCCGAGCGGAAATCCGGATTCGAAGAGAATGCGCCCATCGGCCAGAACATCATCGGGAATCGCATTGGCCCGCATGTAGGTCAGAGGCAACTCGTTTTTGCCATCGAGATCCGCGGCAATCAGTTGATAACCCTGAGGGCCTCGGCGCGCGAAGACCAGTCTCCGGCCCGGCAGATACAGAGGGCGCACGACGTCCGAAGTTCCGCCAATCACCAGGCGCACCGCATGATCGGCCAGCGCCAGTTCCCAAATCTGCCACGGATCGCCCGCGGTCTTCTTTCCCGCGAACAGAACCGTCTTTGCATCGAAGGAAACCCTGGCATCGGCGCTGGCCGCAAAACCGGCAACCAGCGGCTCGGCCTTTCCGCCCTGTACCAGCAGCAGGTGCGCGCCGTGCGGAAATCTCTCCCCACCCCGCAGAGCGGCCAGTTCATCGTATGCAGGTGCGGACGTGACGATCACGGGAAGATCGGGGGGTTTCGTTGTGCTGGTTGAGAATCCACAAAACAGCGCGACCAGAATGAAAGGCAACGCTGCCGCGCGTACACCGAAAACAGCCCTCATCCGGCGGCCTCCAACAATGCGTCAAGGACCGGCTGACAGTCGGGCAGGCGTGCGGCGCGCAGTGCGATGTAGGGGGCGAGGGAGGCCATCATGTCGTCGAAAGCATCGAAGTCCAGCGTCTGTTCGGCGTCGCTCCAGGCTTTATCGGGATTGGGGTGAACTTCAACCAGCAGGCCATCGGCTTCGGCGGCCACGGCGATGCGGGCCAGCGCCGGCACCAGCTCGCGGCGGCCACAGGCATGGCTGGGATCGGCAACCACGGGCAGATGCGAAATGTGCTTGAGCAGGGCGATGGCGGCCACATCGAAGGTATTGCGCGTGGCAGTCTCGAAAGTGCGGATGCCGCGCTCGCAGAGAATCAGGTTGGGATTGCCATTGTCGAGAATGCACTGGGCGGAACGTAGAAAATCGGCCACCGTCGCAACCATGCCGCGCTTGAGCAGAATGGGCCGGCCGGAGCGAGCTGCCGCTTCGAGCAGTGAGTAGTTTTCCATATTGCGGCTGCCGATCTGCAGGATGTCGGCATATTCGGCCACGAGGGGAACGTCGTCTTCCGACATCACCTCGGTCACGATGGCGAGTCCGCTCTCTTCGCGGGCGTGGGCGAGCAGCTTGAGCCCTTCGAGCCCGAGTCCCTGGAAAGCGTATGGCGAGCTGCGCGGTTTGAATGCTCCTCCGCGCAGAATGCGGGCGCCCGCACGGCGAACGTGCTGGGCAGTGGCCAGGAGCTGCGACTCGGTCTCCACCGAGCACGGCCCCGCCATGGTGATGAATTCATCTCGGCCGATCTCCAGATCGAGCACCGGCACCACTGTCTGCCGGCGACGCTCGCTTTTCAACACATCTGGTGATTCGGCAAAGCGCTCGTGCCAGCTTTCGCGCACGCTGCTGCTCCATTTCCGGGGAAGATTCAGGCTACTCCGATGAGCCCGAACCACGCCTCCAACCAAAGGTTGAGGTGCAAAGCCTGTCTCCAGCCGCACCCGCCTTTCCGTTTTTACCCTCGCAATGAACATCTGTCTGTGATCTGTGAACTTGACTGGCACCAGTTCGTTCTCGCCGCGAATACAACCAGTTGCGGCAAAAAGGTTTGAACGCGTATTTAATAATATTGATTTCCACTTGAATTTTATTCAAATCCCATGGTACGTTCGTCTTGATGATTGCGGCTCTTCCCCAAGCTCAACCCGCGTCGCGCAGGAAAGAACACCCTCTCCTCGATCTGCATGAGGACGATCTGGACTTCATAGTGCAGTTCGTGTTGGCGTCAGGGTCACTCAAGGAGATGGCGCAACTCTACGGGGTAAGTTATCCGACCATCCGCTCCACCCTGGATCGCGTGATCGGGAACCTGCAGCGCGTTCTCAGTACCCAGCCGCCGGACCTGATGACCGAATTACTCGCCGGGCTTATCGAACGCGGTGAAATCAAGCCGGCGACGGCGAAGAGCATTCGCGCCGTCTATCGCAGCGTAGTTGAACAAGCCTCACACAGGAGGAACCCCCATGAGTGACAGCCTGTTGCCGGGAATTCGTGAGATCGGCCATTACCGCACGCTGATCGCCATCGGCCTTCCGCTCCTGGGAGGCGCTCTGGTGGTCGGAACCACCACCCTCACTCCGCGCGGAAGAGCAAAGGGCCTCATCACCGGCGCATATCTACTGCTGGCCAGCCTGGGGGTCGCTTGTCTTCTCTATGCCGCCTTTGCCGGCATCGCTGGCGAGTCTCGCGACGTCATCGTTCCGCTTTTGCTGCCGGGCATCGTGCTCACGGCAGTGATGGGCATCTTCTCTCCCGCCATCATCCGCGAGTATCAGCAGTTCGAGTTTCGCAAGCTGGCCGCCGGGATATTCCGGCGCAGCCACGATTGAGCATTCGAATCGCCGGGAAGTTCAGCCTTGCGCCGTCGGCGGGACCCGAAAGCCGAAAGCAGCGTCAACCACAGCAGCAACGGCGAGCGCGACCTCGTCCTCAAATGGCCGCGCCACAATCTGTACCCCGATGGGCAGGCCCTCGGGCGATCGGCCCACCGGCGCCACGGCCGCGGGTGCAGCCAGCACGTTGAACCACTGTGTATGGCGCACTGCATCGAGATAGGCAACCGTCTGGCCGTCGATCGACCAGCTTCGTTCTCCGTGCCGGAAAGCCGGGATGCTCGCCACCGGGCAGAGTAGCACCGGATAGTCCCGCATCTCTTCCAGCGTCTTCGCGCGCAGAAGATCAAGTTCGGCCCAGGCATTGAGCAGCCGCGTTGCGCTCAGCGGCGGAACGGAATCGGCGATGGAAAGGAACTCCTGGAAGATGGGGCTCAGTTGCTCGTGCTTGCCGCGAATCTCCGGTTCGTAAAACATCGCGCCGCACTGCACGAAGAATGTCCACCACAGCTTGCGCATTTGTTCCAGCGTCCGGGGGCGGAACGGTTCCACGCGGAACCCCGCGGCTCGCAACGCTTCCGCAGCGGCATGCACGGCAGAGCGTGTTTCCGGCGTGACCGGAACGAGGCTATCATCCTCAAAGAATCCGATGGTGCCCTTACGCAGTTCGTCCAGGCTCGGTGTTCGCAGCGGCAGCGGCGGACTCGAAGGGTCGCCCGTATCCTGCCCACTCAGCGTGCGAAACAGAAGCGTGACGTCGGCGATGGTGCGCGCCATGGGGCCAATCGCTCCCAATGTCGCAAATGGTCCCACGTTCGGCGGCAGGTGTCCTCGCGCGGGGATGCGTCCGGGCGTGGGCTTGAGCGCACAGATGCCGGTGCAATGCGCGGGCATGCGCACCGAGCCGCCGCTGTCGCTGCCTAGGCCCGCCGCCGACATGCCCGCCGCGATCGCCGCCGACTCGCCGCCGCTCGATCCTCCCGGCGAACGATCCAGGTCCCACGGATTCCGCGTGGCGCCGTGCAACAGGTTCGCCGTTTCGTAGGCCATCAGGAGTTCCGGGCAATTGGTGGTGCCCAGGACGAGTGCTCCGGCCACACGCAGCCGCGCTACCACGACCGCGTCTTCCCTGGGAATTTCGCCCTGGTGAAGATAGCTGCCAATCTCGCAGAGATAGCCGGCGGTCGCGATCGACGACTTGACTGTAACCGGCAGCCCGTGAAGAGGACCACGCGGCGTTTTCGACTGATTCATACGCCGCGCCTGCGCACGCACCCGTTCAGCGTCGAAGTCTGCGAATACATTGAGTTTCGGATTGAGGCGCTCGATCTGGCGGATGTGAGCGTCAGCCAGTTCAAGCACGGAGACATCGCGGTTGCGCAAAAGTTCGAGTTGGCGCACGGCGGGAAGAAAGACGAGGTCAGTCATTGATTGCAATCAGGCTTTTGTGGTCTCCCACCCTTTCGCCAGGAATAAGGCGAAAGGATGGGGCACGGAGATCAGTGGCGCTCAGGGGTTCCCAATGTTTGTTTGTTATCGTCGGCCGGAGCCGACGGCAACTGCCGATAGTCGAAGCGATACGAGCGCGCCGGCTCGCCGGAATCGAAGCGGTCGTTCCAATTCAACTGATAATCGATCGACTGCGGGTCATCTGGATAATTCTCCGTCTCCGGATATGGGTAGGTCGACATGCCATGAAACGGTAATTGCGCCACCGTGAACGGCGAACCATCCCACCAATCCATGTCCTTGACGAATCCGTTGGCGTAGAAGAAATAGTCTCGCTTCCAATGAGGCGGCAGCACCGACAGCTTCGTCGCATCAAATTCCATGGCGATCTCCTCCCCGCTGCCGAAGATCGCGAATCGGTCATCGATCGCTCTCACCAGCGGAGTCACATCGCCGGTACGGGTGTAGTTGCCGCGCTGCCGCTGAAACGGACCGGTAAGACTGACGCGATCGTAGTCGTAGTCAAGATCGCCCGGACTGGCGCCTTCAATCTGCTTCGGGTAGCCGCGGAAATGCAGCGTGGCTTGTGCTAGCGGCACTTCGCTGCTGCGTGACTTCGCGTCCTCACTCTGGTCGATGAGCACTTGGTCCCAATAGATTTCGAGATTGGTCTGGATGCGGATGCGCGTTGTACCAACTGGCAGCTTGCCGGACAAGTCCACAACCATCGTGCGCTCCAGCCCGGCCGGAAATCCCGCCTCGCCCGGAATGGTCTTCCAACTCCCGTCCGGCAACTGGGCCTCGACATACGGCGAGATTGGCTTTACGCCCGCCTGCCACGCGGCATAAAGCGATGTCGCGCTGAAGTAGTTTACATAGCCGGTCATCAGCAGCCGCAATGGGGCGTGTGCCTTCACCTCGCCAAGATCGAGCGTCAGCGCATGCAGGTTGGCAAAGCCGTCGTAAGGAGAGGGCGTAAAGCCGGCGGCGAACTTGTGATCGCGCCGGCCGAGCACATTGAGCACATCGCGGCCCTCGCCATCCAATGCGGCAACGGGCAGGCGGGTGGCTTGCGACGCCACAACGCTGCCCGATGCGAAGGGCGGATCGTCGAGGAATCGCTCATCGGGATTGACTTCAACGTCCTCAGGATGGTCGACCGCGATGAGCCGGGTTTGGTCGATGTAGTTCACCTCCTCCATGGGCTCGATGAAGCGCAGGCTCAACTTGCCGTTGACGGGCACAATGTGCGCGCCATCCACCTTGATCCACTCGCCTGGATTCGGGATATTGCGGCGCTCCGGCGTGAACCAGTGGCCCACCACCGCCGCACCGATCACATCCGTCACAAGCTTGTACTTGTGGCCGTCCCAAGCGAACAGCACGGGGCACGAACTGCCGCGGCGATCGGCTTCTTTCATCGCGATCACCTGTGTGTTTGGCAGGTCGATTTCATCCTGGAGCACGCCCGTGGGCCAGAGAATGCGCAACAGATCGATGCCCGGCGAATCACCCAGGCCGACCAGAATCTGAGGCGGTGCCTGGGTCTGATAGCCCGAGGCACCGGCGATTTCCCACTTCTGCCAGTGCCCGTTGGAAAAGATCTCCACCTTGGCGCCCAGCGCGGTCTTGTTATCGGCCAGGCCAGCGAGTTCAATCCGCACTGAGTGATTCTTGTTGCCTCCCTCGTTGCGCAGCAGGACCGGCGGCCCGTTCAGTTGCGTCACAATCAGGTCCGTGGCTCCCCTATTTTCTAGGTCAGCCGCAATGAGTCCTCGCGGCGTCGTGAGTGCGACCTTATCGAGCCCCAGCGTACCGCTCACATCTTCAAAGCTTCCATCCCCGCGATTGCGAAGCACGCGCACCTGAGGGCCGGCCTTGGTTTCAACAACGGCAGCAAGGTCGATCCACCCATCGTTATCGATGTCCACCGGCATCACGCCCCATCCGCGTACCGCATCTTTCAGCGGCAAATCCACCCGCTCGAATCGGCGCCCGATATGATTCGGGCCTTCTACGTTGCGCCACAGCGTGAGGCCAGGCGCGCCGGCATGCGTGACCGCAATATCCATCCAGCCATCTTTGTTGAAGTCGAGCACCGCGATGCCGACTGTCGGCGGCAGCGTCGCATTCTCATACAACGGCTGCGTCGGGTATTTGCCCTCCCGCGGGTTGACATAGAGCAGCGGAGCAGCCCCGTCGCCGGTGACGGCGATATCCACCGCGCGATCGTTGTTGAAGTCGGTAAGAATGGCGGCCGCGGTTGTCCCCGAACCGCCCAGGCCCGTGGGTTCGGTCCACTCGGTGAAGGTCTTGTTGCCGTTGTTGCGCCAAAGAACGTTCGATGGATCGCCCGGCTTGATGCCTGACCCGGTGATCAACAGATCTAGATCTCCGTCGTGGTCGTAATCGATGAATGTAATTCCGGTGGGCTTGTTGCGAGGCGTGAGGCCCGCTTCGGCGGTCGCGTCTTCAAATTTACCTTTGCCCAAGTCGCGGAACAGCAGCACCTTGTCTTCCAGAGCAACGGCCAGATCGTTGAGCCCGTCGCCCTCGTAGTCACCCACCGCGCAGGCGACGGCATGGCCGGAAGCTTTGAGGCCCGCAGCCTCCGCATCGACGGCCTCAAAGCCGCCGTCCTTCGCGGGATGAAACACGCGGATCGCGTGTTCTCCGGATTCCATCAGGACGAGATCCAACTGCCCCGACCCCGTCACATCGAGCATGCACGCCCCGCCGGTCGCAGCGTTGGGTAACCCAGGCCCCGATTTTGAGGCCTTGGAATCCGAGCTAATCGGCTGCGCCACCAGCCTCACCGGGATCATTGGCTTGCGCCCGGTCTCCGGCTCTTCGATCGGAGTCACCGTGGAGTAGTGTCCCTGCTCTCCATAGGCCAGTCCGATGGCCGCCGAGATCTTGGTGCTGGTCAGGTGCTGGAACTGCTTGAAGTGTTCTTTCGCTTCCGCGGTGCGGCCGGACCGCTGCAATGCCCGCGCCAGTTGAAACTCCGCCGAAGCGTGCAGGGGATTCACCGCGAGCGCCTTGTTAAACGTCTCAATGGCCTTGTCGAACTGCTTCATCTCGCCATAGCAAACGCCCACAAAATACCACGAGTCCACATCGCGCGGATCGAATTGGACCGCATGCTGGAAACTGGCCAGTGCGGGCTCCAGTTCATTACCCGCGTGTTGCGCGAGGCCCAGGTTGTACCACGCCTGGGCACTTTTCGGATCCAACGCAAGGGCGGCCTGCAATGCATTCTTGGCCTCATCGAGTTTCTGCAACGTCATCAGCGCAATGCCTTCATTGATGGCCGCCTGCGCCATCTTGGGATCCTTCTTGAAGGATTCAGCGAAACTGTCCGCGGCTTTGTCGGTAAATTGCTGCCCCATCTGCGCCACGCCGCGATTGTTCAGTCGCACCGCGTCGACGTTGAACCGCACCTCCCCCGCCGCCAAAACCCCGAGCGTCGCGCACACCAGCCCCAACCACCCAATTGTTCTCATCCGAAAAATTCCCAAAACTCTCTCCCGCCGCGGACTAACCTGCGATACCAGTCAATGGATGAACCTATCCAGTGTATGCGAGCGGCTGCCTTGACGCCGCAACTGCGACTAGGCCGCTTGACGGCTGAACAAGTTCCCTCGCGATTTATACTTGGCCTGTGCTCCCCTCGTTTAAGCCATCCGTACAAGCCATGTTCGCCAACTTGAACACTCGATCCTGCCATGACTGAGGCCGGGAACAAACGGCGTATCGGCGTGGTAACGATTTCGCGCGCCGACTACAGACATCTTTACTGGCCTTTGCGCGAACTGGCCGCCCACCCCAAGGTCGAGTTGGGAGTCTTCGCCCTGGGAGCGCACCTTGCGCCGCAGTTCGGTTCGACGATTCATCAAATTGAGCGCGATGGTTTTCCTATTCGCGCGCGGGTCGAATGCCTGCTCAGTTCCGATACCGATACCGGGATGGCCAAGACAATAGGTGTCGCGATTCTGGGCCTGGCCGATGCGTCCACGGCCTGGCGGCCCAACCTCTTGCTGCTCATCGCGGACCGATACGAAATGTTGGCTCCAGCTTCCGCTGCGGTGGCCATGCGCGTTCCTGTAGCGCACATTGAGGGCGGCGAAGTGAGCCAGGGCGCCATTGACGACCAGGTGCGCAACGCGCTCACCAAGCTGTCCCACATCCACTTCACTTCGACTGAAATGGCGCGCACCCGCGTGATCGCGATGGGCGAGGAACCATGGCGTGTCCACCGTGCCGGCGCGTCCTCGCTCGATCATTTGCGCCGTTCGCAGATGCTGGATCGCACTGCGCTTGAGGCCCCCTCGGCATAACCCTCGCGCGACCCTCGTTGCTTGCCGCCTGGCATCCGGTGACCATCCTGGCCGACACGAATGCGGAGGCCGGCTCATTCTTTTCGGCGATGGAACTGGTGACTGGTCAGCTTATCTTCGTTTATCCCAACTCCGACGCCGGCAGCCAGGCGCTGATCGAGCGCACACGAGCGCGCGCCGAGCAACGACCCGACACCCACATCTTCGTCAACCTCGATGCCGCCACTTATTGCAGCCTGCTTGGTCAGGTCGACGTCATCGTTGGAAATTCTTCGAGCGGCATCATGGAGGCGGCTTCGTTGGCGTTGCCTGTCGTTAACGTGGGCATGCGCCAACAAGGCCGCGAGCGCGCGCGAAACGTAATCGATGTTTCCGCGGAAACAGACGCCATTCGCAATGCAATCGAAGCCGCGCTCGATCCGGAATTCAGAGCCGGGCTGAGCGGCATGGAAAACCCCTATGGCAATGGGACGGCGCGCACGATTGCCAGTCTGCCACGTTCCCTGAGGCCTTCTATCAAGCCCGTCCTGCCCGAGATCGTCTGGGACTTCCGCGCGCACCATCTATCGGCGCCCGATGTTGGCGAAGCGGAGATTGCAGCGGTTGCGGCCGTGCTGCGCACACCTCAACTCAGCATGGGCTCGGAACTCAGAGCCTTTGAAGCCGAGCTCGCCCGTTATCACTCGGTGCCCGACGCGGTCGTGGTCAGTTCGGGAACCGCCGCCCTTCATGTTGCATTGCTTGCCCTCGGCGTCGGTTCCGGCCAGGAAGTGATTCTGCCCTCGTTCGCCTTTCTGGCCGTCGCCAACGTCGTGCATCATGTGGGTGCCGCGCCCGTGTTTGCCGAAATTGACCCCATCACGCTGAACCTCGACCCCGAAGCAGTGGAGCGCGCAATTACGCCCCGCACCCGCGTCATCCTTGTGGTCCATACGTTTGGAATTCCCGCCGATATGGGGGCGCTGCGGTCCATCGCCGATCGACATGGACTGATGCTCGTCGAAGATGCCTGCGAAGCCATCGGGGCCGAGCTCGACGGCCGTCGTGTCGGCGGGTTTGGCGATCTCGCTGTCCTGGGCTTTTATCCCAACAAGCAGATCACCACGGGCGAAGGTGGCGCCGTTCTGGTTCGCAACCCCGAACACGCGGCAACACTTCGGCGGCTGCGCAATCGAGGGAGGGACGGCCAGGGGTGGTTGGACCAGCGTGAAATCGGTTACAACTACCGGCTCTCGGAACTCGAATGCGCATTAGGTCGAGTCCAGTTGAGGCGCGTCGCAGGAATTCTGGAGATGCGCCGGGCTGCGGCGCAACGATACCATTCACTGCTGCAGAATATTCCGCACGTGGAATTGCCGCCCCTGGCGCTACCCCGCCGAACGATCAGCTGGTTTGTATATGTCGTGCGGCTGACATCTGAGACGGCCCGGGGCCGGGCCCAAGCTCACCTCGCGGGAAAGGGCATCGCCTCCGGGCGCTACTTCGCCCCGATTCATCTGCAGCCTCCATGGCAATTCGCCGCGGAACGTAGTGAACTCCGGCGGACAGAAAGAATCGCGCGCTCTACGCTCGCTCTCCCTCTATTTAATCGAATTACTTTTGAGCAGCAAGCGGATGTTATTTCGGCTCTGCGCGATGCAATCCAGTCTGATCGAACCATTGCAACAAGATGAGGTTCCGGCTTGCGTGCTCGAGTAAGTTCAATAGGTACTTCAGCAAGAGCTTGTCACGAACAATTTACCTTCCGATACCGCGCCGGAGTAACCAAAAAGTGTTATCTTAGGAATGTAGATCAGGTGTGACAACCACTCCAGTGTTTTCTGCAGCTGTCGGAAAGTTCTCAAGTTTTTGTCAACTGGAATGGGTACTTGATAGGGCCAAAGAGCAGCAGCGAATCCCAGACTGACTTTCCATGTCGATGTGTTTCAAAGTGGGATTTCCTACGCGGCATCCTACATCGGCAGGCGGCTTCCCCGTTACCTGACTCCTTAGACTGAATCTCAATCCCCCGCTCAAGGGCAGGTGCCAATATGGTAGTCAAAGCGCAAAGTAAAGGACGGGGACTCTCCGGATTGCTCGTCGGTACAGATAACGTACGGCGATATTTTCCCAAGGATGTGTCCTCGATCGAACTGCAGTTGGATCATCTCCGGATCCAGTGCGGACTGGCGCCAGATTTCTGGCAGGGCCAGCCCGAAATCTACGATCCGCGCCTGTGTGCGTGGCTCGAAACCAAACATATGCACGCCAGCCGGGATCGCCACCCGGTGACGCTGGCCATGGTTCCGGCGGGCAAAAATGCGTTTCGCCTGCAGCCCGTGTCAGCCGATGTGCACGACCGGACGCGGATCCACTCCCGCCCGGCGGCCTGATGCATCCCGTTCCCGCTGTCTCGGCGGGAGCGATCGCGAGCAACGATGGGATAGCGAAATCCCAGCGCTGCTCGACCTGAAGCAGCAAAGCCACAGTAACTTTGTTTTCCTCCTGAAAGCGTATTCATCCGCATCATGGTTCGAAACGTCTTCCCGGATCACCAGGGAACGATGCGCCTTGCTATGCGTCGTGAAAGATTGGGTGAAAAGCCGCATCAACAGACAACGCCCTGCTTTGGATTGGGAAAGGTTTCCGCGTTCTCCGCTTCCGCCTTATCCAGGCACGCGAAATCTTTTTCGATGGCAAGCTCAAGAGGTACATGGCCGGAGCCGGCCGTCCCATACAGTCCCACCTCGTTGCCTTCAGCCCAGTTCCGCGCCTCGCTCGGCGAAACCAGCACCGTCACTTCCTGCGGTCGGTATCGGACTGTCATTGTCTCGGCCTGTGCATTGTGCTCCAGCGCGTAGGTGAGTCTGGCATTCGCTTCCGCACCGAAATAGATGGTTTCCTCAATGCGCCCGGATTGAAGCAGTTGCTTCATCTCCGAGGGCGATACTCTCAGCCGCAATGAATTTCCTTTGATGCGCAGCTTCATCGTTCTTCCTGTCCGTGGCTCGCAGGGTCGAGATCGTTTGCCCCCTGCTTCTCTTTTGATGCTAACCAACAACCCCCGGCGCATCCAAAGGTGATGGGCACGGTTCGACCTGGTTGCGTCTTGACACCGTGTCCCTCCGGGAGTCAACTTCGAATCCGAGGAATGCGCGTGCGACCGCCCCAGCGAAGTGTCGAACTGACCCAAGTGATGGAGTGGGATAACGGCACTATCCGCTCGGTCCAGGATGCGCTGGCGGCCGAAGAACCGCTGGAGATCCGCATCAACGGCACGCCCCTGACGGTGACCATGCGCACGCCGGGCCACGATCTGGAACTTGCCGCAGGATTCCTGCTCACCGAAGGAATCATCCAGACCCGCGGCCAGATCGCAGGGATTCGCGCCGCCATCCCGCAAAACGGCGCAAAAAGCAACGTTGTGGACGTGGAGTTGCAGGAATCCGGATTCGACTCGGCGGCCCTGCAGCGGAATTTCTTCGCCGCCTCCAGTTGTGGCATCTGCGGCAAGGCCTCCATCGAGGCCATCCGTACCCGCGGCCTGCAGCCGCCGAATCCTGAACTTCGATTGGATCCGGAAATCCTTTGTCGATTGCCCGAGACGCTTCGTGAAGAACAGGCGGTGTTCAGCCGCACGGGCGGCCTCCATGCCGCCGCTCTCTTCGACGAAACGGGCGCATTGCTCGCCGTGCGCGAGGACATCGGCCGCCACAACGCGGTCGACAAGATTGCAGGATGGGCTCTGCTCGACGGACGCTTGCCGCTAAGCGACCATGTCATGATAGTCAGCGGCCGGGGCGGATTTGAAATCGTGCAGAAGGCGCTGGCCGCGGGCATTCCCATTCTGGCTTCGGTCTCGGCGCCCAGCAGCCTGGCCGTCAGGCTGGCCCGCGAACTCGGCCTCACCCTGGTCGGATTCCTGCGCGGACGCAGATTTGTGGTCTACTCGGGCGCTTCCCGATGCCTGCCTGCGGCGCAGTAATCTAATACGCGAATTCAGCGCGACAAGTGTTCGGATCCACTTACATGGCAATAAGTTCTTGTCTAACATCCGACAAGTTCGTTGTAACAACGACCCAATCCTTCCGCACCCGAATGAAAGCGACGAAAGTTCGCGCATCATTCTCAATCCTTCCGCACCCAACAATCGGTGATCGGAGCCCTTCGCTGAACGGCTCCGGAAAAGAAGGACTCGGAGGAAGCCATGTCGAGCAGCCGTCGATGGGGAATCGCAGCCGCCGGTTTTCTGATGCAAATGGCTCTGGGCGCCGTCTATGCATAGAGCGCCTTCCGTATTCCGCTGTCGACCCGGTTTCACTGGTCGATTGCCCAAGTCACTCTGACATTCACCATTGCAATTTCGGTGCTGAGTGTCGCCTGTTTCTTCGGCGGCCTCTGGCTGAACAAGAAAGGGCCGCGTATCGTCGCCCCTCGACGGGAGGATTCCACTACGGCCTCGGCGTATTCTTAGCCAGTTTCTCGGCCGACAAGCTTTGGTGGCTCTATCTCAGCTACGGCGTAATCGGCGGCATCGGACTGGGGTTCGGCTACATCGTTCCGGTGGCCGTGCTGGTCAAATGGTTCCCCGACCGCCACGGACTGATCACCGGCATCGCCGTTGGCGGCTTCGGGGCCGGGGCCCTGGTCACCGCGCCTCTGGCTACGCGCCTCCTACAAAGCGTCGGCGTGCTCCAGACCTTTGCCCACCTCGGCATTGCGTACCTTGTCGTGGCCATGTCTGCGGGGTATTCCATGCAGAATCCGCCGCCGGACTGGAAGCCGGAGGGTTGGGTTCCCAGCGCCGCACAGACAGCCCAGCGCGCCAAAACGGATTACCCGCTTGGCGCCGCCCTCCGATCCTGGCGGTGGTGGGCGCTCTGGCTGCTCCTGTTTCTGAATACTTCCGCCGGCATCTCCGTGATTTCGCAGGAATCGCCACTGTTCCAGAAGCTCGGCGTGGTGAGTGCGGCCGTGGCAGCAGGCATGGTAGGCATCATCAGCATTGGTAACGCCTTCGGCCGCATCTTCTGGGCCTGGGTCTCCGACGCCATTACCCGACGTTGGACATTCGCCGTCATGTTCCTGCTGCAGTTCGGGCTCTTCTGGATCCTGCCCGCGGCTACCCAGGTCATGATGCTGACCATCGTGTCATTTATCATTCTGATGTGCTACGGCGGCGGATTTGGAACCATGCCCGCTTTCGCCGCCGACTACTTCGGTTCCAAAAATGTCGGCCCCATCTACGGTCTCATGCTGACCGCTTGGGGCGCCGCGAGCGCCTTCGGCCCGCTCCTATTCGCTTACACGCTGAAGGTCACCGGCGCTTACAGCAGCGGCCTTCGTATCATCGCCGGCGTCATGGCGGTTTCGACGCTGCTGCCGATCCTGGTCCGGCCGCCCAGGGCGCAAAGTGAACAACTCGCGCCCGAATCGAAAGCTGAGGAATTTCAGCATCGCATCGCCAGCTGAGTTTCTGGTTCTCGCGGGGTATCATGGCTTCCATGTTGTCCCGCTCTTTTCTTGCACGCCTGGCATTTGTGCTGGCCCACGCCTTCGCTGCGGTCCAATTGGGAAACGCCCAGGTCGATGCGTTTCATTCGAAATTCGACGCCGAACTGACTCGTCATGGTGTGGTCGGCGGCGGATTTGCCTTCGTTCACTCTCCGGCAGCGGCTACGCAATTCTTCCTCGGTGAAGCCCGCCAGGACACCCACCAGCGCGTGGATGCCGAAACTGCCTACAACTGGGCCTCCATCACCAAGACATTCACGGCCATCGCGATCCTTCAACTGCGCGACCGCGGCCAGCTTTCACTCGACGACCCGGCGGTCCGATACGTGCCCGAACTGCGCCAGGTGCACGATGCGTACGGCTCCATCGAAGACATCACCATCCGCCATCTGCTGACCCACAGCGCGGGCTTTCGCAATCCCACCTGGCCGTGGGACTGCGACGATCCGAAGAATTGCGACTGGCAGCCCTTCGAGCCGACTCGCTGGGCTCAGGTCGCTGCGATGCTCCCGTACACCCACATCGCCTTCAAGCCCGGCAGCCGCTGGAGCTACTCCAATCTCGGCTACGTGTTTCTCGGCCAGATCATCGAGCGGCTCAGCGGCGACGATTTCGAAGTCTACATCGACAAAAACATCCTCAAGCCGCTGGGCATGACCGCAAGCTACTTCGATCGCGCTCCATATTTCCTTGAGGGCCACGTTTCCGCCAGTTATCTTCGCGCCGGCGCCACACTCACGCCCCAGCCGCTCAATTTCGATACCGGCATCACTACCTCCAACAGCGGATTGAAGGCGCCCATTCCCGACATGGTGAAGTACCTGCGCTTCCTGATCGGCGATCCCGCCAATCCGCTCTATGAAGTCGTCCTGAAGCGCAGTTCGCTCGAAGAAGCCTGGACAGGCGTGCTCCCCGTCGCCGAGCCCGGCCGCCCCCCCACACCCTACACCGCAGGCCCGCACGGTGCGCACCCCATGATGGGCCTCGGCTTCTTCGTACTCGACACCGATGGACACCGCTACATCTACCATGACGGCGATCAGGGCGGATTCTCGTCGGAATTGTTAATCGATCCGGCAGGCATGAGTGCGAGCATCCTGGCCGTGAACACCACCGACACCGGCGCGCCGCCGGCCGACTCGCTTCATCCGCAATCAAACACCGAGCCCGATCCGCACGCCGATCTGCGCCAGGCCCTGCGCGCGGTCCTCATTGAAACGGTGTTTCCGGCCTATGCAAAAAACAATTGAACGCGCCAACCGATTACGCCGAATCCCCGCTGTTGCCGATATCCATCGACGGTGAAATCGGGTTGGATTCGTCGATCATGGTTTCGATGCAGTCGTTGAGCAGGCCTTTCGCGTCGAGGATGAATTCGATCGCGTCGCGCCCCGCTCCGCACCCGCCCGCATGCGGCGTGACGTAGTGCGCCTCGGCCTTCACCTGCTCGCGCGCATTGGCCACTGCCACCGCAAAGCCGCACGCGCGCATCACGGGTAAATCGATAACATCATCGCCCACATAGGCGATCTCCTCCAGCGTCGCGCCTTCCTTCGCCATAATGTCGCGCACCGCCTGCATCTTGAATGCCTGGCCCTGGTAGACAAACTCAAGCTTCAGGTCCCGCGCGCGCGTGGCCACCGTCTCGCTGATGCGCTTGGTGATGACGCCGCACTTCATTCCGCCGATCCGCGCCAGCGAAATGCCGGCCCCGTCGTGGGCGCTGTAGCCCTTGGCTTCCATCATGGTGGCGGACTGAATGCCGTAGCCGACCCCGCCGTCAGGCCCGCCGAATTGCTTGTGCGGAAGGCTCTCTGCTTCCTTCGCAGCCGGCGCCGGCACCAGCCAGATCGTGCCGTCGGTCAGAACTCCATCCACATCGAACAGGATGATCTTGATGCGTCGCGCGCGTTCATGAGCGGTCAGTGTCATGGATCGATTTTAGATGGGAAGGGGTAGCGGGCCAATCCGCGACAATAGGAAGTATGGATCGAATCCGCCCGACGCAGCGCCGCCGCCCGAAACCGAGGACTATTACATGGAAGGTCCCTACATGGTCTTCACGGCGGCCTATCACCTGAAGCGCGGATACTGCTGCGGGTCGCGCTGCCGTCATTGTCCCTACGGATGGGCCGCGGTTCCGGATTCCGATCAGCGCTCGGAACCCGCGCCGCCCCCCGATGGAGACGCTCCGCCCGCCGCTGGCTGAGTGGCCACGGGCTTTGCCTGCGGCGGGTGTGGTAGCCGGCTCCCGCACCAGCACCGCAAACCGCGGAAACGCAAAGCTCCCCCCCGCATCGTCGACCACATTGAGCTGGCATAGATACGAACCCGGCTTGAGCCCGGCCAGCGGCACGTCCAATTCAACCGACACCGCATCGCGGCCCGCGACGTTGATGGCCTTGGCCTGCACCAGCGGCGTCTCGTACACCTTGGTCGAACCTTGAATCAGTTCGAGGCTGCTGAGCAGGTTGATGCCGGGCTTGGTTCCCTTGGGCTGATTCTCGGCCGGCTTTTCGCGGGTCGGCGAGTAGACCTCATACAGCAGATACAGATGCTGATCCTGGCGAAACACATGGCTGATGTTAGGCACGTACTCCTGGCCGTTGCGCACCAGCGGAGATTCCTGCTTGCTGGGCTGGCGCGTCGACGCCAGAACGATGGAGCTCATCTTGAGCGGAACCTTCTTCATCTCCGGCAGGTTGATGTCGGCCTCGAACGAGCCCATGCGGCCGGTCTGGTTCTCGCGCACCACAAACTTCAGGTGATACTTGCCCGGAGGCAGATTGAAGCTGGTGTTGTACTGGATGTTTTTCTGCCGCGCCCCGAGCGACTGGTCGAGGTTCAGCTTCACGGTTTCGCGCGCCCGGCCGATGGGCCGCTTCACTTCGTCGATCACCACGCCGATGATGTCGAGCGTCGCCTTGTCCTTGTCGCCGCCCTTCACAAACGGAATCTGCGACCCCGGCACAATCAGCGAAACCGGCACATAGAAGCGGTTCTCATCCAGCCGGAAGTACAGGGCGTCGAGATACACCGCCATGTCGGTGGCAGGCAGATCGCTCGATAACTGCTCTTCAAGATCGCGCTCGCGGTCTTCCTTGCCGGAGTGCTGGAAGTCGGACGGCGCATAGTACCCCGGCCGGTATTCCAGCTTGATGCCCGGCCGATTGATCTTGATGGTCAGCTTGCGATACTTGCCGTCGCGCGCCGGATTCGCTGGAATGAAATCCGATCGCGTAGTAGGCCGACGTGTCGCGCTGCACCTGCGCAAAGGCCGGCGCAAAATCGTTGGAGTCGAAGAACGCCTTGCCGCCCGTATCGGAACTCAGCGTCGCCATCACTTCCTGGGTAGCGAAGTTCTGGTTCATGTTGTTCTGCAGCGCGCCGCCATTGTAAGCGCCGGTGCCGCGCAGGCTTCCCGTGGACGCATCCCCCAGCGGAGAAATCGCCTGCAGGCCGCGCGTGTCCACGCTGTAGATGGCGAGATTGGCGCGCACCGCCGCGTTGATGGCCGCGCGCAGCGACGCCTGGTTCTCGATGCCGTCGCGCGAAATGCCGCCGGAAAAATACAGCAGCGACTTCTTCTCGCTGATCTTCTCCAGCGCTTTCGAAATCGCCCGCAGCGCAAACAGTTCGCGGTCGGTGTTGAGGTCGTTGTACTCGCTCTCGTCGGGCGTGTAGCCGGTCGTGTCTTCCACCTGGTTGGAGTTGGCGTTGGCGCCTTGCGCAAATCCCTGCCCTTGCGTCCCGTTGTAGATGCCCACCTCGTTCCACAGCGCGTCTTTGTCGGCGGTAAAATCCTGGTCGACCTTGAGCGTGTCTCCCAGAGACACCAGCGCCACCAGGTCGGCCGGCGCCATTTTCTTCTTCAGGAAATCGCGCGCCGCATCCACGCTGCGTTCCAGGTCTTCGGGCTGCATCGACGTCAAATCAAAAAACATCACGATCAGGCGATGATTGCGCAGGTCTTCGGGACGAGCCACGACCACGGCCTTGTTGCCCGGCCCCTTTGTCCCCGCGGCAAGGCCGCTCACCGTCGCCTCGTTCAGCGGGGCGGCCATATCCACGCTCTGAAAATCGAACGTGGCGATCTGCTGCTGCTTGCCGTTCTCGTAGACGCTGAAGTCGCTCTGCTTGAGCCCGCGCACCAACTCGCCCGTCTTGGTATCGCGCGCCACAACGTTGGTGAGCACCAGTTCGGCATTCACCTTCATCACAAAGCCGCCCGGCTGCTGCTGCGAGTTCTGGGCCGGCGCCGCCGGCTGGGAAGCCGGGCTCTGCGCACGCAACGGCCCGGGCACAGGCACAATCAGTGCCAGTGCCATCGATACAGCCACGATCCGTTTTGGGCAACCCGCCATCAACGCCCTTCCCATGCCCTAACTCAGCGGCAACCAACTAACTCCGCTAACTAAAACCTGAACCGCGCCGTAAACTGAAACGACCGCATCGGCGCCACCGAAGTTACCTGCCCAAACGGCGAAGCATAACTAGCCTCCGTCCCGGTATAGAGTGTCGTATCTACTCCGGAATACTGCACGGTGTTAAACACATTGTTGGCCGTGGCGCGCACTTCAAAGCTGCGCGTCTCTCCCAGTTGCATGGTCTTCGAAAGAGACATGTTGTTCTGAATGATCCCCGGCCCGAGAATCGAATGCCGCGACGCCGTGCCGTACAAGCCCGCCGGCGCGGTAAAGGCCGCGGTGTTGAACCAGTGTTTCAGCGATCCGCCGCCTTCCGTCAACGACGCGCCCGGAACCCGGTCCGGCCGCTGCGTCCCGGCCGTGCCCTGGGCAACATCGCCGATAGTCGCCTGGTAACTGGGAGTTAGATACGACCCGGTCGCAAAAGTAAATGTGCCCGAAATCGAGAACCCTTCGAGTATGTGCGACGCCTTACCCGTGGTGAACCAGAACTTATCCTTCCCGAACGGCAGTTCATAGAGATAGTTACCCGAAACCTTGTGTCTTACATCGAAACTTGAATTCCCTTCTTCGGCCAGAATGTCCTGCCAGTTCTGCGCCACAACGGTCGACGTTCCACCCACCGAACCGGCGTTGTCGATGGAGTGCGAATACTGATAATTCGCGCCCAGCGCAATCCCGTTTGACAACCTCTTGTTCACGCGCAGCGTTCCCGCGTTGAAGTGCGAAAACGCCGCCGACTCTTCATAGTTGAAGAGCACGTTGGCAGGATTGGTCAACGGGCGCATCCGGCCCCTGGCGCGGTGCGATGGTCACATCGAGGTTGCTCCCCTTCGATCCGTTGTATCCCGCGTTCAACACGATTCCCCACGGCAGCGTCTTCTGAATGTCTACGTTCCACACCTGCACATAGGGCAGCCGGTAGTGCGGATCGACGGCGTAATTCCCGAACGCGTTGGCTGCGGGAAAGCCATCGGCCAGCGAAAGGCAACCCGCCCCTGCAGGCAGGCAGCTATCGGGCACCACGTTGGTCTGGAGATTCGCAAACGGCGGTTGCAGCGCCATCACGTTGGCAAAGGTGGCGTATTGGCTGGTGGTGTAATTCATCCCGTACCCGCCGCGGACAACCGTCTGTTTTGGCAGCCGCCACGCCACGCCCAGCCGCGGTGCAAAGGCCACTCGAAACGGATAGACCAGCGCGTCCGGCAGGTTCCCGCTGGAAGGCCCTGTCCCTCCCGCCTGCACCTGCGCCACGCTCGTAAAGCCGCCCGCCGCATTGGTGTCGATAGTCGACAGGTGGTTGAACTTCTCCGTGTAGGGCGCGAAGAATTCATAGCGAATGCCGTACATCAAGGTCAGATTCGATCGCATGCGCCAATCGTCCTGCGCATACGCGTCGTATACGTTGTCGCGCAGATAGCTCTTCGATTCCGTTACGTCGATCGACGTGGACTGGGGCAGGCCCAACAGGAAGTCCGCCAGCGACGATCCGGTATACACGCCCGTGAAATAGAAGCTGCCCGTCGAGTTCGATCCGCCCAGAAAATCATGGTGCACGCGGCGGTAGTCGCCGCCGAAGCGGAAGTTGTGCTTGCCGTGGATCCAGGCCAGCGTCTCAGAAAACGAAATCGTCTGGGAAATCGAGAACTTCGGCTGCTGCTGGCTGAGCCCGGTAAAGCTGCTCATCGTCACGTTGGGCAGGCCGTAGTTCAGCGGGCTGGAATTGAGCGGATTGCCGCCCGGCCCCAGAACTCCCACCTGGGTCGCAACGTCGGTCCCGTTGGTGAAGAAGTTCGTCGCCTGGCTGTCGCTGCGGTTCCAGTTGGCGTTGAAGATGCTGGTCAGCTTGTGATAGCCGAGCGTGTAACCGGCCTGCACTGAATTCGAGTCCGATGCCGTCTTCCCTCCCAGTTCGGGATACACATTCACGTTGTCGCTGGCCGTGTGGGCAAAGTTGTAGTTGAAGTTGAGACTCTGCCGCAGGCCCTGGTTCTGCTGCGCGCGCCCGCCGCCGCCTCGCGTCCGCCGCCTCCGCCAAACGCCCCGAACGGCGACGCATTCGCGCCCAGGCTGCGCATGTAGCGCACGCCCGCCTGGGTGGTGTTCGATTGCGCCGTGGTCAGCAGGTGGTAGTTCTGCGTCGTGCCCGGCAGGTTCGGTTCCGGGATGTACTGCAGCAGCGCGACCGCCTCCGGGACAGGCGTGATCGTATACGGCAGTCCCGGAATCACGCCCGCCCGCTCGGCATCGCTCGGCACCGTCGCGTACTCGTCGAGAGGGCTGGAACTGCGCACCCCCGAGGCCGTGAGAAACACCGTATCCTTGCCGCTGGGCTTGGTCAGTTTGGGAATATACGGCGCTCCCATCAGCGTGACCCCGAAGCGATTGGACCCCGAAGCCGGTTGTTCCTGCGGCTGGCCGCGCAGGCTGAATGGCTCCGCATTCAATGCGGAATTGCTGCCCATCCAGAAAATCGCCCCATGCGGCTGGCCGGGATTGAATCCGCGAAAATTGCCGCGCCCGCCGCCGCCGCCACGGCCGCCAAAGCCTCCGCCCCCAAAGCCGCCTCCGTCGCCGCCAAAGCCTCCGCCACCCCCAAAGCCGCCGCCCGGCGGCGAAGAGGCCCCCGCCTTGTCCAGCCGCGCCCGGACCGCGCCCGGACCCTGCCCGCCGTTTTGCGCCCGCATCGACTCGACCAGATCGCGGATCCGGTCCATGTCCACGCCCGCCAGCGGACTCACCGAGCCGGATTGCCCGGTAATCGACACCGAATCGCTGCTGAAATCCGCATTGCCGGCAATCGACGGAAGCGCCGCGCCGGCGGATGCGGTCGGCGGCGCTGCCGTGCCGGCTTCAGTGTCGCCGGTAAGCGCGCTCATCAGGCTCAGGCTCTGCGCCCCATTCCCCGTCAATTGCCGGATCGCCTGCTGCGCCTGCGATGCTTGTCCCTCCTGCTGCCGCTCCTGCTCTGCGGCGCGCGACGCGAGCATCAGGTCAAAATTCACCGTCTGGTCATGACTCGCGGCGTTCAGCAACGCCTCCTGCGATCCCGCGCAAAAGCAGCGAACTGGGTACGAATCACATAGCGGCCATTTTGCGGAATGGCCATCGACCAGGCCCCGTTGATGTCGGTGGTGGTGGAGTAACGCTTCCCCGTCAGCGTATTCTGCGCGCTCACCGTAACGCCCGGAAGAGGGCACCTTGCCGCTCATCACAACGCCATGCAGCGTTCCGCCGGCTGCGCTTGCGGGCGCCTCGGAAGAAACCGGCGCCGCGGGCGCCGATGCGGACACGGGTGGCGACCCGGAGGCCGGAGTCGCTCCGGTCGCACCCGTCTGGGCTGGCGGCGCAGGAGTCTGCGCGAGGGCAAATGCGCCCGCGATCAGCACTCCCAGACATACCCCCGGCGCCTTGGCCAAAAGCCGCATCCACTCTCCTAACGCGTTCCAGCTCGTATTCAAACAGACGGCCAGCGCACGACGAAGGTTTACGCCCGGCTTGTCCTGCCGTTCTCCCGCCGCTCTGGCCTCAGTCCAGCAGATTTAGCTCAAACGCGGCTTATCCCGTCCCCGTTATATCCACAAGCCGGTAGACGGAGTCGCCTTTGGCGTGAAATATCTTTGAGCGGCGGCTTCTCTGCAATTCCACTTCGTCCGCCCCAACGAGCGAGGTCCCAAATGAAAGCTTTACGCCTTCTGCCATGTGCCGTTTTCGTCTTGATGGTTACCTTTGCAGCCATGGGCGGCGCACAACAGCCAGTCACCTTTCCGAGCGGCGATGGCGTCGCGCGCGGGCTGCTGTACCTGCCCCAGGGCGCGGGACCGCATCCGGGCCTGGTTGTCATTCATGAATGGTGGGGGCTGAACGACTGGATCAAGCAGGAGGCCGCCGGCTACGCGTCGAAAGGCTACGTGGCGCTGGCCGTCGATCTCTATCGCGGCAAGGTCGCCGACAACCCCGATACCGCTCACGAACTGATGCGCGGCCTGCCCCAGGACCAGGGCGTGCGCGATCTGGTTGCCGGCTTCAATTATCTGCAGAGCCGCAAGGATGTGAAGCGCGACCGCATCGGGGCCGTGGGCTGGTGCATGGGCGGCGGGTACGCGTTGCAGTTGGCCATCGCCGCGCCCTCGCTGAAGGTGGTCGCCATCAATTACGGCGCTCTCGCCACCGACAAGGATCAGCTGGCGAAGATTAACGCCTGCCATTCGTGGGCAACTTTGGCGGCAAGGACCAGGGCATACCGCCCGAAGCGGTTCACGCCTTCGAGACAGCTATGAAATCGCTGGGCAGGCCGGTGGACATCAAGATCTATCCCGATGCCGGACATGCTTTCGAAAACCCGAACAACAAGACCGGCTACGCCCAACGATGCGGCGGAAGTGGCCCGTATCGACCGGTCTTTCGCGGACAAACGGGTCACTAACGGCAGCTGCACGCGCGGATTTCACTTGCGCTTCTCGCCCGCGCATGTTAACTACTTAGTACATACGAGAATGGTTACTACCTGAGAAGTAACCCCGGTGGCAACCCGGAGGATCCACGTGATGAAGATCGGCACCACCATTCGCGCCCATCGGCTGCAGCGCGGGCTTTCGCAGGGAGACATCGAAAAGAAAACCGGGCTGTTGCGCTGCTATCTCTCGCGCGTCGAAAATGGCCATACCGTTCCCTCGCTCGACACGTTGTCGAAGATCGCGATGGCGCTCGACCTGCCGATTGCGCAGTTCTTTCACGATGACGGGGTGACTCGGCAGTTGAGCACGCCCAAGCTTTCCGACGAGGAGTTGCGCTTCCTCACCCAGATCCGCCGCTACTCCACCAACCTCAACGACAGCGACCGTAAAATGCTGCTGGCCATGGTGAAGAAGTTCGCAGCCACCGCGACGCGGTAAATCTGCGCCGGCGGAAGCTGATACAAGAGAGTGGTGAACTGCAGTTGCAATTTATCGGGCCGTAGGGTTCTGGCACTTCCCGCCAATCTCCGACCCAGGTTTCTTTCCGGATTGGCGAAGTCCGAACTCGATGCCGTCCTCTCTCAAGCCAGGCATCGGCGGTTTCTTCGTTCCTCGGTGATTCTCCACGAAGAAGATCAGGCGGATCGGCTCCTTCTTTTTACGAGCGGTCGCGGCAGGCACTTTGTGTTAACGGGTGGCGGACGGAAGATTCTTCTGCATTGGCTTACTGCGGGGCAGATTTTCGGCGGCGCGGCACTTCTGACTGATTCTTCCAAGTATCTTGCCAGCACCGAAGTGTTGTCCGACAGTTGCGCACTCGAATGGGACCGAAAAACCGTGCGGAAGTTGGTGACACGCGTCCCGAGACTGTTGGATAACGCTCTCTCCATCGCGGTCACCGAGCACATCGCATGGCTGGTCGGAGCAAAGATCAGCCTCAGCTCTGACGACGCGCCGTCACGCATCGCCGATTTCCTGATCGGCCTTGCCCTCGGAATCGGCATTAGCGGTCCCGATGGTGTTGTGATCCCGGTTGCAAACGAAGAGGTGGCCGCCGGAGCCAACGTAACGCCATTCACTGTCAGCCGCTTCTTGAGCAAATGGCAGCGCGAAGGGATCCTGGGCAAGGGAAGAGGCAAGATCATCCTGCGGCGGCCGGAGCTTCTGGTCGGTGCCTGAGATTCCCTGAAAACTCAATCGTTCCAGGTTCGCTCCCGGCCCTGCGTTAATTGCCCGGGAGCAATCAGCAGTCTGCTCGCAGACAACGACCTTACGGGGTACGTAATGAGAATCTATGTTAATGCGGCCTCGACGACGATTTCGAGCAGCAGAAACAGGCCTCGACTCAGTCGGGCGTAATTAGAGGAAATTGATTGAATCGATCCATTCGTGTCTTTCTGGTTGATGATTTTTCCCCGTTTCGCGATTTTCTTCGTGCAATTCTCACGCAAATGCCGGGTTTCGAGATCGTTGGCGAAGCATCGGACGGAATCGAAGCAGTTCAGAAAATCCGGGAACTAAACCCCGACCTGATTCTTTTGGATGTTGGCCTTCCCAATCTCAGTGGCATCGAAGTTGCCCGCCACGTCCAAAACGTCTTCCGCAAACTCAATAATCCTGTTTGTAAGTCAGATCTGCGACTGGGACATCATTGAGCACGCTTTCCTCTATGGGGCCAGCGGATACGTGATAAAGTCCGATGCCGCGGCGGAATTCGTGCTTGCTGTGGAATCGGTCCGTCGGGGAATCCACTTTCTCAGCACCACTGCGGTCCGCCATATTCTCGATGAGGACAGACGGGGTGGGCCATCGAAAATGCTCAACCGAATTTCAGCTGATATTGCCAGGAGGGTCGCAGGTAAACCCGCCGACTGATCGGCCGCCTAAGCATGAATTAGCAGATGACGCCCGACCCTTGACTCGGAGGCCTACCTCAGCGCTTGAACTAGCGCCTGCGTAACCTTCCTCTACTCAATTTGCGGTCAGCTTCGGATCGCTTCTGGGGCGAAGATTCGCACGGCGGCAATCTGGAGTGCAAAACTCCGCCAAACGCTACCACAAATGTGGAATTGATATGGACCACAGAACTCTTTTAAAATGCGGGAAGGCCCCAATTTACCCACAGAAGGCATGCGCAACTTCTCGGTCTTGCCGAGCGGCTCTGTGTGTATTCTTGATTGTCGATGCATTTGGGCGTCGGCGATTTCCTTGACCCTTGCTGAGACAAAAAGGGCTCGATACATGAAGAAGATCGGGAGTTTGGCTGCACTCATTCTGGTTGCCTGTCTGAGTCTTACGGGGTGCGCCAGCTATACCCTTTCGAAGGAGGCCACTCCTTCACAGACCAAGACTCCGGCCTTGTCGTTTATCACCATCACAGCCTCGACAAATACGGTGAATGCAGGGTCATCGCTGCAACTGACAGCCAAAGGAACGTACAGTGACAACAGCACTGCGACTCTCACCACGCAAGTCACGTGGAAAAGCTCCGATTCCACCATTGCGTCCGTCAATGCTTTGGGCGTTCTGACAGCGCTTAAGGCCGGCGCTGTCACGGTTACGGCTACTGACGGCGCGACCTCGGGCGCGTTCGGTATCAATGTCACGGCAGTTCAGGTGACTCCTACTTCGACCAGCGTCACCATTAGTGCAGCCTATGGAAGCCAGACACCTGTATCTGCGACGCTAACTGTGTCCAACGCGACAATCCAGAGCATTGCGGTGACTCCGTCGGCTCCGACTATCGCTCTCGGGTCGACGCAGGCGTTTGACGCTGTTGGCACCTTCAGCGATGGTTCATCACACGACATTACTTCAGTCTCGCAATGGACCTCGTCGGCGCCAGGAGTTGCAATCGTTAATCAGTCTGGAGTGGCAACCAGTGCCAGTCAGGGCCAGACCAACGTGACCGTGACGTTCAGAGACGTGTCGAATACCGCAGTGCTTACCGTCCATTGATGCTTCACGTCAGGTTCACAACGGCCTGGGTGCCTTGAGCAGGGAAATAGGTTCATCGAGAGCCAACCTCCAGATGGAATTAATCTAGACGTCATTCCCCAAATGGAAGATCGGCTCCACGCCATGCCCGCCGCTTAACAGCGCCTGCTCTTCATGCGCCTCGAGCGGCTTGTAATTCTGCGCCACGTCCATCGCCAGCCGGAAATACTTCTCGTCCCCCGGCGGAACAGCGGCGGTGATGGGATGACCGAGCGTCCAGCGCAGGCCCAGCGATGCTTCATCGGGGAACGCGGCCGGCTGATACCAGCACTTGGGTTCGGGATGATTCTCTTTCTTGTCGGCAGGCCACACGGTCTTGGCCATGCTCTTCAGCGCGAGGATCCCCATCTGCTTTTCCTGCGCCCTTTTCAGAATCTTTGGTCCAAATTCTGCCTGAGTGAAGAGTACCCAGTTCACCGGGAACAGGATGGTATCGAAGTTGTAGCGGTCGAGCGCCGCCAGCGCGGTTTCCTGGGAATGAACCGAGAAGCCAATGTAGCGAATCTTGCCTTCCTTCTTCGCGGCCTCCATAGTTTCCATCGCGCCGCCGGGACCGAGCACCGTGTCCAGTTCCTTCATCTTGGTCAGCGCGTGGAATTGATATAGGTCGACGTGATCGGTCTTGAGCAGGCGCAGTGATTCCTCGAGTTGCTTGCGTGAGTCATCCTTCGTGCGCCCCTCGGTCTTGCAGGCCAGGAAGACATTTTTGCGGTAGGGCGCCAGGGCCGGGCCGAGCCGTTCCTGCGCATTGCCGTAACTGGGTGCGATATCGAAATAGTTGATGCCGCGATCGACAGCCTCGGCAACGATGTTCGACGCTGCACCGGTGTCTTCGTTCATCACTACGATCCCGCCGAAGCCGATCATCGACAACTTCTCTCCGGTCTTGCCGAGTGTGCGCTTGGCGATAGCGTTAGACGGAGTCGTGCCCGATGCGTGGAGTTGACTGGTGGATGCAACGGTTGCGGCGGTGAGGGCTGCTTGCTTGAGGAATTCGCGGCGTTTCATGGTCTGCCTCCATCGCGAAACTGAGAGTTGGAGTGAGCTTGAAAAGTGGCTGATCCGCTTACACGACACATTCTTGCACAGATGCAGGGAGCGCGGGCCCTAGTGGACCGGAACCACTAATCGGCTGAGAAAGTATCCGAACAGTGTAAGAATCATGACCGTCATTCCGATCGCGATGCGCAAGCGCCGTTCAAACAGCGCGCGCGGAGCGCCCAGCCGGGGCACCATCGGTATCGCGAACAGCAAGCCGCATGCGACGCCGCCCAGGTGCGCCATGTTATCGATGTGAATTCCGGAGCCGATGACGTTCGTGCCCAGCGTGATCCCGCCGCCAATCACAAGATTGATAATCGCGAAGTAGATCACCGAGCGGCGCAGCTTTTTCACTTCTTCCGGCGGCACGGGCAGGCGATTCGATTTGAGCAGGATGATGAGCGCACCCGCAATGCCGAAAACCGCTCCGGATGCACCCACCCCAACGGGATAGCTGATGGTCCCCGCATCCCGGATCGGCCACATGAAATTGGTAAAGGTCGAGAGCAGGTTGCCCGACGCTCCGGTAAGAATGTAAACCGCGAACACGCCGAAAGAACCCATCAGCGGTTCGGCCAGCAATCCCAGGTTCCACAGGCACCACATGTTCGTGGCCAGGTGCAGCAGGCCGGCATGAACAAACATGGCCGTAATGATGCGCCACCACTGGCCAAGATATAAGACATATCCCGCGTTGTTCGCGCCCCAGGAATGAAGCAGCTGCTCCGGCGACGGATTCATGGGATTGATTCCCCGCAGAGCCATGGCCACAAAGACAGCGCAGTTGATTCCCAGCAGCAGATACGTAGCGGGAGCCACAGCCCACCTGGGTCGACGGCGGCGTATCTCCGGCGGCGGCCCATAGCCGGGATGATCCGGGGCCAGGATCTCGGGTTCCGCGCCCCTGTTGACGGTTCCATATCCGTAGGGTGGCGGAGGCTGGGGGTTGCTTCCCATAGATCAACTCTACTTGATTTCGGGTTGGGAGGCTGTGATCAACAGATTCGCCATCAGGGCGGACAGGACGGGACAAGACCACCCCGGGTTGTAGTCTGTTGTTTGGCTCTCGCGCGTGCGATTCGAAACTGCAGGACGCGCGTAAAGCCGGCAAGGAGAGACGGTGAGCGGGGAAAAGAAGATTCGGCGGGCTCTGATAAGCGTTACGGACAAGTCTGGACTGGTGGAGCTTGCCCAGGTGCTGGCGGGTTTTGGAGTGGAGCTCATCTCCACTGGGGGAACAGCCAAAACCTTGCGGGAAGCCGGTCTCGCGGTGAAAGACATTAGCGATTTGACCGGCTTCCCGGAGATGCTGGACGGGCGCGTCAAGACGCTGCATCCCCGCGTGCATGGCGGCCTGCTTTTCGTCCGCGGCAACGCCCAGCATGAGGCTGCTGCCGCCGCGCACGGCATCCAGCCCATCGACATGGTGATCGTGAACCTCTATGCGTTTCAAAAAACTGCGGCGCAGCCCGGCGTGCCTTTCGGACATCTCATCGAGAACATCGACATTGGCGGCCCATCCATGGTGCGCTCGGCGGCCAAGAACTTTGAAGACGTGGCCATCGTCACCAGCGTCGCGGACTACCCCGCCCTGATCGAAGAATTAAAAACCAATGGCGCCGCTTTGAGCCGCGAAACCCGCTGGCGCCTCGCCCGACAAGCATTCGCCACAACCGCCGCCTACGACACGGCCATCGCCAACACTCTCGACCAGTTGCCGGAGGCTCCTGCGCCCGACCAGCCGGCAAGCCTTCGATACCGCGCGCGTTCCCCACCACCCTCCGCATTAACCTTCCCCTGGCCCAGCCTCTCCGTTACGGCGAAAACCCGCACCAGCGCGCCGCGCTTTACTCCGACGGCACCGGCCTCGGGATCGCCGGCGCGACCCAGTTGCAAGGCAAGGAACTCAGCTTCAACAACCTGGTCGATCTCGACGCCTGCTGGGAACTGGCCCAGGAACTGCACGCGAACGAGACCGACCAGCCCGCGGTCGCGATCATCAAGCACACCAACCCCTGCGGCGCGGCTACCGGCGCCACCGTGCTTGAGGCCTACAAGAAAGCGCTGGAATGCGACCCCGTTTCCGCCTTTGGGGGCGTCATCGGCATCAACCAGGCCGTCGACGGCGAAGCGGCGGAAGAAATCGCCAAACTCTTCGTGGAGGCGATCGTCGCGCCCGCGTTCACAACTGAAGCCCGGCAGCGCTTTGCCGCCAAGAAAAACCTCCGCCTGGTCGAAATCAGGCCTGCCCCATCGCGGCCGGTCGTCAAGCACGTGTCCGGCGGTCTGCTGCTCCAGGATGCCGACACCGGCCGGGTTGAGGAGTCGGAACTGGACGTGGTCACCTGGCGGCCACCATCCGCCGATGAGTTGCGCAGCCTGATCTTCGCCTGGCGGGTGTGCAAGCACGTCAAGTCGAACGCCATCGTCTATGCGCGCGACGGGCAGACCGTCGGCATCGGCGCCGGACAGATGAGCCGCGTGGATGCCGCCCGGTTCGGAGCCATGAAAGCAGTCCTGCCGCTCCAAGGCACGGTCGCCGCTTCGGATGCGTTCTTTCCCTTCCCGGACGGCCTGGAGGCTGTCGCCGCGGCCGGCGCCACAGCGGTCATCCAACCCGGCGGCTCGGTCAAGGACCAGGACGTCATCGCCGCTGCCGACCGGCTCGGCATCGCGATGGTATTCACCGGAATCCGCCACTTCCGGCATTGAAGCGCAGTCTCGGAATCCGATGCGAGACGTTCAAACCGCAGGATTTATCCAACAATGAAGAAGCGTTGCGGGGCGTATTCTCGCGTTGGAATGCAACTGCCCCCGGCGGCTGTTGATTTTACCAGCCAAAGCCCAAAATAATGTTGGTCTTTGCGCAGGCGCACCGATTGGCGCGTAGAATCGTCTGTATAAACAGGTAAGCATGCGCCCATTTGGCTGCCTGGGCAGACTTCTGGGCCACATTCGACCGGGATTGTGCATCTCCCGATAATGGCCTGGATGGTGTAAGACCCCCTAAAGAGGACATGAGACTAAACAATTGTTTGCCGTGCCTATGGCTGTCGCTGGCCGCATCCTCGTTGGTGTCGCTTCCGGCGTTGAGCGCCCATGCCCAAACCCCTGCCAAGCCAGAAGCCGCCAAACCGGCTGAGACGGCCAAAACCCCGGAGCCTTCGGCCTCCGACAGGTCCGCGGCCTACTACCACGCCGCGCTGGCCAATATGTACGAGGAACAGGCCATCAACTCCGGACGGCCCGAGTACGTACAGCACTCGATTGAAGAATACAAAGCCGCCCTCAACGCCGATCCCCATTCGCCTCAGTTGTACGACGGCCTGGCAGAGCTCTACTTCCGGACCGGCCGCAGCCGCGACGCCGAAGCCACGGCCCGCGAGCTTCTCAAGACCTCCCCGGACGACGTCGATGCCCATAAGCTGCTGGGCCGCATCTACTTGCGGCAGCTTGGCGATCAGCAGAATGCTCCCTCCTCGGCCTCGCCCTCGGGCAACGCCCTCGACCTGGCCATTGCCGAATTCGAAAAGATCGTCTCCCTGCTCCCCAAGAGCGTCGAGGATCACATGGTTCTCGGCTCCCTCTACACCGTCAAGCATGAGCAGGCCAAGGCCGAAGCGCAATACAAGATCGCCCAGGACATCGAACCGGAATCCGAAGAAGTAGTTCTCAACCTGGCCCGCGTCTACGTCGAGAGCGGCGACATCGATCGCGCCGCCAAGCTGATCCAGGCGGTTCCCGAGAGCGATCGCACCGCGCGCATGGAGTTCACCCTGGGCGCCGCCTACGACCAGTTGAAGCGCCCCAAGGACGCGATCGCGGCCTACAAGCGCGCCGCCGATCTGGAACCGGGCGACGTGCCCACCATGAATGCCCTCGGGCAGGCGCTCCTGAACGACAGCCAGTTTGACGCTGCCCTCAAGCAGTACAAGGACATCGCCGCTGCCGATCCCGACGATGCCGGCGCCCTCGTCCACATCGCCGAGATTCAGCGCCGCCAGGGTAAATACGACGAAGCGCTGGCCACCATTCGCAAGGCGCGCAAGAAAGATCCTGACAACCTCGAAGCCGGTTACAACGAAGGCCTGCTCCTCGACGTTCTCGGACACTACGATGACGCCGCGGCCGTCTACGAGAAGATGGTCGACCAGACCTCCCACGCCAACGGCGCCTACACCGCCGAAGAGAAGAACAATCGCGCCATTTTCCTGGAGCGCCTCGGCTCCATCTACCACGAGCAAAACAAGGTCGACCAGGCCATCGCTACTTATCAGAAGATGATCGACATGGGAGGCGACGCGGCCACCCGCGGCTACCAGGGCCAGGTGGATACCTATCGCGACGCCAAGATGTTTGACAAGGCCGTCGAGACGGCGAAAAAGGCCGTCGAGGTCAACCCCAAGGATCGCGACCTCAAGCTGATGCTGGCCGGGGAACTCGTCGATCAGGGCAGGACCGATGAGGGTCTGGATCTTGCCAAGAGCATGCTCGACAATACCGACGCCGACCGCTCGGTCTGGCTGGCCCTCGGCAACATGTACACCCGCGTCCATCGCTGGAAGGACGCCGAGGATGCCCTGAACAAGGCGGAAACCCTCACCAAGAAGAAGGAAGACCGCATCTATCTTCTCTTCCTCCGCGGCGCGCTGGCCGACCGCCAGAAGCACCCCGAGCTGGCCGAGCCCTACTTCCGCCAGGCTCTCGAGCTCGACCCCTCGAATGCCATGACCCTCAATTACCTGGGCTACATGCTGGCCGACAAGGGGATACGTCTTCCCGAAGCCATCAAGCTCATCCGCAAGGCCGTGGAACTCGAGCCGATGAACGGCGCCTACCTCGATTCGCTGGGCTGGGCCTACTTCAAAATGGGCGAGTACGAATTGTCGGAAGAGAACCTGCGCCAGGCCGTGGAACGCGACCAGACCGATCCCACCGTGCACGACCATCTTGGCGATCTCTACGAAAAGACCGGCCGCATCCGGCTGGCCGCCGCGCAATGGGAACTCTCGCTCTCGGAATATTCCAAGTCAGCAACCGCCGACGTGGAACCGGGCGACGTAGCCAAGGTGCAGCACAAGCTCGAAACCGCCCGCGTGAAACTGGCCAAGCAGGAAAGCGCCACCGGCGCGGTCAAGCCCGAGTAACTTCCCTTCGCATCATCCAAGGGCGGAATCTCCGGATTCCGCCCTTTTTCTTGCCCCGAAAGGTCAAGCGACGGGAGCGTCTCGACGGCCTCGGATCGCCTGCGCAGCACCCAACTCCACCGCTGCACAAAGCCTTGGCCCAGGATTTCTCACCAGCTTTGAAGGCTTGAATCGTGGCTTGATCGAAGTGTCGGATTTTACAGTTTTACAGTTTCACAGGCCAATGGGGGGGAGATACCCATTCTGGCTCGAGGTTTCCCCTGCAAGCTAATGAAGACAAAGTGGATACGGGCGCTATCCCGCAAATATAAACGGTCCATGAAGGCCCCTTTTAGGGGGTCTAAACGGTTCATAACGAAACCAAATTGCTTTCGGTGGCGTGGTTCTGCCTCAGGCTGCATTTCGATCCTCTCTTCCCCCTCTATTGTGGCAAAACGGGTCGGAAGAAAATGCAAAGAGCGCGCGGATTCTTTTGCGCAATCACGAGCACCAGGGCCGCGGGCTGTGAGACATGCGGGTTAGTCGTCGTCATCCTTGGCCGATTTCTTCACCCGCACCTTGAGCATGGCGGGGACCGGGGCGTTGCCTTTCACGTCTTTCCAGAGAATGATGTTCAGCTTTTGGGTGTCGGCGTGGTCGGCGTGGCGGAAGTCCATCTTCATGCTGTCTTCGGCGCCGGGGGCATTCTTTTTGTTGGCGGTATAGATGAGATTGTTGTCGCGGTTCATGTAGTCGGCCGCATACGCGGGCTGGTCGCCGGGTCCGGTGAACAGCGTCGAAATCAGCGAACTGAGCGCGTCGTTGTTGTTCATGGGCGGCAGGCCCAGCAGCGTCTCCATGGTGCGGATCACGCTGACCGTCGAGTAGAAGCGGCTGTCGACATAGGGTGCGCCGTCCGTGCCGTGCGGCGCATATTTGCTGATGACCAGCGCGATGCTGCGGTGGGCGTCCACGTGATCGGCGCCGGCCTGGGCGTCGTCCTCGAGGACGAAGAACGCGGTGTCGTCCCAGAAGGGCGAGTGGGAAATGGCATCGACGGCGCGTCCCACGGCGAGGTCATTATCGGCGACCGAGGATTTGGGTGTGGGGCCGCCCGGCCGCGTGCCCGCGGTGTGGTCGTTGGGCAGGCGCAGCATCACGAAATTGGGCATGGTGTCTTTGCCCTGCTGCTTGTCGGCCACCCACTGCTTCAAGTGGCGGAGGAAAATCTCCACTCGAATCTGATCCGGAACCTGGAGTTCGAAGTCGGGCGCCTCCGTAGCGAAGTGGCCCACGAGTTCCGGCTTGGTGGCGGTATTGGCGGCGATCAGCGGAATGGCCCACGGCCACTTGTTGGTCCCGCCGCCCCACGCGTCAGGGATGGCTTCGCCGGGCGCGATTTCCTTGCGGGCACAGGCCTGGCCGGGCATCATCGGGCCTTCCTGCGGATTGGAGGGCATGTGGGCCATCACCGCGTCGGTACAGAAAACGGTCGAAATGAATTCGCCAAAGTGGTAGTAGGTCTTGCCATGCGCGGCGAGATCGCCCCACAGATATCCGCTGGCGGGTTCGTTTACATCGGGAATCTTCTGAAGCAGCGGATAGCCGTCGGCGACCGCGCCCTCGAAGTCATAGAATGCGCTGCTCTCCCCGGTACGACTGCTGCCAGTTCTTTTCGAGGTAGTCCGATCCGATCGCGGCATTCGACCAGACGTGGCCGTCTCCGGAAACCTCGCCGGAGTCGTAAAAGTTGTCGAGCACGCCAAACTGGAGCGCGAGCTTGTGCAGGTTGGGCGTGATGTCCTCGCCGAACATGGTGAGGCTCGCATCGCCGTTGCCGGCCGGCTTGCCATTCTGCTTCAGGTCGCCGAAGACCTGGTCGTAGGTGCGGTTTTCTTTGATGATGTAGATGACGTGCTTGATGCGGTCGTGCGCCGCCCCCGGCGAAGTCGATCTTTTCCGCCGCTGCCTTCATGCGATTCGATGCCAGCACGGTCTCCGTCCATTGCGGCAGATTCTTTTCGATCGAGGCTTCGTCGATCGATGCGAGCGAGCCGTATAACAGCGTGGCGATGTAGGTGTTACTCGGAATGCTGATTCTTGGCCTTCATCTCCGCGGTCTGGCCCTGGGGCATGTTGTTGGGCCCGGTGCCTCGGCCCTTGTCGGTGGCGATATAGAGCTTGCCGCCGGAATACGTCATCGAGATGGGCATCCACTCGGTGGGCACAAAGCCGATCGGCTCGACGAAACCCTGCTTCGCCTCTTTGCCGTTCAGCTTCGCGGTGTCGAGGACCGCAACCGCATCGCTGGCCATGTTGGCGGCGTAGAGCCGGGAGCCGTCCGCGTTAACGGCTAATGCCACCGGCTCCGCGCCGAAGTAGCTCTGGCCGGGAAGGCGCGTATCGAAGTAGCCCTTGACGAAAAACTTGCCAAGCGAGATGTTGATCGCGGCGACGGCGTCCCGGTTGGCGAGCGCAACGTAGAGCGTCTTGCGGTCCGGCGAGAATTCAAACGCACTCGGATGGGTGCCCGGCGCGACGGCGCTCGTGGGCTTGAGCAGCGTCAGTTTGCGCCCGATGGTTCCCCGGGCGAGATCCAGTTCGACGATTTCCGACGCATTCCAGAGCGCGACATAGGCATGCTGGCCGTCGGGCGCAATGGCGAGAGCGATCGGATAGGTGCCCGGCACGGCATCGCTCTCCGCAAGGTCAAAGCGGTGGACGATCTGACCGTTGGTGGGATCGACCAGGAGGACATCGTCGGAGAGATTGCCGGCGACCAGTAGTTTTTCCGTCCCTGGGGCGCCCACCACGGCAATCGCGGCCGGGAAAGGAATGCCCTTGTCGCCATCCCGCTCGTCAATCAGGCGGGTTTTGTGCCCGGGCGCGAGTTGCTGGAGGGGCAGGGGGATGAACCGCTCGGGTGCGATTTTGCCGGAATGGAAGCTGTACACGACGATGCCGTTCCCGGTGTCGCCCTTCTTTTCACCGGTGGGATCGGTGATCGAGCCCATGCTGGCGTAGAGATGGGATCCATCGTGATCGAACGCCAGGCCGGAATAGAGCGTTTGCTTGGCCTGCCGCGCCGGCGTACGGTCGTCCGGAAAATCCGCCACCGTGCCGGTCTGCGTATCGAGCACGGCCAGCGACTGGTCGTACTGGGACTCGAAGGTTCCGTATCCGGCGTTGATCGTAACCACGTAGCGCTTGTCGGGAGACACAGCCATCGAGATGGGCAGGCTGTTGAGGCGTTGCGGATGGCCCGGGATTTCTCCGATCAACTGCTTGCTTGTGGACAGATCGATGCTTTGCGCGTGAAGCAAAGCCATGTTCAATACGAACAACGAAAACGTAGCCGTCACGCCCCGAATATTCATACGACAACCGTAGCAAATGTGGCTTCATTTCGGCGTTACAAAGGTGTAACGGAAGCGCGTCAGAGGGTCAGGGACAGAGTTCCGCCGGGCCTGCAATAATGCCCCTCATGCGTACGGTCTATACGGGAAAACAGCTGTGGGACGGAACACGCCTGCACGGCGAATCGATGATTGTGGTTGAGGACGGACGGATTGCGGCGATTGAAAGCCGCGACGGGAGCTGAAGTGCCGTCAGGCGCCGCGGAACATGCTTTTCCCGCCGCAACCCTGGCGCCTGCATTTTTCGATGTGCACATCCACGGCGCCGCGGGGCACGACATCATGGAAGCCACGCCGGAAGCCCTGAGCACGATGGGCAGATTTCTGGCCGCGCGCGGGACCGGTGCGTTTCTGGCCACGACTGTTTCGGCGCCGTTGGACGCGACGCTGCGGTCGCTGGCAGGAGTGGCAAAGGTGATCGCGCAGAAGCCTGTCGAGGGCGAGGCCCGGCCTGTAGGAATCCACCTGGAAGGGCCGTTTCTCTCCCATTCCAAGCGGGGAGCACATCCCTCGAACCGTCTGCTGGCGCCCGACATCGGGGTGTTCGATCGGATGTTCGATGCCGCCGAGGGACACGTCCGTTTGATCACGCTGGCGCCGGAATTGCCTGGGGCTTCCGAACTCGCCGGCCACGCGGCGTCGCGCGGGGTGCGGGTGTCGGTCGGCCACTCCGATGCGTCGGCTGCGGATACGCGGCGTACCATCGCGGCCGGGGCCACGAGCGCGACCCACACCTACAACGCCATGCGCGCGATGGACCACAAGGATCCGGGAATCCTGGAAGTGGTGCTGACGACCGACGAGCTATTCGCCGAACTGATCTGCGACGGAATCCACAACATGCCGGAGCTGGTGCGCCTGTGGTGGCGGGCCAAAGGGCCGGAACGGGCCATCCTGGTGACGGATGCGATGAGCGCGACCGGGATGCCGGAGGGCGAATATCAGCTGGGCGGATTCCCGGTGCAGGTAGCCGGCGGCAAGGCCATGGTGAACGGGGTGCTGGCAGGAAGCGTGCTGACCCTGGATCGGGCGCTCGAAAACTTCCTCAAGTTTACGGGTGCGACGGTCGAGCAGGGATTGCGGCTCATGACCGTAAATCCGGCGGGAATGACGGGGTTCAAAGACGGGACAGGCACGTTGGCAGTCGGTGGAAGGGCGGATTTCGTGGCTGTTGACGCGACCGGAAAACTGGTCGGGGCGGTCGTTGGCGGAATCGCCGCCTAGATCCGGGTCCTGGGCGAGGCGCTGGGCGCGCCAGACGGCGCCTTCGATGCCGGCTACTTCGGCGGTCCGAATGGGCAGATCGGGAACTGCAGCGCGCAGCCCAGCAAAGAATGCTTCGCGCACCAGGCGCGATTTGCCGATGACGCTGCCGATCCACGCCACGGGAACTTCGACCGAAACGTTGTGTTTGCGGCGAAGCTTGGCCCGGACCAGCAAGACGGAATCGACGAGGTCGGCGGCGGCCTGGTGCAGGACACCCAGTGCGACCGCGTCGCCTTCTTCCGCCAGGCGGCTGATATCGGGAGCGAGCGCGGCAAAGTCCGGACCGGGCGAGCTGTCGCCGAGGTTCACCAATTCGTCCAGGGTGGCGGTTCCCCAGGCGCAGCCTACGACGTCAAGAATCTTCGTGGGCTCGTCGCGATCGTAGGCGCGCAAGGCGCGGCGAACAGCGTGGAGGCCGATCCAGTAGCCGGAGCCCTCGTCGCCCAGGCGCGAGCTCCAGCCTCCGGCGGTTTCGCGGCCGCCATCGGGAGCACGGCCAAGGCAGTTGGTGCCCGTGCCGGCAATCTGGAGAATGCCGGGACCTCCGCGAAATGCCCCGTCGAGGGCGATCACTTCGTCGCCGACTATTTCTGATCGCTCGATGCCGAAGTCGCGAAAGACCACCGTGATCCATTCCTGGACACCCGGCATGGTGGCACTGGCCACGCCGGCTGAAGCTGCCCCCACCCGGGTGACACCGGCCTGCGCGTACACCTCGGCCATCAGCGAACGCAGATTTTCTTCGGCGACCCGGGCTCCGACGCGAAGCCGCTTGATGGAACCGTTTTCAGCGAATGCCAGAACCTGCTCCCCATTTACGATGGTGGCGCGCGTGCGCGTCCCGCCGCCGTCAATTCCAAGCACCGCTTTGCTCATTGCCCGCGTACCGTTCCACTCATTGCTGTTCTTCCATATGCTACTGGTTCTCCGCGGGGCTGGGAGGTACCTCGCCGCCCCCGTCGCGCAGCGTTCCCGCCAACACGTTCAGACTGCCGTCGGTTTTGGGTGGCGTCAGGCCCAGCATGTGGGCCATCCACGGATAGAGGTTGACGTTCTCGAAAGGGGCAACCGTCTTGCCGGAGACGATATCCGGGCCGGCGGCAAAGAAGCTGGCTTTCATCTGCGGGATCTTGTGCGGATCGAACCCATGCATGCCCGGCAGTGGGCGGCTGGTCGGGTGTGCCCTCGGGCGGCTCGTGGGCGCGAATCGCGTACGGCCCGGTGGCCACAATCACCGGGTCGCCGGTGCGGGGATTCTGGTTGTCGTCGAGGCCGGCGGGCACATCCTTGCGGCGGTATACGACGAACTGCGAGGATGCCTTTTTGAGCTGGTTGTAGACGCGCGTCCGGTCTTCCTCCGTTTTCGCATAGAGGAGCGTGCCGACGGCGTCAAATCCGGTGAGGTCGGCGAATTTGTCCAACGTGATCCAGCCGTCTTCGACTTTCACCATGCCGTGATCGCTGAGGACGACGAGGTCGATGGGCAGGCCGGTCTTGTCGAGCGCGGCCTTGAGCTTGCCGACGAGGGCATCGACTTTCAGAACCGCCGCCTTTGTTTCCGGCGCGTCGGGACCAAACTGGTGCCCCTCGTGGTCGGGCTCGGAATAATAGATGGTGATGAAGTGGGGACGGTTGGCTTCGGGCAGACGGAGCAGGGCGATTGCATCGTCGGTGCGCGCCTGCTGAACGGCATCGGTGGCCTCGGTCTTGGAGTCAAAGCGGGCGTACCACGTGGGGCGATGGCCGGCAATTTCAGCTTCCGATCCGGGCCAGAAGAGGCACGCCGTGCGCATGCCCTGGCTCTCCGCCAGGCTCCATAGCGGTACGCCGCTGTACCAGCTTCCGTCCGCCACGGCTTTGGGGTCGCTACTGGCGTAACGGGCCTGCTTGCTTTCGTCGTAGAAGCTGTTGGCGACCAGGCCATGATGCTCGGGATAGAGACCGGTCACGATGGTGAAATGATTGGGGAAGGTAAACGAGGGATAGCTCGGCAGCATGCCTTCGGGCGCCCAGACCCCGTTATGTCCCAAAGCCAGGAGGTGGGTGGCGCCGTCGCGCTTGGCGTAATCCCAGCGGAAACCATCGAGGGACACGAGCACCACGTAGTGCGCCTTTTGCGCAGCAGGGGAGTTGGGCCCGTTGTCGGCATGGATGAGCGGCAGGGCCGGATTGAGATCCTGCGCTCGAGCAGGCGGAGCAATGGGCAGCAAACCCGGAAACGGCGCAAACAAGGCCAACGCAATCGCAGAAAGGAAGCCGCGCCGGGTAAGAAAGTGCATGTACATACCCCCGCATCAGCTTATCGCAAGCCAAGCGGCATGGGCTGTGCCGCGTTTGCGGCCGCAGTGAGGAGCCTCGGGCGAATCGGCTGAAATCTACGCTTTATATTGATATTCGGTGATAAATATCCATGTCCAAGCGTGAATTCCAGACTGAAGTCAATCAGCTCCTGCAGCTGATCGTCCATTCCCTTTACTCTCATCCTGAAATTTTTCTGCGCGAACTGATCTCGAACGCATCTGACGCGCTCGACAAGCTGCGCCACCTGACGCTGGTGGACGAGGCCTACAAGTCGGTTTCCTATTCTCCGCGCATCGACCTGGAATTGGATGAGGAGAAGCAAACCCTCACCATTGCCGATACAGGAATCGGCATGAACGAGGAGGAACTGGTCGCAAACCTGGGCACGATCGCCCGGTCGGGGACCAAGAACTTTCTATCGCAGCTTTCGGGCGATGCGAAGAAGGATTCAAACCTGATCGGTCAGTTCGGCGTGGGCTTCTACAGTGCGTTCATGGTGGCCGACAAGGTCGAGGTCATCTCGCGCAAGGCCAGCGAGGCCAAGGCCTCGCGTTGGACAAGCGACGGCCAGACAGGGTTCGACATCGAACCGGCGGAACGAGAGTTGCCCGGCACCACTGTCGTGGTGCACTTCAACGAGGAAGGCAAACAGTACGCCAACAGCTGGCGCCTGCAGGAGATCGTCAAGAAATATTCCAACCATATTGCTTTCCCGATTTACCTCACCTACGACAAGAGCGAGTGGAACGAAGCCGAGAAAAAATCAATCAAGACGCGCACCACGGAGCAGGTGAATGCCGCCAGCGCGTTGTGGCGCCGGCCGAAGAGCGAGCTGAAGGATGAGGACTATAAGGAGCTCTACAAGTCGATCGCGGGTGGATGGGACGATCCCCTGTTCTGGTTTCATACCAAGGCCGAGGGCAGCCTGGAGTACACAACGCTCTTCTTCGTACCGTCGAAAGCGCCGCTCGACCTCTATCATTCCGACTACAAGGGCGGCGTGAAGCTCTACGTCAGGCGCGTCTTCATCATGGACGATTCGAAGGAGCTTCTGCCGCAATACCTGCGCTTCATCCGGGGCATCATCGACAGCGAAGACCTTCCCCTCAACGTGAGCCGCGAGATCCTGCAGCAGAATCGGGTCGTCACCAGCATCCGCACCGCCAGCGTAAAGAAGATTCTCTCCGAGCTTAAAAACATCGCAGCCAACCAGCCTGAGCAGTATCAGAAATTCATTGCTGAATACAACCGGCCGCTCAAAGAGGGACTCTACAGCGACTTCGGCAATCGCGAGACTCTGCTCGACCTGATCCGCTTCAAGTCCACCAAGGTGGATGGCCTTACGAGCCTGGCCGAGGTCAAGTCGCGGATGAAGGAAGGCCAAAAAAGCATCTACTACATCACCGGCGGCGCTGAATCGCTGCTGCGTACCTCGCCCCTGCTCGAGATCTATCGCAAAAAGGATCTCGAGGTTCTGATTCTCGATGATGAGATCGACGAGATCGTTTTCTCCGGCGTGGATAAGTACGCCGACATCGATCTGAAGTCGGTGAACAAGACCTCGGCAAGCGAAGACCTGAAGGACGAGGCGGAGCCGGACAAGGCCGAAGCGCTGAAGCCGCTGCTGGAAAAGATCAAGGCTACGCTGGGCGATCGGGTCAAGGATGTGCGCGCTTCGGTTCGGCTGGCAGACAGTCCTTCGTGCATTGTTTCGGACGAGGAAGAACCCTCAATGAAGATGCAGGAGATGCTGCGCGCCATGGGGCAGAAGGACATTCCCGCACCCAAGCCCACGCTTGAGATCAATCCCGATCATGAGATCGTGAAGAAGCTTCTTGCGCGTCCCGAAGACGAGGTGGCAAAAGATGCGGCGTGGCTGCTGCTCGATCAGGCTCTGCTGATGGAGGGCGTGCCGCTGGAGGATCCGGCCTCGTTTGTGCAAAGACTCAATCGCATGATGAGTCTGTCGGTTTAGTCGCGATCCTGGCGCGGCTGGGCGCGCCATGTTGGGAGCGACAATGGGCCACTTGCGCAAGATAGATATATCGTGTCACGATATATATATGATTAGTCACACTGCGGCGGGTGGATTTGACCCGCTCCTCAGAACGCTGGCCGATTTTCGTTACGAGCTCCGCCGCTTCCTGCAATTCAGTGAAGCCGCAGCTATGGGCGCCGGACTACAGTCCGCAACAACACCAGCTCCTACTTCAGGTGGCAGGCGCGCCTGAAGGTGTTGCGGTGACCATCGCGTACGCGGCCGAGCGGCTGGGACTGAAACACAACAGTGTTGTCGAACTCGTTGACCGGTCGGTGGGCGAGGGCCTCCTGAATCGGAAGTCGGACGTGGAGGACAAGCGCCGCGCAATCCTGCAAGTAACGCACAAGGGAAGGCAGCTGCTGGGCCGGCTTTCGGGGGACCACGCGCGCGAGCTGACTGAGTTGGGACCACGATTGGAACGGGCGTTGCGGCAGATTACAGCGCACGGATCCGAAATCGCCGGAGTCGAGGCTCGATGAAATCACGGCCGTCTGCGCTCCGGGATTTCACCGTCGATGGCCGGGTTTGGCTGCTCACGGGTTTGGCGCTGGTAATCGGTACCGGCGCGGCAGGATTGGCGGTGCTTCTGCTGCGCGCGATCGCGCTCAGCACGAACATCTTTTACTACCACAGGTTGAGCTTCGCCATGGTCAGCCCCGCGGGCTCTCCGCTCGCGCGCTGGCTCGTGCCGTTGGTTCCGGTAATTGGCGGCCTGCTGGTTGGCTTGATGGCGCGTTACGGCTCGGACAAGATTCGCGGGCACGGAATCCCGGAGGCTATTGAAGCCATCCTGCTGCGCGGCGCGCGAGTGGATCCGAAGATCGCGGTGCTCAAGCCGATTTCCGCGGCGGTGGCGATCGGCTCGGGAGGGCCGTTCGGCGCTGAAGGACCGATCATCATGACCGGCGGCGCGTTCGGATCGCTGGTCGCTCAGTGGCTGAAGCTGACGGACGCAGAACGCACGACCTTGCTGGTCGCGGGCGCTGCCGCGGGCATGGCGGCTACATTCGCCGCGCCCATGGCGGCGATCCTGCTGGCAGTGGAATTGCTCCTCTTCGAGTGGCGGCCACGGTCCCTGGTGCCTGTCGCCGTGGCAAGCATCGTGGCCGGCGCATTGCGCATCGGTTGGCTGGGCCCGGGTCCGCTGTTCCCTGTCGATTTGGGGACTTCGACCCATTTGCGCCTGGCATTACTCGTAGCCGCCCCGCTGGGGGCCCTTGTCGGTTTAGCCTCGGCGGGATTGAGCCGGCTGATGTATGGATTTGAAGACGCATTCGAGCACATTTGCGGGCGTCTGCGCATCCACTGGATGTGGTGGCCGGCAATTGGAGGAATAGGCATCGGGATCGGCGGCCTGTTCTTTCCCCGCGGTCTGGGCGTTGGATATGACAACATCGCGGAGTTGCTGCGAGGCAACGCGGCAACCGGGCTGCTGGCGGGCCTGGTGATTGCCAAGTCGCTGATGTGGGCCTTTTCGTTGAGTTCGGGAACATCGGGAGGGGTATTGGCGCCCTTGCTGATGATTGGCGCAGCCCTTGGCGAATCCGTCGCATCGCTCGCACACATGCCCGCGGAGACGCAGGCGTTGTGGGCCCTGATGGGGATGGGTGGCATGCTTGCGGGCGCGCTGGGTGTGCCCCTCACGGCAATTCTGTTTTCGCTGGAGCTGACGCATGCCTTGCCGGCACTGCTGCCGCTGGCGCTGGCTTGCACGGCATCGTACCTTGTGACCTCCCTGGTGATGCCGCGATCGATTCTGACCGAGAAGCTGGGGCGCCGCGGTTATCACCTCTCGCGAGAATATGGGGTTGACCCGCTGGAAATGGTAAGCGTCGCCGAAGTGATGAGCGAGTTACCTGAGCCTGTCAAAGATGGACCAGGCTTTCAGGCGCGCGATCCCTTGCCCGAAGTTCTTGCCTACTCTGATGAGACCTGCCGGGCAGTTGCGGAGGAGATGGCCACCACCGGCATTACCTCGATGCCGGTGGTCGATCGCGAAACCGGCCTCATCTGCGGGTACATCGGAGCGCAAGAACTCCTTGCCGGACGAAGACGGTCAATGATCCGCGAGTCGGAGCGGAATCGGGTCTTTCCGCTCGGCTCGGTCCTGAAATGAGGATTGGAATCTGCGTTTGGGTCACAGGTTGTGACTCATAGTTTGTACCGGAGAACTTTCCTGTCACAAAAGATCTGCGCCCGGCGTTATACAGGTGTAAGAGCTATCGACATGGCCAGCACCTGGACCGAAGCCGAGTTCGAATCCATTTTCAGGGAGCAGTTCGCCCGCATGGTCCGCGTGGTCCGCCGGGTGCTGCGCTCGGATGCCGAAGCGGAAGAGGTATGCGCGGATGCATTCCTGAAGCTGTATCGAATGGGACCCGGCGGTATAGCAGAAGGCACCGCCGGGGCATGGCTTTATCGCGTCGCCACTCGAACGCCATTGACAGGCTGCGCAGGCACAAGCGCAGGGGTTTCGAGGAGCAACTGGACGCGGGCGCTGACATTGCAGATGGTCTCGAGAGCGATCCGTTGTGCCGGCTGGTGCGGGAAGAACGCATTGCCGAAGTGCGTTTCGCGCTGGCCCGGCTGAAAGTGGAAAAGGCTCAAGTATTGCTTCTGCGACATAGCGGGCTCAGTTATCAGGAGATTGCCGCCGCCATGAGAATCAAGCCGGCTTCCGTCGGAACCATGCTGGCGCGGGCAGAGGCGGAGTTCTCCATGCTCTACCAGCGACAACAGCGGCTCAGCAAACGCGCTCCGCGGCTGCAGGCGGCGAACCACCCCAGCGACGAAGACCTATCGCTGGGGACCCCGAAGGAGGGATGATGAAGCACAACGAAATCGATACCGGAATGTTGCGCGCCTACCTCGACGGCGAGGTGAATGGCGACCGGGTTTCGGCTCTGACCGAGCACGTGAGTACGTGCTCCGAATGCCAGGCAGAACTCAAGGTGCTGAGCGGCCACGCGGCGAGCGCTCGTGCGGGACTTGATTTTCTGCCCCAGCCCGTCGCCGCTGGCGTCGCGCCTGCCTGGTCGGCCATGCGGCTGCGTCTTGAGCAGCCGGCTGCCAGTGCGCCCGGCTCGGTGGAGTCCGCTGCGCACGTGGTCCCTGGCGGCAGGTGGAGCGGTTGCGATTGCTGCCGTTCTGGCATTCACGGTGGCTCCCGTTCGGGGATGGGCCGAGAACCTGCTTTCCATCTTTCGCATGGAGCACATCGCAGTCGTGGAACTCAATCCCGACGCAGTGAACGCACTGGAGAATGATCAGCTGATGAGCCGCATGATCTCCGCTGACGTTACCCAGACCGAGGCGCCGCAGAAACCGCAACCGGTAGCGGATGCGGCCACCGCGTCGAAGCTCGCTGGATTCCAGATTCACCTGATTGCGGGGGAAACGCCGGCGCTGCTCCTCTTTCGGACCCCGATTAGTGCGCAGATGAAGCTCGATCGCGACCGTTTGCAATCGATTCTGGACGAGGCGGGACGCAGCGATGTTCAGATCCCACGGTCGGCCGATGGCGCGGTCATCGGTATGCGCGTACCGGCGGGAATCATCGCCGTGTACGGCAACTGCGGCGATGTGTTTGAGCGGTCTCAAGGAAGAGAGCCGCGGCCTTCTGCGACCCAACCCGAGGATGCCAGTTGTGTCAGGCTGAATGAAGTGCCGAGCCCGACGGTTACCGCTCCACAGCAGCTTGATACCGCCGAAATCGTGCGCGCGGCGCTGCAGTTTGCGGGGTTGAGCGCCACCGAGGCGGCCAACTTTACGCAGACGATCGACTGGACGTCGACCTTTGTGATGCCCATCCTGCACGGGCAATTGAGCTACGAAAAGGTCAGCGTGGGCGGCAATGACGGCGTATTGCTCAGGCCGAAGAACCAGCAATCCGGTCAATTCACTCTCCACTGGGTGGACAATGGAATTCTTTACAGCTTGATGGGTACCGGCGACAATACCACCGCGTTAAACCTGGCTTCGCAGATCGAGTAGTAGGCGAAGCGGCAAAATGAGAGCGAGCATGGCCGCACTGACCATCGATGCAGCGGGACTGAGGAAGGACTTCGGGGCGCGAACAGCCGTTCGCGATCTCACGCTCCAGGTCGAGCGCGGAGAGGCCTTCGGGTTCCTCGGTCCCAACGGCGCGGGCAAGAGCACGTCGATCAAGATGCTTCTGGGGCTGGTGAAGCCCACCAGCGGCCGGGCGCTCCTGCTGGGGCATCCGGTAGGCTCGCGCGATGTGCGCGCGCGCATCGGATTTCTGCCGGAGCATTTCCGGTTCTATGACTGGCTCACCGCGCCGGAGTTGCTCATGCTGCACGGCAGGTTGTGCGGCATGGCTGACTCGGTTCTCCGGCAGCGGATTCCGAAACTGCTGGAACGGGTCGGCCTGGGCGCGCAGAACACCAAACCCATCCGCAGCTATTCCAAAGGCATGATGCAGCGCGTCGGGCTTGCCCAGGCCATGGTCAACGAGCCCGAGATTCTTTTCCTCGATGAACCGGCTTCCGGACTCGATCCCGCAGGGCGCAAACTGGTGCGCGAGATCGTGCGGGAGCAGCGCGACCGCGGAGCGACGGTCTTTCTCAATTCTCATCTGCTCGGGGAAGTCGAGCAGAGTTGCGACCGGGTTGCGTTCATTCGCAATGGCGAGGTAGTCGGCAAGTACGAGATGGGTGGCTGGCAGACGGAACGAACCGTGGCCGATGTGGATGCTGCGGGCCTGAGCGCTACAGCGTTGGCGCGACTGACACTCATTGACGGGCTCATCGTCGAGTCGCATGCGGGGCGCACGCTCCGGGTGCGTTTGCCGAGCGAAGACTGCCTGCCCGACGTGGTGCGCATCCTGGTGGAGAGCGGAGCCAGCGTTTATTCCGTAGTTCCGCAGCGCGTGACGCTGGAAGATCTTTTTCTTGAAATGATGGGACCGGATTCTGGCCTATGAGCGACAAAGTCTTCGAATCGGCCGAGGCGATTGTGCCGCCAGAAATCCTCGACGGCTCCAGCCGCGCCTCAGTGGTTGCAGTTGTTCGCGGGCCAGGCGCAACGCGAACCGTGATTCTCATGGCGCGCATGACGTTTCTCGAAGCCGCGCGACGCAAGATTCTGTGGATCGCCGCGATCGCCGGGGCCGCGTTTGTGGGCCTGTTCTGGGCGGGGCTTCACTCATTGCTTCAGGGAATGTCGCCTAAAGTGCCACCGGTCAATCGGCAGGAAGGCATCGGCATGATGACCATGATGGCGCTCTATGCCGGCACCATGATGACGTCGCTGATGTCGGCCCTTATTTCGTGCGACACAATTTCGGGGGAGATAGCCTCGGGAACCATCCATGCGATCGCCACCAAGCCAGTGAACCGGTGGTGCCTTGTGCTCGGCAAGTGGATCGGGTTCGTGGGTATGCTTACGATGTACGTTCTGTTCATCGAGGGCGGAACAATGGCGGTTGGCTGGATCGAGGCCCGGCACGCAACGCCGCACAGCGGAGCGGCACTGAGCCTGATATGGCTGCAGGCCGTCATGCTGATAAGCGTGACGATCGCATTCAGTACCCGGTTATCCGCACTCACCAGCGGGGCTTGCACGCTGGGTCTTTATGGTCTTGCGTTTGTGGGGGGATGGATCGAGCAGTTTGGCGCCATCCGCCACGTCAGGGCTTGCGTGAACCTGGGCATCCTGGCCAGCCTGGTGATGCCAAGCGATGCGCTTTGGCGCCGGGCCGCCTTCAAGGTGCAGCCGCCGCTACTAGGGGCCGCGGGAGTCTCCCCGTTCAACAGCTCCGCGGTTCCGAGCACAGCCATGGTGGTTTATGCGGCGCTCTACGCAATACTCGCCCTTGTGCTGGCGCAAATACTTTTTGAGCGTCGGGATCTATAAATGTGCGTCGAAGGTGCCCCGGCCCGCATCCCATTCGTTGGTTGGCGTATATCCTTGTCCAGTAGATGGACTTGTGGTACTTTCTAAGGAATGGCGATTGCATCCAGCCCGATGATGGTCCTCTGTTGTGCCTCCGTGGCGCAAGTGGGCTGTTGTTGTCCGCGCTAGATTCCGCAATCAGCCCTTACTGACGTTGCTCAGTAAGTTTCTTCCCTCTACAGATTGATGCCCGTTGAGATCTACTAAATGAGCTTCTCTATCTCAATCCAGATGCCTCCCGCGCCGGCCTGTCCTCCCAGGTTGCGGGCCTGTTGTTGTCGCTGAGAACTCGCCCTTCCCTCCCCGCGCTTCTGGCAATCAATTTGAACCAATCTCTGGAGAAAGTCATGCGTCGTCTTCGCGTCCCCGCCGCCTTTTGGTCCCTACTCTTCCTCGTCACATCGATCGCGAGTGCGCCTTTGCTAAGAGCGCAGTTGGTCGGTGGAACCATCGAGGGTGAAGTGGTCGACCCGACCAATGCTGTGCTCGACCATGCGACGGTCCTGATTCGCAACGACGAGACGGGGACCGAACGCAGCCTTGTCACGGGCGCCGACGGCAAATTCTCCGCGCCATCGATTCCGGTGGGAGTCTACACGGTCTCAGCTTCGCACGATGGACTTTCCCCGCTCAACCGCACGGGAATCACGCTCGCCGTGGGTCAAAGCCTTCATCTGCACCTGGTGCTCACGCTGGGAAGTGTTGAGCAAACCGTGACGGTGGAAGATTCTCCGCCGACTGTGGATACCTCGACACTCCAGTCGCAGGGACTGGTCGATGAACGGCAGGTGAAGGAACTCCCGCTCAACGGCCGCAGTTTCGACCAGCTGGTGCTGCTCAATCCGGCCTCGGTGAGTTACACCACGCAGCGTTCCGGAGGCGTCGGAACTTCGAACTCTTCAGTCGGCAACATGTACTCGGTATCGGGGCGGCGTCCGCAGGACAATCTCTTTCTGCTGAACGGAATCGAGTATACGGGGGCATCGCTGATCAACGTGACGCCGGGCGGCACCAGCGGGCAGTTGCTTGGCGTAGAGGCGGTACGCGAGTTCAACGTGGTGAGCGATACCTACGGGGCCAACTACGGCAAGCGGACCGGTGCGCAGGTTTCGATCATCACGGCCTCTGGCGGCAACCAGGTCCACGGGTCGGTGTACGAGTTCTTTCGCAACAGCGCGCTCGATGCACGCAACTACTTCGACCAGGCCCAAATTGCCCCGTTTCAGCGCAATGATTTCGGCGCGGCCCTGGGCGGCCCGATCCGGCACGACAAGCTTTTCGCATTCGGCAATTATGAAGGCTACCGCCAGCATCTCGGCCTGAGCGACGTCACGTTCGTTCCCGATGACAGCGTGCGCGCGGCCGCGGTCCCGAGCGTTCAACCGCTGCTGGCTCTCTGGCCGGTGGGCACAAAGGAATTGGGCAGCGGGGTTGCGTTGGCCTTTTCCAACCCGGCGCAGCACATACGCGAGGACTTTGGAACCACGCGCATCGATACCAATCTTTCCGCAAACGATCTGCTCTTTGGGGTATATACGATCGACGACAGCGACGCGACCACGCCTTCCGTGAACCCGGACTCGGCCATATATGAGAGGCTTCGCGAGCAGGTGGTAAGCGCACAGGAGCAGCATGTTTTCTCGCCAAGCCTACTGAATACGATACGCGTAGGTTACTCGCGCGCTGACTTCTACTTCGACAGCATTGTGGCGGGGTCGGTGCCCAGTTGGGTAGCGAACGGGCCGGTCGGCGCGGTGGTGATTGCGGGAAGTACGGCATCGAACGGCGTTTCGCAGATCTCGCTCGCCGGGGCAAATACCGGCAGCAATAATACGACGGCGCGCAACCTGTTCACGGCAGACGATCATGTCTACTGGACGCACGGCACGCACCAGATCGAGGCGGGCGTCTGGCTGCAGTGGCTGCAGTCCAACGACTTTCTGGCCCAGAACCAGTATGGACAGGCTTCGTTCTCGACCCTCACCGCATTTGAGCAGGGATCGGTGGCCAAGTACACGATCGTGGCGGCGCCGAGTGAATTAGGATGGCGGTCCTTGTTTGGAGCCGGATTCATTGAGGATGCATGGAAGGTGACACCCCGGTTCGAGCTCCGGGCAGGGTTCCGCTTCGAATCGACCAATGGATGGAATGAAGCTCACGGCCGCGCCTCGAATTACGACTTCACCGACGGCGTGATTAACACCAGTCCCACCATTGGCAACTCGGCGCTGTCGGACAATCGCGCGAAGTTTCTGCCCGAACCGCGCATCGGATTTGCTTACGATGTATACGGCAAGGGCAAAACGGCGCTCAAAGGCAGCTTCGGCATTCATCGCGCTCTACTCGACACGCTCGATTACCGGCTCGACCAGACCGCGCCTTACAATACCACTCTTTCTTACAGCAACACGACCGTGACCAAGCTGCCGGAGTTGTCGACCACAACGGCAACCGGGGGCCTTGTTTCTCCCAGCAATGTGCAGCGTAATCTGGCTACGCCCACGGTGCTGGCATGGACCTTGAAGCTGGAGCAGGAGATTGCCCCGCATACGACGCTCGCCCTGGGATACGTGGGCTCGCACGCCTATGACCAGATCCTGTCAGAAGATCAGAACACGCCGGGGACCGTGATCTGCCCCGCAGCGGAATGCCCTGCCGGCGTGCCAACGGGCTCTGTTTACTATCCGACCACGAAGCTGGCCAATCCCAACCTGGCCAACTCCACTTCATGGGTCTCAGGCGGAATCAGCAACTATAACGCCCTTGAAGTGGACGTTCGGCGCCAATACACCAACGGGCTGCAATTGCGCGGAGTCTACACCTGGTCAAAGAACCTCGACGACGGTTCGGCATGGAACACCAGCGTTTCATCGAATACGCCGGCCTTCGTTTCCTATCCGGGCAATCCCAAAGTGGATTATGGTCCGGCGGCCACCAACATCGCGCACGCCGGGGCCATTAATGGCACATGGGAACTTCCATTTGGAACCGGGCACAAAGTTTTCGCGAACGCATCCGCACTCCAGAACCACTTCGTTGCCGGGTGGAGCCTGAGCGGAATCGCTTCGCTGCAGAGCGGGTTCCCTTTCTCTCCGCAGTTGGGTTACAACCCGACAGGAAATGGCGATTCTCGCAACCCGGCTCGTCCGCAGATCAATCCGGATTTTCACGGCCCGCTCTACCCGAAGACCGTGGGGCAATGGTTTGACCCGAACGCCTTTACTGCTCCCTATCCCGGGTACATTCGGCAACGCAGGGCGCGACTCCCTCAACGGACCGGGACTTGCCAACCTGGACTTCTCGGTGGTGAAGAACACCTCGATTCACGAACGGGTGCGTACCCAGTTCCGCGCGGAATACTTCAACATTCTCAACCACACCAACTTCACCACGCCGAATCCTGTTGTCTTCAGCAGCGGACCGACGCCGTCGAAACCATCGACAGCGGCAGCACTCTCGCCAACAGCGGGGATAATCACCGCGACGGCCACAACCTCGCGGCAACTGCAATTCGCGCTGAAGTTCCTGTTCTGATGATTTATTGGCGGCCGGAATGCGGCGCTGGGCGCTGCTCGAGCAGCCATCGCACCACTTCTCTGCCACCCGCGAAGTTGTCGAATGGCCCGTAGATCTTCGCGTCTTTGCGGCCGTCGGTGTATTCGTTATAGAGCCACGGATCGACCGCCGCAAAGACCGTACCGCGCCCGTATTTCGCGGTCGCCATCACTACATCTCCCCGGTCACTCAGCAGCGCAAGAGCATTGCCGCGAAGCGATATGCTGCACGTATCCTTCATATAGAGAGTGTGCGCCTCATGGAACAAACGGCCGTCGGGGTGGACGGGAATAGTGCCGTTCTCGACCTGTTCACCGAGAATGTGATGGCTCAGAACATCGTTGAAATGAATGCCGAATCGATCGGCGAGAAGATTCAGGTGCGCAATGTCGGCGTTGGGAGGATCGTTTTCCATCAGGATCAAAACCCCGCCGTCGCGAACCCACGCCGCGATTTCTTCAGCATCCTGGTCGGTCATGTAATGCGGGTTGGGATTCTTGACCGGAATGTCCGGCGAGACGATCAGGTAGAACTGTGCCTTGCTTAAATTCTCTCTGGTCGGAGCCGAGTAGAGCGCGTCGGTCGACATTCCATAGCTTTGAAACATGTGTCCCAGCAACGAATAACCGCTGTCGCTGAAGTCGGACCACTTGTAATGAAAGTATTCCATCTGCCCGGCGGCGTTCTTGCGTTGCTGGCTGTTGAACCAGGCGTCGACCATGATGTTCTGACCGTGGGCCCTGGTGGCAGTAGGGGCCAGATCGATCTCGGTAGCGGCAAGCAGGGGCGCGCCTCTGTCGCTCCCTTCATCGGTGTCCCGTTGCAGGTTGTCCCAGGCTCGTCGGGCTCCAGTGGAGTAGCGAGCCGGAAGATAGCTGTATCGCACGCCTTTGAGGAATGCATAGATATACAGGCTGGCGGCGTTCCTCGGAACCGGTCTGCGAGGCGTAGCCGTTCCGTCTGAGGATGGATACAAGGCGCCGGTGGATCCGTCCTGGCGCCTTGTTATCGCTGCCGCGATTCCATCAAGAACCGCTATGAGTTGAGCTCGCCCCGTGTCGTTCTGCGGATAGTACGGCAGCGAATCGACGAGGGCTGCGGCCAGTCGTGCTTGATCGTTGGAGATCGCGTCTGGCCCGAGGTCCGTGGTTCCGGCAGGATGCTGATGGGTTCCATTTTCCCATTCCAGAAAATCTCGGGTGATCGCTTCGAAATCTTGCGGCGCGTGAAAGACCGATGCGTATTCAGCAAGGAACGGCTCCGCGACGCAGAATTTGGCGGGGCCCGCGTGGACCGCATGGGAATGCTGGGGCGCAGTTGAACTAATACCACACAACGCGGCCACTTGACTCCGCAACTCCGTCGCGGCGTCGTAGTACCTGGAAGCGAGCGTGACGCGGTAGAGCCGCAACAACTGGCGCCCGAGCAGGGCGTCTGCCATGGGCGCGCTCGGCTGCACCTCAGCGGCGCCAGATTGGCGTGCGTCCAGGTAGGAGTCGACCGTCCGCTTTACATAATGGAAATAATTTCCGTTGGCCGTGTTGTACCATTCCGCAGCGAGGCCTTCGAGCTTCGTCCCTGTCCCTTCATCCCACGTTGCCTGTGGTCCACTTCGAGATTGAAGCAACGCATTGGCGATGCGTTCGGACTCAGGCGGTGTCTGCGCGTGCGCTGTTGGCCCCAGCCACCAGAGCGCAAGCGCCGCCAATGCGAATCCTTTGAAGCGCTGAAACCGAGGGCGCATTTCCTGGCTGAGGCTGATCCGGCGGGTTCTCGGCCATTGCCGAAAAGATATTGGTTGGGGGCAGCAATTCACGGGATCCGTCCCACGCAATTACTCTATCTGTCTATCACACGCAGGCGCTCGCCTTTGGCAATTCGCTAAGCGTCCGTTTCGGCAAGCGAGATCACCGTGAAGTTGAGGCGCGCCCAACATGACAGCAATCCACAACGAATGAAGGTCATTTCGTCGCTTCGGCCCACTCCAGCTTGCCTCGGTCGAGCATGGCATCGCGGTCTTCCTTCAGGATCCAGCGTTCGGCGATCAAAGCGTCGACAGCAGCCTGGAATCGGGCGAGATACTCTTCGCGAGTGGCATAGCGCTCCGCAATCGACTTGCGCGGATCGCCGGAACGTTTCCGGTCTTCGGCAGTCTTTGCGAACGGGATGTACGACCCCTCGAAGGCGACTCGCTGATCCGAAGCGCCGATGGCTGGATCGCGCAGGTTCCAGCCCGTGTAAGTGGCAAGCGAAACGGCGATCTCCGGCAGGCGCACTCCGTCCTGCTCGTTGCCATCCACATTCACTTGCGGCACGAGAACGGGAAACGCGGCGCCGGCTCTTGGCGGCTGCAAAGTGAGAAACCCCTTGCGCCAGTCGGGACCGAAATCGAGACGGGTTGCTTCGTTGGCTTCGTGCGGCGTGTTGACGGCGGGAATGGAAGGGAATGCCCACTGGTCAAGAGGCACGAGCGTTCCATCATCGAGCCGGGGATAGCTGCTTGAGGGGGGCGGGATGTTCCTTCCCACCCACGCATCCATGTTTGTAATCATGGCGCGCCAGAAGTATCGGATGGGCAGCGGCGATTGCGGTTCCTGGCCGAGCAAGTCGTCCTTTCCTTTCTCCGGCGGTAATGGGCCGGAAAAATGCTGCAGCCCTGTGAAGTGATAGATGCGAACGTTGCCAGAGATTTGCGCGTCCCGCTTGCCATCGGCAGTGACGTGAATCAGGGCGGCCACGCGTCCCCAGTATTCATAAGATGTGTTGGAGAAAAAGATCTTCGGAACGGTGTTTTCGGCGATCGCACGATCCAGTAATCCCCCTGTTTCACCGGTAACCGGATCTGTTTCAGGTTGGTCGGTGAAGGGAAAAATGTCGGTCGGAAAGAATACCGATGAGGTGGGTTGGGCGTCGCGCGAGGGTTGCGCAAATCGATAGTTGAAGCTTCCCCGCCCTGCCCCGGCTACGTGGGCCAGGACTCCGTCGAGCGCCATCCGGCCATCTTCGTCGGCGTTGAATCCCTGGTAGAGGAAGTCACGCAGGAAACGCCCATTCTGCGAAATGCCTTCACCGTAGACTCGCTTCGCCGGGGTCAGGGCGTCGGGATTGTGCTTGGCGTAAGACGCAAAATCGCGGATGGCTGCGAAGCCTCCGCCGGCCACAACCGGATCGGCGACCACATAAACGTATTCGTAGATCTTGCCCGGCTGGAATCCGCCGTTCAGATGAATGAATCGATCGCTGGGCGCGAGGCTGCCATTCACGGTGTGCGCGAATTGCCACTCTCCGCGCGGAATGACCGTACGCTTCCCATTGCGCGACTCGCGAACCGTGAGGATGTTGCGCGGATCATCGGGCGCAGCGACGGGGTACTCCGTCCCGCCGATATTGCCCTGGATCAGGTGGCCCAGCGGGATCTCCGCCATGGGTCGGGATGGCATGAGATCGCCACGGAGCAGGCCAGTGATGGTTTTGCCGTCCTCTTTCGCGATGGGTGCAAAGAACCGGAGCGCGCCAGGTCCGGCGGCGTCCCATTGCCATCCCAGGCTCACGACGGTGAAACCACTGCGGAGCAACCACGCGTCGCCGGCGTCATGAGCGAGATCCCAGTCTCCGCCGTCGACCAGGGCGAGGATACGGGTGCGCCCGCGATTGGGAACTTCGAGCAACATCGAACCGTTGCTCTTCGCCAGATCCTTCGGACGAACGGCGACGAAGTCGGCGGAAAACTCCACCTCTCCGTTCTTCACATTCGCCGCGTTCTTCAAGTCCACGATGCGCGCGTTATGAAGATTGTTGACCGGCAGCGAGAAGTAAACGCGGCCGGTCATGCGCTCATAGGAACCCGCGGCGCCAAAGACCTTTCCTCCCAGCACATCGCTGCGCGAAGCGACATCGACCCGGATCACACGCGGGTAAACCGGGACAACGCTCAGCCATAAGGACGTGAGGACAAAAAGGAGGAAGGAGCGCGATCGCATGCGAGGAAGAATAGCACGGCGGTTCGGACCGAGAATCCTGGTGCCCAGGCTCTCTCATACGCCTATGCAGCGTGCGTGGCGCCATTGCGAGGAACAGCGATTCGACCGCCTGGAACGGGATTGGGGCTCCCGCGAAGCGGAGGCCCCAATCTCGGGGGGTTCTAATTTAATTTAAGTTCGGAAACTCCAGACGGGCGCCCTCGATCAGGGCCAATCCAGCTGAACGGTCAGAGCCGGAACGGGTGTCTCCGCTCAATCGCGCCTGGCACAGAGCCGTTGTTTCACGGACCCTGCACCGCGCCTTCCCCGGTTGCCATGCCCGTGATTGCAGGGAAATCCGCTTGCGAGAACGAACAAGCCGGAAGAGCCTGTCGGACTCGCGAATACACAGCCGATTCGGGGTACCGCGCCAACTGTGACGAGAACGAGATCGAGAATGATTACATCGAGCGAATCTCGGGCGACGGTTTTGACAAACGATTAAGATAAATTTCTGCCAGGAGCCGGAACCCCTGCAAGTCTCTCGGGGATAAACAAATACGAGAAAACGGCGGTTGCATGTAATCAGATTGTCAAGAATGTGCGACACAGTATGGCAGACTGCTGACGCCGCCAGGGGTGGTTCCCGATGGAATGGGGGGAACCTGCGGCAGGCACTCTCTGGGGCATGGAATGGCCACAGCGACACTGGGCAACCTGAGAATAGCCGCCAAACGGCATCCGCGCATAGAATCAGCCATGGCGGAGAGGGCCGGAGTCATCAGCGAGCTCGATGACATAAACGAGCTGGTGCGTTTGCACCAGGCGAGGATTCGCCGCTTTGTTACATGCTCGACCGGCGATCCGGACCTGGCCGAAACCATCACCCAAGACACGCTGCTGCGGGCATTCAAGGGGCGGGAGAGTTTTCGCGGGGATTGTAGTTTAAGCACGTGGCTGACGGGAATCGCGATCAATGTCACCCGGGACCACCTCCGATCGGGCCGATTCAAATTTTGGAAACAGCTCAAGGCCACCGCAGTCGACGTGCACGAGATGGCTTCGTTCCTGCCTTCCGAAGGAATAAGCGCGGAGCGGCGGGTGCTGGCAAAGGAGAGGGTGAAGGAGCTGTATGAGGTCCTTGAGACCCTGTCTAACAACCAACGGACGATCTTTTTGATGAAGTTCTCTGAGGAAATGTCAGTCGAGGAGATCAGTGAAATACTGGGAATGGGAGTCAACACGGTGAGGACCCACCTCCACCGCGCTCTTAAAGCCGTTCGCAGCAAACTTGGAGCGACTACATGACGCCTGCAAGTGCAACTCACCTATCCGACGAAGCTTTCGATGACGTATTGATTGGCATGGGTTCGCCAGAGTCCGAGGCTCACCTCGCGGCGTGCCAGGATTGTTGGCGTCGGGTAAATTCATTCCGCTCCGACGTGGAGTTGTTCAACTCGGCTTCGATGGCGTGGGCCGAAAGCCAGCCTGTCCTGTTGAGACCAACTGCGCGTAAAACAGTCCACCGCACCCGGCTTGCCTTCGTGAGTTGGGCCGCGACCGCCGCGGTCCTGGCCGGGACGGCGGTCGCCGTCTGGCACCATCACGGTCCTGCTGCGCCACCGAGTCAGACGGCCGCGACTCTATCGCAGCCATCGGATACGGAGGCCCAGATCGCCCAGGACAATCAACTCCTTCAGGCGGTTAACGCGGCGATCAGCCCGGACGAAGAATCACCGATTGACGAGTACAAATTATTCCAAAGACGGCATTCGCATATGAAGACACACCATAAATGAGGACGAGATGAGTTCGAGCACGAAAACTCTCCGGATCTTGCTTTGCTGTATCTGCCTTGCTCTTGTGCCTTGCGCCCGGTCGCTCGCCCAGGGAGGCGAGGGTGGCGGCGATCGAGATCATCCCGGTGGTCCCGGCGGCCCCGGTGGTCCCGGCGGTATCGGCAACCCGGCCGGCCCTGGAGGCCCCAGCGCGCCAAGCGCGCTTCACCATCCAAGGCCGGGCCATGACAAGGTCAGCGGCCAGCCGCACAATACGCTTCAATTTGGGCCTGTAGGACGCTGGTGGGATGACAAAACCGTTGCCCAGTCGATCGGATTGCGCCGCGAACAGCAAAGGAGAATGGATACCATCTTCGATGCCAACAAGCCGGCCATTCTGGATAGCTATAAGACATTTCTGAAGGCGCAGGCGAATCTAACCGCGGTTAACAAGGATCCGCAAGCGGATAAGGCCAAGGTTTTCGCCGCTATCGATGCTGTAAATGAGGCGCGCAGTTCGTTGCAGAAAGCCACTTCGTCGATGCTGTTGCAGATTCGCCAGGAGATGGACCCAACTCAAATTACGAAATTAGAGAACGTTCCGTAGGTGCTGAAGATACTTCAGGCTTCGCTCCCCCACCCATCGTTCTAATGGCCGCTGGCCTCAGCTTCCCTCAAGGCCCGGTCGATCATGGACAACGATCTCTTGCTGGGCTTACTGCGCAGGACAAAGGTAACCCCAGCCGACACCGTATCAAGGCGTTGACGCAGGCTTCGGTTGTAATAGCCCGAGAGTGTGATGTGTTCGGTCAAGGGGATACCGGCGAATGTGGTAAAGCCGTTGTCTTCGCTAGCCGTGGAAACGATAACGGCGACCGGAGGCGGCGGATTCGGATTGGTCCCGCCGCCGTCATCGTTGGCCCGCACATCCTCGCCGCGTTCGACAGCCCGGTAGACCGTCTGACTACCCAGTGGAAGCTGCTCATAGGCAACCGCCTCAATATAAGTGCGCCGTGGAAGCCAGAGCACCGCACCGGCCTGGAAATGGGCAAGAGTACCCACCGAGGTGTAGTCCTTGACTACCAGGTCATTGAACAATCCCGAAGAATTGCCGATGCCGAAGTCGACCAGGAAGCCCAGCTTGTTGTAATACCTCTCAGTATGGTTGTCGAAGTCGTAAGTCACTTGCCCTGCGCCCAGGCCCTTCGACCGATTTCCAGTGGGAGCGGTAAGCGAACCGGTGATGATGTTAGTTAACGATCCAGGGTAAAACGTGGCGTGAAAGTCAATCAAGGTATCGCCGGGATCGGCGCCGTCTGTTACTAGGGGTTGGGTGGCCTGGGTCGCAGGATCCGTATTCGCGATGAGACGATTGATGTAGATCGAGGTGCTTGCATCGGCGGAGTAACGCTCGGAAAACGTGTAGCTGATGGCCGGTGTCACCATCGAATACCAGCCAACCGACGAGCTGTGAACACCCGAGTAGGTAACGCCCGCGTTAAATCCATCAAGCAAGGTGCTTACGCCGGGAACCCGCGGGATCGCCTGTATGTTCTCCGTAACATGGACAGGCGCAATGCCTGCAGCCGCCGTTACCTGCGCATGCAACTGGCGGCACAACGCGACTACAAACATCAAGCAAACTATCCACCGAAACGGGATCGACAAACTCCCGACCTCCCGCGCGCCATTCTACTTTGTCACAAAGCATTAGACGCGACAATGACCTATTTGGGGAGGAATCTTCGTCATTGAAGACAGGTGGGTTATGATCAAGACTGACTTCGCAAATCCGGCCGTGCGCTCAGAGTCCCGCCATTCCAGCACCATTGATGCGAGATCAACGAACTAGCGCTTTCATTGATGCTCACTTGACGTGGAGAGGTGAACTTCGTCGCCCAGGAGTTCGTACTGATCGGACGCCAGGTAGTCGACGTGGGCGGCGATCGCGGCCCGCCAGCGAATGCGAGCCGCATCGAGTGAACCGAAATTGTAACCGCGAAACCATCCGTGGCAACTTAGTTCTTGCGGGGTGGCGCCGTCGAGCGTGTAGAAACGGATCCACAGACCATTGGCATGAGCGCGCTCGACCAAAGCCCGGAGACGATTCATCTTTTCCGGAGTCCACTCACCCGCATGGGGCTGTCCACCGGCCTCCAGGACTCTCCACGGGTTGTTCCACCAGCGGCGGTAGTTGTTCGCTTTTTCCGAGTCGAGAATCTCAGGCGCAGCTTGCGGGTCCTTGTTCTCGGTGTGGATAGCGCCAAAGGCCAGCACGCGCTCTCCCTCTTTCAGCTGATCATGAAAGACAGTTTGCTGGGCATCGGCTTCCCCAGTGAGTACGAGGATTGGCTTTATGTCGAGAGGTTGCACCTGCTCGATGTGGGACGACTTTACGGCTGAGGTCAGCCAGGGCTGGTATTTGCGGAGCAGGGCAAGCACCGCGGCCAGGTGCTCCGGTTTATTGTCTTTGAAATCGAGGTTGAGAGTAATGAGCGGCCAGTCTCCCTTGTTGCCTTCCTTCAACGCCTGCTCCACAATGGGGCGGACACGCGCAAAGAAGTATTGCTCCATGATGGGCTCTTCCCCGGTGATCGGGTCGCCGTGCGTGACAACCGACCAGCTCTTGGCAGTTGCCGGATCGGTATACCAGCCCAGATCCTGTTCAATAGCCAGCGGGGTCCCAGCCGAAAGGGCGCGATCGATTCGATCGCCCCACCATTCGAAATAGGGATAGCAGTTATGTGCATCCATTATCGTGCGGGAACCGGGTTGTGGTACCTGCTGGCCATTGGCCTGCAGCGCGACAAAGGCGCCGCAAAACAGGAGAGGGAGTCCGGCCAAAGCTGCCCCGCGAACTGATCTGTGCATGTCTTCTCCTCGGCATAAAATAACTTGTCTCTGTCCGGTGACAGACCACGGAGGTTTCGTCGTTGGTCCGCATCATAATTCGCAGTAACGGGCTCCGCCGTGTATTTATGTGCAGGATTAGGTCGCTGACCGCATGATTTGGGTTCTCCGGAGATCCTGCTATCCTACGCGTCTCGCCAGAAAAAAGGCGAAAGATGGGGCACGGGTTTGGTGCAAGCACACGCGTCAGATCCTATGCCTTACCAGTTGACCCGAATGGCAAACTGCATGACGCGCGGGTCGCCGGAAAGGTTGGTGATGGATGCAACGCCGCCGCTGCTCGCATCGCCACTTGGTTGGCCGAAGAGCGCGTGGTTGGCCACGTTGAAGACCTCCCAGCGAGCTTCGAGGTTCCAGCTTTCATGGATCGGAATGTTCTTGACCAGGGCGGCGTCAAAGACAGTCGTACTGGGACCGCGCAGCGTGTTGCGGCCCGTGTTGCCCACTACGAACTTGCCGGGGTCGGCAAACGGATCGGTAACGCTGGATCCGGGCGCAGAGCACGCGCTGTTCTTGCTGATGTAGAACCAGCAGGACTGGCTATTGACGTAGTGAACCGGCGCCACAGTATTGGGGACCGCAGTCGCGTAACCGTAGGGATCCAACTGGCTGCTTTCGCTGCCCCACTTGGCCTGGAACGGGTGGCCGCTGTAGAACGTGTAGACTCCCGAAGTCTGCCAGTTACCGAGGATCCACGATAGCACGCCGGAATTGAACATTGCCTTTCCGCGGCCGAAAGGCGGCTCGTACACGTAGCTGACCGAAATGCGATGCGGCACGTCGAAGTCGCTGGGGCCGTACCACGCAGCATAATTGCGGCCGTTGGGCGGATCGCCGGAATTTGATTCCAGTTCTTCCGGCGTGTTGTCGAGGCTGCGCGAGTAAGTGTAAGCCGCGCGGACGCTCAGGCCGTTGACCATCTGCCGAACAAGACTGGCCTGCAGGCCGTTATAGTTTCCGAAACCATAGGGAGTGGTGTACTCCACTTGTCCGAAGTTGGCGTAGGGCTGCACTCCGGTGCTGACGCCGCCCGAGATGATGGGCTGGTTGTAGTCATAGATCACGTCAAGGTGGGTCGACTTGGTTCCCACATAATCGGCTTCAGCCAGCCAGTTGGGTCCGATCTGGCGCTGGAAGCCGCCGCTCCACTGTTGCACCATGGGTATTTCGGCGGCGGGATTGACCGCGCGGATGTGGAACGCCTGGAGGTTGTTGAAGTCGATGGTCGAGGGGTCGAGGAAATTGGAAGGAAAGCCGACCTCCGGAGTGATGACGGATTGGGTGGTGCTGGCTTCGGTCTTGTTGATGAGGAAGGGCGGGTTGAGCGCCAGCTGATCTTCGCTGCCGAATCGTTCGAAGACGGAGTAATACACGCCATATCCGCCGCGGAGTACGGTTTTGTCGTTGACGGCATAGGAGACGCCGAAGCGCGGACCGAAGTTGGTGAGGTTGGGGTCCATCAACGAGCGGTCGCCGACCGAGCCGGAGGTCGCGAACTCCATGGATCCGGAGCCGGCCGGATTGAAGTTGGCGATGCGGTTCCGGCCCTCCATAGCCGGCGTGGCAAAGTCGTAGCGCAGACCCATATTGAATGTCAGGCGCGGGGTTGCCTTCCAGTCGTCCTCAAAGAATCCGGACGCCATCCAGAGGCGCTGATCTACGAAGTAAACGTTAGTAAGCTGGGTGTATTGGGTGGCTCCGAAGAGTCCATCGGCATAGTCGCGAGCATTCGTGGTTCCCTTCACCGTCGCCGACCCGAGCCCGGAGAAGACGCCATTGAACGTCAGGTCGCCGCGCATGCCCGGTTCATCCTGGAAGAGGTTGCGCATGGGCAGATACACGGTCGCGCCCATCTTGAGGTTGTGCTTGCCGACCGTCCAGGAGAGCGAATCGTTGTACTGGTAGACCATCGGCACCTGCTGCTTGGGAAGGAAGTCCGGCGAACCCACGAATCCGTGACTGGAGAACGTGGTGAGCGGCACGCCCCCGCCGATGGCGGGGTTGTCGGGAACCCCCGGCAGAAAGTCGCCAGCCAACTGGTCCAGTCCGAAGGGCTGTTGTTCCGCAAACGAATAATCGCGCACCCATCCGAAACGGAAATCATTCACTATGCGCGGACTGATGACCCGCGTCCATCCGAGAACCAGGCTGGCGCCTTTCAGAATCTGATTGCCCCACGCCGAGGTTGACGTGCCGTCAGCGATGCCTCCGATGTAGCCAGGAATATCGCGCGTGCGGTCGAAGTAATTGAAACGAGCGAAAACAGTATCGGCTGATGTCGGCGTCCAGTCGACGCGCGCATCGTAGCTGTCGTTGAAATCGGTGGATGCGCCGGTGCGGGAATAGTTGTTGACGTCGGGGAAGGTAGCCGAGCCCGGCTTGTAGTTGGGCTCCGGAAACAGAGCGATGAGTTTGGCGACACTTGCGTCGATATGGGCGCTCGGATCGGACTGGAAACTGTTATTCAGCAGGGGCGGAGGCGTGCAGGTTTTGATGTTGATCGGCGTGGGGCAGAGTGAGAGGTTGTAGATCGTCGGATATGGCGCGAGTCCGTTCGCGGCCGCGGCATCGGCGCTGAAGTCGCCGATGCGCTCATTATCCAGGGGCACTGTCGAAATGCGCGAGAGTCCCTGCTTGATGCGCGTGCCCTCGTAGTTAAAGAAGAAGAAGGCCTTGTTGCGTACAATCGGTCCACCCATGCTGGCGCCAAACTGATTCTGATTGTCCTGGGCCTTGGTCCTCGTCGTGCGCTTGGTGAAGTAGTCGAACGCGTCAAAGTACTGGTTGCGCACAAATTCGTAGGCGGTGCCGTGAAACTGGTTCGCCCCGCCGCGCGTGTTGACAGACACGACGGCTCCAGGCGCGCGACCGTACTCGGACGAATAAGGATTTGTGATCACGTTGAATTCGGAGATCACGTCAACCGAAGGATGAGCCGATTCCGTACTCAACTCCTGAACGTTCTCAGAGAAGGTGTTGTTGTCGATACCGTCCAGGATGAAGTTGTTTTGCAGCGAGTGCACGCCGTTGACATTAAAGCTGCCGGTCCTGCCGGAGGAGGTTGCACCGCTCTGGTTGGTGTAGCGATTGATCTGCACGCCCGGCACCGTGCGCAGAAGGTCGTCCCAATTGCGCAGATAAAGAGGCGTATCGGAAATCGTATCCTTGTTGACCAATGTGCTGATGGAGGCATCGTCTCGGGAGAGAGCAACTCCACTCGCGGTGACTTCGATGGTCTGGCCTGTCGATCCGACGCGCAGATGAAAGTCTGAGCGCGCGCGAAACCCTACATTGATTGTGGCCGTCCCTTTCACGGTCTCGAACCCATTCGCTTCGACCGTGACCGTGTACTGCCCGATGGGCAGATCGGGAAACACGTACGTCCCATCTCCGTCGGTCTTTGCCTGGCGTGAAAAACCGGTGGTTTGTTCTGTCACCGTCAGGGTCGCTCCCGGGACAACCGCGGCAGAGGCGTCTTCAACCTGGCCGCTCAACGTACCGGTATTGACCTGGGCGCTTACTTGCAGTCCACAGAGAAGGCAGACCGTAAGCAGGCAGGTGAGTGCAGTGCGAAATTGCGCGAAGGCATTCCACGTGCATCTTGCAGCGCGGGCCCGAGATAGACGAATGAATAACATTCTTGTGAACATTGGCGCTCCTTTGAAGTAAGTGGTTTCTTCAGGGTGGCAGGGAAGTTAGCCAATCGTGCAGAAGCCTCGGCGCTTTCAAGGCTTCCCATCTCAACATACGGGGGAAAAATGAACACAAGGTGACAGGCGGGGGTGCACAAATTTAGCGATTTTTAATTTTTCTCCAGGCAACTTTTTCAAGCAGGTGCCTGGCGGGCGTGACCTGCGCGATCGACAAATCCGCGCGCACGCGATGGTGCACCATGCGTGTCATCGTGCCACTCCAGATTGTGAGAGTCAAGGGGCTGCGAACGGTCCGAGCCTGGTATCTATCGCGGGAAGTTAGCCACGATCAACGGGCCGAGCTTTCGTAGTACTCCATCAGATCGGATCGGGTGATCAGGCCCGCCAAGCGGCCCTCTTTTTTAACCACCACCGCCTGATTGCCGGCCAGCAGAAGACGGTAGATCTCCTGAACAAGAACGGAAACCTCGACCTCGGGCATGGGACGCGCCATCACCTGGCGCACATCGGCATTGCGCGCATCGATTCCTCCGTGGAGGGCGTGAACGATCGTGATCTCCTGCACGGCGCCGATAATTTTGCCATTCTCGATGACCGGCATTTGCGAAATTCCCCGCTCATGAAATGTGTCCGCTGCATGCTGAAGCGAGTCATCCGGAAGAAGGCAGGCGAGCTTCCCTTCCCGTCCCAGAGCCTGCAACAGATCTCCCGCCGTGGTTCGTTCAGGTGCAACTTCAAGAAACCCATTTTGCGCCATCCATGTGTCGTCGTACATCTTGCTGAGATAATTCCGGCCGGTATCGGCGCAGAGAACCACAATCATGTCTTCAGGCTTGCAGCGCTGAGCGTACTGAAATGCCGCGGCCAGCGAGGTTCCGCTCGAGCCGCCAAGAAGAATGCCGTCCTGGCGCGCGATGCGTCGGGCAGTGATGAATGACTCGGCATCGCTGATTCGAATCCATTCATCCACAACCTGCGCGTTCAACGTGCTGGGAACAAAGTCTTCTCCAATCCCTTCCACTTTCCACGATCCGGGCGCTCCGCCGCTCAGGATGGAGCCTTCGATGTCGGCGCCAATCACGCGAATGTCCGGATTCTGTTCCTTCAGGTATCGACCTGCACCGCTGATAGTCCCACCGGTCCCGGCAGCGGCGACGAAGGCCGTGATCTTTCCGGCAGTCTGCTCCCAGATCTCGGGTCCGGTTTGCTGATAGTGGGCCTGGGGATTCTCCAGATTGGTGAACTGCCCTGCCCGCCATGCGCCCCTGATCTCGCGCGCCAGCCGGTTGGCGACCCCGTTGTAGCTCTCGGGCGAGTCGGGAGGAACATTGGTCGGCGTGATGACCACCTCGGCTCCATACGCCCGCAGCAGGCGAACCTTGTCGTCGCTCATTTTGTCGGGCAATACGAAGATGCAGCGATAGCCGCGTACAGCGCTGACGAGAGCGAGGCCAAGTCCGGTATTGCCGGCGGTCGCTTCAATCACCGTGCCACCCGGCCCCAGCGCGCCGCTCTGCTCTGCCGCACGAATCATGCTCAAAGCAACGCGGTCCTTTGTGCTTCCTCCCGGGTTGAGCGATTCCACCTTGACGCAGATCGCGGGGGCAAGTTGCTCGGCCGAACGATGCAGCCGCACCAGCGGGGTGCGCCCGATGGCTTCAAGGATGTTGTCTGAAATCCCAAGACACTCATTTATCGACTGCTCCTGGCTCATGGCCGTTCCTCTGACACGCCCGCTTGTGTTTTCCGGGGTGATCGGCTTCAGCCGCCCGTTTCCAGAGAAGGCAGGCGCATCTGCCCTTCAGGGATTGTCGCTCATCGCCGCTGGAGGTGGCGAGGGGGAATGGTTGTCCGCCGCGTTGAGATCCAGGAACGTGTCACCGTGCATCGCCTCGGGCCGCGTCCGCCTTTCCTTCTTTAGTCGCGGAAACACTTGGTTGCCAGGCATCTGACCGCGGCGGATATACTGATTCTTCTCTGCGGTGCGGTCCAGATCATGCGGAGTGAACCGGCCGATTTCCCTCAAGTCCAAGGCCAACAAAAGCGATGACATTTCGGAAAACCTAAGCCAATGCCCGATTCCGGGTCGAATTGGAATTTGTACTCGAAGGAGGAAGGATGCTGCTTCTATGTGCTTTTCTGGTTGGAATAGTTTCGGGATTGCGAGCCTTTACGCCCCCGGCGGTTGCCAGCTGGTTCGCGCGAAGCGGATCCCTGGCGGTGGCCAGTTCTCCGCTCGCCTTCATGGGCTACAAATACACACCGATCGTCTTCACCGCGCTGGCCCTGTTCGAAATCGTCAATGACAAGTTGCCGAAGACCCCGAGCCGGAAGACGCCGCCGCAATTCATTGCCCGAATCCTTAGCGGAGCCCTGACAGGAGCGACAATTGGGGCGGCGGGAGGGTCGCTGTTGCTTGGGATATTCCTTGGAGCAATCGGAGCAGTATTGGGAACTCTCGGTGGCGCCGCCATGCGTGCCAAACTGGCGGCTGCATTCGGCCGCGACCTTCCCGCCGCTCTGCTGGAAGATGTTATGGCAATCGGTCTGGCGATAATCTTTTTGTTGAGGGTCCGATGAAGCAGACCTATGACGCAATCGTAGTGGGTGCCGGACAGGCCGGACCTTCTCTGGCCGTCCGGCTCGCAAGTGCGGGACGGAAAGTTGCGCTGGTTGAGCGGAAGCTCTTTGGCGGCACCTGCGTCAATACCGGGTGCACGCCGACAAAAGCGATGGTCGCCAGCGCGCACGCCGCTCACCTGGCACGCCGGGGCCGCGACTTCGGCATTGAGGCAGGCGCGGTGACGGTTGACATGCGAGCCGTCAAAGCCCGCAAGGATGGGATCGTTCTGAAATCCCGAACCGGGGTCGAAAAGTGGCTACGGGGCACGGCGAATTGCAGCGTGTTGACCGGGACAGCGGTGTTCGAGTCATCCCATGTCTTGAGGGTCAAAGATGACCTGATTGAAGCGCCGCATATCTTCCTCAACGTGGGCGCGCGCCCCTTGGTGCCCGATATGCCCGGAGTGGATTCAGTCCCCTTCCTGACCAGCACAACCATCCTCGATCTCGAGGCCGTGCCATCCCACCTGGTCGTCGTCGGAGGCGGATATGTCGGCCTCGAGTTCGCACAGATGTTTCGCAGGTTCGGCGCAGACGTCACCGTGATCGACAAGAGCCCCCGCCTCGCTGCGCACGAGGATGTGGACGCTTCAAGCGTAATTCAAGAGGTCTTCGCGGCAGAAGGAATTCAGGTTCGCACCAATGCGAAGTGCATTCATCTTGAGCAGGGTGAGCCCGGCGTCGCCGTGGGACTGGAATGCGATGAGGGCGCTCCGCGCATCCCCGGATCGCATGTGCTATTGGCGGTAGGGCGAGTTCCAAACACCGACGACCTTAATCTCGCCGGGGCCGGTGTCGCGATGGACCCCCGTGGCTTTATCCCCGTTGATGATCAATTGCGAACCAACGTGCCTGGGGTCTTCGCACTTGGTGACTGCAATGGGCGAGGCGCATTCACTCATACGTCGTATAACGACTACGAGATCGTCGCGGACAATCTGCTCCAAGGCGCCTCGCGCCGGGTGAGCGACCGCATTCCTGCTCATGCGCTGTACACCGATCCCCCCTGGCGCAGGTAGGCATGACCGAAGCTGAAATCCGGAAGACTGGCAAGCCTGTTCTGATTGGTATGCGCCCCATGACCCGGGTGGGCCGTGCCATTGAAAAGGGAGAGACCTTCGGGTTCATGAAGATATTTGTTGATGAAGAGTCGCGCCACATCCTGGGTGCAACGATCTTCGGAACCGGCGCGGACGAGGCGATTCACTGTATTCTGACCGCGATGTATGCGCGCCAGCCTGTCTCTCTGCTGGCGCATTCTGTCCACATTCACCCTACGGTCGCCGAGTTGATTCCGACCATCTGCGGAGAGTTGAAGCCGTTGGTCTGAACAGCGTCCGCCCAGGGCGCAATCAGGCGTTACGAGGCAACGCGCAGGAATGCCGAATGGAACGGAACAAGAACCGCGCCTTGCGGGCGCCGCAAGGGCTTTGCCACCTTCAGGCCGAAGCGTCTCAATGGACGCTCATTCCAGAGAATCGTTATCGAATCTCTACAGCGTCTTTCAAACCGTGCCGAGCAAAATCGGAAGATCCCTGACTGCCAAAATTACGAATTCCGACGGGTAGGGCATATCTATATAAACGCAGCCAGCCCGTCCAGAATCACCTGAGGAGGGCGTAACTGAATCCAAAGCTAAAGCCGTTCGGCGTCAGGCCACTGTCCAAAAAAGTAGGCCATATCTGATATTCGTAATCCACGCGCGCAGTCAGTCGCTTCTTAACTCTGAAATCCATGGTTACGCCTGGAGCATAGACAAAATAATTCCCGGCACCTATCGCATGACTTGGAACATCAAGTGTGCCGAGACCCATGAGCACCTTGGCGGAAAAAAAGAGTCTCTCTCTATGGTTCCACACGCCATATCGCGGACCAGCCAAATAGGTAGATTCGGCAGAATCCGCTCCCCGGACCTCTCCAAGGCAGGAATCGCGCTTCGCCTTCCGCACCGAGTCTCTTAAAAAACAGGTGATCTGCGTCGACGAAAGGAGCAATGCCCAGCAACTGATGAGTCCCAGCACTTAAATGGCGAAGCGGTCTGCGCATCCGTAGTCTGGATTGAATGTGGAGATTTCTGCTCCTGCCCACAGCGAAACGCTACTACGCTCGGCCGAAGGCAGACTTTGTGCGAATAAGGTAGCGGAAAGCAGGAAACACGACGAAATTAGGCTGAGCTTCTTAAGCATTCGGGGACCTTCTCGTTAAATTATGCCACGACCATTGTTTGGGCGCATTCGGGACTTTTCTGATCAAAGGTAATGAAAACTAGACCATACTGTCATAGATTCGCGAGACAGTCTTCGCATTTGGCCTCAATTTATTTGGAGAAGGAGCCGTTTCAAACGCAGTGCAGACTTAGAAACACTCTCCGCGCTTCGAAGTTGCGCCTCTTCCAGCAAAACTTTATGCCTTGAACCGGAGGGCCCTGGAACTCATTGTTTGTCACAGCTGAACAGGGAATAGTCACCATCCTTATACCAACAGGACAAGGAATTGTCGAGTCCGCTGCGCATTTAGCTTCCTCAGGCCGTCCTGCATCCCGACTGACCGTTTTGTTTCATTCAGACGAATTCCGTCAGATCAGATCCGGCCTGACACCACATTTTCTGCATCTGCGTACGGCCAAAACACTAAGGGGGCTCGACGCGGACGACCACGATCCGTGGCCGACGTACTATAGAGCCAACAGCAAGAGGCGGCTAAAATCCCTGATACGAGAAGCCGGGATGGAATTGAACCTGCTTCGACTGATGGAGCAGAACCCTCATAAGGCCGAATTCACGCGGCTTTGTTTTATCCCATGATGGTCTATGAGCGTGTAGTGAACTCCTCGAATCTGCTGAGCAATTTCCGCGTCATAATGTTCGGCATATGCACCAAGGCCGCGCGGCAATGAATCGTTTCAGGATTAGAAAGCCGCCGATCAAAGAAGATCATCGCGATTCTCTCCGTGCCCCGCTGTGCTCGATTCATATCTAACCCGAGGCAAATTGGGCGATTGGGTTTCAGCAGAGGCTGATGTTGCATTTCGACATCCGCACGGCCGCGCACATTTACCGGGAGGCGGAATCGGTGGGGAATGCAATCTGGACGGACACTCCACCACCCGGGCGATTTGAGGCGCTGATGTTGCCGTTGTGAAGTTTCACTGCCCTCTCAGCGATGGCGAGTCCAACACCGAACCCACCTGTTTGCGGACTCCGGGCGGCGTCCACCTTGTAGAACGGGCGAAACACAGACGCCAGTTCTGATTCCGGAATGCCCGGACCGCGGTCATTCACTTCCACGACAGACATCCGGTTCTGGTTATCCCGGCGCAAGCGGATCTCTACCTTGGTCCCAGCTTTGGTGTAGCGGACGGCGTTACGGACGACATTCTCGATGGCGCGGTAGAGCAACTCCCGCCGCCCGTCCACGATGCAATCGCACTCCGCATCAAGATCAACGGAGGCATCCCTCTGTTGCGCCTCGTACGATGCATCAGGGGTCATCTCCTCGAGAAGTTCCTTCAGCGAAACGTGCTCGAACTGGCCCAGGCTTTCGGCCGCTTCCATGGAGGAAAGGGAAAGGAGTTGGCCGATCAACTGATTCAGACGTTCGGTCTCGCGTTCGATCCGATCCAGATGCGTGTTCATGGTGGAATCGGCATCTTCCCGGGAGAGTTCCAGCGCCACGCTCAGCCGGGCCAGCGGAGAACGAAGCTCATGCGAAACGTCGCGCAGCAGGAGTTTCTGCGCATTGACCAATGACTCGAGCCGCTCAGCCATGTGGTTGAAGCTGCGTACAAGGGCATCGAACTCATCCCCTTTAAAGAACTGGCCTCGCGGGCCGGCCTCGGGAACGCGAGTGCTCAAATCGCCCTGTGCCAATCGCAGAGCAGCTTTGCGGAGGCGAACAACTGGACGAGTGAAGATGAGCACCAGGACAAAAGTGGTGAGCCCACCCACGGCAATGGCGACAGGCAATTGAGGCGAGGCGAAGTGATACAAATCTTCGTACCACGTATGCTGTTCGCGGTGGATTGGAACAACAGCAATGAAGATGTAGACCTTTCCGGCTGCGGAGACAGCCGGCGCATTCCAAATCGTCACACTCCCAACCTGGCGGGCCTGGATGACAGAGCTGGATCCGGTCAGAACCACAGGGGCAGATTGCGCCGGGCCGCATAGAATCTTTTCACTCGTGTCGGCAAGAGCAAGGTCCTCATGGCGCTGCTCCGCGTAGGCGGTGAATCCGGCACAGCCTCCCGCTTCAAATCTGTTTGCGCCTTCGCTTGCGTTCGCAGTCAGATTGTTGAATGCCGGGTCCAGGAGGAAGTTAGGGCGAGGATAACGATGCGCCAGGATGAATGCGGTTGAGATTACAAAGATCAGGCTTTGCGCAATCCAGAAGATGATAAATATCTTGAAAAAAAGTCCCCGCATCGTGTTAGTTCTCCCGGCTGTCAAAATCGCGATCGAGAACCAGCTGATAGCCGACACCTCGAATGGTCTTCACTCGATCCTCTTCTTCGTCGCTCGCCAGCTTTCGCCGCAGCCGGCTGACGTGCATGTCCAGGCTGCGATCGAATGGGTCGAACTCGCGACCGAGAACCGCTTGCGATAGCTCATCGCGGCTTAGCACTTTACCGGGAAAGCGCATCAGGGCTTCGAGGAGACCGAATTCTATATCGGTTAGTTCCAGCTTTTTGCCGGCCTTCGATACCTTGCGCGCTGCCATATCCAATTCGAGATCCTGGACTCGCAGCTGAGTGGCAGGACTGAGGGCAGTATGATCCTGCCGGCGGAGAACAGCCCGCATGCGTGCCAAAAGTTCGCGCGGGTTGAAGGGCTTGGGCAGATAGTCGTCGGCGCCGATCTCCAGCCCTACGATGCGATCGACATCTTCTCCGCGGGCGGTCAGGAGCACAACGCTGACGCTTGACTCCTGGCGAATTCGCTTGAGTACTTCGAAGCCGTCCATTCCGGGAAGCATGACGTCGAGCAGAATCAGAGACCATGGCCGTTGCTGCGCTACCTGCAGACCTGAATCGCCGCGATGCGCCGTCTTTATGCGAAATCCATGTTTGCTCAGGTACTCAGTGAGCATCCCGCAAAGTTCAACATCATCGTCGATCAAAAGTACATCTTCCACGCAACTCTCCGGCTATGAACAGGCTACGCCGTTGCTGGGCTCGTGAGACAGGAGAAATGTAACAAATGGTAACGACCCGGTGACAAATCGTTACATTGCTTTACGCATCGTGACCGCACGACAGACCGCCTCGAATTCTCCTAAGAACAGTTCATTCGGGGGTGTATTGATGATGGTGAAGCGAGCTACTTGGGCCCTCTTACTCATAGCAGCCCTATGCACATTGGCAGTCCGGATTCCGGCCGCAGCTGAGGATAAGACGGGTGAGATCCGCGGCGTGTTGTCCGATCCAACGGGCGCTGTAATTCCCAACGCAAAGTTGGTGCTGAGCATCCAGGGCGGCAGTGCCCAGGCGGCCACGAGCGGCCGGGATGGCAGCTTTCACTTTATTGGTGTCAAGCCTGGGAAATTCTCCCTCGAAATCAACGCCAAGGGGTTCGCCCAAACGGCGGTGGACGAGATTGAATTGTTGCCTGGACAAGTGCTGCAGGAGAACGTGACGCTCCAACTCCCCGTTGACCAGCAGCAGGTGGAGGTGACCGGAGAAGCCACAGGCGTGAGCACCAGCCCTGACAATAACGCCAGCGCGATCGTGATCAAGGGCAAGGATCTCGATGCGCTCTCAGATGATCCCGACGAACTGCAGAGCGAACTCACCGCACTGGCCGGTCCTTCGACTGGTCCCAATGGCGCGCAGATTTTTATCGACGGTTTCACAGGCGGGCAGCTTCCGCCAAAATCATCGATCCGCGAGATCCGCATCAACCAGAATCCTTTCTCGGCGCACTATGACAAGCTAGGCTACGGCCGAATTGAAATCCTCACCAAGCCTGGAACAGACAAGATACACGGCAACCTGATGATCATGGGCAATGACTCAGCCTTCAATTCGCTGAACCCATTTGTAAGCCAGGAGCCCCCCTACTACACCGCTTTCGCCAATGGCAGTATCGGCGGCTCACTGGGCAAGAAGACATCGTGGTTCGGCAGTGCCTTCTACCGCAATAACGCCTCAAATTCCATTATTAACGCAGAGGTTCTCGATCCCAGCGGCGACGCATACAACTACTCGGCTGCCGTCTCAAATCCCCAATCCAGGCTCGATATCAGCCCGCGATTTGATTTCCAGCTTGGCGACAAGAACACCCTCACGGTGCGGTACATGTTTGATCGCCAGGTGGCGACCAACAGCGGGGTGTCTCAGTTCGCGCTCCAAACTCAGGCATACAACGTATCGAACTACGAGAACAGCTTCCAGGCCAGCGATACCCAGATCATCGACGCGAACACAGTGAATGAGACGAGGTTTCAATACATTGGCGCGCGCGACAGTCAAATTGCGCAAAGTGTCGATCCCACTGTCACGGTTCAGGGATCATTTACCGCCGGAGGCAGCAATGCCGGCATCGTGCGCGATAACCAGGACCGGTTCGAACTGGAGAACGTCACCACGAAAGCGAAGGGAGCCCATGCAATCGGATTTGGCGCGCGTCTTCGGCTCACTCGCGACTCCAACTTCTCGACCTCCGGCTTCAACGGCAATTACATTTACTCGTCTCTCTCGACGTACTCGGCCCAAGACGCCGTCTGAATACGATGTGACTGCCGGCAAGGCAAATGCGAGCGTCGCAGTCTTCGATGCAGGAGCATTTTTCCAGGACGACTTCAAGCTCCGCCCAAACCTTACGCTGAGTTACGGCCTTCGTTACGAGGCGCAGAACGGGATCAGCGATCATAATGACTGGGCGCCCCGAGTATCACTGGCCTGGGCGCCAACCGCGGTGCCAAAAACGGTAATCCGCGCCGGTTACGGTTGGTTCTATGATCGTTTCAATTCCACCTACATTCTGGACTCTGTCCGCCAGAACGGAATCAATCAGCAGCAATACGTTGTGAAGAACCCGTCGTTCTACGAGAATGCGCCGTCAGCCAGCACGCTCGCATCACTGAGTTCGGTTGCACCTACTATCTATGAGCTTTCGCCGAACCTGAGAGCCTCACTCAACATGCAGGCGGCGATCGGCATTGAACACCAGTTCGGCAAGGTTGCTACCACCTCTCTGACCTATGTCAACTCGCGCGGCGTTCACCAATACCTGAGTGATAACGTCAACGCGTTTCTCCCCGGAACGTTTGATGCGACAACCGGCACAGGCACTCGTCCGAACGGCATTAACGAGAACATCTACCAGTTTCAATCTGGCGGCGTGTACAACCAGAACCAGATCATGCTGAATTACAACGTGAAGGCGAAGCGCGTGTCACTGTTTGGCTTTTACATGCTGAACTTCGCCAAGGCCGATACGTCCGGCGCCACTTACTTCCCGACCAATCAATTTGACCCCGGCGCGGATTACGGCCGGGCCAACTTTGATGTCCGCAACCGCTTTCTCCTGGGCGGAAACCTTCAGGGTCCATACGGCGTCTCATTCAGCCCGATGCTCGTGGTGGATTCCGGTGCACCCTTTAACATGACCATTGGGCAAGACCTGAATGGCGACAACCAGTTCAACGATCGTCCCGCATTGGCAACATCCGCAAGCACCGATATACTTCGGACCAGCTACGGAACATTTGATCTAAATCCATCGGCGGGTGAGGCACGCATCCCTTACAACTATGGCACCGGTCCGGGCCAGTTCAGCATGAACATGCGCATGAGCAAATCGTTTGGAATCGGACCGAAAGTGGAGGGCTCGGTATCGAATGGCGCATTCGGAGGTCCTGGCGGAGGACCGCCCGGAGGAGGCCCGGGAGGAGGTGGCCCTGGCGGGGGTGGCCCGGGGGGAGGCGGCTTGGGTCCGAACGGTCTCAGCAGCAGCGGTGGACCGCCTCGGTTCGATCAAGCGGCTGCACGGCGGTACTCACTGACCTTTGCCGCAATGACACGTAATGTCTTCAATAACGTTAATCTTGCACAGCCAGTTGGTGTGCTCGATTCGCCGCTCTTCGGTAAGTCGAACGCGCTGGCTGGAGGCTTCTTCTCCTCTTCCGCTGCGAATCGGAGCATCGACTTGCAGCTGACCTTCAATTTCTAATTATGACTCGGAGGCGTTTTGAATAATCGCGAACAACGTCTTTCTCGACGGGAATTCCTTTCTGCTGCCGGCATCGGCAGTGCTGTACTGCTTGCGCCGGCCTGGCTGAGTGCGGCGGCGGATGAGATTGATCCCCGGGTTGCGCGAGTTATGAGCGCGACGATCGGCATCGACATGCATAACCACGTCTATCCCGCGGGGACGGAACCGCATCCATGGCATGGCCCGCAAGGTGGTGTCCCGAGTGGTCCGAAGCAAGGCGACCAGACGCCGCGGCAGGAGGATGAGCCGCAGGCTCCCGAGCTTTCCCTGGCAGAAGAGATCAAGCGGTCAGGTCTGACCGCCGTCTGTGCGAGCTATGTGCTGGATTTCGCGAAGAATGACAAGCCAGGCGATGCGCGCGATAACTTCCTTCGCTGGCTCACCGCGATCGACACGCAGCTGAAGAAGGGATCCATGCAGCGCGCCCTGAACCTGAAAGACCTCGAAGCCGCGCACGTCCATGGTCAACCAACCATCGTTCAGACCGTTGAAGGCGCGCAGTTCATCGAGGGCCAGATCGAGCGAGTGGAGGAGGTGTACCGGCGAGGCGTCCGGCACCTTCAACTCCTTCACCAGAATGACGACCGGGTGTCCCCATTAGGCGATGTGATCACGTCTCCGGCTCACCTTGGTGGTCTGACGGCTTTTGGCGGAGAGGTGGTGAAGGAGTGCAACCGTTTGGGAATTCTGGTGGATCTCGCTCACGCCACTTCCGAGACCGTGCTGGGCGCATTGAAGGTAGCCACGCGGCCGGTCATTATTTCGCATACGGGCCTCGACAGCCGAACGGGTGCCAACCCGAGGATGGCAGAGATGATGAAGCCCCACCTGATCAGCAAGGAACGCGCTAAAGTCGTCGCCAACGCCGGTGGCGTGATCGGCGTATGGACCAAACTAGCTGACTCGCCGAAAGAGTTCGTGGAGAACATCAAAGCAATGGCGGACGCCGTGGGCATCGACCACGTCGGTATAGGCACCGACTCAGATTTGCTTTCTTCGCGTGTTGGCCAAGGTACGAACAAGGCCTGGCCGGGGCTTACGGGAGGGTTTTTCTACGCTGTTGTGGGCGAGATGCTGCTCCAGGGCTTCACAAATGACGATATCGGCAAAGTCGGCGGAGGGAACTACTGTCGGGTCTTTGGCAAAGCTACGGCTGGACCCGTCTGAACCACAAAAGTCATTGATCGTCGTGCAGCGGGGTCTTGTTTGAAAGCTTCTGACACAACCTTTTTAGGCACAAAGAGCGCCGATGCACCTTATACTCGATGCGAACATTCTCCCGTTCGAAAGGGCACGCCACCTGTTTCCATCCCGCAATCATCAAATTCCAAAACATTCTGATGGGAGGGAGTCAAGATGATTTGCTGCAACGATTTGTTTCGAACAGTGAGAAACTCTACGCGGTAGTATGATGCGGCGAGCCCACAAACATAGAGGACGATTCGAAAGACAGTTGACTATTTTTGGTGCGGGTCGTTCAGCGAAGATGGCGGCATTCCTCATCTGGCTGCGCGCGGTCGCAAAGCGCTTCAAACGAGTTTGGATCGGAGTCGGACAATGGTCATACGGCGATTGAGCATGAATTACCAGCTGTCCCTTAGCCAGGACCTAGACCGCGCTGTCGACAAGTCGTTCGTAATGGGTCTAGGAGGATGGCAGCTCCACCGATCAAGCGAATCCTGCCTCGGCCAGAGGCTTGAGGGTCTTGAAAACGGACTATCGGCAATACATTGGCTCCAAACCTATCGAAAAGACACCTTCGCCATAACTTCAATGCGCAACGTTCTTCTGATCGAGGGATCACCCCTCCCGGTGAGTCACCTGCGGGAGGAGGACATCATCAATCAGGTCGCGCACTTGCTGAAGAGCGGTGTTTGGCATGTCTGCGAGCCAGTCATGCGAGTCTATAACGTGTTGTTGGCGCAAGAACCTGCGACGATGCCGGTTCCACGAGGGGTTTTCGCACGGTCAGCTCCGCCGCCTCCTGTCAGCGATATACCCGACCCAGCTACCCTGGCAAGAAATGCTGATCAGGCGGCGATCGCGGCCGTTCTTACGCGGGCGGCAATACGGGCCGATGCATTTTGTGAAGAGTGCGCCAAAGCAGGCAGGAGATAGAGAGGCGCGGCAACAATGACTGAAGTTCCCGCAGCGCAGAAAAGTCAACCTGGAATCCCATGCGCCGATGCTAAACCTCCGTGCTATACTCGCTTTCGCTCTCACTAGCGGAGCATTTCCCTTTATCTCCTGGGTATTTCATCGGGCTCGGAGGTTTGCTTGCTCACGATCCGTCATGAACAGATGGCTGCGCTTGGCAAGACAGCCGAAGCACGATTCCGCATCCGCTGCGTAGAGTACCTGCACAAGATCCTGCCCGATATCTGCTCCGCAATGACCGCGGAGCATGTGCTCGAATCGGTCGACCATGCCATGGCGATGTGCAAGTTCTACGGGTTTACGCGTGAGATCGACGTTCTACGATACCTCAACCTCATGTATGTCTTCGGGTTCGGCTTTGATCGCGATCCCCGGCTGCCATGGGCTCGAAGGATTTTGAACGATCGATCGCATTCCCCGAAGTCCCGGTTCGACTGGCTTTGCAGCCACGCGGTTTACGAATCTGGCCGGGCGGGAGGACGACGTTGAGTTCGCCAACGCCCCAGACTGGAGTGCTTCCCCAGCCGCCGCAGGATCCGCCGCAATTGGCGCCCCCGAACCAGTTGCCCGCCATGAACAATGTGGCAAGTTCGGAAGGAAGCTCGGGCGACTTCAACGAGTCCGAGGGAGATTGCCCATTGATCTCCTGGTTCGCCATCCGGGTGGTTCACAAACCGAATGACGACGACGAAGAACAAGAGGTCGAGGGGCTCACCTTGAACGTGAAGCTGAGCAATGCGCCAGACCAGACGCGTGTAACCGCGAAGGAGTCCGACAACAAAATCAGCGATCTGGGTCCGGGAGGTACCGGTCACATCGTGAGTACCGATCACTCCGATAGTGTTTGGGAAGTGGAAACGGACATTCCGTAGGGGAGAAAGATGGCGCGCGTTTTCCTTTCCAAGACTTTAGCCACCGAATACACGCCTTCGCCGGACGAGACGCTCGAAACGATCGTAGCCGCCAAGTGCGAAAAGAACGTTCCTCCGATTTCGGTGGACGAAGTGACCTTGTTCAACTGGGGTACCAAGGAGCCGAAGGAGGTTCTACGCGCGCTGATTGAGTTGGTAGGATGCAACGAGATCAACGAAGCCCAGCCCGCAAAAAGCAAATTGAACGTGGCTCGCGGTCCCGGCGGCGGCAAGATCCTGCTCCCCAAAGTCTGGAAGAAATCGGGCCTCGCTTACGAGAAAGTCCATAAGCTCGTCGTCAAGCAGCAGTTGCCGGCGACAGCGATTTCCATCACTTCGCTGGACAAGTGGTTCCTCCCGGGGGACGAGAACTGCGATATCGGGTACGCCCTTGAGGGCCTGCACGATCGCGCTCTCAAGGTAGATGCCACCGTTTATGCGAGCAACTATGCCAAGGCCACCGCCACCAACGACGGGGATTTCGTCAAGTACACGTTCATCGATATCCCCGATACTCCCATCATCAAGAAAAGCATAAGCGCCGATGCAGCGGAACGAAGCACGGGAGCCGAAGGTTCGTGGAGGGGAGAAAGCGAAGCGCCGGCCGGCGTTCTCAAGCCGCGGGCGCCCGCCACGCGTTACATCAACGCCGCCTCATCGCCCTATACCGTCACCCTGCGGTACTACAAGTCGGAGTCGCAAAAGAAAGCCATGCTGCGCATGTCATCGTTCTGGCCTCGGTGGTCCGGGACCGGGGTGGGCCGCGCCGTCGTGGACGACTCTCTGAAATTCAAATGGACACTCAAGAACTGCCCCGCCGGGATGCAGGGACAGTTCCAGATTTTCGACAAGGAAGGCACGATTGTCTGGCGCCAGGCGCTGACCCCGGCCGAGTGCGGCAACGGCGACCATGAGCACAACTGGACCGAGGGCAAGCCGCTTATTACCGAAGCGAAGATGCCCTACCGCGTCCAGATCCAGGTTCACACGAACCAGGACACCTCACCCGGCCTTGGACTGGCCGGCATGCACACCGAGGTTCGGCTCTATTGCCATCCGGATACCGGCACCTTCGGCGTTGACCACGAGCAGGAAACCCAGGTGCTGCGGTTCGGCCAGGCGCCATGGCTTCCCGGTCCGGCGCCCGCCGAAGACTCCGCCAAGGGGCGTAAACTGCGGCTCGCCAAGGCCGGCTATCATCCCGGTCCCGTCATGGATGCTGAAAACCAGGATGATTACAAACGGGCCATTTGCGAATTCCAGCGCGATCACCGGAAGATTGGAACCACCGATCGCCTCCGTAACGATGGCACCATCGACCAGGACACTAAAGATGCCATCGCCGCGCAAGCCGTCGATCGAAGACCGCTCTTCGCGGATTCCGCGCGAACGAATATTACTGCGGCCAATGATATTGAAACCGCGCTGAATAACAATGCCGGCAACATGGTGGTTTGGGTGGACGACCGCCACTTCTATACGTCGGATGGCAACGGCGCCGGTCCCACGGCACCGAACACCTACACCCACATGGATCTCGGCGACTACCGGGGTGGAATGGGAATCGGCGACGGCAAACAGACAACGGACAAGGACACGATCTGCCGCCCTTGGATTCCCCTGGAAGTAAAGATTCCGATACTTCGAAAAGGCGACGCACTCGACACGGCGTCCATCCCGGCGATCAACGATTTCACCCGCAAGTCCACTGGTCCGATCCGTGTCGACTGGACATTCCGCGACTTGCCTCTGGCCGATAACGTCAGTACGGCCCTGTATCAGAGCAATCGCGCCCGTCCCAAGAAATTCCTCACCGATGTCATTACCGCGCTTAAGGACACCCACAACGGCAAGGACGCATTCAATTGCCCGAATACCTGCGGCGGCGTGCGCGATGCGAATTACTACCGGGCGGTTTTCGGCTTTGGCGATACCGACGGCCTCACTCCCTGGATTGGCTTCGACGATAGTGGAAACAAGGTTGTTTGCTCCGTCGCTCACGATGATCTGGGACAGGATGCCGCTCGCATTTTTGACACCCATCTCGGCAAAGCCGGCGTGTACTTCCGGCCTTCAATCATCGCCGGGGACGGATACCAGTTTCGCGCTCAGGTGAACTTTCGCGATCTGCCAGAGGGGGCCACGCACCCCAACTGGAAAGTGCTGCGCGACCGCTACACCCTGGAAAAGCTGCCGCAGGCCCACGGACCCAAATTGCGCCTTTGGCGCAAAACCTCGCTGCGCGGCTACATTCCCTGGGAAGCCGACGCCGATCGCCATTGGGGCAATGGATTCGATTACGAGACCAAGTTCCGCGTCTACTTTGAGTCTTGTTTCGTTCACTTCGTTGCGGAAAATACCGGCGCCGCGCCCGTGTTCACTCCCGCCACTCTGTTTCCCCCGGGAGCCGGGGAAGTTGCCTACCGAACTCTCATCTCCAACAACACCACGTCCAAAGGAGTCAACGTCAAGGTCCATAAGTTCCGTCCGGCGGCCGAGATCACGCGCAGCACCGATTACGTTTGGCCGTGGTCTACGCACAAGCATCTCGGCATTAACAGCGTCCCCCCTCCGGGAACCGCCATCGGTAATTACTACGACGTCCACTTGTATCCCGATGTGGCGGGAAAAGTTTTTACCGATTCCTGGCGACAGGTGCGTGTTCCGCTTGTCCACGAAGCCATCAAGCAAATTGAGCAGACCCACGCTGTCATGCGCGGCCACACGATCGGTGAATTCCGGGCCTCGCCCGAGTACTGGGTGCAGAAATATTACTGCGACACGTGTGCAACCGATCAACTGCTCGTGGAACTGGCATCCGCCGGCGGGTCGGGCGTTGGCGAAGACTGCCGCCGCGCGGGCTGTGCCGGGCACCTCGTAACCGGCGCCCACCGCCAATACACGTGCAACCATCCGGGATGCAACACAAAGACGGCCTGGACCACCGCGAACATGACCGGCCAGGCCTGCACCAGGAGATGCACCGGCGCATGGGCTGTCAACTCCTGGGCTGCGTGGATGGGGTTCAAGAAGACACTGTGGGATAACGTGACCACCGAATACAAGTGCAGCACCTGCAATCGCACTATCAGCGTGCTGGAGCCGAGCAACGCCACCGGCGCACGAGCCGGGCAGGTCTGCAACGATCCGTGCCGCGGGACTTTTCAACAATCCAGTCCTGTGAGGACAAACGAGATCGGCGAGCACACCGACATGATGGGACTCCCCGCCGCAGGTGAATCCATGGGCGGCCTCTGGCTCTTTTGCACCTATGGCCGCGGCGTAAGCACCTGGGCCCACGAAATCGCCCACCACAAACATCTCGAGCATGGTCCCGGCGGAGGTGGATATGACCCGGCCCAGCACGATAGCGCCACCGGCACGGCGGCTCCGCTCAATACCTTCACAGCGGGCAAAAACGGCTGGGACCGCGTCTGTATGATGGGGTATCTGCGCGCCGGAGCCAACGTCACCGATTTGGACCGCGGTTACTTCTGCGGGAAATGCATTCTCAAACTGCGCGGCTGGATCGTGGAAACTGGTGGCGTGAACAACAATTCCCCGGCAGGCAATGTGATGGGCCCGTAGCCATGACTCTCCACCGATGCCTGTTCGTTATCGTTGCGCTGGGCCTCTGGGTAGCCGGGTCGCAAACTGCCGGGACCCGCTCTGGAGCCCAGACGAAGGAGAACCAAAAAATGGACGGCCTCACGATCGGCACGTTCCCGAAACTCAGAGCCGTGTTGCCAGGAGAATCGCTCCTCGTCGAGTCCACGTTTGAGAATCGCGGTTCGGCGCCGATTCAATTGCCGAGCAGCGAAGGTCCGTCTCCACTCGCCTACGATCTGCTTTCGGAGAAGGACAGGGCCGTTCGCTACCAGGTCAGTGAGGACGCTCGCGATCTGCGCCGCACCGTCGATATCCCGCCACCGCGGATATTTCCGCCGCAGACGGTTGAACCCGGCCACAGCGTCCAGCGCCAGGAAGATCTGGCCGAATTGCACAACGAGGATTTCGCGCCCGGGAAGTATCTCATTCGCGCCCGCTACCCTGAGGAAGGCCCTCCCGAGGCCACCTCCGCCCTGTCTCCCGTAACTGTTCTCGTCCCCCGCATCGAGAGCTTCTCGAGCGCCGCATGCGGCAATCAAAAAGTGCTGGTCACTGCCTATGCTCACCGCCGCGACGATGGCGGCGTGCTGCTCCTGCAGCGCGAATCTTTTTCCGACCCGCGCGAGGGGGTCGCACTCCGGCGGATCCAACTCGAAGCCGGCCCGTCCGTGCAGGTCGCCATAGCCGTAGATGCCGTGGACGCCGGCAACGGGCGGTGGTTCGGCTGGCTGCGTGACGGCTTCTTTGAAGCCGCCTCTGGCTGGGGCAACCGCGTCTTCGACCGCCTGCGACCCGTCCGCATCGGCGCCCCCGACACGATCCTGCTGTCGCCGGGCTTTCAGGTGGATCTCGGCATTGGACTGTTCGGTTTCGTGCTCAACACCAACGGAGCGGCACGCCTGAGAACTATGCGCACGTCGGCCGCAGGCGTCACCACGGCTTTCGAAACGGAGCTCGCACCGCAAGCGATTCGCAATGTTCGATGGAATTACCGCGCCGAATCTGGTATCTCCGTCTTCTGGCAGGACGCGGAAGGGCGCGTATACCGACGATCGTTGGACCTCCAGGGCAGGCCGATCGATGTAGCCCCGGTGCTCACCAGTGGTGTCGCCCCGCTAGCCTGGGACGTCGCTCCCCTCGGTGATCCCGAATTGGTAACCACCGTCCGCATGCCCGACGGACGCTACTTCTTCCGCAATCTCGGCACCGGAAGTCCGGTGGCCGCCGCATCTCGCGTTCCGCCCACCCAATTGGCCGAACTGACGGAAGGGATGCCGCCTCAGCCAAAATTCGCGTTTTGCACCACAGCCGCGGGAACGAAAATTGTGATGGCCGGCGCCGGTAAGATCTGGTCAACCTCGATCGGATCAAAAGGCCCGTCCGCCTGGCGACAGGTCGGAGACGCAGCCCAACCGGCGTATCTCCACGCCTTTTCACCGCGTGGCCGGACCTGCTGGACCGAGTGGTTCGAAATCGACATCGGATTGCGCCGCGCTCCTTTGCCTTAGCCCAGGGTATTCCGCCACCGCCCCGGTCTCGAACGGAAAGATCTATTTCACCCGTTGACCAGCCCCTGCCTGGAAAGAGGTCTCCATGCGCCCGGAGCGCTGGGGCTCCATATTGTCTGTCTCAACGGCCGCTCGTTCTGGGCGGAGTGGATCGAGCCTGGATTCGGCTTTCGACGGATCAGCCTTCGATAAAAACGGCAGTTTAGAAATCGACCGGAATGACATCTTGACGTTTGGACCAATGGAACGAGCCGGCTCCTGAACGAAACTCGGGACCCTGCCGTATCGCGGGGACCCGGTACCAGTACCTCAAGGCAGGGGATGCGCGACGGAACTCGTAGTCGGCCACACAGGATATTGGAGCGAGGTCGACGCGGTCATCGACGGCCGCGCCGTCTCCTTGGTTCATTTTCGCAATAGGCAGCTAGTGGGCCTGACTCACTCGAAACAAAGGAGTTAGCCTTAATGCAAAGGAATGCGTGGATCGGGCCTTCTCCAAGGATTTTTCCGTTGTTGAGCGCTGACTGGTATTTCTACAGGTTGCAAGGCCCGTTGCGCCGGGTGTAGTGTCTCGGGTCAGGAACGATTCAGCGGCTCGCTCTTTTTCCCCGGGGATCGGATGCACCCGCAGTGCCTGAACAGAGTAGAACCGCGATCGCCTACATGGCGCTCGAGGATCTCTTCGAGTTTTCTCCCGATGGGATCCTGATAGCAGACGCTGGCGGTGTCATCCGTGACGCAAACCCGCGTGCCTCGGAGCTATTTGGTTACACCGCGGATGAATTGATGGGCATGAACGTTGAGGCTCTTGTCCCTGAGCGATTCCGAGCTCGTCATCCAAGCCATCGCCAGAACTACAGCGTTCACCCGCATGCGCGCGCAATGGGCGCGGCGCTGAACCTCCGCGGGCTGCGTGGGGACGGTACCGAATTTCCCGTAGACATTATGCTTAAGCCGATGCAGACGGCTGAGGGTGTCATGACGATGAGCTTCGTCCGCGACATGACCGAACAAAGAGCGGCGACGGAAATGGTCCGGATGCAGGATCAACAGTTGCGTTCGATTTTTGTAGGTGTGCGCGACTTTGCGATGTACCTTCTTGATTGCGATGGGAAAGTCATGGTATGGAATCCGGGTGCCGAGCGGATCTTCGGATATACGGCGCAGGACATCATCGGGAAGCACTACTCGCGATTCTTTACCCAGGAAGACCAGGACCGTGGGCGACCGGCTGAGTTGATCCGCATCGCTTTTGAGAAAGGACCTATTGACGAACAGAGTTGGAGGGTGCGGAAGGATGGTTCCCGCTTCTGGGGCGACATCGTTGTGACTGCAATTCGCGATTCCGTTGACGAGATCATCGGGCTCGCAATCATAACTCGCGATTCTACTGACCGCAAGCGAGCCGAAGAAGCGCTCATGGAGCAGCTGAGCACCGCAGTACTCATGAACCTTGACGTGTTCAAATTGGCCGATGCAATCTCTCAGAGCATCCAGGACATAATTCCACATGATATTGCGACAATTGCGGTGCATGATCCAACGACAGATGGGCTTGCTGTGCAGTTTCTCAGGTCGGACGAAGGCAGGGCGTCCAGGAGCGAAATTCGAGTGCCGTTGGATGGGTCGCCGGATGGCGAAGCGTTCCGCTCCCGAGCACCGCTGGTGCTGCCGTGGATAGACGAATCCCGCTATGCTCACAACTGGGTGCGGCATTTGACCGATGTTGGAATGCAGTCAGGATGTTGGGTTCCCGTGGTTCATCGCGGTGATCCGATAGGAGTGCTGGCAGTGGCCAGCCGCCTGGCGTCTGCATTCAGCCAGCGCGAAGCTGAGATGCTGGCAAAGATAGCCGACCAGATGGCCGTTACGGTTGTGAACGCAAGAGCGTTTCGGCGGTTGGCCGAGTCACGCGACCGGCTCATGGAGGAAAGGCAATACCTCCAGGAGGAGATCAACCTTGAGAATCACTTCGAGGATATTGTGGGCGAAAGTTCGGGTCTTCGCCAGGTGCTCAAGGCCATTGAGACAGTTGCGCCCACTGATGCCACAGTACTCATCGAGGGAGAGACCGGCACTGGGAAGGAACTGCTGGCCCGTGCCGTTCATCGCTTGAGCCCCCGCCGCGAACGCACATTTATCAAGCTCAATTGCGCCGCCATTCCGGCGACGCTGTTGGAGAGCGAACTGTTTGGTCACGAAAAAGGGGCGTTCACCGGGGCGATCGCCCGCAAGCTGGGTAAGCTGGAGCTGGCCAATCAAGGCACTCTGTTCCTGGATGAAGTAGGTGAGATGCCGCTCGACCTGCAACCCAAGCTGCTGCGTGCATTGCAGGAGAGAGAGATCGAACGGCTTGGCGGATCCCGCCCGATTCACGTGGATGTTCGTCTGATTGCGGCCACCAATCGTGACCTGGGAAAGATGATGGCTGAAAAGCAGTTCCGTGCGGATCTCTACTACCGCCTCAAGGTATTTCCGATCTCGACTCCGCCCCTGCGCGATCGGGTCAGTGATATCCCGATATTGGCGCGGCACTTCGTTGAGAGCCACAGCCGTCGCATGGGAAAACATATTGAGACGATTCCCGAAGAAACCATGGAAGCGCTTGTGCGCTGGAAGTGGCCCGGAAATATTCGCGAACTCGGCAATCTGATCGAGCGATCGGTGATTCTCACTCGCGGTCCTGAACTGTATGTTCCGCTCACCGAATTAAGGACCGCGGATCCGGAAAACGACACAATGTCCGAGAAGCGTGATTTGCGAACCAGAGAACGGGAACGCATTTTGCGCGCCTTGCGCGAAGCCAAGGGTCGTATAGCCGGTCCAAAGGGAGCCGCAGCGCGCCTCGGCATGAAGCGGACCACGCTAAATTCAAAATTAAAACAGCTCGGCATCGAGCGTCGCGCCTATGCCTGATCGAATGACGAAATGACGATGGGGTGACCTCACCTCGTCATCGTCATTTCGTCATTTCCGGCCTGTTTCAGTCCGACTATCCATTTCAATTCCCGCTCTAACTTACTCATTCCTTGCCCCTTGATCGCTGAGGCCGCTGCTGCGCCTGTTTGGCATACCGCATGCCTCAATGAAGGCATAAGCGAACTGATAGCTGAACGCTTTTGAATCGATCTCCCCGAAGCTGCGGGCTGGCGGTCGATTCGGCAGCAACGTCGGACTCACCTCCCCCGCAATAAATCAACGGTGAGGCCACAGGGGACTTATGTCTTTACGCAAATACTTGACGGTGAAAGCTCTCAACTTACTCGCTCTTGCGTTGTTGGTGTGCGCGTTGCCCGCATTTGCCGCAGTAACCGTATCGACTCCGGCAAACGGAGCCCAGCTGACTTCGCCCTTCAGCCTAGTTGCCAGCACTGACACCTGCGGTGGGGTACCCGCGGCCTCCATGGGTTACTCGATCGATAGCGGGAGCGCGATCATCGAGCCTACATCGTTCAGCGCGATGGTGACAGCCACTGCCGGAGCGCATGTTCTGCATGTGAAGTGCTGGGGTCAGAAAACGAACGACCAGGTGCTCTTGAATGTCACGGTTGCGTCATCGCCGGCCCCAGCGCCTGCCCCAGCGCCTGTTGGATCAGACATCACAGTCACGAGCCCTGCGAATGGAGCCCAGCTAACCTCGCCGTTCAGCCTCGTTGCAAACACCAACACCTGCAATTCACAGCCTGCAGGCTCCATGAGTTACTCCATCGATGGCGGTCATGCAATCACCGAGCCGGCATCTTTCAGCGCATCCGTAACCGCCAATCCCGGATCGCATGTTCTAACCGTGAAGTGCGCTGGGCAGAACGTGACCGACCAGGTGGCCGTCAACATCCATGTGGTTCCGCCCCCGACCGCTGCTACTCCCAAGTTCTCGGTAGCCGCCGGCACTTACTCCACCAAGCAGGTGGTCACGCTCTCCGATGCAAGCGCAGGAGCAACAATCTATTACACGGTCGATGGTTCCGGGCCATCCGCCTCGTCGATTCCATACAGCGGGGCGATCACCGTTAGCAGCTCGATGACCATCGAAGCGATCGCCATCGGGTCAGGTTACACCAACAGCGGGCTGGCCCGGGCGGACTATGTCATTACCACGCCCAAGGGCGCAACCGTTCCTCCGAACGCAACCACCGAAACGAAGGTGCATTTAATGTCCGACTGGCGCATGAAACACGATACGGGTACTACAGGTTCGTCCACCGGCGCCATGGCGGTGGTCAGCGATCCTTCGCTGAGCGGCGAGGCGCAACAGTTCTACACCACCTTCACCAATAACGGCGGTGAGCTCTACTCGCTTACCTACGGAAACGATTCTAATGCCACCCATTTCCTTTACGACGCACAGGTCTGGATTGATTCAGGAAGCCAGATCGCAAACCTGGAAATGGATAATAACCAGGTCATACCGAATGGAGACACGGTGATCTACGCCTTCCAGTGTTCCGGCTTCGCGAACGTGTGGGAGTATAGCGCCAACGTCGGAACGCCTACGGCGCCCGTCGTCAAATGGCTTCGTTCCACCGCTCCGTGCAATCCGGCCAACTGGACTCCCGATGCCTGGCACCACGTCCAGATCAGCTACTCTCGCGATGCTGTTGGCAACGTGACCTACGAATCAGTGTGGTTCGATGGCGTGGAGTCACCCATCAATGCCACCGTTAACTCGGACTTCACACTTGGTTGGGCCGCAGGCACCTTGGTTTCCAATTTCCAGGTCGACGGCCTCGGCTCGAATGGATCGGCGACTTTGTATCTCGACAATCTGACCATTTCCCGCTGGTAACAGAACCGATAAGGGAATTTTGCCCGCCCTCGCGACAGAGAACGAACGCGCAGGGTGGGCAAAGCTTTCTGGCATGGAGACGATTCGATCGCGAGTTTACCGCTCCGGGTCTCAAGATGTATCACGTGCTGGCTGTGGATTCCTGACCGATGAAGGTCTTGGCAGCATTCGTCTTAGTCGCTCATTAGGAAAATGAGAGGGCGTACGTCGCCTGGGGGGGTGGAATCCCAATACCGCAAAAGGATGGTGTAGAACATGAGTCCGGTTTCGCCCTCGCCAAAGAGGATGAAACGCACGGCCTGCGTCATCAAATCGCGCCGGGTAAGCCCAATGAATACCGATATCGGATCAATGCACTCGCTGACGTAGGCAAGAGAGTTTGCGATAGAAATCGCACCGTAGACCTCCGCGACGTAATCACTATCCTCTTTCCTGATCATCGCCTCGAGCGGCGCAGAAAACTCACTGCGGTTGTCAAGCAGATTCACATGCAGGAAGAGGAACGGCCCTCGCAGATTGTAGTGCGTGGCGATCTCTTCTCTCTTCTTATTTCGCGCATCGGCCGAGGAACTCTTGATTGGAACGAGGTGAACCTTCTTTCCGCGAAGTTCCGGCCCTATTTCCCAACTCTCAACGTCAGCGAAAAAGCCCTCGGAGATGCGAAGTTCAACAGAGCGTAACGAGCGACTCAGCCCGCTCGCCAGCATAAGCAGCAATGTAAGAATTGCTCCGATGATCAGCCCGTCCGGCCTTTCGATGCAGTTATCGGCAAGGGTGTAGGCGAATACCAGGCACAACATTCCGGAGTAAGCTGCGACCAACCAACGCCGCTCGCGCCACAGAGCGAGAGTCGCTGCAAAGGCTGCCGACAATATGAGGACCAACACGCCGGTCGCATAGGCGCCGCTCTGGGCCTCGACATCCGCATGGAAGACCAGCGTAATAACAACGTCGATAGCGAATAGCACGAGCACGAGCGGGCGCGAGAGGGCTACCCAGCGCGGTGCCATACCGAAGCGCGGCAGATAGCGAGGAATCAGGTGGAGAAGTCCTGCCATCGCTGAAGCGCCGGCGAGACCGAGGATCAAAATCGTACAGAGATCGTAGACAGTTCCGAAACCTGGGCCCATGTATTTGTGAGCCAGAAATGCGATTGCTCTTCCGCTGGCTTTGCCGTCGATCCCGTAGTCCTCCGGGCTGATCAGCAGAGTTGTCACGAAGCTCGACAGGATCAGCATCACGCTCATGATCGAAGCCGCAGTCACCAGCAACTTGCGGGTGTTACCGATTCTCCCCGTTGGCCGACCTCCACGGCGCGGGTTGTAACCAAGGTCCGCCTTTCCCCCGTCGATGAGGGGCATTACCGAGACCCCTGTTTCAAATCCGCTCAGGCCGAGCGCAAGTTGCGGGAATACTAACAGTGCGCCCACCATCACCAGAGATAAGTCACCTTTCACAGCCAACATCGAGCGCCAGTCTGTGAACAAGGCGGGATGTTTCCCCACCTCCCACATCCCTCGCCCGAGCACGATCAGGTTTAGGACGAGGTAAGGGATAGCGGCAAATGTCGCAAGCCCGATCGCCTCTTGGAAGCCCCTTAGAAAGAGCGCCGCGAGCAATGTAAGAAATACTAGCGTGACAAGAACCTGATGATCGCCAAGGTATCCGTGCAGAAAGGGATTTTCAATAGCATGCGTTGCGGCGTCGGCAGCCGATAAAGTCATCGTGATAAGGAAATCCGTGGCCGCGAAGCCGAGCAGGACGAGCACCAGCATCTTGCTCTTCCAACCTTTAAGCAGGTTTTCGAGCATGGCGATCGAACCCTGTCCCGCGAAGCTTCGCCCAGCGACCTGGATGTATACAGGCAGTGCGCCGAGCATGGTGACGAGCACAAGAATCAGAGTCGCAATCGGTGCAACAACCCCCGCAGCGATCAGTGCAATGCCGGGTTGATACCCCAGCGTTGAAAAGTAATCTACTCCGGTAAGCCAAATGACCTTCCACCATGGATGGGTTGAAACCTCGGCACCAGCGTGGTCATCCAGAGACTCGCCACGTGCGAGCCACCTTCCGATGGCGGACTTGTATTCAAAGGTGGGTTGGGGGAGTTGCTCGCGGAAGGGTATTCGTTGGGGAATCTGGCGTTTGTGCGCCTCTGGCGTCGAAATTGACTCCGAAACAGTCTTGACGTTCTTCGCCGATTCTTGGGGTCGTCATCCTCGTGCTCCTGGGTGAATATCGTTGGGAGACGGGATTTTCAGTTACAGGGAAAGGTTCCGCTTCTAAAGGGTGTTCACCGGTTTCCGGTGGACCTTGGCACTTTATTGACAGGAGTGCAATCCTTCCTGCCTCTGCAAATGAAAGTAGAGAATCCCGACGCTGCCAGAAACTGGCAGAAGTACTAGCTAAGAGGGATGATCGACCTGCAACTCTGAGCTAGGATTCTGTTCGTCGAGCAGCAGGAATTTTGCAACAATCACCTCGTTACTGGGTTTTTCGTCCTTGATATGACCAAGAAGAGCGAGACTGAGGTGCGCTGACGGGATGTTCAAGTCAGAGGCGCCGAAATGCGAGCAGGCCGCTTACTGGATCGAACGCACGGTCGACGCGATAGACATAAATCTGGCCCGCGTGCACCTCGGGAACAAAGACGTGCCAATAGTAGTAGGTACGATTTTCGTACGGATCGAGGCGGATCACCCGCGCAGGCCGGATGTCGTCCTCATGGTCAAAGAGCAACACAACTCCACACCCGTGGCCTTCATCACTTGCTGTAATTATCTTCGCTAGCGCACCGGGCAAGACTTCACCTTCCAGATGTCGGCGGCATATTCCGCAATGGTTCGGTCGGAAGAAAACTTGCCTGAACTTGCGACATTCAGGATGGCCTTAAGCGTCCAGGCGTCGGGAGTGCCATACAACTCGACCAGGCGCTGATCTGCCTCCAGATAGGACTTAAGATCTGCCAGGTGCATGTAGTGATCGCCGTTTGTCAACAGCGTATCGCGCAGGGGCGCAAAGATGCCTGGCTCGCTGCGGCTGAAGTGATCGGAGAAAATCAGATCGAGCGCAGCCCGCGTCTCCGGCTCATTGTCATAATGCCATTGCGGGTTATACCAATTGCGATTGGCGGCAACCTGCTCCGCAGTCAGGCCGAAGAGGAAGAAGTTCTCTTCGCCGGCTTCCTCGGCCATCTCTATCGTCGCTCCATCGCGCGTCCCAATAGTGATAGCACCATTCATCATGAACTTCATATTGCCCGTTCCACTGGCTTCGTATCCGGCCGTGGAGATTTGATTTGAGACATCGGTGGCAGGAATGAGGCGCTCGGCGAGGGAGACGTTGTAGTCAGGCAGGAACAAGACCTTAAGCCGGCCGCGCACAGCGGGATCGGCGTCGATCACCTCCGCGAGGTTGTTGATGAACTTGACGATCAGCTTGGCCAGGCGGTAGGCGGGCGCTGCTTTGCCTGCGAAGAAGAACGTTCGGGGCGCCATTGCAAGATGCGGATTCTCGCGCAACCGGTTATACAGAACGACAATGCGTAGCGCGTCGAGCAACTGACGTTTGTACTCGTGGATGCGCTTTACTAGGCTGTCGAAGATCGTGTTGGGATCGACGACGAGGCCCATGGATGATTTAAGCCAATCGGCAAAACTGGACTTTGCCTCAAATTTGGCGCGGCGAAAACGTTCGCAGAAATCGTGGTCGGCGGCCAAAGGCTTCAGTTTGCTCAATTCGCTGAGATTGCTGATCCAGCCGTCTCCAATAGCCTCGGTTATAACATTGGCGAGCGCGGGGTTGGCGAGGAGCAACCAACGCCGCGGGGTAACGCCATTGGTTTTGTTGTTGAAGCGTTCGGGGAATATCTCGAATAGATCCCTGACGGTCGTGGTGCGCAACAAATTCGAATGAATCGCGGCGACGCCATTGGTGCTGTGGGATCCGACAATCACCAAGTTGGCCATTCGGATTTTGCGGGGCGAGCCCTCTTCGACAAGGCTCACACGCTCGATTCGTCCGTTGTCAGCGGGGAAAAGCTCGCGAACCGAATCGAGAAAACGCCGGTTGATTTCGTAGATGATTTCAAGGTGGCGCGGAAGCATGGTCTCAAACCACGGCAGCGGCCATTTCTCAAGAGCCTCAGGCAGCAGAGTGTGATTCGTGTAAGCCAGCGTTCGTTGTGTGATGTCCCATGCCTGATCCCAGCCAAGATGGGCTTCGTCGAGCAGGATACGCATCAGTTCAGGAACAGCCAATGAAGGGTGAGTGTCGTTGAGCTGAATTGCGACCTTATCCGGAAACGCGTTCCAATCGTCGTTATTGCTTCGGAAGCGGCGAACCAGGTCGGCAAGCGAAGCGGCGACGAGGAAGTACTCCTGGAGAAAGCGCAGTGCCTGTCCCCTGTCGGTGGAGTCGTCGGGATAGAGCACGCGCGTGATGGATTCAGCGGCAAGACTCTCTGCCAATGCGGCGACAAAATCGCCGCTGCTGAATCTCTGAAAATCGAAATAGTTGGGTGCAGCGGCCGCCCACAATCGGAGCGTGTTGATGTTCTTTCCGCCATACCCAACCACGGGCCGGTCGTAAGGGATTCCGATCAGGTTGGATGGCTCGCCTCGAATAACCTGCAGCCGCCCCCCGTGCAGTTCGAAGGAGCAATTGATCTTGACCTCCACTGCCTCCTGGGGGCGCGGCACTTCCCATGGATCAACGCGGCGCAGCCAATTGTCGGGCTCCTCAGCCTGCCAGCCGTTTTGGATCGATTGCTTGAAGATGCCATATTCGTAGCGCAAACCGTATCCCATGGCAGGAAGCTGCAAGGTTGCCATGGAATCAAGGAAACACGCGGCGAGGCGGCCGAGTCCGCCGTTGCCAAGCCCGGCATCGGGCTCCTGTTCCAGCAAGTCAATCCAATCGACTTTCTTTTGCCGGACGGCCTGTTGCGTCATCGTTGTCAATAGCAAGTTGGTGATGTTGTTGGTGAGTGAACGGCCAATCAGGAACTCCATCGAGAGATAGTAAGCGCGCTTTGGATTCTCACTCTTATATGACTGTTCGGTCTTGATCCAACGTTGAGAAAGAACGTCGCGAATGGCGCGCGCGATTGCTTCAAACTGAACGCGTGCATCCGCATCCGCCGGGGATACGACCTTGTCGAAGATCAGATGACGCTCGTAGAGCGCCGTGGCCCCGCCATAAAACTGAACTGGGCCGCAGCCATACTGCTCCATGAGCGCGCCAAGTTGTTCCACCGTCATTGGGGTGGCGGCGGTTTTGCTGTTGTCGATTTTCAGCTCTTTCTTTGGTGCGACACCACCTGGAGCGCTCATTGAAGTGTTCCTTTCCTGCAGGCATCCTGTGTTCGGTTTTGCAGGCCACTGCCCTTTTAAGCATAACGTCTGATTTATCCCGGCCAGGTCCACTGATCGATCTCGGGCTTGTCGATGCCGTGTTCATATGCGTAATTCATGCAATCGATCTGCATGTTCCGCAACCTATCCTTGGCATGGGCTCCCGCAACCTGCAGCGCACCGCGCAATCCCACTCAGCCACTCGGCCTGAGACGGAACTACAGCAGTGACCGAATGGTAGGAAACTCCCTTCGCGCGTGCATACTGGCAAAAGTCTCAGTTCTCCACGCCAGTTCTACAGTCACTTGCGAAGGGCATGTGAAGTGGAATGAATCTCTTAGAGGGTTCGAATCGAGGTGCGACAGCGCGCAGGTTCGATTCTGATGTGAGCGAAATGGCTGCCGGAGTCCGTCTTGCTGAGCGACGAGAAGAATCATCGGTGCGGCTGCAGGTAGACGACATGCGTCTGCAGAAATTCGTAGAGTCCATGCTTGCCATCGGCGTCGCCGATTCCGCTTTTTCTCCACCCGGCATGGAATCCCTGCATGGCCTCGAAGTTCTCGCGGTTGATGTAGGGTTCACGGAAGTGAATCTCCCGGTACGCTCGCGGGGCGACATTGAGATTCGCGCGTGTAGATCGATGAGGTCAATCAGTAGTCGGATTCGTTGGTCAAGGCAATGGCCTCATCCAGATCGTGAAACTCGGCAAGGGGCACGACGGTGCCGAAGATTTCCTTGCGGACCATGCATCCCGAGTCGGCTAGTGTTCGCCGATGTGTGCAGCCCGAGTCAAGCGCCGAATCTGACTCTAAAGCGTTTTCATGAATTCGATCAGATCGTTCTTTTCCTTATCGGTGAGGTTAACGCCGTAACTGTGCCCTTGATTGCTGTTTCCGGGAATCTTGGTGTCCACCAGGAAACCTACCTTTTGCGCATCCGGCCCATCCGAGACGAACCCCATCTGGGCGGGGTCGTAGACATCGTAGCCGCGATAGAAAGTCGACGGCCGCTCACTGTCTGGCTGAAGCAGCGCATGAAGATTGGGAACCGAACCGTTGTGCAGGTAGGGAGCTCGAACCCAGATGCCGTCGAGAGGAACATTCGCGTAGCCATTGGTTTTTCGATAAGCATCAAACGCGAACGGCGGGCTGTCGATGGCGTGGAACCTGTCGACAAGCCCCTGCGTGAACGAGTCCAGCCGATGGCGGTCAGTGCCTACGGCCGCAATATCGGTAACCTGGCCGGTATTGTTGCCGCCAAACGCATGGCACGCCTCGCAGTGCGCCGCAAAAATCGGCCGCCCGCGCTCCACCGCCGCGCTGTCAATGGGATACGGATAGGGCTTCGGCTGCAATGTGAGCAGGAAGTCGGTCACGCGCGTGAAGCTGGACTGAATGACTGACTGGGGCGTAGCGCCGATGGCCATAGCTGCTGCGTAATTTCTCTCCGTAATGTTGTTGTTATTTCCGTCCCAGTGCAGGTACATGCCAACGCGTGGCTTCTGATTCCATACCTGGGGAAGATCGACGGTCCCGATGGTGCCGTCGTCGGGCATGTGAAAGACATTGATCTTGGTTGGGTTAAAGGTGTCGGTCCGGCCACGGCCCTGATCCGGGCGAGTGTCCTGCCAGGAATAGGCCACCTTTTGTTCGAGCAGCCCCTCTTTGGTCGCTGGAATAATCAGGGTGCGATAAATGATCGATTCGATAAATCCCAGTTTGTGAATCTTATTGATCGCTGCAATCACGTTATCCGGCGTAAATCGAAATCCGCGGCACAGCCGTAGAGAAAACGCTGCATCCCTTGCAGGTCGAGCATGTGAGCCGGGCCCCCAAGGGCGATCTCGGGCTTGCTGTCTGGCGTGCGGCGAAACTGCGCCGTATGGCACAACGAGCAGTTGGCCTCTACCGATTCATATCCAATCTTCCGCTTGGCAAAACCCACCGGCAAGTCCGCGCCATCCGGAACAATCAGACCAAGCGACGCCCATCCGTTTGGGCCTGGCAGCTTCTCCGGAAACATATCCGGAAGCACCTTCCAAACCCAGTATGGGACGCGGTTTGCCGAGGTGAGGCCGATGGCTCCGTGCATGAAGTGATCTTCCACGGAGGCGTAGTAGGTGTCCGGCGATGCGCGGAGCAGGTTATCCCAGAGTATGTATCCCACTATGGCCGCGAGCAAGACCAGCACTGCAATCCCAATCCTCACGGACGCGAGGGCAAGGCTCCCGGAAAGCCAGTGCCAGAACGCTGCGATGCCCCGCCCGATACTCTGGAAGCCGATGCGGCTCTCTTGCGGCAGCGCAAGTTGGAGCAGGATAGCCTCGGCCACGGCAAATGTTCCGTCGGCAATCAGGCACTGGAGGAATCCCGGAGTCGAGGGCATAAGGCTGGCCCACAGGACCACGGCGAGAAATCGTGAGACGACGATCATCCAGCTGTAGGCGGGAAACCGCAGCGGTGCGATCGCCGCGGGAATATAGAGCAGTGTCAGCCCCAACACCATCGCGGCATGTGCGATGTTCCACACGGTAACCGCGGTGACCGGCACGCCGAAGTTCACGTTCACCAGGTTTGGCGCAAGGATTTCAGTCGCGACAAATGCGAGATTGAAAAGAATCCCGATCCACACAACCCGGCCGAACCATCGGGAGAAGGCGTTGGGCAGTGCGATAGTTTCCGTCGTCATGTTGACCTCTTTCGTGGGGCTACTTATCTGTCGCCGTCATTTCCAGATGCGCCAGCATGTATGGATAGACATCCTGCGCCGCGGACTTGCCAAAGATGCAGTCGATATGGCCGTAGCCCGGAATGACGTGTCGCTCATACAGGCCCGGACCATTGGTTTCGACGAGGCTGTTGAAAGTGAGTTCAGTGCTGATCGGCAGATAACAATCGTTCAACTCGCCGTGAATGAAGCAAATGGGAATCTTCAGACGGTCAAGGTGCTGCATGTAGACCTCTTCACCTTTGGCACTGACCAGGTGCTTGGTGCGGACCAGAAGCGAGAGATGCTCCAGTGAGGCGATGTTGGCGATACCGAAGAGTTCATGCATGGCGTCGTGGGTGGGCGTGTTCAAATTCGCATGTTCGTAGAGCAGTGAATAGAGGAAGGTAATGCGGTGGCATACCGGGTTGGTGCAGAGTTCCTTAAACTGAATCGGATTGAGTCGAAGAGCGTCATCGAAGAGCTTGGCCTTCCAATCACTGTTGGAAGCAACGTACGCAGTAAGCGATTCGAAGCCGAGTTCCTTGAACACATTGGGCGTGTGAAGGCCGGCCTTAAATCGCGTGAGTGGAACGGCAATCACGTTGCTTGCAATCTGTGAACACACGATGGACCGTACGTGCTGCTGGCCGGCAAGCATCGCCATGAAGAAGGTTGTGGAGCCGTAGCAATGAACCAGCATCTGAACGGACTCGGCACCGGTCGCGCGCCTCACAGTGTCAATGGCCGCCGGGTAGTCGAGTGTTGCCACCTGGTCCCCCGTAGACTCCTGCTGCGAAGCCGGGAGCGCAATGCTGTCCCGGTAATCGAGCAGCCATACATCGTACCCCTGCGCCACCAGGAACTCGACCAGATTGGTATCGATAGTATCTGTAGAAAATATTCTG